>CAVRIF010000009.1:0-224163 GCA_963721215.1 uncultured Actinomycetes bacterium
GGGGGCTCGTAGGTGGCCATGCACACCGCCACCAGGGGCTCGCCCCGGTCGGTACCGCCGACCAGCTCCGCCACGGGGGCGGAGCGGCCATTGCTCGAGGCTTCATCCGGCCCCTCCAGGTCGGGCGTCAGGTCGATCGCCCCAAGCGGGGCTGTCGCCTCGCTGCCGTCGTCGAGCGTCGCGATCAGCTCGACCCAATCGGTGCGCGGCTCGTCCGTCGGCGGCACGGTCACGATCGTCCACCAGTAGTCGCTGTCCTCCGTCGCGGTGGGCCGGGGCATGCCCGATGCGAGCACCGGTTGCATTTGATCGCCCAGCTTGATCTGAAGCGACTGGATCCGGCGAGTTGGGTGGCTACACGTCCCGTCTACGAAGAAGGCCTGACCACGACCGACCGCCAGCCGCGACGGAAAGGGGCCGGCCGGCGCCACGGTGAGCTGCGCGGCGCTGGAACCGCGCTCCTGGCGCTCTCCTGAGCTGGCGATGACTTGACTCACGCTTTCGCTCCCTCCCAAGGGACCACTTTAGAGCGACCGCGCCAGGGGTGGTGGGCGGTTGCGCCCGTCAGGGCGAGCGCGTGCGCCTGTCGCGGCCCCCAACCGCTCCTCGCAGCACGCTCAGCGCCAGCTTCGCCGCGATCCCGGCGTAGACGACGGCGTTCACGAGCGCGCTTCGCGTTGCCGCGTAGTGCTTGCGGTAGAAGCGGTACATGCCGTAGTGGAAGGCGTAGTTCAGCTTCGGCGAGCGGACCAGGCCGCTCGATCCCGGCCTTGACGTGGATCACCGTCACCGAGGGCTCGTACCAGGTGACCCAGCCCGCCTGGGCGAAGCGGTAGCAGAGGTCGAGGTCCTCCATGTACATCCAGTAGCCCTCGTCGAAGAGCCCGACCTCGTCGAGCGCCGAGCGGCGGATCAGCATGAAGGCGCCGTTGACGGCGTCGACGGGCCCGCGACTCGACGTCCGGGCGCCCGGTAGGCGGCGAGGATCCCGGATTCGCGTCGCCGCCCGAGGCCGGTGAAGTGCCCGAGCGCGCTCAGCGGGGTGGGGAACGAGCGCTTGGCGGCGTGGTCGAAGCCTGCCGTCCTCGAGCTCCAGCCGGCAGCCCGAGATGCCGACCTGGGGTTGCTCGTCCATCAGCGTCGAGCAGCCGGTCCGAGGGCGCCCGGCGTCACCCGCGTGTCGGGGTTGAGGCACGAGCACGTAGGGGCTGGTGCCGCCGCCCGATCACGACGTTGCTGGCGGCGCCGAAGCCGATGTTCCTCGGCGCCACGATCAGGCCGACCTCGGGGAACTCGCGGCGCGACCATCTCCGCCGTGCCGTCGCCCGAGGCGTTGTCGACGACTCGCACGGTCATCCCGCCGCTTGCCGGGTGGTCGCGAAGCGAGCTGAGGCAGTCGCGCAGCAGCTCCTCGCAGCGGTAGGAGATGATCACGACATCCAGCCGGGCAGGCGCCGCCACCGCCGAAGCGTACTGCTCCACCGCTAGTGCTCCAAGCACCAGCCCCAGGAAGCGCTTGGTGCGCTCCTCGCGCGGGCTTGTCGAGGACCTGGGCCGGCGCGCCCTGCTCGACGATCGACGCCGCCGTCCATGAACACGACCTCGTCGGCGACCTCGCGGGCGAAGCCGATCTCGTGGGTGACGACGACCATCGTCATCCCCTCCGAGGCGAGCTCGCGCATCACGTCGAGGACCTCCTTGATCAGCTCGGGGTCGAGCGCGCTCGTCACCTCGTCGAACAGCATCACGTGCGGGTCCATCGCCAGGGCCCGCGCGATCGCCACCCGCTGCTGCTGGCCGCCCGAGAGGCGCTCCGGGTATTCGTTCACCTTGTCCGCGAGGCCCACTCGGGTCGAGCAGCGCCTCGGCCTTCGCGCGCGCCTCGGCCCCTGAGCGCTCGAGCACCTTCTCGGGAGCCAGCGAGACGTTCTCGAGCGCCGTCTTGTGCGGGAAGAGGTTGAACTGCTGGAAGACCATCCCGACCCGCTGGCGGACGTAGTTGCGGTCGTCGGCGCGTCGTCTTGCCGGTGATCTCCCTGCCCTCGAGCAGGATCCTGCCCTGCATCGAGCGGCTCGAGCAGGTTGATGCAGCGCAGCAGCGTCGACTTGCCCGAGCCGCTGGGGCCGATCACGCAGACGACCTGGCCGCGATCGACGTCGAGGTTGACGCCGCGCAGGACCTCGCAGCTGGCCGAAGCGCTTGTGGACGCCCTCGAGCCTGCAGCATCGACCCGCCGGACGCGGCCGGTGCCCTTCCAGCCCGTCATCGGCGTGCTCGCTCGCTCCACCGGCGCGATCCTATGCCCCGGCCATCCCGGTCGCCGGCGGTCCGGCCGGCCTCGGCTCGACCTCGCCCGGCGCGCCTGCCGAGGGCCCTCCGCCGCGCTCGGTCTTGCGCTGCTCGCGGGCGATCAGCCAGTCGACCAGGCGGGCGAGCGGGATCGTGATCACGAGGAACATCAGCGCGCCGAGCGTCAGCGCGGAGCCGTTGATCTGCTCGGTCTGGACGTCGAAGCCGACCTGGACCACCTCGAGCGCGCCGAGGATGCCGACCAGTGACGTGTCCTTCATCAGGGCGATGAAGTCGTTCAGCAGCGGCGGGATCACCTTGCGCACGGCCTGGGGCACGATCACGAAGCGCATCGCCTGGCCATGGTTCATGCCGAGCGAGCGGGCTGCCTCCATCTGCCCGCGCGGAACGGCCTCGATTCCGGCGCGGTAGACCTCGGCCATGTAGGCGCCGTAGGTGATCGTCAGTCCCATCACGCCCCACCAGAACGGCGACGTCTCGCCGAACCAGGTCGGGAGCCCGAGCTCTCGCGGGATCACGCCCTCGAATTGCGCCGCGGAGAGGAAGCCCGAAAGCAGGAGGAGCACCAGCAGCAGCGGTATGCCTCGGAAGACGTCGATGTAGGCGATCGTCAGCCAGCGCACGGGCGCGAGCGCCCTCCCCGGAAGCTGGCGCAGCACGGCGAGCACCAACCCCCAGGCCAGGGAGAGGACCCCGGAGATGATCGAGAGCTTGACGGTGAGCCAGAAGCCGTCGAGGACGCGGCTGAACTCGTCGCCCATGATGCCGAAGTCGAAGTAGAAGTTGGTGATGAAGTCCATCGGTCACCTCCGCTCGTGGTCGGCTGGCGAGGCTAGTCGGTTCGAGCACAACGAGAAGGGGCGCCGTACGGCGCCCCTTCGCTGCAGCTGGTTTGCCGTTCGTCGCTAGTCGTTCGTGAGCAGCTCGTTCGTGCCCTCGAGGACCTTGGCGGGTGGCTCGGTGCCGAAGTACTTGTCGTACAGCTCGGCCATCGTGCCGTCTTCCTTGATCGTCGCCAGGGCGTCGTTCATCGCCTCGCGCAGGGCGTCGTTGTCGGGCGCGACCGCGAACCCGAACAGGTCGTCGCCGGGGATCGACTCGACGATGATGACCTCGACTCCGCCCTGCTTCTCGAGGAAGTCGGCGCCGACGGCCTCGTCGACGAGCACCGCCTCCACCTGGCCGGTGAGCAGCGCGGTGAGCGCCGTCGTCCCCTCGGGGAAGGCGCGAACCTCGCCTGCGTCGGTGTCATTGGCGATCTCCTCCTGGACGGTTGCGTCCTGGACGCCGACGATCACGCCGCCGAGGTCGTCGGTCGTGGCGATGTCCGAGCCCTCCGGGACGACGAGCGCGGTCGCGCTCAGGTAGTAGGGGTCGGTGAAGTCGACGACCTTCTCGCGCCCGGGCTTGATCGACGACGCCGCGGCGGCGGTGTCGAACTGGCCGGCTGCCACGTCACGGAAGATGGTCGGGAAGCCGGTGTCCTGGTACTCGATCGTCAGGTCCGAGGTCCTCGGCGATCGCGTCCAGGATCTCGACGTCGTAGCCGGTGGCGTTGGGCGGCTGGCCCTCGGCGAACGGGGGATAGGGGGTGTCGAGGCCGACGAACAGAGTCCCCTCGTTGACGGGTCCCGAGATCGCCGCCCCATCGTCGTCGTCACCCCCGCAGCCGGCGGCGATGCCGGCCGTCGCGAGCGCCGTGATCAGCGCGATCCCGATCCTCGTCCGTGTGCCCCTGATCATCCTTGAGTCCTCTCCTTCGCGCGGGTGTGAATGCGCACAGGAACATACTCAGTTCCTCACTACACTTGCTAAAGCGATGGTCGACGAGACCCTCAACCGCCCCTGCGGCGGGCGCTACGCGAACGTCGTCGAGGCGGTCGGCAACACGCCGCTGGTCGAGCTGCCGCGGCTGTCGCCGAAGCCGGGCGTACGCATCTTCGTGAAGCTGGAGGGCCGCAACCCGACCGGCTCGGTCAAGGACCGGGTCGCCAAGGCGATGATCGAGGAGGCCGAGGCGCGAGGGCGCGATCCAGCCCGGCCAGACGATCCTCGAGCCGACCTCGGGCAACACCGGGATCTCGCTGGGCATGATCTGCCGGCGCAAGGGCTACCCGCTGAAGGTCGTGATGCCCGACAACGTCACCGAGGAGCGCACCCAGCTTTTGCGCATGTACGGCGCGGAGATCGTCTACTCAGAGGGCGCCAAGGGCTCGAACGGCGCCGTCGAGCTGGCCCTGGAGATGGCCGGCGCGGATGCCTCCTACTACATGCCCTACCAGTACGGAAACGAGGCCAACCCCAGCGCCCACTACGACGGCACCGCGCCGGAGATCCTCGAGGAGCTCGACGAGGTGGCCGCGTTCGTCGCCGGGCTCGGCACCGGGGGAACGCTGATGGGCGTCGGACGGCGCCTCAAGGAGCACGACCCCGAGACGAAGATCGTCGCCGCCGAGCCGATGCAGGGCGAGTTGGTCCAGGGCCTGCGCTCGCTCGACGACGGCTTCATCCCGCCGATCATCGACCTCTCGGTGCTGGATCGCAAGATCATGGTTTCCAACCGCGACGCGATCGTCTGGACCCAGCGTCTGCTGCACGACGAGGGCATGTTCGCCGGGGTATCGACGGGGGCGGTAGCTGCGATCGCGGTCCGGATCGCCACCGAGCTCGATCAGGGCAACGTCGTCTTCATCGCCCCCGACGACGGCTGGAAGTACCTCTCGTCGGGCGTCTACACGAAGCCGGTCGAGGAGCTCGAGGACATCGACTCGGTGGTCTGGTGGTAGCTAGCCGCTCGGCTGTGCCCGAGTAGGCGTCACGGGTTGCAATCGAGCTTTCTCGCCGCCTGGCTGAGCGAGCTCTCCAGATCACCGATCGCGGTCCCAAGCGCGACCAGTTGCTGCGATACCGGCTGATCCACGGCCGACTTGAGCTCCGACTGGAAGCTGCTCACTGCGGATTTGAGACTTGCCTTGGCCGGGCCAGCCGCTTCAGAAGCTGTCGTTGCGAGAGCTTGGGCGCTTGTGCCCAGGGTGAAGATTGCCTGCTTCACCTCGTTCGCCGAGGCAGTGCTCGCATCGAGCTGCTTGAAATCGCTGGCTGCCGACCGGAGGTTCGAGACGTCCGCGCAGACCGGGCTTGCGGCGGTAGTCGCAGTGGTCGTGTTGCCGTTCGTATTGCCGTTCGAGTCGTCATCGCTCCCGCAACCGGCGAGCAGTGACGCGACAAGGGTGAAGGTGACAATCGGCAGGGCGAAGGTGGGGCGCATGCAGTCCTCTCCGGGCTCGGGGGTCTCGGACTCTATCGGCGGCGAGGTGATCGATGCCCTCGGATTGGGGTTGGCCGCGACGCGGCTAAGGCACGCGCTGCGGCGCAGGTCGAGGACCTGTCGTACGCCCCTGACGCAGCCCATCACGTCCCGCAGCCGGCGGTACTTGAGGCGCAGCAGCGGGCGCTCGACCAGGTAGTAGCTCGCCGCGGCGCACGGGATCGTGATCGCGAGCGTTGTGATCAGGAGCAGGACCGGGTCAAGGTTCGCCCTGCCTCCCAGGTGGCGGCTGACCACGTAGTGCCAGAGGAAGATCCCGTAGGAGATCAGGCCCAGCCACGCCACCACCGGGTGGGCGAGGAAGCGCCGAGGCAGGCCGCCCGAGCGATCGCCGAACACCGCCGGCAGCAACAGGAGCGCGGCGATCGCTCCGAAGGCGAGGTGGATCACGATCAGCTAATCGGTCCTTCGCCAGGATGAACGGGGTGATCAGGCAGCCAGACGGTCAACAACGCGTAGGCGGCGAAGCGCAAGGGCCCAGGGGATCGAGGGACGGGACGGCGACCAGGCGGATCAGTGCCGGCTGGCGCTCACGGCGCTCGAGCCCCACCGAGAGCAACCGCCAGACCCATCCCGAGCGCGAACCAGAACACGTAGCCGATCACGCTCGTGCCGAGCCCAGGATCCGTCGGGGCCGTGCCGTCGAGACCGACGAAATGGAGCATCACCGAGACGACCGACAGAACGGCGCAGCACCAGGAGCTCGAGGCGCATCCAGCTTCGCACGCTCCGCCCGCGCGCCAGGTACGCCGCGGCCAGCACGTACAGCGGGAGCGCGGCGTAGAAGGTCACCTCGACGACGAGGCTCCAGGTCTGAGCGAGCCCGCACTGCACAGGAAGACCGTTGCAGTCGGCCGCTCCTGGCAAGGGCAGCGTCTGCACGATTCCGTACTGAAGGCCCACCACGTCGCCGTTGCCGACGCCGGTGAGTCCCGGGACGATCACCAGGACGGTCAGCACCAGCCAATACGCGGGGTAGATGCGCAGAAAACGCCGTTTCGCGTACTGGACCACCGGGGGCGCAGCCGCGCCGCCGTTCCGATGGGCGATGAACGGCCGGTACAGCAGGAACCCCGAGATGAGGAAGAAGATCGTCACCCCGATGTTCAGGTGGGCGAGCAGCGGCCCCAACGACCGGAAGATCCCGTGGCCCCAACGGTGGTGTGGACGAGGACGACGCTCAGCACCGCGATCGCCCGCATCCCGTCCATGAGCGGGAAGCGTGGGTGGTGCGGCGGAGGAGCGACGACATCTGGGACCGTGTCCCGCGGCTGACTGTCTCAACCCGGCCGTCGCGTCTTCCCCACGCTCATTGAGCGCCACCTGCGCCCCCATGGCACGATGATATGCGGGATGGTCCAAACTCACCCAGAGGCTGAGATGCACGCGGTCGAGCGCGTGGCCCAGCGGGTGCGGGAGCTCACGGACGGCTACGAGCCGCCGCGCTTCTCGCACGTTCCCGACCCGGACGCGGCGATCTTTCTCTGCGCGATCGACCACCGGACGGGCTACCGCGGCCGGTTCCTGGTCGACGGGAACGGGACCGTTCGAGGGCAGCGCGCTGCTTTGGGCGGTGGGGCTTCAGCAGGCGCGACGCCAGCGCGGCCTGCTGACCGCCGCCGGCCTGCGCGGGTGTGACCCCCGAGCGCGTCGCGGAGCTGTTTCGGATCGGCGGCGAGACGGTGGCCGATCCGGAGCGCCGCGCGGCGCTGTGGCGAGACCTGGCCGCCGGGTTGGAGCGCGACCACGGGGGGGAGGCCGAGGCGCTGCTCGCCGCGAGCGCGGGCCGGCTTGGTGGCACGGGCGGGCTGCTGGAGCTGCTGGCCCGCTACGAGGCCTACGCCGATCCGCTGGCGAAGAAGTCGTTCCTGTTCGCGAAGATCTGCGCCCGTCGCGGCTGGCTCGAGGTAGGCGACCCCGAGAGCTGGGAGGTGTGCGCCGATAACGTCCTGATGCGGCTCGCGCTGCGCTCCGGCCTCGTCCCTCCCGGAACGCGCGACGAGGTCCGTGAGGCGACACGCGCCGCGTTCGGGCAGGTGGCCCAGGCGGCCGGGATGGAGCCCCCCGTGCTCGACGATCTGCTCTGGGAGCTTGGGCGCGACGATCCCGACCTGCTCGGCACCGCGGGCGGCGATCTCTCAGAGCCTCCCCGTGACCCCGCCTCCGCCTGGTATTGAGCCGGCGAGGGCGGCGACCTCTCAGAGCGTCCGCGGGTCGGGCGGGCGCTCGCCGAAGAAGAAGAAGATCCAGGCGAGCAGCGCTGCGAAGGCGATCACCATCGATACGTAGAGGAAGAGTTCGAGCGGCCCGCCGACGCGCCAGCGACGATCCTCGTCGTCCTCCGGTCGCAGGGCGCCGATCAGCCGCAGGTAGAGGCCGTTGAGCCACAACAGGGCCGGCGCGAAGAGGACCATCGCCGCCGGGACGGCGATCAGGGCGAGCACGAAGTGCTGGGTGCTCGACTCGGTCGCCCTGGAGAGCGCCCAGAGGACGCCGAGCGGGATGCCGATCCACAGCACCAGGCACCCGATGCCCATCACCAGCAGCACAAAGCCGGGCGCGAGCCGGTCGAGGAGACGGCGACCGGGGTCAGGTTTGACGATTTCCACTCGGGCGCTCACGTCACCCCCCGATCGGCGCCCTCGGGTTGGCCCCCCAAAAGACCAGGGTCCCCATCATCCCGATGATGTGCACCAAGACGATGTTCAAGACCATCGACTTGGCGGTCGCCGTGCCCACCCCGACCGGGCCGCCGGAGGCGGTGTAGCCGTAGTAGCAGCCGACCAAGACGATCGCGGTGGCCATGAACATCGCCTTGATCAAGCTGAATAAGAGGTCGGGCGGGTTTTGGAACATCCAGAAGATGAGGAAGTAGCCGCCCGAGGAAACGTCGCCGATCTGCTGCACGACCGCCAGATAGGAGGCGAAGTAGCCGATCCCGATCGCGGTCAAGTACATGAACGGCAAAGTCAGCCAGGCGCCGAGCAGGCGGGTGGCGGCCAAGAAGGTCATCGGCGGGACCCCCATCACCTCGAGCGCGTCGATCTCATCAGAGATCCGCATCGCGCCGAGCTCGGCGACGATCCCGGTGCCCACCTTGGCCGCCATCATGTAGCCGAAGGCGTAGGGGATCACCTCGCGTAGGTCACACCAGGCGGCAAAGACGCCCGCATAGGAGGGGGCGCCCAAAGAGCGGTTGAAATAGGCGCCCTCGATCCCGCACTGAAGGCCCAAGATGAACACGAGGCCCCAGATCACGATCGTCGAGCCCAAGATCAGGATCCCCGCCTGGCGAAGCGTCTCGCCGAAGAACTGAAGCACCCGGCCCGAGTAAACGAGCCCCATGGTCTTGGCCGAAAAGCCGGCGATCTCGCCCAAGGACGAAAGCCACTCGCGGGGCACGGCGAGCCAGCCTCACTAGCTTGCGGCACCTGCAGCTCGGGGTGGGTGGCGAGCAGGGTCTGGGTGAAGACGTAGTTGAAGGCAAAGACGCCCAAGGAAGGCGATCACGACCGCCTCGTTTACCGCCCGGCCCACCCCGGCGGCGCCCCCGGAGGCGTTCATGCCCTTATAGGAGCAGACGATCGCGATGATCGCCCCGAACAGGGTCGTCTTCAGGATCGAGCCCCAGAGCTCTGTCACCGAGGCGTTGGTGAGCAAGGTGGCGAAAAAGCCGCCCAGGGGGGCGTGGTAGGCGAGGGTGGCAAAGACGCCGCCGGCGATCCCGAACAAAAGCGCGTAGATGTCCAAAAGCCCCGTGATCAACATCAGCGAGAGGAAGCGGGGCACGACCAGGTTCTTGATCGGGTCGACCCCGAGCACCTGCAGGGCGTCGAGCTCCTCGCGGATCTTTCTGGCCCCCAAATCGGCGGTGATCGCCGTCCCCGCCACCCCGGCGACCACGACCGCGGTCACGAAGGGGGCGAACTCGCGGATCGAGGCCAAAACGAAAAAGCCCCCGAGCCGGTCGAGGGCCCCGAACAAGGAGGCGAAGTTGGCCGCCTGGAGCCCCGGGGCGCCGAAGCCGAAGGCGACGGTCGAGATCAGCATCGGAAACCAGCAAAGCTGGAGCGCGAAGATGAACTGGGAGATGAACTCGCCGCCGTAGGGGTAGGGGGGCCTGACGGTCGCCGTGATCGTCTTGCCGGTGAGGATCATCATGTTCCCCACCTGCTCGAACAGCGACTTGGCGGGCAGGAATGCCCTATCGGCAACGGATCGGACCATTCTCGCCTCCTTCCATGGGCCGCCTGCGCGGGGGCCTGACCCTCGCGCGGGCGCCTACGCCGTCTGCTGCTCGGCTAACGGACACCCCGACGAGACCTTTACTCGCCACCAGTTCATCAGCGCCCCGACCGGTCCCCAGCGCGGCTGCACCTCCACGCTCGCGCAGCCGGGCTCGCCGAGATCCTGCCTGGAAACCGTCTCCCACTTGTGAGCGGCCGGGTCGCTCACCATCTCCTCGAGGCGGACGCGGGCGCGCTGTTGCACGCTCGCCTCGGCGCTCCGCCGCCCCGCGGGCTCGCTTCAGCCGCTCCATCAGCTCGTCGCGGATCGCCTCCAGCTCCGCCATGTCGGCGACGTGCCCCTTGGGGCGAAGCAGCGGGTGGGTGGGCTCGCCGGGCTTTCGAGCCTCCGCCGGGTAGGAGGCGAGCTGGGCCTCGAGGCGGGCTATCTGCCGGCGCAGCTCGCGCCGGCCGAGCCGCTCGTCGCCGTCCGCGGCGAGGGGCTCGGCTTGCGGGGGCTCGGCCGGGAGCAGGCCGGAGGTCGCGACCGGGGCGACGCTCGGCACGCTGCCCGCGTAGATCGCCCGGGCCAGGTCGCGAGGGTCGACACCGCTTGCGCGAGCGCTTTCCGCGGCCTCCGCGGCGAGGCGCTCCAGGTCGGGGGAGGCCGGTGCGCCCTCGGCCACGAAGGTGCCCAGGCCGTGGCGCGAGACGATCAGGCCCTCGTCCTCCAGGCGGCGATAGACCGCCCGGGCGGTGTTCACGTTGACGCCGGTGCCGCTGGCCAGCTCGCGGACTCCCGGCAGGCGGTCGCCGGGCCCCAGCTGCCCGCTTGCGATCAGCACCCGCAACCGCCAGCCGAGCTGGGCGCCGACCGGAAGGTCGCCGGCGCGCTCGAGGTCGGGCGCCAGCTCTTGGGTGGGTGCTCCGGGCTGGTGTGCCATTGCGCTAGCACACTAGCACTCCGGCGATATCCCGTCAACCGGGCACGGACAGGCGCGCGCCGGCCCGCTTTGACGACTAACCTCAGCCGACCTTGACGATCGCCAGAGAACTGCTCGATGAGATCGTCGCCCACGCCCGCGAGGAGGCGCCCAACGAGTGCTGCGGGATGGTCTCCGGCAGCGACGGCAGCGGCGACCCGGGTCTACCGAGCCCGCAACGCGGAGGCGAGCCCGCTGCGCTACACGATTCATCCTCAGGACCAGTTCCGCATCACGATGGAGATCTCCGAGCGCGGCGAAGAGATCGCGGCGATCTACCACTCGCATACGTCGAGCCCCGCCGAGCCCTCGCAGACCGACATCAATCTGGCCGAGAACTGGCCCGACCCGCTGTATTTGATCTGCTCGCTCGCCGAGCCGGAGGCTCCCAGCGTTCGCGGCTTCTCGATCCGCGATGGTCGGGTGGAGGAGGTGGAGCTCCATGTCGCCTGAGGAGGTCCGCCCGCTCGCCTGCCCGCGCTGCGCGCGCAAGTACTCGCTCGAGGAGCGCTTCTGCGCCGACTGCGAGATGCCGCTCGTCTACGTGGGACGGGGCGAGGAGCAGCCGATAACCGAGGCGCACGAGCGGGCGCGGAAGGTCAAGCCCCAATACATCGGCGGCCGGCAGCTCCGCGTGGCCAGCGCCCGCAACCTCGCCGAGGCCGAGATGATCCAGGGCATGCTGCTGGAGGAGGGCATTCCCAGCGTGCAGCGGCGCACACGCGGGTTCGACGTTCCCGACTTCCTCGCAGCCGGGCCGCGCGACATCCTGGTCCCCGAGGCGGGCGCGGAGGCGGCCAGCGAGCTGCTTTCCGACATCCGGACCGGCGAGTCCGAGCCCGCCGCGCCCGCCGACGGCGAGCGCCCATTGCGCCTGGCGGCGGGATTGTTGATCGCTCTCGTCGGCGCCGCGGGCCTGATCTGGGTCCTCTATCAGCTCTCCGCCTAGCGACGGCGGCGCGGAGCCCGGGCGCTCACGGCGGCGCGCCCTCCTTCCACGCGAGGTAGTCGCCGACGGCGAGCGCATCGAGGCCCATCGAGTGCATGGCGTCCAGCGCCTCCTTCGGCCGTTTCGACCATCGGCTCGCCGTAGCCGTTGAAGCTGGTGTCGAGGACGAGTGGCACACCGGTGATCTCATGGAACCTCGAGATCAGACGGTGGTAGAGCGGCTCGATCTCGCGCTCGACGGTCTGCACGCGAGCGCTCCCGTCGACGTGCACGATGCCGGAACCTTGTCCCTTACCTCCGTCTCGGGTGTTCACGGCCAGCAGCATGTAGGGACTCGGCCCGAGCATCTCGAAGTACTCGTCCGCGTGCTCGGCGAGGACGCTCGGCGCGTACGGTCGAAACCATTCGCGTCGCTTGATCTCGCTGTCGAGCCGCTCCTTGCTGCCGACGCTCCGCGGGTCCGCCAGGATGCTTCGGTGCCCGAGCGCGCGCGGCCCGAATTCCGCCCCGCCTTGCACCCAGCCGATGATGCGTCCCTGGGCGATCAGCGCGGCGCACTCGCTCGCGATGTCTTCGCTCTTGCGAAACGCGGTGTTCTTGTCCGCACGGAGCGCGGCGACGGCCTGCGTCTCGGGCGCCGTTGGACCGAGGTAGTCGTGGCTCGGGGGATGGCGCTCATTGCCGCCGAGCACGACGTGGTAGCCGTAGAGGGCTGCGCCAACCGCCAGGCCTCGGTCGCTGGCGTTGGGCATCACGTAGAGCTCGCGAAACGGGGTCTCGCGGAGGATCTTCGTCGTTCGCGACACAGTTCAAGCCGACGCCACCGGCGATCGCCAGGCGTGGCCTGCCGGTACGCGCGTGCGCCGCCTGGGCCAGGTGGAGGACGATCTCCTCGGCGAACTTCTGAATGCCCCAGGCGAGGTCGTAGTGATCTTGCGTGAGCGGCGCCCCTGGCTCTCGACGGGGGCAGAACTCGATCATGCGATCGACGTAGTTGTGCCCATCCCCTGTCGGTCGAGGGCGAAAGCTCGAAACTGCCGTCGTCGTGCAGGTCGAACGCGTCCTCGCGGGCCACGCGGTAGAACCGGTCGGTCCCGAACGCCGCCAGCGCCATCGTGTTTCCCTCCTGCTCGTCGCGGAAGCCGAGGTGGAACGTCGCGGTGGAGTACATGCCCCCCACCGAAGCTGGCGCCAGCACCTCGGAGAGCACCTTCACCCGGTCGCCTTGCCCGTCGGCGAGGGTCGTCGAGATCGCCCCTCCGTCGAGCCGCGCCAGGTTCTCGCCGCGGCCGTCGACGGTCAGGATGGCGGCGTCCTCGAACGGGCTGCAGAGGTACGCCTGGTAGGCGTGGCACAGATGGTGCTCGAGGTCGAAGAGCGTCTTGGTGCCGGCGAAGTAGTCGCAGAACTCCTCGTAAGGCTGCGGGTCCTCGGGGATGGGTCGGATGTTGTCGGGCGTCTTCACCACGAGGTCGATGTCCGCCTTGGCCAGCTCCGACTCTCCGCAGACCGACCTCAGCATCTGGGGGAACACCTCGTAGAAGTCGGCGAACTGGCGGCGGCTGCGTCGAGGCCGAACTCGCTCTTCAGCACCGTGGTGAGTATGGGTGCGTAGGGAGGCAGCGTGGCGAGCGCAAACTTGACGCGAGTCAGGCGCTCGAGGTTGGTCGCGGCGACGATACGGCCGTCCTCCACCAGGCAGATGGAGCTGCCGTGGCCCGAGAAGCTGAGGCCGAGCACTCTCATGCGCGCAGCGCCTGAAGCTAGCGAAAGCGGATCGCGGCGGAGTCAGTCCCTAGGCGGAGAGCTCGTCCGGGAGCTCCAGCTGCGCGATCGCCTCGGAGCCCTCGAGGCGGCGCTCGCTGAGCTTGCGCAGGTACTCCCGCCAGGTGCGCTCGATGTTGCGGAAGCGCGCGTCGAAGGCGAGCTCGAGGCTGCCGCGCGAACCGTCGCGGCGGAGCCGCGAGGCGAGCACGTCGCAGGCGTCGGGACCGCGTTCGCGCTCCAGCAGGTCGAAGACCGTTCCACCAAGGATGATCGCGTCGCGTGCCGAGGGTGGGAATGCGGGCGCCTTTCGCTCCCGTAGCCGCGTGCTGACCGCGGCGCGGAACAGTGGCACCTGGCCGCCGTAGTACTGGGCGGCTCCCTCGATCAGCCAGGTCCATTGGAGGTAACGAACGAAGCGGCGCGGCCCCCAGGGCGGCGGCAGGCGGTCGTTGTTGGCGGCGACCACGATTTGCGCGTAGAGCCGCTCGGCGGTGCCGCGCAGCGCGGCAAGCGAGTCGTCGCCGGCTGCCCGGCGGTCGAGGTACTCGTCGTTCAGCACGTGCAGCTCGCGCGCCATCGCCCAGCCAGCCAGGTAGCGGCGCCCGGCCGACGCCGCCGCCAGGCGAGCGGCGGGGAGGAAGGGGTGCGCCGCCGCAAGCCAGCCCGGGGTCGGGTGCACGATGACCGTGACGCCGGCGGGTGCCTCGTCGAAGCGTTCCTCGAGTCGCAGGCGCAGGTCCTCGAGCGCGTCGAGGGTGCGCTGAGCGCAATCGCTGTCCTCAGCCTCGTGCCTGGCGACGAAGCTCAGCGACTCCGTCTCTATCCATGCCATCCCCTGCCGAGCTTAGTCCACGGCCGGTGGAGGGCCCGCCACCGAGTCCCGGTGTTTGCGGATTGTTGGCCGCATCGGCACACGGAGCGACGGGCACTAAAGGCTGCGAGCCGCTGCGCATCGCGCTGGCGGCTCGCAAGTGTCGAGAGCCCTCCTCCTTGCTCTGGACCCTGGGGGCGAATCTAGCGCCGTCACACGGCCGATGCGCCGGTTCCCGGAAGGCCCGGTCGTCGGATCAGGCGGCTACGGCCCCTCGGCGGCGCGACGGCGTTCGTGGTCCAACTCGGTGTGGACGCCGCGAGCGGCGAGCGCCGCGCGAGCCTCCTCGATGGTGCCTGCATCGGCTACCGCGTGGGCCAGAGGGAGGGCCCCGGATGGCGCGGCGACGGGGTCGAAGACGAAGGTCAGTGCCCCCACCGGCCCGAGCTCCACGCGGCGCCGGCCGCGGCGGATGTAGGCCTCGCCCACCTCCCCGCGCGCACAGCGGACGACCTGCGCGCTGGCCTCGGTGGGCACCACGGTCGCGGCGGCATCGAGCTCGGAGACGATCTCCGGCGTCACCCCCCAGGTTCCGAGCCAGGTCCCTGCGCGCGCCAACTCGGCGACCCGCTCGAGTACCTCGTTGGCGGTCAGCTCGCCGTCGCAGCCTGGTCCGATCACGGCCAGAAGCGGCTTGACCTGACTGGCGACCTGGAGGGCCGCGGCGACCATCACCGCGTCGCACAGCGGGCTCGCCAGCCCGGGCTCGTCGCCATGGGCGAGCACATCGCCGCCCACGTCGACGCAGACCAGCAGGTCGCACCCCAGCTCGGTGACCGCCGCCGCGATCCCGGCGGCGGCGCCCGCCGTTCCCCCGCTCACGTCCACCAGCACCGTCTCGGCGTGCAGGTGGGCTGCCATCCGCGCCTCGGAGAACGCGATTCCCTCTGGGGTCCCGGTCTCGGGACCGGCGAGCACCGCGGCATCGCCGAGCGGGCGCCCGCCCCGGATCTCGGTAAGCGGACGCGGCCCCGGATGGGGATCAACCGGGCTCCGTTCCCAGGCGACCCCTCCGAGCACGAACGGCGTGCCGAGCGACTCGCAGACACGGGCCACCGCCAGCGCGCCGACCACGTCGCCACCGCCCCCGATCCCAAGGACGAGCGCCCGCTCGGCCTCACCGATGATTCCGGGTAGCTGACTCAGACCGGGACGGGCTCGCCCTCGCCGCAGATGGCGCGGATCTCGGCGGCGGCTCGGACGAACTCCTCGTCCGCCATCACGGGCGTGCCCTCGAAGGGGAGCTCACGGTCGATCTCCACCCAGGAGCGGCAGCCGTGGTATTCGTCGCGGACGCGCACCGTCACCGGTCGCGGAATCCGGTGGACCCGCAGCAGCAGGACGTGGATCGGGTGACGCGGTTTCCAGCTGAGGCGCTTGTGCGCGTAGTCCTGGGTCCAGACGTGGAAGGGGGAGAGGCTGTCGACGATGCGTGGGTCCGCAGTCTCGAAGTGATCGGCGACCTCGGCCCAAGAGCGGATCCGCACCCGGTCGGGCTGTGCGATGCCGCCGTCCTGCAGCAACGCTCGCGGCGGCGGCTCCTCGTCGGGCCATACGCCCTCCTCGAGGGCGCGCCGCAGCTCGGGATGGTGTGACTCGCGCACCAGGTCGTTGCGCTGGTGATCGAAGGTGGGGTAGAGGAAGAAGTGGTCGTGCTCGACCTCGAAATGCTTGCCTTCCTCGCGAATCCCGCCCTTGCGCAGGGTGACCAGCTGCTCGCCCTCAGCGAGGGCGCGCACCGTGACAGCCCATTCTTTTAGGGCAATAGGCATCAGTAGATTCGTCCGATCCTTCAGAAAGCGAGCTTCCGGAGCCGGTGTTGCCCATCGGGGGCGCCTGTTTCCGGCTCAGGGCGGGTGATTCTAGAGGAGGGCGGCAAAAACGCCAAATTTGTGCGCTATGTTGCGAACTCGTCGAGGAAGTCGAGCAGGGAAGCGCTGACCGCCGCCGGAGCCTCGAGCTGGCACCAGTGCGCGGCGCCCTCGATCACGGCAGCCCGGGCGCCCGGAATCGCGGCCGCGAGCGCCTCGATGGCCGCCGGCGGTGTCACCGGGTCGAGCTCGCCGCCCAGGGCGAGCGTCGGGCATGTGACGCGCTCGGTCTCGACCATCTCACCGACGGACGTCGCCGCCGACCATTCGGCGTAGGCCTGCGGGTCGTTGGACGCGATCAGCTCACAGAAGAGGCCGTGCAGGGCAGGGTCCTGCTCCCGGCAGCGTTCGCTGAGGCCCGTCTGGGCGACCACCTGCGCGATCTCGTCCATCCGCCCCGCCCGGGCGAGCCTGATCCGCTCCTCGAATACAGGCCCCGCCTCCGGACGCCAGCGAAGCGCCCCGCCGATCACCGCCAGGCCCCGCACCCGCTCGCCGAGCCGCACCGCGGCGTGCTCAGCGATCATGCAGCCGACCGAGTGGCCGACCAGCGTGGCGCGCTCGATCTGGAGGCGGTCGAGGAGTCGCTCCAGGTCCTCGGCCCACAGGTCGATCGAGTAGGGACCGGGCGGCGTCGAGCTGCGACCCGCCCCGCGCTGGTCATACGCGATCGCGCGATGGCCACGCTCCTCGCAGGCGGCGAGCTGCCCCCACCACGAGTACGAGGACCCTCCGAGGCCGTGCACAAAAACGACGGTGGAGCCCTCGAGCGAGCCGTCGCCGCGATCCTCGTAAACCAGGTGAACGTCCTCGAGCTCCATGCGCTCGCCCATGCGGGCAGCGTATGCCACCAACCCGGGCCTGGCCACCCTTGGGGGACGCGGAGCTCTCGTGACAGAATCGCCGTCGATGGCGGAGCGGGAAGCCTCGACCGGCGGCGAGCCCGGCGGATCGGTCGGGCCTGCGAACGACGAGAGGCTGCTCGCCGCCCTGCGAAGGGGTGACGAGGAGGCGTTCAGGGCGCTCGTCGACGAGCACGGCCCGTTCCTGATGAGACTTGCCCTCATGCACGTGCCCAGCCGCGCGGTCGCCGAGGAGGTCGTGCAGGACACCTGGCTCGCGGTGCTGAACGGGATTGACCGCTTCGCGGGGCGCTCCTCGTTGCGGACCTGGATCGCCAGCATCCTGCTCAACACCGCGCGCACCCGCGGCCAGCGCGAGCGGCGCGTGCTGCCGTTCTCGTTCTTCAAGCGCCGGCGGGAGGAGGGTCGCAACGGGCCTGCGGTCGACCCCGACCGCTTCCAGTCGGCTCGCGAATCCAACCCCGGTCAGTGGGCCCGCCCGCCCGCCGAATGGGAGTCTCCCGAGGAGCGCCTCAGCGCGAAGGAGGCGCGCCGGGTCCTGCTGGAGGCGATCGCCGTGCTCCCCGTTCGCCAGCGTGAGGTGATCGCCCTGCGCGACATCAGCGGCTGGTCCGCGGCGGAGACGCGCAACGCCCTCGGGCTCAGCGAGACCAATCAGCGAGTGCTGCTTCACCGGGCGAGATCCAAGGTGCGCGCGGCACTTGAGCGCCATTTCGAGTCAGAAAACCCGGTGCGATGAGCCAAGTCGAGTCACCGCAGATGATCTGCAAGGAGCTGGTCGAGGTGATCACCGAGTACCTCGAGGGAACCATGCCCGCCGAGGATCGCGCCCGTTTCGAGGCCCACCTGGCGGAATGCGATGGCTGCCACGCCTACCTCGACCAGATGCGCGAGACGATCGCCGCCCTGGGCAGCCTGCCGCCGGAGTCGATCTCTCCGGAGATGGAGCGCGGGCTGCTGGACGCCTTTCGCGACTGGCGAGAGAGCGCTCCCTCCTAGGGCGCGCGGCCGTAACCACCGCCGCCCGGCGTCTCGATCCGCAGGCGGTCGCCCGGGCGGAGCTCGCCGGACGCCTTGGAGGACAGCGGCTCGCCGTTGAGCAGGTTGCGGCCGGGTTCGCCGTCGGCGCCGCCCTCGCGTCCCCGGGGGGCATGGCGGCGGCGCTCGGTGATCAGGGTGAAGCTCATCGGCGCCAGCGCTTCGAGCTCGCGGACCAGTCCGTCGCCGCCGCGGTGACGCCCGGCGCCCCCGCTGCCGCGCCGCACGGAGAGCTCGCCGACCCGGAGCGGGAATTCGGTCTCCAGCGCCTCGATCGGCGTGTTGAGGGTGTTCGACATGGCAACGTGGACGACGCTCGGGCCGTCGGCGTCGGGACAGGCCCCCTGGCCACCGCCGAGCGTTTCGTAGTAGGTGAATTCCTCGTCTGCGAGGGTCAGGTTGTTCATCGTCCCCTGGCCCTGGGCCGGCGCCGGTGT
Source organism: uncultured Actinomycetes bacterium (assembly GCA_963721215.1). Taxonomy (GTDB): domain Bacteria; phylum Actinomycetota; class Thermoleophilia; order Solirubrobacterales; family 70-9; genus AC-56. The sequence goes on from CAVRIF010000009.1 coordinate 18,645, forward strand.
GGCGCCCGCGAGCGCCTCGAGCACCAGGTCGGCGACCCGGCTAGAGGTTTCAACGTTGCCGGCGGCAACCGCGGCCGGCGGTTGCGCGTTCAGCAGGCATCCCTCGGGGGCGATCACCTCGAGCGGGCGGAAGGCGCCCGCGGAGGGGGGCGCCTCGGGGTCCGTGAGCACGCGAACGGCGAAGAACGCGGCCGACTTGGTAACAGGGAGGGGGCAGTTGAGGTTGCCGTCGACCTGCGGATCGGTGCCGGTGAAGTCGAGTGTCAGCCGGTCGGCGTCGATTCGCGCAGTGACGCGCAGGCGGACGTCGCGCGGCGCGCCGCCGGCATCCGCCTCCATCAGGTCCTCAGCCTCGTAGTCGCCGTCGGGGAGCTCGGCCAGCCGGGCGCGGGTGCGGCGCTCGGCGTAGTCCAGGATCTCCGCCATCCCCGAGCGAAGCATCCCGATCCCGTGCCTGTTCGCCAGCTCGAGCAGGCGACGCTCACCGGTCAGGTTGGCGGCCCGCTGTGCGCGCAGGTCGGCGAGCCGCTGGCGCGGGTTGCGCATCTCGGCGGCAAGGCGCGACAGCCGCTCGTCGTCGACCCGGGTGGGCGGGATCACCACGCCCTCGTCCGCCAGCCGGGTCGAGCCGGCCGGCATCCCGGCCGGGGTTGGCCCGCCGACGTCCGCGTGATGAGCCCGGCTGGCCACGAAGCCGAGGACGCCCCCGCCCTGCGGCGAGGCCACCGCGCCCTTTCCGCCGGCCCCTTCAGGGTCGCCCGGGAGCGCGAAGACGGGCGAGATCAGGGTGATGTCGGGCAGGTGAGTTCCGCCCTGGTAGGGGTCGTTGAGGATCCAGACGTCGCCGGGGTTGTGCTCTTCGCCGAGTATCGCGGCGACCGCGTCCGGCATCGAGCCGAGGTGCACCGGGATGTGCTCGGCCTGCATCACCAGCTCCCCCGCGGCGTCGAAAAGCGCCGTCGAGCAGTCGCGCCGCTCCTTGATGTTCGCCGAGTGGGCGGCGCGCACGAGCACGGCGCCCATCTCCTCGCAGGTGGCGCGAAGGGCGCCGACGAGCACCTGGAGCGTGACCGGATCCATTCCCGGCCTCATGGTTCGCGCACCGCGAGGATGGTTCCCAGCTCGTCCACCTCGCCCCGCCAGCCCGGCGGGAGAACCAGCGTGGCCTCGGGCAGCTCGAACACGCAGGGCCCCGCGGCGACGGTGCCCGCCTCGGGCTCGCCACGAAGCACCTCGGCCTCCGTCCACGCTTCGGCGAAGCGCGCTCGCCGCGCCGAGCGTTCCAGGCGGCCGGCGGGCGCCGCCTCGGGCTGCGGCGCCGGCGCGGGTACGACCAGCGCCAGGCGCACGTTGACCAGCTCGATCTCGGCATCGGGGTCCCGGTAGCCGTAACGGCGCTCGTGTTCGGCGGCGAATCGCTGCGCCAGGTCGGCTGGGTCGGGTCGCGGCGGCCCCGGGACGCCCAGCTCGAAGGCCTGGCCGCGGTAGCGGAGCTCGTAGGTGGTCTGGGGCGCGGCTTCTTCGAGTCCCTCACCGATCGACTCGCGCAGTTCCTCGACCTCGGCGGCGATCCGTTCCGCGGTCAGGTCGTCCCCGCTGAGCAGAACGGTCCTGGCGGTGTCACGGCGCCGCTCGGAGGCGATCAGTCCGAGCGCCGAGAGCACGCCGCTGGCGCGGGGGCACAGGATCCGCTCCATGCCGAGCTCCTCCGCCAGGGCGGCGGCGTGCATCGGCCCGGCGCCGCCAAACGGCATCAGGGCGAAGCCGCGCGGGTCCACGCCGCGCTCGACGGTCACCACGCGAAGCGCTCGAACCATCTCCTGGTTTGCGACCCTGACGATCCCCTCCGCCGTCTCCAGCTCGCCGAGCTCGAGCGCTGCTCCCAGCCTCTTGACCGCGTCGCGGGCTGCGTCGACGTCCAGATCCACGCCTCCGGCGAGTGTCGAGCCGGCGTCCAGGTAGCCGAGCAGGAGGTTGGCGTCGGTGACGGTCGGCTCGGTGCCGCCGCGGCCGTAGCAGGCGGGCCCGGGGCTCGCCCCGGCCGATTGCGGCCCGACCCGAAGCGCGCCGCCCGGGTCGATCCAGCCGATCGAGCCGCCACCGGCCCCGACGGTGTGGACGTCCACCATCGGCAGCTGGATCACCCGGCCGCCGATTTGACGCGAGTCGGTGCGACGCACGCTGCCGTCTTCGACCACGCAGACGTCGCACGAAGTGCCGCCCATGTCGAGCCCGACCGCGTTCCCGTCCGTTGAGAGCGTGGCCAGCAGGCCGGCGCCGACCGCGCCGCCCGCGGGGCCCGAAAGCACGCTCCAGGCTCCCGCCCGGGCCGCCTCCGCGGCGGGCGCGACGCCGCCCGACGATCTCATCACCAGCGGCTCCGGCAGACCGCGCTCGGCGGCGGCCGCGGCGAGCCGCCCCAAGTAGCGACCAAGCAGGGGCGACAGGTAGGCGTCGATGACCGTGGTCGAACAGCGCTCGTACTCCCGAAACTGTGGCAGCACCTCGTGCGAGACCGAAACGTGCAAGCCCGGGAGCTCGGCGCGCAGCCGCTCAGCGATCGCGCGCTCGTGTGCGGAATCGAGGTAGGAGAACAGCAGGCAGACGGCCACCGACTGGGCGTCGCTGTCCCGGGCGAAGTCCGCCACCCGATCCAGCTCGCCCTCCGCGAGTGGCTCGATCACGCCCTCGGGACCAGTGCGCTCACGGGCCCCGAAGCGGAGCTCGTCGGGCACCAGCGCGGCCGGCTTCGGAGCGCAGAGCCGATAGAGGTCCGGGCGGTCCTGGCGAGCGACCTCGAGCAGGTCGGTGAATCGCTCGGTGGCGACCAGGGCCGTGCGCGCGCCGCGCTCCTCCAGGAGGGCATTCGTGCCCACGGTCATGCCGTGGGCAAACGTCTCCACCTGCCCCGGGCTCGAGCCGGCCCGCTCCAGCGCCGCCTCGATCGCGGCCAGCACTCCCCGCGATTGGTCTTCCGGGGTGGTTGGCGCCTTCGCCGTGTGCAGGGTGCGGCCGTCGAAGAGCACGGCGTCGGTGAAGGTCCCGCCGACGTCGACTCCCAGCAGCATTCGCCGGAACCTACTGCGGCAACCCGATCGCGGGGGTCCGCGCGGGGTGAGGCGCGGGATATCAGCGGGCCAGGCGCGAGGGCACGGAAGGACCCCGGCCGCGGGCCGGGGCCCTTCCCTGCCCCCGTGATCTAGGCGGCTGTCGGGAGCTCGCGGTCGAGAGTCTCGAGCGGCAGCTCGACCCTCTCGAACGTCTCCTCCAGGTGCCTGTGCGACGGGCAGTAGTCGTGACCGGGAAGCGGCCGGCGCTGACATGGCGTGCCCTTGCGCGTATGCGCGTTGCACTGTGGCGGTCGTCCGTCGAGCCCGACCCCCTCGGGCAAGCGCGCCAGGAACTCCAGCGCCAGGCCGATGTTGCGCTGGATCACCGTCCAGACGAACAGCTGATCCCTCATCGTGAAATGGGCCCGCACGTCGTTGAACAGGGTGCGAGCCGGCCTGGCGAAGTAGCGGCCGTCGTAGGTGAGGCGGCAAATCGCCCCCTCACAGGCCTCCAGCACCTTCTGCTTGTTGGTGCACCCGGTGGGGTCCCACTCATCCTCGACTACCCGTGGTGCGAGCTCCCGGTAAATGGAGCGACTGAAGCGGTACATCTCCTTCGTACCCCCTGTGGTTGTCCGTTCCCTTGGCCTCCGGTCTGATGCTTGTGCGTTGCGTTCTTGCTGGGAGGCGGGCGCCAGTATGCAGGCGTGCGGTTAAGCACAAAGGGCGTCGGATTAAGCGCGTATTAAGCGGACTTTGCGCCTGCTCATGGTTCTCTTACGACCAACGCTCAGGACGCGATTCGGCATCGGGGCCGATCACCATGTGGACGCCGTCGAGCGCCGGGTCGCGAAGCGGATGGTCGGTGCGCCGGTGGGGCCCGCGGGACTCGCGCCGCTCCAGCGTCGCGCGGGCGATCAGCCGCGCCAGGGGATAGGGGTCGTCCAGGAGCGGCTCCAGCGTGGCCGCGTCGCGTCGCGGCCCCGCTCGGCGCCAGACCGCTTCGCGCGTGGCCTCAGTCGGCGGCTCGAAGCGCCACTGCGGCAGCGGCGGTGGTGGGCCCGGAGGTGGGGCGGAGGCGGCGGCGATCGCCGCGCGGGCGCCGAACACGAAGCATTCGGTCAGCGAGTTCGAGGCCAGGCGGTTGGCGCCGTGGACCCCGCTACAGGCGCACTCGCCGACGGCGAACAGGCCGGGTAGGGAGGTGTGCGCGTCGAGGTCGCAGACGATGCCCCCCATCAGGTAGTGGGCCGCGGGGGCAACCGGGACCGGCTCGCGCTGCGGATCCAGGCCGGCGGCCCGGCAGGCGGCGAACACGTTCGGAAAGCGCTGGGGCGCGATCGAGCGCAGGTCGAGCCGCACGTGCTCCGTTCCGTCGGCCTCCATCCGGTCCAAGGTCGCGGCGGTCACCTGGTCGCGTGGGGCCAGCTCGTCGGTGAACCGCCGCCCGGAGGCGTCGAGCAGCTTGGCGCCCTCGCCTCGGAGCGCCTCCGTCAGCAGGGTCCCGTCGTGCTCCGAGCCGGGGAGCGCCAGGGCTGTGGGGTGGAACTGGCAGAACTCGAGGTCGGCCAGCGCCGCGCCTGCGGCGTGGGCCAGCACGGCGCCGGCTCCGATCGCCCCCCAGGGGTTGGTCGTGCGCCGCCACAGCGCGGCGCCGCCGCCGGTCGCCAGAACCGTGGCATGGGCGGTGATCGGCCCGGCGTCCGTGATCACCCCGGCGCACCGGCTGCCGTCGCTCCACAGGGCAAGCGCCGAGGTCTCCTCCAGCACCTGGAGCCGCTCCTGGGCGGCGACCCGCTCCGCCAGGCAGCCGGTGATCGCGCGCCCCGTCTGGGCACCGCCGGCATGGACGATCCGGCGGGCCGAGTGGCCGCCCTCGAGGGCCAGGCCCAGGCTGCCGTCTGGCTCGGTGTCGAAGCGCACCCCTCGCCGGCGAAGCTCCTCCACCGCCGCCGGAGCCTCGCGAGTGAGCGTCTGGACCGCCTCGGCGCGGCAGAGGCCACGGCCGGCGTTCAGGGTGTCGTCGGCGTGGCGGGCCGGGTGAGTCGTCGGGCGCCAGCGCCGCCGCCAGTCCGCCTTGGGCCCAGTAGCTGGCGCTCTCGGCGAGCGGCTTTCGCGACACCAGGGTGACCTCGGCGCCCTCCTCGGCGGCGCGCAGCGCGACGAAGAGGCCGGCCGCACCGCCCCCGACCACGGCCACGCCTGTACTTGTCGGGGCACTCGCCGATCGCTCCACGCCGCGGTTACCGTACCCGCCAACCCATGGGGCTCTACCTCGCCCACCCATCCTCGCTCGAGCACGACACTGGGGCGCACCCGGAGAACGCGGCGCGCCTGCGGGCCATCCAGGGGGCGCTCGACGGCGCCGGTTGGCCCGGGCTTCGGCAGGTCGAGGCTCCGGCGGCGACGCCGGAGCAGCTTCGTCGAGTCCATACCGACGCGCACATCCGCACGATCGAGGAGATCAGCTCTGCCGGCGGCGGCATGATCGACGTCGACACGGTGGCCAGCGAGCGCTCCTTCGAGGCGGCGCTTCACGCTGCCGGTGGTGCGGCGCATGGGGCCGAGCTGCTCTTGGCCGGAGACGATCGCTTCGCATTCTGCGGCCTGCGACCGCCCGGCCACCACGCCGAGACCACGCGCGCGATGGGCTTCTGCCTGTTCAACAACGTCGCCGTCGCCGCCGCTCACGCGCTCGCCGAGGGCGGCGTCGAGCGGGTGCTGATCCTCGACTGGGACGTCCACCACGGGAACGGCACCGAGGCGATCTTCGCTGACTCCGATCGGGTGCTCTACGCCAGCATCCACCAGTGGCCGCTCTACCCGGGCACCGGCTCGGCGGACTACGCAGGGGAGGCAGACGGCGAGGGATACACGGTCAACCTCCCGGTGCCCCCCGGCTCCGGATCCACCGAGTTCCTGTCGCTGGTGCAGCAGGTCGTGGTGCCCATCGCCCGCGCCTATGGGCCGGGCCTGATCGCGATCTCCGCTGGGTACGACGCCCACCGCGACGACCCGCTGGCCGATTGCCGGGTCGAGACGGAGGGCTACGCCGACCTGGCGGCGACCATGCGGGACGTGGCGACGGAGCTGGGCGCTCCGCTGCTCGTCTGCCTGGAGGGTGGCTACGACCGGCAGGCGCTCTCGGCCTCGGTGCTGGCTACGGTCGAGGCGCTCAGCTCGGAGCGCCAGGCGCCCGTTGCGCCCGCCGAGCCCGCCCGGCCCTACATCGAGCGCCACCGCGAACGCTGGCCGGTCGGCTAGAGGGGAGGCCGGCTGGGCGGGCGCGCAGCCTGTCCCTCACCCCGCGGAGCCCAGAACCTCGCGATACGCGACCAGGACTCGCTCTGCCATCAGGTCGGCCGAGAACCAGGAGGCCCGCTGGCGCCCGGCGACGCGCGGATCCGGCGAGTCCAGATGGCCTCGGGCGAGCGCCGCCCACCGGTCGGGATCGTAGGGCTCGGCGAGGCAGCCCTCGATGCCGCGAAGCAGCGCCGGGGCGACGCCGACCGGGGTCGAGAGCACCGGCACGTCGCAGGCCAGCGCCTCCACCGCGACCAGCCCGAACCCCTCGTTCTGCGAGGTGACCAGCACGGCATTGGCGGCGTTGACCCAGTCGGGCATTCGCTCGGCCTCGATCGCGCCGCCCGTCAACAGCTCCGCGCCCGCCAGGCGCCCGATCTCGACAGCGCGGTCGTGGCGCTTCTCGGGCCGGAAGGTCGCGGCTGGAAACAGCAGGTACCGGCCCTTGGGATCGAGCCCCAGCCGCCGTCGCGCCTCGGCGCGGGACGCTGGCCGAAAGCGGTCGAGATCGGCCCCGCAGGGGAGCACTGCGGACGCTCCGGGGCGTTTCGGCAGCCCGGGCTGCTCGCCCTCGGGGGCGAAAAGGGCGCGGGAGGCGCCCGCCACCAGATCGAGGCGCCGCACCAGGCGGCGTGACAAACGACCCGAGATTGGGTGGCGCACGTCGGTGCCGTGGAAGGTGACGATCAGGGGCCGGGCCCCGGCGAGCCACGCGCACCAGCCGGCCAGGCCGAAGTGGGCATGGACCAGGTCGAAGCGCTCGCGTCGCAGCAGCCTGCGGATCCGCGGGACCGCGCGTGGATAGTTCCACCTGCCCTGTGGGAAGGAGAGCAGCTCGACCTCGATCCCGGCGCGGCGCAGCGCCGCCACCTGGTCGCGGACGAAGACGCCTCTCGACGGGCTGGCCGGATCGGGAGTGATGTTGGTGACCACCAGGACCCGCACGGCGGGCAGCCTATGATGCTGAGCCTCAATGCTTCGCTTCCTACGCCTGCGTACCCGGACGCCTGGCATCGACGAGCTCATCCCCCCCGAGGAGGCGTTGCCCCTCTACACGGTCAAGGGTGATTTCAAGAAGGCCGGCGCACGATTCCGACAGGCCGCCGTGGACGCGGGCCTCGAGCCTCATCATCGGGTGCTGGACCTCGGCTGCGGCGTTGGCCGCCTCGCGGTCGCGCTCTCGCACTACCTCGACGACCGCGGCAGCTACGTCGGCCTGGACACCGATCGCAAGGCCATCGAGCTCTGCAACGAGTGGATCGCCTCGAAGTTGCCCCCGTTCACGTTCGTCTGGGCCGACGTCTTCAACACCAACTACAACCGCCGCGCGGAGGGCAGCGCCGCCCAGTACCGCTTCCCGTTCGACGACGAGGCATTCGACTTCGTGTTCTCGAACTCGTTGTTCACCCACCTGGTTCCCGATGACGCTCGGAACTACTTCCACGAGATCGGCAGGGTGCTGAAGCCAGGGGGGCGGACCGTGAACACCATCTTCCTGCTCAACCAGGAGTCGCTGTCCCTGGTCGAGGGCGGGGAATCGCCGCAGGGGGAGCTGCATCAGCTCGGCGGCGTCGCGCGGGTCAAGAAGCCCGAGCGCCCGGAGGCCTGGATCGCCTTCGACGAGGATTTTGTTCGCCAGGCGCACGTCGAGGCCGGGCTTGGGATCGAGCGGGTGTCCTATGGAGCCTGGTCGGGGAGGGAGGCTTCCGGTCCCGTCCTTGGCAAGAAGGACACCATCGTCGCCGAGAAGCTGAGCGTGACCGCGTCCGGTGGGAAAACGGGCCCCGGGGCCGAATCCACCGGCGCCCGAGCTCGGGCCTAGCCCTGAGCCGCCAGCCAGGCCTTCTTTACGTTTCCGGTGCGGATCCGCTGGGGATGGTCCCCCACCGGGATCCGGGCGATCTCCTTCTTCTGCTCGTATGAGATCACCGAGATCCGGTCGCTGCCGCTCCAGGAGACGTAGCACAGGCGGCCGCTCCTGCTGGTCGTGGACCAGTAGGGCTTCTTGCCTCCGTGGATCAGCTTGTAACCGAAGTTCCCGCGCGAGACGATCGCTGCGTAGTCCGACATCGTCCCGGCGACGCAGAGCGTGTTCCCGGCGGAGTTCATGGCGATGCCGTGGTGCGCGGAGTCCAGCAGGTACTGCTCGCGCGGGGTTCCCGGGACCAGGTTCGGCAGGCGAACGACGCGGGTGACGCGGTGCCGGACCAGGTCGTACTCCACGAAACCGTGCAGGAACGACACCTGGAGGTAGACGACCTTCTCGTTCGGCGTCAGCGCCATGGGCCTGACCGCGGAGCTCATGTTCGGGTACCCCGCTTGCTCGAGCTTCTGGCCCATGTCGATCCGCCTCAGCACCGCGTTGGTGTCCGCGTCGACGATCTGGAAATAGCGTTCGCCCTTGGTCGTGTCCGCCTGTGGCCTGTCCGCGGGCGTGTAGACCAGCCCGATGCTCGCGTGATAGATCAGTTCCCCGTCGGCGGAGTAGTTGTTCTCGTGCGGGGAGTCGCCCGAGGGGAATCGGCCCACCTCCCGGCCCGTGCCGGTGTCGAGGATGTGGACGACGTTCCCGGTCGACGCGGAGACCGCGACGTGCCTGCCATCGGGCGAGATGGCCATGTGGTCGGAGCGCTGGCCGTCCACCTGGAAGCGCCAGGCGAGCTTGCGCGTGTTCAGGTTGATCGCCACGACATCGGCCAGGCTCGGCCTGGAAACGATCAGCAGACGCCCGTCCTTGGTGGAGAACATGTCGTCGGCGAACTGGTCGTTGCCCTCACCCACCAGCTGCCGGATGGCGAGGAAGTAACCCAGGCGCTCCGGGTCCATGTTGATCTCGGCCATCCGTTGCTGGATGTCCGGGATGATGTTGATCCGGGCGACCCGCCTGTGGTTCCTTCCCGGATCGAGCACGTCGGCGGTGCCGTCCCAGTTGTTGCCGACGAACACGGCATGCGTCAAGGTGGGGTGAGCCGACGCCGATGAGGCCGCCAGCGCCGCCAGCGCGAGCACGGCCACCGCGATAGCTGTCGACTTCCTCGCCAGCGTGGCCGCGATTCCCGTCGTGGAATCGTCCCGTCTCAGGTGGCTCAAGATCGGCGTGATCATAACCGCCCCGACACGACCCCCTCATCTGAGCGCAACAAGCAGCGTCGACTGGCAGGGCGGGTCAGCCGCGGGCGAGGGTGGCCGCCTGCTCCAGCTCGACGGCATGGACCAGTGGATCGGCATGGCGATGAACCACCTGCCAGTCCGAACCGTCGCGACGATAAACCTGGGTGACGCGCAGCGACCAGTCCTGATCGGGCAGACCGCCGACCTGCCCGTGCTGGCGCTCGATCATTACGAGGACGACGGTGTCGCCCCAAGCATGCGCCTGTGCCAGCTCCAGCTTCGCCTCGCCGGCCTTGAAGTAGCTCGCTGCCGCTTTCAGGCTTTCGCTTCGGTCTTCGTAGCGGGCGGGTGCCCCGCCAAACGGGTTCATCAAGGTGAAGCCGCGGGCGTGGGGTGTCAGCGTCAGGTAGTGGTCCATGTCTCCGCGCATGAAGGCCGAGGTGGCGTCCTCGGTGCGCCGAACGAGCTCTGCGAGCTCCTCGTCGGTGATGCTTCCGTCCGTCATGGCTGTCTTCTCCTAGTAAGTCACGAAGCCAGCGCGAGCGCTAACCCCTGAGCCGGTCCGCAAGAGGATGCTCTCACGGCCCGGGTGCGCGACTTCATTCACAGCGGCGGTGTCAAGCTGTGTCATGCAGGTCTGGATCGGTAACGCGGTCAGGGCGAGCATCGGACGAAATCCCAAACAGGAGGAGTCGATGCTCTACAAGCTCGCCGCATACGTCCAGGTGTTCTTCTATCGCCGCGCCCGAGGCATCCGCGCCGCGCTCGAGGGTGAGCGGGGCCAGGGCACGGTCGAGTACGTCGGCCTGATCCTGCTGGTCTCGCTGCTGATGGTCGGCATGGTGGCCGCGATGAAGGGATTCAACGGGAAGCAGGGGACCGAGCTGGCCGACGTGATCGTCGACAAGATCAAGCAGGCCGTGAACGCGATCACGTTCCGGTAGGGAGCGCCCGCTCCGAGAGGGACCGCCCGCCCCGATCGCCCGCCGCCCGGTGGGCGAGGAGAGCGGGCGGCTCTCGGCGGGCTAACCTGCGGCCATGGCGCACGCGGGTCAGGAGATCCACGGGCAGGACGGCTTCCGGCTCCGCCTCGTCCGGACCGCCGCCGAGACAGGGGGCGTGCTCCTGGAGATGGAGGCGAGCTACGGGGGAGCCGGCGGGCTGCCGCCCGAGCACGCGCACCCGCGGCAGGTCGAACGGTTCGAGGTGCTCGAGGGCACCATGCGGACGATCATCGACGGTACCGAGCGCCGGTACGGCCCCGGTGAGATATTCGAGGTGCCGGCGGGCACGCCGCACCAGATGGTCGGGGAAGGCCCCTCGCGTGTGAGCTGGGAGATCCGCCCGGCGCTGCGCACAGCGGAGTTCTTCGAGCGCCTCTACGGCGACGGCCCCGACAGCGCAAGTGCCGCGCCCTCCATCGCCGATTTCCTGGCCGAGTTCAGCGACGAGATCCGGTTCACGGGCGCCTAGAGGCGCGACTAGGCCCGGGCGCCGGGGACCGAGCTGCGGACTCTCTCGATCGCCTGCAACTCCATCAACCGGCCGTCGGCCCTGGCCAGCGTCTCGGCTTCGTCAAGGAGCTCCGCCCAATCTGGAGCACCGGCGGCCACCCGCGCCTGGGCGAGCGCTCGGAGCGCGCGGGGCAGCGTCCACAGGATGCCTCGCTCCCGAGCGATGTTGGCCGCCCGCTCCGCTCTCTCGAGCGCCTCCGGCACCCGGCCGACGCCCACCAGCGCCTCGGCGATCAATGCCTCTCGCCAGGCCTCGGCCTCGCCGCCCTTGCCCATCGCGTCGCGGTACAGCCGGTCCGCGCGCTCGAGGGCCTCCAGGGCATCCTCCGCCTCTCCGCGCGCCAGCCGCACAATCCCGAGGTTGATCAGCGCCCACACCCTCGAGAAGACGTCCCCCAGGCGCTCGGTGAGCTCGTAGTTCCGCAGGGCGAGCCCCAGGGCGGGATCCAGGTCCTCCCGCATCGCGAGGAGCATGGCGAGGTTGCCGCGCGTCCAGCTCTCGGTCTCGGCGTCGCCCTGCTCCGCCGCGATCCGCAGGGCTTTCTGGAACAGCTCCTGGGCGGCGTCGTACTCGGCACGCTCGCGGCACATGATTCCCTTGCCCATGATCGCCCACGCGTACGGGCAGCCGATCACGATTCCGTTGCCCGCGCTGTGGTCATCTCCCGCCATCTCGAGCGCCTCGTCGAGCAGTTGCTCACAGCGGTCGAAATCGCCTGCGATCAGGTACGAGTACGAGCCCGCGGTCCGGATCGCCACGCGAAGCGCGTCGTCGCCGGACTCGTCGGCATAAGCAATGCCCTCCTCGACGGCCCCGGTCCACTCGCTCGTGTGCTGGTCCAGCCCCGGGCGCGCCGACTCGAGGAAACGAAGCAGGGTCAGCGAGCGCAGGTCACCGGTTTTGGTGGCGATCTCCCGGGCCCCCTTGACCAGGGCCTCGACCCGTTCGGGCTCCATCCCCAGCCTCCAGGCATAGTCGAGCTGGAGCAGCCGCGAGAAGACCCCGAGCGCCGCCGTCTCCTCCGACTCCGGCAGCTCCGACGCCAGCTCGGTGACCTTCCCCCAGAGCCGGATCGCGTCCTGCGGATGGCTATAGCCGGCCCAGTGCGCAGCGCGGGCGTTCCAGCGAGCCGCCTCCAGCGTCTCGTCGCCCTGTTCCAGGTGCTGGGCGATCAGCGCCGCGAGCTCGTCGTGGCGGTCGGTGTCGAGCTCGATCATCGCTCGGGCGGTAGCCGCGTGGGCGGCGGCGCGCTGCTCCCCGAGCTGCGAGCCGTACGCGACCTCCCGTGTCAGGGGATGGCTGAAGGCCAGCACCCGCTCGGGGTAGATCTCGGCCTCGTACAAGAAACCGGCGCCGATCAGTTCCTTCAGGCCCTCGGCGAGCGCCTCGTCGTCGAGCCCGGAGACCATGCGAAGGGCCGGCTCCGGGACCTCCTTGCCGATTACCGCCGCTGCCTGCAACAACGTCTTGGCCACTTCCAGCCGGTCGATTCGGGCCGCCAGGATCGCCTGGACAGTGGCGGGCACCCCGGTGTCCTCCACCGGCTTGATCAGTCGGTAGGCGCCGCGCTCGCCCTCGAGGTAGCCGGCTTCAACCAGCTCCCGGACCACCTCCTCGATGAAGAACGGGTTGCCTCCGGTTCGCTCGTGGATCATCTCGGCGAGGCCGTCGATCGAGGGATCGCCGCCGGCCAGATCGCTCAACAGCTCCCTTGTGGACTCCGGCCCGAGTGGCATGAGCGCCAGGCGCAGGTAGACCGGCGAGTCCGCCCACTGGGGCTCGTACTCCGGTCGAAAGTTCACCACCGCCAGGGTCGCGGTTCCCTCCACCGCGCCGACCATCTCGGCCAGGAACGCCTCGCTTCCCTCGTCCATCCAGTGCAGGTCCTCGATCACGTTGACAACCACGTCGGTACGCCCGGGGACGCGGTAGAGACGCCTGATCACGCCGCGAAGGAGCCGCTCCCGCGCCTCGGCGCTCACCTGCGGCGCCGGACGTTCCGGGTCGGGCACAGCCAGAAAGTCGAAGACGAGCGGCAGGTCGTCCGCGAAGTCGGGATCCAGGAGCAGCAGCCGGCCTGCGATCTTCTCTCGCGCGACCCGCTCCGAATCGCGATCCTCGATCCCGAAGTACCCGCGCAGCATCTGAAGCACAGGCAGGAACGGGATCGCCTGGCCGTGCGCCTGCGCCTGGGCCTCGTAGACCTCGACCCCACGCGCCCTGCATCGCTCCGTGAACTCGTGGCAGAGGCGGCTCTTGCCGACGCCGGGTTCGGCGACCACGCCGATCACCGCCCCGCGCCCCTCATGGGCGCGCTGCAATGCCCCCTCGAGGACCTCCATCTCCTCCGCTCTGCCGACGAACCGGCTCAGCCCACGCTCTCGCGAGAGGTCGAGGCGGGATCGCGCCGAGCCCGCCCCCATCAGCTCGAAGACCCTGATCGGACGGCTCGCCCCCTTGACCTCGAACTCGCCTAGGTCCTTCAGCTCCAGGTAGCCCCTGGCGAGGTTTGCGGCGTGCTCGGTGAGGTAGGCCTTGCCGGGCTCCGCCAGCGCCTCCATGCGCTGAGCCAGGCCGACCGTGTGGCCGACGGCGGTGTACTCGGGCTTGTGGTCCTCACCGATCGCGCCGGCGACGACCTCGCCGGAGTTGATCCCGATCCTGACTGAGAAGCTGAGCCCCTTGGCGCGGCGAAGCTCCCCCGCGTACTCCGAGACGAGCTCGCCGATGTGAAGAGCCGCGAAGCAGGCCCGGGGGGCGTGGTCCTCGTGCGCGATCGGGGCGCCGAACAGCGCCATGATCCCGTCGCCCGTGAACTTGTCCACGGTGCCCTCGAATCGCCGGACGCCATCGGAGAGGAGCGAGAAGAAGCGCTGCATGATCTGACGCCACTCCTCCGGGTCGGTCTGTTCGGCCATGTCCATCGACCCCATTACGTCGGCGAACAGGACGGTCACCTGTTTGCGCTCGCCGTCGAGCGGCGTCGTCAGCTCGTCCTCGACCCGGGTCTCGACCTCGACCACCGGGGCCTCCAAGAGCTGCTGCCCGCAGGAGTTGCAGAAGCGTTGCCCGGCGGGATTCTCGGCGTCGCAGCTTGGGCAGCGCTGGAGCCGCTCCAGGCTCGCTCCGCACGAGCCACAGAAGCGCGACTCGGCCGGGTTCTGCGCCCCGCAGCTACCGCACGCCGCTGATTGTGATCCGGGGGCGCTCACACGCGCTCCTAGGCTACGCGCTCCCGCCGGTGCTCCGCGAAGAGCGCCAACGCGTAGCGCCCGGCGGGGTGCTCGCGTGCGCGCTGGACGAGGGCTGCCGTGGCGGGCGGCATGAGGTCGGGCTGTGGGAGCGGGGTGCCGTATACGGGTGGGACGACGACCGCGGCGGACAGCGCCGCGAAGGTCAGGTCGGCTGCGCCGAAGCGCTCGCCGCCCAGGTGCGGACGGCCGTCGGAGAGCAGCTCCGCCACGAAGTCGAGCTCGCGCCAGACCGCCGCCTCGTCCTCAACCTCGATCCCCGGACGGATGCCGAGCGCGCGCCGGACGAAGCGCACGGCGAGCGGCCATCCGTAGCGGAGCGCGCGGTCCTCCCAGCGCGGCACGCCCTCGTTGTTGAAGCCCAGCATCAGTTTGCGCTGGGGAAGCGTGTGGATGTACATGAGCCGCCGTCCCTTCGGCCCGAGCTCCTGGTCCAGGCGCCGGCAGAGGCGCTCGACCTCCCGGCGGGCATCCGGCTCTGCGGGAAAAAGCCGCTGCTCCGGCGGCGTGCCCGCATCGACCCACGCAAGGATCTCCTCCGACTCGCCGAGCACGCCGTCGGGCGTCACAAGCACGGGTACCGTGACTCCGCCACCCGCGCGCCGCGCCGCAAGCCGGTGGATGCCCTGGACGTGGCGCTCCTCGCGATAGGGCATTCCCGCCCGCTCCAGGGCCCACCGGGCCTTCTCGCAGTAGTGGCTGATCGGGATCGTGATGAGCCGCAGCACCAACGGGGAGTATCGCGGGGCTCTTGTCGAGACCGTGCCAGGCCGTCTGACAGACTCCGCCGCATGGCGCCGAGTCGCAGCTACGACCGCTCTGCCGGCGACCTGCGACCGGTCGAGATCGAGCCCGGGTTTGTGCGCACCGCTGACGGCTCGGCCCTCTACTCGCAGGGGGAGACGCGGATCATCTGCACCGCCTCGGTGGGCGACTCCGTGCCGCGCTGGCTCGTCGGCTCGGGCCGGGGATGGGTGACGGCCGAATACGCGATGCTCCCGGCCTCGACCGGCGAACGCAAGGAGCGCGACATAAAGCGCGGCCGTCCCGACGGACGCGGGGTGGAGATCCAGCGGCTGATCGGCCGCTCGCTGCGCGCGGTCGTCGACCTGGAGGCGCTCGGCGAGCGCAGCGTCTACGTCGACTGCGACGTTCTCCAGGCCGACGGAGGCACCCGCTGCGCCGCGATCACCGGCGGCTACGTGGCGCTGCGCCTGGCGCTCGCCGGGCTGATCGACGCGGATGAGCTGGAGCGCGATCCGCTCACCGGCTCGATCGCCGCGGTCAGCTGCGGGGTGGTCGACGGCGATGCGCTGCTCGACCTGGACTACTCCGAGGACTCGCGCGCCGAGGTCGACGCCAACGTGGTGATGAGCGGTGACGGCGGACTGGTCGAGGTCCAGGCGACCGCCGAGCGCACTCCCGTCTCGCGCGCCTCTCTGGACGATCTCCTCGCCCTCGCCGAGCCGGCGATCGCCCGGCTTCGCGAGGCGCAGCAAGAGGCGGTCGTCGGCGTCGCCGGCTGATGCCGCCGGCGCGAGCGGTGGTCGCCACCCGCAACCAGCACAAGCTGCGCGAGCTGGAAGAGATCCTCCCCTCGCTGGAGCTGGTGCCACTCCCTGACGAGGTCGAGCTTCCGCCCGAGCAGGGACAGACGTTTGCCGACAACGCGCTCGCCAAGGGCCGCGCCGCCCACGCCGCCACCGGACTCGCGGCGATTGCCGACGACTCTGGGATCGAGGCGCGGGCGCTCGGCGGTAGGCCCGGAGTTCGCTCGGCTCGCTACGCGGGCCCGGAGGCGAGCGACGAAGAGAACCTGGATCTGCTGCTCCGCGAGGTGGCCGGGGCGGCCGACCGCTCGGTCGCCTACGTCTGCGCGCTCGCCTACGTCGACGCGAGCGGCGCCGAGCGCCTGTTCGAGGGGCGCTGCGAGGGCCGGCTGGCGAAGGAGCCGCGCGGCTCGGGCGGCTTCGGCTACGACCCCGCCTTCGTCCCCGACGACACTGGGCCCGGCGATCAGCGAACGATGGCCGAGCTGACCCCCGACGAGAAGCACGCGATCAGCCACCGGGGGCGAGCGGCCCGGACCCTCGCGAGCTGGCTGGAGGCGGGGTCGTGATCCGCACCAAGTCGGGCGCCGCGATGCTCTCCATCGTTTCCAACTCCGTGTTGATCGCGCTCAAGATCGCCGCGGGGGCGATCACCGGCTCGATCGCGATCATCACCGAGGCGGTGCACTCGTCGATCGACCTGGTCGCTTCGGTAGTCGGCGCTGGTCTCGGTGCGAAAGGCGGACGAGCCACCCGACCCCGAGCACACCTACGGTCACCAGAAGGCCGAGAACCTGGCCGCGGCGATCGAGGGCATGCTGATCCTGATCGGCGCCGGGATCATCGTCTTCGAGGCCACCCGCCGGCTGGCGGTCGGCGCCGAGGTCGAGAACCTGGGCGTGGGGATCGCGGTGATCGCCGTCTCGGCGGTCGCCAATCTCGGCGTCTCCACGTACATTGGGCGTCGCGCCCGCGAGCACCGCTCCGCGGCACTCGAGGGCGACGCCGCCCACCTGCGCGCCGACGTCCTCACCTCGGTCGGTGTGTTGGCGGGGCTGGCCCTGGTCGAGATCACCGGCGTCGTGGCCTTCGACGCCATCGCCGCGCTGGTGGTTGCGGCGGCGATCGTCTTCGCCGGGCTTCGCATCCTCACCGGCTCCTCGCGGGTGCTGATGGACGAGGCGCCACCTCCTGAGGAGCTCGACCGGATCGAGGACGCGATCGCCGCCGCGCGGCCGCCGGAGATGGTCGGCTACCACAAGCTCCGCGCCCGCCGCGCCGGCGCCCGTGACTACATCGACCTCCACGTCCAGTTTCGCTCCGGGACCACGCTCGAGCGCGCCCATGCCCTGGCGCATCGCCTTCGGGACGCGATCGAGGCCGAGATCCCCGACTCGGACGTGCTGATCCACGTGGAGCCCGAGGGTGCGGTACGCGACCCCGCCTCGCGCGAAACCGCGCCCTACCGGGCGGGCTGACCCCCGGTCAAAGGAGGTTGACGGCGGCCGAGGCGCCGACGGCGGCGAGGACGATCGAGTAGCCGGTGTATCCGTCCAGGGCCAGGATCAGCGCCGCGATCGCGCAGATGGCGACGACTGTGAGCCAGGAGGCTCGCGCGAGCGACACGCCTATATGTTTGCCGAGTGACCAGCGTCAACGCTCAGCAGGCCCCCAGCGGGGAGGCGGCGGAGGCCGCCGTCGCCCGTTTGACCGAGATGTCGCCGGACCTCCGCGGCTGCGCGGTTCTCGACCCGGAGGGCCACGCGCTGGCCGCCAGCGGCGACCCGGAGAGCTGGGCGAGCGCGGCGCGCGGACTTGATGGCGGCCGCCGACGCTGCCGGCGACCAGGCGGCGAGCCACGTCCACGTCGCGACCGAGGATGGGGAGGCGTTTGCGGTGCGCCACGAAGGGCTGGTGATGGTAGCGGTCGCCGAGCGCTTCACGCTGGCCTCGCTGATGATCTTCGACATGCGGGCGGTGTTGCGCGACCTCGCTGGGGCGGCGGCTGACGGGGCCAGCCGAAAGTGACGCAGAAGTCGCAGCGAACCATCTTCGAGCGAGTCTCCGCCTACGCGGAGGAGGCGGCCGCCTACCTGCGCCGCCGACGGACCACTCGACAGCCGTTCGCGCGGGTCCACTACCCAGGTGGCCGGAGCGCCGCGTACCCGCCCGACACGGAGGCGGGTCGCCGGCTGTTCCTGGCCGCCTCGGACCTGATCGACTTGGGCCGATGACGATCGAGATCCGCGGTTGACGGAGCGGGCGGTCGCGCCGCTGATCGAGGCCGAGCTGGCCGGGCAGGTGCTTCAGCGCGCGCTTCGGCACGGCGGCGACTTCGCCGAGGTCTTCTGCGAGGAGCGCTCGGGCCTCGGCCTGGCGATCGACGAGTCGCGGGTCGAGCGGGTGCAGCGTGGACGCGAGCGCGGCGCCGGAATCCGGGTGGTCCACGGCGAGACGACCTACTTCGCTCACGTGGACGGGCTGGGGGAGAGCGAGCTGGAGCGCGCCGCGGCCGCCGTGGCGGCGGCGGCGCGCGGAGACCGCAGCGACGTCCAGGCGCTGGCTGCGGCCGAGACCCCGCCCCTCCAGGAGATCGCGGTTGCCCCCTCCGGGGTGCCGGCCGAGCGCAAGGCCGAGCTGCTTCGCGCCTGCGACGAGACGGCGCGCTCGGCGGGCGACGAAATCGCCCAGGTGCAGGCGAGCTACGCCGAGGGCCATCGCCGGGTCACGGTCGCCAACTCCGAGGGGCGGTTCGCCGTCGATGATCGGACCCGGGTGCGGCTCGGCGTCCAGGTGGTGGCCCGGCGAAACGGCGGGGTCGAGACCGGCTTCGAGACGCTGGGCGGGCATCGCGGCTTCGAACTGGTCACCGAGGGCGCCGCCGAGCGCACCGCCGAGAAGGCAGCGCGGATCGCGCTCACCCTGCTGGACGCCGATCCGGCGCCGGCCGGCGCGATGCCGGTGGTGGTCGGCGGCGGCTTCGGTGGGGTGCTGTTTCACGAGATGACCGGCCATGGCCTGGAGGCCGACCACATTCAGAAAGGGGCTTCGGTCTACACCGGCAAGATCGGCCAGCAGGTCGCGGCGCCCGACCTCGACGCCTTCGACGACGGCCGCCTGCCCGGCGAGTGGGGGACGGACGGGATCGACGACGAGGGAACGCCCACCCAGCGGACCGCGGTGATCCACGAGGGCCGGATCACCTCCTACCTGTACGACCTGGTCCGGGCCCGAAAGGACGGCGTCGACTCGACCGGCAACGGGCGGCGCGAGAGCTTCCGCCACCTGCCGATCCCGCGGATGACCAACACCTACATCGCTCCCGGCGAGGCCTCGCCCGAGGAGCTGATCTCCGAGGTCGAGCACGGCTTTCACGCCGTCTCTTTCGCCGGCGGCCAGGTCGACCCGACCACCGGCGACTTCGTGTTCGGGGTCTCGGAGGGCTACCTGATCGAGGGCGGCAAGGTCACCAGGCCCTGTCGCGGCGCCACCCTGATCGGCAACTGCCTCGAGGCGCTGGGGCGGATCGACGGCGTCGCCTCCGACTTCGAGATGAAGACCGGCTTCTGCGGCAAGGGCGGCCAGCGGGTGCCGGTGGGAACCGGCCAGGGCCACGTGCGGATCGGCGAGTTGACCGTGGGGGGGACGGCCGTCTGATGGTCGCCGAGCTCGAGGCGGTCGCCGAGCGCGCGGTCGAGGCGGCGCTGGCGGCCGGGGCCGGCGACGCCGAGGCCTACGTCCAGGACTCGACGGGGCGGGAGATCCGCATCTTCGACGGTGAGGTGGAGAGCCTGACCGAGGCGGGAGAGCGTGGGGTGGGGGTGCGCTGCTGGATCGACCACCGGGCCGGCTACGCCTACGGGACCGAGCTGAGCGAGGAGGGGCTCGGAGGGATCGCCCGGGACGCGGCGGAGACGGCGCGGATCGCCGATGCGGACGAGTTCGCGGCGCCGCCGTCCGCGGACGGCGCCGCCGCGCCGCCGCGGATTCCGGGCCTTCACGACCCCAGCCTCGCCCAGTGGACGACGGAGCGCAAGATCGAGCTCGCCAAGGGAATCGAGCGCGTGGCGCGCGCGGCCGACGAGCGCGTGGTCGGGGTCGAGACGACCGTCTACGCGGACGAGGAGCAGCGGGTGGCGATTGCCTCCTCCGCCGGGCTGGCCGGCGCCTTCGAGGCGACCACCGCCTACGCCTACCTTCAGGCGATCGCCGAGGGGGACGGCGACAAGCAGACGGGCCTGGGCTTCGGCATGGGCCGCTCGCCCGAGGGGCTCGACGGGGGAGCGATCGGCAGCGAGGCGGCGGAGCGCGCCGTGTCGCTGCTCGGTGCCCGAAAGCCCGGCTCGCGCACCTGCCCGGTCGTCCTCGACCCGGTCGTCGCGGCCAGCTTCATCGGCTTCATCGGCGGCACCCTGTGCGCCGACGCGGTGCAGCGCGGCCGCTCCCCGTTCGCGGGCCGCCTCGGCGACGCCGTCGCCTCGGCGGCCCTCACCGTCACCGACCACGGCACCGACCCCGCGGGCCTCAACTCCTCCCCCTTCGACGCCGAAGGCGCCCCCCGTGGGCATACGGCGCTGATCGAGGCCGGGGAGCTCGCCGCCTACCTGCACGACTCCTACACGGCCCGCCGCGAGCAAGCCTCGGGCGCGACGGGCGCCCGCACCACCGCCAACGCCTCCCGCGCCGGCTACCGCTCCCCGCCTTCTGTCTCCACCTCCAACCTCATCGTCGCCCCCGGCGCCAAGAGCTTCCAGGAGCTCCTGGCCGAGGCAGGCGAGGGCGTCTACGTCACCGACGTCGCAGGCCTGCACTCTGGCGTCAACCCGGTCTCCGGCACCTTCTCGGTTGGCGCCACCGGGCGCCTGATCGAGGGTGGCCAGCTCGCCGCCCCCGCGGACGAGTTCACGATCGCCTCCGACCTCCAGTCGATGCTGAAGGCGATCAGCGCCGCTGCCTCCGAGTCGCGCTGGGTTCCGTTCGGCGGCTCGGTCAACGTCCCGGCGCTGCTGATCGGGGAGATGGCGGTGGGCGGGTCCTAGCTCACTTGCAGTAGGCGAACACGGTGAACGGGAATGGTCCGCCTCTCGACCCGTTCCCAGCCGCAGCTCACCTTCCAGTCGCCGCCCCTGACGCGCTTCGAGACGAACGGGAACGGACCGTTTGCGATGGTGTCGACTGACCCCTTGTAGCCGCCCGAATAGGCCTTGCGGCCGTGACGGCACTTGGCGGTCCGGGAGCGCTTCTCCGCGAGCGGGATGTTCATGTTGGCCGACCTGGTCCTCAGCCCCGGTTGGTCCTCGTCGCAATAGGCGAACGCGACCAGTCGCTGCGGATTGACGGGGTCGTTGTTGTAGGCGGATACCTTCCACTTTCGCTGGCCCTTCCGCATCGAGGTGAAGGTGAACACCGCATCGCCGCCGCGTGGCCGGGCATCCGGGCTCGCGAAGCCTCCGGACACCACCTCGCTACCCCTCGGGCACCTTGCGGTCGCGGAACCGGGATCGAAGGCTGACAGCGTCTTCGTCTTGGACCTGACCTTCAGCCCGGGCTCGCGCGTGTCGCAGTATGCGAACGAGATCAGCCGCCCCGACTGGGTGTCGGCGAGGTTGTGGCCCTGGGTCCTCCACTTGCGATTGCCCTTCCGCTTCGAGGTGAAGGGCAGGATCGAGCGCTCGGTGAACGTGGGATCAAGGCGCGGAGCTGCGAACCCCCCCGAAACCGCCTCGCTACCCCTCTGGCACTTGGCGGTCGCGTTGCGGTTCGTGTCCGCGGCGATCGTCTTGCTCTTTGACTTCGTCTGGATTCTCGCCGTCGCGATGCCCGCTGTGACAGCGAATGCACCCGCTGCGACCAGGAGGCTGATCGCGAATCTCCTTGCCGACACCAGGCCCGGACTAGAGGCGGCAGTTCGCACCGGTGCAGGTGCGCAGCTTCTGCAGGTCGGCCCTGAGCTTCGCCCTGATGGACGCGTAGGCCGGGTTGTTGTGGCGACTCACCAGCTCGAACGGGTCGTTCTGCAGGTCGTAGAGCTCCTTCTCGCCGGAGCGGTGCTCGGCATACATGTAGCGCGCGGTCCTGATGGCCGCGAAGGTCGGCTCCTCGATCAAGAGCTTGCGTCCCTGCACGATGGCCGGGTTGTTCGCGACCGGAATCAGCGAGCGTCCGTCCATGCCCTGGCCGGGATTCGCGTTCGCCAGGTCGACGAGCGTCGGCGCCAGGTCGGCGTTGATCGCGAAAGCACCGACGTTCTCCCCCTGCGGGATGCCCGGGCCGCGCATCATCAGCGGCACCCGGATCGACTCTTCGTAGATGTGCTGCTTGTCCTTGGGGATCCGGTGCTCGCCGTGGAAGTAGCCGTTGTCGGAGGTGTAGATCAGCACCGTGTTCCAGAGCTCTTGCTTCGCCCGCAGTTCATCGATGACCTTCTTGACCCCCTCGTCCACCGACAAGAGCGATTCCAGCTCGCAGCGGTACATGCGCTGGATGTCCGTGATCTGACTCGCGCCCAAACGTGAGCGGTTGCGGATCGCGGCGGGCTTGTCGGCGACGTTGGCCTCGTCGAAGTTCGGGAGGCCTCGGCAGCGGCTCGGAGTCGAATGCATGGGCGTGGCGTGGTGCCGGCTTCGCGGCGTGGCGGCAGTCGGACGGCGGTTGCGGATTCGGGTCCGGAGGGGACCAGTGGGGCGCCGTGTAGGTGAGCCAGAGGAA
The DNA here is from genome assembly GCA_963721215.1 of uncultured Actinomycetes bacterium. Taxonomy (GTDB): domain Bacteria; phylum Actinomycetota; class Thermoleophilia; order Solirubrobacterales; family 70-9; genus AC-56. The sequence continues at coordinate 41,133 of CAVRIF010000009.1, forward strand.
GAACGGCTTCGCCAGCGGCGCCCGGCGGCCAACGTAGTTGACGGCGTTCCGGGTCAGCACGTCCTGCTTGAAGTCGGCGGGGTCGCTGCCGTACTGGACCAGCGTGCCGTTCACGTTCATCGGGTAGTTGTAGACCCCGTATCCCTCGGGAGCCGCGCGCCACTCCGACCAGCCGCTCGCGACGGGCGAGGAGCTCGTGTACTCGTTCAGGTACTTGCCGATCATCGCGGTGTGGTAGCCGGCACGCTGAAGCCAGTGGGCCAGGTTGTAGTTGCCGCGCAACTCCTGGAAGCGGCGGAAGCCGCCGTTCGGGTACCTGTTGCCGAACACGCGGTGGTTGTGCATGTAGTCGCCGGTCAGGAAGGTGGCGCGCGAGGGGCAGCACAGCGAGTAGTTGACGAAGCTGTTTCGGAACGTCACCCCGCGGTCCCCGATCAGCGTGTTGACGTTGTCCATCACCCGCATCGACTCGAGCGTCTGGTCGTCGGTCTCGATCACCACGATGTTCGGCCGGGCCTGGGCCGCGACGGCGTGCTCCAGGGTCGCCGGGGGCGTCCCGGAGCCGATGATCACCAGCGCAGCGGTGACGCCCACCGTGAAGGCCAGCAACAGGATGCGTCTGGGAGCGCTCGTGATTCCGCTCCCCGTGTCCTCCCTCTGCATCCTCATCGCGGCGACCGTAGCACCCTCGCGCAAGCCAGTGAAACAGGTCGGGCAGCACGAAGCGGTCCGCCCATGGCGCCAGGCCGCGCGTCGAGGTGTGGGCGCCAGGTGGACGGGTTCCTGTCGGATAGCGGCAGGAACCCGTCCACGCGGGAGTTCTGGATCGATGTGATCCAGAACTCCCAACTGGAATTCGGACAGGGCGACTCTGCGACGTCCGGAGGTCCGCGCAGTTCCCGCCAAGTCCCGGAAAACGCTTAAGCGTTTCCCGTCATTTGCACCGGTTATCGGCGCGCGAGTCGCGGGCGTGCTCGTACGATTGGCGACGGTCCGGTCAATCACGGGGAGGGCTTGTTCGTGACCGCAGGGGGCGTAGATCGGCAGGGCGGGGTTGTGAGCGTTGAGACTCTCGTATGAGTACGGTCGCCGCCTCCCGCCGTGCCAACGCTCCACCCGAGCGCTCTTCTGACTGGCGCGAGCGAGCGGGCCGTCTGTACCCGCAGCTTCGCCGACCTGCCCGGGCGATGATCCGCCGCGCCTTTCGGGGAGCGTTCGGCGACGACGAGATCGAGGACATCTATTCCAACGCGTGGCTGGGAACGTTGCGGGCGCTCGAGCGGCGACACGACCAACTCAGCGACGCGGAGGTTCGCAAGTACGTTCTGACGGCGGTTGCCAACCACGCCAGCAAGGAGCTGCGTCGCCGCAGCCGGCGACCGACGGCGCCGCTCGAGGCCATTCCCGCCATCGCCGACGACCGCACGCCGCCGGACGAGCGGGCCGCGAAGCGCGAGGACTCGCGGATCGCGCGCGACCTCCTGGCCACGCTTCCACCTCGCCGGCGGGCGGTGATGCTGCTGCGCTACGGCTGGGGGCTCGAGCCACGCCAGGTGTGCGGATTGGTGAAGGGCCTCTCGCCGCGGGCCTACCGAAAGGAGATCACCCGCGGCGTCGACGAGCTGACCGAGAAGCTGCGCCTGCTCGAGCGCGGCGAATGGTGTGCGGACCGCGAGCCGGTGCTGAAGGCGTACGCGGCCGGGCTTGCCGACGCCGAGCAGCAACGCCAGGCGCGGCAGCACCTATCGCATTGCCGCCAGTGCGCCGAGTTCGTCGGCAAGCTCAGCGGCCATCTGCACGACATCGGGTCCTCGGTCGCGGTGCTCGGCGGCGTCGACGCGATCGACGACGGTCGGTTCTCGCTCTCGGACCGGGTGGGCGAGGTGGTGCACCGAGTGGGCGAGTCGGCCGGTAACGCGCTCGGAGGTCGAGCCGGCGGAGGCGGAGGCGGCGGCGATGAGCTCGTTGCTCGAGTCGCGAGCCTGCCGGGCGGCGCCCGCGGCGCAGGAGCCGCGGGAACAGGCGTCCTCGCAAAGCTTGCAGGGCTCGGCACGGCGGGCAAGCTCGCCGCGGTTTGCCTTGGAGGCGGCGCTGCGGCGACGGCGTGCCTGGTCACTGGGATCGTTCCTGCCGACCTCCGGGGAGGGAAGGCGAGGATGACGCCCAACCGTCCCGCCGTGGAGCGCTCCGTTTCCGCCACGCCATCCCGTCGCGGTGGGGATCGAGCTCCTCGCAGCTGGGCGATCAGGCCACGCAGCCTCCGGCCACCGGGGAGGTACCCGCCGACGAGGGCACCTCGGTGTCGTCCCCGGCTTCTGAGCCCGAGCCGACGCCACCGATCGCGCCTTCGGCGCCCCCGGCCCAGCAGGAGTTCGGCGTGGCTTCAGCCGCGCCGGACACGAGCACTTCAGGCGGCTCGTCTTCCAGCGGCAGCGGCGGCGCGCCGGCGATCCAGCGGGAGTTCGGACCTTGAGACGCCTCAGGGATCAAGGGCGAGGTCACCTCGCCAGCCGAGCGTTGAAGCGCCGGATCAGCCATGCGGCCGCCAGCACGCTCGTCGCGGTGGTCGTCGGAGCGGCGCCTTCGACGGCGGCCGCCGTCGGCCACACCTACACCGTTCTTCAGTGTCATCCGCTGAACCGCGCCCACGTCGACGCGATGCTCAAGGACGCCCCCGCCTATACGACTCGAGGCTTCTGCGGCGACCCTCGGCAGGGTCACGCGGTCAAGATCGCCAGCACGAAGAATGCGCAGCGCCCCCGGTCGGGACGGGTGCAGTGGTCGACAGGATCGACGCACCTAGCCCTGGTCTCCGTGGACGTCCAGGCGAAGCTGCGGCGCGACAACGGGCATGTCGCGCGCCTATGGATGGCGGATCGGCGCCAGAACGACGTCGCGCGGGTCGCCAGCGGCGGTCACGGCCGGGCTCGCTACCGGCACTACGCCTGGCATGCCCGGGGACACGGGGCGACCCAGTTCATCGCGAGCCTCGGCTGCCAGACCAGAAGCCGGTGCCCGCAGTCCGACTTCGCGAAGACGTGGGTGCGAAACGTGCGGTTCAAGGTCGCGGACTACTCGGATCCACGTTCACGGCCCTAGAGCGGAACGTTGCTTGGGCGGAGGTTGGCTTCGCGGGCACCAGACACGTGCACGCTCAGGCCGGCGATTCAGGCAGCGGTATCGAGCGACTCGTTGTGATCGGTGGACGGCGAGCGGCTGATGCGCCAGGACGGGAGCTGCGACACGATCGCTGGCGCGCTCCTATGCGGCGCGTTTTGCAGGTCTGCGGCAAGCAGAGCTGGTGCTCGACGGATGGCTCGACACACTCACTGACGCGCCCTTTCACGACGGTCAGAACGATGTCTCGGTCTGCGCAGTCGATTTCGCCGGCAACCGTGCGTGCGACCGGCAAACCGTTCGCGTCGACAACACGGCGCCGGGATGAGCTTCAGGAGCGCCCAGAGCCCGCATGATCCCGAGCTGATCCGTGCAACGGTCTCAGATCGAACCTCCGGCGTGAGCTCGGGGCAGATCTTCTACCGCCCAGCCGGTCAGACGTCCTGGCGGCCGCTCGACACGCGGCTGCGATCCGGCAAGCTCCAGGCGAGGATCGATTCGACGATCGATCCGCCCGGGAATTACGAGTTCATGGCCCGAGCGGGGGATGTGGCCGGCAACGTCGCGCAAACGACGACCCGGGCGGACGGGCGGCCGATGGTCCTCGCCTTTCCGCTCAAGTCGGGGGTCCGGCTGAGCGCCCATCTGGTGCCGGGCGGCGCCTCGCGGATGACCATCGGCTACGGCCACCGGTCGAAGGTTGCCGGACATCTCGTGGACGCCTCGGGCAAGCCGCTCGCTCACCAGGAGGTGACGGTGGTCGAGCATTTTCCCGACGGGGCTCTCATCAATCGTCGCGTGCGGAGCGTCGAAACGGATTCCGACGGGCTCTGGGGCGAGCGCCTTCCCCCGGCCCTTCGCGGTGGATCACGGCCCGCTTCGACGGGACGCTGCGCTACCTCCCGAAGGGCGTCAAGGCGGGCCGGCTTCGGGTGAGGACGAAGGCGACATTCCACCTCTCGCGAAGGCATGTTCCCGAGGGCCGGCGGGTCGTCTTCCGTGGTCGCGTCGCTCACCGCGCGGCGCGTATCCCGGCCGGCGGGAAGCTGATCGAGCTGCAGGTGAAAGACGGCTCGCGCTGGGATACGGTGCGGCAGGCGTTCTACACCCGTGGCAACGGTCGCTACAAGCTGCGCTACCGGTTTGCCCGCTTCTACACCTCCGATGTCTCCTACCGCTTCCGGATCAAGGTCCTGCGCGAGCACGGCTGGCCGTACAAGGCACCCGTGAAATCACGCTCACGCAAGCTCGTCGTCAAAGCACGCTGACTCAGGAGCACGAGCGGGAGGCTTCTCCGTAGCCTTAGGTCGGACAGGGGGTAATCAGATTGAGGATTCGGAGGCATCTGAGCTACGCGAACGTCACCGCAACGGTGGCGCTCTTCTTGGCCCTTGGCGGCGGCGCCTACGCGGTCAGCAAGGTCAGCTCACGCGAGATCGCCAACGATTCCATCAGGAGCGTCGACCTCAAGGACCGCAAGGCCGTCAAGGCGAAAGACGTGAAGCGCAACGGGCTCACCGGGCGACAGATCTCCGAAACGACGCTCGACGCTGAGAGGTTCGCGCCGCTGGTCGGGGACGAAGCCGCGGTGCGACCCTTCGTCGACGACCCTCGTCAACTGTGTCAGCACGACGATTCGGCTCGAACAACGCTCGCATGTGCTGGCGATCATTACCGGGGGCGAGCAAAGCGCCGGTGCCCCGGCCCACGGAATTTGCCGGATACGTGTTGACGGCGCACTGGAGCCGCTCGGTGTGTCGCCCGGGGAGGAGAGCGTCAACACCTCGGGTACCGCTACGAACGGATTCGCGCGGACGATGGTGACCCGCAATACGCTGTCCCCGGGTAGGCACAGGGTGGCGCTCGCGTGCAACGAGCTCCTCGGAAACGTCCGCATCGACGCGCCGACCATCGCCGCGATCGCGATCGGGTCGCGCTAGCCAGGCCGAATCGCCGTATCCGGTGGCTCCGTCTGGAGCACTGACCGCGGGCGACGAGCCGAGCCCAGTCGAGCCACCCGTCAACCGCCGCCGTCGCGCTGAATACGTCATGTGGACGGGTTCCTGTCGGATGCGGCAGGAACCCGTCCACGGGCCCATTTGCCCGGCGGAGGCGATTGAACCTCGTCCACCGCTCCGGCAGTAATCAGGTCGGTGTGGCGGAGGCCCCAGATGGCAGGAAGGCGAGTACACGCAGAAAAGCGAGTACACGTTTCCAGCAGATCCGGGGCCGTTTGGAGAGCGTTTTCCGCTATTTGCGAGCGAGTGCCGGGCCGCGGTCTCAACGAACCGCAACTGCGCCTTGCTGGGCGTGTTCATTCATATGTGGTCGCTTGGCGCGTCCTGGTTGGGCTGTTCGTCGCCGCCGCTCTCGCGGCGGTTCTGATCGTCAATGGAGATCAGGGCAACGCGCCCGCGGCCGCCGGCATTGTGGCCGCCGCGGCGCTCGCCCTGGGCTGGGGTACCGGCAGCGGTTGGGGCGCTGTCGTCCCCTGGCTCTTGATTCCGTTTGCGCTGCCCTTCGGCGAGGCCAATCAGATCGCCGGCGGCGGCGATACCTATTCGGTCGCCCTCCTGGCGGTGGTGGCGGCGGCGATCGCGACGGTGCTAATTCTGGCCGCGGCAGGCACGCGCATCCTCTACAACCGCCACCGTTCGCGGGGGCGCCTGCGCGAGGTTCCAGCCCGTCTGCCGAATGAGGCGCCGGGCCCGGAAGCCGTCCGCGTCCTGGGTCCGCCGCCGCGCCCGTAATCAGAGGTCGTACCGCGCCAAATCGGCGTCGAGGCGCTCGGCCTCGGCGGGATCGGGCGGGGGGCCGCCGCCATTCCGCGGCGGTCTGCCACCGTCCCGCGCCGCGCGGCGCCAGCGCCGCAGGGCGATGGCGATCGCCATCGCGGCCAGCAGGATCCCCGCGATGGGGACCAGCCAAGCCGTCAGGTCGAACCCCGACTTCGGCGGCTCGGCGAGCACCTCGGTGCCGTACTGGGCGACCAGCTCGTCCTTGATCTCCTCCTTGGTCTTTCCGGCCGCGATCTGGCGGCGGATAAAGGCCCGCTCCCGGTCTGCCTGTGGGGCGCCCGACAGGTTGAGGGCCGTGCCGCAGATCGGGCACATCACCTCGTCCTCCACGTCCGGCAGCGTCGTCTTGGGCTGCGGAGGCGCTGCCGCCAGCAGGACCGCGGCCGCGATGATCAGCAGCGCTGTGCGGATCACCCGCCTCACAGCTTGGCCTCACCGGTCAGGTAGGGGAGAACGTTCGAGGTGAGGTAATCCGAGGTCACCGGGCCGAGGTGATGTAGCACCAACCTGCCGTCCGGCCCGACCAGGAAGGACTCGGGCACGCCCTTCGTCCCAAGCTCATCCTGTGAGAAGTCGCCGCTTCCGTCGCGGAGCTGCGGATAGGTGATCCCGTATCTGCGGACGAAGCTCAGGGCGTCGTCCGAGAGGTCGTTGGAGTCGATTCCGAGGATCGTGAAACGCTCACCGCGGTGCGTGCGGTAGAAGCGCTCCAGCGCCGGCGACTCGTCCCGGCAGGGCGTGCACCATGAGGCCCAGACGTTGACCAGCACCCAGCCGCCGCGGTAGTCGGCCACCGAGCCATTGCCCTGGGCCTTCGAGCTTCGGGAGCGAGGTCGTGGGCACCGCCTCGCCGGGCTCCAGCGCCTTGGCGCTCTTGTTCAGCAGGCCGTAGCCGAGCAGGCCGATCACCGCGAGGACGGCGATGAAGACCGCGACGGCACGAGCGCTCACGCCAGGGAAGGGTAGACAGGCGCCATGGAGTCCCGCCTAGAATTACGACCTAGCCGCGGACGTAGCTCACCTGGTAGAGCGCGAGCTTCCCAAGCTCGAGGTAGCGGGTTCGAGTCCCGTCGTCCGCTTTTAGCGACCCTAGCGGCGGATACGCTCCGCACGGTGAGCCGCATGGGGAGATCCATCCGGTTACCGGCCAACGTCGCCCGGGCGATCTACGGACAGATCCTCGTGACCTCCATGGTCGGAGCGCTGTCGGAGGACAGCGACATCGACGCCGAGTACATCCTGGTCTCGGTCGGGGCGACGACGCTGGTCTTCTGGCTCGCTCACGCCTACGCCGAGGCGATGTCGCGGGGCCTCGAGACCCGGCGGCACCTCGACTGGGCAGAGATTCGGAGCGTGGCGGCCAATGAGTGGCCGCTGGTCCAGGCGACCTTCCCGACGGCAATCGTGCTGGCGCTCGGCGCCATCGGGGCCTACTCGACGGAGACCGCCGTGGACCTCGCGATCACGGTGGGGGTCGTGTCGCTGTTCGCCTGGGGGCTGGCGATCGGCCGCGCCTCGGGGTCGTCGTGGGCGGTGTCGCTGCTCGGGGCGGCGATCAGCGCCGGCTTCGGCCTGGTGGTCGTGGGCCTCAAGGCGCTGGTTCACTGACCCCGTTCAGACGGTCGACCACCTCGAACAGGTCGCCCGTGGCGTAGAAGTCGACCGCGACCAGGTTCGGAACCTGATCGCGCATCCCCTCGCACCTGCGGGCGCGGGCCAGGAGCGCCTCGTAGGCGTTGACCTTGGCGGCGTTGCTCGGCTTCGGCGCCGGGCTCGTGTCGATCCAGTGGTTCAGCAGGAAGAGCGGGTTGTCGCTCGATCCCCGGTTCTGGCGGCACGACTTGGCGAGCTGCTTGGGGTCGGTCAGCTCGGCTACCTGCGTGAACCTGAACGGCGTCTCTTGGAGCACGTCGCCGTAGCCGTCCCGGTACCAGGGCTCCACGCCCGCCTCGTTCTCGGCCATCAGGACGACGCGGTGGCCGCTCGAGATCATCTCGCCCAGGGTCGGCGACGACGAATCGATCCTGCCCTTGTACACGTACTCGTCGAGCCCGCTCTGCTTGACCGCGTCGACGAAGTCCTTGGGGCTGACGTAGTCCTCGTTGACGATCACCAGCACCTGGTCGGGATGGGAGACGACGAAGTCGCGGATCTGGCCAAGTGTCTCCTTGAGCGGCACCGCCCCCAGCTCGCAGAAGCGATGGCACATATAGATCTGGCGCTCGCCCTCCTCGCCGGTCACCAGCCGGTCGCGGATCCGCAGCGCCGCGTCGAAGGCCTCCTGGCCGATCTCCTCGGCGTACTGGTTGCGCTCGGCGCTGGTGAACTTGCCGAGGTCGGTCTTCACCGCGCCGCCGCTGGCGGGGAGGCCGTAGTGAGTGTCGATCAGCAGGGCGCGGACGCCGTCGTCGAGCTGCCGTGAGATCCGGTGGTCCTGGCTCGCGAACAGGTACTCGGGGATGTCGGCCCCCGACATCGCGTTGTGGGTGGCGGGGAGGACGACCTCCGCGAGCGGCTTGTCGCAGAGTTGGGCGCTGCCGTTGCAGTCGTCCAGGGAGGGCGAGGCCCTGCTGGTGGTGTTGAAGGTCGAGACCACCCCTACGGTGACCAGGCCGGCGAACACCACGGCGGCGGCTCCGAGCGCCACCCGGCGGCGTCGCTGGGAGCCGGCGGCGGCCTTCGCCGCCGGCTCCGGAGCGGCCTCGGCCGGCGGGGCGATCAGTCGCAGCAGCTCCTCGACCCCCTTGTAGAGGACGTAGAGGCCCACGGCGAGGACGGCGAGCTCGATCGCCGCATCGCGGTTGAGGACGATCAAGAGGCCGACCACGACCAGGATCGCGCCCCGGGCGGCGCGGGCGGCGGGCCGCTCGGGGACCGTGGTCAGGCGGCGCCAGGCCTCCTCCACAGGCCGCTCGATTCGCACCGGCCGAACCACGGCGCGGGTGGCGGCGGCGAGGATCACCCCGGCGCCGGCGGCGATCAGGAAAGCGGTTTGCAGGCCACCGAGGAAGGTGTCCCAGGTCGCCGCCACGGCGGCGCGGGTGTCGGCATCCGTGACTCGGTCGACCACCACCGAGCGGGTGAGGTGATAGCCCAACAGCACCACCACGGCGCCGACCGCCACCGAGACCCCGAGCAGCGAAAGCTGGCGGCGCCAGTCCGGCGCCAGCGCGAACCCGCCCGCCGCCGCCACGAGCGCCAGCACCAGGAGGATGACCGTGAGCGCCTCCACGTCGTTGGCGACCCGGGCCAGGCGGAGGAGCCAGGCGGGTGGCTCGCCGTCGAGGATTGGGGCGGTGGCTCTGCCGCGGATCCGCTTCGCGACCTTGGGGGCGAACTGCTCCAGCGCCGATTCGACCACCACTCCGACGTCGGCCACGGTCAGGGTGACGGTGTTCTTGTCGCGCTTGAAGATCGCACGGTGGACATCGCGGACCGCGGCACGGAGGAGGTCGTTGAAGGCGCCGCTGCCGACCACCCCCGCGGCGACGCCCTGGATGACCGGACGGACGGCGACCAGGTCCGGCTGCCCCTCGACGATGCCGTCCGTCACCCGGCGCCCGATCTCGTCCTTGACGGCGGGCTCCTCGACGGCGGCGCCCACGTGGTTCGCGAACTGGTCGGAGTTGAACAGGACGCGGTTCGCGTACAAGGCCATGACCGAGAGGAGAAGCAGGGCCGTGGCCAGCACCCCGAGCGCCGCTGCCCAGGTCCGCCGGCCCCGAGATCGGTCAGCCTGGCCCCGCATCTGCGCGATCCCGGGAGCGGCCTAGCCGACCGGGGGCCGGCGATCCGCCCAGGGCCGCTCGGCCTCGAGCTGGGCGGCGAGCGAGAGCAGGGTTGCCTCGTCGTTGGGGCGGCCGACGAGCTGCACGGAGAGCGGCAGGCCGTCGTCGGTGAACCCGGCCGGCACCGCGGCGGCGGGGTTGCCGAGGTAGTTCCAGGGCGGGCCGAATCCAGTCCTCCTGGCCATCCCCGCCAGCGTCCACTGCCCGCCTCGCGAGTCCCACTTCTGCACCGGCAGCGGCGGCTCGCCGATCACCGGAAGAAGCAGCGCGTCATGCTCGTCGAAGATGCGGTTGATCCGCGCCGCGTGTTTCGGGGTCGCAGCCCTGGTCCGTCGCAAGAGCCAGTCGGGGACCAAAGAGCCCAGCCGGGCGACCCCTCGCACCTGCCGCCCCAGCCGCTCGCGGTTGGGGAGCCGCCGGGCGTCGTCGCAGACAGCTCGCGAGTACATGATGGAGACGGCGTTGCCGACGGTTCCCCAGTCCGGATCGCGCCACGCGACCTTGTGGCCCAGCGAGCCGAGCAGCTCGGCGGTCTCCTCCACGGCGGCCCGGCAGCGCGGATCCAACATCGGGGGCGTCAGCGCTCGAACGCCCTTGACCGAGACCGCGATCCGCAGCCTGCCGGGCGGGGTGCGCGCCGCCTCGGCGAACGGCCGCCGCGGAGGCGGTGGCTTGTCGGGCGCCTTGCCGCCCCCGGCCGTGCTGTCGAGGAAGAGGGCGGTGTCGAGCACGCTTCGAGTCAGGCACCCGTTGACGGACAGCCCGTGCCAGTGTTCGACGTCCGGGTCCACGGGGACGCGCCCGCGCTGCGGCTTCAGCCCGAACAGGCCGCAGTAGGCGGCCGGATAGCGGATCGAGCCCGCTCCGTCCGAGGCGGTGGCGGCTGCCGCCAGCCCGGCCGCCACCGCGGCTGCGCTTCCTCCGGAGGAGCCCCCGGGCGTGCGCTCCATGTCCCACGGGTTTCGGGTCACGCCATGCGTCGGGGATTCGGTGAACATGGCGTAGGCGAGCTCGGGAAGGTTGGTCTTGCCGATCACGATCGCCCCGGCGGCCTTCAGCCGCCTGACCAGCTCGCAATCCTCGGTCGCCGGCTCCTCGACGCAGCCGGTGCCGTGGGTGGTCAGCTCCCCGGCCACGTCGTGCGAGTCCTTGACCGCGATCGGGACGCCCAGCAGCGGCGCCTGGCCATTCGAGTAGCGGCGCTTCTCGACCTCCATCGCGGCGGCCAGCGCCGGCTCGGCCCGCACGACGCGAAAGGCGTTGAGCTGGGGGTCCAGGCGCCCGATCCGCTCTAGGTGGAGCCGGACCAGCTCCCGCGGCGATACCTCCCCGGCTCGCACCGCCTCCGCCTGGCCCGCGAGGCCCGCGAAGGGGAGGTCCTTCTCCGCCATGGTCGGGACTGTAGCCGGGCGGTCGGTGGACGAGGGCGCCGGGAAGGGTGGGCCGCGCCGCGGATGAAAGGCTGTGGCCGTGAGCGACGCCGAGCTGATCCTTGTCGGCCGGATCCCTGCTTGCCGCGGGGATCGGCGCGGCGCTGCTCGCGGCCCGCCTGAGACTGCCCGGATTGGTCCTCTTCCTCGCTCTCGGGATGGCGATCGGCTCCGACGGCACGGGCTGGATCGAGTTCGACGACTACGAGCTGGCGCGGACGATCGGGATCATCGCCCTGGCCCTGATCCTGTTCGAGGGGGGTCTGACGTCCGGCTATCTCGAGATCCGCCCGGTGCTGCGGCCGGCGCTGTCGCTGGCGGGGCTGGGGACGATCGTGACGGCCGTCCTCACCGGACTGGCTGCCAGCTGGCTGCTCGGCTTCTCGTTGCTGGAGGGGCTGCTGCTCGGCTCGATCCTCGCGGCCACCGACGGAGCGGCGGTGTTCGCGCTGCTGCGCGGCTCCACTCTGAGGCGGAGGCTCGCCCGCACGCTCGAGGGGGAGGCCGGGTTCAACGACCCGGTGGCCATCCTGCTGGTGCTCGGGTTCATCGACTGGATCCAGCTTCCCGACTACGGCCTCGCCGACATGATCTGGCTGTTCGCGCGCCAGCTCGGCATCGGCCTGGTCGTGGGGGTGGCCGTGGGCGCGGGGGCGGTTTGGGCCTTCCGGCGCTTGAACCTGGAGACCGCCGGCCTCTACCCGGTGGCCTCGATCGCCACCGCGGGCATCGCCTTACGGTGGCGCGGCGATCATCGACGGCTCCGGCTTCCTGGCCGTGTATCTGGCGGGGCTGGCGCTCGGCGGCGCCCAGATCCCCGCCAAGCGCACGATCACCGCCTTCCACGAGGGCCTCGCGTGGGTCGCCCAGATCGCCTTGTTCCTCACCCTCGGATTGCTCGTCTTCCCGAGCCAGCTCGGGGACGTGCTGGTCGACGGGACCCTGATCGCCCTGGTAGTGGCCTTCGTGGCTCGGCCGCTCGCCACGGCGCTGGCGACCGCCTTCGATCGCTTCAGCGCCCGCGAGCGGCTGGTCCTCGGCTGGGCGGGGCTGCGCGGCGCGGTCCCGGTGGTGCTGGCGACCTTCCCGGTGATCAGCGGCGTCCCCAACAGCCTCGAGTACTTCAACATCGTCTTCTTCGCGGTCGTAATCTCGACCATCGTCCAGGGGACGACGTTCGAGCCCTGGCCCGGGCGCTGGGGGTTACGACCGCAGACGCCGGCGCTGCCGCGACCCCTGGCGGAGACGGGGACGATCCGCGCGCTCGGCGCGGAGGTGGTCGAGCTCGTGGTCGGTGAGGGCGACGCGATCGTCGGGCGCCGTGTGCGAGAGCTGGGACTTCCACGCGAGGCGCTCGTCAGCGTGATCGTGCGAGGCGACGAGGCCATTCTGCCCCGCGGATCAACCCGGATCGAGGCCGGCGACAGGCTGCACGTGGTGGTTCGCCAGGAGGTGGCGCGGGGCTTTCCCGAGCTGATCGAGCGCTGGCGCACCGGCCCGATCGGGCCGCGCGAGAGGCCGAGGACTGGATTCAAGGGCCATCCGTCCGTCTTCAGCGTTCGACCCTGGGCCCGCAGCGATGGCGACCCCGCCCGCCCCGAGGTCGTGGCGGGGAAGGCCGTGGTCGAACACCTGCGCAGTCGCCACGATCAGCCCGGCGCGGTCGTCGCCTTGGAGGATGGGCGCTACGCGGTCACGGGCTCGCTGCTGATCGTCGGCAGCGCCCGCCAGGTGCAAAGACAGGCGCGCAAGTGTCTGCAGCAGACCGACGATGAGACAGAACGCGCCTGGTGGCAAGAAGTCATCGGCGCCCTGGTGCGGTGATCGTGAGCGCGCCCCGTCGGCTGGCCCGGCTCGAAACGGGCGCTTGCGATAATCGCCACTCCGCCCCATGGATCCCGCTCGCAAACGGAAGATCCGGCTGATCGTCGCCCTGAGCGCCGCGGTGTTGCTCGCGGTGGGGCTCATCTACACGTCGTTCAGCGCCTCCACCGAGGCCAAGCAGCCCTCGGAGATCCTCAACGCCTCGCCCGACAGCTCCTACGACCTGACCGGGGTCGTCGTCCCCGGCTCGATCCGCCATCGTGGCTCGGAGCTCGACTTCCGGGTCGCCGACCGCGACAACGCCAAGGCCTCGATCCCGGTTCGCTACGCCGGCGAGGTGCCGGACCCGTTCAGGGACGGGCGCGAGGTGATCGTCACCGGCAAGGTGGAGAACGGCACCTTGATCGCCGAGCGCGACAGCCTGATCACGAAGTGCCCCTCCAAGTTCAAGGAAGAGGCCGAGCAGGATCCCGACGGCGTGATCATCACCGAGTGAGGGCCGGGCGATGATCACGGTTGGCGCCGCCTGCCTCATCCTCGCCCTGGCGGTAGCCGTCTACGGCGCCGTGGCCGCGCTCGCGGGGACGCGGGGCGACCGCCGGTTCACCGATTCGGCGCGCCGCGCCGTCTACGCGTTCGCCGCCCTCGTGACGGTCTGCGTAGTCGTCATCGAGGCCGCGTTCGCTCGCACCGACCTGTCGCTGCAGGTGGTCGCCGAGCACTCATCGACAACCACCCCGGGCTTCTACAAGCTGACCGCGATGTGGTCCAGCCAGGAGGGCTCGCTGCTGCTCTGGGCCTGGGTGCTTTCGCTGACCTCCTCGGCGGTGCTGTTCGCAACACGGCACAAGCACCGCGAGATCGCCCCCTGGGCGACCGCGGTGCTGATGGGGCTGGGCGCCTTCTTTGTCGGCCTGATGCTGTTCGGCGCCAACCCGTTCACGCGTTTGGACCCGGTGCCGGCCGAGGGCGTCGGGCTCAACCCGCTGCTCCGCCACCCGGCGATGGCGATCCACCCGCCGATGCTCTACTCGGGCTATGTCTTCTTCTCGATTCCGTTCGCGTTCGCCATCGGCGCCCTGATCACCCGGCGGCTCGACGCGAGCTGGATCCGCGCCACGCGCCGCTTCGCGCTGATCGCCTGGCTGTTTCTGGGGATCGGGATCCTGCTGGGCGCCCGCTGGTCCTACTCGGAGCTCGGCTGGGGCGGCTACTGGGGGTGGGACCCGGTCGAGAACGCTTCGCTGATGCCGTGGCTCGCGGGCACGGCCTTCCTGCACTCGATCATGGTCCAGGAGCGGCGGGGGATGCTGAGGGTTTGGAACGTAGCCCTGATCTGCGGCACCTTTGCGTTGGCGCTCTTGGGCACCTTCCTGGTCCGCTCAGGGATCCTGGAGTCGATCCACGCCTTCGGCGCCTCCACCGTCGGCGGCCCGCTGCTGGGGTTGATCGCGATCGTCGTCATCGGCTCGGCGCTCTTGATCGTTTCGCGGCTCGACGACCTGCGCTCCACGAAGCGCATCGAGTCGCTCGCCTCGCGCGAGGCGGTATTCCTGGTCAACAACCTGCTGCTGCTCGGGCTGACGGCGGTGATCTTCTGGGGCACGTTCTTCCCGCTGATCTCCGAGCTGTTCACAGGCGAGAAGGCCTCGCTCGCCGCGCCCTGGTTCAACCGCTACACCACGCCGCTGGCGATCCTGCTGGTGCTGTTCACGGGGATCGGCCCGCTGTTGGCCTGGCGCCGGGTCAGCGTCGGCGCCCTGAAGCGGCTCCTGGGCCTCCCGGCCCTGGTCGGGCTGGCGACCGCGGTGGCGCTGTTCGCCTTCACGGGTGCGCGCTCGGCGCCGCTGGCGCTGATCCTGTTCTCGCTGGCCGCCTTCACATTGACGGCCCTGGTGCAGGAGTTCGGCCGCGGTGCCGCCGCCTACCGGGCGCTCGTCGGCGGCTCCTACCCGCGGGCGCTCCTGGCGCTGTTCTCGCGCAACCGCCGCCGCTACGGCGGCTACGTCGTCCACGCGGGGCTCGCCGTCCTGTTGATCGCCGTGGCAGCGTCGTCGAGCTTTCAGACCAGCCGCGACCTGCGCCTGCGCCCGGGTCAGTCGGCCACCGTGGACGACTACCGGGTCACCTACGAGCGGCCGACCGCGATCGTCGAGCCGGCGGAGCAGCGTCTCACGTTCGGCTCGGTGCTCTCGGTCCAAAAGGACGGGAATGCTTACGCGACCCTTCACCCCTCGCGCAACTACTACGCCGGCGTCGGGCAGGGGAGCGGCGCAGGCCCGGTCCGGAGCTTCTTCGAAGGCGAGGCGACCAGCGAGGTGGGTCGCAGGACGACCGTCGGGGGCGACTTCTGGACCGCGATGCAGCCCGATCTTGCGCCGCTCGACCCGATCATCGACGGGGCTGACCGCCGCCTAGGCCGGATCGCGCGCGGACTGTCACCGGACGACGCGGAGGCCGGGCGCCAGCTCGGCTTCCTTCAGGGCCTCGCGATCCGCTCGATTCAGCAGCGCTACCTGAAAGACCCGCCGGCGGCCAACTTCCGGGTAAACGTCAACCCGCTGGTCACCTGGATCTGGGTCGGGGGCGCGATCGCCGTGCTCGGCGGCCTGGTGGCGATCTGGCCCGCCCCGGAGGCGCGTCGCCGCCGGGTCTCGGACGTCTACGCGGCGCGGCTCGCCCGAGACCTGGGCCGCGCCTGAGCGCCCCGATTGGCGCCTTTCAGGCCGCATAGGTCCGAAACGCGCCACGACTCCTAGCCTGTAGCGCCGTGGAGATCGTTCTGGCTTTGGTGATCGTCTTGATCGTCGCCTGGTTCGTGACCGGCCCGCTGCGCGGCTCGCGGAGTCGGGCGGAAGACGCCGGTGTGGACGCCGAGGACCCCGTGATCGCCGAGATCGAGGCACGCAAGGAGGCCAAGTACCGCGAGATCCGCGACGCGGAGCTCGATCGGCAGCAGGGCAAGCTCTCGGAGGCCGACTGGCGGCGCCAGGACGCCGAGCTTCGCCGCGAGGCGATCGAGATCCTGAGGCGGCTGGACCGCGTGCAGCGCGGCCGGCGATCCCCGGACCCCGGCTGAAACTGCCATTGACGAGGGGCCGGCGTTCCCTACACTGCTCGGGCGATGGAAACCGTGCTCGGCGTTGTCCAGGTAATCATCTCCGTGGTCCTGATCTTCCTCGTGCTCCTGCACTCGGGGAAGGACGCGGGGCTCTCCGGCGCGTTCGGGATCGGGCAGACCGGAAGCGCCTTCGGCGGCGGCTCGCTGGTCGAGCGCAACCTGGATCGCTGGACTGTCTTCTTCGCGATCCTGTTCGCCGTCAACACGCTCGTCCTGCTGAAGATCTGAGCGACGCTCGGCGCGCGCAGGGGTGTAGGGTGACTCTGCGGTTCGTCCGAATCGCCGGTTGCGAGTACCGGGCGAGGAGAAGTTGCGTATGAGGCGTCGTCTTCTAGCATCGCTCGTGGCGATGCTCTTGGTTGGGGGGGCGGCGCCGACCTCCGCCGGGGCGGCATGGACAGCACCCGTGACCGTCTCGGTCCCCGGGCGCGACGCAATAACGCCCCAGGTCGCCATCGACGCTCAGGGCGACGCGGTCTTCGTCTGGCGTCGCTTCGATGGCGCGAACACGGTGATCCAGGCCGCGGCCGGCCCTTAGGCATCGGTGACCTTGAAAGCCAAGCAGTCAAGGAGGCGACGGCGTCGGTTCGTCCTGGTGGCGACTGCGGCGCTCGCGATCGCCGGCCTCTTCGGCGCGCCGGCCGAGGCCGCCCCACCGTTCGGCCAGGTGAGATTCACCGCCGCGACTCTGTTTCCGCAGTTCCTGCCCAACACCACCGACTACGTGGTCCGCTGCAACAACGGACCGGTGACCGTCCAGGGCCACGCCGCCGGACGCTGGGAGGCGGCGATCGGCCAGAATCCCTTCCGCAGGGGGGACTTCAGCGAGGTGGTGCCGCTGAAGTCGGGACGGGCTTTCACGATCAAGGTGCGAGACACAGCGCGCACGCGAGCTCTATCGCTACCACGTGCGCTGCCTGCCCAACGACTTCCCCAGATATACCTTCATCCGCTATGGGCGGCCGGTGTTCCCGGAATACTTCTCGGTGGATCCTCGCGACTCGCGGTACGCGATCATCTTCGACAGGCACGGGGTGCCGGTCTGGTGGTACCACGGTCCCGCCTACGCGACCAGGGTGCTTCCGAACGGGAACGTCCTCTGGAGCACTTTCGGCACCTGGGGGACCCACCGCCTCGATGGGAGCCTGATCCGCAACCTCCACGGCGTTGGCCTCCGGGCCGACGCCCACGACCTCCAGCTAACGGGCAACGGCAACCATCTGGTCGGCGCCTACGTCCAGCAGCGGCACGTCGATACGAGGCCCTATGGTCCAAGCGACGCCACGGTCATCAACGGCGAGCTACAGGAGGTGACCCCCGGCGGCAAGCTCGTCTGGGACTGGAAGAGCCAGGACCACGTCGCTCTGGCCGAGACCGGACGCTGGTGGCCCCGGGTCGGCTCGCCCGAGGGCTACGACCTCGTCCACTGGAACTCGGTCGAGCCGGTTGGCGGCTCGGTGATCGCCTCCTTCAGGACCCTGGACGCGGTGGTCAAGATCGACAAGAGCACCGGCAGGATCATCTGGAAGCTGGGCGGCACGACCACGCCCAGGAGTCTCGATGTGTTGCAGGATCCCCGTGGGTACACGTTCGGCGGCCAGCACGACGCCCGCCTGCTCCCCGATGGGACCCTGACCGTGTTCGACAATCGATCCTACGTCGGGGGTGACGCGGGCCAGCCGCCGCGGGCGGTGCGCTTCCGGATCAACGAGCAGGCGGGAACAGCGACGCTGCTGGAGTCGGTTTCCGACCCCGCCGTCCCCGAATCCAGGTGCTGCGGCAACGCCCGCCGCGTGGCCAACGGGCACTGGCTGATCAACTGGGGGCAGTCCGATGTGATCGGCGGTTACGCGCCCGGCGGCGAGAGGACCTTCCGGTTGGTCTTCCAGCCCGCCCGCAACTTCAGTTATCGGGCAGAGCCGGTCCCCGTCGGCGTACTTTCGCCGCAGGAGCTGCGCCAAGCGATGGACGCGATGTACGGCGGGATCTGACCAGGCGGCCGAGCCACTTAGCAGCCGTCGTCGCCTACTCCTCAAACCACCACGGAGAACGACATGCAGATCACCAGGAGCTCAATCGAGACCATGGTCGGGCCCAGCGATTGGTTCACCGGCTCGGTCTACATCGACCAGGTCGCGACGCCAACAGCGCCTTCGCGCCTGAACGCGATCAGCGTCCACTTCACGCCTGGTGCGCGTACGGCCTGGCACACGCACCCCAACGGTCAAAACATCTACGTCACCGAGGGCGCGGGCCTCGCGCAGCGCCGCGGCGGCCCGATCGAGGTCATCCGGCCCGGTGACCGCGTCTTCTTCGAGCCCGGCGAAGACCACTGGCACGGTGCCGCGCCCGACCGCTTCATGACTCACCTCGCGATGGTGGAGGTCGACGACGAAGGCACCAGCGCGACGTGGGGCGAGCACGTCACCGACGAGGAGTACAACGCCGCACCGGAGTCGTAGCCACCACGCGAACCGCGCCGCCGCCCGCGCTTTCGCGGTGCCCACGGCGTCTCGTCGCGAAATACTGCGCGGACGATGTCCAAGGAGAACGTCGAGATCGTCAAGGAGTTCACCCGACTCTTCGAGGAGGGTGATCGCGACTCGTGGCGTCAATACTTCGATCCAGAAGTGGTCTGGGACACCTCCGCGAGCGACATGCCCTCGGCAGGCGTCTTTCACGGCCACGAGGGGGTGGAGCGATTCTTTCGCGACTGGCTTGGGACCTGGCGGGATCACGAGGTGGCGCACCGCGAATACCTCGATGCTGGGGATTCCGTGGTCGTCGTCTTTCGCCAACGGGGCACGGGCCGGGGGAGCGGGGTTCGGATCGAGCGCGACTTCTTTGGTGTCTATGACCTGAGGGAATCGAAGGTCGTGCGGTACCACATGTACGAGTCGCGCGAGACCGCCCTCCAAGCCGCCGGGCTTTCGGCGTAGGCCATGTCGCGGGAGAACGTGGACAACCTGAGGCGCAACTACGAGCATTTCATCGCGACCGGGGAGTTCAGTGGGGAGTTCGCTCCCGATTTCGTCTGGGACATGTCCACGTTCCGAAACTGGCCCGAGCGCCAGACCTACGAAGGAATCGAAGGTGCTCGGCAGTTTCTGGCCGACTGGCTGGAGGCCTGGGACGACTGGGAGCTTGAGCTGGAGGAGTTGCGCGACGCGGATGAGAGTGTGGTCGCCATCGTGCGCCAGCGCGGGCGCTCGAAGGCGACGGGACTGCTCGTCGACATGCACTTCGGCCAGGTGTGGCAGATCCGCGACGGCAAGAACCTCCGCATGCGGATGTATGCAAGCCCCGATGAGGCTCTCGAAGCCGCGGGGCTTCAGGAGTAGGCGACGTCGCAGAAGGAGGTCCGGGACGCCCCGGCGATGCTTGACAGGGTTGGACGTCGGTGAGATAGTCGGGGAGTGGAGCCATGCTCCGCCAGGCTGACGGGCCGGCACGTATGGCCCGTCCTGGCCCTCCTCCTCATCGGTTGGCTGGCGCTCGCCGCCTCGGCCCACGCCGCCACGGCGACCTTCGTCAAGGAGATCAACCCAGGCCCAAGGCACGACTCGAACCCCGGAAACTACGGGCAGAGGAGGTTTGCCGGCCTCGGGGGCACCGCCCTCTTTCCTGCCAACGACGCCACCCATGGCGTGGAGCTCTGGCGCTCCAATGGCACCGCGGCGGGGACGAACCTCGTCAGGAACATCTACCCCGGCGCTGGGCACTCGAAGCCGCAACTGCTGGTGCAGGCCGCCGGTGGCCCGATCTTCTTCCGGGCCACCACTCCGACCCACGGCAACGAGCTCTGGAAGACCAACGGCACCGCGGCCGGGACGAAGCTAGTTAAGGACATACTCCCCGGCAGCGGAAGTTCGTTCCCCCGCGCCCTTCACAACTTCGGCGGCACGCTCTTCTTTGTGGCCAACGACGGTACCCACGGCTCCTCAGAGCTCTGGAAGTCCGACGGCACCGCGGCGGGGACGGTGCTCGTCAAGGACATCGTCCCCGGTCCTGGCAACGGCGGCGTGGATGGGCTGACAGGCGTCGGCGGCACGCTCTTCTTTTCGGGCTTTGACCCCACAGATCCCACGCACGCCGACGGGCTCTGGAAGTCCGACGGCACCGCGGCTGGGACGGAGTTCATCGAGGCCCCCAACCCCGGCGGAAGCTCGCTGCTCGGAGATTTCACGAATGTTGGCGGCACGCTCTTCTTTGCGGCCGAGGACGGCACGCACGGCCGCGAGCTCTGGAAATCTGACGGCACTCCGGCGGGGACGTTGCTCGTCAAAGACATCAACCCGGGCAGCGCCTGGAGCCGGCTGAGCCAGCCCAGCGGCACCAACGTCGCGGGCACGCTCCTCTTTGCGGCCCATGACGGCATCCACGGCGAGGAGCTGTGGAAGTCCGACGGCACTCCGGCGGGGACGTTGCTCGTCAAAGACATCAACCCGGGCAGCGCCGACTCTGGCGCCCCCTACGACCCAACGAACATCGCCGGCACGCTCTTTTTTGGGGCCAGAGATGCGCGCGGCTTGGAGCTCTGGAGGTCCGACGGCACTCCGGTGGGGACAACGCTGGTCAAGAACATCGGCCCCGGGGCGGGGTCGGGGATCGACGGCGCGCCCCTGGTTACGAGCGTCGGTGGCATGTTCTTCTTCCGGGCCACTACCCCGACCCACGGCATCGAGCTCTGGCAATCCAACGGCACTGCGGCCGGGACGAGCCTCGTCAGAAACATCTACCCCGGCAGCGTAGGCTCGGACCCCAGAGGACTCACGAACATCGCTGGCAAACTCTTCTTTGCGGCCGAGGACGGCACGCACGGCCGCGAGCTCTGGAAGGCCGTCCCCTGAGCGAGTTGCCCGGAATGGGTTAAGCGCCCACTCAGGCGAGTTTTCGGCCGACCGTGACCATGTACTCGGACTCGACCCGGCACGTCCCGTCGTCGGCCGTGTTGAACGACTCGAAGAGCGACGTGAGGTCCGCCCGGAGCTCGGGCCACCGTTCGCCGAGCGCCGCCTTGGCCATCACCATCGGGCCAAACTTCTCCTCGTAGAAGCTCACCAGCTCCTCGACACTTGGCTTGGCGAAGATGACCGTTTCACGGTCGATCTCGAGGTCGAGGCCTTTCGGCTCGAACATCTCGTGGATATGCGCCTCGTCGCCCCACAGGGACGGCGGCTGCGCGAAGTCGGGCGGCGCGGGCATGTACTTGCCGACCGCGGAGAACATCGCGCCGGCGAGCCCCTCCTGCGACCACGTGGTGGTCCCGACGATGCCGCCGGGGCGGCACACGCGAGCCAGCTCGGCGGCGGCAACCGCGTGACGCGGCGCGAACATGTGACCGAAAGTGGACAGCACGCGGTCGAAACTCGCATCCTCGAAGGGAAGCTGCTCGGCGTCCGCCTCGACCCATTCGACCTCGACGCCCGCGTCGCGGGCGCGGCGGCGCGCATCGTCGAAGTGCTCCGAAGTGAGATCCGAGCCGATCACCCGAGCCCCGCGAAGCGCGGCGGGAATTGCGACGTTCCCGCCGCTTCCGGTGCCGACGTCGAGCACGTCCATGGCGTCGGCGATCCCGACCCGGTCGAGCAGACGCGGGCCAACCTCGCTGACGAGCTCTGCGACCTCGTCCCACTCACCCGCGGACCACGTCGCCCGGTTTCGCTCCCTCAGCTCGTCCATCGCGTCTGCCATCACGTCTCCTTCTGACTCAGAGGATCGCCTGGACACTCCCCCGCCGTAGCAGGGGCTTCGCCATGCGCCTGAGAGGAGTCGAACCTCCACGAACCTTGCGGTCCACAAGGCCCTCAACCTTGCGCGTCTACCAGTTCCGCCACAGGCGCGTCGGGGGTCGATTCTAGTGGGGGCTCTGGCTCGCTTGCTTCCGTCCGCGAGACGAGCTAGTCTACGAACATGTGTTCCCGTGGCGAGCCGTTGAGGATGGTTGAGGAGGGCCTCCGCGGTCCGAGGAGCGATAGAGAGTGGACCTGACCAAGCGCCAGAAGGAGATCTTCGACTTCATCCGCCGCTACGCCGCCAGGTACGGCTACCCACCCACGGTGCGGGAGATCGGCAAGGCCGTCGGGCTTCATTCCTCCTCCACCGTGCACGCCCACCTGGCCAACCTGGAGAAGGTGGGGTTGCTGCGCCGGGACCCCACCAAGCCGCGGGCGATCGAGTTGCTGGTCGACCGCGCGAAGCGCGCGATGCGCGGGCCGGGGCTGCCGCTTGTCGGTCACGTCGCGGCCGGCGCGCCGATCCTCGCCGAGGAGAACATCGAGGACTACGTCCAGCTGCCGGCGGCGATCGGAGGGGAGCAGGGCGACTACATCCTCCAGGTGAAGGGTGACTCGATGCGGGACGCCGGCATCCTCGAGGGCGACTACGTGGTGGTGAGCGAGGCCGACGATGCCGACAACGGTCAGATCGTGGTGGCCCTGATCGAGGACGAGGCGACGGTGAAGCGCTTCTACCGCGAGAAGGACCGGGTCCGCCTCCAGCCGGCGAACAAGGCCTACAAGCCGATCCGTACCCGCGACGCCAAGGTCCTCGGCCGGGTGATCGGCGTCTACAGGAGGGTTTGAGGATGGCCGCGGTCGCGACCCGGCAGCCAGCCGTCGCCGAGCAGCGACAGGCGGGGCCAGGGCGCGTCGAGGCTGTTCGAGCCGGGTGGCGTCACCCTCGAGGACTCGATCCTCGCCGTCTGGGAGGAGCTGGTCGCCGAGGGTCGCGCCGAGTGTCCCGTCTGCGGAGAATCGATCTCGGCTGACGGCGCCTGTTCCGGTTGCGGCTCAGAGCTCCGCTGAGCGGCCGCGGGCCCCGCGGAGCCCAGAAACCAGGTGTGGAACGGCCCCGCGGAGCCGCGAAAGTCACCTATATGGGGTACTAGACCGGCTGCGCCTGGCGGCGTACACTTGATCTTCAGCAGGCCATGCAGTCGCGGGGGGTGACGCTCCTCGAGGAAAGTCCGGACACCACAGGGCAAGGACGGTCGGTAACGCCGACCCGGGGAAACCCGCGGGAAAGTGCCACAGAAACGACACGGCCGATGGCGCGGCCTCACGTGAGCCGCGCACAGGCAAAGGTGAAATGGTGCGGTAAAAGCGCACCGGCGCCACGGTGACGCGGCGCGTCAGGGCAAACCCCGTCCGGTGCAAGGCCAAGCAGGACCTATGACCCGGCCCGGCGAGGTCCAGGTAGGCCGCAGCGCCCCGGCGAACGGGGCTCTCCGGGGACCCAGTCCCCGGCAAGACAGATGGCTGCACACGACAGAATCCGGCTTACAGGCCTGCTACGGGAAAGCCCCGCTTAGGCGGGGTTTTCCCATTCCTATGTGACTGTTCGCCCAGCGAGTAGTGACCAGGCGCCCTGGCTGCTTGAGGGCTTGACCGCCCGCAACTGCGGTGGTACGTTCGCGCCGAAGCCCCGAAGGTAGGGGGAGGAGCGAGAGTGAAGAGGATGGGCATCCGAAGGCCTATGAGGCCCGTGAGAGGTGGTGCCGTCCTCGCCGCTGCCATGGTGATTGGCGTCGTCCTCTCAGCGGGGGCGCAAGCCGCCCAGGGGACCTCGACCCGAGCTTCTCCGGCGACGGCAAGCAGACGACCAACTTCGGGGGCTCCGAGCAAGCGAATGGGGTGGCCCTCCAGGCGGACGGCAAGATCGTCGTGGTGGGCTCCGGCGCCGACGGCGACTTCGCCCTCGCCCGCTACAACCCGAACGGCTCGCTCGACACGAGCTTCTCCGGTGACGGCAGGCAGACGACCGACTTCGGGGGTTTCGACCAGGCGACCGGGGTGGCGCTCCAGGGTGACGGCAAGATCGTCGCGGTCGGCGGCGGCGGTGCCGACGACGACGTCGCGCTCGCCCGCTACAACCCGAACGGCTCGCTCGACCCGAGCTTCTCCGGCGACGGCAGGCAGATGACCGACTTCGGGGGCTTCGACGACGCGAACGGGGTGGCGCTCCAGGCGGACGGCAAGATCGTTGCGGTCGGCCGCGCCCCCGAGGGCGACTTCGCGCTCGCCCGCTACACGGCCAACGGCTCACTCGACCCGACCTTCTCCGGCGACGGCAAGCAGACGACCGACTTCGGGGGCTTCGGCGAGGGGGCGACCGGGGTGGCGCTCCTGGGCGACGGCAAGATCGTCGCGGTCGGCGACGGCGGCCCCGATTTCTTCGCCGGCGACTTCGCCCTTGCCCGCTACAACCCGAACGGCTCGCTCGACCCGAGCTTCTCCGGCGACGGCAAGCAGACGACCGACTTCGGGGACTTCGACCGGGCGCGCGGGGTGGCGCTTCAGGGCGACGGCAAGATCGTCGCGGTTGGCATGGCCTTCAGTGTCGACAACAACTTCGCGCTCGCCCGCTACAACCCGAACGGCTCACTCGACCCGACCTTCTCCGGCGACGGCAAGCAGACGACCGACTTCGGGGGCTTCGACCAAGCGAACGGGGTGGCGCTCCGGGGCGACGGCAAGATCGTGGTAGTCGGCGACGCCGGCGGCTTCCCCAGCGACTTTGCGCTCGCCCGCTACAACCCCGACGGGTCGCTCGACACGAGCCTCTCCGGCGACGGCCAGCAGACGACCGACTTCGGCGGGGACTCCGACGCGGCGTTCGGGGTAGCGCTCCAGGGCGACGGCAAGATCGTCGCGGTTGGCGGCGGCGGCGCCGACGAGGACTTCGCGCTCGCCCGCTATCTGCGGACCGGCGCCGCGGTCGAGGCGGGAGATGACTTCACCTGCGGCGCCAACCACAACGGCACCCTGGCCTGCTGGGGCTCGAACGCTTTCGGCAAGGCGACGCCGCCCCCCGGCACCTTCACCGCGGTGAGCGCTGGCGGCGACCACGCCTGCGGCGTGAGGACGAACGGCGTCCTCGCCTGCTGGGGCCGAAACGGCTTCGGCCAGGCAAACGAGCCCCCGGGCGCCTTCACTGCGGTGAGCGCCGGCTTCGCCCACACCTGCGGGATAAGCACGAACGGGACCCTCGTCTGCAGGGGCCGAGACGGCAGCGGCCAGGCGACGCCGCCCGCGGGCGCCTTCACCGCGGTCAGCGCGGGCGGCTTCCACACCTGTGGAGTAAGGGCGAACGGCACCCTCGCCTGCTGGGGCGGCGGCAACGCCAACCCGCCGGCGGGCACCTTCGCCGCCCTGAGCGCCGGCAGCTTCCACACCTGCGCGATAAGGACAAACGGCACCATCGCCTGCTGGGGCCAAAACGGCTTCGGCCAGGCCAACCCGCCCGCGGGCACCTTCACCGCTGTGGGCGCCGGCGGCCTCCACACCTGCGGGGTGAGGACGAACGGCGCCGTCGCCTGCTGGGGCCGCGACACCTTGGCCAGGCGACGCCGCCCGCGGGCACCTTCACCGCTGTGGGCGCCGGCGGCCTCCACACCTGCGGGGTGAGGACGAACGGCACCGCGACCTGCTGGGGTGACAACAGCAGCGGCCAATCTTCCCCGCCCGTCGGCTTCGGCTAAAAGCCTCTCGTTAGAACCTCGGCCATCGCTGCTCGCCAGGCGATCACTCCGAAGGCTAGGTGGGGGAGGGTGAGACCTACGGCGGCTTCCCGGCCTCGATCCGCTTCTTCCAGCGCCGCTGACGGCGGCCGGCGTCGGCCATGAACAGGGGCATCAGGCGGGTCGGCCAGGCGCGGGGAACGCGTCGAGCAAGCGCACGAAGGCGCCCCGCCAGCGCGGGATCGCGAGCACGGGTCTCGGCTGGTCGAGGAGGCCGGCGACCTTCGGTGCCACCTCCTCAGCTCGTAGCAGCGTTCCCGAGAACGAGGGCGCGGCGTCGGGGTCGTCGAGCTTGTCCTGAATCATCGGCGTCCAGATTCCGTCCGGGCAGACGGCCGAGACGTGGATCTCCTTGAAGCCGGCACGTCGCAGGTCGTGGAGCGGCCCCGAGGCTGAAGGCGATCGCCCCGTGCTTGGTCGCCGAGTAGAGGGCCTCCCCGGGGGGCGCGCCGAGCCCGGCGAGCGAGACCACATTGACCACGTGGCCCCGGCCCGCGGTGCGCATCAGCTCGAGCGCGGCCAGGGTGCCGTTGATGGTCCCCAGTGTGTTGACCTCGAACAGAGCCCGGCGGGTCTCGGGGTCGTGCTCCCAGACGTGTCCGGTGACCAGGATGCCGGCGTTGTTCACCCAGACGTCGAGCGAGCCGCCGCGCTCGGCCGTCAGCGCCGCCGCCGCGCGGCACGCCTCGGCGTCGCGCACGTCGAGCCCCGACGCGAACGCCGGTGGGCCGAGCTCGCGCGCGCCGGCCTCCGCGGCATCGGGATCGACGTCGGTCAGGTGGACGGTCAGGCCGCGCGCCGCGAGCGCTCGGGCGATTTCCAGGCCCAGGCCCCGGCCCGCTCCCGTGATCAGCGCCGCGCCCACGCGGGGAGCATATGTGCGGCTCCGCATTAGCGGACGCTTATCAAACACAAACTTCCGTCTCATCCTCTGTTAGGATGCCGCGAGCTTCCGGCTGAATCCCCGCCACATAGCCGCGGGGATCGGGGGACCCAGTTTTCTCTGGGGCGAATCGCAGGCGACTGCCGCGTAGCGCCATCTCTTTCGGCGCGAGCCCGTCAGCTAACCCCGTAAGCGACCGAAAGAGCAGATGTACGAAGGTGCTGCCCGTTCGCGGGCGGAAATCGAATACGGCAGGCGGCAAGCGACGCCGCGAGCTGGCCGGCAGGCCAGGGACCGGCCGCTGCGCCGCCCCGACCTGATCGCCTTCTGGGCCGTCGTGATGGCGGTGATCGCAATGGTCGCGGCGGCCACCAGCGCCCAAGCCGGGTCCGGCGGCTCCGGATCATCGGGCGGCGGGGATTCGAGCCGTTGCCCGGAGACGCGGTTTGGTGCCCGGGCGCTCGACCTCGGGGATTGCGGGGACGACGTCAAGACGCTGCACTGGATCCTCAAGGCGGAGTCCTACGGCGTGTCTCTGGACAGGGACTTCGATAACCCCACCGACCACTCGGTGCGGCGCTTCCAGCGGCGCCACAGCCTGCGCACAAACGGCGTCGTGAGGCGCAAGACGCGGAAGAAGATCGTCCGGACGATGCCGAAGAGCGTCGCCACCTGGTACGGCCCCGGGTTCTTCGGCCAACGCACCGCCTGCGGAAAGAGACTGCGCCGCAAGACGGTCGGCGTCGCCCATCGCAGCCTGCCCTGCGGGACCAAGGTGACGCTCAAGTACCGCAACCGCTACGTCAGGGCACGGGTGATCGATCGCGGCCCGTACGCCCGTGGCGTCCGCTGGGACCTGACCCAGAAGACGGCCAGAAAGCTGAACCTCGAGGCCACGGACAGCATCCGCGCCGCCCCGATCAGGTAGCCGACCGGCTCCGTCCGTTACGCGCGGCGGGTAGCACCGAGGGGTCTGACTGGTCCTGCGGCAGGGCGGCGGCGTTGGCCATCAGGCTCTGGAACTCGTTCAGCGCAAGGTGGGCGACCGCCTCGAGGATCTGCTCGTCGCTCCAATCCACCTCGCGGGCCTCTTCGAGCAGATGGTGGGCAGGGCGTCCGTCGGACTCGAACAGCGCCTTCAGGAAGGTCAGCAGGGCCGCCTCGCGGGGATCGGCCGAGCTCCAGCTCCTGGCCCGTGAGATCTCGTCGAGCCCCAAGCCCGCGGCGCGCCCGGTCTTGGCGTGCTGCGCGATCGAGTAGGGGTCTCCCCGATCCTCAGCGACCGCGAGGGCGATCCGCTCGCGAGTCGAGGGCGGCAGGGCTCCGCCACGAAGCTCGTGACGCATCCGGGCGAAGGCGCGCAGCGCGGCGGGGGAGCCAGCGAGCACCCCGACGAACTTCGACACCGAGCCACCGGCGTTGGCCATGCCCTGAAGCAGCGTGGCGCTGGCGTCGGGGGCGGTGAGCTCGTCGTGGATCTGGAAGCGGCTGATGTCTGTCTTCACGGTCATTTCGGTTCGCCTCGGGTGGGTCGTTACCCCGGGGCGCGCACACCGGGGTTTAGGTACTGTTGAACCTTCCTTTACTTTACCTTTAGCCTGTTACTTACGTTACGTAAGTTATACCGAAGAACGGGCCGCGGCGCAAGCAGAACGCAGGCATATTCTCTGACCGTCCATACGTTCGCGGACGCCAGTCCGGTTCAACCGCCGGCCGCCGATATTGTTCCGCGCTCGCGGTGGCTCCGCGAAACATCGCAGGGCGGGGCCACCGGTCGCCAGAACACCCGACAGGAGGACAGATGGCCGACAATCCCGCCGCCGCGCGAACGGAGACGCCCGACGACGTCATGAAGGTCGTCAAGGATCGCGACGTCCGCTTCATCAGGCTCTGGTTCACCGACGTGCTCGGCCAGTTGAAGAGCTTCTCGATCAACGCCGAAGAGCTCGACGACGCGTTCGAGGGCGGGATGGGATTCGACGGCTCCTCGATCACGGGCTTCAACCCGATCGAGGAGTCGGACATGATCGCGATGCCCGATTCCTCGACCTTCGCGATCCTGCCCTGGCGCCCCGAGGAGAAGGGTGTCGGGCGGATGTTCTGCGACATCAAGGTGCCCGGCGGCGAGCCCTACGAGGGCGACCCGCGCTGGATCATGCGCCGGGCGCTGAAGCGCGCCGAGGAGATGGGCTTCGACGCCTACAACATCGGCCCCGAGCTCGAGTACTTCTACTTCCGCTCCGACAAGCCCGAGGACGGCACGCCGGAGGTTCTGGACGAGGGCGGTTACTTCGACCTCACGACTCTCGACGCCGGCTCCGACGTGCGGCGCGAGACGGTGCTTGCCCTGGAGCAGCTCGGCATCCACGTCGAGTACACGCACCACGAGGTCGGCCCCTCGCAGCACGAGGTCGACATGCGCTACAAGGAGGCGCTGTCGATGTCGGACGACTGCATGACGTACCGCATCGTGGTCAAGGAGTACGCAATGAAGTACGGCTGGCACGCGACCTTCATGCCGAAGCCGTTGTTCGGCGAGAACGGTTCCGGCATGCACGTCCACCAGTCGCTGACCCGCGAGGGCAAGAACGCCTTCTACGACGCCGACGACCAGTTCTACCTCTCGCCGACGGCCAAGGCGTTCATCGCGGGGCAGCTCAAGCACGCCCGCGAGATCTCGCCGCTGTTCGCCCAGTGGGTCAACTCCTACAAGCGGCTGGTCCCCGGGTACGAGGCCCCCACCTACCTGGCCTGGTCACGGCGCAACCGCTCGGCGCTGATCCGCGTCCCGCTGTACCACCCCGGCAAGGAGCAGGCGACGCGCGCCGAGCTGCGCTGCCCCGATCCGGCCTGCAATCCCTACCTGTGCTTCGCGGCAATGCTGCACGCGGGCCTGGAGGGGATCGAGCACGGCTACGAGATCCCCGAGCCGATGGAGCAGAACCTCTACCACCTGACCCCGGAGGAGCGCGAGAAGCGCGGTATCGAGGAGCTCCCGGAGACCCTCGGGGAGGCGATCGAGGTCGCCGCCCACTCGGAGCTCGTCTTGCGAATCCTCGGCGAGCACACGTTCAAGCGCTTCGTCGAGATCAAGCGCCAGGAGTGGGACGAGTACCGGGTCCAGGTCACCCCCTGGGAGATCGACAAGTTCCTGCCCGTGCTCTGAGATCTCCTGCCGGGTTCACTGAGGGGTCCTGCCGATTCTCTGAGGTCGAGTGTGTAGTTGGGGCCCGTATGGGTACCCAATCGTGCACTCGACGAGGTCGGGCTACGGAGGAAGCCGCCGCAGGGCCTCGCCCCTACGAATGGTCTCCTTGCCGCTCTTCTCGCTCCTGACCAGATAGCGGGGGTCGTCCTTCGAGGCGGCAACGGCGCGGTCGTTGACCACGGTCCGTGAGGTCAGTCTTCGCCGCACCCTGCCGACCACTTTCCGGCCTCGGAAGGTCCACTCCACCCGGTCACCACGCTTGAAGTCGTGGGGCATCCGTTGTCCTCCTCCGCTCGTAACCGAACACGTCAACCCCGCGGCGGCGCGCGGCGCCCTGGGGCGGGCCCTGGCTCAGGGCTTCCGGCGGCCGAAACGCGCCCCGGGACAGCACTCAGCCCAGGGCTGCGGCCAGCTCCTCGGGCTCGGTGACGGGCCGCTGGCAGGCGAAGTTCTCGCACACATACGCGGCGCCCTTGCCATCCACGGCCGACCGCTCGCGCATCAGCTCGGGCCGCTGGGTGCCCTCGGGCCCTCCAGCCAGCACCAGGTAGGGGCGAAAACCGGAGCGGACCAGGGCGGCAAGGTCCGCGACGCCCGCCGGCGGCCTGATCGGCCGCTGGGCCGGGTTCGCCGATCGCGGGGGCCACCAGCGCCACCTCCTTGACGGAGGCGAAGTGGAAGTCCATCGCGCGCAGAAGATGGGCAAGGCCGTGGGGATGACGGGCCGCGGCCCCGTGCAGGAGGCGGAAGACGCCAACCGCTTGGCGCTCGTACTCTCGCTCGCCGGTCAGCGCGGCAAGGCGCAGCAGTCCGTAGGCGGCCGACGAGTTGCCGGAGGGAATCGGATGGTCGTCGACGTCCTTGCGGCGTGCGATCAGCCGTTCGTGGTCGTGGGCGGTCGTGAAGAAGCCGCCGTGCTCGGAGTCGGCGAACAGCTCGATCATCAGGTCGGCGGTCTCGCGAGCAGCGTCGAACCAGCGCACCTCGAAGGTCGCCTCGTACAGGGTCAGCAGCGCCTCGACCAGGTAGGCGTAGTCCTCGAGGTAGGCGCCGAGGCGCGCCTCGCCGTCCTTCCAGGAGCGTTGCAGGCGTCCGTCGTCGGAGCGCATCTGGGTCCAGACGAACTCCGCGCAGCGCCGCGCGGCGTCCAGGTGGTCGTCCCGCCCCAGAACGGCGCCGGCCTCAGCCAGCGCCGCGATCATCAGTGCGTTCCAGGAGCAGAGGCGCTTGTCGTCGAGGCTCGGCCAGACGCGTTCGGCGCGACGCTCGCGCAGCTCGGCCCGGGCCTCGTCCAGGCGCTCGGGCCGCTTTGCGGCCGGCCCGCCGGGCACGTGGAGGATGTTGCGCCCCTCGAAGTTCCCCTGCTCGGTGACCCCGTAGTAGGCGATCACCTCGTCGGCCACCTCGCGCAGGCCGGCGGCGCCGAGCGCATCGCGGAGCTCGGCCGCGGTCCAGAGGTAGAAGCGACCCTCCTCGCCTTCGGAGTCGGCGTCGAGCGCCGAGTAGAAGCCGCCCTCGGGGCCGCGCATCTCGCGAAGCGCCCAGTCGAGCGTGTCGGTCGCGACCTGGCGCCAGCGCTCGTGGCCGAGCGACTGCCAACCATGCAGGTAGGCGCGGGCCAGGAGCGCGTTGTCGTACAGCATCTTCTCGAAGTGGGGGACCAGCCAGACCTCGTCGACCGAGTAGCGGGCAAAGCCGCCGCCGATCTGGTCGTGGATGCCTCCGTGGGCCATCGCGTCGAGCGTCACCTCGACGATGTCGCTGACGCCGCGCGCGAGCAACAGCTCGAGCGCGGCCGCGGGTGGGAATTTGGGCGCACCGCCCAACCCGCCATGGCGCATGTCGGCCATCGTGCGGAGGCGCCCGATCGCGGTCCCGATCAGGTCCGGGCTGAGCGGCTCGGCGGACGGCTGCAGCCGGCCGATCGCGCCCAGCTGCTCGCGAATCCGCGCCGTCGAGGCGCGGATTCGCTCCCGCTGCGTGCTCCAGGACTCGACCACCGCCTCCATCACCATGCGGAAGCTGGGCATTCCCTGGCGAGGCTCGGGCGGGAAGTAGGTGCCGCCGTAGAACGGCACCCCCTCGGGATCGAGGAATGCCGTCAACGGCCAGCCGCCGTGGCCGGTCATTCCCTGCACCGCCTCCATGTAGATCGAGTCGAGGTCGGGACGCTCCTCGCGGTCGACCTTGATGCAGACGAAGTGCTCATTCATGTAGACGGCGGTGTCCGCGTCCTCGAACGACTCCCGCTCCATCACATGGCACCAGTGGCAGGCTGAGTAGCCGATGGACAGCAGGATCGGCTTGTCCTCGGCCTTGGCGCGCTCCAGCGCCTCCGGCCCCCAGGCATACCACTCGACCGGGTTGTCCTTGTGCTGGAGCAGGTAGGGACTGGTTTGGGCGGCAAGGCGGTTCGCCATCGATCTCAGGCTACCCCTGCCGAGGGGTCGGCTACCCGTCCATCTGCACCGACGGCGTCGGCGCCCTGCTGATATACCCCGCGGCAGAGACGAGGGCAGATGTCAACGGACCTGACAGTGGTGCTCCAGGACCGGCCGGGCGAGCTGGCGCGCCTGGGCCAGGCAACTGGCGAGGCCGGGGTCAACATCCAGGGGATGTGCGCGTTCACCGGCGAGGGAAGGGGCGTGATCCATCTGCTGTTCGACGCCGATCAGGCTGAAACCGCGCGACAGGCCTTGGAAGAGGCGGGCATGGGCATCGCCGACGAGCGCGAGGTGCTCGTGGTCGACGTCGAGGACCGGCCGGGCACGCTCGGCGAGCTCACCCGCTCCTTGGGCGAGGCCAACGTCAACATCGAGCTCGCCTACACGACTTTCGGCGTCAAGCTCGTGATCGCCACCGACGACATCGACAGCGCCCGCGCCGCGCTCGGCTGAGCTCGCCCCCCGGCTTCGATCCGTGCGGGCGCCTCAGGCGCCCGGCTGGCCCGTTACCTCGCGGGCGAAGGTCTCGAAGGCGTCGACGTAGCGCTCCAGGTCCTGGTCCGAGTGGGCGAGCGAGAGCGTCCACTCCTCCTCGACGCCGGGCGTCATGAAGATGCCGTGGTTCATGTGGTAGAGCCAGGCGAGGGTGGAGAGGTCGCCGTCCACCTTGGTCAGATAGTCGCGGTACTCGCGCAGCGGCTCGGGCGAGAAGACCACGCAGCCTTTGGCGCCCATTCCCTCCGTGTAGGCGGGGAGGCCGTAACGATCGATGATCTCCTGGCAGCCCGCCTTCAGCTTCTCGTTGGTGGCCTCGAGCTTCGGATAGGCGTCCTCCGTCAGCACCTCTGTCAGGGTGGCCACGGATGCGGCCATCACCAGCGGGTTGCCGTTGAAGGTGCCGTACTGATGGACCTTGCCGGTGGCCACCAGCTCGGCGATCTCCTCGCTCATCCCGACCGCTCCGCCGGGGTAGCCGCCGCAGATCGCCTTTGCCAGGGTCACGATGTCCGGGGTGACGCCGAAGCGCTTCGTGGCGCCGCCGTAGGAGATCGTCGCGCCCGTCTTCACCTCGTCGAAGATCAGCTTTGCGCCGTGCGCGGCGGTGAGCTCGCGGACCCGCTCCAGATACCCCTCGACGGGGGGGATGACGTTGATGTTCATCATCGCGGGCTCCATGATCAGCCCCGCGACCTGGCCCTCCAGCTGGTTGAGGACGGTCTCGAGCGCCTTGGCGTCGTTGAAGGGCACGATGTGGGTCAGCTCGGTGAGCGCCCGCGGGTAGCCCGCGCCGTAGGCAACCGAGCGGGGGTGGTCGCGTTCCCCCAGCTCTTCCAGCGACGGATAGACCGAGACCATCACCGCGTCGTGGTGCCCGTGGTAGGACCCCTCGATCTTGAGGATCACGTCGCGATCGGTGGCACCGCGCGCCAGATGGACCGCGGCCATGGTCGACTCGGTGCCGGAGTTGGTGAACCGCCATTGCGGAAGGCCGAAGCGACGGGTGAGCTCCTCGGCCACCACGATCGATCCGTCGGTGGGGGCGGCGAAGTGGGTGCCGAGGTCGACCCGCGCCTTTACCGCCGCGCCCACGGTCGGGTTGGCGTGGCCGATGCACATGACGCCGAAGCCGTTGTGGAAGTCGACGTACTCGTGCCCGTCCACGTCCCAGACGCGGGTGCCCGCGCCGCGCTCGACGTACACGGGCCAGGGATCGTTCACCTGGAACGACGAGGGGACGCCATTCGGCATCACCTTGACGGCGCGCTCGTAGCGCTGTCTGGAGGCGGGGGTGCGCTGCGTCAACTTCGCCATCTCCCGCTCGGTCAGCGCGGCGATCCGCGACGGGTCGAGCGCGGAGGTGCCGGTGGTGGTGGTCTCGACTGTCATGTCTCTCCCTGGTTCCGTCCTGGGCTGGAGTGGCGAGAGTAGCGACCGCGGGCGGCCGACTCCGTACAAGCTCCGTGGCGACGTTTGGCCGCACCGGAGTCTCGGCGTTTGGCCGCACCGGAGTCTCGCTATGGTCAGGTGGATGAGACTCGACGGAATCCACCACGTGACCGCGATCACCGCGGACGCACAGGGCAACGTCGACTTCTACGCGGGCGTGCTCGGCCTGCGGATGGTGAAGAAGACGGTCAACCAGGACAACCCGACCGTCTACCACCTCTTCTACGCGGACGAGAAGGGCGACCCGGGCTCCGATCTGACCTTCTTCGAGTACCCGGGCATTCCGATCGGCCGGGCTGGCGACGGCATGGTCCACAGAATCCTGTGGCGGGTCGGGTCGGCTGAGGCCCTCGACTTCTGGGCTGGGCGGCTCGGCGAGCACGAGGTGGAGACGCGTCGCGTCGACGGCCGCCTTCGGTTCACCGATCCCGAGGGCCTGGAGCACGAGCTGCTGGTCCCGGAGGTCGACGACGAGCCGCTGACCGCCGAGCACCCCGAGATCCCGGCGGAGCTGGCGCTTCAGGGCTTCGACGGCGTCTGTGCCTACGCGTCCGACCCCGATCGAAGCGCCGAGTTGCTCGCCGAGACGCTGGAGTTCTCGCGCCACGACCGCGGGGGAAGGCGACGCAGTCTGGGAGGCGAGGGGGGAGAGGCGCGGCTCGATCTACGCCTACGACGAGCCGCCGGCAGAGACGGGCGTGCAGGGCGCGGGCACCGTTCATCACGTCGCCTGGGCGTCGTCCGTCGAGGAGCACGAGGCCTGGCGGGATCGTGTGGCCCAGGCGGGAATGAGGCCGACGCCGGTGATCGACCGCTTCTACTTCCGCTCCGTCTACTTCCGCGAGCCGAGCGGCGTCCTGTTCGAGATCGCCACCCTGGGCCCCGGCTTCACCATCGACGAGCCGCTCGAGAGCCTCGGCGAGAAGCTCTCGCTGCCGCCCTTCATCGAGCACATGCGGGACGAGATCGAGGCCAAGGTCCGGCCGATCGTCGACCCGCGCGCCGGGCTCTCCGCTCAGGCGTAGTCGAGCTCGCTGGCGTCTTCGTCCTCGACCGGTTCCTGGCAGGTGGGGCAATACCACGTGGCCTCGAGCGGATTGCCGCAGGCGGCGTGGACGGCGGTGGCCCCGCCCGTCTGGCGCGCGCCCCACTGGGTGAGCAGCCGCAGCGGCCCGGCCAGCCCGCGTCCCGCCTCGGTGAGCTCGTAGACGAAGCGCTCCGGTCGCCGCGAATACGGCTCGGCCACCACCAGGCGTTGGTCGGTGAGTCGGCGCAGCCGGCTCGAGAGGACGTTGGGAGCGATCCCGCCGAGCTCTCCCTGGAGCTCCCCGAACCGCCTGGCGCCGGACAGCAGCGCCGCGACGATCAAGAGCGTCCAGCGGTCGCCTACCGTCGCGAGCGCCTCGGCCAGGGCCGGGGAGGCCAGCGAGTCGGAGTCGCGCTGCTCGCCGCCGCTTGCGCCGGCAGTCGAAGTCGAAGGCTCGATTTCCCTCTCTGCGGGCATGGCGCGGATGATACGCTGATTGTGTAGGTCAGTAGCAAGTTGCAAGTAACTAGGAGGATTGGCTTGAGCGTGATCAAGGAGATCCAGTCGGAGATCGCCGAGCTCGCCGCCACCCGGGGCGCCGCCGTGGTCGGGATCGGGCGCGGCTGGCGGTTCGGCTCGGGGACGGTGATCGCCCGCGACCGCGTGCTCACCGCGGCTCACCACGTGCGCTCCGAAGGGGTCACCGTGAGCTTCGCCGAGGAGGGCGCGACCGCGGAGCTGGTCGGCGTCGACCGCGACCTGGGCCTGGCGATCTTGGAGGTGGACACCGGCGAGATCGAACCGCTCGCCTGGGCGCCGGCGGACGCCGAGGTCGGGGTCGGCACCGCTGTGGTGGCCCTGGCCAACCCCGGTGGGCGCGGCTTGCGCGCCAGCCTTGGCTTCGTGGCCGCGGCGGACCGCGGCTTCCGGGGCCCGCGCGGCAGGCGGGTCTCGGGCGCCATCGAGCACACGGCGACGCTGCCGCGCGGCTCGGCCGGAGGCCCTCTGCTCGACGCCGAGGGCCGGCTGCTCGGTGTCAACGCGCTGCGGCTCGAGGGCGGGCTGATCGTCGCGCTCGGTCCGGCATCCGGGCTGCGCGAGACGGTCGAACGGCTATCGCGTGGCGAGGAGCTCGCACGACCCCTGCTCGGTGTCGCCGTGGCGCCGGCACACGTGTCGCGTCGGATGCGGCGGGCGGTCGGCCTGCCGGAGCGGGACGGCCTGCTGGTGCGCGGCGTCGAGGACGAAAGCCCGGCGGCTCACGCCGGGATCGCACGGGGTGACCTGATCGTTGCCGCCGGCGGCGAGCAGGTCGACGGGATCGACGTCCTGCACCGAGCGCTGGACGCCGCGACCGGGAACGGCGGCTTGACGTTGACCGTGGTTCGCGGCACCGAGGAGCGCCAGGTCGAGGTTGACCTGGCCGGGGCCACCGCCTGATGGCGGGCGTGGATCAAGCACGGGCGCCAGCCCCCTCGTCCCCGGTCGAGCCGTCGGCCCAGCGGAATTCGAATCCGGACGCGAACCGGGACGCCGCGGCCCTCGACGCCTACTCGCATGCCGT
The DNA here is from genome assembly GCA_963721215.1 of uncultured Actinomycetes bacterium. Lineage (GTDB taxonomy): Bacteria > Actinomycetota > Thermoleophilia > Solirubrobacterales > 70-9 > AC-56. The sequence continues at coordinate 77,804 of CAVRIF010000009.1, forward strand.
GGTCGGGGTCGCGGAGAGCCTCGCGCCTGCGGTCGCCAGCCTGCGCGTCCAGCGCCGCACGCGGCGAGGCAGGATGCCGGTGGGCGCCGGCAGCGGCGTGGCCCTCACGCACGACGGATTCATCCTGACCTCGGCGCACGTCGTCGCGGCACCGGCGAGCGGCGGCCGCGCGGCGTTCACCGACGGACGCGAGCTTCGCTTCTCGGTACTCGGTCGCTGATCCGCTCTCCGACCTGGCGATCGTGCGGGCCGAGGACGGCGAGCTTGCCCCCGCGCAGCTCGGCGACGCCGACGAGCTGCGGGTGGGCCAGCTGGTGGTGGCGATCGGCAACCCGCAGGGCTTCGAGGGCTCGGTTACGGCCGGCGTCGTGTCGGCTCTTGGACGGGCCCTGCCCGCCCCCGCGGCCCGTCGCCCCACGCGGATCATCGAGAACGTGATCCAGACCGACGCCGCCCTCAACCCGGGAAGCTCGGGAGGGGCACTGGCAAATGGACGAGGTCAGGTGGTGGGCATCAATACCGGCGATCGCCGGCATCGGGTTCGGCTTGGCGGTGCCGATCAACGCCGCGACCCGCAAGATCATCGGCGCCCTGATGTCCGAGGGTCGGGTTCGACGCGGCTTCCTGGGCGTCGCCGGCGGCCCGCGGCCGCTTCCGCCCCGCGCCCGGGGACGCTGGGGCGATCGCACCGGCGTCGAGGTGGTGGAGGTCGTGCCGGACAGCCCCGCCGATCGCGGCGGGCTCCGGGTCGGCGACCTGATTCTGGAGCTGGACCGCAGGGCCGTCGCCAGCGCTGCGGACCTCCAGCAGATGATGACCGCGGAGCTGATCGACCGTCCGGTCCGCGCCTGGATCTGGCGCTCCGGCGAGGAGCTGAGCCTGGAGCTGGTGCCGGCCGAGCTGAGCGAGGACGGCGGCTAGCCGTGGCCTGCCGTTAGGGCGCCCGGTTGAAGCGCGCCAGGCCGTCGAACGAGGCGACGTAGACGCTCTTCCCGTTGAGGCTGACGGCCACGGAGCGCGGATCAAAGAGCGCATGGCCGTCGGCGCAGGGCCCCGCCCCTGTATCGCTGACGCAGCCGGCCGTCCCTGCGGGCTGGGCGATCGCCGCCGCTGGTCGTGTTGCGGTTAAAGCGCGCCACGGCGCCCTGGAGGGATTCGCCGGCGAAGACGGAGGCGACGTAGACGCTCTTCCCGTCGGAGCTGACCGCCACCGAGGCGGGACCGTGGAGCCCATGGCCGTCGGCGCAGGGCCCCGCCCCGGTCTCGCTGACGCAGCCGGCGCCCCCGGCGGGCTGGCCAATCGCCCCCGTGGTCGTATTGCGGTTGAAGCGCGCCACAGCCTCGCTTCCGAGGGAGGCGACGTACACGCTCTTACCGTTGGCGCTGACCGCCACCCCACTCGGGACTTCGAGCGCATGGCCATCGGCGCAGGGCCCCGCCCCCGTCTCGCTGACGCAGCCGGCGCCCCCGGCGGGCTGGGTGATCGCCCCCGTGGTCGTGTTGCGGGTAAAGCGCGCCACGGCGTCGCTGTATGGCGAGGCGACGTAGACGCTCTTCCCGCCAGGGGCGACCACCACCGAGTTCGCCCCCTCGAGCCCATGGCCGTCGGCGCAGGGCCCTGCCCCCGTCTCGCTGACGCAGCCGGCCGCGCCGGCGGGCTGGGTGATCGCCCCGGTGGTCGTGTTGCGGTTGAAGCGCACCACGGTGCCCTCCAAGCTCGAGGCGACGTAGACGCTTTTTCCATCAGGGGCGACCGCCACCTCTTGCGGGTCATCGCCAAAGAGCCCATGGCCGTCGGCGCAGGGCCCCGCCCCCGTCTCGCTGATGCAGCCGGCGGCCCCGGCGGGCTGGGTGATCGCCCCCGTGGTCGGGTTGCGGTTGAAGCGCGCCACGGCCATGCTTGCGGAGGAAGCGACATAGACGCTCTTACCGTCGGCGCTGACCGTCACCGACTTCGGGCCGCTGAGCGCATGGCCATCGGCGCAGGGCCCCGCCCCCGTCTCGCTGATGCAGCCGGCGGCGGCAGGGGGCTGGGTGACGAACCCGTTGGTGGTGTTGCGGTTGAAGCGCACCACGGCGTCGCTTGCGTAGGAGGCGACGTAGACGTTCTTACCGCCAGGGGCGACCGCCACCGACTGCGGGGACTCGAGCGCGTGGCCGTCTGCGCAGGGCCCATACCCAGTCTCGCTCACGCAACCGGCGGTCCCCGCGGGCTGGGTGATGTCACCGGTCACCGCGAGCGCGCCCGCGGTCACCAGGAGCAGGACGAGGCCGGCCAGCAACAGGGCGGCCGCTTGTCGGCGCGCAAGCCGCTTCAAAGCAGCGAGCCTACCATCCAAGTCGTGCTGGATTGACGTCCTGACCGTGTGCGAACATGTGTTCGTGCGCTGGCAGAATCTGACCGTCGAGCACGAACGCAAGGCGGCCTTGCCCGGATTCAAGGAGCCGGCGCGTATCCGCACCTTCGATGCGCCCGAGGCGATCGGGACCCGCTTCTACGAGATCCGCGCGCGCTCCGCGATCAACAAGGTTCCCGAACGCTCGCGGATGCCGTTCCGATACACGATCAATCCCTATCGGGGATGTAGCCATGCCTGTGCGTACTGCTTTGCCCGTCCCACGCACACCTATCTCGACTTCAACGCCCGCGAGGACTTCGAGCGCGAGATCGTCGTCAAGGTGAACGCGCCCGAGCTGGTGCGCGCCGAGCTGGCGCGCTCCTCCTGGCGGGGCGACCACGTGGCGCTGGGGACCAACACCGATCCCTACCAATGGGTCGAGGGGCGCTACCGGCTGATGGAGGGGATCTGGGAGGCGATGCGGGACTTCGCGAATCCCTGCTCGGTGCTGACCAAGTCGCCGCTGCTCCTGCGCGACATCGAGCTGATGAAGCAGCTCGTCGAGGTGACCGACTTCGCCGCCAACCTCTCGGTGCCGACCCTCGACGAGAAGGCCTGGCGCCAGACCGAGCCCCACACTCCGCACCCGCGAAAGCGGCTGGAGGCGGCCGGCGAGCTGAGCCGGGCCGGCATCCCGACCGGCGTGCTGATCGCCCCCCTGATGCCGGGCGTCAACGATGCCCCCGAACAGGTGGAGGAGATACTCCAGCTGGCGGGGGAGGCGGGTGCCCGGACGATCGGCGGCGTCGGGTTGCACCTGCGCGGCGAGTTGCGCGAGATCTGGTTCGACTGGCTGCGCTCGTACCGGCCCGACCTCCTTCCGCGCTACCAGGAGCTGTATGCGAGCGGCGCCTATCTGCCCCGCCCCGAGCAGGAGCGGCTCTCCAGCATGGCCCGTGGCGGACGGGGCAGGCGCGGCGGCCGCGCGATCAGGGACGAGGCTCGCAAAGGAGACGTCGGCGTCACTGGACACGGCCCCGCGGGGCCGCGGAGGCGTCAGGCGAGCCTCTTTTGAGGTCAGGGCGCGGTGGGGCCTGCCGGCGCTGGCCTGGCGCGGCCCAGCGCCCGGGAAGCGACGAATCCGGTACCCAACGCGCACGCCGAGCCGAGCCAGAAGGCAGCGGGGTAGCCGCCCAGCGAGGCGGCAAGACCGGTGAGCACGGCGCCGATGCCGATGCCGATGTCGAAGAACGCGGTAAAGGTCCCCAGGGCGGAGCCACGGCGGGATTCGGAGACGCTGTTGATCGCCACCAGCGAGAGTGAGGGGTACAGCAGGGCGAAGGCCATGCCCATCCCGATCGCTCCCGCCAGCGCCAGGGCGAGGCCCTCGGCCAGCGCGATCAGCGCCAGCGCCGCCGCCTCGAGCACCGCTGCCCCTGCGGCACACCGGAGCGGCCCAATCCGATCGGGGAGATCACCGCCAATCAGACGCGTCAGCACGACCGTGGCCGCGAAGGCGGTGAACGCGGTGGTTCCGTGGCCTGAGCCGTTTGCCTCGAGGTGGAGGACGATGAACGAGGCCATCGCCGCGAACCCGACGCTGGCGAGCGAGATCCCGATCCCGGGGCGTACCGACTCGAGCGCAATCAACGGCCGCTCCTCCGGTTTGGAGGAGGGGCGATGCGGATCGGGGATCCGCAGCGCGACGAGCGCTCCCAAGAAGGGGCAGATGGCGGCGAACGCCCAAACCGCGTCGTAGCTCGACGCGCGCAGCAACGCGTCGCCGATCGGCGGCCCGAGGCTGAGGCCGCTCCAGACGGCGAGGCCGTAGAGCCCGATCACGCGTCCGCGACGATCGGGCGGGGCCAGGTCCACCACCCATGTGGCGCCGGCTGTGAACACCATTCCCTCCCCGGCGCCCAGCACGAGACGGGCGCCGATCAGGCCCGCGAGTCCTGCCGGCACGAGGTAGAGAAGCCCGGCCACGGCGGCGAGCAGTGCTCCGACCACGACCACCGGCCGGCGGCCGCGCAGGTCGGCGAAGTGCCCGGCCAGCGGCCGGCTCGCCAGGGCGGTGAGGGCGAATGCGCCGACCCCCACGCCCACGGCGACGTTGCCGTAGTCCAGCGGCCCCCGGACGTAGCGCGGGATCACCGGCAGCACGGCGCCGACCGCGGTCAGCGACAGGAGCGTGACCACGAAGATGCCCGCGAACGCGGCCAGGGGAGAGCGTCGCACGACCTATCGGCTCGCGGCGGGACCGGCGGCCCGCAGCTCGGCCCGCTTGATCTTCCCGGTCGTGGTCCTGGGCAGCCGGTCGGCAAACTCGACTATGCGCGGAAACTTGTAAGGGGCGGCCACCCGCTTGCAGTGCTCCTGAAGCTCGCGGACGAGCTCGTCGCTCGGCTCCGTTTCCTGCAGAACGACGATTGCCCGTACGACGGCGCCGCGCTCGGGGTCCGGGGCGGGGACCGCGGCCGCCTCGGCCACCGCGGGGTGGGAGAGGAGCGCCGACTCCACCTCGAACGGGCCGATGCGATAGCCGGCGGACACGATCAGGTCGTCGCCGCGCCCCTCGTACCAGAGGTGGCCGTCGTCGTCCTGGCTGACCAGGTCGCCGGTGGGCCACCACTCGCCGCCGAACGGCTCCCCGTCGAGGTAGCGCTCGAAGAAGGTCGGGCAGCTCGGGGTGTGGACCTGGAGCTCGCCGTCGGCGATCCGAATCCGCAGCCCCGGCAGGGGCGTGCCCATCGAGCCGTCGCGGACCACGTCGCCCACCAGGTTCCCGGTCAGGTGCCCGGTCTCTGTCTGGCCGTAGCCGTCGCAGATGTCGAGGCCGAGCTTCTCCCGGAAGACCTCGATCACCTCGGGGTTGAGAGGCTCGCCGGCCGACACCATGCGGCGGAGCGCCGGGAGGGGCCGCAGCCCGGCGCGAGTGGCGAGCAGCCGGTACTCGGTTGGCGTCTGGCAGAGGACGTTGACCTGCTCGCGCTCGATCAGCTCGAGGCGCTCGGCGGGATCGAAGCGGGCGTCGTGGATCATCGCTGCGGCCCCGCAGATCCAGGGAGCAAGGAAGACGTTGCGCGCCGACTTCGACCAGCCGCTCGCCGTGGTGCACCAGACGAGGTCGCCCTCCCGGGCTCCCAGCCAATGCTCGGCCTGGGCCCGCTGGCCGCCCAGATAGCGCTGGGCGTGCAGGGCTCCGCGAGGCTCGCCGGTTGTGCCCGAGGTGAAGACGATCATGGCGCCGTCATCCGGACCGAGGTCGGCCGGCTCCACCGGCGGCTCCTGCGGACGCTCCTCGTCCATCACCAGAACAACCTCGGACATCGTCATCGCCGGTACGCCGTCGGGAAGCTCGCCCAGCAGGTCCTCCTCGCTGACGCAGAGCACGGCGTTCGCCGCCCGCACCCGCAGCTCGAGCTCATGGCGGCGAAGCTGCGTGTTGCAGGGTAGGGCGATCGCTCCCATGCGCCAGCAGGCCAGCATCGCAAGCACCCACTCGATCCGGTTGCCGGCCAGGGTCATCACCACGTCGCCCCGGCCCACCCCGCGAGCAGCGAACGCCCCCGAGAGCCCCGCGCTGCGCGCGATCAGCTCACCGAACCCCCACACCCGACGCTCTCCATCCCGGGAGATCGTCACCAGGGCCGGTCGCGCGGCCGGGTATCGCTCCAGCACGTCCTCGATGAAGTTCACGGGCGCGTAGTCTGCCGACCATGGAGACCTCGCAACGCGTGGCGCTCGTCAGCGGCGCGAATCGTGGCATCGGGCGGGAGATCGCGCGGCAGCTCGCGGAGCTGGGGCATCACGTAATCGTCACCGCTCGCGACCCCGCCGCGGCCGAGCGCACTGCCGAGGAGCTGCGCGACGGCGGGCGCCTGTCGCTCCAACCCGAGCAGCTGGACGTAGCCGACCCAGGCAGCGTGGAGCGCCTGTGCGAGCGGCTCGAGGCGGAGCCCGGTCGCCTCGACGCGCTCGTCAACAACGCCGGCGTGATGGGCGAAATCGCCACCAACGCCTCGACGGCACCGCTTGACGACGCGCACGAGACGATGGAGACGAACCTGTTCGGCTCCTGGCGGCTCGCTCAGGGGGTGCTGCCGTTGCTGCGCCGGAGCGACCACGGCCGGATCGTCAACGTGTCAAGCGGCGCCGGCCAGCTCTCCGACATGAACGGCGGCTACCCCGGCTACCGGATCTCGAAGACAGCGCTCAACGCGCTTACCCGGGTTCTCTCCAACGAGGAGGGTGGCAACGGGATCCTGGCCAACTCGATGTGCCCGGGCTGGGTGCGAACCGACATGGGCGGACGGAACGCAACCCGCTCCGTGGAGGAGGGGGCCGACACGGCCGTCTGGCTCGCGACCCTGCCCGACGAGGGCCCCACCGGCGGCTTCTTCCGCAATCGCGAGCCGATCCCGTGGTGAGGCCCGCCCGCGGAGCGAGGACAAGATCTGATTCCCGAATTCGCCGGGATTTAGGCCCTGATCGGCGAGGAAGACGCCGAAGAGGGCGAGCTGACCGAGCAGGCCGACGATAGCCAGGGCTAGAAAGGCGAGTGCTCGCGGGCTCGACGTCACCTTCTCCGCTTGGCCGGTCCTGGAGCGGATGCCCGGGGTTGCTGATGCGGGGCGGTCGCTGATGCATCGGGTGATCATTCCTGTTTGACCTCCTGAGGGGTGGACGAGCGGATCGTCCCATCGGGAGGTCGTGTTGTCGATTACCTCGGAGGTAATCGAGCGGTGGACGCTGGGCGGCTACAGTGCAACCCGAATGGCGACCGTGAGCTCCCAGCCCAAGGTCGGGCCGCTGCTGCGCGAGTGGCGCAAGCGGCGGCGGCGCACCCAGCTCGACTTGGCGCTCGACGCCGGCATCTCGGCCCGGCGTTTGAGCTTCGTCGAGACCGGCCGGTCAACGCCGAGCCGTGAGATGGTGCTGCTTCTCGCGGAACAGCTCGAGGTGCCGTTCCGGGAGCGCAACCATCTGCTGCTCGCCGCCGGACATGCCCCGGCCTTCCCCGAGCGGTCGCTGGACGATCCCGAGCTGGCGCCGGTGCGGGAGGCGATCGAACTGGTCCTCGCCGGGCACGAGCCATACCCGGCGCTCGTCATCGACCGCCGCTGGAACATCCCCGGAGCGAGCGCTCAGCCGCGCCTCAGCTCGGTCCCGTCGTAGAGCTTCTTGACGCGGACCGCGCCGTCCGGTGTGGCGTCGAGGCAGAGCTCGCACAGCACGCACTCGTCGAGGTTCTCCTCGACGATCGCGAGGCCTGAATCGCCGGCCTTGAAGATGTCGACCGGGCAGACCTCCTCGAGCTTCGCCGCCAGCTCGGGGTCATTGGCGACCGCGTCATCGACCTCGACGTCGATGAACACGCCGGCGAGCTGTTGCGTCTCCGCCATCAGACCCTCGCCCCCAGCTTCTCCTTGACCCGGTCGGGGATCTCGTCGATCCGCTCCACCACCGGGATGCCGGCACCCTCCAGGCGGGCGATCTTCTCCGTCGCCGTGTCCTCGGCGCCCTCGACGATCGTGCCGGCGTGGCCGAAGCTCATCCCCTTCATCTCCTCGGAGTCCATGAAGCGACCGGCCATGAAGGCGACGATCGGGAGCCGTGACTCGTTCTCCGTCACCCACTCGGATAGCTGGGCCTCCATCCGTCCGCCGGGCTCGGTGTAGATGACGATCGCCTCGGTCTGAGTGTCCGCCTCGAACAGGGGCATCAGCTCGGCGTAGGCGGACCCGATGATCGCGTCGCCGCCGATCGAGATCGCGGTCGACTGGCCAAGTCCCGCGGCGGTCAGCGTCGAGGAGATCTCGGTGGTCATGCCGCCGCTTCGCGACATGACTCCCACCGGCCCGGGCGTGTAGGCCTTGGCGGCGTCCTTCGCCGGGCCGCCGATACCGCCCATCTTGCAGACTTCGGGGACGATCACGCCCGAGGCAGTTGGGGCCGATGATCCGCGCCCCGCGCATCCCGGCGAGTTCGACCATCTGCGCCACGTCGCGGCGCGGGATCCGCTCGGTCACGATCACGATCAGCTCGACCCCGGCCTCGATCGCCTCGAACACGGCGTCCTTGGTGAAGGCGGGGGGCACGGTGACCACGGAGCCGTTGGGCACGTAGCCGACCGCGTCGACGACCTGCTCGACCGTGTCGAAGACCGGCACCCCGTGGACCTCGCGCCCCTTGCGCCCGGGGGTCACACCGCCGACCACGTTGGATCCGTAGTCGAGGCACTCCCGGGTCAGGTTGACCGCCTCGCGGCCGGTGATGCCCTGGACGATGAAGGTGAAGCTCTCGTCGAGCAGGATGCTCATGTCGCGGCTCCCTGGACTCCCTGGATTTTCGCTACGGCTCGGCCCGCTGCCTCCCACATCGAGACGCTGCGATCGCAGTACTCCACGCCGTAGCGCTCCAGAATCTTGAACCCCTCCTCTTCCCAGGCGCCAGGGATGCGGAAGATGGCGATCGTGTCGCCGGGGTCCTTGCCAAGCTCGAGGCAGGCTTTGATCACGCCTCGGGCGACGATGTCCACCCGCGTGTTGGAGACGATCGACATCATCACGGCGAGCTTCTCGACGCCCTCCTTGCGAAGCACCTCCTTCGCCAGGCCGCAGGCCTTCGCCACCGAGGGATTGCCGCCGATCTCGGTGTAGTTGGCGGGATTTCCACCCTGGCTGCGGACCGCGTCGGTGAGCGTCAGCGAGCCGCCGCCGGCGCCGATCACCAGCCCAAGGTTCCCGTGGAAGCCGTGGTCCTTGCCCTGGATCACGCCGCGGTGGTCGGCCGAGTCGATCGCCTTCACGTTGCGCTCGAACTCGCTCGGCTCGTAGGGCTCGCGGGTCTCGTCGTCGCCGATCCCGAGCTCTGAGAGCAAGGGCCCCTGGCGCGGCTTGGCCTCGTCTTCCATCTCCATGTGGGCGTCGAGGGCGACGAAGCTTCCGTCCTCGAGGCGGGCCAGGGGGTTGATCTCGGCCAGGGTCATGTCGAAATCGCGCATCAATCGAGCCAGTCGGGCGAGGATCGGCGTCGCGCGGTTGAGCTCCGACCCGGTGACCCCGGTCTGCGCGATCACCTGCTTGGCCTGGAAATCCGAGATGGGGAGAAGGTTGGAGAGGTGGCCGCGCCCAACGTGTTCGGGGTGGCGCTCGGCGACCTCCTCGATGTCGATCCCGCCCATGTCGCTGAACAGCATCATCGGCTGCTTGCGGGTCCCGTCCCAGACGACGCCCGCGTAGTACTCCTGGGCGACCTCCGCCTTCGGGTCCACGAGCACGCCGCGCGGCATCTGCCCGTTGATCTCCAGCTCCAGGATCTCCGCCGCGTGTGCCTCGGCCGCCTCCGGGCTGTCGGCAAACTTGACGCCGCCGGCCTTCATCCGCCCTCCGGTCAGCACCTGGGATTTGATCACCACCGAACCCCCGATCTCGGCGGCGGCTTCGCGAGCCTCCTGGGGCGTCTTGCAGAAGCCATACCCGGTGACCGGGATCGCGGCTCGCTCCACGATTTTCCGGGACTCGTACTCGTAGAAGCGCATGCGGAGCGGGGAATCTAGCTGGGCGGGACGGCTTTGGTGCCCGCCAGCTCGGTCGGCACAGCTGACGCCGCCGTGTGCCAGGGTGCGAAACAATGGCCCCCCGTCCAGGATTCCCTGGGCGTTTGGCGTTACGGACACGGAAGAAGGAGTTGATTCATCCCTTGAGCGAGACAACGGCCCCGGCAGAGGCACTGACCAAGAACAAGAAGCTGATCGCATGGGTCGACCGGTTCGCCGCCCTGGCCGAGCCTGAATCGACCCACTGGTGCGACGGCTCTGCCGAGGAGTACGACCGGCTCTGCCGCGAGCTGGTCGACAAGGGCACCTTCGAGAAGCTGTCCGATGCGAAACGGCCGAACTCCTACCTGGCCCGTTCCGACCCGGGTGACGTCGCGCGGGTCGAGGACCGAACCTTCATCTGCTCGGAGACCGAAGAGGCCGCAGGGCCGACCAACAACTGGCGTGACCCAGCCGAGATGCGCGAGGCGCTCAAGGAGCTGTTCAGGGGGGCAATGCGCGGTCGCACGCTGTACGTGGTGCCCTTTTCCATGGGCCCGCTCGGGTCGCATATCGCGCACATCGGCGTCCAGCTCACCGACTCCGCCTATGTGGCTGCCTCGATGCGCATCATGACCCGGATGGGCAAGGGCGCCCTGGACGTTTTGGGCGACGACGGGGACTTTGTGCCCTGCATCCACTCGCTGGGCGCGCCACTTGCCAACGGCCAAGAGGACGTTCCGTGGCCTTGCGATGCCTCGAACAAGTACATCGTCCACTTCCCGGAGACGCGCGAGATCTGGTCATACGGCTCGGGATATGGGGGCAACGCGCTGCTTGGCAAGAAGTGCTTCGCGCTCAGGATCGCCTCGGTGATGGCCCGCGACCAAGGTTGGCTGGCCGAGCACATGCTGATCCTGAAGCTCACGTCGCCCGCAGGCGAGGTGAAATACGTGGCCGGCGCCTTTCCATCGGCCTCCGGGAAGACCAACCTGGCGATGCTGATTCCCACGCTCGAGGGCTGGACTGCCGAGACGGTGGGTGACGACATCGCGTGGATGAAGTTCGGGGAGGACGGTCGCCTCTACGCCGTCAACCCCGAGGCGGGCTTCTTCGGTGTCGCCCCAAATACCAGCCACAAGACGAACCCGAACGCGATGGAGACGATCGAGCGAAACACCATCTTCACCAACTGTGCGCGCACCGACGACGGCGACGTGTGGTGGGAAGGGATGACCGGAGAGCCGCCCGACCACGCCCTCGACTGGCATGGAAACGACTGGACTCCGGGCTCGGAGGGGACCGCCGCGCACCCCAACGCGCGCTTCACTGCTCCAGCAGCCCAGTGCCCCTCGATCGCCCCCGAGTGGGAGGACCCCGACGGGGTGCCGATCGACGCCTTCCTGTTCGGTGGCCGTCGAGCGAGCACTGTGCCCCTGGTCACCGAGGCGTTCGACTGGGAGCACGGGGTATTCCTCGGCGCGACGATGTCCGTCGAGACCACCGCGGCAGCAGCAGGCGAGGTCGGCAAGCTGCGCTTCGATCCCATGGCCATGCTGCCCTTCTGTGGTTACGACATGGCCGACTACTTCGGCCACTGGCTGCGGCTGGCGGCGGACGACGAGTCACAAAAGCTGCCGCGGATCTTCCTCGTCAACTGGTTCCGCAAGGACGACGACGGCGACTTCATCTGGCCTGGGTTCGGCGAGAACAGCCGCGTCCTGGAGTGGGTCTTCCGCCGCTGTGACGGCGAGGGGGAGACGGTGGAGACGCCGATCGGCTTGGTGCCCGCACAGGGGCAGCTCAACACCGAGGGCCTCGACGTCACCGCCGACGAGATGGCGCAGCTCCTACGGGTCGACCTGGCGCTCCTTCGTGAGCAGCTCCCACAGGTCGTGGAGCACCTCGCCCGTTTCGGGGACCGCCTCCCCGAGGCGCTCAGCGAGCAGCTCGAAGCGCTCAGGCGACGGCTCGCAGCCTGAGAGCGCTCAGTTCGAGCTCGCCTCGAGCTCGTAGGCCCGGGCCAGCTCCGGGTCCTTGCGCGCCAGCATCTCGGCCAGGGTGACCATCACCTTGCACTGCTTCCAGGTCGCGTCGTCCTGCATCTTGCCGTCGATCATGTGGACGCCGCGGCCGTCCGGGATTGCCTCCAGCACCTTCTTGGCGAACCTGACCTCGTCCGCGGGGGGGCTGAAGACCTTCTTGGCGATCTCGATCTGGGCGGGGTGCAGCGACCAGGCCCCGACGCAGCCCAGCAGGAAGGCGGCGCGGAACTGGGTCTCGCAGCCCTCTGTGTCCTTGATGTCGCCGTAGGGGCCGTAGAAGGGCAGGATGCCGGCTGAGGTGCAGGCGTCGACCATGCGGGCGATCGAGTAATGCCAGGGGTCCTGCTGGGCTGTCGCTCGAGGTGCGTCAGGGTCATCGGGGTCCGGGTCCTCGATCACCCGGTAGGCGGGATGGCCGCCGCCGACACGGGTGGTCTTCATGCGCCGGAACGCCGCCAGGTCCGCCGGCCCGAAGCTCATCCCCTGCATCCGCGGGCTGGCGGTGGCGATCTGCTCGAGGTTGACGACGCCGAGCGAGGTCTCGAGGATCGCGTGAACGAGGAGCGGCTGCTCGAACCTCGCCTTCGCCTCGAGCTGGGCCAGCAGGCGGTCCACGTAGTGGATGTCCCACGGCCCCTCGACCTTGGGGACCATGATCACCTCGAGCTTGTCGCCGATCTCGGTCACCAGTCGCAGAAGGTCGTCGAGCACCCAGGGGCTCTCGAGCGAGTTGACGCGGGTCCAGAGAGCGGTGTCGCCGAAGTCGGTGGCCTTGGCGACCTCGATCAGGCCCTCGCGAGCGGCCTCCTTGCGGTCGGCGGCGATCGCGTCCTCGAGGTTGCCGAGCAGGATGTCCGACTCGGCCGCCATCTCCGGGACCTTCGCGGCCATCTTCTCGTTGGAGGGATCGAAGAAGTGGATCATCCGCGACGGCTTGACCGGGATCTCGGCCGGCGGATCGGGCGCGCCGAGGGCGAGCGGATGCGTGAACTGACGTGGGTTCCTCAATTGGTCACCGAGGCTCAAGCCTAGATGAGTCGTCGGGAGGCGACCATCTAGCCTGCCTCGACGTGGACGTTGAGATCAGAGCGGCCGAGCCAGGTGAGGAGGAATGGATTCTCCAGGGCTACGAGTGGCTGTTCGCGCCGCCCGGCTCGAAGCCGCCGCAGTGGGACCCGAGGCGCGCGACGATGGCGCTACGGCAGGCGATCGAATCCCACGATGCGGCGATCCTCGTGGCTGTGGAGCGAGGGAGGGGACCTCGTGGGCATCTGCACCGCCTACTACGAGCTCTTCTCGGTTCGCTTCGGCCACCGGGTCTGGATCGAGGACCTCGCGGTCCACCCGGACCGGCGCTCGAAGGGGATCGGCAAGGAGCTGCTCGACGCGGCCAAGGGGTGGGCGCGCGAGCGGGGAGCGACCCATCTGGAGCTAGACAGCGCCGAGACCCGCTCCGACGCGCATCGCTTCTACAGCGCGAGGGCGCGCAGTACCGCTCCTACAGCTTTGGTCTGGGAGCTCTGAGGGTCGAGACCCGCGGCCCGGAGCGCCGCCTCCCGGTCGAGGTGGAACTCAACCCGTCGAAGGCGTCCGTCCACCACCGTCCACACTGCTGCTGCGGCGGCCTCTACGTCAACCCCACCCGTCTTCGTCTTGCCGCACATCCGCACCAGGCTGACCACGCGCTCCCCGGCGTCGATCATCTCCTCGAGGTCGATCCGGTAGCTCGAGAAAGGGCTCGTCCAATCGGTCCACGCCTCACGGAAGCCGGCGGCCCCCGACAGGTCGAGGGTCCGCCCCAGATAGTCCGGGCCGACCATCACGACCTGGAAGTCCGGCTCGGCGAGCTCCATGAGCGTTCGTTGGACTCGCTGGTCCGCCTCGGGGTCGTTCAAGGCCCCGACGACGTCCCCCGACATGCAGAAGGATCTCTTGAATCCGTTCGACGACGCGTACGGCTTCGGAGGGCACGACCCGATTATCCTTGGCCGCCGACCAACACGACGCGAAATGGCCGTAGCGACAGACATCTACACGGAGAAGACGGACGAGCAGAAGGCGATCACCGAGATGGTGCGCCAGTTCGCCGACAACGAGATCATCCCCGTGGCCGAGGAATACGACCACGAGGACAAGTTCCCGGAGCCGATCGTCGAACAGATGAAGGAGCTCGGCCTGTTCGGGGTCACGATCCCCGAGGACTACGGGGGCATGGGCCTCGACCTGACCACGTACGCGATGATCGTCGAGGAGCTGTCTCGGGGCTGGATCTCGATCTCCGGGGTCGTCAACACCCATTTCATCGGCTCGTACCTGCTGATGAAATTCGGCACCGAGGAGCAGAAGGACCACTTCCTGCCCAAGATGGCCACCGGCGAAATCCGCGCCGCCTTCTCGCTGTCGGAGCCCGAGGTCGGCTCCGACGTGCAGGGCATCAAGTCGACGGCGAAGAAGGCGGACGGTGGGAATTGGGAGTTGAACGGGCAGAAGATGTGGGTAACCAACGGCCTGCTGTCAGGCGTCGTCTTCGTGCTCGCCAAGAGCGATCCCAAAGCGGACCCCCCGTACAAGGGCATGACCTGCTTCATCTGCGAGAAAGAGCCCGGCGCGGACAAGGTCCCGGGGCTGACCATCCCGCCGAAGATCAAGAAGATGGGCTACAAGGGGGTCGAGTCCACGGAGCTCGTCTTCGACGGATTCAAGGTCCCAGAGGAACGGATCCTCGGTGGACCCGACGGGATCGGCCAGGGCTTCGTCCAGATGATGGACGCGCTCGAGGTCGGCCGGGTAAACGTCGCGGCGCGGGGGGTGGGGGTGGCCCAGCGGGCCCTGGAGCTGGCGCTGCGCTACAGCCAGGAGCGAAAGACCTTCGGCAAGCCGATCGCGCAGCATCAGGCGATCAGCTTCAAGCTCGCCGAGATGGGGACCCGGGTTGAGGCCGCGCGGCTGCTGACGATGAAAGCGGCAAGGCTCAAGGACGCCGGCGAGCGGTCCGACTTGGAGGCCGGCATGGCGAAGCTGTTCGCGTCCGAGACGGCGAAGGAAAACGCCGAGGAGTGTCTGCGAATTCACGGCGGGTACGGGTACTCGAAGGAGTACGAGATCGAGCGGATCTACCGCGACGCGCCGCTCCTGCTGATCGGCGAGGGGACGTCCGAGATCCAGAAGATGGTGATCGGGAAGAAGCTGCTCGAGCGACACAAGATTTGATGGCGCAGGGCGCTCGCGAGCTGATCTCGATCGCGTACCGGAGGATCACCGCCGAGGTCCCGGCGCTGGCGAAGCTGAAGCTGGTCTTCCGGCTCGAGCTACGGGGACGCGGCGACGTTCAGGTGTTCCGTGTACGGGTTCCTGGGCCGGAGATCACCAAGACCGAGCCGGAGGATGCGCGAGTCCAGATCTCGATTCCCCGCTCCCACTTCAACGAGCTCGTCGCCGGCGGCAAGATCCGGCAGTGGCGAGACGCCTACCAGCACGGCGACATCAGGGCGTCGGGCGACCCCAACGTTCTGAAGCTCGTCGGCCAGGTGATCGAGCACCAGCTCGCGCGCACGAAGCTGAAGAAGGCGCACTAGTAGATCGGAGAACAAGAGCAGCATGAGCGACACCGAGACTCACGAGCTGATCACCGACCAGGCCGGCCGCGAGGCGTCGGGCGCCCACCGGTACGGGCGCTACCTGGAGGAGTTCGAGGTCGGCGTCGTCTACAAGCACTGGCCGGCCAAGACGGTCACCGAGGCCGAGGATCACCTGTTCTGCCTGCTCACGATGAATCACCATCCCCTGCACGTGAACGACGTCTACGCGTCAAACTCGCAGCAGGGCCGAAACGTCGTCGCCGGACCGTTCGTCTACTCGCTGGTCTTCGGGATGACGGTCGCCGACGTTTCCGGAAAAGCGATCGCCAATCTGGCCACCGATGAGCTCGGTCACCCGGCGCCGGTGTTCCACGGCGACACGCTGTTCGCCGAGTCCGAGGTGCTCGAGGTGAGGCCGTCGGCATCCAAGCCGGACAGAGGCGTGGTCCGGGTCCATACCCGGGCCTTCAAGCAGGACGGGACGCTGGTCGCCGAGTTCAAACGCGCGGTGTTGGTGCCGCGAAGCCCCGAGGCCATCGAGGGCGGCGCCTCTGGGGCCGAGGGCACGGTCGAGTAGGCCGGGCCGCTCGCCCAACCGCCATCGCCGATGTGGGATGAGCTGGTCCGTGACCGCGGCGGCACGCCGGTCGCCTCGCTCGCCGAAGCCGCCTCCGCGAAGCTGGCCGGCGCTCGGTTCGTCGCGGTGCTGCTCCACGACGACGACGTCCTGCCGGCCGTCGCCGCGCTCCAGCCGGCGCAGGCGGTCGCCCACTTGACTCTGGGTGACTCGGGGCCGGTCGTAACTCGCGCCGCCGAGGCCAACCGCTTCCTGGAGCGGCTTCAGGCCAGCCGGGTGGACCCGTACCTGCTCAAGACCGGCCGCGTCGGCGGCAGCCACCCGAACGGCTCGATCGAGCTCCGGGAAGGGCATGCGGCAGCGATCCTCAACGCGGTCCTCGGCGGCACCATCGAGTGGGAGCAGGATCCCGACTTCGGATACCGGGTGGCCACCGAGGTGCCGGGCATCGAGGGCCGCGACCGATTCCTGCTCGTCCCTCGCTTCCTGTATGCGCGCACGGAGCGGGTCTACGAGTACGCCGCCGTGGTTCCCCAGCGCAAGGCCGAGCGGGTCGCGCGCCTGTCGGCGCTGGAGGGCATCGACGCGGCGATAGTCGACGCCGTGCGGTGACTCAGATCAGCTCGGCGACGGCCTCGAGCGCTCCGTCGAAGTCGGTTCGCGGCACCCCGCCCACGCATGGTGAGATCGCGCCGGCCTCCAGGTAACGCTCCACGGCGGCCCTGACCTCCTCGGCCGGCCCGATACCGGCGAGTGCGCCCAGCATCGCGTCCGACAGCCCGGCCTTGGCGCGGTCTATGTCGCCCGCCTGCATGCCCTCGTCGAAGGCCGCGATCTCGGCGCCGAAGCCGGAGCGCTCCAGCATCGCGCGGTAGAACGGCAGGGAGGCATAGGGGATCAGGTCCTGGCGCATGCTGGCACGGGCCGCATCCACGTCATCGGTGAGCGCCACCGGGACCGCAGCCACCACGTCGAAGCCGGCGAGCGACTTGCCTGCCTGCTCGCGGCCCGCCGTGACCTCGGGAACGACCACGTCGCGGATGTAGGCCGGGCTGCAGAGCCAGAGCATGACGCCGTCCGCGAGCTCGCCGGCGAGGCGCAGCATCTTGGGGGACAGGGCGGCGACGTAGATCGGCAGCTCCGGACGCGGCTCATAGCCCATGAACTGGAACCTGGTGTTGAAGAACTCCCCCTCGGGCGGTGCCTCACCGCACAGGATGGCGCGCACGATGCCCACGTACTCGCGCATCTGGGTCACCGGCTTGGAGATCCTGGCGCCGTACCAGTTCTCGACCGTGACCTGGTGGGAGACGCCCAGCCCCAGGACCATGCGCCCGTCTGAGAACTCGTCGATGGTCGCCGCCGCCTGTGCCATCGCCACGGGCGTGCGCGAGAAGATCGGCAGCACGCCGGTGCCGAGCCGGATCCGCTCGCTGACCGAGGCATAGGCCATCAGCACGCTCAGCGCGTCGCGGCCCGCGATCTGCGTCGTGTAAACGGCAGCGAAGCCGAGTTGGTCAGCGCGTCCTACCCGGTCGAGCGTCTTCTCAAGCGACTTTCCGGCGGAGATGAAGGCGCCGATGCCCGGCATGCGGGACGGACTTATATCGTCGCTCGATCGACCACGTGCCGCAGACCGTCGTCCAGGCCTCAACCCTTCCCGCCACGGCGGAGGAAGTCTGGGCGCGGGCGGTGACGCCCGAGGGAATCAACGACGAGCTTCGGCCGCTGTTGCGTATGACCATGCCCTCCTCGCTGCGGGGCAAAACAATTTCCGAGGTCCCGCTCGGCGAGCGCCTGGGACGGAGCTGGCTCCTTCTCTTCGGGCTCGTGCCCGTCGACTACGACGACCTCATGCTGGCCGAACGGGGCCCCGGCTTTCGCTTCCTGGAGCGCTCCACCATGCTGAGCATGAGCGCCTGGGAGCATGAGCGAACGGTGAAGGAGATGGGGGAGGGCTGCGAAGTCACTGACCGGCTCACCTTCCAGCTCCGCCGGCCGCTGGCGGCAGTGCCGGGGTCTGTCCGGTTGGCGGGTGCGATCGTCGCCCGTTTGTTCGCCCACCGTCACCGCCGGTTGGCGAGCCATTGGGGCGCCAGCTAGTGCGCCTCGTCGGCGGCGTGGGCGGGCGGCCGTGACTCCTCGGCGAGCGAGGTGATCTCCAGCGTCCCCCGGGCGGAGCCCTCGAGCACGTCGATGGCCTCCTCCTCCGAGCGCGCGTAGAGCTCGACCAGCATGTGAACCACGATCCGGTCGGAGTCGTGCTTGTGGAAACGGACGTGGGTGAAGAACTCCCGTGTGCCCGACTCGCCCAGCGAGCCGTAGGTGAGGCTGTCGGCGGCCTCGGGGCCGGAGCAGGTCTCGATCTGGTCCTGGTCCACGGTCACCGTGCATGAGGCGACGAACGGCCTGCCGGCGACCATCCGCTCCCAGCGGTCCTCGACCGGGACCACCCGCGCGTCCTCGACCGTCAGGTGGGGTTGGTCGTGCATGCAGTCGAGGCACTGGACCACCGCCTCCTGGATCTCTTCGACGCGGTCGGCCGCCTCACCGCTCTCCGGGTCGACCTTCAGGATGGCGTCGTAGTGGACCTGGGCCTCGAGCCGCTGCGACCAGCAGCGGTAGCAGCGAAGCCAGGCGCTCTGGTCCCCGATTACCGTCGCTCATGCCCATTCAGCGTAGCTCGCCGCGGATCAGGGAGTACGACGCCGCGTCACGCCGAATCCCCTTGTTCACGAGGTAGGAGCGAAGCACGCCTTCGAAGGTGAACCCCGCCGCTCGGCGACGAGTCGAGAGGCGGTGTTCTCGGGGTCGGCGTGGATCTCGATCCGGTCGACCGGGAGGTTGTCGAACGCCCAGGCGGCTGAGCAACCGGACGCCGCGCGTCGCGAGGCCACGTCCGCGGCTTGCGCGCGCCACCCAGTAGCCGAGCTCACAGCGCCCCTCCTGCCGATCGACGTTCACGATCCCGACCGAGCCCTCGAGCCGCCCGTTGCCGGGATCGACGATCAGCAGTCCGAGCTGTTCCCCGCGGGCACGCTGCTCGGCCTCCTGCTCGAACCAGCTTCGCGCCTCGACCTCGCCGTAGGGCTCCGGGACCCGGGTCCAGCGTGGGATTTCGGGGTCCTGGCAAGCGGCGACGATGGCCGGCAGGTCGGCCTCCGCCATCAAGCGAAGGCGCACCACGCCGTCGCTCGAGTCCCTCGACGCGGAAGCATCGACTAGCCCACCTCGCGGATGGCCGCCTCGATCGCCGATGCCGAGCCCGGCGTGCCCAGGGGCTGACTCCCGTTCGGCCCCTCGACCAGGAAGGACGGCGTGCCGGTGAACCCGAGCTGTTCGGCCTCGGTTCCCGCTTGCGCTATCTGCGCGTCCCATTGCGGGCTCTGGCGGTCCTGGTCCCACTTCGCGATGTCCTCGACCCCGGCGCCCTCGGCCACCGCTTCGAGGAAGGAGTCGCTCACGTAGCCCGAGTTCTCCGCGCCCTGGTTCCGATAGAAGAGCGTGATGTAGCTCCAGTAGCGGCCCTGCTCGCTGGCCGCCAGGGCGGCCTTGGCCGCGTCCAGCGAGTCCGGCCCGATGATGGTCCAGTTGCGGAACTCGAGCTTTGCGTCGCCGCTTCGCACCGGCCCCTCGATCACCTCGGGGAGGATCTGCTCCGAGTAGTCCTTGCAAACGGGACACTGGAGGTCCCCGAACTCGACCACGGTGACCTTCGCATCCGGGTCACCAAGCGTCAGGCCCTGCTGCTCCAGACCTCGAAGCTCGCTCTGGACCGATGAGGCGCCTTCAAGCGTGGTGTCGCCCCCCGAGTCATCCCCCGACTGGCTGATCACGATGGCCACCGCTACGACGACGACGGCCGCGAACACGGCGCCCGCGCCGAGGCGGATTAGGCGCTGGCGGCGCTGCCTGTGCCTGCTCCTCGGCCTCGTGGCGCTCGCGTTCCTCGCGGGCACGGTGTCGCTGATCCTTGCGGCTGGCCATCCGCAGTGAATCTAGCGAGCCAAGCTTTGTGGCACCTCAGCGCCACGGCCAGGTTCCTCGACGGCCTCCGCCCCCAGGTAGGCGATCGCCCTGGCGGCGCTGACGATCAGGAGCAAGGCCATCAACGCGGCGCTTACCACGCACCACTGGCAGATGGCGTCGATCACGAACAGCTCCAGGTAGGTCAGGTAGGCGCTGAAGCCGAAGCCGATCAGCGACAGCAGAAGACCCCCGAAGCGCCCGGCGTCGCCGCGAACGACTGCGCTCAGCAGCAGCAAGACGTACCCGACGATCCCGAAGACCGAGACGTTGACCCCGAGCAGGTGGGAGTACTCGCTGTCGGCGACCGTCTGGCAGCCGCTGCCGCCGGCCACGCAGGCGGGTGCGCCACCGCCGGCATCGGCGATCGTGATGTAGGTGGCGACCCCGATGCCGGCCACGGCGATTGCGGCCCCCAAGAGCCGCAAGGTTCGCTCGCCGACCATGGCGCTCGACTACGCGGCTGCCGCCGCGTACAGGCGCCATTTCCCTGGCACGCCCTTCAGCTCGTGCTCGCCGCGCTCCGTGAACTGGAGGTCCGCGCCGACTACGAGGTCCTTCACCGTGCTCGAGACCAGGACCTCGTTGGCCGCCGCAAGCGCTCCGACGCGGGCGCCGATGTTCACCGCCATCCCGCGAACGTCGTCGCCGAACAGCTCGCACTCGCCGGTGTGCAGACCGGCTCGAACCTCCAGGCCGTGGGGGCCGACGCCGTCACGGATCGCGCAGGCGCACTCGATCGCACGGGCGGGCCCGTCGAAGGTGGCGAGGAAGCCGTCCCCCAAGGTCTTGACCTCCTGACCGCGGAAGCGGTCGAGCTGGCGGCGGGTGAGCTCGTCGTGACGCTCGATCAGCTCCCGCCAGCGCCGATCGCCCGCCTCGGCAGCGTGTCGGGTCGAGTCGACGATGTCGGTGAACATCACGGTGGCCAGGACCCGATCCAGCGCCCGCGCCTGCCGCGTGCCGGTCAAGAACTCCTCCATCTCGTCCAGGACCGGCTCGAAGTCGCCGGTGAACGGGACATGGTCAGCGTCCTCGAACTCGACCAATCGAGCGCCGGGAATCCTCTCGGCCATCAGCCGCGCGCCCTCGATGGGCGCGACCAGGTCGCCGTTGCGATGGAGGAGCAGGGTCGGGACCCGGATCGTCGGCAGGATGTCCCGGATGTCGATCTCGAACAGCGCCTGGACCACCGCCCGCGCCATCGCCGGGCTGGCGCTGGCCCTCTGAAACCTGCCCCAGGCTTCCTGCATCCCGGGCTCCTTGGCGGCGTTCGGCGCGAACAGGTGCAGCAGCGCGCCGTTTCCCCACGTCCGTGAGGTCTCGGCGAGCATCATCTCGACCTGCTCGTCCGTTGCTCCCCACGAGATGTCTGAATCGGTGCGGAAGCGGGGTGTCGACCCGTAGAGCACCAACGCGGAGGTGCGCTCCGGGTAGGTGGCGGCGAACAGCACACTGGCCGGGCCTCCCTCCGAAACCCCGAACAGCGCTGCGCGCTCCACGCCGGCTGCATCCATTACGGCCTGCATGTCGTCCATCCGCTGCTCCAGGGGCGGCGGGCCGGCCACCGGATCCGAGAGCCCGGTTCCCCGCTTGTCGAAGATCACCACCCGAGCGAAGGAGCCGAGGCGCTCCAGCAGGTCCGGAACCCCCGGCATCTCCCAGTAATGCTCGATGTTCGAGACGAAGCCCGGGACGAAGACCAGATCGAGATCGACCCTCGCCGAAGACCTGGTAGGCGACATGCGCGTCTCCGCTGAGCGCGTACTGGGTTCGTGGCGCCGGCGACATCCGGGGTCAGGCGGGCTGGGACGTCGTCGCCTCCGCCCGCTCGCCCACCAGCTCGGCGATCTCGCCCATGATCCGGTTGAGGTCGAAGTCCTTGGACGTGTAGACGCGGGCGACGCCCGCATCCAGCAGCGCCTCCGCGTCGGCGGCGGGGATGATGCCGCCGACGACGACCGGGACGTCCAGTCCCTGCTCACGCATCAGGCGCACGGTCTCGGGGATCAGCTGGCGGTGGGAGCCGGAGAGGATCGAGAGGCCGACCACGTCGACGTCCTCGTCGCGCGCCGAGGCGGCGATCTGCTCGGGCGTCAGGCGGATGCCCTGGTAGATCACCTCCATGCCCACGTCGCGGGCGCGGACGGCGATCTGCTCGGCGCCGTTCGAGTGCCCGTCAAGCCCCGGCTTGCCGACCAGGATGCGGGGCCGGTGGCCAAGCCGCTCGGAGAGCTCGCCCACTCGCGCCCGGACGGCCGCAAGAAGGTCGCCGTCGCCGCTCTCGGCAGCGGCGGCGACCCCGGTCGGGGCGCGGTAGTCGCCGAACACGTCACGCAGGACGCCCGCCCATTCGCCGGTGGTGGCGCCCGCCTTTGCCGCCTCGATCGTCGCCGGCATGATGTTCGCCGACTCGTCGCGCGCGACCTCGGCGAGCTGTGCCAGGGCCCGATCGACGGCAGCCTGGTCGCGCTCTGCCTTCCAGCGCTCGAGCGCCTCCACGCGTTCGCGTTCGACCTCGGGGTCGGGCGTCAGGATGCCGCTGTCCGCGCCGGCCGTCAGGGGCGAGTCCTCGGTCTCGGGGAAGCAGTTCTGGCCCACGACCTTGATCTCGCCGCGCTCGATCTTGGCCACCCGCTCGCGGTGCGACTCGACCAGCCGCGCCTTCATGTACGGCACCGCCTCGACCGCGCCACCGTGCTCCTCCACGATCGCCATTTCCTCCCGCGCGCCCTCGGCCAGCTCTTCGACCAGACCCTCCATCACTCGCGAGCCCTCGAAGATGTCGGGATAGTCGAGCAGGTCGGTCTCGTTGGCCAGGATCTGCTGGATCCGCAGGCTCCACTGCTGGTCCCATGGCCGCGGCAGGCCGAGCGCCTCGTTCCAGGCCGGCAGTTGGATCGCGCGGGCCCGGGCGTCACGGCCCATGGTGACCGCGAGCGCCTCGAGCACGATTCGCGGCACGTTGTTCTCGGGCTGGGACTCGGTCAGGCCGAGCGAGTTGACCTGCACCCCGTAGCGCAGCCGCAGGTACTTCGGCTCGCTGACGCCGTAGCGCTGGCGGCCGATCTCCTCCCACAGGCGGCCCATGGCGCGCAGCTTCGCGTGCTCCTCGACGAAACGCACCCCCGCGTTGACGAAGAACGAGATCCGGCCGAAGACGCGCGGGAAGTCGCTCTCCGAGACCTGGCCGCGGCGCTTCGTCTCGTCCAGCACCGCGATCGCCGTGGACAGCGCGTAGGCGATCTCCTGCACAGGCGTCGCTCCGGCCTCCTGGAGGTGGTAGCTGCAGACGTTGATCGGGTTCCAGCTCGGCGCCTCGTTCACGGTGAACGCCACCGTGTCGGCGATCAGCCGCATCGAGGGCTCGGGCGGAAACGCGTAGGTGCCCCGCGAGAGGTACTCCTTGATGATGTCGTTCTGGGTCGTGCCCTGGAGCTCGCTTCGCTCGACCCCGTTCTCCTCGGCGACCGTGACGTAGAGGGCCAGCAGCCAGGCGGCGGTGGCGTTGATCGTCATCGAGGTGTTCATCTCGTCCAGCGGGATGCCGTCGAGCAGCGTGTGCATGTCGCCCTTGTGGACGATCGAGACGCCGACCTTGCCGACCTCGCCGCGCGCCAGCGGGTGATCGGGGTCGTACCCCGTCTGCGTGGGCAGATCGAAGGCGACCGAGAGCCCGGTCTGGCCCTTGGCCAGGTTTCGCCGGTAGAGCTCGTTCGAGCGCCGGGCGTCGGAATGCCCCGCGTACGTGCGCATCACCCAGGGCCGGTCGGGCTCCGGGAGGCGATGGTCGGCCATGGTCAGATTCTACGGTTGGTGTTGCGTAACTCGGCCACAGGGCGAGGCTGATCGACTGCATGCGCCCAGGGCGCCACTGCGTGATCGATGCCTATGAGCTTGAGCTGACAGCCAGCGCGTGGCCAGCCGACCACGTGTTACGGCACCGCGTCGCGAACGTCGATGTCACCCCGCGTCAGGGTGCCGTTCGCAGGTGAGAGGGCGGGGTCAGGACAGGGCGGCGGCTGACCGTTGAAGTCCGCTGAGGCCGATCCGGTCGGGTGAAGCCGGGCCCGCCGGGTTCCCGTTGTCCTCAACGGTGATCACCGTCCCATCGCCGCTTCGGTTCTTCAGCTTGCGGAAGTCGACGACGAAGGTCGCACGGTTGCCGGATACGCGCAGGCAGGTGACGTCACCTTTAAAGCTTCGTTTGGGGGTGCCGTCCTTGGTCGTGTTGTCGTGGAAGTGCACCTCTCCCTTCGGATCCTCGCCCTGGGGACCACTGTGAACGCTGAAGGCGAAGTGGTTCTCTGAGGCGCCAACCAGAAGTCCGTGTCCCACGACCCGATCCTGGGGCGGATCCTTGGGATTGGCGACGGCCAGCGCGGGCAATGCCGCGAGGGCGCCAGCCGTGACTATCGACGCCCAGCGCTTCATGGACGGTTCCTTCCCCGTTCCATGACCATTCCCTTCATTGCCCCAGGCAGCCCCGCTGCTGACGCCTTTGAGGTTTAGCAGGCCGCGGCGGTACGGGCAATCGAAATGGCCAAAAATCAGACGTGGACGGACGTTTGAGCCTGGCTCGCTCCATACCACGCGGCCTCGCACCGATAACGAATACAGAAGATGCTGTTTTCGGGCATGAGAGGTGCAGGGCGGCCTTACGGCGCACGCCGTCGAGCGTGCCTAACCGGCGTCGCGGTGATCGCGATGTTCGGCCTTTGGCCTGCTGCGGCCGATGCCGCCCTCGTTGCGTCCGCCTGGCCATTGCGTGGCGGAGTCTGGACAACCCCCCTGCCCGCCGCAGCGCCCGTCGACGCGCGCTCGGAAGACCTGATCAGGACGCTCGTCTCAAGCGTCGAGGAACAGATCGCGAGTGACACGGGTCCAGCACTGAGCGCCCGGGCGCGGACGCCCGTCTACAAGGCCGGGCCCAAGGTTCCCCGCGTTCCCGTCAAGCTCGACACCGGCCCCTGGGCCGACCAGCTGAAGCGGGAGCTTGCCAAGGGGGTGCCCATACCTGCCGATGCCCAGCCCTCCACCGGGTCCGACGGGATGATGGTCGTCTGGCAGCCCTCCTCGGATACCTACTGGGAGTTCTTCTTGATGCAGAAGGCGCTTCACTTTCCGCAGTTCGTCGGCTCGCCGCAGGTGACCGGCGGCGGCCAGCTGGCCGCCGGGACCTACTGCTACAAGGTCACGGCGCTGAACAAACGCGGAGAGACCAATGCAAAAGCCGCCGGCATCACGGTAGGGGTGGCGGCCCCTGGATCGAAGGTGACGGTGGGCTGGAGCGACGTCGGGGGCGCGACCGGCTACCGGATCTATCGAGGGTCGAGCGCGGCGACGGCGACCCGGCTCGCCACCGTCCCGTCGAGCTCCACCAGCTTCACCGACACGGGCGCGGGGCGGCCCGGCGGAACACCTCCACCAACCGACAACACCGCCCGCACCCCGCGACGATGGCGAGCCGCCTACGGAGGCGTCATCCCGCACGTCTCGACCAACCCCGGCTACTACCAGAACCTCGAGGACTCGACCGGTCAACCGATCGAGCGCTTCAACTGGGGCTCCTCGGCGACCAGCCTGCCGCTTGCGGCGGGGCTGGTCACAAAGCGGGACCTTGAGCGTGGCCGCATCGACCACGCGCTCTCGATCGGCCTCCCGAACCTGACCCCGCAGACCTCGATCATCGCCTCGGGCCAGTGGGCCTTCCCGGCCCAGCGAGCGGACGGCAAGTCGACCCTCCAGGCCGCGATCCCCGAAGGCGCCCGCCTGCGGCTCGACCCCAGCCTCGATCTCGACTCCCTGCGCCTGTCGCCGTTCGTGCGCATGTTGGCCGAGGCGGCCCAGCGCTACGGGATGATCGTGCAGGACGGCTCCGCGGCCACGGTCATCTACGGCGAGGATCCGAGCCCCTACGAGCGGGCGGGCCAGCCGAACTTCTACAAGACGCTTGCCGGCTCGCCCGACATCCACACCCTGGCCAGCTTTCCCTGGGATCGCCTCGAGGTGACGCGAATGTCGCTTTGCAGCGATCCGCGGCAGCCCTGCCGTGACGCGCCGGGTAGCTGCGAGTCGAGCCGGAAGCACAGGTCGACGCCGCCCGTTCCTCTACGTGCGCGCCGTTTCCCTGAGGCTCGGACTTGCCACGCTCGGGGTAGGTGCGCTATTGCCTTGCCTGTCGGGCTGCAACGGCGACAGCACCGAGCAGGCCTATAGAAGCGCAGGTAAGCGGCCGGTCCAGACGCACAAGGATCACGTTCGCGGTGGCCCCTTTGCCGGCAGCAAGATCTGGACAACCCCCCTGCCCGCCGCAGCGCCCGTCGACGCGCGCTCGGAAGACCTGATCAGGACGCTCGTCTCAAGCGTCGAGGAACAGATCGCGAGTGACACGGGTCCAGCGCTGAGCGCCCGGGCGCGGACGCCCGTCTACAAGGCCGGTCCCAACGTTCGCCGCGTTCCCGTCAAGCTCGACACCGGAGCCCCTGGGCCGACCAGCTGAAGCGGGAGCTTGCCAAGGGGGTGCCCATACCTGCCGATGCCCAGCCCTCCACGGGGTCCGACGGGATGATGGTCGTCTGGCAGCCCTCCTCGGATACCTACTGGGAGTTCTTCTTGATGCAGAAGGCGCTGCGCAGCCGATGGCGAGCCGCCTACGGAGGCGTCATCCCGCACGTCTCGACCAACCCCGGCTACTACCAGAACCTCGAAGACTCGACCGGTCAACCGATCGAGCGCTTCAACTGGGGCTCCTCGGCGACCAGCCTGCCGCTTGCGGCGGGGCTGGTCACAAAGCGGGACCTTGAGCGTGGCCGCATCGACCACGCGCTCTCGATCGGCCTCCCGAACCTGACCCCGGAGACCTCGATCATCGCCTCGGGCCAGTGGGCCTTCCCGGCCCAGCGAGCGGACGGCAAGTCGACCCTCCCGGCCGCGATCCCCGAAGGCGCCCGCCTGCGGCTCGACCCCAGCCTCGATCTCGACGCCCTGCGCCTGTCGCCGTTCGTGCGCATGCTGGCCGAGGCGGCCCAGCGCTACGGGATGATCGTGCAGGGCGGCTCCGAGGCCACGGTCATCTACGGCGAGGATCCGAGCCCCTACGAGCGGGCGGGCCAGCCGAACTTCTACAAGACGCTTGCCGGCTCGCCCGACATCCACACCCTGGCCAGCTTTCCCTGGGATCGCCTCGAGGTGATGCGGATGACGCTTTGCAGCGATCCGGCCAAGCCATGCCATCCGTGACTTGGTTAGCGAGCAAATGAGAAACGGCCCCTAAGCGGGGCCGTTTTCCCATCCCTGTTACGGCGTGTCCCTACTCGGGGAACTCGACTTGGGGATTCGCCTCACATGTCGCGGAGCGGTCGATCCCGACGCTACCGTCGCACGTATCCGTGTCCACCCCGCCGCGCAGGGTGTCGTCGTTGGCGCCGCCGTTCAGCGTGTCGTCCCCGGGGCCACCGAACATGACGTCGTTGCCCAAACCGCCGGCCATCCGATCGTTGCCGCTGCCGCCGAACATGGTGTCGTCGCCACCGGCGCCATTCAGCGTGTCGTTGTCCGCGCCACCATTCATCGAGTCGTTATCGGCTCCACCTTGGAGGACATCGTTGCCGTTGCCGCCGACCAGCCGGTCATTGCCAGTGCCACCGAAGAGCCGATCGTTATCGTCCCCTCCGTAGAGCTCGTCGTTGTCGGCGCCACCGTCCGCGCGGTCATTCCCTGTGCCGGCGTGGACCTCGTCATTGCCGTCCTCGGTGCAGATGACGTCATTTCCGGCGCCCGAATACACGGTGTCGCTGCCGCCGCCGGTCGCGATCACGTCCGCCCCCGACGTGCCGTTGATCACATCGTCTCCGGACGTGCCCGGAATGGTCACGGCAAAACCCGCACAGGTCGTGGCCGGATCCTGAGCGCCCGAAGCCGCCGGGAAGGCGGCAAGAGCAACCACCGCCGCGGCGACGGAGGTCGCGCCGAACACCGTTTTCCAATTCAAGTCCAGGATCTGAACGGCTGACATAACAACTCCTTGGGAGAAATGAACGTGCGAACGGCTCATGGCGAAGCCGGTCCCCTAGCGCGAAGGTACACGAAGGGGGGCGCGCCAAACCTGCGTTCGTCCGAAATCGGTACCAGGCACGAGACGCCGCCGGTAACCGTCCGTCGCACGGGTAGCCACTTATGGCCCCTAACCGGCAAGCTCGGCGAATAGCCGCCTCGGCTTCGTCGAGTCTGGGGTGCGTGCTCAACGCAGGCCTGAGAACCGCCTTCAGTCTCGTCTTCTCTTCCCGCGGCAAGGCGTAGGTTCCGACGGCTCGCCCACGGTGGCGGTGACGTTCGCCTATCGCCTCCATGAGCTGGCCCATTTGCTGCGCGTCCAGCCGCGGGGCATAGAAATCGGTCCCGAACTTGCGGTTCAGGGAGCGGCCCACGACCGAAGGATCATCGACGACGCTCTCGAAACGGCAGACCACGATGCGGTCGCGCACGTCGGAGATTCGGGTATAGAAGTCCACGTAGCGCCGGAAAGCGCTACCCACCGTTACTCGGCTGGGATCGAGCGATCGCCAGAAGACGAGCAACGACGAGATCGCTTCGAGCGGGGGACGGATCGTGACCGCACAGGGAACCCCGAAATCCGCTGCTCGCACCACCTGAATCGGCGTGTGAAGGTGATGAGCCACGCGCGTGCCGGGATTGGCGCGAGCAAAAGCGTGATACGCGATTGTGTTGGCCGATCGAGGAAAGCCGTCGATGCAGGCTTCCGTGCGGCTATCAACGAGTCGGTCACGCTCCGGAAGCGTTGTAAGAAGCGCTTCTCCCAGCCTGCGTCCGACCGGTCCAAGCCGTCGAGCAGCGAACCAGGCTTCGTTTCTCAATCCGTGCGCGGTCAATCCCAGAAACGAACGCCGGCGGGTGCGTCGAACTTCCCTCCAGGGGGAAGAATCTCGCGACGTGGGGCGTTGTTCCGAGCATGCCGGTAAGCAAGTCGCGCTACTGCTTGTAGTCCATCCGTGGAACGAATCATCGGGATTCGGGCCTCGGGGACGAGAAGGCTGGCGGCGTGGTGCGCGGCGGCCACCGGAGCTGTGGCGCTTCTCGTACTGCTCCGGTTCCCGGCACACGGCACGACCGCAGTCGCCGCGTGCATGGTCATTGCAGCGGTTCTGGGCCTCACCTATCTCACATGGCATGCGAGTCCCGCCTGGCTCTTCACGGCCGCGATCATCGCCTCGACCTTCAACAGCAATTGGGATGCGTTCGGCCTCCCGGGCGGATTCGCGCCGGATCGACTGATCCTCGTCGCCGCGATCCTGGCGCTCTTGTTGCCCTCGGCGGGCGCCCGCGCCAGGCCGGCGCTCGAATTCCGGCCGGTACACCTGCTCTTGGGTGTGACACTGGTTTGGGCCCTCGGGATCGGCAATCGCGGCAGGCACGCTCACCGAGAGCATGACCGTCTACACGCTGCTCGACCGGTTCGCCGTTCCTTTCACCGTGTTCACCCTGGCGCCGTTCGCCTTCCGGACTGTCGAGCGATCGAAACATTTTCCTGGGCGCGTTCGTGGCTTTTGGCGCATACGTTGGCCTGACCACGCTGTTCGAGATACTGAATTGGGACGCGCTCGTCTTTCCGCACTTCATCTCCGACCCGTCGGTGGGGGCCACGCTCCCACGGTCTACAGGAGCGCGGACGCGGCCCGTTTCTGCAGGCTGCAGCCAACGGAACTGGTCTGTACGTATGTGCCGTCGCATCGGCGGTGGCGATCGCGTCATGGCGTCGTCGGTGGGCGCGGGTGGCGGCGGCCGCGGTGATGCCGCTGTGCGCGCTTGGATTGATGTTCACGCTGACGCGCTCGATCTGGGTCGGCGCGATCGTCGCGACCACGCTCACCATGGCGACCACGCGTGGCCTCCGTCGGTTCCTGGTGCCAACGGCGGCTGGCGCGACTGCGATTGTCCTCGTGACGCTCGCTGTGATGCCAAGTTTCGGGTTGCGGGTCGACGAACGCAGCGCCTCGCAGCGCTCGGTCTGGGAGCGGCAAAACGTGGACGCCGCGGCGATCGCGATGGTTTCTGAGCGGCCCTTGCTCGGTTTCGGACTCGGCACGTTCAACGAGCAGAACTCGAACTACTTCCCGCTTCTTCCCAACACGCCTCAGGTGGCCGAACAGCGACTGGCGGTCCACAACGTCTTCCTCTCGATGGCCACCGAGCTGGGGCTGGTCGGGGCGACCTTGTTCGTCGTCAGCTTCGTGTGCGCGATCGGCAGCGCTGTGCGGGCACCAGGACCTCCCGATCTGCGGCCATGGCGGGTGGGGTTGCTGGCGATCGCGATCTTCTGGTTCATCGTTGCGAACGCCTCGCCGCTCGGCCAGGTCTTTCCGACCATGATCACCTGGCTTTGGGCGGGAATCGTCCTTGGCGGGTCGTTCCCACGTCACAGGGCCGGCGCTACGCTGGTAAGCGCGGCCGCGCCGCTAGCGAACGTAGCCGGGGCCGTCCTGGAGGCTCTCCAGCATCTCGCGCTTGTGCTCGTCGGTGATCCGGCCCGCCAGCGTCCACCCTTCGAGGGGCCACTTCGGTCTCGTTTCCATCCGCCCGCGATGACGCTCGATGAATTCATCCACGGTGCAGACCACGGCGGCGGGATGACCAATGGCCAGGACCCCGGCGGGTAGATCCTCCCGAACGACGCTGCCGGCGCCCACGATGGTGCCATCGCCAATGGTCACGCCCGGGAGAACGATGGATCCGGCACCGAGGAAGACACGCGACCCGATCGTGACCGGGGCGACGACCGCGTATCCGAGCGCTTTCTTCGTCGTCGCATCATGGACCAGGATCCTCACGTCCGGTCCAATCGTGGTCTCGTCGCCGATCGAGATCAGCCATAGGAATCCCTCGTCCAGACGCGCCGAGCCGTTGATGTAGACCCTCTCCCCGACCCGGAGTCCACGGGCCCGGACCTGCGCCGAGTCCGCGTCTCCGCGCAGCGCGCGAGATCGCACGGTGCCGAAGGGCGCGCATGGAGGCTACGGACCGACCTCAACCCGGCTCGGCCTCCGATCCCGAGCGGTGCGGCGAGGTGGGCAATGCGTCCCCCGCGACCAGCGGAGGGAGGAGGGAGACCTCCGCACCCCCGCGGCACGCAGAAGGATCGCCTCGGTTCTGGACGCTGCGAGTGCGCGCGCCGCTGGCCGGCGCACGAGGCGCAGATGAGGCCGCTGCTCGGCCGCCACGCGGTGCTGGGTAGATCGCTGGACGCCCGTTGAGCACACGAGCGGCGCGGTCCCGGATTCCCGGCGTGCGCGAGACCACGACCACCGTGGCTCCCCCGTCGCGGGCGATCCTTGCCGCCGCTGCGGCGCAGGCGTGCCGGAGAACCGATCCCCGATCGCTGCAGCTACTCGCCGTGCCCTCGACGCGATCCACGCTGCGGCTTAAGCGCCTCGATGGGCCGCCGGCGGCGTATCGCACTTCTCACGTTGTTCCAAGCCGCAAGCGCACGCCAGCGGTCGACGTGCCGCTAGACCACCACGGGCGATCCGCGTAGCGCTCGGCGACGCTGACATGGCTTGCCTGCATGAGCTCGGACTCGGAGCGATGCCTGCGCTTCGTGCTCGTGGTAAAGGACCGTCACGTCCGGCAGGAGAACCCCGGTGCCTCGCTCGAGCAAGCGGATCCAGAGGTCCAGGTCGTCGACCCCGTCGGGGGGCCTGAAACCGCCGGCTGACTCGACAGCCGCTCGGCGCGACCATCGCTGCGCTCGCCGGAATCAGGTTGCCGGGAAGATCAGGCGGCCGGGGTCAGACGAGCCGCGTTTCGCCCGGTGCGCCTTGAAGCCGGTCCTCCGAGCGGCTGGCGCAGCGGAGTGCGGACGCAGCGACCAGCGCGTGCGATCCGCGCGCTTCCCAGATGACCGACGAGATGGCTCGGTAGCCATTCGTCGTCCTGATCGAGGAGCCGATCCACGGCTGATCTGGTCACCGAGACGCCGGAGTTCCGGGCACCGGCAGTACCGCGGTTTCGATCATGTCGAACCACACGAGCGCCCAGCCTCGCGGCCATCTCGCTCGTGTCGTCCTCGGACGCGTCGTCCACGACGACGACCTCGGCCGGCGGACTGGGTATTTCGCCGCTACGCTCTCGAGGGCGCGCCGCAACATTTCCGACTGGTTGTAGGCAGCGATGACTACGGACACCGGCAGGTGGGCTGGCGCCGGACGGGCTTCCACACGCGATAACGCCGTGCGGGTCGCTTCGTCTGACTTGCCGTGGAAGTCGAGCGCGGGTAGGGCACGTTGATCCCGTAGCCGTGCCGATTCAGACCGCAGAGCCTTGATGGAGGACGGAACGCAGACGTCCGGAGCACAGCCACTGTTCGTGTTTTCGGTGACACGCAGCGGCTCGACTCTCCTACAGCGGATTCTCGCCACGTACGACGAGGTCGCGGCGCCCTCGGTGTCCGAGCCCTGGATCCTGATCCGCAGCTCTACTCGCTTCGCAAGCATGGGGTCGCGTCCGAGTACACGCACCCGCTGCTGGTCGACGCCATCAAGGACTTCGCCGACCAGTTGCCGGGTGGCGAGGAGGACTACCTGCAGGAGATCCGCGAACTCGTCCTGCGCCTTGTACGCCCGCGTCGCCGACGGCTCGCCGCCGCGCTACTACCTCGACAAGACGCCTCTTACTCTTCATCGTCGACGAGGTAATGAGGCTGTTCCCGCATGGCCGGTTCATCTTCCTGTGGCGTAATCCGCTCAGCATCGCCGCGTCGCTGATCAGCTGGGACGAGGGCCGGTGGATCCCGCCCGCTATAGGGTGCGTGCTCTTCGACGGCTTGGCCCGCTTGGTGGCAACGTGGCAACGTCAGGGGTACCGGGCAGCGCGGTGCGGTACGAGGACCTGGTGACCGGGGAGGAGGCCCATTGGAACAATCTGATGAGCTACCTCGAGCTCGACTTCGATCCAGACTCGCTGGCCAGCTTCAGCGGCGTCGAGGTCCGCGGTAGCACGGGGGATCATTCGGCGTTCGCCTTTACTCCACTCTCAGCGACGAGCCGGGACGAAGTGGAAGCAACGATTCAACAATCCGTTGCGCAAATCATGGGCAGCCCGATACCTGACCTGGCTCGGCTCCGACCGCCTGTCGACGATGGGCTATGAGCTTGACGAACTGCTCACCGAACTGCAGGCGATTCCCACCACCACGGAAGACTGGCCGGAGATGGCATGTGGATCATCCGAGCACTCCTGAAGAGCCGGTGCGCGCCCGTGCTCGGCGGAGTGTTGGGCTCGGGGGACCCAGCGCCCTCCGGTATGTACTCGATCCATAGGACTCGCGGCGAGGCAAGAAGAGCCGCCCCGCAGCCGTTCGTCTCTTGATGCGAAGAGAGCCGCAGCTTCGCATTCGCCGTCCTCCGGAGAGGAAGCAGTGAGGGCCCGTTCCGCGCCGCGAACCTCTGCAGTTGACGAGCCGAGGGGGCCAGTTCGACCGGAACGCGACACGAACGGCAGGCGCTCATCGAGGGTATTCAGCGCACGGCGCCCTACCCTGCGTGCGCGAGTACCGGCCTTTCGCGAAAGCACCCCTGCGACCTGTAAAGAGGGTGCTACCGACGCGCCACGAGTAGCCGTCGCGTTCTGCGGACGCGATCGTCGTCGGGGCCGCTAAGGCCGGGACCACTGCGTTGTTCGCATACCTGGGGGCTCATCCGCGATCGTCCGCGCGCAGGAAAGGAGTCGCATTTCTTCGACACGGACTATGGACGTGGCCTCGCCTGGTACGCAGCTCAGTTTCCTACCTTCAAGACCGTCACGAAGCTTGAGAGGCGACTTCACGTCCGCCCATTGACGTGCGAGGGCACCGCGATACTTCTCGCTCACCCATTGGCGCCCTACCGCGTTCGCGGTTTGACACCTGAGGCGAGGTCTGATCGCTCTTCTCAGGGACCCTGCGGATCGCGCGATCTCCCACCACAACCACAATGTCCAGATCGGTGTCGAACCCCTGGCCCTTGATCAGGCGATTGCGGCCGAGGACGAGCGCCTGCGGGGTGAGGCGGAACGGATCCGATCGATTCCGCTCTACAACAGCTTCAACCACCAGCACTACAGCTATCTGCTGCGCGGGCGGTATGCCGAACAGCTCGAGCTGTGGTTCTCGCTCTTTCCTCGCTCCCAGTTCTTGATCCTCGACAGCGCCTCGTTCTTCGCCGATCCTCACTCGACCCTTCGTCGTGTGTGTGAGTTCCTCGAGGTGCCACCTCATTCGCTTCCCTCGTATGAGCCGATCGGAGCGCGCAACTACGCCGATATCGACGCCAGGTTGAAGGAGCAGCTGAGGCAGTACTTCGCCCCCCACAACGCGCGCCTCTGGAGCCTTCTCGGAGAGGAGCTCTCGTGGAGCTAGACGGGCCTCAGGGGATGCTCGAACGGAGGGCTGGCATGCCGCCGCATCAGCTACATCCGAACGGGTACGCGTTGCCTACCTGACAAGCCGCTACCCGGCGGTATCGCACGCCTTCATCCAGCGCGAGATCGACGCTCTGCGGGAACGCGATGTCGAGATACATACCTTCTCGATCCACCGGAGCTCCCCGGACGATGTCCTCACCGACCGCGACCGCGAATCCGCCCGTACGACCTTCGCATTGTCTCCGCCGCGCTGGGGCCCCTTTCTGCGTGCCCACCTGCTGGTTCTGGTGGGTCATCCGCGCGCTTATCTGAAGACGCTGCACCTCGCCGTGCGCCTGCCCGGTGACTCACTCCCGACGAAGTTGCGTTACTTCCTTGGCGCGGTGGTGATCTGGGTCGAGTGCCGTCGTCGCGCCGTGAGGCACGTCCATGCTCATTTCACGAGCCCAGCCGCCGACGTGGCGCAGCTCGTCGCCGAGCTGGGCAGGCGCCACGATGACGGCCGCCCCTGGTCGTGGAGCTTCACGGCTCACGGCACGGACATCATCAATGACCAGCCGCTGCGCCTCGCCGAGAAGGTTCGTCGCGCCGACTCGGTCGTCTGCGTAAGCGACTTCGGGCGGAGTCAGCTCATGAGCCTCGTCGACGAAGCGCACTGGAAGAAGCTGCGCGTCGTTCGCTGTGGAGTCGACCGGCGGTGGCTCGCCGCGGATGCTCGCGCCGCCCCGAATGGCCGTCCCGAGCCGCTGCGCGTGCTTACGGTGGGACGGATCGAGCCTGAGAAGGGCCACCAGGTCCTGCTGGAGGCGCTGGCCAGGCTGAAGCGCCGGAACGTGCCCGATCCGCTGGACCCTGGTGGGTGACGGCTCGCTGCGCGAGTCGGTGTGGCGGCGGGCTGTGGAGCTCGATCTGGAGAGTGAGGTCGTCCTCCTGGGAAGGGTTGGACAGGACCGGATTCGCTCCTGTTACCTCGACGCAGCACGTCTTCTGCCTGCCGAGCCTCGGGGAGGGGGTGCCCGTCGTGCTGATGGAGGCGATGGCGATGCGGAGCTTCCGGTCGTCGCCTCCGGAATCATGGGTATTCCGGAGTTGGTTGAAGATGGGGTCAGCGGGCTGCTGGTGCCGCCGGGGCGCGCTGATGCCCTAGCGGACGCGATCGAGACCCTGGCTGCCGATCCGGCGCTTTGCCGGCGTATGGGCCGAGCCGGGCGGCAACGGGTCGAGGCCGACTACGACATCGGCCGCTCCGCCTTGCGTCTGCGAGCGATCTTTGACGGTCAGCCTGGTCAGACCGGCGACGAAAGCGCGGGGCCCCCGGGCCGTGGCCGTCGCGACGAGGCCGAACCTGTGCCGGTGACGGGGGCGAGGTGAGCTCAGGGGTCACTCCCGCCGTCCGCCGCGCCTCATATCGGGAAGGAGCAGGATTTGGCGCCCTGAGCTTCGTCTCGGTGGTGGCTCTGGGCTTGATCAGCAGCGTCGCGATCGCTCGCGTCTACGGCGTTCATGCGATCGGCGAATACGCCCTCGTGTGGCGCCGATCACCGCCGTCTGGTACCTGTCATCCGCGCGGGAACGACCGGCGTTCGTGCGCGAGCTGGCCATGCTCGCGCCGCGTAGTGCTCGAATCACAGCGCTGTTTTGGGCGATGCTCGCCTTCTCGATCGGGCTCACCTTCGTCGTTTCGGCGATCGCGGCCGCGATCATCTATTTCGTCTACAAGGGGCCGATCGGGCAGCCGGAACTGTTCCTTCCCGCGCTCGCCTACTTGGCCACCTACCTCGTGATCATGAACACGGCGTGGAACCTCGACGCGGTGTTCGACGGGTTCCGCGCTGGTCGCGAGCTGTTCTGGATCAGGCTGCACCTGTCTATCGCCTTCCTTGCCCTCGCGGTGGCCTTCGGGATCTTCTCCGACAGCGTCTGGGGGCTGGTGGTCGCCAACCTGGGCTCCGCGGTCACCTCGTTCGCCCATCGACTGGTCTCGGTCCGGCGCTACATGCGGGCAACGGCTTCGCGCCGCGAGCTGCGCGAGGGCTTTCGGACCCTGCCGGACCTGATCAAGTTCGGGCTCAAGGTGACGCCGGGGTCGATCGCCACCGGGGTCAGGAACGAGGTCGCGACCTGGACGCTCGGGATCCAGGGGTCGCTTGCCGCGGTGGGTGCCTACAACCGGGCGCAGACCCTGACGCGGCGCCTCGGCGAGATCGACTACCGGATCACGGGCATGCTCTTGCCAACGATGGTCGAGCGCCGCGCGCTGGAGGATCGCAGCGGTTTCGACCGGGCACTCGTCGACACGGTCCGTTATGTGGCGATCTTCCTGCTGCTGCCGGCTGCGGTCGGAGGAGGGGCGGCCTACGGCGTCATGGCGATCTTCGGCCCGGGGTTTTCGCCGGCCGCGGACGCCCTCGCTCTGCTGCTGCTGACGCCGGCCTGGCGGGCATGAGGAAGGTCCAGAACACGACCCTGCTGGCCGTAGACCGGCCGTGGCAAACGTCGGCGGTCGGCGTGGGGACGATGCTGATCACCGCCAGCGCGACCGTGCTGTTGACGAGCCGCGATGGGGATCACCGGGGCGGCGCTCGGACTGGTGGCGGGCGGAGTCGTCGGCGTGATCTGGACGACCTGGGTGACGCGAGGCCACTTGTCGAGCCCCTGGACTCGCCTGTGGCCCGCGCGCGAGATGCTGGCGCTGGCGGTGGCCTTCGCGGCAGGCTTCGTGGTTGCCCGGCTGATCGACTCGTCACTGGGCGGAATCGCCGGCGTCGTTCCCGCTTTGCTGGGTGGCGCGAGCGTCTACGTCGGCTTGTTCGTGCTTGCCGGCGGTGTCAACGAGCGCGACCGCGAGCGGCTGGCCGCGCTGCTGTCGGCGTTGCGGAAGCGCTGGGGGAGGCAGAGAACGGCTCCTGCGAAGGCCGGGTCGAGCTACGCCTCGTGACACGGCCGCGCTTTCGCGTCGCGGCGAGCGCCTTCCGGACGCCCTCGTCGAAGGCGGTCGCGGCTCTCTCCATGCCAAGCCGGTCGCGAGCGCGAAGGGCTCCCTCCGCCAGCTCGCGTTGGGCTGTCGGCGAGTCGCAGAACTCCGCCAAGGACCGCGCGAATGCGGCAACGTCACCATCGATTACAAGCCCGTTTCGGCGGTGTTCCACGTACTCGATCTCCGGTGCGTGAAAGCGCCCCTTCACCGTGATCAACGGGAGGCCCTGGGCGAACGCGTGGTTGGCAGCGAGCCCCACCTTTCCGGGGATCACGACCGCGGCGGCGACCCGCATGTAACGAGCCACCTCGACCTGGTCGCTGATCTGGCCGCGGAGGTGAACGCCCGGGAGGCGCTC
The DNA here is from genome assembly GCA_963721215.1 of uncultured Actinomycetes bacterium. GTDB lineage: Bacteria > Actinomycetota > Thermoleophilia > Solirubrobacterales > 70-9 > AC-56. The sequence goes on from CAVRIF010000009.1 coordinate 115,659, forward strand.
CGCCCGGGCCCGGATGTCGGTCAGCTCGGGACCCTGGCCGATCACCACGACCTCGATCGGACGGGTCGTCATACGGGCCGACCGGATCATTCGCACCGCCTCGAGCAGGTCGGGGACGCGCTTCTCGCGATAGAGCCGCCCCACGAAGAGAAGCACGACTGAGTCTTGGCGGAGCCCGAGCTCGGACCGGAGCTGGGAGACGTTTGCGTCTTGAAGCTGATCGTGGATCGCGATCTGCTCCTCGACATCGAGCGTGTTCTGGACCACAAACACCCTCTCCGGATCGAGTCCCGCGTTCACCAGACGTTCTCGGCCGCCCGCCGTGTAGACCAGGTAGCCGTCGACGCTTCGTGCCATCGTCCTCTTCAGGCGCCGCTTCGCAGCCAGTGCCGCGTGGCCGATGCCCCCGACGTCTTCATCCTTGTCGAACCCTTGTCCCCAGAGGATGACCGGGCGCCTCCGCAGCTTCCACATGGCGAGCAGGACCAGGCTCGAGACGAAGCGAAGCTGGGCGCCGATCACGATTGCCTGGAAGTCGTCGCGTACCGCACCCGGTACTCCTCGCTGGTGGACCAAGGTCTTGCCGCCGAGCCTTAGCTCGACGTTGCGGACTTCGCGGCTGGGGAAGCTGAAGGGGGGCTTCGCCGGCAGCGCCGCGTTCCTAGCAGGCGGTTTGCCGTGGAAGACCACGTACTCGATCTCGCTACGCTCGGCCAGCAGCTCATAGAGGCGGAGGCGATAGCGAGGGACGTAGCCGTCCAGGATCACCGCCACTCGGGGCGGAGCAAGCGGCAGGCTCTCGGGCACGTAGCCGGTCAGGGCGCCAGTAGGCGGCGCGCCTCGCGGTGGCCGCGAATCAGGGCGAGCGCGGTGCCCACCACGATTCCCGCCACGATGGCCACGAACAGCAGGATCTGCAAGGTGCGACTGCGGTCGCTGCTGGCGCCTGTCGCCCGCCCGATGATCTCGGGCACGGCTGTGCCGCTTTGGTTCTGGTTGCTCGCCAGGTAGCTTTCCCGCAGCGCATCAGCGCGCAAGGACGCTCCCTTGAAGTTCGCACGGGCCGCCGACAGTTGGTCGGGAGAGGCCGAGCTGTTCTCGTAGCTCTGGTAACGGTCCCGCGCCAAGGTCTCCTGGGTAAGGGCGGCCTTATATTCCTTGAACAGGTCCTCGCTCTGGGGGCTGATCTGGACGTTCTCGCTGACTTCGTCGACCAAGGCCTCGCTGGCAACAACGGACAGCTTGGTTGCCAGGTCGGGTGAACTCGCCTCGGCGGTCACCCTGAACACGGGGGTGTTGGGGATCGGAGCGGCCGTCACCTTTGAGCTCACCACCGAGGGAGAGGTGTCCGTGTCCTCCGCAACCTGGCGCAGAATCTGGTCGCTGTGGACTGAGCGGCTATAGGTCTCTGCGAGCGACTGCGAGGCGGCCGTGAACCCGGCGAGGGCGCTGCTCGGGGTGCCCGCGTCGACGCGACCAGCCGTCAGCTTCGTCTCCGCTGTGTAGTTGGGATCGCGGGTCAAGCCCACAGCGAGTGCCGCCGAGACCAAAACGATCAGCGGAAGCAGGGCAGTGAGCCAGTAACGGCGCAGCGCCCACGAGATCCTGACCTGGGGAGTACGAGCGGTCTCGTGGGCCACCGCTCGGTGGCGGGGGAGGCGCCTACGCTCGGAGATGTGGACGCTCATCCCTACAAGAACGAGCCTCTGGCGCGACTTCTTTCTGCCGTGGTCACGCCACGGAGGCAAGGGCAGGGCTCGGGTCGCGAGGCCCGTCCACGATCTCTCGATGCCAGAGCTCGAACATGAGCAGCGTCCAGATCGCCTGCGAGCGATCCTCGATGCCGTCGACGTGACGGTCCAGAAGACGCTGGACCGACTCGGGCCGGAAGTAGCCGCGCCCTCGGGCGACGGGATCGAGCAGCGCGTCATAGGCGAGCTCCCGAAGGTCGCCGCGCAGCCATTCGGCGATCGGCACCACGAATCCCTGCTTCGGGGCATCCAGGATGCTGTCCGGAATCCAGCCCCGCAGCGCAGCACGAAGACCGACCTTCTTCTGCATCCCGTGAACCTTCAAGCGGCGCGGGAGCGAGGCCGCGAGTTCCATGAACTCATGATCGAGAAGGGGGGAGCGGGCCTCGAGCGAGTGAGCCATGGAGGCGATGTCCATCTTCACCAGCAGGTCGTCCGGGAGGTACGTTCCCACGTCCACCTCCAGCATCCGATCGAGCGGATCCGTGGCCGTAGCCTCCCGCCAGCGGGCGCGCAAGCAGCTCCGGAATCAGCGACGCTCCAAGGCGCTCGCTGAATCCGGGGGAATAGAGCGCGAGCCTCTCGGCTGCCGGCAGATGCGTCAGGTAGGCGGCGTGACGCTCGGCCGGGCTCAGTGCGACCGGCCCTGCCGAAGCGGCGGACGCGGCTTCGCCACGAATCGATTCGCGGGCTGGGCGGGACTTGGCCGGCCACGGCGCCAAGACCGCGTCGCAGCGCCCATGGCATGGATTCGACCCGGTGAAGGGCGAGACCCGAGACGTAGCGGGTGTACCCGGCGAAGCTCTCGTCGCCACCGTCGCCCGTGAGGCCGACGGTGACGCGGCGCCGCGCCAGCTCGGACACGTAGAAGCTCGGGATCGCCGAGGAGTCGGCGAACGGCTCGCCATAGTGGCGGGCGATTCGTGGAACGATCTCGACCGCTCGGGGCTCCACGATCAGCTCCTCGTGGTCGGTGCCGAAGCGCTCAGCGATCAGCCTCGCCTTCGAGAGCTCGTCGTAGCGGTCGTGCGCGAAGCCGATCGAGAAGGTTCGGACAGGCCGGCTGGACGCCTCGGCCATCGCCGCCACGACGGCGGATGAGTCGATTCCCCCCGACAGGAATGCCCCCAGGGGGACATCGGCGATCATCCGACGCCGAACCGACCGTCGGATGCCCTCGCGAATCTCCTCGAGGGCCTCGGGGGCGTGGCCCACGTCGCGCTTGCGGGCATAGTCGAGTCTCCAATATCGCTCGATCCGAGCCCTGCCCTGTTCGAGCACGAGGACGCTCGCGGGAGGCAGCTTCTTCACAGCGCTGAAGGCGCTAAAGGGAGCTGGGATCCAGCGGAGCGCCAGGTAGGCGTCGAGTGCCCGGTAGTCCAGCTCATCCGGAATCTCCGGGTCGGACAGCAGCGCCCGAAGCTCGGACGCGAAGCTCAACCCCCCAGGGTGAAGGGAATAGAACAGAGGCTTCTTGCCGACGCGGTCGCGCGCCAGCACCAAGCGTCGGCGACGGGAGTCCCAGATCGCGAGCCCGAACATCCCGCTCAGGGAGCGCACGCAGTTGGGGCCCTCCTCCTCGTAGAGGTGTGCGATCACCTCGGTGTCGGTGTGCGTGGCGAATTGGTGACCCGACTCGAGGAGGCGGTCCCGCAGCTCGCGGTAGTTGTAGATCTCTCCGTTGAGCACGACGGCGACCGTCCCGTCCTCGTTGAAGATCGGCTGATCGCCGGTCTCGAGGTCGATCACCCGCAGGCGCTGGATCCCGAGCCCGGCCTGACCGTCGAGGTGGATGCCGCGGGAGTCAGGGCCGCGGTGGCGCTGTTGATGGCACATCCGCTCGAGGATCTCCCCCTCCACGGGCCGACCGTCGTGACGAACCTGACCGCAGATCCCGCACATCAGGCCACCATCGCCATGCGACCGCTGGTCGCTCGGTGATCCGTTTCGAGGTCGATCAGGTGTGCCAGCGCGAGCAGCGTCGGGGCGATCACCCAGCGCATGTGCGGGGTCCGATTCGTCCACAGGCGGTTGCGCTGGAAGAGCGGAAGGCCGTCGGCCGTGAACATCCGGCGCAGCGCGAAGGCGAGCACCGCACGGGCGGATTCCGCGTACGCCGGATCGTGGCGGGCCGCGATCGAGAAGGTCTGGATGCCCTGCGCGACGCACTGAGAGTCGATCGGCAGGACGCTCCGCCGTCGTACTTCGGCGTTCCGTCGGCTAGGAAGAGCTCCCGGCGGTAGAAGCGGATTCCGCGGGCCCAGGCCTCCTCCGACTCACTGGGCGCGGCCACCGCGTCCGCACACGTTCGCAGGGCGTCGAGGACGTAGCCGGTGTGAAAGCCGTCCACCCAGGCGAGGTTCGGACGCTCGCCGTACGGCCACGACCCGTCGGGGCGCTGGCGGGCGACCGTGTACCTGATCGCTTCCGCCGCGCGCTCGGCGAATCCCTCCCCGTCGTCCCCCGTTGCCGCAAGCCGGGCCAAAAGCGCGGCGACGAGAACGTTCGAGTTGTGGATTGGGGAACGGTCGCCGGGCAGATAGCCGAAGTAGGCGCCGGGCTCGGCTTTCGTTTGAGGCACGTGGCGAGCGAAGAAGCGCCCCACGGACGCGGGCCTGCTCCAGTAGCCGCTCCTCGCCGGTGGCGGAATATGCGTCCAGAAGCGCGGAGCCCGCAAAAGCCGTGGCGATCGTGTTCGGCTCCCCGCGCTCGTAGAAGAAGACACGAGATTGAAACGGGAAGTGGTAGCCCCAGCACGCTTCCTCATACGCTCGAGATCGCAGGAGCTCCAGCCTTCGCAGGGCATCGCGGAGCCTCGCGTCATTCTCGGCCGGGGGCAGGAAGCCGCCGCGCGCGTAAGCCGAAACCGCCATGGCTAGCGTTGCGGCATCGGTGCCGAGCGGGATGCCGAGCCCGCGGCGCAGGTCGATGGGAGAACGTTTGACCGCCTGAAGCAAGAGCCTCCGACCGAGCACCGTCCTCGTCAACGGCGCAAGGAACCGGCGGGTGGTGTTGAGTGCGTCATAGGGGTCCGTGCCGCGCCAGGCGCGCTCAGTGGCCCAGGAGCTGAGGCCCCGGGCCAGCTCCACCGCCGGAGATTGGGACGGCGAGATCTCGTCTGACTGGGCCCCGGCCGACGGCGACGGGAGGGCAACCGGTTTGGGACGCTTCCGCGAGCCATTGAGGACTATCTCAACGAACCTTTCGACCAACTGATCTGAGCGCGCTCGCAGTTCCTCGACCGGGCGCGGCTCGAGTGGGCGCTGCTCGGGGTACGGCAGCTCCCCCGGCGTCGAAACCCGCCGTAGGGCTCCCCGGGATTCGAGCCACCGGTCGACAGCCGGTGTTGGCCCCGCAAACAGGCTCACGGTGGGCAGACCCAGCAGCGCCGCTTCGCGGGTCATCGTCCCGCCCGCCCCGATCACCAGATCGGCGGCGTAAAGCAGCGACCGCGCGTCCAGGGCCCGTTCCGGCAGCGAGACGTTCGGAAGCCCCAGTTCGGCCAGGGCGCGCCGCTGGTCTGGACGCCGCGCCAGGACTATGCAGCGTGACCGCGGGTCGCTGGTGGTGGTCCGAAGAGCCTCGACGAAGAGCGGGTTCTCATCGCGGTGATAGAGGGCGCCCGTCGGCGGTGTGCGCGCCACCACCACGATGGTGCCGGGTCCTCGCTCCACGCCCGCGTCGGCGAGCGCATCCGGGGCCGGGTCGAAATCCCCGAGGTAGATCTCCTCCTTGAGGCCGTCGTAGAAGTGCGTCTTGCCCCGTGTCGCGCCGAGGGCCCGCAGCCGTGAGGACTCCAACGCAGCCGGCAGAAGCACTGTGTCCGCCAGGCGAAAGGCGAGGTGGTTGGCGGGCTGGTGCTCGTAGTCCATCGCGGTCACCACGCGTATTCGGAGCAGGCGCGCAGCCACGATCTGCCCGTACGAGTTGTGAGACAGGGCGACGTCCGGGCGCTCGCGGCGGGCCCACGAGGCGAGTGCGCGGACACGCTCCAGCATCGAGCCGCCCTTCGCCGCCCGGCCCGGTGGACTCGGTCCTCCGATCACCTCTACGTCGCGCCACCGCTGCCGTGCCAGCTCGACGGTCTGAGCGTTGTCCCGAGCGGTCACGCTGACCACGGCTCCAGAGGCCTCGAGCCGTCTGGCGATCGGCTCGAACAGGAGGGGGTGCGGCGAGTTGGATAGGTCGATCCAGACCCTCATCCGCGATTCACGGCGGCCCTGAGGATTCGTCGCTCGTTCACGAGGGAGACCTGCTGAGCTCGCGGGTGAATCCGTCGCGCTCGCCGAGGCGCTCGAGGTCGGCGACCCCGTAGTAGGTGGCCTCCTGCTCGTTCTGCGGTCGCGCGGCGATTCGGTCCAGGATCGGCATCGTCTCCCGGAACAGGGCCCAGCCGTACTCGCGCGGCACGGTGGTAGACATCGACCACCTCGTCGAACTCGGGATAGATCGAGTAGGTGAGCTGCGCGACCACCGGGCCGGCATCGATCCCAGGAGTCACCTCGTGAATGGTCACGCCATGTGAGCGCTCCCCGTTCTTCAGCGCCCAGTTGATGGGGCGAACTCCCCGGTACCGTGGCAGCGGCCCGTTGTGCAGGTTGAGAACCCGGTCGAACCGGGCGATCAGGTCAGCGGGAAGAATTCGGTCATAGAAGACCGAGAACCCCAAGCCGGCAAGATCCAGGTCGCGTTGCGACAGGTCGCGCCAGTCTCCGCTTGACACACATGAAACGTCGGTTCCGGTCGCCCATTCCGCGAGAGAATCCATCCAGTCGGGCTCCGGCACAACCGGGACCACGGCGACGAGCTCGTGCTCGGGGCTCTCCAGGAACCATTCGGCGATCCGGATCGCGAGTGTTCCCTTGCCGAAGAGGATTGTCCCCTGACGATCCACCTCTAGTTTGCCCCCCGCCTCAGCAGGACCGCGGGCAGCGTGCGCATGATCAGCCGGATGTCGGTCCACAGGGACCAGTTGGTCACGTACAGGTAGTCGAGCTTCACCATCTCCTCGAAGGGGATGCTCGTCCGTCCAAGCACCTGCCAGAGGCCGGTGATGCCGGGCGTCAGGTCAAGCCGGCTGCGCCGCCAGCCTTCGAGCTGTCGATCCTCGGACGCGATGAGCGGTCGTGGGCCCGACCAGGCTCATCTCTCCCTTGAGGACGTTCCAGAGCTGCGGCAGCTCATCGAGGCTCGAGAGCCGCAGGAACCGCCCGACGCGGGTGACCCGGGGGTCGTCGTCGAGCAGGAGCCAGTCAGGGTCCTTGCTGTGCGCAAGCAGCGCTTCACGCCGCTCTTCGGCGTCGGCGGCCATCGTCCGGAACTTGACCAGCAGGAATCGCCGTCCGCCACGCCCGATGCGCTCCTGACGGAAGAACATCGGCCCCCGCGAGTCGAGCTTGATCGCGAGTCCGATGATCCGCCATCACGCGGCGCGGTCAGCAACAGCAGCATGGCCGAGCCGACCAGATCCATCGCCCGCTTCAGGAAGCGAGACGAACGCGGGAGCACCGGCGGGTTGACCCCCAGGACGGTGATTCCCTCGACGTCGTCGATTTCGACGGAGGGACCCAGGGCGTCGAAGGGCTGAGGCAGGACGTTGACCTTGACGCCGAGCTCTCGCGATCGGTGCAGCAGGTCGAGAAGAACCGACTCATCGAAGTCCTGATGGGCGAGAACAATCCGCTCGACACGGTGTGTCCGGACCACACTCTCGAGGTCGAATTCCTCAAGCTGGCCTAACAGGGGGAGGCCAGAGGTTCGAGCCGAGGCGGAGTCGGCCGAGATGATGCCGACCGGCTTGGCGCCATACTCGGGGTGCGCCTCGAGCTTGTGACCGAGCATCGCGATCTGCCGACGCCCGCCGATCAGCAGCACGCGCTCACGTCCGAGGAGCGATACCGCCTGCCGTCGAGCGAGCGCCCTCAGGCTGCTGGTCGCCAGGAGCGCAGCGGAAGCGAAAATGACGACTGATGTCAGGGTCATGCCGCCTGTGGGGGTCAGGTGGTAATAGCCGAAGAGAAGGATCGACCCGACCAAGACAGCGTGGAAGAGCCACGGCAGATCGTCGACGGTTCCGTGACTGATGCGCTTGATGTCGCGGTCGTAGAGGCCGTAAGCCTTGAGCACGACGATCCACAAGGGGAGCAAGGCGAGGCCCCACAGGAACTGCTTTGGATGGTCGGACGCCAGCAGGAGCGCGACGGCAAGCGCTGCGCTGATCGCCACGAGGTCCGCAAGAGCCAGCAGACGCCGGACCGCGACGTCGCGCGCCCCATACCGGTGCGCCACCACCTGCGCTCGCCACCCCGAGGTCCCATTGACTGCCCGATCGCGATCGAGGCCCTCTGGTCGTGGGCGCAGGCCGGTGCCGGCAATCGGTCGGGCCGGCGCCTGTCGGCCGATCACCCGACTCATCAGTGAACAGCCAGCTCGCCAGGGTCGCGGGCGAAGCGGCCCTGGGTTATCGCCACCTCGGCCCCTCCTTGCTGCAGTGAGCTGTCGGCGGACTCCGTCAGCCGGACTACATCTCGCGCGAGCCGGGCGGTGGCCACGGTTTCGCCGCCATTGCGAACCGCGCCGAGGAAGTCCTCGAGCTCCTTTGCCAAGGGCTCGTGGGTTTCGACCTTGGGCGAGAGGATGTCCCCGGTGCGATAGGAGAGGTGGTGCTCTCCGAAGGTCTCGGGATCCTTGTGATCAACCCCATGATCGAAGACGCGGACCGGCTCGGAAGTCCCGTCGTCATACACGACCATCTTCTGGCTGCCGACTATCACCGTGCGTCGGAGCTTGCTCGGCGCGAGCCAACTCAACTCCACGTTGGCGACCATCCCCGATGGGTAGCGGAGCGCGACGAAGGCAACATCCGGAATTCCGGGCACGATGGAATCGCGCCCGATCGCGCGGACCTGGCTTGGCAGCTCTTCGAGCCAATACAGGAGGATCGAGAAATCATGCGGGCCGAGGTCCCAGACGACGCTCACATCGGGCTGGTGGAGACCGAGGTTGACCCGGCTGGAGGAAATGAAGTAGATCTCGCCCAGCTCCCCGCGGTCGATGATCTCCTTCACGGTTCGCACTGGTGCGCTGTAGACGAACGTGTGACCACACATCAGCACACGCTCCTGTTCCTCAGCGGTGGCAAGCAGCGTGCATGCCTTGTCGGATGAGGGTGCGAGAGGCTTCTCGACAAAGGTGTGCTTGCCGGCGAGAAGCGCGCTGGATGCGAGATCGAAGTGCGTGAAGACCGGGGTCGCGATCAGGACCGCGTCAACCTCGTCGTCGTCGAGCATGGCGTCGACGTCACACGTGGGCTGACAACTCGGGTATCGGCGGCCAAATCGGCTCAACCGCTGTTCGTCGAGATCACAGATCCACTTGACGCGCACATCTGGCATCTCGACCAGGACTCGAAGCAGGTTGGGCCCCCAGTAGCCAAGGCCTACGATCCCCGACGGTCAGGGGCGTGGCCCCGGGCTTGCCGTTCAGCAGGTTGATCCCAGGACCTCCGATAGCGCTGTGGATACCGCCCCGACCTCGTCCTCGGTGAGCTCCGCGAACATCGGGAGCGTCAATACCTGCTCGCTCCAAGCGGTCGCATTCCCGAGGTCGGTGCGGGGAGCCCCCAGGAAACGCAGCGGCGGTTGATCTTGAAGCGCGGGCCAGTAGTGGATCCCCGTTCTCACCCCAATGCGACCCAACCCTTGCCGAACCAAGTCGCGATCGCTGACTCGTACCGGGAACAGGTGGTATACGCACGTTCCGCGGGGATCTTCGTCCAGCGGTTGCGCACCAGCCGGCAGCAGATCTCGATAGAGAGTGGCGAGCTCGCTTCGCCGGGCGTTGCATGAGTCCAGCCGCCGAAGCTTGACTCTCAGAATCGCTGCCTGTATCTCATCGAGCCGCTCGTTCGAGCCCGCCTCCAAGTGCTCGGCCTTTCGATCCTGACCGAGATTGCCGAGTCGGCGAAGACGCATCGAGATGCCGTCATCGTCGGTGCATACGGCGCCACCGTCACCCAGGGCGCCCAAGTTCTTGCTCGGATAGAAGCTGAAGGTGGCTGCATCGCCGAACGAGCCCGCCCGCGCGGCACCCCGGGTGGCGCCGTGCGCCTGCGCGGCATCCTCGATCACCACCAAGTCGTGAGTGTCGGCAAGGGATCGAACGAACTCCATCTCGCACACCTGGCCGTAGAGGTGCACTGGCACGATTGCCTTGGTCCGCTCCGAGACCACCGCGGCGGCCGACTCTGTGTCGATCAGCCCCGTGCCCGCGTCGACGTCGCACAGCACCGGGGTGGCCCCCGCGTGGACCACGGCCAGCGCCGTGGCTATGAAGGTGTGGGCAGGCACGATGACCTCATCTCCCGGGCCCACATCGAAGGCCCGAAGAGCGATGGTCAGCGCGGCCGTACCAGATGCCGTCCCGACGCAGTGGCGGGTCCCGCAGTACGTCGCGAACGCCCGCTCGAACTCCCGCACCTGTGGGCCGAGAACGAAACCGCCACTGCCGAGGACAGCGTCGAATGTCCGACGCAGCTCGTCCTCGATTGCTGCGTGATGTCGATCGAGGTCGACGAACGGGATCTCGGCAATGCCCCGCGTGGCAACCGTCGTCATTGCGCGACGCCCGACTCAGGGGGCTCTAACGACTGGCTGTAGGCGCGCCCGAACACCAAGTGACTGACGGGCTCGTCTGGGTTGAAGATCAGGGCTGCTGCCTCACTGCGTGAGCGGACCTCGAGCTTCGCGAACGCGGAGGTCAGGTGGCTCTTCACGGTGCTGGTGGAGAGGAACAGCTCCGCCGCTATCTGATCGTTCGTCCGACCCGTCACCGCCAAACGAAGCACCTGCCTCTCTCGGTGGGACAGGGGGGGAGGCGATTCCATCCGGCGCCGACCGTTTCTCGGAAACACGACCTGCTCGGCCATCACGGCCCTGACCGTTGGACTCAAGGCGGTCCTGAGCTGGGAGTTGTAGACGACCCCGTCGACCTGGGACTCGACACCTGCGACGGTGGACCGCACAGCGTCATTGGCCGGCGTCAGAAGGACCAACCGCGCACGTGGAAAGATCCGTCGGAGGTCGGCTACCACCTGCCGCGCTGCAGACGCTTCGTCGAACGCGAAGATCAGAACGTCCGGCTGCAGGGCTTGACAGGCGGCTTCGAGTTCGGCCAACTCGGCGGCGTTAATGACGACCTCGATCTGATCGAGCGCGAGCGCCTCCGCAATTTGCCTGCGGATACTGGTTCTAGGTGCGAGCACGGCCGTGGTTGGCTCTCGTGTCTGCGCCGTGCTGTCCGAAGCCTTGCCTTTGGACCTCTCTCCCATCGGCTAGGACCTCTCTCCCATCGGCTAGCAAACGGGAATCGTTGCCCCCTTCTTGCGGGAGGTGCCGGTCTCCGGCCTCTTTTCGGACCGGTTGTCCCTGCTCGGGCGCCGAACAGCGACAGCCATCCCCGAGGCAGGGTTTGCGGATTCAGCGCGAAAGGTCACGCGCACCCGGACCGTTATTGCTTCCATGGCGACCGCAAGCTCGGTCGAGGTCCTTTGATGGGCTGGCGCCACCGTCCTCGTATGCCCGACTCGATTGAAGAAGCCGACTCGCATCCTCCTGGCTTGAGGCTGGAGCGCTTTAGACGCGCGAGGAAGGAGCGCCGGCGCCGGCTGGCGGAGGAGCTGTTGTCCCTGCAAGGCCCGATTTCGGCTGAGGGGGGGAAGGAGCCCGAGGAGGCCCAGGTCGACCTGGTCGTGGCCGAAGAGCGCCTCAAGGTCGCGCAGCGGAGGCTCGAAGAGCGCACGCAGCAGTCCAGCGCCGAGATCGAGCGTCTTGTTCGCGCTGAGGCACAGGCTCGGGCTCGGGCCGAAGCCGCCGAACGCGAACTGGCAGGAGCGCAAGACAAGGTCCGGGAGCTGACGAGAAAGCTCTCCGCAAACGAGCAGGTCGGGGACGAGCATGGCTCGGCCCGCGCGCAACTCAAGGCAGCGCTTGATCAGCGGTCCGATGCGAATGGCGACAGGGCGGCCGAAGACCGCCTCAGGCGGATGAAGGATCGCGCGCGGATTGCCGAGGAACAGGCGGAGCGCGCGGAGCAGCTTGCGAGGTTGAAGGAAGCGGGCTTTCTTCGAAGCATCGATGACGCCGAGCTCGGCGCGTCAGGATCAGCCAAACGCGTGCCCGGTTAGCCGAGGAGGCTGCGCCCGACGTAGGGGTCGCTGGGTTGTCGGTCAGAAACCGACCTCGACCTCGAGGATGCATCCGGCTTGCCGGCGCGCGACTCGAGCGCCCGTTGGAGGACATCCACCACCCGCTCGGAGGCCCGCCCGTCCCAGAGCGCCGGCCGCGTGTCGGGGCCTCGGGCGGCCAGAGATGACCTGTCGACCGGGATTGATTCGCCCAGGGTCAGGCACCGAACACGGAAGTGGGTCGCCTCCTCCTGCACTTCCACGGAGTCGGTGAGCACAGCGGCGGCCCCCGCCACCAAGTCAAGGCAGTCGGCGTAGTCCAGAGGCCCAAGCTGCCGTATCGTCGAGCAGAGCGGATAGGACCGGATCAGTCGCTGAAGCTTGAGGTTCATGGCCAGCGCCACGGGCAACTCGCGGCTGAGGACGCCCAGCCGCTCGAGGACCTCCCATAGCGTGCGACGATCCGCAAGCGTCGAGCCCCGCAGGGCGACAAGCAGGTAGTCATCCTCCCGCAAGCCGTGGCGACGGACGGCGTTGGTCTGGCCGAGCCTGTCCTCCAGGCCCACAAGGGCGTCGATCATCGTGCTGCCGACGAGGTGGATGCGCTCGGCCGCGACCCCTTGCGCCAGCAGGCGCTTCATCGCCTCCTCCGACGGTGCGAAGTGAAGAGCGGCGACCTCGTCAGCGACCCGTTCGGTCAGGAGGGTGGTGTTGGTGCGCTCGACATCACGGAACCCAGCGTCGAGGTGCGCGACCGGCACCGCCTGGGTCACGGCGGCGAGCATCGCCGCCAGCGCCGTCTCCCCGTGCCCCGCAACGAGCGCGAACTCGGGTGGCTCGAGCTCGATCACCCGCTCCAGGCGGTCCAGCGCGTACGCGAGATGGCCAGGGTTTCCGGCTTGGCCGAGCTCGAGTACGTAGCTGAGCTCGGGCACGTCGAGCTCTTCCTCGAACAGCGAGACTGGGCTGTCCGTGTCGTCGGTGCCCACCAGCACCTGGCGGACGTGCGGCAGGCGCCGCCGCAACGTGGCTGCCACCGGTGCGAGCCTTACGTACTCGGCGGCCGAGCCAAGGACGCAGGTGATCCGCTGAGTTTGCATTGGGTCTTGGGGAAGTCCGGCAAGCACGTTTCGTTGCCAGATGACTTCATCTAAACGTCCAGTCGACCCGGTTCTTGACCCGCGTGGACGCCGTCAGCACCTTTTTCGTCCGTGTCAAGGAAGGCGCGCGGCGGCGGGGCGCCATCGGCGCGGTTGGGCTTGCGCCCTGCGTCAGGGGTTCGTCTGAGCGGGGGCGGAGCCTGCCGCGACGAGGTGCCCCCTGAGCTTCCTGCGCCCGCGGTGATGGAGCGCATGGACCGCGCTTTCGGTCTTCCCCATGCGCTCCGCGATCTCGGGCGGCGAGAGCCCGATCAAGTGGCGCAGGATGACCACCTGGCGCTGATCCTCGGGCAGGTTTTTGAGGGCGGCGGTCAGCGACCAGCGCCGGTCCTGCCCGATCTCATCGGTCTCGTGCTCGGTTCCCCGCACCTCCTCGGCCAGCACCGCGCGGCTTCGTCTCAGGTGGTCGATGGCCGCGTTGCGGGCGATTCGGAGCAACCAAGCCGAGAAGGGAACACCGCGCTCCTCGTAGTCCTGAATCCTGGTCAGAAGCGTCGTGAATACCTGCTGGGTGACGTCCTCCGCTTCGTGGTCGTCGTGCAGGATCGTTCGTACGTAGCTGTAGACGTTGTCCGCGTAGTGCAGGTAGAGATACCGGAAGCCGAGCTCGTCGTCCTGCTGCGCGAGCGCGATCGCGGCCCACGGGTCCTCGCCGTCGAGGGTCCGCTTGGTCCGAAAGCAGCCTCCCCGCAGCTCGTCGAGCTCCTCCGACGCCCCGCCGCTCCAAGTGCTCATTCGCCCGTCAATCCGTTCCCGCAATCCCCGTCCTTGGGTGCCAAAGGCAGGCAATCTAGCACTTTTCTTACCCAAAATCGGGTAATTTTCTACCTAATATTGGGACCCGGACGTTTGTGCGGCTAGCCAAGCTCTGGGCGCGCTTGCCGGTGGCGGGGTCCTAGCGTCTGGGCCGGGAGGTCGACGGGGCCAGACAGCCAGCCCACTTCCGGGCCACTTGGCTACCCTGACCGGACCTCGAATGGGTTCTCACCTGCGCACAGGAACGGCCGTCGTCTTGCTTGCGGCGGCTCTCGCACTTGGCTTGGCGGCCGCCTTCGCGCTTGCCGCGGTGACGGTCTATACGAACGACTTCTCGCGGAAATCCGAGGCCAGGGAGCTCCGCCACTCGAGTGGCGAGCACTGCGGCAAGAGCTGGAGGAGGAAGGCCGAGAACGTCCGCGTGCAGCGGACCAGGGGGTCGGGCGCCTGCGGCTACCGGCCGCCTGTGGAGGGGGACACCGATGGCCCGAACCACGACTTTCGGGTGAAGGCGAAGCTGCTCAAACGGACGCCGAAGAGCATCCGGGGAGGCGCCTATGTGGCCATCGCCGTGCGCTCGGGCCGGAGCTCCGGATATGAGCTGCAGATCTTCCCCAAGAAGCACAAGTTCGAGCTCCACCGCTCGCCGTCAGGCGGCGGGCCCGGCTTCCCGGCCACGGGCACGAGCCAGGCGATCAAGGGGGTCAAGAATCCGAACGTCGTGCGCCTGAAGGTCGTCGGTAACAGAGTGATGGCGAGCGTCAACAAGAGGAGGCTGGTCAACGTCAACGACTCGAACGCCGGCCAGGTCGGCGGACGCAAGCTGGAGATCGCGGTCGGAAACACGCGGCGCTCCGGCAAGAACGTCGTCGCCGCGTTCGACAACCTCCGACTCGCGGTCCCGAATCCCTAGAGCGTCTGCCACCGGGAACCGGGGTGAGGCGGACGAAACCGGTACATGAGCACTGAAACGCTCGAGCGCCCCCGCGTCGGCGGTCCCGGGTCGGGGCTCGGCGGGAATTGGCTGGTGATCGTCCTCAACGACGATCACAACACCTTCGACCACGTCGCCAAGACGCTTGCCCGGGTGGTTCCCGGGGTGACGGTCGACGAGGGCTACCGCTTCGCCGACCGGATCCACTCGAGTGGCAGGGCGATCGTCTGGACGGGGCAAAAGGAGCCGGCCGAGCACTACTGGGAGCAGCTCCAAGACGCCGGGCTCACAATGGCGCCGCTCGATCAGCACTGAGCGACCCGCGGCTTCGCCCTAGAAGCGACCGGCGGTCAGCCCCCATCTGGCCGCGCCCGGCGGCGAGCCGGCGAGCGCCGCCCGGGCCTTGGACCGGGGCCGGTGACGGAGGCGCTTGGGGCGGTTCTCGCGGCGCCGTAACTGGGCGGCGCGAAGCTCCAGCAGGGCCCGCAGCTCGGTCGTGCGGCTGAACGGGTCGGCGATCGACTCGCCCGTGGCCAGGGAGATCGCCGCCAGCAGTCGCCCTTCGATCTCGACCCCGAGCAGCGCCCCCTCGGGCGGGCGCCGGGACTCGAGCTGCGCAAGGCGCCCCACCTCGGGCAGGTCGTCCGCTTCGAGGTGGCGGATGCTGATTCCGTCGGTATGGATGGTCGTGGGGGAGTGGTTGGAGCTCATTTTTCACCTCGCGGGGAAGACGTTTCGCTCTACATTGAGAACGCTGGGACCCTCGATTTCGTGATCCGAGCGAAGCTTGCCGGGCACGCTGGATAAGCGCAACAGGAAGTGCTTCTCAAGTTGATAAGGTGCTCTTATGCTTGATCTGAAGCGGCTGCGGGTCCTGGCCGAGGTGGCGCGCGAGGGCTCGTTCTCCGCCGCCGCCGAGACGCTCTACCTCTCGCAGTCGGCGGTCAGCCAGCAGGTGGCCACGCTGGAGAAGGAGGTCGGGATGCCGCTCCTGGAGCGAACCCGCAGCGGGCCGAAGCTGAACGACGCCGGCCGCGTACTGGTTGGCCACGCGGAGGCGGCGCTGGCGCGGCTCCAGGAAGCTGAGCATGAGCTGAAGGCAATCGCCGGGCTCGAGGGGGGAGAGCTGCGGATCGCGAGCTTCCCGAGCGCGAGCGCCACCCTGCTCACCGAGGCGCTGGCGCAGTTCGGCGGTCAGCATCCGGAGGTGCGCCTGACCGTGACCGAGGCAGAGCCGGAGCAGTCGCTGCCAAGGCTGCGCGCGGCGGAGGTCGACCTCGCGATCGTCTTCGACTATCCGATGCTCCCCTCCCATGCCGAAGAGCGCGACCTCGAGCGGGCGCTGGTGTTGACCGAGTCGATGTACCTGGCCCTCCCAAGGAGCCATCCCCTGGCGAAGGCGAAGACCGTGCCGCTTGCGGACCTCGCCGACGAGGCCTGGCTGTGCGGCGTGTGCCCGAGCTCCTGCGGCGACGTGGTCAAGCAGGCGTGCCGGGAGGCCGGCTTCGATCCAAGGATCGCGTTCGAGAGCGACGAGTACCAGGTGCTTCAGGCCTACGTCGCGGCCGGACTCGGATTCACGCTGCTACCCGACCTGGCGCTGCCCGCCCTGCATTCCGACCTCGTCGTCCGCCCGACCAAGCCCGAGGCGCCGAAGCGGCGGGTCTGGGCGGCGACCCGCGCCCAGGGCGCACGATCCACTGCGACCGATGCGATGGTCGAGATCCTGCGCCAGGTCGGTCAGCGCTTCGCCGACCAGAGCCCCGTGGCCATCGCGGCGTGAGCGGGCGCCTACTTGGTGTTCGCCTCAACCGGTGAGGCGTCGACCACCAGGGCGTGCCAGCTCGGCAGCAGCGGCTTGTTGAAGTAATTCGAGCGCGGACTCACGTAGGGCGGCGATCTCGTCCGAGTACCAGTAGCGCTCGAAGTCGGCATGGTCGTCCCAGGCCGTGACCTGGCGAAAGTGCAGCGGGTCGTCGGCGTCCCGAGTCAGGTAGCACGCCTTGGCGCCGAAGGCGAGGGCGCGGTCGAGGGCCGGCCTCCAGATCTCCAGCCATCGGTCAGCTCGGAAGGGATGAATGTGCCAGTCGATGTAGTTGAGGTCGGCCACCCGGATCGGCAGGCGCTAGGTCCCGACCTCGGCCCAGATCGCACCGGGGCCCTCGGCGTGCTTGCCCTCCTGCTCGTCCGTGGCGCCGACCATGATCGAGATCTTGCCGAGGTGCTTGTTCTCGTGCAGGAGCTGGTGCGCCTCGGGCACGCCCTCGAACCCCATCGCCTGCCAGAGCACCGGCCGGATCTTGCCCTCGGCCATCAGCTGGTTGGCGCGCATGCACTCGTACGCATTGGCGAAGTGCGAGCCGAGGATCTCCTTTTGGCGCATCCACAGGTAGCGAACGTCGAAGTCCAGGTTGTAGCCGGAGGTGGCGCCGCAGATCACCACCTTGCCGAACGGCTTCACGACCAGTACGGAGGTCGGAAACGTCGCCTGGCCGACGTGCTCGAAGACGATGTCCGGGGCGTCGCCGAGGATCTCCTTGACCCGCTTTGCGAAGCCGCGCGAGGCCTTGAAGCGCTCCTTCTCCTCCTCGGGCGACTCGCCGCCCTTTCGCATCATGCCCGCGAACTCGCTGCGGTTGATGTAGTCGACGGCGCCGAGCTTCTTGACCAGCTCGCCCTTTTCGTCCGAAGAGACGACGCCGACGGCGTTCGCTCCCGACGCGGCGCAGAGCTGGGTGGCGAATACGCCGAGGCCGCCGGCGGCGCCCCAGATCAACACGTTGTGGCCCGTCTGGAGGTGGCAGCGGTCGATCAGCATCCGGTAGGCAGTGAAGTAGGTGAGGCCGTAGGCCGAGGAATCCACCCAGGAGAGGTTCTCGGGCTTCGGCAGGAGCTGCTGGGCCTGCACCTTGGTGAACTGGGCGAACGACCCCCAGGTGGTCTCGTACCCCCAGATCTGCTGACTGGGAGCGGCAAGCGGGTCGAGGCCGTGAACCTCGACGTCCTCGTAGGAGGCCTGGTTGCAGTGGATCACCACCTCGTCGCCGGGCTCCCACTTGGTGATGCCCTCGCCGACCTTCCAGACGATCCCGGAGGCGTCGGAGCCGCCGATGTGATGCCCCCATTCGGGGTGGTCGCCGTAGCCGAACACGGAAACGGGCTTGCCGAACGATGCCCAGACGTTGTTGAAGTTGACCCCAGCCGCCATCACCCGGACGATCACCTCGAAGGCCGCCGGCTCCGGGAGCTCGACCTGCTCCAGCTGGAAGGCGTCCTTGGGCTCGCCCTCGCGCTCGGCCCTGATCACCCAGGCGGCCATCTCCTTGGGCAGCTCGCCCGGCTCAACGTCCAGCTTCGAGACTTCGGATACGTCCACGGCCATGGCGCGTGATCCTATCGCTGGCTTGTCCGTCAGGTTCCCGTCCGGGCCCGCGACTACCTTCGTGGGTTCAAATGGAAGCATCGGAGAAGCCACAACTGCCGCTGGACGAGCCTCGCGAGCGCACCGAGGGAGTGGTGCGCGCTCTGGACGACCGGCTGGTGATCGAACGGCTAACGGTCACCGACAAGCGAGCCGCGCGCGTGGTGCGCGAGCGAGCGGAGGCCGGGCAGGAGGCCCCACGGACCGTGGCTGACGCGATCGAGATCGGAGCGCGGGTGCTGGACCGTGAGGACGTGGCCGCCGAGGTGGACTACGTTCGCGCGGAGTTCGAGCGCCATGCGGCCGAGCTGCGGGAGCGGCTGACCAGGTCGCTGGAGGCTGGCGACGAGCAGCTGGCCGAGCGGATCTCGCACAACTTCGATGGCAGCCGCGATGGATCCGTCCAGAAGGAGATCGCGGAGCTCGTGCACGGTGCGCTGGACGAGCAGCGCACGGCCCTGCTGAGGCAGTTCTCGGCCGAGGATGGCGCCAATCCCCTGGCCGACTTCAAGGGGGCGATCGTGCGCGCGTTCCGGGACTTGGGCACTCGACAGCAGGCCGGCGAGGAGGCGCTTCGCAAGCGGCTCGAGGCCCTGACACGCGAGGTGGTCGAGCTGCGAAAGGACGACGAGGCCGACCTTCTGGTGGCCGAGGCGGAGGCCGCCGGCACCCGTAAGGGCGTCAGCTTCGAGACGCACGTCCACGCCTCGATCGAGCGGATCGCGAGGTCGCGGGGAGACTGCGCAACCCACACCGGCGGCGAACAGGCAGAGGGTGGGGGACGGAAGGGGGACACCCTGGTCGAGCTCGGAGCCGCGGAGGGACCCGCAGCCGGCCGGATCGTGTTCGAGGCCAAGGACAAGAGACTCTCCAAGAACGAGGCCTGGGCTGAGCTGAACGAGGGTATGGCCGCGCGCGCCGCGGGCTATGCGGTGCTCGTCGTGGCCGGCGAGGAGCGCCTGCCCGCCGGCCGTGAGCAGCTGAACGAGTACGAGGGCAACAAGCTGATCGTCGCGGTGGACCGCGAGCAACCCGACGGCCTGGCGCTCGAGACCGCCTACCGCCTTGCCGCGGCGCGGCTGAAGCTGGCCCGGGAAGGCGACCTCAAGGTGGATGCCGCCGCCGTGCGCGACGCTGCCGCCGAGGCGGTCTCGACCCTGAGGCAGGCCCAGGCGATCCGCTCGTCACTCACCGGGATCAAGACCAGCTCGGACAAGGCCCGCGCCGGCCTTGACGCAATGGTCGAGGCGGTCCGGGCGAAGCTGGAGCGGGTTGAATCGCTGATCGCCGAGGCCGACGAGGCCTGAGCCAGCGGCTCAGGGCAGCAACAGCTCGTCCCTGGAGCTCTCGCGCGGAGGCCCGACCTGGATCGTGTCCGGCTGAGCGCTCGCTTCCTCTCCGGCGCTGGCCTCGTAGCTGCCCTCCGGAAGCTCGACCTTCAAGGTCGCGGCGGTGGGCGTAACCGACGACGTCGGCGCCTCCGACGGGCTGGTCGGAGCGGCGCCTGCCGGAGCGCCGGGAGGGATCTCGGGGCTCGCGGCGTCCCTCGGCCCGCTGAGCGTGAACCGGACCGGTACGTCGGAGAAGTTGGCGATCGTGAAGGTGACCTGCCCGGCGCCGAAGCGCTCAGGCGAGACGACGACCTCGCCCTGGTCGATCTTCACCGCCACATTGATCGCCGCTGATGCGCGAGCAGGCTCGTTTTTGAAGTCCTCTTCGCCGCACCCCGCAAGCGAGAGCGCGGCCAAGCCGCCAAGCACTGCGAAGGCCGCGTTTCGCGCACGCCGCGGTGCTCTCGTGCTCATCGGCGCAACCCTAGCCTAAGCGCGCTCGCCGCGGCGCAGCCCGCCCTCAGAACGGGGGCTCCACCACCCGGGCGCCGACTCCGTGCTCACCCACCTCGACCAGCGCCCCTGGCCCGGCCTCGCGGCGGATCACGGCGAGGGCGATCGGGCCGTGGACCGGCGAGATGACGGCCGTTCCGATTCGCCCCACCTGGCGAGCTTCGAGCGCGATCTCCTCGTCGTCTGAGACCGGGGCCTCGAGCTGAAGCCCCCGCAGATGGCGGTTGGGCTTCCCCTTGTAGTGCAGGCGGGCGACTGTCTCCTGGCCGATGTAGCAGCCCTTGGTGAAGCTGACGGCGCGCCCCTCGATCCCCGCCTCCTGGGGGATGGTGGCGTTCGACATCTCGCGGCCGAAGCGCGGGCGCCCCGACTCGACGCGCAGGATCTCGGTCGCCTCCTCAGAGACCTCGACGGCGCCCGACTCGGCCAGCAGGTCGTGCAGCTCGCTCGCCCGTCCGGCCGGGGTGATCAGATCGAGGCCCAGGTCCGTGGCGACCGCCAGCACCTCGATGCCCTGGCGCTCGAAACGGCGCTGGGCGTGCTCGCCCTCCAGGGGCGCGGCGCCGGCCGCTTGATCCGCGGCAGGCCCGATCAGCGAGGTGACAGCCCAGGCGTTCGAGGCCTCCTCGACCTCGACCTCACGCCCGACGCTGTACATCCGCAGGTGTCGCGTCACTGCCTCGACCGCCTCGGGCTCGGTGTCGAGCCAAGTCTCCCCGCTGCTCAGCCGCAGGACCCGCATGTCGGCCTGCATGTGCCCCTTGCGGTCGAGCAGGGCCGCATAACAGCCTTGGTCGGCTCCCAGGGCCTCGACGTCGTTGGTCAGCTGGCCCTGCAGGAACTCGGTGGCGTCGGACCCCTTGACGAGCACGATTCCGCGCCGACGGACGAGGAAGCCGGCCTCCTCTCGCAGGGCGCGGTACTGGCCATCGAGCTCGATCGCAGCCTTCATCTCCATCGATTGTAGGAATCGGTCGTTTTGATGTGTCAAAATTTGCGTTGTGGCAGATCGAAATGAGAGGCGCCTCAGCCGTCGCCAGCTACTCGTCGGCGGGGCAGCCGCGGCTCCGGCGTTGGCCCTCCTGCACGAGGCCGTTCCTCACGGGGGGCTTCATCGCGCGCTCGGCGGCGGTCACACGACGGCCGCCGGGGCGTCCAGCGGTGGCCATCCGGGGCATGGTGGCGCAGCCGGCGCGGTTGCTCATGCCAGCTTCGCCGGTGGCAGCGTCGATCACCGCGCGAACGGGTTCAACCCCACCGAGCTCCTGCGCGACTTCGACTACGGCAAGACCCGGCGGCTGGCGAGCGGCCGGGTTCTACGCGAGTGGGAGCTGGTGGCGGCCGACAAGGAGATCGAGGTTGCGCCAGGGGTCAAGTACGCGGCCTGGACCTACAACGGACGTGTTCCCGGCCCGACCCTGCGCTGCCGCGAGGGTGAGCTCCTGCGGATCAAGTTCACCAACGGCTCCGAGCACCCTCACACGGTCCACTTCCACGGCATCCATCCCGCTGCCATGGACGGCGTGCCGGGAGTCGGTGAGCGGCGCGGCGGGGGCCTGATCGAGCCCGGCCGCGGCTACACCTACGAGTTCGATGCCTCTCCGTTCGGCCTTCATCTCTACCACTGTCACGTGATGCCCCTCGAGGCGCATATCTCCAAGGGGCTGTACGGGGCTTTCGTGATCGATCCGCGCCGTGGGCGCCCCAAAGCCGACGAGATGGTGATGGTGATGAACGGCTTCGACACCAACTTCGATGGCTCGAACGAGGTCTACGCGGTGAACACTGTGGGCTTCCACTACATGAACGAGCCCGTTCGCGTGCGGCGCGGCAAGCTGGTGCGGATCTATCTCGTCAACACGCTGGAGTTCGACCCGATCAACTCCTTCCATATCCACGCCAACTTCTTCCACTACTACCCGACCGGCACTTCGCTGGAGCCGATCGAGCTCACCGACACGGTCGTGCAGGCTCAGGGGCAGCGCGGGATCCTCGAGCTGCGTTTCCCGGAACCGGGCCGGTACATGTTCCACGCCCACGTCAGCGAGTTCGCCCAGCTGGGCTGGATGGGCTTCTTCGAGGTGGTTCGCTGATGGAGGCACGCGCCACCACCGAGCGCCCGCCGTTCGCATCGCGGGCCCCCTCGTGGATGCTGGGCCTGATTCCGCTGGCCCTGATTGCCGGCGCCGTGGCGCTGCTGGCGCTCTTGGGCGTTCCTGGGCTCGGTGAGCGCACCGGGCCGCCAGTCGAAGAGCTGGCGGTCGAACGCACCGTCCTGCGCCCTGGCGAGATCGAGCTCACGGTGCGAAACGACGGCCCGGACGCCGTGGACGTCGCCCAGGTCATAGTCAACGACGCCTTCGTCCCGTTCACCGCGAGCGACGGCCAGCGCGTCGGCAGGCTCGGGGCAACGACTCTCGGCATCCCCTATCCATGGATCGAGGGCGAGGCGTATGACATCTCCCTGCTCACCTCCACGGGCGGCACGATCGAGCATCAGATCCCCGTGGCCGCCGAGACACCGGAGGCCAATTCGGAGTTCTTCGGCCTCATGGCCCTGCTGGGCCTCTACGTCGGGGTGATCCCGGTGGCCCTCGGGATGCTGTGGCTGCCGTTCGTGCGGCGAATCAGCGAGAGCTGGATTCGCCTGCTGATCGCCTTCACGGTCGGCCTGCTCGCCGTGCTCGGGGTGGACGCAGCCCTGGAGGGTTTGGAGATCGGTGGCGCGGCTCCGTCGGTGTTCGGCGGCCAGGCGCTCGTCGTGTTCGGGGCGCTGGGCGCGTACCTCGCCCTTGCCGGGGTGGACGCGCACCTCTCCGCGCGCGGGAGCGCGGCGACGGGTGGGGCGGTGACGGGTGGGGCCTACCTAGCCCTGCTGGTCGCGATCGGCATTGGCCTGCACAACCTCGGCGAGGGCCTGGCGATCGGCTCGGCCTACGCCGTCGGAGCGCTCGCCCTCGGCGCCTTCCTCGTGATCGGCTTCGCGCTTCACAACACCACGGAGGGCCTCGCGATCGTGGCTCCGTTGGCAGGCGGGAGGCCTGGCCTAAGGCGGCTCGCCGCGCTCGGCCTGATCGCGGGCGCACCGGCGATCCCGGGTGCCTGGATCGGCTTCGCCGCCTTCAACCCGAGCGTCGCGGCGCTGCTGTTCGGCGTCGGCGTGGGAGCGATTGCCCGAGTCGTATGGCAGCTCGTCCCGGCGATGCGCGACGACCAAGGACGTACGTTCCACCCCGGCGCGGTCGCGGGACTCGTCGCCGGCATGCTGGCGTTGTATGTGACCGGGCTCTTGGTGACCGTCTGATGGCAAGCGAGACACAGGGGAGCGGGAACGCCGCGCCGGCGCACGGTGGTCGCCACTCGGGCTTTCGGCACAGCCCCGCCGCCGCAAACTCGGAGGCGGTCGAGGATTACGTGAAGGCGATCTATGCGCTTGCCCGTCGCTCGGAGCGCCCCGCGACGACGACGGCGCTTGCGGAGAGGCTTGGGGTGTCGCCTGGATCGGTGACCGCGATGCTGAAGCGACTCGACGAGCTGGGCCTGGTCCGCTACGAGCCCTACCACGGGGTCGCGCTGACACCCGCGGGCGAGAAGGTGGCACTGGAAGTGATGCGACATCACCGCCTCCTGGAGGCCTTTCTCGCCGACGCTCTCGAGATGCCCTGGGACCGGGTGCACGACGAGGCCGAGGTGCTGGAGCACTACATCTCGGAGGACCTCGAGCGGCGGATCGCCGAGAAGCTCGGCAATCCGGCTCTCGACCCGCACGGCGATCCGATCCCGACGCCGGAGCTCGACCTGGCTGCCGACCGCACGACCGGCCTCGCGGATCTCGAGCAGGGCCGGGCGGCGACCTTCGCGCGGGTCTCGGACTCGGATCCCGAGATGCTTCGCTATCTGGCCGAGCGCGGCATCCGCCCAGGGGCGCGGCTGCGGATCACCGGCGCCCAGCCCTTCGGGGGCCCGCTGTTCGTCGAAGTCGAGGGCCGCGAGCACGTCCTGGGCGGCGAGCTGGCGAAGAAGATGCGGGTGCTGGCCGAAGACACGGACTGAACCCGCGCTAGCTGGCCAGGGCGGCCGGCGAGCGGAACAGGGCCAGGATCACCGAGCCGAACTGGTTGGAGATGATCCGGGCGTGGTTGATCTCGGTGCGCGTCCAGGGCCGCTCGAGCTTGCTGTACGCCTCCACGATGCCGAGGCTCTCGCCCCGGCTGACAACCGGCACGATCAACAGCGAGCGAAGGCCGAGGGACAGCAGGAGCTCGACCTCGCGCCGGTCCGCTTCCGGATCCCCCACCAGCACCTGGACCGCCTCCTGGTCGCGAAGCACCCGGGCGGTGAGCGGATAGTCATCGAGGGAGAAGCGCTCCTCGCCCGTCCCGCCGCTTTCAGCCAGCGTCTCGATCACCCCTTCCTCGGGGTGCCAGTGCGAGAGGCAGACCATTTGGGCATTCAGCTCTGCCGCGATCAGTGCCATCGCGCCTTCGAGGTCTGAGCGGGAGCGCGCGTTGGCCAGCTGAGCACTGAGGTGCTCGAGCCTGCGGTCGCCGGCGGCGATCCTCCGGGTCCCGCTCGAGCTGGCACGCAGTGCCTCCGCCAGCGCCGTCCGGCAGACGCCGGCGGCGACCGGCGAGACGCGTGCCCAGGGGGCGTCCGGACGGCCGAGGGCGTAGCCCTGTCCCCACTGGACGTCGAGGTCGCTGAGGACCTCGAGGTCGTCCAGGCTCTCGATGCCCTCGGCGCACACGGTGGCGCCGATGCGCCGCGCGAAGCGGACGAAGGACTCGACCAGCGCCATCCTGGCCGGATCGGCATGGATGCGCTTGATCAGATCACGATCGAGCTTGACGATGTCGGGGCTGACCCGCATCATCTGCTTCAGCCCCGAGTAGCCGGCGCCGGCGTCGTCGATCGCGATCCGGGCACCGCGGTCCCGCAGCTCCGCGACGGCCCCGGAGAGGGCCACATCGTCCGGTACGAACTCGTGCTCGGTGATCTCGATCACCAGACCGGTGAGGTCCGCCGGGAGCGCTTCGGCCACCGGCTGCGAGGTGAGGGCCGACGGGCTGACGTTCAGGGCCAGGTGGGTGTCCATCGGGCGTCCAACCGGCCGCAGCGCGGCGCGAATCGCCGCCGCGTCGAGGTCCGGCCCGAGGCCGCAATTATGAGCCTGCGCGAACCACGCCTCCGGCGAGCGGCCCAGTGAGCCCTCGAAGCGAGCCAGCGCCTCGTATCCGACCAGGTGCCCGCTGGCCAGGTCGACGACCGGCTGGAAGACGGCCTCGATCCCCTCCGGCTCTGCCAGCAGGGCGGCGATCTCGGCCTCCTGCTGGTCGGTCAACGCAGGCGCCACGTGCTCGGGATCGAAGCGGCGCGTGCGCTGCTTGCCCCGGCGCTTCGCCCAATAGAGGGCGCCGTCGGCGAGCTGGCAGAGGCTCGAGGCGTCCTGTGCGTCGCCCGGGTAGGTTGCGATCCCGGCCGAGCAGGAGAGCTCCAGGTCGCGCACTGAGATGTCCGCAACCGCTTGCCGGGCCCGCTCGGCGATCTGGTACGCGAGCTCGCCGTCGGTGTCTGGGAGGATGAGCGCGAACTCCTCGCCTCCGATCCGGGCGGCGGTGTCCGTGGCGCGGACGACGTCTCCCAGCTTCTCCCCCACGGCGCTCAGCACCTCATCCCCGTATGGGTGCCCGTGAGTGTCGTTCACCGCCTTGAAGTTGTCGAGGTCCAGCATCACCAGGGCGACTGCGTCTGCACCGCGGCGGGCGCGTTCCAGCTCCGCCGCCAAGACCTCCTGAAAGCCGCGATGGTTCGTGAGGCCGGTGAGCGCGTCGGTTGCCGCCAGGCCGCGCAGCTTCGTCACTTGATGCCGGTGAGCCAATGGGAGGAGCGCCGCGGTCCCCAGCAGGCCGATGCCGCAGAGGACCCGCAGCGTCGTCCCCTCGACGCCGGCGGCGGCCGCCGTGATCACCCAGAGCCACAGGCTGCCGAGCCCGAGCGCAGCCGTGAGCAGCACGCCGCGCCGTGCGGGCCGGGCTCTCGGCGGTGCCCGCATGAGGCGCGTCGGAGTCCCCCTGATCAGCAAGAATTCCTCCCTGGTAAGCAGATCGGCGCGACGGGCGGTTCCCTTGAGCGCACCACCGCCGCTACGCTGTCCCGATGGGGCTCGCCGAGGCCTTTCAGGAGATCGTGGATTCGCTTCCCGACGACTGGACCGATCTGGAGATCGACCTACGCCTTGTCGACGAGGAGCGCTACATCGACGCCGCCGTGCTGCTCACCCAGATCAACGCACAGCCCTACTCGAAGGCGGACTGGCACTGGCGGTTGCTGGTCGCCCACCGTTTCGGCCACGCGGCGGCGCCCGAGACCGTCAAGGGAACGCTGGCCCTGGTCGACCAGGAGGGAATCGAGGGCCAGATGGTGGTGCGAGACGTGCGCGAGGGCCGCGCCGAGGTGGTCCAGATGTGGGGCCGGCCGGAGTCGGTGCGGCGTGAGTTTCGGCGCAGCCGAAGCCTGTGACCTAGTGGGCCAGTGGCCCGCGTAGTTGCGCTGGTCGGCGACTTGATGCTCGCCAGTCGTGTCGAGGCGACCCTCGCCGGGGCCGGGCACCAGGTCATCCTCGACTCCGGCCAGGGGGCCGAGCAAATCGCCGATGCCGACCTGATCGTCGCCGACGTCGGCGAGGTCGATCCCGCCTCGGTGGTCTCACACGGTAAACCGGTGCTGGGCTTCTACCGGCACACGGACCCTAAGACGCGCCAGCGTGCTGAAAACGCGGGCGTCGACCTGGTTGTGCCGCGCTCGCGCCTGGCCCGGGAGCTGCCCGAGCTCGTCGAGCGGTTATTGCGCGATCCGTAGACCGACCCGTCGCTCGAACGCCGCCCGCAGGTCAGGCCTCGAGTCGAGGATGCCGTGCGCGACGTCCCAGCGACCCCACGCACGCAGAGCCCTGGGGTCGAAGCGACCCGGTGGCTCGAAGGCGTGGGCGGCCATCAGGGCGTCGAGCTGGTCTTCCTGCCCCTCTCGGTCCAGCCCGGAGGTGGCGGCGAGCAGGTCCGAGAGACTGGTGCCCGAGCCGGATCCCGAGCGGTAGTTGGAGACGGCGAAGCGATAGCCGCGTCCGGTGGCCTCGGTCATCCGCCCCACCAGGTCAGGGTCGGTGTCGATCAGCTCACGGGAGGTCACGAGGACGAGCTCGGGATAGCGCGGAGCGCCGTACTCGTCGACGCGAAAGGCGCCGATCTTGATGCCCTGGCGCCTCAGCTCGACGCCCTCGGCGTTCCAGAAGGCGGTCGCCGCGTCGACCCGCCCGGAGGCCAGGGAGGCGACCGCGTTGAAGCCGATCGTGACCCGGTCGACGGCGTCGGGGTTGGCCCCGTCGGCCTCCAGCACGGAGTCGAGCACCGCATCATCGGAGGGAAGGCCGGTCACTCCCACCGTTCGGCCCTCCAGCTCACGAGGCCGGCGGACGTCGATCGGATCCACCAGCACGGCCGCCAGCGGGCGTTGCACGATCGGCGCGATCCCCACCACGTCAAGGCCGCGCTCACGCGCCAGGCCCAGGTCGTGGATGTCGAGGATTGCGAACTCGGCGCGGCCCGCCTGGAGCAGCTTCGGGGCGTCGGTCGACGACGACGGCTCCTGCACCCGCAGGTCGATCCCCGCGTCGCGGTAGTAGCCGCGTTCGAGAGCCGAATAGATGCCGGCGTGGACGGCATTGGGCTGGAAGTCGAGGACGAGGGTCGCTTCCCTGGAAGCGCCCGGTTCAGCACCATCCCCGCCACAGCCCGCACCGGCCGAGACGAGGATGGCCGCCAGCAGCGCGGCGACCGATCTCATCGACGCGCGCAGGATAGCCGTCGCGCCGGTGGCCCATCCGGGGCACGTTCTCCCACGCCGGAACCCGCCGACCGCGAAGGCGGATAGACTCCCGCGCCACATTTGCCCGCCGACGGCCCCGCCAAGGAGGTTGCCCGCAGTGCAGGATCGAGGACTCGCCGCTTACATCGCCGAACTGGTCGGCACGCTGATACTCACGTTCGCGATTTGCACCGTAGTGGTGCTCTACGTTGCCACCACCGCCGAGGCCCAGACCGGCTCGGACTTCGCAGTCGTCGGCCTCGTCCACGGGATCGTCCTGTTCGGCCTGATCATCACCTTGGGGGCGGCGAGCGGCGGCCACTTCAATCCTGCGGTGACGCTCGCAGCAGCCGTCACCCGGCGGATCGACCCGGTGGACGCGGCCGTCTACATGCTGGCGCAGCTCTCCGGCGGCGTTCTCGGGGCGCTGCTGGTCAAGGGGCTCCTGCTCGACGAGGGCCGCGCCGCTAACTACGGCGCCGCGACCATCAGCCCTCTTCTGGGAAGCAACTTCGCGGGCGCCGTGGTGGAGGGGATTGGAACGTTCCTCCTGGTGCTCGCCGTCTGTGCTGTGGCGTTCAATCCCAGGGCCAGGAAGGAGTGGGCCCCGCTCGCGATCGGGCTCACGCTCGGCCTCAGCGCGATGATCTTCGGCCCGCTCACCGGATCCGCTGTCAACCCGGCGCGCTGGTTCGGTCCCGCCTTGATCGGCAACGAGTGGGCCGAGGTGTGGCCCTACGTCGTCGGCCCGATCGTCGGCGCGCTCGCCGCGGCGGCCTTGTACAGGTTCGTGATCGCTGGCGGGCCAGTACGCGCTCGGCCCCGAGCCTCCGACGACCGGCGCGGAGGCGGTCGAGAACGTCGTCGCCGACGTCGAGACCGTGGCACGCGAGCGGCGCAAGTAGTGGAGACGCCCATACTGCGCTAGCTTGACGGGCGTGCGGCGCGTCACCTTCTCGCGCAACTACACGCTCTCACTGTCACGCACCTGTCGCTGCTACTGCAAGTACTGCGCCTTCGCGACCCACCAGGCGCACCTGTACACGCCCGACGATGTGGAGCGCCGGCTCGACGAGGCGGTGCGCCGCAACGCCAAGGAGCTCCTCGTGCTCACCGGGGAGCGCCCGGAGGTGAACCCCCAGGTGGCCGCGCGGCTTCAGGCGTGGGGCCACGACGACTTCGTGTCCTACGTGGTCTGGGCTTGCGAGCGGGCGCTCGAGCGCGGGCTCCTGCCGCACACCAATCTCGGGGTGCTGGAGCGCGAGGACCTGGCCCGGCTGCGCGAGGAACTGCCTCGCAGGGGTTGATGCTCGAGTCCGTCTCGGAGCGCCTGATGGAGACCGTCCACGCCGGCTCGCCGACCAAGCACCCGGCGGAGCGGCTGAGGACGATCGAGGCGGCCGGCGAGCTTCGGATCCCGTTCACGAGCGGAATCCTGGTCGGCATCGGCGAGACGGAGGAGGAGCGGATCGCTTCGCTCGAGGCGCTGGCGGCGGTCAGCGAGCGCCACGGGCACCTCCAGGAGGTGATCCTGCAGAACTTCGTCCCACACCCGAGCTACTACGGGCGCGAGGTGGCCGAGATCGCTGACCAGGCCGCCCGGGAGCGATGGGGGAACGCTGCGCCGGCCGGGGCTAGGGACGAAGTCCCGGCAGACCCGGTTCAACCTGCCGCCCCGTTGGAGCCCGAACCCGCCGACTCCGCAGGCGAAGCCGAGAAGGCGGCGGAGTTCAAGGCTTCCGGCGGAGTGCTTCTTCCCGAGTGGGCGACGCCGATAACGCTCGACGACATGAAGCTCCTCATTCGCCACTGCCACCGCCTGATGCCCGAGGTCGGCATCCAGGTTCCACCGAACCTCTCCGGCTGGTGGGACGAGCTGGTGGGCGAGGGCGCCACCGATCTCGGCGGCCTATCCGCCAACGGCGACCACATCTCACCCGAGCAGCCCTTCCCGAGCCCGCATCAGGTGCGGAAGAGGCTGCAGCCGCAGGGCTATGCATTGACCGAGCGGCTGTGCGCCTATCCGCAGTACCTCGATCCCAACTGGATGGAGCAGGGCGTCCTCGACGTGGTCAAGCTCAAGTACTGGAGCTTCATTCCGCGCAAGGGCTCGGGCCGCCGTACGGAGCGGCTGATCTCCGCCGACGTCGCTCCGCGGGCGATCGAGAAGGGGCGGCAGGGAAAGGCGCTGAGCGAGGAGGAGCTGACCGGCCTGTTCGCGGAGACGCGCCCCGAGGTGATCGAGGAGATGCGCGCGGCGGCCGACGAGCTTCGCGCCGAGCTCGCCGGCGACAGAGTGACCTTCGTGGTCAACCGCAACATCAACTTCACGAACATCTGCGTGGTCGGTTGCGCCTTCTGCGGGTTCGGCCAGGGCAGGCGTTCTCCCGACGCATACCACGTCACCCCCGACGACTTCCAGGCCCGGGTTCAGGAGGCTGTCGACTACGGGGCCACCGAGATCTGCATGCAGGGCGGCATCCACCCCGACTACACGCTTGAGCAGTACGGGCGCTGGCTGCGGCTCGTCAAGGACGTCGCGCCGCAGATCCACCTGCACGCCTACTCGCCGATGGAGATCCACTTCATGTGCGAGCGCTCGGGACAGAGCCCCGCGGCCGTCTTCGACTACCTGGCCGAGTGCGGGCTCGGGTCGACGCCGGGAACCGCGGCGGAGGTGCTCCACGACGGCGTCCGGACGCGAATCTCCCCGAACAAGCTCCCCGTTGCCCGCTGGGTGGAGATCATCGAGGCCTGCCACGGCTCCGGGCTGCGCTCCACCTCGACGGTGATGTTCGGGCACATCGAGGAGCCCTGGGAGCTGGCCCGCCACATGCGGGTCATCCGCGAGCTTCAGGAGCGGACGGGCGGGATCACCGAGTTCGTGCCGCTCAGCTTCATCCCCTTCAACACGCTGCTCGGGCGCACCCACGGGGTCGAGGAGATCTCGCGTGACGAGAACCTCAAGCACACGGCGGCCTTCCGGCTGGCCCTTGGCAGGACGATCACCAACCTCCAGGCGAGCTGGGTGAAGATGGGGTTGGACGCCGCCACCGAAAGCCTTCGCTGGGGGGTCAACGACCTCGGCGGAACCCTGATGGAGGAGAACATCTCGCGCATGGCCGGCTCATACCACGGCGTCCGGCTCGACCCGCCGGAGCTGATAGCCGCCGCTCGCGCCGCTGGCCGCCAGCCGGCGCAACGCACCACCCTGTACGAAATCGTCGAAACGTACTAGCGCCTACCCCGCGCCCCGCGGCAGACGACGCATCCGCGCCCCGCGGCAGCCCGACCAATCCGCGCCCCGCGGCAGCCCGAGCAGGCTCGACCCTCGCAGGGGGCACCGCCGTCGAGTGCGGGGTTGGGGACCGTATGCGTCCCCAATCGCACACTCCCCTCGCAGACCGAGCCATCGCGACGCTGGCGAGCCGCCAGCACGGCGTGGTGGCGAGGTGGCAACTATTGGAGGCAGGCGTGACGGCCCGTCAGGTCAAGTTGCGGCTTCGCAACGGCCGCCTCCATGAAATCCATCGTGGCGTCTACCTCCCCGGCCATCCAGTCCTGACGGCCCACGCGCGGGACATGGCCGCGCTGCTCGCCTGCGGCCCGCACGCGGTCCTCAGCCACCAAAGCGCTGCGTCACTCTGGGGCTTGCTCTCCTACCCAGCCTCGGCCCCGGCTTACGTCACCATTCCGCCTGAGCGGAGCGCCACCAGGCCCCGGATCAAGGTTCGTCGCGCCGCCATTGCCCGAGCGGATATTCGCTGGCGTGAGCGAATGCCCCTGACCAGCCCACCGCGCACGATCCTCGACCTCGCGGGCGAGTTGGGCAAGGACGACCTCGAGCGCCTCGTCGCCGAGGCCGACTATCGGCGGCTGGCGAGCGCGCCGGAGCTTCGCGACCAGATCGAACGCAACCCCGGCAAGCGCGGCAACGCCACGCTGCGAACCGTCCTCGAGCTTCCCGGCGGCCCGGCTCGCACCCGCTCGCCGGCCGAGCGACTAATGCTTCAGTTACTTCGCCAGGCAGGCTTGACCGGCTACGAGCTGAACCAGCGAATCCACGGCTTCGAGGTGGACGTGCTGTGGCGGGAGCTCAGCTTCGCGGTCGAGATCGACGGCTACGACGCCCATTCAGGCCGGCTCGCCTTCGAACGGGATCGGCTGAAGGTCGCAACCCTGAAGGCTCAGGGCCTGGACGTGATGCCGATTACGCCCCGCCAGCTTCGCGACGACCCAGAGGCGGTGGTCGCAAGGCTGCGACGCGCTCTCGAACTTGCGGGCTGCCCGATTCCGCAGCGTGAATGAGCGATTGGGTCCACATATGGTCCCCAATCGCACACTCGGTGTTCGTCGCTACCCGGCCTCCTGTCTCCCGGCCCGCTGCACCAGCGCCCCGCTGGTGGCGAGGATCGCGACGCCGAAGGCGGCTACCGGGAGGAACAGGCCGAGGACGCCGTCGCCGGCGAAGATGCCGCTGTCGGTCAGCATGGCCCCGACCGCGAACGGCTGTGCCAGCGCGGCGAGCACGAGCAGCAAGCCGATCGAGCGCGAGAAGGCGCCGTAGCGAAGCGCCACCTTCGCGCTGGCGGCGAACAACGCCGTCAGTCCGGCCAGGGCTGGTCCACCAGAGACGACCGCCAGGTCGTTGATCGCCGCGGTCACCTCCGGCGTTGACTGCTCGGGGCGGAAAGCAGCGCCGGCGAGGAGGGTGATCAACACGAACAAGGCCCCGGCGCCCACCAGCCCGCCGGCGAAGGCGATCGACGACACCCGACCTGCGCCGCCCTCGGCGGACCTGAGCGCGCTTCGCAGGCTGCCCAGGAACCAGATGTAGAAGAAGAGGGCGGCGGTCAGCAGCACCATCGAGGTCTGGATGCCTTCTCGCTCGTCGACGAAGTAGGCATGGATCTCGGCCGCCGAGGCGTCAACGTCGGGCGGCGCCGGGAAGATTCCAAAGCCGATGATGAACAAGAGCACGGAAACGGCACCCGTCGCCGCTCCGAGTCGCTCCCAATCCCGGTCCCTCATCGCACGCTCCCTTCGATCGAATCCGGGCCAACCCTCGCGCCAATCGCCGCACGCGTCAACGGGGATAGACATGCCCGCGTCCGCGATTCCCGCACTTTGCGTGCTCCGCGCGGGATGATTGGCGAGTGCGCGCAATGGTCCTCGAAGAGCAGCGCGAGCCCCTGCGAGAGGCGGAGTTGCCTGCCCGCGAGCCTGGCCCTGGCCAGGTGCTGGTGCGGGTGCATGCCTGCGGCGTCTGCCGCACCGACCTCCATGTGGTCGACGGCGACCTGCACGACCCGAAGCTGCCCCTGGTCGTCGGACATCAGATAGTCGGCACGGTCGAGGAGGCGGGGGAGGGGGCCGAGCGCTTCGCGGCCGGGCAGCGCGTGGGAGTCCCGTGGCTGGGGTGGACCGACGGCGACTGCCGCTACTGCCGCTCGGGCCGGGAGAACCTGTGCGAGCGCGCCCGCTTCACCGGCTATCAGGTCGACGGGGGCTACGCCGAGCAGGCCGTCGCCGACGAGCGCTATTGCTTTCCGATCCCCGCCGGCTACCCGGATCTCCAGGCGGCGCCGCTCTTGTGCGCGGGGCTGATCGGCTACCGCTCGCTGCGGCTCTGCGGCGATGCGGAGCGGGTCGGCCTCTACGGCTTCGGCGCCTCCGCCCACATCGTCTGCCAGGTGGCGCGCCCACCAGGGCCGGAGCGTCTTCGCGCTCACCCGGCCGGGCGACGCCGAGACCCAGCGCTTCGCGCTCGAGCTCGGCGCGGCCTGGGCGGGTGACACGGAGGGCGGCTCCGAGGTCTCGGAGCCGGGCGAAGCCGGGGGGCTCGACGCCGCAATCGTCTTCGCCCCGGCTGGAGAGCTGGTCCCGGTCGCCCTGCGTGCCGTCGCCCCGGGTGGGGTCGTGGTCTGCGCCGGCATCCACATGAGCGACATCCCCTCCTTTCCCTACGAGATCCTCTGGGGGGAGCGCACGCTGCGCTCCGTCGCCAACCTCACCCGGCGCGATGGGGAGGACTTCATGGCGCTGGCGCCGCAGGTCCCGGTGCGGACGGAGGTCGCCGAGTATCCGCTTGAGCGACGCCAACACGGCCCTCGACGACCTGCGCGGCGGTAGGGTTCGCGGCGCGGCCGTCTTGGTCGTGGATCGAACAGCGAGAGAGGAAAGCTGATGGCGGATGTGACCGTGAAGCGGCTGGACGAGTTCGAGGCGATCTTCAATGGCGGGTACCGGCGCGTGCGCGCCGGGCTTGGCGTGACGCTCGTTCGGGCTCGCGGTGATGGACCTCCCACCCGGATTCGACCCAGTACCCGGAGCACGACCACGGCGCGGGACGGGCAGGAGGAGGTCTACACCGTGCTCGTCGGCAAGGCGACGCTGACCGTGGGAAAGGACGACTACGAGCTCGAGGCTGGGGTCTTCGCGCGCGTCGGTCCCCAGGAGGCGCGGAAGATCACCACCGGCGACGAGGGCGCGCGGCTGGTGGCCATCGGGGCCGCGCCCGGGAAGGTCTACGCGCCCCCCGAGTTCACCGAGGAGGGCACCCCGACCCGATGCTGACGAGCGAAGTGGAACAGACCTAGCGGAACAGGTCCTCGGCCTCGGGGCGCTGGATTGCGCGCGCGCCGGGCCCGTCCTCCGCGCTGACGAAACGTCCCAGCCCCCGCACCAGGCAGGCGGGAACTCCGGTGTCCTTGCCGCGTGCCAGGTCGGCAGCGGCCGCGACCTCGTCGGCGACCGCGACCACGGTCGCGGCTAGCACTCGACCCTCATGGTCCCTCGGCCCGCGCCAATCGTCCAGCGGCGCCAGGCCCGCGCAGCCGATCGCAACATCGGCCTGGCCGAGGCGCCACGGTCGCCCGAAGCTGTCGCTGACGACCACCGCGGGTCGTACGCCGGCCGCCGCGCCGATCTGCGCCCGGAGCCGCCGCGCGGAGGCGTCGGCGTCCTCCGGCAACAGGGTGACGCGATCGGCGCCGCGCACGTTCGAGGCGTCGATCCCGGCGTTGGCGCAGATCCAGCCGCTCAGCGTCTCCACGATCAGGCGACCGCCCTCTGCGCGGATCGTGGCGCGGCTCTCGCTGAGGATGAGCTCCACCAGACGCGCGTCCTTGTCCAGGCGTGTCGCCAGATCCTGCGCGTCGCGACCCGGCACCACGTCGTCAAGCTCGCGCACCCGGCCCTCCGCCTTCGAGACGGCCTTTTGGGCGACGGCGACGATGTCTGTTGCCGCCGGCTCGACGCCCGCGTCGGCGAGCCGTTGGGCGATCAGCTCGCCGAGCGGGTCACCGGCGTCGATCTCCGGCAGGCCGTGCACAGGCACGACCTCGACGCGGCGGCTCATGCTCGCGTCCCACCCCTGAGCCGGCCTCCTCGCGCCAGCTCGGCCGCCGTCGCTGGCCCCCGGTGGGGCTCTCGTTCCAGCGCCTCAGCGAGCGCGGCAAGGTCGTCGGGCGTGTCGACGTCGAGGGCCAGGGAGTCGAGCGGCTCGACGGCAGCCTCGTGCCCGGCCCGGCGCGCGCGGTCCGCGTGACGGGCGCAGCTTTCGGGACCGAAGGCGGGGCCGATTGCGTCCGGCGGCGAGAGCAGGAGCGCGTTGGTCCCGGTGCCGTGGCGGTCCGGCACGATCGCCACCCGGCCGGCCCGCATGCGCTCGAGCGCCGCGTCGAGCTCTGCCGGGTCGAGCAGCGGACAGTCCCCGGGCAGCAGGGCGACGCAGTCGGCTTCGAGCGCCTTGGCGCGGACGATCCCCAGCGTCGCCGCCTCCGAGTGGCCGGCGTCCTGGGGATCGCGGAAGACCTCCATCGGCACAGCGGTGCGCTGGGCGTGGCGGAGGGCGATCCGCTCCGCCCGCCGCTCGCCGGTGACGACGATCATTCGCTCGATCAGCTCGGCGCGGGCGGTGGCGACCAGGACGTCGGCGAGCATCGCCTTGACGAGCGCCGCACGCCCCGGCCTGTCGAGGGCGTCGAGGAGCCGCTGCTTGGCAGCGCCGAATCTCTTCACGGGAATGATCGCGGTGGCACGCATCGCTCAGCGGAGCACCTGCGCGAACTCCAGCACGCGCTCGGCCAGCTCCCGCCTGCCCTGCTCCCCCTCCATGAGTGTTGGGCATGAGAGCACCTGGAGGCCCTCGGGGGCCGGGTCGGGGTCATCGGCGTCGACCACCATCGCCTCGATCAAACCCTCGTACAGCGAGGCCACCCCGGCCGCCGTGGCCGGCCGGCCCACGGCCTTGATGAACTCTTCGGTCGGGCCCTTGACGGCCCGCCCGGCGACCAGCGGGCTAACCGCGATCACGGGCACCTCGGGCGCGGCGATCGCCTCCCGCATGCCCGGAACGGAAATGATCGGCCCGACCGAGATCACGGGGTTGGAGGGGCCGACGACGATCGCCTCGGCGGCGGCCAGCGCGTCCCGGACCTCGGGGGTCGGACTGGCGCGCTCCAGCCCTTGAACCTCGATTGCCTCGATCGGCGGTCGCGACTCTTCCACGATCAAGAATTCCTGCAGCCCGCGCCAGCCATCCGGGGTCAGGACGCGCGTGTGGACCTCCTGCTCGCACATCGGCAACACGGCTGCGCGGACCCCGAGCGCCCGTGCGATCTGCCCCTGGGAGGCGGTCAGCGTGCCGCCCTCGGCGATGAAGTGGGTCCGGTAGAGGCAGGTGGCCAGGTCGCGATCGGAGAGCTGGAACCAGGCCGGGGCACCGAGCTCGACCAGTCGCTCGTGGACCGTGAACGAGTCGCCCTGGATTCCCCAGCCGCGCTCCTCGTCGACCACGCCCGCCAGCCAGTACGTGATCAGGTCGGGATCCGGCGACACGTGGAGGCCGTGGATCCGGGTGTCGTCGGCCGTGTTGGCGATCACCGCGAGGTCGTTGCCGAGGAGCTCCTGCATCCCGGCCGCGAGCCTCGCCCCGCCGGTGCCGCCGGCGAGCAGCGCGATCCGCATCAGCGGCCCCCCGGCGTGGGTGTGCTCACGGCGCCGGCCACTACTCCCAGGGACTGCCTTCCCCAAGCCCGGTGATCCGGATCCCGGCATGTCCCTTGTAGCGGGCGTTGATCGCGATCAGAAGCGGCGTCAATTGTTCGACTATCCGCGCCATCTCCAGCCGGCCCGCGTTGACGGCTCGCAGGCCAGGGATGAGCTCCACGATCGCGGCCACCCGCGCCTTGTCGGCCTTCCGGTCACCGCAGATCAGGATGTCCTCGTCGAGCTCGGCTTCCGGGTCGCCCAGGGTCGCGGCACTCACCGTATGAAGCGCAGCGACCACGGTCACGCCCTCGGGGACCATCTCCTGGGCCTGCTGCGCCGCCGAGCCCTGCCAGACGCCGAGCGAGCGGGTGGCCTTGCCGCTCACAGCGGCGGCGGTTGGCACAGTGCAGTCGACCAGGGTCTGTCCCGGCTCCAGCGCCTCGCGGAGGTTGTTGAGGTTCTCGGACTGGGCGCGAAAGGGGACCGTGAGGAAGACGATCGCTCCGCGCCGGGCCGCCTCCTCGTTGACGAGCCCCTCGGCGTCGGCGTTGGGCGCCGCCTTCAGCAGCCGCTCCACCGCCTGAGTCGCTCGCTCCGGGCTCCGAGATCCGATCACGACCGGCCGGCCCGAGCGGGCCAAGCGGAGCGCCAGTCCCCAGCCCAGCGCGCCGGTGCCGCCGATGATCGGAATGGGTTCCGGCATGGCGGCGGAGTGTATTTCGCCCCGTGAGCCTGCCCGGGCCCCCTACGCATATGCTCCGGCGCATGAGGCTCGAGGGTCGTAAGGCGCTGGTCACGGGCGGGGCGAGCGGGATCGGGGCGGCTATCGCGCGCCGACTCGCGGCGGAGGCGGCGAGCGTCGTGATTGGCGACCTGAACGAGAGAGGGGCGGGCGAGATTGCCGATGAGATCGGTGGCGAAGCGGTCCAACTCGACGTGACCGAGGTCGCCTCGGCCGCCGCGGTGGTCGAGGCGCTCGGCCCCTTCGAGGTTCTGGTCAACAACGCCGGCACGGACGAGTTCGGCTTCTTCACGCAGACCGATCCGGATATGTGGGAGCGGGTGATCGCGGTCAACCTGAAGGGAGTCCTCGTCTGCACGCATGCCGTGCTCCCCGCGATGCAGAAGGCTGGCTACGGCCGGATCGTCAGCATCGCCTCGGAGGCCGGCCGTGTCGGCTCGAAGGGCTCGGCCGTCTACTCGGCCGCCAAGGGCGGCGTGATCGCGTTCACGAAGACGATCGCGCGCGAGAATGCCCGCTTCGGGATTACGGCGAACGCGATCGCGCCGGGTCCGATCGATACGCCGCTTCTGCGCCGCGCCACGGAGCTGGGCGAGCTCGGCGAGCGGGTGATCGAGACGATGAAGGGCGCCACCCAGATGCGGCGCCTCGGCGAACCGGAGGAGGTTGCGGCAGCCACCGCCTTCCTGGCCTCCGATGACGCTTCCTACGTGACCGGCGAGACGCTGGGGGTCTCAGGCGGCCTGGGGATGGTCTAAATGACCGGGAAGTTGGCCTGATGGCGGAGCGGCGAGGTTGGCCGAAGCCGCTCAAGGACGCGGTTTCGGCGGCCGAGCGTCCCACCGAGGCGACGGTGGAGGCGGGCATCGAGCGGGTGGACGAGTTCGTGGTGGAGGACCGTCTGGTCACAGACGTCGGCGGGACGATCGGCGTCCGGGTTCTGTCGACGCCCGGGATGATCGCCGTCATGGAGCGCAACTCGGCCGTGCTTTCCTACGAGAACCTCCCGGAAGGAAAGGCCACGGTCGGCTTCGAGGTCTGCGTCAAGCACGTTGCCGCCGCGGCGGAGGGCTCCCTCTGTCAGGTGCGCTCCACCCTGCGGGAGGTCGTTGACGGCCGCAAGCTGCGATTCGAGGTCGAGGTCCGCGAGGGCGAGCGTACGATCGGGGTCGGCACCCACGAGCGCCGGGTGATCGAGGTCGGCCAGGTCAAGTCGAGCTAGCGCACGCCCCTAGGTCGTGGGTGTCACGAAAGAGCTATTGCCGCTTTGCGTAATCCCCGAACTCGCCGAAGTCGAGCGATACACACGGCTCCGGCCCGGGGACCTCAGCGTCATGGCCAGGCGGGATCGCAAAGACGTCACCGGGGCCGATCTCAAGCTGAGTCCCGTCGTCCATGTGGACGGTCATGCCGCCTGAGATGCAATAGCCGAGGTGTGAGACCTGACAGGAGTCGGTCCCCGCGATCGGCTTGACGTTCTCCGACCACTTCCAGCCTGGCTCGAACACGGCCTTGCCGACATTCCTGCCTCCGATGTTGAGGACGTCGGCCTTTCCCTTGCCCTCGAAGGGCCGGGTCTCGTCTGGGGAGTCGAAGTTCTTGACCTCACCTGCCATCTGTGCTCCTTTCGTGAGCGGGTTGCCAGCGTGAACCTATCCGAACCCGTCCCCGCGCGCTCGCTGAGGCTCCTGCGATGTCGCCTAGTCGCTCAGCCCCGCGGCTTCGAGGGCCTCGTCCCTGTTCCGGAAGGCCTGTTCTCGGACCACACGGCCATTCTTGATCGTGAAGAGGAAGGCGAACTGGTCTCCGTCCATCGAGATCTGGCTCACAGGCCCCACTCCCTTGACCTCGGCCACCGCGACCACCTGATCTTCGGAGTCGATCAGCTCGACCGGGTCAATCGTGTACCCGGACAGCGTCTTTTGGTTCTCCTCGTAGATCAGACGTATGGCCTCCTTGCCGCGGTGGGTCCCCAAGAGCAGCGTCTCGAACACCGCGTCTGGGTCATACACCTCGGTCAGGGCATCGAGGTCGCCACGGTTGTGCGCGGCGAATCCCACTCTGATCAGCTCCAGGTTCTCCTGCGACATCGCCTACTCCTTGAGGTGTCGAGCTGGCGCTAGCCGGATGCGGGCTGGTAGCTCGAGTCGGCCGCCTTGCTCATCGCCTCGACGGCCTCATCCGGTGTGAGCAGGACCGTGGTCTTATAGGAAGCGACCGTCCCACCGGCGCCGACCGCCAGTGCGAACGCCGCGGCGCTGGCGTTGTCCGGCATCTCGCAGATCACGACCACGTCGTGCTCGCCCAATGCGAAGTAGCCGCATTCGACGCGGCCACCGAGCGCCTCGATCGCGGGCGTGACCTTCTCGATCCTGTTCTGCGGCTCCTTGACCAGTCCGGCCACTCCGTCGGTGTTGTAAGCGACCTGAATGAGGTAGTGGGGCATCAGTTTCTCCTCTCCTCGTAAACCCTCGGCGGACGACCCTATGCCAACCGGCGACGCGCCGCAACGAGGTTCGAGGTCGAGCTTGCGGAGTGGCGCCGACCAAACGCTCTTCGTCCAAGGCGATACTTTGCACAGCGACGCCCGAGATCGCGCGAACGGCCCCATTCAGCGTGCGCGAGAGGGATCTAGAGCGATGGATATCTCTTGCGCGACACCTACGACCCTCGACTCGCCCGAGCACGTGGCCATCGCTGAGGAGCTCGGCTACACGCGCGCCTGGTTCTACGACACGCCGCAGCAGAGCCCCGACGTATGGATGACGCTGGCGCTCACCGCCGAGCGGACCGAGCGCATCGGTCTCGGCCCGGGGGTGCTGGTGCCGTCGCTTCGCCATCCGATGGTCAACGCCGCCGGGACCGCCGCCCTTGAAGCTCTCGCGCCGGGTCGAGTGGCCGTTGCGTTCGGGACCGGGTGGACCGGTCGTCGGGCAATGGGCGTGCCACGGCCGATCAAGTGGGCCTACATGGACGCCTACATCCGGGCCTACCGAGGCCTTCTGCGCGGCGAGACCGTCGAATGGGAGGGCGCACGGATGCGAATGCTTCATCCCGACGGCCACGCTGCACCGCGCCCGGTCGACGTGCCCGTGTTGATAGGAGCTCAGGGACCCACGGGCCAGGTCGTCGCGAAAGAGCTGGCCGACGGTCTATTCACCGTGGCGACCGTGCCCGAGTTCGCCACCGAGTTCTCCTGGGTCCCGCATCTATGCGACGGAACAGTGCTCGATGAAGGAGAAGATCCGCGGTCGGAGCGCGTTCGCTCGGCGGCCGGACCAGGCGCGATGAAGATGTATCACGGCGCCTACGAGCTCAGCGCCAACATGGCGGACCTGCCCGGCGGGGAGGAGTGGCTCGCGGCGATCGAACAGGCGCCGGAGGGCGAGCGCCATCTCGCCGTCCACGACCAGCACATGGTCGGGCTGAACGCGGCCGACCAGGCGGCATGGGATGCCGGGGCCGACACGATGGTCGAGGCCTTCAGCTTCACCGGCACCGCGGCGACACTTCGCGCCAGGGCCGCGGAGCTTGCCGACCAAGGCGTTACTGAGATCGTCTACCAGCCGGCGGGTCCTGACATCCGCAGAGAGCTGGAGACGTTCATCGAGGCGGTCGGCGCTTAGGGCAAACCCGACGTCCCGCGCCTAATGAGGCTGGGTAAGCCGTGCATAGGAAAGCCAGCCAAGTGGCGATGGCGGCGGGAGAAGCCGGTATGGTGGCCCGTCTCGTCCGATGCCCGGTCGAATGTAAACCGTGGCTCGAAGCCACACTAGGTAGGGGGGTCATCATTCTGCATCACCGGATTGGACCGTTGCGACGGTTGCTGAGGGGCACCACGCTGCTCTCGGTCCTCGTCGTCCTCTTGGCCTTCGCGCCTTCGGCCTCGGCCTCGTTTCACTTCGTCACCAAGTGGGGAACCGAAGGCTCTGGAGACGGCCAGTTCAACACACCGTTGGGCGTCGCCACCGACTCCTCGGGCAACGTCTACGTCGCCGACACCAGCAACCACCGGATCCAGAAGTTCGACTCCTCGGGCACCTTCCTCACCAAGTGGGGGAGCTCCGGCTCCGGGGACGGGCAGTTCTCTGTCCCAAGGGGCGTCGCGACCGACTCCTCGGGCAACGTCTACGTGCCGACTTCGGCAACGACCGGATCCAGAAGTTCGACTCCTCGGGCACCTTCCTCACCAAGTGGGGGAGCTCCGGCTCCGGGGACGGGCAGTTCGACGGCCCCGCCGGCGTCGCCACCGACTCCTCGGGCAACGTCTACGTCGTCGACTACGACAACCACCGGATCCAGAAGTTCGACTCCTCGGGCACCTTCCTCGCCAAGTGGGGGACCTACGGCTCCGGGAACGGGCAGTTCGACAACCATGTCGGCATCGCCACCGACTCCGTCGGGCAACGTCTACGTCACCGACTACTTCAACGGCCGGATCCAGAAGTTCGACTCCTCGGGCACCTTCCTCGCCCAAGTGGGGAGCCGGGCTCGGTGCGTTCCGTACTTGGCGTCGCCACCGACGCCGCGGGCAGCGTCTACGTCGCCGACTACGGGAACGGCCGGCTCCGGAAGTTCGACTCCTCGGGCACCTTCCTCACCCAAGTGGGGAGCACCGGCTCCGGGGACGGCCAGTTCAACGCCCCTACGGCGTCGCCACCGACTCCGCGGGCAACGTCTACGTCGCCGACTACGGCAACAACCGGATCCAGAAGTTCCGCCAGGAGACGCAGACCGTGATCAACTCTGGCCCCTCCGGCCTGACGAGCAACACGTCGCCTTCATTCACCTTCTCATCCACAGAGCCCGGGGCGAGCTTCGAGTGTCGCCTCGACTCGAGCCAGGAGGCCGACTTCCAGCCCTGTAGTTCGCCCAAGTCCTACAGCGCGCTGGCGGACGGGCCCCATACCTTCGAGGTCCGGACCAGACAGCCCGCTGGGCTACACCGGCCCGCCCGCGTCGCGAACCTTCACGGTCGACACGGTCCCGCCCGACACGACGATCAACTCCGGCCCCTCAGGCCTGACCAACGACCCCACCCCGACCTTCACCTTCTCCGCCTCGCAGGTGGGGTCTGAGCTTCGAGTGCAAGGTCGACCTCGGGCTCGTATGCACCCTGCAGTTCGCCGAGGACCACCTCGCACCTCACGGACGGCTCCCACACCTTCTACGTCCGGGCCACCGACCCAGCGGGCAACACCGATCCCACGCGCGGCCTCCCGCACGTTCACGGTCCGCACGGCCATGATCGGTCTCTCGGACACGACCCTCGTGGTCACCGCCGCGCCAGGGGCCAAGCGACAACCTGCGGATCACCCTGCCCGATAGCGAGGTCCTACGGGTGACCGACGTCCCCAGCGGCGCCTACACGGGCTCAGGCGTTCGCACCGGCGAGGGCTGCACCCGAATCGGCGATTACACCGCCGACTGCAGCGGTGAGATCACCGATATCCGAGTCACCTCCGCCGACCAAGCGGACAGGTGGTCAACTCGACCCCGGTCCAGAGCTGGCTCAACGGCGGGGCGGCGAACGACACGCTGACGGGAGGCTCGGATGCGGACACCCTGATCGGGGGACCGGGCGCCGATGTGCTGAAGGGGATGAACGGGAGCGATCTGCTCTCCGCCCGTGACATGACCTCCGATACGACGATCAACTGCGACGGTGGGATCGGCACCCCAGGGTCTGCCGACAAGGCCATCCTGGACCAACTCCCCAAGGATCCCAACTCCATAGTCCGCGGCTGCGAGACCAAGACGCGGCCATAGCGCGCCGGCCAACGCTCAGCCAGCCTTGGTCACCGGTGGGCGGGCGCGCCGGGGCGTTATCGTCGTGCCATGGTGAGCTGGACCGACGATGTCGACGAGATCCTGGCGTCCGACCTCGCGGCGGGCTTCGCCTATCTGACGCCCGCCAAGGGCGTGGTGATCACCCCGATGGCGCCGCTCGCGCTGCGCGACCGCCAGGCCGGCACCGTCACCCTGACGACCTCGCAGGCGATGTGGAAGAAGCTCGACCGGATCCGTCGCAACCCCGGTGTGGCCGTCGCCTACCACGCGCGCGAGCACGGGTTGACGGACAGGTCCGGATTCGTGCTCGTCCAGGGCCGGGCGAGCTTCCCGACCACCCCCGACCGCGACTGGCTCGAGTCGATCACGCCGGAGTGGGAGCGCTTCCTTGGGCCGCGCTCCGCCGGCCTGACCGGGCGCATGCTGGAGGTCTACTACTGGCACCGGGTGCCGATCACGATCCAGGTGGAGCGGATCGTCGCCTACCCCGACGACGCGGCGGCCAGCGAACCGCAGGTCCTGGGAAAGCCGCCGGCGGAACCCGCCCCGCCCCAGAAGCCGCCCGGCGCCGGCACAGGGCCACGCGTCGACGTCACCAAGGTGGCGGCTCAGGCCCATCGGCTGCCGCACACGCTGCTCGGCTGGTGCGGTTCGGACGACATGCCCGAGGTCGTCCCGACCGCAGCCGTCGAGGGCGGAGACTCCGGGCTGAGGCTAAGCGTCCCGGCGGGCACGGTTCCCGCCGGCGGCAGACGCGCCGGCCTGACGTCCCACCAATTCCAGCCGCGCATGATCGGCCAGGAGCAGCGTATTTACACCGGCTGGCTGGAGAGCGACGGTTCAGACCGGGTGGAGTACGCGCCGCACACGAAGGCCGGCTACCGGCTTCCGACCTCGAAGCTCGCCTTCACCATG
Source organism: uncultured Actinomycetes bacterium (assembly GCA_963721215.1). Lineage (GTDB taxonomy): Bacteria > Actinomycetota > Thermoleophilia > Solirubrobacterales > 70-9 > AC-56. Next base: position 160,009 of record CAVRIF010000009.1, read on the forward strand.
GGGAGCGCCAGCATCGCCCTCCGGATGAAAAAGGCGCGCGAGGCGGGCCTCGCGCCCTCCCGCTGAACGTCCCGCGTTCGCTGGCGCCCCGCGTCCCAGCCGGATTGCCGACCAACCGTGTTGGGTAGGGTCCGCCGGGTGAAGTTCCGCAAGCTCGGGGATTCGGACATACAGGTCTCGGAGATCTCGCTCGGCTCCTGGCTCACCTACGGCGGTGGCGTGGAGCAAGAGCACACCGAGGCCTGCACCCGCGCGGCCTTCGACGCCGGGATCAACTTCTTCGACACCGCAAACGTCTACGGCGGCGGCGCGGCTGAGTCCGTCTGGGGCGAGGTGCTGAAGGAGTTCGACCGCGGCTCGTACGTGCTCGCCACCAAGGTCTTCTTTCCGATGTCGGAGACCGACCGCGGCCTCTCGCGCGAACAGATCCACAAGCAGATCGATGCATCCCTGCGAGCGCCTGCAGACCGACTACGTCGACCTCTACCAGTGCCACCGCCCCGATCCCGAGACGCCGATCGAGGAGACGATGGAGGCGCTGACCGAGGTCTGCGAAGCCGGCAAGGCGCGTGAGATCGGCTTCAGCGAGTGGACGGTCGAGCAGATCGAGGCAGGCCTCGAGGTCCCGAACGCAAAGAAGTTCGTCTCCTCGCAGCCGCAGTACAACATGATCTGGCGCGCGCCCGAGGCCGAGCTGATCCCCTTCTGCGAGCAGCACGGGATCTCGCAGATTGTCTGGTCGCCGCTGGCCCAGGGAGTGCTGACCGGCAAGTACAAGCCGGGCGAGCCGCCACCCGAGGACTCGCGCGCCGCCAGCGACGAGATGAACTGGGCGATGGACAGCTACCGCTCAGACGATCTGCTCGAGGCGGTCCAGCGGCTGATACCGATCGCCGAGGGCGCCGGGCTGAGCATGACGACGATGGCGCTCGCATGGATCCTGCGCCAGGAGAACGTCGCCTCAGCGATCATCGGTGCCTCCCGGCCTGAGCAGGTCTACTCGAATGTGGAGGCCTCCAGCGTGGAACTCTCGCAGGACACCCTCGACGCGGTCGACGAGGCGCTGGACGATCTGCCGATCACCGAGGCACGGCTCGCGAACTTCGTGCAGGAGGGCGTGAAGCACCGCTAGTGGAGGTCGACCGTTACCGCGCCGGGAGCGGCGAGCCGCTCGTCTTGCTTCACGGGATCTGGGAGAGCTGGCACAGCTGGTCGCCCGTGCTCGACCGACTCGCTGCTGAACGCGAGGTGCTCGCGCCTACGCTCCCCGACCACCTTGGGTCGCCGGCACGCGACGCTGGTGCTGCGCCCACGGTCGAGACCTGGGCGAACGCCGTCGAAGCGGACCTGGATGCCGCGGGATTCGAGCGCCCCGACATCGCCGGCAACTCACTCGGCGGCTGGCTGGCGCTCGAGCTCGCCAAGCGCGGGCGAGCGCGAACCGTCGTCGGGGTGGCTCCCGCTGGGCTGTTCACGCCCGACGAGGGGCGCGCCTTCGCGAAGAAGTCTCGCCGCGACCACCGCACCGTCAGGATGCTTCTGCCGCTCGCGCGTCGGCTGGTTCGCATCCGTCGGGGAAGACGTCTGCTGTTAGCCGACAACTGCGTCGACCCGGCCCGGATCCCGCCTGTCGAGGCGGAGCGCCTGGTGGCCGAGTTCGCCCACTGCGACGTCGCCGGACAGCTCGCCGCGAACATGCGCGCGGACGGGACGATCGCTCGGATCGATGGGTTGGAGCAGGTGGGCTGTCCCGTACTCATCCTTCATCCGTCCGGCGATCGGGTCCTGTCGCGCGAACATGCCGAGCGATTCCTCTCCGAGCTGCCGAACGCGGAGTTGCGCGAGCTGACCGGCTGCGGCCACACCGCGATGTTCGACGACCCGGAGCTGGTGGCGTCCGAGATTCTGCGTTTCACCTCGGGACGAACGTCGATTACCCCGAGGTAATCGACAGGCCTACTCGCGAGGGCTAGAGTCGCCGCGGCATGGCCAAATCCGACCGCCACGAAAGTGTTGGGCCACTGCTGCGGGAGTGGCGCGGACGCCGTCGACTTACCCAGCTTGAGCTTGCGCTCGACGCGGGCGTCTCAGCCCGCCATCTGAGTTTCGTCGAGACCGGTCGCTCGAAGCCGGGTCGCGAAATGCTCCTGGCGGTTGCCGAGCAGCTTCAGATCCCGTTCCGGGAGCGAAACCAGCTCCTGCTCGCCGCTGGCCACGCTCCGGCATTTCCCGAGCGCCCCCTCGCAGATCCAGAGCTTGCGCCGGTGCGCCAGGCGCTCGATCGAATCCTCGCCGCGCACGAGCCCTACCCCGGGGTCATATTCGATCGTGCCTGGAACCTCGTCGCGACCAACGCCCCAATGGCCGAGTTCGCCGCGACGATCGAGATTGACCCCGCGCTGCTCGAGCCACCGATCAACCTCCTGCGGACTGGCCTGCATCCACGCGGGTTCGCGCCGCTGATCGTCAACCTGGCCCAGTGGCGCGGGCATTTCCTGAAGCGCCTGGCCCAACAGATCGCGATCAGCGGCGATGACGGCCTGAGATCACTGATGGATGAGGTTGCCGCCTATCCGGTGCCCGAGGGTGAGAACGACGTTGCCGCCGAGGTCGGGAGCGGCGAGATCCTCGGACCGGTGCGGCTGCGCGCCCCCACGGGCGGCGAGTGGTCGTTCTTCGGCATGTTCGCGAGCTTCGACACCCCGTTCGAGGTGACCACGTCCGAGCTCGCGATCGAGCTGCTTTTCCCCGCCGACCGAGCGACTGCCGAGGCGCTCAAGAAAGGAGCACCATGACCACGATCAATCCCGGACTTGGACGCCTGCTCGCCGGCTGCGGCGGGGCTCTGCTGATCGGCTCGTTGTTCATGTCGTGGAGCGATGCCGCAGGTGTCACTCACGACGGCTGGCAGACCCTCAGCACGTGGGACGTCTTCTTGGTGATCACCGGCGTCTCTGGGATTGCGGCCGCCATTACGGGTGGGAGATTCGGCTTCTTCCGTCCGGATCTCTCGCTCAACGGCATGACCGACATCCTTGGAGTGATCGCCGGAATCCTGATCGCATGGCTCATCCTTTTCGACTTTCCGTCAGGTGCGACTCGGGAGGGCGGCGTGTACCTGGCGCTTGTCGGAGCCATTGCGATTGCGACCGGTGCGGGGGACTTCCGCGTCAGGTCTGTGTTTCCGAGGATGCCCCCGAACGCCGAGCGCTCCGGCTCATAGCGGAGGACTGTGCAAAGACCAAGTCAGGCGCTGAGTTCCTGTGCCTGGGGCTAGGGCTCGAACTGGCCGCCGAACTCCGCTGCCTGGGGCCTGCCTTTGTGCGCTCGTGGAGTATCTCCCGCTGGCGGTGGTTTGCTAGCCCCGCAAGGTCATTGCTGCTGGCCGATCCAGGAGAGGATGGCGCGGGAATGGGTGATGACCGTCCCGTCGGGCAGCTTGAGCGCCGGCAGCTTCGTCGATCCGGTCGCCTCCCGCAGCTCGTCACGCGAGCCCTTCCGCAGAAAGGCAATCGGGCTGCCGTGAGCGGCGATCACCTTCTCGTACTCGATGTTCGCCGCGCCGAGGGCTTCCTGCACGCGGCGACACGGATGGAACCGCGGGCCGCTGGCGTCCCCATGGCAAACGAATAGCGTCGGAACCTCGGCCATTTTCATCCTCCGGCTCGTGAACTCATGAGGAGCCTACCGGCGCAGTGCCGCCTACTCTCGAAAGCCCCTCCCCATACCCTCGTAGCCGTGATATGTGCCTGGCAGGTTCCTATCAATCAGCCTGGCCGGTGGACACCTGACCCACTCCGCCCCCCAACCCCCGTTCCCCACGAAGCGACGGTAGCGTCGTCTCGATGGGCTCCCTCGATCCGCTAAACGGAAGGGGCGCGCCGGACGTCCGCAGCGAACAGATCGGCCCGGCGTCGAGTCCGCGCGGCGCGAGTCGGCTGGCCGAACTGACTGCACGCCTCCGCGACCTCGGACGCCGCCACCGTGCGCTGATCACGGTGGTGGGGTCGGTAGCCACCGCGGCGGTTCTCGCCTTCGTGCTCGCTGGGCGGGGCCACGAGTTCGCGGCCGCGCTATCCGATGCCACGGCGGGGGTGCTCGCCGTTACCGTGCTGTTGCAGGTCGTCGCTTTGCTGGCGCGCAGCGAGGCGTGGCATCTGACCATCCGAGCGGCCGGCGGTACGGTCGACCGTCGGGTCCTATATCGCGCCTCGAGCATGCAGGTCCTGGGCAGCGTGCTGAATACGCAGCTCGGGGTCGCAGCGCGGATCGCCGCGCTTCGGCGATCGTCCCCGGCCGTCAGTCCGCAGGTGCCGACGCTGATCGCCGCCGAATTTCCGATCATTGCCATCGAGGCGATGCTGGCCGCGCTGTCGTCGTTCACCCTGGTGGGGCCGCTCGGCCTGCCATGGTGGCTGCCGATCGTCGGTCTTGCGGTGATCGGAGCGGCAAGCGCCGGCCTGCGGCAGCTTGCACTTCGAAAGGGCCGCGAGCTGTGGCTGGGCCTCGCGGTGGTCCGCATGCTGGGCGACGGAAGTCGCGTGGTGGGCTTCGTGCTGGTGGCCGTGTTCGCGCAGATCTTTCGCAACTGGCTGCTGCTGCACGCGGTTGGCGTCGATGCCTCGTTCTTCGATGCGATCGCCGTGCTGATTGCGGTGGTGACGCTGGGTCAGCTTCCGGTTGGTCCCAGCGTCGGCGCCGCGGCCGCCGTGCTCATCCTCGGGAGCGAGGGTGTGGCGGCGGCGGCGGCGGCCGGGGTGCTGATGACCGCGACCGGTACGGTCGGCGGATTGTGCTTCGCGGGGTGGGCCGGCGCCGATCGGCTCTGGGCCGTCACTAGCAGGGCACGGCTGCGGCGTCGTCCCCGAGTCCCACGGTCGCGTTGAGGCGAGGCTCCGGTTGGACGAGAGCGACTGCCTACTGGGCCCGGGCCCGATCCAGCCGCCTGTCCGCCAACATCGATGTTCGCTCGAGCTCGCGGAGGCGCCCTGGACTGGTCGGTCGCGAGCCGTAGGCCTTGGCCTTGTAGAGCTGGTAGCGCTCACGGGCATACCGCGCCTCGGCCTCGAGTGCGACCAGGCGGGCGTTGCCCTTGCCCGCGCGTGTTGTACGAGAGTCCATCGGCTAGGTCCCGGTCAGCGCGGTGGGGGTGTCAAAGCCTGTCCCAGTCGTCTATCGGTGCGGGACGCTCCTCGTGAGAGCGACGGCTCCAAAGTGAATATCTCGGTGGCGACGTCCGTGTCTCGGTCGTGGCTGCTCAGGAACGAGGTGACGCGCTGGCGCGTCGCCCTCACCACCGCAGCGACCGCGTCTCGTTTGTAGGTCGCCGGAGTGAGCTTGCCGACGCCGCGGACGGTGTCGCCCGTCTGCGGAGCGATCACGCTCTTGTTGAAGTCGCCGACGGCATCAGCGAGCACGCAGGTGACGACGTTGCCGCGGATCTCGGTCCGCCCGTTGCTCGGCCGCTGGCCCGCGTAGCGCGTCCATAGCGAAGTCAGCGACTCGGTGAGCTCCGCCGACAAGGTCGGATAGCGCGGTCATGGCTGATCCCTGCTCTCCGGACCATCGACGCTCGACCGGATTCTCGCGCTCGTCGGCTGGTACCTGGGCGCGGCGCTCGCCGGTCGGGTTGCCTGACGCCGCCCGTGAACTCGGACGACCTCCTCTACGACCTCGGAGCGGTTGGCGAACTTCCGCTCGTAACCGCGAACCTTCTTGATAGTGGCCAGGTCGGCCTCCTGGAGCGCAGCCACGATCTCCTCGACGTCGAGAGCGTCGTAGCCTGGAAGCGGCTCGCGCCCACGCATGTAGCGCAGCTTGTCGAGCACAGGCTTCCGATCCTTATGAGACCGCTCATAGCTCTCGACCGCCTCGAGCTCAATTTGTGAGTGGTCGGAGAGCCCGTCTCTTACCTGTCTGTCATCGAGGCGGTCATAGCCTGCAAACGGCAGCCGCGCCTCCGCGGCTGGGTTGCCCTGTGCATCGTCGACCGATCTTGATTCGGCCGAAGCGTCGGGGCCAGAGAGTCGGTTACGGAGGGCGCTGAAGATGGTCATTTAGCTGTGTCCCTTTCCCAGCGAACCCGCCGGGACGGATGCCTCGGCTAGATCACTGACCGGACATAGAGTGTACCATTAATTCATGAAATCACTGTCTGGAGAACAACAGCAGAGATCATCCCCGGCGGCCACCAGCTGGGACTTCCTGACGAACCACGCCCATGTCCTACTGTGCGTGGCTCATGACCCGGGCATCCGGTTGCGCGACATCGCGGCAGCCGTAGGCATTACCGAGCGCGCCGCCCACCGGATCCTGTCCCAGCTGGTCCAAGAAGGCTACGTCCTGCGGGAGCGACAGGGGCGACGAAACCGCTACGAGGTCGTGGCGGGGCTTCCCATGCGTCATCCCCTCGTCCAGGGGCGGGAGGTGGGCGAGCTGCTCGAGGTCCTGATCGGCTCGACGGCAGGGGAGCCAGCAAACCTGGCTCTGGAGGCATGAGCCCGACAGCCGCCCCTGATCGACCTCCGCGGCCCTAACCCGCTAGCTTGATTGAGAGCCTCAATCACCATCGACGCTTTGACCGGCCGGTGGTCCCCGGGGGTCCATCCATCGGAAGGAAGACGGTCATGCCCAGAATTATTGTGATGAGCGAGTCAAGCACCGAGCAGAAAGGCGCGGTCACCCTCAACGAGCGGGTGGCCGCCGCGGACATGCGAAGCGGACACCACGCCGCGCAGCTGATCGAGCGCGTCGGATGGGCGGTTCACGACGCCGATGACGCGGAGGAAACGCCCGCACCGAACAATTGAGCACGTCGCTCGTCGCGCGAAGGGTCGCGTGACGAGCTAGGGCGGTGCGCACCCAGCCGCTCGCGAGAAGGACCTGCCTCTTCTAGCTGGTGTGCTCGGCTTCGAGTACAAACATCTCCACCGCCAAGTCGGGGTCTTGACGGTTGGCGCTCATGAACGCTGCGACCTTGCGCTCGGTCAGCTCCTCGATCGCATCGACGAACTTCGCCTGCATGCTGTCCTGCCAGTTCAGCCTCGCCTGGCGGACCTCGTACCACTTGCCCGCCTCGAACAGCGTGCGCTCGGCCGCCGAGTACCCCCCGCCCAAGACAACGATCACGAGCTCGGGGTGCAAATAGGTGCGACATCGGGTTGGCCCCTCCCCGTAGTGCTGCTTGTAGAGGCCGACCATTGCGGCCGATATGTCCTGGCGCAGCGTGCCGTCGTCGTCCTTGTGGGGCTCCCGCATATCCGCGGCATCCTCAGGATGAAGCTCCTGGGCGTTCACTCAGTGCTTCGTCCTCCGGCCGCGGGTCGAACTCCCAGGGACCTAACTACGACCCACCCGAGCACCACAGCAGGAGCTGGGTCGAGGCATTCCGCTGCCAGCTACGTCCCTGTCGCGACCACGCGTATAACCACAAGGCCGAGCGCTCGTCGTCGACCAGGTCGGGGATTCGTTGGATCTGGTCCTCGATGGCGTCGAACGGGGTCCCCGAGTGGATCATCCCAGCCACCTCGCGCTGTGCGTGCACCAGGCTCATCGGGTCCCGCGCGCGACATTGCATATGACGGCTCCTTCGGCCATGAGGAGCCTCCTTCCAATAAACGGCCCGGCCCACCTCCGCCAGTTCGGCTGACGGGACCATGCCGCGTTACGACACAAGCTAACGCACCCTGGCCGGCCGTTCAGTCACCGGGTTCGCTATTTGGGCGCTTCCCAGGGCAAGCCCTCAATGTATGCGCCTTGGATCAGCGACGCCAGCGTTCGTCCCAGTGCCGCGGACCTTCAGGAGGGGCTCCGCTGCCGGACAGTCTGGCCGAGATGACCAGCAGCCCGATCACCCGTGAGACCAACATTGCGATGAATGCCAGGCCGAGACATTGCTCGACCATCACAAGGGAACGCGCGAAAGGCTTCACCGGGATGACGTCACCGAGTCCGGTGCTGGTCAGTGTGGTGAAGCTCAGGAAGAGCAGCTCAGTCCAGCTGCGCGGATCCTGCGCGTTGACCGCGGCCGTGAAGCTGTCGGGCTCAATGGCCTGGCAAACCGTGTAGGCGTAGGCAAAGCCCCAGGCGAGGAGGGTAAACGTCGCACCGATCGCCCAGATCTCGTCGCGGGTGATCTCGTGGTCCGCCAGCATGTACGCGATCAACGCCCCTGCAGCGTAGAAGTACAAGACCGCCTCGAGCGCAGAGGAATAGGGCCGCAGGGCATCGTCGCTGGTGATCGCCTGGATCAGCAGCAGCCCCGTCGCCGGGACCGCGAGAACCATCCCGAGCGAAGTCCAGGCCGGTGACCCGCGAACGGCCAGCAGCACCAGCCCCAGGATTGCGATACCGAGGGCGCTGAAGATCGCCTGCCCCGAATCGTTGTCCTGGACGAACGGATACACGAGGATCGCGGCTAGCTGGGCCCCGAAGAGAATCGCTGAAGGCTGGCGAGCCGCGAACTGCCGCATCGCGCCACCGTAGTTTGCGGTCCGGCGGCATTGACCTGGCGGAGGGGTGGTTCGAACCCCTAGGATGCGGACCGCCAGCGCCACGGCTCTCATGAGTACGGCAGGTTCCTATCAATCAGCCTGCCTCCCCTAGTCGTGGCGGTCGCTGCCTGACGTCGGGCGGCTCCCGGTCAGGGCTGGAGCTGCCGCCCTTGCTCGTATAAGACTGCGGGGCACTAGGCGGGAGAGTGGGCGCCTACTCCCGCAGCCCGGCGGCTTCGAGGGCTCTCGTCTAACTCGTCAACTCAAGCTCGAAGGCACCGCCGTGCCGAAGAACTCGCACCGGGAGGGACCGTCTTGATCGCCAGCGAAGGCGTGGAAGTCAATCGTGGTCACCCGGTGCGGAGTCCGAAAGACAACTTGGCCCTCCACACGACTGAAGTTGCCGGATGCCACGGCCCTCGCGACGGCATCGTCGTCACCGTCCACCGTGACCTCAGCGCCGGCTCCAACGGACTGACCCATCGCGTTGAAGTTTGCGCCGGGGGTCTCGGTTATGAACAGCGCGTTCATAGTCCCAGTGGCGTTCGTGAGGTTCCTCAGATGGATGTAGAGAGCGGGGCCGGGGCCAGCGGTGCACTCCCCGCTCAGCTGCAGATTCCCAACAGTGCTGATCGGCGTCTTGGCCGTGCCTCCAGGTACGGAGAAATCGAGCTTGTGAGGACGAGTGTTGGCATTGACGTCCGCAAGCCCGAGGGAGCCGTCGAGGACGTCGGACCCGTTCACTGCATCGGCCGCGACGTCGGGTGCCTTCACCTGGGCACCGGGGCCGAGGTCGTCCGACTGCACCGTGTTAGCGCCGTTCAAGGCGACGGCTGTGCCCCCGCCGAGCGCCACAAACAGGGCGATGCCGGAGGCGACATTGGCGAACGTCAGGTGGCGGCGGATGCGGCTCATGGCTCCTCCCGAGGTCGTCGGCGGGATGTCGACCTAGTACCCGTTAAAGGGGGTGTCACGCGACCCCTTTGCGGGTTTCGAGCTAGGACTGTCGAGGCAACGAGGTTAGGGCGGGAAGGTGCTGCTCCCGGCTAGCTGCATGGAAAGAGGCACTGACGCCGCTACTGCAGCGCGCGACTGGTCGTTCATTCTCGGGCTCCGTCTTCAGTCAGCCCGTGGTCGAGTGCACGGCTCGCACGCCGGCCGATGAGCAGGATCACGACGACGGCGCCAGCGGTCATCAGCAGGCCGACGACGAGGATGCCCAGGCCGACCCAGACGGCCCAATCGAGCTTGACTCCGGCGTCGGCCTCGATCGTCAGGCCGCGAGCGCCGTCGGCATTCATGGCCACGACGGTCCAGCGGCCAAAGTCCGCGTCCCAGGTCAAGGCCTGCTCACCGCTGCCTTCGGCCTCGGCGACCCAGAAATCCTGTTCACCTGGCGGGGTTCGCGGCTTCCCGCCCTGGTGAAGATCGAACTGCGCCTCACCGTCGTCGAAGTCAGTCAGCTCGTCGTATGCGACCCGGCCCAGGTAGCGGGCAACGTCGACATCCGGCCCGATGCCGATAAAGGCCGGCTCGGCGCTCTCGACGCGGATACGCACCTCGCCGAGGAGCCCCTCCGGCGCCCAGTCGTCGGCATCGGCACCGAGGTCGATCTCCTCGGAGGTGATCGCGTAGGTCGCGCTTTCGAGCTGCTCTCGATCTGAGGTGTAGTAGCCGTCGTCGTCTCGGGCGAACAGATGGGCGGCAAGGAGCGCGATGCCGCCAACCAGCAGCGCGAGCCCGATCAGCCCGCCGATGCTGGCGAAGACCATCCCGATGACGCGGCCGGCGGTCCAGTTCGATCGCGGCCGAGCTGGGCTTGCGGCCGTTTCCGAGGTCGAAGGCTGCTCGCCGCGGTCCGTCATCAGGCCAAGCCTACGTGGCGCGAGCGGTGGACGCCACGACGGACGCTCTCCATGCAAACCGAGAGCCTCGAAGAGCCCGAACTGCCATGAGTACGGCAGGTTCCTGTCAATCAGCCTGCCGGCGCTGGACGTGCCGGTCGCTACTTGACCGTCGGGCGGATTGCGTGTGCCTTAGCGGGGGCCCGATTCGTGTCTCGCTACCACCTTCGGATCGCCGAGCGTGTACGCCTAGCGGCAGGATGACCCGCCCGCGCCAACGGGACGCGGTCGAGCAGTCTGAGTTAGCCGAGCCTGGCCAGCTCGGCCGCCATCGGCCCCGGGCGCAGGACGTTCGCTTCGGTCGGGTGGCTGACAGTCCGGTTACGGCCGGTGCACTTCGCCGCGTACAGCGCATCGTCGGCATCACGCAGCAGCCGCTCGAGGTCGGGCGGGGCGAGCGCCGCCGTCACCCCAGCGCTGATCGTGGGCGTCGGCCCGCCCACCCTGCTGCCGCCCACGAATGCAGTCCGTACGCGCTCCGCATAGCTCCGCCCCTCGTCGAGGTCGGACGACCCCAACAGGGCGATGAACTCTTCGCCGCCAATGCGCCCGACGACGTCGCTCCCGCGCGTTTCCCGGCGGAAGACGTCGGCGAGGCGGACGAGTGCGCGATCGCCCTCCTCATGGCCCCAGTCGTCGTTGACGAACTTGAAGTGGTCGATGTCGAATGAGACCACCGCGACCCAGGTTCGCTCACGAATGGCACGGCCGATCTCGGACGGCACCCGCTCCTCAAATCCGCGCCGATTGAGCAGGCCGGTGAGCTGGTCCACGCGCGCCTCGTCAGCGAAGCGCTTGAGCAGCGCCGCATTACGGCTCGAGAGCATGTGCACCACCGCGCCGACCACTCCCACCGAGACGACTACGTCGAGCCAGCGGTCGAGGTAAGAGGACTCCGGTGGGAGCGTGATCAGCACGCCGCCCTGAACGACGGCGACCGTCGCAACGATCAGAATCGTGCCGCTTCTGCCGAAGAAGTAGGCGACCCACAGCACCGGCCACATATAGAGCACGGCGCCGTCGCCGGGGCCCGGGCTGGTCGCAAGTGCGACGCCGATGAGCACGGTCCCGATGGGTCCGAACGCCGCCAGCACGACGGTTGGCAGTCGCGTCCCACCTGCCAACAGCACGGCGATGAGTCCGATTGCCACGAACCCGGGCACCAGGGACGATTCGGGGCCTTCGGGCGTCAGTGCCTGGCTGAAGCCCAGGACGATCCCGCCGGCGAAGATCGCCGCCGCGCTGCGGGCCATTTGGCGCTTGGTCGACTCGTCGCGCTCGATGGGTATGTGCACACGATTTCAATCGGCATCCGGAGCGGAATCTCAAGGCAAATCGCGTCGTTCTGGCCCACAGGTTGCCAGCGCCACGGCTCCCAGGAGTACGCTTGATGAAGCCGAAGCCCGCTGCGTGAAACCAGATCCCACCCACGCATAACATCTCGGGACGGTGAGCGAGCTGCCGAAGAGCGTGCGGATCCGTGAGGTGGGACCCCGGGACGGTTTTCAGAACGAACCCGAGGTGATCCCCACGGACGAAAAGGTCCGCCTGATCGACATGCTGGCCGCCGCCGGCCTGCGCCGATTGGAGGTGACCTCCTTTGTGCGCCCGGACGTGATCCCGCAGCTCGCCGACGCCGAGCAGGTCCTGGCGGGGCTGGAGCGGCGCGACGGCGTTGCCTACTCGGTCCTGATCCCGAACGAGAAGGGGTTGGAACGCGCGCTCGCCCACCGCGACAGGTTCGACGAGATCAATCTGTTCCTGTCGGCCTCCGAGACCCACAACCAAAGGAACGTCAACAGCTCGATCGCCGAGTCGTTGGCGGGCCTCGAGCGGACGATCGCGCGGGGACTCAAGGAAGGGCTTCGGTGCGAGGGGGTGATCTCGGTCTCCTTCGGCTGTCCGTACGAGGGCGAGGTGCCGGCGGAGCGAGTGTTCGAGATCGCCGTGCGGCTGGCCGAGGCCGGCTGCGAGGAGGTGGCGTTCGGCGACACCACAGGGATGGCCAATCCGCGCCAGGTGGGCGAGTTCTTCGCCGCCGCTCGCCCAAGGCTGAAGGGGGTTGAGCTCACCGCGCACTTCCACAACACCCGCGGCCAGGGCCTTGCCAACGCGGCCGCCGCGCTCGGGCAGGGTGTGGATTCCTTCGAGTCGGCATTCGGTGAGCTGGGCGGCTGCCCGGTCCCGCCGGGGTCGACGGGCAACATCGCCACCGAGGACCTGGTCTCGATGCTGCACGAGATGGGCACTGACACTGGGGTGGACCTGCCGAAGCTGATCGAGGCCTCGCACGCGGTACAGGACCTCCTGGGCCGCCCGCTTGGCGCCCACGTCCTGCGCGCCGGGCCGGTGGAGTGGCGCCAGTAGTGGGCGGCCCACTAGGCTTCCACGGATGAAGAGCGACGTATTCACAGCCGCGGTCGAGGCGGAGGATCCCGAAGCGTTGACCGAGGCGCTCGCCGAGGACGTCGTCTTCCGCAGCCCGGTCGTGTTCAAGGCCTACGAGGGAAAGGCGATCGTGTCGACGATCCTCACCGAAGGCGCGATGAAGGTGTTCGAGGACTTCCGCTATGTGAACCGATTCGAGGACGGTGACGCGGCAGCGCTGATCTTCAAGGCGAGGGTCGGCGACCGCGAGCTCGACGGACTGGACCTGCTGCGCTTCGACGCCGACGGCAAGGTCGCGGAGCTCCTGGTGATGGTGCGGCCGATGAGCGGCCTCAACGCCCTCGCCGAGGCGATGGGCCGCGAGTTCGAGCGGCTCGGGCTCGCGCCGCCCGTCGCCCGCTGAGCCGATCGCCGGAAATTCCGGCAACCGGGGCGCCAGATCGTAAGAAATCCGTCTAGGGGCGTTTACATGCGGCGGCGCATCGGCGATCCTTCTCCTCTCGCCTGAGGTACTGACCCGCCCTCAGGATCCGACGAAGCCGCGGACGTTTGGCCCTCATCTGAGGGCTGTGGACTTCTGGCTACCGGAGGTGAGCAAAGATGCCCGTCACCCGCCTGTCGCCGCTCGATGCCTCGTTCCTGGCGGTTGAGACGCCGACCGCCCACATGCACGTGGGCTGGGCGGCGGTCCTCGAGCCCCCCGCCGACGGGATCAGGCCCAGCTTCGAGGAGTTCCGTGAGCACATCGCACGCCGGCTACCGCGGGCGCCGCGATACCGGCAGACGCTGCGCTCGGTGCCGTTCGGGATCAATGCCCCGGTGTGGGTCGATGACCTCGACTTCGACATCTCCCGGCACGTGGTGGCCACGGAGTCGGACCGGCTCACCGAGGTGGTCGAGGAGTGCATGTCGAAGCCGCTCCCGCGCAATCGCCCGCTGTGGCAGGTCTGGATCGCCGACCGGCTCGAGGACGGCCGGATCGGCGTGGTCGGCAAAGCCCACCACTGCATGGTCGACGGGATCGCCGCCGTCGAGCTAGGAAGCCTGCTGCTTGATCCCGACCGGGCTGCTGCCCAGCCCGAGCCGGACGCATGGCACCCGGAGCCGCCCCCCAGGGACTCGAAGCTGCTGGGGCGCGGGATCGTCGACCTCGCGCGCAGCCAACTCGACTTGGCGACGATTCCCGCCCGCGCGGCCCGCTCGCCGCGGCAGGCGCTCGGGCTGGCCTCGCGGGCTCGCCGGGCGACGGCGGCGCTGCTCGATGCCGCGCGCCCGGCCCGGCCGATCCCGCAGCTCAACCCGCCCATCTCGCCGCTTCGCCGGCTCGGCCTGCTCGCTCGACCGGTCGACGACCTGACGCGGATCAAGGGGGCGTTCGGGGTCAAGCTGAACGACGTCCTGCTGGCCGCTTCCGCGGGGGGCGTGCGTGCGTTCCTGAAGAAGCGCGGCGAGAACCCGATCCCTCTCAAGACGATGGTGCCGGTCAACGTCCGCGGGTCCGGGGAGGCGGATCAGCTCGGGAACCGGATCTCGTTCATGTTCGTTGACCTTCCCTGCGACGAGCCCGACCCGGTGCGCCGACTGCGCGAGATCCACGCCGCCACCAGCGACCGTAAGCGCGACGGGAAGCCGGAGGGCGCGGACGACGTGGTGCGCTCGCTCCGCTTCGTTCCCTCGCCGGTCCAGCGCGCGGTCTCGCGCCTGATCGCCAGCCCGCGCACCTTCAACCTGACCGTCTCCAACATTCCGGGTCCTTCCCAGCCGCTGTACATGCACGGATGCCCTCTGGCCGAGGCCTATCCGGTTGTTCCGATCCCCGAGCGCCACGCTCTCTCGATCGGCGTGACCACGGTGGGTGGGGATGCCTTCTTCGGCCTCTACGCCGACCCGGAGTCGCTTCCGGGGGTGGACGGGCTCGCCGACGAGATCGACCTCGCAATTGACGAACTGGCCGAGCTCAGCCCGGCGACCGAGGAGCGCGAGGCGATCCTCGCCTGAGGGATCGCGCGGCGCGGTCGCCGGGACACCCCGTATAGGCTGCCGCCCGTTCGAGCCCAAACCGATCCAGCGATGGAGGCGTCCGCATGGAGATCAGCAAGGTTGGTGTCGTCGGCTGCGGCCTGATGGGCCACGGGATCGCCCAGATCTGCGCCCAAGCGGGCTGGGACGTCGTAGTGCGGGAGGTGAGCCAGGAGAAGCTCGACGGCGGCATCGGCAAGATCGAGGCCCAGCTCGCGCGCGCGGTCGAGAAGGGCAAGGCCGAGCAAAGCGACGCGGACGGCGTGCGTGGCCGCATTCAGCCGACTCTCGACTACGCGGACCTCGCCGACTGCGACCTCGTGATCGAGGCGATCACCGAGGACCTGGAGCTGAAGCTCGAGATGTGGAAGCAGGTGGACGGCGTGGTCAAGGACGGCGCCATCTTTGCCACCAACACCTCGTCGTTGCCCGTCGCCGAGCAGGCTGCGGCGACTTCCCGGCCGGAGGGTTTCCTCGGGCTCCACTTCTTCAACCCGGCCCAGGTCATGCCGCTGCTGGAGGTGGTCCGCGCAGATGGCACGGGCGACGACGCGGCGCAGCTCGGCTTCGAGCTGGGCGAGAAGCTGGGCAAGACCACGGTGGCCGCCAGGGACAACCGGGGCTTCATCGTCAACAGGCTCCTCGTCCCCTACCTCCTGGATTCGATCCGCGCTTGTGAGCAGGGCGTGGGCTCGGTCGAGGACATCGACGCCGGCATGAAGGCGGGCGCCAGCCACCCGATGGGGCCGTTGACGCTCGCGGACTTCGTCGGCCTGGACACGTTGGCGTCGATCGCCGACGTGATGCATGAGGCTTACGGAGAGGAGCGCTTTGCGCCGCCGCCGACGCTCACCAAGCTGGTCCAGGCCGGCCACTTCGGACGCAAGTCTGGCCGAGGCTTCTACGACTACTCGGGTGAGCGACCCACTCCCACCGACCTGGGGATATAGTCGCCCGCGGGACCCCCGGAAGCGTGGGCAGCGAGGAGAAAGCGTGGATCCAGACAGCATCGACCGCATCCGCAGCGCCACGTTCCCGGTCGGCCGCCGCGGCTACGAGAAGCGCGAGGTGGACAGGTTCCTCAACAAGCTCGCCGACTGGCTGGAGACCGGCGGCGGCGACCAGACGCGCGCCGAGCTTGTGAGGCGCGAGCTGGAGCGGATCGGCCAGCAGACCGGCCGGGTCCTCACCGACGCCCACGACGCCGGCGAGCAACTCAAGGCCGAGGCCGAGCGCGAGGCGCTGAGGATCGTCGAGGAGGCGAGGGCCGAGGCGAAGCGGATCGTCGACGAGGCCAGCCAGCGCCGCGCCGACATCGAGGCCGTGATCTGAGCACCCGGCCGGGGAGCGATCTCCAGCGCGCGTTCGAGGCCGCCCTGTCGGGCGGTCCCGAACGTCACCACCGGAAGACGGCCGAGCAGGGCAAGCTGCCGGTTCGCGAGCGTGTGGCGCGGCTGGTCGATTCCGAGTCGTTCGCCGAAGAGGCGCTACTCGCCAACTGGGAGCAGGAGGACCTGGGTGCCGACGGGGTTGTCACCGGCCTCGCGCTGGTTGGAGGCCGCAGGGTTGCGCTGATGGCCAACGACCCCACCGTGAAGGCGGGTTCCTGGGGGCCGAAGACGGTCGAGAAGATCCTCCGGATCCAGGAGCGAGCGCTACAGCTGGAGCTGCCGATGGTCTACCTGGTGGACTCGGCCGGCGCGCGGATCACCGACCAGGTGCAGATGTTCCCCGGACGCCGCGGCGCCGGTCGGATCTTCTACAACGAGGTCGTCCTCTCCGGCAGGGTGCCACAGGTCTGCCTGCTGTTCGGCCCGTCCGCGGCCGGCGGCGCCTACATACCGGCGTTCTGCGATGTGGTGATCATGCGAGAAGGGAACGCATCGATGTACCTGGGCTCGCCGCGGATGGCCGAGATGGTGATCGGCGAGAAGGTGGACCTCGAGGAGATGGGCGGGGCGAAGATGCACACCTCCGTCTCGGGCTGCGGGCACCTGCTCGCGCGCTCCGACGCCGAAGCGATCGACCTCGCAAGGCGCTACCTCTCCTACATGCCGAGGAGTTGGCGCGAGGCGCCACCCTCGGCGCCGCCGGCCGAGCCGCTCGCGGACAAGCCGGTCTCCGAGATCGTTCCCTCCGACGAGAACGCCGCCTTCGACGTGATCGACCTGATCGACGCGCTCGTGGACGCCGATTCGCTGTTCGAGGTTCACGATCGTTGGGCCAAGGAGGTGGTGGTGGGGTTCGCGCGACTCGACGGCCGCGCGATCGGCATCGTCGCCAACCAGCCGAAGGTCAAGGGGGGAGTGCTCTTCGTCGACTCCGCCGACAAGGCGGCACGCTTCATCTGGGCCTGCAACGCCTTCAACGTCCCGCTGCTCTTCCTCGCCGACGTGCCCGGTTTCATGATCGGGACCCAGGTGGAGCGCCAGGGGATCATCCGTCACGGCGCGAAGATGATCTCCGCGGTCTCCGAGGCGACCGTGCCGAAGCTGTCGGTGGTCGTCCGCAAGGCCTACGGCGCCGGGCTCTACGCGATGGCCGGCCCAGCCTTCGAGCCCGACTGCTGCCTCGCGTTGCCCACCGCCTCGATTGCCGTCATGGGGCCGCAGGCCGCGATCAACGCCGTCTTCTACAACCAGATCCAGGAGATCGAGGACCCGGCGCGGCGCGAGGAATTCGTACGCATGAAGCGCGAGGAGTATGCCGCCGACATCGACCTCCTCCATCTGGCGTCCGAGCTGGTCGTGGACGCGGTCATCGAGCCCAACGAGCTGCGCGCCGAGCTGATCCGGCGCTTCGCCTTCGCGGAGGGCAAGGACCGCCGCTTCTCCGAGCGGCACAACCCGATCACGCCGGCGTGAGCGTCGGGTAGTGGCAGTTACTCCGGCTTAAAGGCTTCCCGCTACCGTTTCCGGAATGCGCCGGACGGTCATAACACCCCTGCTCGCGGGCGCGGCCTGCTTCCTCGCATTCGGCGCGGTACTCGCCTGCGCGTACGCGATCACGCCGATCGGACGGCTGGACGCGGCCGCGCTCCACGGGATGTCGGCGCTGCACGGCTCCGTCTCTCATTCGGTGGGCAACCCGCTCGCGCGCTCCGCCGATCCGCTGCCGTTGGCTGTCATGCTCACCGCGCTGTTCGCGTGGGGATGGGCGGCTGGCCGGCGCCGGGAGGCCCTCGCAGCGGTCGCGCTGGTGGCGGGCGCCAACCTGGCCGGCCTGCTTCTCCAGATGGCGCTCGCGCACCCTCGCGTCTACCCGATCCTGGGAGGGGATCAGTTGGGCGCAGAGGCCTACCCCAGCGGACACGCGACCAGCGCGATGTCGATCGCGCTCGCCGCCGTGCTGGTGGCTCCGGCGCGGCTGAGGCTTGCCGTCGCCTCGGGCGCCGCGGCCTACGTGATCGCGGTCTCGAGCGCGCTCGTGGTGCTCGGCTGGCACTTCCCCAGCGACGTGGTGGGGGGATTGCTGGTTGCCTCCGGCTTCTTCTTCGTGGTTGTCGCCGCGAGCCGCGCCGGCGCTGCAGGTCGCGCGGGCGCCGCGGCTCACAGGGTCGGGTTCGCCCTCTCGCCCGGGCTCGGCGGGGCGGCCCTCGCGGTGCTGGCCGCGGCGGGCCTGCTCGCGTTGTCCCGGGCGGATGATCTGCTGGCCTTCGCTCGCCTGAACACGGCGGCGACGGTGGCCGCGCTCGCGATCATGGCGGTCTCGGCGGGCCTCGT
The DNA here is from genome assembly GCA_963721215.1 of uncultured Actinomycetes bacterium. GTDB lineage: Bacteria > Actinomycetota > Thermoleophilia > Solirubrobacterales > 70-9 > AC-56. Next base: position 178,534 of record CAVRIF010000009.1, read on the forward strand.
GGCGAGCGCCACCCTGATCTCCGATCCGTAGCAGGCCGTGGCCGGGCTTGCGGTCTGCGGCGGGAGCGCCGTCCGGGGGCTCAACGTTCCCCGTACCCGATGGCATCTACCTCCAGCGCCACGGCGCGGACCGTTACGTCCTCCCGCACCGGATCGATCACCTGGCGAACATGCGATCCCTGGCTGACTCCGGTTGTGACCGGGTGCTGGCGCTTGGCTCGGTTGGCGGCCTGCAGCCGGAGCTCGGCCCGGGGACCTTCGTCTGCCCCGACGACTTCGTCGCCCTCGGTGCCGGCCCCGTCGCCTTCGACGACGAGCGCGCGCACAGCGTGCCGGGGTTCGATCCGAGCTGGAGGCGCCGGGTAGTGCACGCCTGGCGGGATCAGGTCGGCTCGCAGATCGTGGACGGTGGCGTCTACTGGCAGGCGCCCGGCCCGCGGCTTGAGACTCCGGCAGAGATCCGGCTGATGGCCTCACACGCGCAACTGGTTGGGATGACGATCGCCTCCGAGTGCGTCGCCGCCCGCGACCTCGGCCTCGCCTACGCGGCGATCTGCGTGGTCGAGAACCTCGCCAACGGAGTGGGCGGACGTGACCTGACGGCGGAGGAGCTGTTGGCGGGCCGCGCCGCGAACCGCGAGGCGGTGGCGCGAGCGCTCGAGCGGCTGGTGCCGGCGCTGGCATGAGCCTGGCGGTGACAGGTGCCCGGCTCGACGGTGCGCTGGTCGGCCTGCGGGTCGAGGAGGGCACCATCGTCGCGCTGGGCCCCGGGGTCGACTCCAGGCCGGGCGACGAGGTGATCGAGGCCGCGGGGATGGCGCTAGTTCCGGGGCTCGTCAACGGTCACACCCACGCGGCGATGACCCTGTTCCGGGGCCACGGCGGTGACCTGCCTCTGATGGAGTGGCTGGAGAAGGTCGTTTGGCCGGTCGAGGGCTGCCTGGATGCCGACGACGTCTACTGGGGTGCACGACTGGCCTGCGTGGAGATGATCCGGACCGGCACGGTGCGCTTCTGGGACATGTACTGGCATCCGGGCGCGACGGCTCGTGCGGTCGAGGACGCCGGCCTTCGAGCCACGATCGGCGCGCCGCTGATCGACGTTGGCGCCGCGGCCGGGCCCGGGGAGCTTCGCGAGGTCGCCGAGCGCAGCCTGGAGCAGATCGGCGCCGCTCGCGAGTTGGTTTCGCCGGCGCTTGCCCCGCACGCCATCTACACGGTCAGCGAGTCGTCGTTGCGCTGGATCGCCCAGGTGGCCGAGGAGCGGCAGCTTCCCGTGCACATCCACCTGTCCGAGACCGAGGACGAGGTGGGGCGTTGCGTTGAGGAGCACGGGGCCCGGCCAGCCGAGTACCTCGAGCGGCTCGGACTGCTGGGTTCGCGCACTCTGCTCGCTCACGGAGTGTGGCTGGATGACCCCGAGCTCGAGCTGATCGCGGCGCGCGGCGCGACGGTCGTAACAAACCCGGTCGCCAACCTGAAGCTCGCGGTGGGCCGCGTTTTCCCCTACCTGGCGACGCGCCAGGCCGGCGTCCACGTGGGCCTCGGGACCGATGGGGCCGGGTCGAACGACTCCCTCGACCTGTTCGCAGACATGAAGACCTTCGCGCTGCTCCACAAGCACGAGGCGCGCGACCCCGCCGCGGTCAGCGCCGCCGAGGCCTGGGAGATCGCCACCGGGCGTCGCTCGCCGCTGCTCGGGGGAAGCGATTTCGCCCAAGGGGAGCCAGCCGACTTCCTGTTGCTGCGGTCCGACGGGCCCGAGCTCAGCCTGGGGGATTTCACCGCGAACCTCGTCTACGCGGCCTCGGGAGCGGTCGTGGACACGACCGTGGTCAACGGCCGGGTCCTGATGCGCGGCGGCGAGGTCGAGGGCGCCGATGAGGTGTTGGCACGCGCCGTCGAGCGGGCGCGAAGGTTGGGGCTGGGCAAGTAGGGGGCGGAGTGCCTAGTCCTCTCGTATCCCGACCCGTGCCCAGTGACTCGGGGCCGGGGCATGGCCGTTGGTGGGTGACTGGCCCGGTATCGGGCTCAGTCCGGCCCAGCCGGGTCGCTCGGCGGCCCGCCGGAGCGCCGCGTCGAGATAGTCCTCCAGAATCGTGAGTCCCTCGAGGCCGGGGACGTCCGAGATCGTACGGTCGATCTCGCGGATCTGCTCGTGACCCTCTGGACCGTCGCCGAACAGGTAGATCGCCAGCGCGTCTACCTCCTCCTCGCTCTTGACGCCCGCTCCCACCGGTGTCCAGAGGCTTTGAAGCACCCAGCGGACCAGCCGGCGGGCGGTGCGGTTGCGCTGCATGCGCGCCTTTGCCTGGGCTCGGTAGAAGGCGAAGTGGCGTCGCTCGTCCTGAATCACCTTGCGCAACAGCTGGTGGAGCACCGGGTGATCGCAGCGGCGGATCAGGGCGTGGTAGCTGGTCAGCGTCGTCAGCTCGTTCACGGCTCCCCACATCATGTGGATGGCGGCGAAGTCGCGCGCGATGATCGAGCCCAGCATGGTCGGGACGAGGCCCAGCCCGTTCCCGATACCGGCCCTGACCCGCAGCTGGCGCCAGCGGTTCGGGCGGGTGGGCATCGGGGTGGAGCCGTCGGGAAGCTTGGGCTCGGCCGGGACCTCGATCCCACAGGAGCGCAGGAAGTCGGAGAACGCCTCCCCATGCCACAGCTCCTCGTACACCCAGCAGCTCAGGAACGCGGTGATCTGTGGATCGGCGGCCACGCGGGTGGCGAGCAGATCGCGCAGGTAGATCACCGTGTGCGTCTCGATGTCCATCATGTAGTGGAGGCACATCACGTCGCCGTGGGAAAGGGGATGGTCCGGTACCTCCTCCCAGTCGATCCCGCTCAGGTCGACCTTTTTCGAGTTGCGCAGATAGCGGTCGAGGTCGAATTCGACCATCGTCGGCTCGCTCATCACGTCTCTCCTGTGATCTGATGTTGGTCCAAGGGATGGGCCCAGCGGCGCCCACATCAAATCTACGAGGTTCCGTGGACTTCGGTTCACGATTGCCGTGGCGCGGCGATGGCGGCGGCGTGCCCCAGAAAGTGCTCAGGTCCGGGGGCGCGCGAGCCGATAAAAGCTTGATGGGCTTCGTTTCGGCATAGGGACCGATGAGTCGCGCTTCGCTCAAGGATCGCGCCGCGGTGGCAGGCCGCGTTCTGGCGGATCGAATCGCCTGGCGCGAGCATGGCGAGCCGGTGCGCGTGTTCGAGGACCCGGCCACCATGGCGAGGACGCTCACCTACCTGTTCGCAATCGGGGCGACCCTCCTGCTCGTCACCCTCCCGCTCCCCCATTCCGCCGATCGCGACACGGCCGGCCTGGTGGTGACGGCAATTGCGGCGTACCTGGCGGCCTTGGGCTTCCTGGCGTTTTTCGACCGGCTGCCCCCGTGGTTCTTCGAAGCGACGCCCCTCCTCGGCACGATCCTGGTCAGCCTGGCCGTCTACTTCGGCGGCCCGGACGCTGCGGCGGCGTACGCCGTGTTCTACTTCTGGGTCGGGCTGGTCGCCTGCTACTTCCTGAGGCCGGCCGTCGCAGTGACTCACCTCGTGCTCGCCTCAGCCGGCTACGGGGTTGCCCTGCTTGCCAGTGCCGATGTCGAGCTCCCGGCTTTGAAGTGGGCGCTGGCGACCGGGTCGCTGCTCGCCGTCGGCATCCTGATGACGGCTCTCCGGGATCAGATGGCGAGGATGCTGAGCGAGCTGGGCGCAGCGGCCCGCACCGACTCGCTGACCGGGCTCGCGAACCGCCGCGAGCTCGAAGGCCGGTTCGCAGGCGAGCTCGAGCGTTCGACCAGAGGTGGGCGGCCGCTGGCGATCGTGGTGCTCGACCTGGATTGGTTCAAGGAGTTCAACGACCGGTTCGGCCACGCGGCCGGGGATGGCGCCCTGGTCCAGCTCGCCGAGGCGCTGGGGCGGGCGACACGGACCAGCGACGTCGTCGCGCGGCTAGGAGGCGAGGAATTCGCCGTGCTGGCCCCGGAGACGGACGAGCACGAGGCCTGTCAGCTCGCCGAGCGGCTCCGAGCCGAGGTCAGGGCGACCTTCGCCCGCCAGCAGGAGAAGATGACCGTGAGCTGTGGCGTAGCGGTCTTCCCGGTGCACGGGATCACCGCGGGGGAGCTCCTGCATTCCGCTGATCGAGCGCTGTACGAGGCCAAGGAGTCAGGCCGGGACCGATCGGTCCTCTTCCAGCACGCGGGCCCGCCGGGGGAGGATGCCGACAGAGCAGCAGTCGAGCGAACCAGCCCGAGGCTCGCCTCGCTCGTCTCGCTGGCCGAGTCCGTGGATCGCCGCAAGGGCTCCCCGGCGAACTCTCGCAGGGTGGCCCGCTACGCCGAGCGGCTTGCCCGCCGCCTCAACCTGCCCGAAGAGGAGGTCGAGCGGGTGCGGATCGCCGCGCTCCTGCGCGACGTGGGGGAGGTCGGCGTGGCGGAGTCGATCCTCAACAAGCAGGCTCCGCTCAACGAGGAGGAATGGCGGGAGCTGGAGCGGCACCCGGAGATCGGCGCCCGCATCGTTGGGGCCGCCCAGCTGGGCCGGGTCGGCGAGTGGATTCTCAGCCATCACGAGCGTCCCGACGGCGGCGGCTATCCGCGCGGCCTGCGCGAGCACCAGATACCCCTCGAGGGAAGGATCCTGGCCGTCGCCGATGCCTACGCGGCGATGACCGCCGACCGGCCCTACCGGCGGCGATTCTCGCCGAAGCGGGCGAGGGCCGAGCTCCAGGCGCGCGCCGGGAGCCAGTTCGACCACGACGTAGTCGCAGCCTTCCTGTCGCTCGACGGAGAGCACGAGCCCGAAGCCGACCGAGAGCAGGCCGCGCCGCCGGCTGAGACCTGAGGGGGTCTCGGCGCGGCGGTTTCGCGAGGCTAGCCTTGCTCGCCGAGCCTTCCGGCGAGGTCCACGAAGTAGTCGAGCGACTCGGGGTTGGCCAGGGAGTCCCGGCTCGCCGCCTGCTCGGCAGGCGTTCCGGTGAGGATCTTCTTCACCGGGACCTCCAGGACCTTGCCGCTCAGCGTTCGGGGCACCTCGCGAACCTGAAAGACCCTGTCGGGGACGTGGCGGGGTGAGCACTGCTCGCGGATCCGGCGTTTGATCTCGGCGGCGAGCTGCTCGTCGAGGTCAACGCCCTGCGCCAGGACGACGAACAGCGGCATCCAGCCCTCCGTCCCCGGGCGCGGGATGTCCACCACCAGCGCGTCCAGCACCTTCGGCACAGCCTGCACCGCGCGGTAGATCTCGCTGGTGCCCATGCGCACGCCCTGGCGGTTGATGGTCGAGTCGGAGCGCCCGTAGATCACCGCCGTCCCGCGGGAGGTGATCTCGATCCAGTCCCCGTGCCGCCAGATGCCCGGGAAATGATCGAAGTAGCTGGCCCGGTAACGCGAGCCGTCCTCGTCTCCCCACAGGAACAGCGGCATCGAAGGCATCGGCTCGGTGATCACGAGCTCCCCAACCTGGTCGACGACCGAGTTCCCCCGATCGTCGAACGCCTCCACACGAGCGCCCAGCGAGCGTCCCTGTAGCTCTCCGCGGTAGACGGGCAGCAGCGGGACGCCGCCCACGAACGCGGTGCAGACGTCGGTGCCGCCGCTGGTCGAGAACAGCCAGGTGTCGCGACCGACGTGCTCGTAGACCCACTCGAAGCCCTCGGGCGAGAGCGGCGAGCCCGTGGAGCCGACGGCGCGGAGGCGCTCGAGGTCGCGGCCCGAGGACGGCTCGACCTCGGCCTTCATGCAGGCCGCCACGTAGCTGGCGCTGGTGCCGAAGCAGCTCATCCCGGTCCGCTCGGCCAGGTCCCAGAGCACGTCCATGTCCGGGTGCCCTGGGCTGCCGTCGTAGAGGACGATGGAGGCGGGTGTCAGCAGCGCGCCGACGAGGAAGTTCCACATCATCCAGCCGGTGGTCGTGAACCAGAAGATGCGGTCCTGATCCTGCGCGTCCACGTGTAGGTGAAGCTTCTTCAGGTGCTCGAGCAGGATGCCGCCGTGGCCCTGGACGATCGCCTTCGGCAGGCCCGTGGTCCCCGACGAGTACAGGACCCAGAGCGGATGGTCGAAGGGGACCTGCTCGAACTGAAGCTCCGCGCCCTCGCCCGCGGCGAGCAGTTCGGCCCAGGTGGTGATGCTTCGCAGAGACGACAGCTCGGGAGTGGGGTGGAGGTAGGGGACGACGATCGTGTGCTCTATCGCCGGCATCTCGCGCTGAAGTCCCGCAAGGGTCTCGGTACGGTCGAAGTCCTTGCCGTTGTAGCGGTAGCCGTCCACGCAGAACAGCACCTTCGGCTCGATCTGCGCGAAGCGGTCGACGACGCTCGAGGCGCCGAAGTCGGGCGAGCAGCTGGACCAGACGGCGCCGATCGACGCCGTGGCCAGGAAAGCGACCAGCGTCTCGGGAATGTTCGGGAGATACGCGACCACGCGGTCGCCGCGCTCGACGCCCAGCTGGCGGAGCGCGGCGGCCACGCTGGCCACTTGCCGGCGGAGCTCCCCCCAACGCAGCTCGCCAAGCTCGCGCAGCTCGGACGCGTGCAGCACGGCCACGTCGGCGTCGCGCTTGCCCCGGAAGATGTGCTGCGCGTAGCTCAGCTCGGCCCCTTCGAACCACCTGGCCCCCGGCATCACCCGCTCCTGCAGGACTGCGGTGTAGGGAGCCGACGCCTCGACCTCGAAGAAGTCCCAGATCGAGGCCCAGAACTCCTCCAGCTCGACGACCGACCACTCCCACAGCGCCTGGTAGTCGCCGAACGAGCGTCCGCGCTCTGCCTCCAGCCAGCGCATGTAGCGGGTCATCGTCGCGCGCTCGACGCTCTCGGGAGATGGCTCCCAGAGGAGCTCCCCGCGCTGCTTCGCGTTGGCGGCCGGGCGCGCCACGGGCCGCTTATATCACCGGGACGTGCGCCTGCCGACGTCGCGGTCGAGGGCCCGCACCAGCTCGAGCGCGAAGCCGTGGGCACGGTCGAGGGCGGTCGTGTCGATCCGGTCGGGGGTGTCGTCCGGGGTGTGGTATCCGGGGACGTAGTTCAAATCGTTCAGACAGGTGATTCCCGTTGCCGGGAAGCCCTGAATACGGGGCGGCATCGAGTCGCCGGCGAGCCCGTGGACCAGGGGCCGCGCCTGGTAGCGGCCCGAGTCCTCGCGGTCGGCGGTCGCAATCGCCGCGCACAGCTCCACCAGGCGTCGATCGAGCGGGTAGGAGACCACCCATCCGGCGCTGGCCTCGAAGCGGACGGTTCCGTGACCGACCGTGTCGACGTTGACAAAGTAGGTGGTCTCGCGGTCCAGGTCGGCGCGATGGGTGCGGACGAAGGAGCGCATTCCCTCCTGAAGACACTCCTCGCCGCCGGTCAGCAGCACCCAGACGTCGAGGTTCGCGGGCGGGTCGGCGTCGAGCTCCTCGGCGAGCGAGAGCACCGTGGCGACCCCGGAAGCGTTGTCGTTGGCGCCCGGGACGACCTCGGACAGCTCGATGTCGGTCAGCAGGAAGATGCCGACCAGCAGGACCAGGGTGGGGGGCAGCTGGAGGACCGAGATCAAGGTGGAGTCGATGCCGGCCATCCGGGCGCCCAGGATCGGCAGCAGGACGGCAAGCGACCAGAACAGGATCCGGAACGGCCCGATTGGGAAGCCGAGGCGGGCGGCGACCCGGGCTCCGCGCGCGACTTGCTTCGGATTGAACGCCGCTCCGGTCCGCGCGGTGTCGTAGTGGGCGCAAAGGAGGATGCGTGCGGGGGCGTCGGAGCGCCGGCCGCGGGCGACAACGTTCTGCGAGGCGCGGCGGAAGAACAGGCGGCGCAGCAGGTAGATGCGGTAGTTGAGGTCCAGGTACATCGAGGTCGCGGTCGCGAGCACGATCGCGAACCCGATCGCGGGCTGGGCGATGGCCAGCAGGCTGCCCCCGACTCCGAGCGCGCAGTGCGCGGCGTGGACAAGGCCGTACCGGGGGTGGACGTAGGTGGGCTCGATCTCGGCGCGCCGGCCGGCATCGCGCAGGCGGGTGGCCAGCCAGTCCGCCGCGCGCCGCTCGGCGTCGGTGCCCGCCAGCCGGTTCTCGAACGAGCACAGCTCGCGGATCACGTCCATTCGCGCGGCGGCATCCACGGGCGGAGGATTATCGCGGTGCGCGCGATCGGCGCCCCGGCGGCCGCGCGCGTCACGACACGGACGCGCGGTATGCGGCGGGTGGGAGTCGAACCCACAAGCCCTTTCGGGCAATGGATTTTGAGTCCATCGCGTTTGCCGTTTCGCCACCGCCGCGGGCGCGGGTGCAGGTCATTGTGCCGACTCCACAGGCGCGCCCGGGGATGGCGCTAGCCTCGAAGGGGCATGTGCGGGCGCTACACGCTCACCGATCCCGACCCGGCACGGATCCGGGCCCGCTTCGACCTCGACGAGTCGGCCAAGCTCAGTGGAGAGGAGGAGCCCCGCTACAACATCGCTCCCACCGACCCGGTGCTGGCGATTCGGCGCGGCGAGCGGGGGAGCCCGAGTTGGGCCGCCTGCGCTGGGGGCTCATCCCCGGGCGCTGGGCCGAGCGCCGCTCCGGCCCGCCGCTGATCAACGCCCGCGTCGAGACGCTCGAGCGCCAGCCCGCGTTCGCCGAGTCATTCCGCGAGCGCCGCTGCCTGATCCCGGCGGACGGTTTCTACGAGTGGCGGGACGGCGAGTCCGGTAAGACGCCGGTCTGGCTCAGCCTGGCCGACGGTGGACTGTTCGCCTTCGCCGGCATCTGGGCCGCCCTCCCCTCGCCGGACGGCGCGGACGAGCTACACAGCTGCGCGATCGTCACCTGCGAGCCGAACGAGCTGATTCGCCCGATCCACGATCGGATGCCGGTCGTGCTGGCGCCGGACGCCGAGGCCCGGTGGCTCGATCCGGGCGGCGGGGTGGATGAGATGGCGTCCCTGCTGGTGCCGGCGCCGGACGATCTGCTCGTTGCTCGCGAAGTCGTCGATGCCGTCAGCGACGTTCGCGAGGACGGCCCGCACCTGCTCGAGCCGCGCGAGGCGCACCCGCAGCTCTTCTAGCTCTAGTAGCGCCTCTCGCCGTCGGAGGGTGGGGGGCGCACGAAGCTGGGCGGAGGGGGTTCCTCCCGGTCGTACTCGCCGGCCAGCGGAACGCCCCCCACCGGCCGCTCCTCCTCGACATGCCACTCCTGGTTGAAGCCGATCATCGCGACCGTGATCAAGAGCAGCTGCACCAGCACCACGACGATGGTCAACAGGCCGAGAAGCTCGTCGGGGAGAGGCGGCGGGCTGAGTCCGTCCTTGTCACGCGCGAACCAGTCCGGCGCGGCGACCGCGGCGAAGATCGCGAGGATGATCGCCAAGGCTGCGGTGACCGGGAGGATGCCGCGGCTCCAGCGCGCGACGAGTACGGCGAAGACCACGTAAAGGGCGGCCCAGAGCAGCGACATGATGGCCACGCTCGAGCCCTCGAGACGCGTCCAGCCGCCAATCGTGATCACGACCAGAAGGCCGGCGGAGACGAGCAGCACGAGCGAGACGATCGACTTCGTAGTTTTGGTGTGGGCCTTCTCCCTGTTAGGTCGCCAGAGCTCGTAACCGGGCCGGACCGTCGTGACCTCCATCACCGCAAGTCTAGAATCTTCCGGGGCCACGCGCGGCGATCGTCACAAAGCGATCGCGTGTCCTCTTTGAGCGCTCGCGGGCGTGCTGGAACTGGCAAACAGGCCGGCCTTAGGAGCCGGTGCTCGAAAGAGCTTGGGGGTTCGACTCCCTCCGCCCGCATCTAGACTTTTCGCCCCAGGCTCGGGGGACTGGTGTAACGGCAACATGGCGGTCTCCAAAACCGCCGCTCGAGGTTCGATTCCTCGGTCCCCCGCTTACTCTCGACGCCCGACCTTCGCCGCTAACCTCCCCTCGGATGGCCAGGGTTGGTATGACGCCGCTGCGGCGGACGCCGAGGACGTGGGTGGCGATGCTCGCGCTGGCTGCGGCGACCGTCGGCTTCTGCGTTGCCCTCTTCCTTCGGCCGGGGATCGCCCCGGCTGACGCCGCGTGTCGCCACGCGGTGGCGAAGCCCCATCAGGTCGCCCTTCATGAGCTCCGTAAGGCGGTCACCTGCCTGGTGAATCACAGACGCTCGAAGCGCGACCGCCCCAGGCTCGAGCCCAACGAGAGGCTGAAGCTCGCCGCCAAGCGTCACACCAAGACGATGCTCGCCGAAGACTGCTTCCGACACCGGTGCGACGGCGAGCGGGGCCTTCCCCGCCGGGTCAAGAAGACCGGCTACACCAAGGGGCAGCGCAGCTGGCGGTTCGCCGAGAACCTGGGCTACGAGAACACCCCGCGACAGATGGTCGGGCGCTGGATGCGTTCGCGCTTCAACCGCAAGAACCTGCTCAAGCGCGACTTCCGCGACATCGGCGTCGGGGTCGGCTGGGGAGCACCGGTGGCCGGTCGAGACGACAGCGAGTTCGCCACCTACACCGTCGTCTTCGGCTGGCGAAAGCCCCGGCGCTAGACGCACGTTCGAGCCCCGCCATGCCTGGGGGCGGGAGGGGCCTTGATCCCAGCGCGGATGCAGCCGAAGCCGGAGTCGAATGGCGCTCCGGGTACGCAAGCTCGTTTTCGTCGGGTCGTTGGCGCTTGTGGCGGCGGCCATGCTCCTATTGGGCGGGCCCCTGAGCGGCGTCGCAAGCGCCAGTCCATGCAAGCGCTTCGGCAAGGACAACCCGCGCCATCTCAGCCAACGCCAGGCGCGGACAGCGATCCGCTGCCTGGTGAACCGCAAGCGTGCGAATCACGGCCTGCGCCGGGTTGGCAAAAGCGCCCGGTTGAAGAAGGCGGCGCAGAAGCACACGAGGCACATGCAGGACCACAGGTGCTTCGCGCACGAGTGCCCCGGAGAGCCATCCGTGCTCTCCCGCCTCAAGAAGGTCAGGTACATCCACGGAGGCCTGCGGAGGTGGCTCTACGGCGAGAACATCGCGTATGGCCAAAGCCACCTGGGCACCCCGAAGGCGATTGTCCGCGCCTGGATGCACAGCCCGGAGCACCGCCACAACATCCTGAACCCTGATTTCCGCGAGATCGGGATCGGCTTTGCCCGCGGGATTCCCCAACGGCCGGGCTCGGGCGGGGCCACGGTCACGACGGACTTCGGAATGCGGAAGCGCTAGCCGCTTCTCGGGGTGGCCACCCGAAGCGAATCTATAATCGAGGGCCGGTTCCGCGGGCGTGGTGTAACGGTTGCATAAGAGCCTTCCAAGCTCTAGGCGCCGGTTCGATTCCGGTCGCCCGCTTGCCATCAACCTCAGACCCGCTAAGTCCGCGTGAGCAAGGCTCGGAGAGAGCCTCTTCGCCGGGCGGTACGGCGACGGTGGCAGTTCGCGCACACGACCTCGCACTTCTCCATCTCGTCCAGGATGCTCTGCCAGCTCCTGCGCGACAGCTGAGGGCCGATTGCAAACGATTTGTCGCGTAGGTGGTCGAACTCGAGGACGACAGGATCCTTTTCCCCACAATCAACGCACACGTTAGTTTCAAAGAATTCGATGAGATACATCGTCCGTTCGAGCATCAGCTTCTGCTTTTGGATTTGCGCCTGGTCGATGTACCGCTGGCGGTTCGCGGCGTAGTGCTTCTTCCCGTATTTCGACCGGCACGGGCGACAAAAGGTATCCCGCTGGCCCTTCGCTTTCCGGCGCCACGCGAAGTCGCCGATGGGCTTGAGCTGGCCGCATCGGGAGCACTTGCCAAGCTTCCTCTTGTCAACAGGCATCGAACACATGTTCGTACAGCGCTCGGACGGAAAACTCGTACACTGAGGCCATCCGGGGCGTGGCGCAGCTTGGTAGCGCGTTCGGCTGGGGGCCGAAAGGTCGCGAGTTCAAATCTCGCCGCCCCGACTAGCACTAGGGATGACTCCCGTGGCGCTCGGGGTTTCCTGATCGTGTCACGTCGCCCACGGCCGCAGCTCGATTGGAGGCGCGGCACAGGGCCCCAATAAGCTGCTCAATACAGTCAACGAAAGGGGACTGAGTCGTGAGCACAATCGCAGTTGTTCTAATCGTGATCGGCGCTGTGATCGCAATCGCCTTGCTCGCCGCGGCACTGAAGAGGACCCGCGACCGGAAGCTAGACGACCGCCGTCAAATCGCGGGCGAGCACCGCGAAGAGGCGGAGCTGCGTCACCTCGAAGCCGACAAGGAGGCCGCAAGCGCTGACGAGCAAGCCGCGCGGGCACGCAGGGAGGCGGCTGAGGCCGAGTCGCGATCGCGCGCCGCTGAGCGCGAACGGGAAGCGGCCCGTGGCCATGCCGAGCATGCTGCTGAGATCGATCCCGACGCGGGGTCAGAAGGGAAGGATCAAGGCGAAGGAGCCCGGGAACGACCGCGCTAAAACGATCTATGCAGTGCGCATCGCCGAACCTCTGCCGGGGTCCGCTGCGCTCCGCCGACCGCTAGGGTCCAATATGAGAGAGGGGGATCCCAGTACCCACAATCTGTAGCGGGTGGCGACTAGGTCGTGTATAGTTCCGCGCTTGGCAGGGCCCGGGGAGTTCAGGGACTCGCCGATAGTCGGTACACAGACAGGGGGGGAACTACTGATGTTCAGGTTGTTCGGCGAGGGAGAAGGGCATCGTGCGCCCAGCATGGAGCGCGCCCGGCAGGGATCGTCCGCCACGGCGATGAGGCTGTGCGCCGTCGCACTGGCGGCATGCGGGACGCTGATTTGGTCGACATCCTCGGCTTCGGCTGTCCCAAGGCCGACTCCGAGCCTCGTTCAGACAATCGACACCTCCGCCTACGTGCCCTCGAGCCCCGACCCGGCGGGGATCGCCTACATGCCGGCCCAGGACCAGCTGGTGATCAGCGACTCCGAGGTCAACGAGATGCCGCTTTTTGCAGGGCTTCAATCTGTTCACGGGAACCCGCATGGGCCCCGGATCGGGCAGCGGGGACGTAACTTCCTACTCCGGGGAGCCCTCCGACCTGGGGATCGACACAGCCAACGGCAGGCTCTTCATCGCGGACGACGACAAGAACAGGGTGTTCATCGTCTCAGTCGGGTCCGACGGCGTCTACGGGACCGCCGACGACACCAGGACGAACTTCCGCACCGTGCCCTTTGGGAGCGACGATCCCGAAGGGGTCGCCTATGACCCCGCAACGGGGCACCTGTTCATCAGCGACGGCCTAGGGGTCGAGATCTACAGGATCAACCCGGTCAACGGCGTCTTCGGTGATGCAAACGACATCGTCACCCACTTCGATCTCGCCCAGTACGGAGCCGGCGACTGCGAGGGCCTGGGGATCAATCCGGCCCTCGGCAGGCTGCTCTGCGTGGATCCCTCAACGCCCGACAACATCTACGAGGTCGGAAAGACTGGCGCCCTGTTTCGCGTCTTGAGCATGGCGGCGCTCCCGACCAGTCACGCGGTGGTGGCGGACGTCACGATGGCTCCTACGTCCAACCCAACCGACAGTCCGGCCGCCATGAACTACTGGGTCGTCGATCGCCACCTGGACAACGGCAACCATCCGGACGAGAACGACGGCCTCCTGTACGAGATGCATCTTGGAGTCCGTGCCCCCGGAGACGACGATCACCTCCGGCCCGCCGGCCGCGACCAACGACCCAACGCCGAGCTTCAGCTTCTCCTCATCGGAGGCGAGGCTCGAGCTTCGAGTGCAAGGTCGACTCGGGCCCCTACGGAGCCTGCAGCTCGCCGCACACGACCGCGAACCTCGCCGACGGCTCGCACACCTTCTACGTGCGTGCCATCGATGCGGCCGGCAACCTCGACCCCACGCCGGCCACCCGCAGCCTTCACGGTCCGCACCGCCGAGGTCAAGGTCACGGGCTCGACCCTGGTGGTCACAGCGGCGCCGGGGGCAAAGGACAACCTGGCGATCAGAAGGCCCTCGGCCTTCGACCCTGAGGGTGACCGACTTCCCGAGTGGCGCCTACACGGGCTCCGGCGTCCACGCCGGGGCAGGCTGCACGCGAGTCGGCTCCAACGCCGCCGAGTGCTCTGCCTCGGGGATCACCCTGATCCAGGTCACCTCCGCCGATCAGACCGACAAGGTGACCAACTTCGACCCCGCTCAGAGCCTGCTCAACGGCGGGGGCGCGAATGACCTGCTGACGGGCGGCCCTGCAAGCGACACCCTGATCGGGGCCACGGGCGCGGACCAGCTCAAGGGAATGAACGGAAACGACGAGCTTCGTGCCCGCGACCTCGAGCGACGACACGACGATCGACTGCGACGGCGGCAGCGCCTCGGGCACCGCCGACAAGGCCGACCTCGACCTGCTGCCCAGCGATCCGGACGTCCGCGGTGATTGGCTGCGAGACGAAGACGCGGCACTGAGCCCGTCGCGTCGGGGCGGCTCGTCAGGCAATGGTTCGCCACCGCCGAGTGAGCTGAGGCTTGCCAGGCGCGGTAGGATCGCCGAGATGAGGCGCCCCGTCTTGAGCGTGATCGCGATCCTCGCTTGTTGGGGTGCGAGCGCTCTCGCGGCGCCGTCGGCCTCCGCCGTTGACGTCTATTCGTTCGCCAACGGGTGCTACGCCCTGCGAGACATGACCTCGAATCGCTTTGTCGTGCGCGAGGGGTCTCACTACACGGCCACCGCGACGACCATCGGGGCGGCGACGCCGTTTCGCATGCAGGCGACCGCGCTGGGGCGCTACCTCCTCTACGGCCCTGACGGCGCCGATGCCCGCCACGGCCCCGTTGAACAGGGTCGAGGCCACCACCACGCCTGGGCCGCGCGCCGACTGGGAACTGCGCGACGTTGCCGGAAAGCTGCGGCTCGTCAGCGTGTCCACCGGCAAGGCAGCTCGGCGTCGGCGGCGCCGCGCCGGCTCACGCAGGTCGCCGCGGGCCCCGCTCGCTGGCGCTTCATGCCGACGACCGGCTGCTCCAGGTTCCCCGAGGTGCAGGTGAACGTCACCGGCCAGCCCCTGAGGGGCTCGAGCCCGACCGCCAGGGTGCGCGGCTTCCTGGACGATCACATCCACCTCGGCGCCTTCGAGTTCCTCGGCGGGCGCTTCCATTGCGGCCGGCCGTGGAGCCCCTACGGCGTCACGGTCGCGCTCAAGGACTGCCCCGACCACTTCCCCAACGGGGCAGGCGCGGTGGCCGAGAACTTCCTCAGCACCGGCAGCCCGAACGGCACCCACAGCTCCGGAGGGCTGGCCGAGCTTCGCCGGCTGGCCGCGCGACGAGTCGCAGACTCATGAGGGCACCTACTGGAAGTGGATCGAGCGCGCCTGGCGGGCCGGGCTGCGGCTGATGGTCAACGACCTGGTCGAGAACCGTGCCCTCTGCGAGCTCTATCCGTTGAAGCGGAACAACTGCAACGAGATGGTCAGCGCCTACAAGCAGGCCGCCGAGCATGCGCGCGCTGCAGAACTACATCGACGCTCAGTTCGGCGGCCCCGGGAAGGGCTTCTTCCGGCTGGTCCGCAGCTCGGCCGAGGCGCGCCGAGTCATCAACGACGGCAAGCTCGCCGTGGTGCTCGGGATCGAGGTGTCCGAGGTGCTCGACTGCGGGCAGTTCAACGGCACGCCGAACTGCGACGCGGCCCAGATCGACCGCGAGCTCGACAGGCTCTACGCGGCCGGCGTCCGGTCGCTCTTCCCCGTGCACAAGTTCGACAACGCGCTGGGCGGCACGCGGTTCGACAGCGGGGGCACGGGCGTGCTGGTCAACACGGGGAACAAGTACGCGACCGGCGAATTCTGGACCGCCAACCATTGCGACGACCCGGATCACGACAACACGCCCACCCCGATCGGCAACGAGGAGGCCGCAGTTGATGTCCACGCTCTTCGGGCCCGAGCTCATCGCGCCGCTGTTCCAGGGCCAGCTGCCGGTCTATCCCCCCGGACCGCACTGCAACCCGAAGGGCCTGACCGCCCTCGGCAGGCACCTGATCCGATCGATGATGCGCAAGGGCATGATCGTCGAGACGGATCACATGAGCATGAAGGCACGGCGGCAGGCCCTCTCGATCCTCGAGCACGAGGCCTATCCCGGCGTCATCTCCAGCCACTCCTGGGGCGATCTCGGCAGCCAGCAGGCGCCTGCAGGCGCTCGGCGGAGTCGTCGGCCCGATCTCGAGCATGTCCACCCATTTCGCAGACGAGTGGCGGACCGCCAGGGACAACCGGGACCCGCGCTTCCTGTTCGGCACGGGCTTCGGCTCCGACATCAACGGGCTGCACTCCCAGCCCGAGCCGCGCCCGAACGCCGCGCAGAACCCGGTCCAATACCCGTTTCGCTCCTTCGACGGTGGCAGCGTCATCGACCGCCAGCGGTCGGGAACCCGCGTCTACGACGTCAACACCGACGGCGTCGACCACTACGGCCTCTATCCGGACTGGATCGAGGACCTCCGCATGGTCGCCGGCCCGCAGATCGTCAACGACATGGCCAACGGCGCCGAGGCATACCTTCGGATGTGGGCGCGCGCCGAGGCCGCGGCGCGACCCTAGCGACCGCGCCTTTCAGCGAGAAGCCGCGGGTGGCTAACCCGCCCCCGACCGGGGAACGGGCCTGCGCGCACTGGACTCCATCCCCACCGGGACGAGGCGCGAGAGTCCGTAGAGCCGACCCTTCCGCGCCAGCGCCTTGAAGCGCCCCGGGCGCTTGAGCGTGGCGAAGACGTCCGCGACACCCTGCCTGTTCGTGCGTGCCTTGCCGCCTGCGAATCGCACCCACGCCCGACGCAGGGGCCAGCCGTGGCGTGTGACGCGGACCCTCGCCCGAACGGTGCCGGGCAGCCCGGGGAGGGTGGTGCCGAGAACCTCCGCGTCGAGCCGCTCTTGGCCCCGGCGCGGAACGAAGTGGAGCAGGGCGCTCGACGGTCCGAAGGTGAGCTGACAGCCGGGATCGAACGGCGCGATCAGCCAGTGCAGCTTGCCGCCGAGGGCGGGGACCAGGTCGAGACCCTCGGATTCGCCGCAGATGCGCATCTCGAGCTCCAGCCGCCGGGCACCGTCCGGGATTCACGCCCCACACTTGGTAGGTGCCGTTGTCCTCTCCGGCCAGCAACAGCCGGTGGTGGCGGAAGACGGCGCCCGTGACGCCCGTCGGGGGAACCGCGCCCGCGAGGCGACGGCCGGAGCGGAGCAGCGGGCCCGCCGGGGCGGCGTTGGCCGCCGAGATCTGGGCCGAGCGATATGCGAGCAGGTCGTCGCCGCTGCTGGTCCAGACGAGCGAGCCTCCGGGCGAGGTCTCGGCCCACATCGCCTTCGGGATCTCCGCCGGGTCGAGCTTCACGTAGTAGCCGAAGCCGAGCGTGGCGGGATCGGCGACGCCGAACGAGCCGGTGCCGCACGTGTTGCCCACCCCGGGTGTGAAGCATTCCAGCGGCAGGATCACGCGGCCTCCTTCGCGCAGATTCCAGGTCGGATCGCCGATGTGGTTGTAGCCCTCGGCCTGCTTGACACTCGGAGGGATCGCACTCAGCACACCGGCGGTCTGGCCCAGCAGCGGCGTGGTGCGCCACAACCCCTCGAACACGCCCGCGAAATAGAGGTTCCCCCCGGCCGGGTCAGAGGTGAGGCCCTGCCAGTACGTGGCGGGCACCGAGCTCGCTCCGGTGAGCAGCCAGCGCCCGGGGTCGTGGGCGCGGGCCGCGGGCGCGCCGGCCAGGACGAGGACGGCGGTGGCCGTGAGAAAGGCGACGAGTGCGCGCGCACAGCTCAAGCAAGGACCAGCGTAACGTTCCAACGGTGAGCGCCTGGCGTCAGGCACGCGCGATCGTGTTGCTCCCCGGAACCGTCACGGTGGCGGTGCCCGCCGCCATCCTGATCATTGGCGACGGACCGAACGTCGGCTGGGGGCTCGATGGGGTGCTGGCTGCCGTGCCCGTTCTGCTCGGCCTGGCGCTGACCGCGGGCGGTCTCGCGCTCTGGGCTTGGACGGTACGGCTGTTCGCGCGGATCGGGAAGGGGACGCTGGCGCCGTGGGACCCGACCAGCCACCTGGTCGTCGAGGGCCCGTACAGGCACGTGCGCAACCCGATGATCACCGCTGTGCTGTGTGTGCTCCTGGGCGAGGCGACCCTGTTCGGATCGCCGGCGCTCTTGATCTGGTTCGCGGCCTTCTTCGCGATCAACTGGGTGGGCTTCCTCGTCTACGAGGAGCCTGGCCTCGAGCGCCGGTTCGGGGGCGAGTATCGCGAGTACAGGCAAAACGTTCCGCGCTGGCTGCCGCGGGGCACACCGTGGACGCCAGCTGGCCGTCCACGTCACGGCACGGGCTGAATCGGGGGTATATGGTCTGCCTGTTGGCAGCGGGTGCTAAAGGGGGGCCAGGTTGAGAAGACATCGCCGGATCGCACGCTGGAAGGGCTTCGTAGGCTTGCTCGTCCTGGGTGGCCTTGCGGGAGCGCCCGCGAGCGCGACGGCGGCCGACTACGCGCACACGGCGCTCAACATCATTCCCTCCGGTCAGTACGGCACCCTGCCGCCCCCGGACGAAGCCGACGACCAGGCATTGATGTACGACGGGCTGACGCCGCTCTTCGACCAGGTCACCCCCGCCCACCTGAACCAGTACTTCAAGTCCGAGCGCTTCGGCGTCAGCACCGACGGGCCCGGGACCCCGGAGAGCGTCCCGCGGCCGGGGGTGACCATCGTGCGGGATCAGTTCAACGTTCCGCACGTAACCGCCTCCACCTACAACGGCGGGATCTGGGCCGCCGGCTGGATCGCCGCCAAGGATCGCGGCCTGCTGCTCCAGCAGGCTCGCAACAACGCTCGCGTCGCGGCGATCGATGCTCCTGGACTCAGCGCGCTCGGCCTGATCGCCGGCCTGCAGTCCTTCAGCCCCAGCCCCCAAACCGAGGCCGAGATCGCGAAGCAGACTCAGGTGCTCCGAAACGCCGGGCCGGAGGGTGAGGCGGTGCTGCGGGACATCGACACCTTCATCTCCGGGATCAACGACTACCTCGACCTGAACAGCCCCTCGACCCCGCCATGGACGCGCAACGACGTCTACGCCCTCAATGCCCTCAAGGGGCAGTTCGTGGGCGAGGGCGGTGGCGACGAGGCTCGCCGCTCTCAGTTCCTCGCAGGCCTCCAGCAGCGGCTCGGGCAGTACAGGGGCAAGAGCGTCTTCGACGATCTGCGCCAGTTCAAGAACCCCGAGAGCCCGACCTCGATCGACGGGACCTTCAACTACGGACAGCTTCCCAGCCGCCCGCAGGGCAGCGTGATCCTTGACCCCGGGAGCTACGAGACCACTCCGGCCGTCGCCGAGAGTGCGCTGCCCGAGGGGAGCGCTGCTGCGGGGCAAAGCCAGGCCAGCAACACCCTGATGATCAACGCGGACCGCTCAACGACCGGGTACCCGTTGATGGTCGGTGGCCCGCAGATCGGCTACTTCTACCCCGGCCTCACCTATGAGATCGACATGCACGCGCCCGGGCTCCAGTGGCGGGGAGCGACCTCGGCACCGTTCCCGGGCTACCTGCTGATTGGACGCGGTGAGGACTTCGCCACGACGCTGACCTCGGCGAGCAGCGACATCATCGATCAGTACGTCGAGGTGCTCTGCCAGGGCAGCGACGAGAGGTACCTCTACAAGGGCCAGTGCCGGCCGATGGGACACTTCAATGCGGGCACTCTGAACGGAGAGCCGGTCCGGTTCCTCACCACGGTGCACGGGCCGGTGGAGGGGTACGCGACGGTCAACGGTCGCAAGGTGGCGATCTCGTCCAAGCGCTCGAGCTACGGGAAGGACGTTCTCGATCAGCTCCTCTTCCGCCGCCTCTCCACAGGCCGGGTCAACAGCGCGCGCTCCTTCTTCCAAGCGGCGGCGAAGACGCCGCAGACCTTCAACTCCTTCTACATCGACCACCGGAATATCGCCATGTACACGAGCGGCAGGCTGCCCATCCGGCACCCGAACGTCGATCCCGGCCTGCCGGCCCTGGGCACGGGGGCATACGAGTGGCGGGGCTTCCTTCCTGACGGCGCGCACATGCAGGGCCTGAATCCGCGCGACGGGACGATGACCAACTGGAACAACATCTCGGCCCACGGCTTCGGCGCTTCGGACGAGAACTGGGGCGGTAACGGCTCAGTCGCTCGCGTCGACCTCCTGGACTACAACCTGGCGCGTTTGAAGGGAGGCGATGGCAAGTGGACGCTGGCGGAGGTCACCGCGGCGATGAATGCCGCCGCGACCCAGGACGTGCGGGCGATTGACACGGTGCCCCTGTTGCAGCGCCTGCTTCCGCCCTCGACGGGTACGAACCAGCCGCCGGCGCAGATGATGAAGCTGTTGATCGGCTGGCGACAGCACGGGGGCAGCCGCCTGGACCGCAATCTGGACGGCGAGATCGACCACCCGGGCGCGGCGATCATGGACGCCGTCTGGCCGAAGATCGCCGACGCGTTCATGAGGTCGAAGCTGGGGCCGCAGCTCGACGAGCTGGACTCCTTGTTCTCGCGGTTCAATCAGCCGCCGGGAGGCCAATACAGCGGTTGGCATCAGTACTTCGACCGCGACATCCGCAAGCTCCTGGGCATGCCGGTCGCGAAGCCGCTCAACCAGAGCTACTGCGGTGGCGGCGATCTGGGCCGATGCCGGACCGTGATCCGGGCCCAGTTCCGGGCCGCCGCCGCGGAGCTGACCGCCGAGCAGGGGACGTCGAACCCGGCTGCGTGGCGCGCGGACGCGACCGATGAGCGGATCTCCTTCGTCCCCGGTCTCCTGCCCACGACGATGCGCTACACCAACCGCCCGAGCGGCATCCAGCAGGTGATCTCCTTCAGCGGACATCGCTGAGCCGGCCCCAAACCGGTCGAACGGGTAGGCTCCCGCCGCATCATGACCGCAAGGCAGGCAGGCTTGCTCATCCTCGTCGTTGGCATCGCCGCCGCGTTGCTCGCGGCGTTCTCCGACCCGCTGAACATCGGTCGCAGCGGCTGGGGGTGGAAGCAGAGCGTCCTACTCGGGGTGGGAGTCGCGCTCGCCGTCCTCGGGGCGGTGGTGGCGCTCCGCGCGCCGAGCGCGGACGCCGCGCCCGGCCCCGACCCCGCGCCAGGCCCCGACCAGTAGTTCTGCGGGCCCTTGACTGACGCGCGCGGGGCGCCCGCTGCGTTATGGTCAACGGCGTCGTCTGATCCGGGGATGAAATTGCTGGGTTCGCTTCGGCTTTCGCTTTGGCTTTGCGCCGTCTGGGCGATCGTTCTGTACGTCTTCTTCGTCACCGTGGCGACGATCCCGCCGGCGAAGGTTGCCGGGCTGACCGTGGTGATGGTCATCCTCGCGGTGCTGGTCACGATCCGCGGCCTCCGCCTGGCGAGCGAGCTCGCCGATCGCGGCGGCGATCCCCGGATCAGAAGGGCGCTCAACAAGCAGCGCGAGCGGCGCGGCTTCTAGTGAAACCGATGGGGGGGATGGGCGAGAGCCCCACGCTGGCCGACGGCACCTCAGTCCGGCTCACCGAGGGCAGCCACTCGTCACCTCGGGAGGGCGTCTGCGTGGTCGAGCTGGCTTCGCTGCTCGCCCGAGAGGAGTTCAGCGACCGGCCAGGCTGCGTCTGTCCGGTGATCGGGGCCTTTCTGCGGGGCTGGAACGATCGCGCCCCTTACGCCGAGCGCCAGCGGCTGAGCCCATACGCGCAGCGCATCGTGGGCTCGCGTGGCGGTGGCCGGGTGACCCGCGAGCGGCGCGATATCTGCCTTCAATGGGCGGGGGCCGACCTGGATCACGGTGCGGTCCGCCGTCTTTGGAGCAGGGCCGGCGCGCGGGTGCGGATCGCGATCTTCTGCGGCCTCGACGCTGCGGTGCGGCTGAACGAGGGGGCCGGGGACTACGCGGCCCGGGTCGCGATGGCCAAGGCCGATGCGGACGGCGCGTTCGAGCTCCTGGAGACCTTGCTGGCAACCGGCAAGCAGCGCCGCCTGGGGACGCCATGGGCGGCGGCCACCGCCAACGGCCACGGGCCCCTGAACGCCAACGGCCCGCTCCTCGAGGTGAATAACGGGCTTCCCGAGGCCAACGGCACCGCGCCCACGGGGAACGGCGAGCTCGATCCGGCCGACACATTCGAGGATGCGTCGTCCGACTCGACACCGGCGATAGTCCGCGAGTAGCGCTCAGGCAGCCGGAGACGGCTCCGCCAGCCGGCTTCGCTGGGCGTGGGGTGCGATCAGTCGACCCCAATCCCGGTCGTCGATCCAGCCCGGCTCGGTGGTCTCAAGGAAGTCCCGCAGCACGTCGGCCAGTCCCTCGGGATCCTCCAGGTGGGGGAAATGCGCGGCGGGAGGGAGGACCTCGAACCGGCTACCCGGAATGGCTTCGTGCGCGCGGCGCCCGTGCGAGGCCGGGATCGTGTGGTCCCGCCCTCCCCAGACGATCAGCGTGGGAATGGGGCCGAGGAGGTAGAGGCGGTCCCGAGCGCTGACCCGCTGCCCCTGGGTGTCGATCACGGAGCGGAGCGTCTGCAGGAACGCCTTGCGGGCACCAGCGCGTTGGAGCGGCTGCAGCGCTCGCGCGATCGCCTGCAGGTAGATGCCATTCCCCAAGCCGCGCTCCCGCATCCGCCCGCCCAGTCCGGACAGCGCCGCCCCGACCCGTGGGTGGGCGGCAGCCCAGAGCAGGGCGGCCGCGCCGGGCAGGGCCGCGCCGCGGAGCATCGGGCTGACCTCCCGACCGAGCCCGCCACTCGACACCAGGGCCATCCGCTCGGTTCGCTGCGGGAATTGGTAGAAGAACTGCATGGCCACGCCGCCACCGAGGGAGTGGCCGACGATCGTCGCCCTGTCGATCCCCAGCACCGCCAGCAGGTCGCGGATGCTGGCCGCGTGCGCGCCAAGCGAATAGTCGCCGCGGGGGGTGGCGGAGTCGCCGTGTCCGATCAGGTCCGGGGCGATCACGGTGTAGTCGTCGGCCAGGCGGCGCGCCACCGCCTCCCAGTGGCGCGACGAGTTCACCATCCCGTGAATCAGGACGACCGGCGGGCCGCTGCCCGCGATCCGGTAGATCACCCGGTGGCCGTGAAGCTCGATCTGCCATGGGTCGAACTCGCCGCTCACGGCGCGGCACGTTACCGGCGCCGCGGTGATGGACCTGGCCCGACTGGCCCGACGACCCGCGGGGCGGGCGTCGCCGAAGCCATGCGGCCGGCTCAGGGTAGGGTGCCGGAATGGGAATCCTCGGCTGGATCCTGCTGGGTCTCCTCGCGGGGACCATCTCCCGCGCCTTGGTGCCCGGCCGAACCGAGCCGGGAGGCTGCATCGGGACCACCGCGGTCGGGATCCTCGGGGCGCTGATCGGCGGCTTCATCGCCAGCGCGCTCGACCTGGGGAAGATCAGGGACTTCTTCGACCTCGAGACCTGGCTGATCGCGATCGGCGGCTCGGTCCTGCTGCTGCTCGCTGATGCGGGCGATCTCGGGACCGCAGCGGCCGGCTGGCTGACCCGGACGCCGCGCTCTTCGCGCGCTGGCTCGCCGTCGCTTGGCGCCCGAGTGTTACCGTTTAGCAGGTAGCCCCAGGGTGGGGCGCAATGAAGCGGTGCTGAATCAGGTCTGTACCAGGAGCAGTATCCGCGGCATTTCATCAACACAACACGCGGAGGAAGCACAGCAATGGCAACCGGCACCGTTAAGTGGTTCAACGAGGAGAAGCGCTTCGGCTTCATCACCCCCGACGAGGGCGGCCAGGACCTGTTCGTCCATCAAACGGGTCTCGTCGATGGCGCCCGCTCTCTCGCCGATGGAGCGAAGGTGGAGTTCGAGTCCGAGGAAGGGCCCCAAGGGCCCGAAGGCCGTCAACGTAAAGACCCTCTAGCTTCGCCGCGGTTCGCCGGCCGGCGCTCGGCTCGCTGGCCGGCGCCGCGGTCAATCTCAGCCGCCGTTTACCTCACCTAGCCACGCAGCTCGGTGCGGCTGCGGTCATCGAGCAGGTGGCGCAGCTCGGGTGGGCCGTCGTCTCCGAAGGACGGCGACGGTCCCGGGCCAGTAGGGGCTGTCCGCGGGCGTGCGGCCGACCAATCCGGGCGCGTACACCCAGCTTCCGGTGTTCCACAGGTGGGTGCCCTCGGGCATCCGCCAGCCGGTCTCGGCACGCATCGGCCCGCGGCGGTGCGTGTGGCCGAAGATCAGGTGGTCGGCGTCGATGCCCAGCCGGCGGGTCACTTCGCCGATTGCCTCCAGCCCGGCGCGGGTGATCGCGCCGGGAGAGAGATCGGACCTGACCGGCCCGAGGCCCAGCCGGTTGGCGACGCCCACCGCGCCCGGCAGGGCGACCGTTCCCAGTAGCCAGCCGCGAAGCTTGGCGGCGCGACCGTAGCCGCCCCCCAGGGCCTGCCAGACCTTTGCCGAGGGGTTCGCTCCGGCAAGCCGCCCTCCGGCCGATCCCGCCTGCGCGAGCGTGAACAGGAAGGCGTAGACCGGGGCTTGGGCGCGCTCGTAGTCCTCGACGCTTGCCGAGCCCGGAGCGCCCGGCGAACCCGGCCCCTCGGAGACCTCCCGCGACCCGCCCAGCACGCGCTCCACCGCCGCGACCGCCAGGCGCTCGAAGGTCGGGACGGTGAGGTGGCGGTCCAGGTAGTGGCCGTGGGTCGCGTAGACGCCCGGGCGAAGCCAGACGCCCGGGTAGGCGAGCTCGATTCGCGTCCGTCCCATGCCCGCGATCAGCTGGGCGAGCGGCCCCGACTGCACCGGGAAGCGCTGCTCCAGCCCCAGCGGCCCGGCTGGCTCCAGCCGGCGGCGCTCCAGCCAGTCGTCGAGCAGATGATGGTCGTGGTTTCCCGGCACCAGGACGACGCTTCCGGTGCCGATCGCTGACCCGAGCTCGTCGAAGAACGGTCGCGCGAGCTCGAGCGCCTCCGCCAGAGGGCGGTCGCGCAGCTCGACGGCGTCGCCCAGCAGCACGACCTCGTCCGCGCCCTCGATCTCGGCCCATAGGACCTCGCGAAGCTCGGGGCGGCGGAGGAGGTCGATGTCCCCGCCCGATCCGAGGTGAAGGTCCGAGACGACGATCGTGCGCACCCCTGCATCCTCGCGCCCTGGCGGAAGGAGCGCTTACCCGGCCGTGCGCCGATTGACTAAGCTCGCCGTTGCGATGTCGGGGCCCGTGACCGAGGCTGCCACAGAGACCGGGATCCCGGTCGAGAATCCGGCCACGGGGGAGACGATTGCCACGGTCCCCGCGCTGGGCGCGGGCGAGATCGAGGCGATGGTCGTGCGGGCGCGGGACGCGCAGCCGATCTGGGCGTCCATCGGGTTCGAGGGGCGGGCCGAGGTGCTGTTGGCGGCGCGCGACTGGATGGTCGCGAACGCCGAACAGGTAGTGACCACGATTGTCGGTGAGACCGGCCGTCCCTCCGACGAGACGCAGTTCGCCGAGCTCGCCTACGGCGTCTCGGCGTTGGAGTTCTGGGCGAAGATGGCGCCGAGGTACCTCGCGGACGAGGAGGTGCAGTCGGCCTCGCCGTTCGTTCGTGGCCGCAAGCTCGTCGTACGGTACGCGCCGCTTGGCCTCGTGGGGGTGATCGGCCCCTGGAACTATCCCCTCAACAACTCGTTCGGCGATTGCATCCCGGCGCTGGCGGCGGGCAACGCCGTGGTCATGAAGCCCTCCGAGGTGACGCCGCTGACCTCGCTGCTGATGGCCCAGATGCTGGCCGAGTGTGGCATCCCGGAGGGGATCTTCCAGGTGGCGACCGGCCGCGGTGAGACTGGGGCGGCGCTGGTCGACCAGGTGGACATGATCATGTTCACCGGCTCGGTGGAGACCGGGAAAAGGGTGATGGCACGCGCGGCCCAGACGCTGACGCCGGTCAGCCTGGAGCTGGGCGGAAACGACCCGATGATCGTGCTGGCTGACGCCGACCTCGAGCGGGCGGCCAACGCGGCCGTGAGCTACGGGATGAACAACTCAGGCCAGGTCTGCATTTCCGTCGAGCGCATCTACGTCGAGGAGCCCGTCTATGACGAGTTCCTGCATCGGGTGGCGGCCAAGGTCGAGGCGCTTCGCCAGGGGCCGCCGGGAGCGGCGGGCTCGGTAGACGTCGGGGCGATCATCTTCCCGCCGCAGGTCGAGTTGATCGAGGCGCACGTGCGTGACGCAGTGTCCAAGGGCGCCAGGGTGGTCACGGGCGGCAAGCGCGTCGACGCCGAGACCGGCCGCTTCTTCGAGCCGACCGTGCTGGCCGAGGTCGATCATTCGATGCGGTGCATGACCGAGGAGACCTTCGGACCGACCCTGCCGGTGATGAAGGTCGGGGATGCACGGGAGGCGGTGCGGCTCGCCAACGACGGGCCGTATGGCCTCCAGGCGTCGGTGTGGACGCGCGACGTCGCGAACGGGGAGCGGATCGCCCGCCGGATCGAGGCCGGCGTCTGCTGCGTCAACGACGCCCAGCTCAACTACGGCGCGCTGGAGCTGCCGATGGGCGGCTGGAAGGCGTCCGGGCTGGGCTCGCGACACGGGCCGGACGGGATCCGCAAGTACGCGAAGCGGCAGTCGCTGATGATCACCCCGGGCTACGCCCCTTCGCGCGACCTGCACATGTTCCCGTACTCGGCGGAGGTCACCCGGCAGGTGGGCGATGCGATCAGCGTGCTCGCCACCAGCGACCTGTTCACGGACGCGCAGCGGGCCACCCTGCTGGTCCTCTGCGACACGCTGATCCCGTCGCTGCCGCCGCCCTCGCGAGATGGCGATCTCCAGGGTGCCGATGGCGTGGGCGATCCCCATGGCTTCTGGTCGCGGGCTGCGTCACACCTCGGCGTGCCTGAGGCGATCGAGATCGCGCTGGGAGAGTCGGCGGCGACCGAGGAGCAGCTCGCCGGCCTCGGCTCGCTGCTCGACACGCTCGCCGAGCAAGGGATGGTCGCCGAGACCCCGCTCGAGGCCCGGGACCAGCTCATCCACGCCGTCGCCGATTCGGGCACCGAGGCGCTCGCCGGCATCCACACGCTGCGCGGCCTTGCGCTCTCGCTCTTCTACGCCCTGCCGGATCTCGGCACGGGGCGGAATCCGAGTTGGGATGCGATCGGCTATCCCGGCCCCCGGCGCCATCCCCCCGAGGAGCCGAAGCCCCTCGCCGTTCGCCGACCCGAGGCCGGGGCCGAGGCGATGACGATCGAGGCCGACGTCTGCGTGGTCGGCTCGGGGGCCGGCGGCGGGGTCATCGCGGGGAGCCTCGCCGAGGCCGGCAAGCAGGTTTGCGTGCTCGAGCTCGGGGGCTACTTCAACGAGGCGGACTTCAACCAGCTCGAGGTGTGGGGCTATCAGAACCTCTACCTGCGCGGAGGGCCGATCCCGACCGCCGAGGGCCAGGTCTCGATGCAGGCGGGCTCGTCGCTGGGCGGCGGCACGGTGATCAACTGGCAGAACTGCCTGAGGACCTTCCCATGGGTGCGCGACCAGTGGGCGCGCGAGCACGGCCTCGAGGGTGTCGACGGACCCGAGTTTGACCGCTGCCTGGACCAGGTGATGAAGCGGATTGGCGTCACCGACTCATGCTCAGAGCTCAACGGGCCGCACCAGCGGCTGAAGGAGGGCTGCGAAGCGCTCGGCTGGGACTTCAAGCTGATCACTCGCAACGTCGACCCTGCGAAGCACGACGCCGACCTGGCCGGCTACGTCGGCTTCGGGGACGTCACCGGCTCCAAGCTCTCCACTCAGAAGACCTACCTCGCCGACGCACACGCGCGGGGCGGGGACCTGGTCGTCAACTGCCGCGCCGAGCGGATCCTCGTGAATGAGGGTCGCGCGGCCGGGGTGGAGGGGACCTACGTCGGCCCTGACGGCGCCACGGCCCGGGTGGTGGTTCACGCCCCCCAGGTGGTCGTGGCGTGCGGCTCGATCGAGTCGCCCGCGCTCCTTGCGCGCTCGGGGATCGGCGGTCCCGCCCTCGGCGACTACCTGCGCCTGCACCCCGCGGGCGCCCTGTTCGGCGCCTACGACGAGCCTCAGGACGGTTGGTGGGGAGCGCCACAGTCCGCGCTCTCCCATCAATTCGCCGAAGGCACCGACGGCCACGGCTTCCTGCTCGAGGGCGCCCACCATTCGACCGGGATCGCGGCCGCCGCGACGCCCTGGCAGTCCGGCCGGCAGCACAAGGAGGAGATGGCCCGGTTGCGCAACTCCTCGCTGCTGATCCTGCTGATCCGCGACCGCGGCCATGGCCGGGTCGACGTCGACGCCGCGGGGAACGCCGTCGCGAGCTACGAGCTCGCCGACGAGCTTGACGTCGCCAACTTCCGTGCCGGCCTGAAGGCGGTCGCCCAGGTGCACGAGGCCGCGGGCGCGCAGCGAATCGTGGCGCTGAGCCGCAAGCCGCTGGTCTGGAGCAGGGGCGAGGACTTCGGTGCCTTCCTGAGCGGGCTTCAGGAATGCTCGCTGGCGCCGCACGAGCACGCCATCTTCTCCGCCCATCAGATGGGGAGCTGCCGGATGGGCAAGGATCCGGCGAGCTCGGTCGCCAACCCGTGGGGTGAGCTCCACGACACGCCGGGCGTATGGGTTGGCGACGCGAGCGCCTTCCCCACCGCCTCGGGCACCAACCCGATGATCACGATCATGGCGCTGGCCCAGCGAACCGCGCAGGCGATCGCCGCCGCGGCCTGAGGTCCCGGCCTCCGCTTCAGCCCATGATCGACGCGTTCCGAACCCCCGACGAACGCTTCGAGGGACTCCCCGATTTCGGCTTCGAGCCGCGTTATCGCGAGGTCGACGGCCTCCGACTGGCCCACCTCGATGACGGAGAAGGGCCGCCGGTGGTCTTCTTCCACGGCGAGCCGACCTGGTCGTACTTGTGGCGGAAGGTGATCCCACCGGTGCGCGACGCGGGCCATCGCTGCATAGCCCCGGACTACGCCGGCTTCGGGCGATCCGACAAGCCCACCGATCTCGGCTGGTACTCCTATGACCGCCACACCGAACTGGCCGCGACGCTGCTCGACGACCTCGACCTGCGCGAGGCGACCGTCGTCGTCCACGACTGGGGCGGGCCGATCGGGCTCCGCCTCGCAGTGGAACACCCCGACCGCATCTCGCGGATCGTGATCATGGACACCGGCCTGTTCACCGGCGAGCAGCCGATGTCGGAGGCCTGGCATACGTTCCGAAACTTCGTTGAGCGCACGGAGGACCTGCCGATCTCGTTGCTGGTGCGGAACGCCTGCGCCCGGGGGATGGAGGACGAGGTCGCCGCGGCGTACGACGCTCCCTTCCCGACTCCGGAGTCCAAGGCCGGCGCGCGGGCCTTCCCGCTCATCTTGCCCATCTCGCCGGGGATGCCCGGTGCGGCGGCGGGCAAGCGTGCGCTGGAGGGGCTGCGCGGTGATCCTCGGCCTACCCTCGTGCTCTGGGCCGACTCCGACCCGGTGCTGCCGTTCAAGGTGGGGGAGGCGTTCGCGTCGCTGATCGGCGCCGACCCGCCCCAGTCGATCGAGAGAGCCTCCCATTTCCTTCAGGAGGACGCCGGGGATGAGATCGGCCGCCTGATCGCCGACTGGCTGCAGCAGCCGCTGCCGCTGGGAGGTCGCCGGTGAGCGGAGTGCTCTACGGGCTGGCGGGTGCCTGTGTGCGCCATCGCTATCGGGTGGCCGCCATCTGGGTGGTTCTGGTCGTGGTGTTCGTCGTAGCCTCGACCAGCATCGGGAAGGAGACGAGCAACGACCTCACCCTTCCCGGGACCGGCTCCACCCAGGCCCAGGACCTGCTTCAGGACAACCTTCCGAAACAGGCGAACGGCACCAACCCGGTGGTGATGGAGACGCCCTCGGGCACGCTGACCACTGGCAAGAACGAGCAGGCGGTCAAGGCGACCGTCAGGTCGCTGAAGAAGGCGCCCCACGTGATCAGCGCGGTGAGCCCGTTGAGCAGCGAGGGCGCGGGCGCGCTCAGCAAGGACAAGCGGATCGGCTACATCTCGGTGACCATCGACCTCAGCTCGAGCGAGCTCGACCGAGGACCAGGCCAACGAGATCATCGACGCCGAGTCTCCGGCGCAGGACGCGGGATTCGAGGTGGCAACGGGCGGTTACCTGGGCCAGGCGGTGTCCAAGCCGTCGACCGAGTCGAGCGAGGCCGTCGGGATCGCGGCCGCCGTGGTCATCCTGCTGTTCACGTTCGGCACCGTGACCGCAATGGCGCTGCCGATCGCCACCGCGATCGTCGGGCTGAGCGTCGGGATCGAGCGCGATCGGGCTGCTGGGGCACGGGATCGAGGTGCCCACCGTGGGCCCGACGCTGGGCACGATGCTGGGGCTCGGCGTCGGGATCGACTACGCCCTGTTCATCGTCACCCGCCACCGTGGCTTCATCGAGCAGGGCCATCCTCCGGACGAGGCGGCGGCACGCGCAGTGGCCACGGCTGGTGGAGCCGTCGTGTTCGCGGGCGGCACGGTGGTGATCGCTCTCTGCTCGCTGGCGGTCGCACGGATTCCGATCGTCAGCGCGCTCGGCTACTCGGCGGCGGTGGTCGTCCTGATTGCCGTGATCACGGCGATCACCCTGCTGCCCGCGCTGCTTGCGGCGCTGGGTACCCGGATCAACTCCCTGAGGGTGCCATTCCTGCGCACGCCTCCGCACGACCACAGGCCGCACGGCTGGGCGAGGTGGGCGCGCGGGGTGGGCAAGCGGGCGACGGGAGCGATGGTGCTCGGGACCGTCATCCTGCTGGTGCTGGCGATCCCGGTGCTCGACCTCCAATTCGGTCAGCAGGACAACGGTCAGCTCGTCCGAAGTCGACAACCACCCGCCAGGCCTACGACCTGCTCACGCGGGGCTTCGGCCCGGGCATAAACGGGCCGCTCCTGATCGCGGTCGACTTCGATGGCAGCCCCGCGCACCCCGACAACAAGCAGCTCAAGCAGGTCCAAGAGCAGCAGCAGCAGGCCCAGCAGCAGGCAGTCGAGCAAGCCACGCAACAACTCGAGGCGCAGGGCGTGCCCCCGGACGAGGCGCAGTCGGAGGCGGAGCAGCAGGTGGCCTCACAGCCACCCACCAAGAAGGAGAAGCAGGCCTCCCAGGAGGAGGCCTTCCTGAAGACTCCGGCCAGCGACCCGCGTCTGGTCAAGCTCGAGAACAAGATCGGCAAAACGAACGGCGTCAAGGAGGTCTCGCCGGCGCAGCTCGACAAGTCGGGCGATACGGCGGTGTTCACGGTGACGCCCACCACGGCGCCGTCGGCCGACGCCACTGAGGACCTGGTTCGCCGCTTGCGTGCTCCCGTGATTCCAGACGCGCTCGACGGAACCACCCTTACGGCCTACGTCGGCGGCCAGACGGCTGGCTACATCGACCTCGGCGACCGGATCAGCGAGCGGCTACCGCTGGTGATCGCCACGGTGATCGTCCTGAGCTTCCTGCTGCTCCTGATCGCCTTCCGCTCGATCGTCGTGCCCCTCACCGCGGGCTTGATGAACCTGCTCTCTGTCGGCGCCGCGTACGGGATCCTGACGTTCGTATTCCAGGAGGGCCACGGAGCGAAGCTGCTCGGCCTCTCCGGGCCGAGCCCGATCGTCAGCTACGTGCCGCTGCTGATGTTCGCGATCCTGTTCGGGCTCTCGATGGACTACCAGGTGTTCCTGCTGACCAGGATCCAGGAGCACTACCGGAAGACCAAGGACAACTACGAGGCGGTCGTCGACGGACTCGCGTCCAGCGCCCGTGTGATCACCTCGGCGGCGCTGATCATGGTCTGCGTGTACACCAGCTTCCTGCTGAGCGGCGATCCGACCGTGAAGCAGTTCGGGCTTGGCCTCGCGGCCGCCATCGCGGTCGACGCCACAATCGTCCGGTGCCTGCTGGTCCCCGCGGTGATGGTGTTGCTGGGACGCGCCAACTGGTGGCTGCCCGGCTGGGCGTCGCGCCTTGTGCCAAAGGTGGGGATCGAGGGGGAGGAGTTCTTCAAGGCCCAGGAGCGCCCCTAGGGCGCGCCGTACATCGCGTTCATTCCTTGACGCATGGCCTGCGCAGAGAGCACCCCGCCGGGAACCGGCTCCGCCCGATAGCTGGTGTGCATGGTCAACGAGAAGGTCTTTTGGCCGTTGGGCTTGTAGCCGCCGATCCGATCGGTCGGCCCTCCCCAGCCGATCAGCCAGTCGCCGTTGGCCATGCGCCGGGCCGAGCCGCAGCAGCCCGAGCTGGAGACGTCGGGATCGGTGATCGACTGGAGCAGGGTCGCCGTTCCGGTCGCTTCGTCGATCCTGAAGCGCACCGCCCGCGGCCTCTGCCCCAGGTAGGTGCGGTTGTCGAACACGGTCACCGTCCCATCGGGGAGCAGGCGGGCGTCGTGTTGGGCGCCGAGGGTGTATCGCGCGCGGGTCGTTTATCACCGTCAGGCTCTCGGGCGTGCTCGTGCCGCCCAGCTTCCAGGCGATCCTGCCGGCTGCGGTCTTTTCGATCTTGTAGACGGCGTCGAGGTGCCTGAAGGACGCGATCACCGAGTCGCCCGCCGGCTCGATCGAGTTCCAGTGGAGGATGTCGTAGGGGCCGGGGCGGATGACGCGCGGCCAGTGGCGCCCGGTCTCCTCCCGGCCGATGTGGTACTGGCTCTCCAGCTCCAGAGCAGGTTCTGATTGGGGCTCACCTGCCTGCAGCTCGGTGTTGATCACGGTGGCGTTGCTCGAGCCGCCGTAGGCGCTCGTGTCGACGTTCCCCTGCCGGACGTAGGCGCCAATCAGGTGGTTGCCGCTGGCGGTCAGCTGCAGGTCGTGTGCATCACCGCCGCGACCAACGCCGATACATGGCCCGGACAAAGCTCCCGTCGACGCGGTGGGTCGCCCATCTGCCTGCCGAAAAGGCGGAATCGAACCAGAGGATGTTCCCGTTCGGAAGCACCCTGGTGTCCCAGGCCGGAGTGTGCTTCCACCAGATCGGCACCCCGTGGTTGTCGAAGATGATCGCGTAGCGCAGGGCGTTGCTGGTGAACGCGCGGTCCACAGAAAAGTACTTGCGGCGACACCGGTCCATAGCGGGTGTAGGTGTAGGGGGGGAAGTTGTTCGGCAGGCAGCGCACGTAGTAGCGATAGAGCTGCGTGCGCGCCGCGTCTCGCACCGTGATCGTGAAGGACCGCCCGGCGCCCAGCGGCACCCCCTGGCTGAAGTCGGCCGCTGCGGAAGGGATTCGTTGCCGATCGCCGCCTCCCAGCCCCCGGAGGTGTCGGCGTTGACCGTGACCGGCCCGTTGCTTGCATCGGACGACGTAGTCGGTGATATTGGGCCCGAACTTCGGGAACAGGGTGCTGGGCGCGGAAGCGGTGCACCTGACGGCGGCGGCGCCGCCCGGGCGGCCGCGCCGAAGAGGCGGCGGCGATCGCGAGCACCGCGGTCGGAGGGGAGACGATGTCGAACGATCTCGAGCTCCCTAGGACGCTGGAGCATCCGGACGCCTTCCGAGCCATGTCGCCGTCGCGCAACCTCGGCGGAGCCTCGCGCGGTCGGCTCGACCCTAGCCGACCCCCGCACGCGACTGGGCAAGCCGCAGGCATCCGCAGGACACCGCCGCTGCGCCCTGGAACCACCGGCGGCGGCGTCGTGCGCGGGCACGCCAGGTGAACGGCCGGTCCGCCATCAACCGCGGCGGCACCGGCTGCGCGGGGATCGATCGGTCGGACTGCGCCGGGAGACACTTGGTCGGCGGAGGGCGGGGTCTGTCGAACTCACGTGGAGCTCCACCGAGCCCGCCGTGCGCGACAGGCGACGTCGGTCCGGCCCCAGCGAGCACCGGGTACGGCTCCCACGCGCGTGAGCACTAGATGCGGCGCGCCTAGCTCGGCGACCAGGGCCGGGATAGACTCGCGGCGCGATGGCCGAGGCCGCCGAGCGTAACCCCAGAGTGCTCGCGATCGACGCCGGCGGGACGATGACCGACACGTTCATCGTCGACGAGGCGGGCTCGTTCGTGGTCGGCAAGGCGCAGACGACGCCCGACGACGAGTCGGTCGGCTTCATGGAGTCGGCGCGCGACGCCCTGAAGCAGTGGGAGTCCTCTCCCCAGGAAGCGTTCGGCGCGATCGCCTCCGGCATCTACAGCGGCACCGCGATGCTCAACCGCCTGCTCTCCCGCCAGGGCCTCGAGATCGGTGCGATCGTCACCGCGGGGCAGGAGGACTACCTGAAGATCGAGCGCGGCATTCAGACCTACCTGGGCTATTCGTACTCCGACCGGCTGCACCTCGCGACCCACCACCACAACCCTCCGCTCGTGCCCCGCGAGCGGATGAAGGGGGTGCGCGGCCGGATCGACGTGTTCGGCGATGAGGTGGCGCCGCTTCGCGAGGCCGATGCCCGCCAGGCCGCCGCCGAGCTCCTGGACGCCGGAGTCGACGGGATCTGCGTCTGCCTGCTGTTCTCGTATCGAAACGCCGAGCACGAGATCCGGGTGGGGGAGATCGTCGAGGAGGAGAAGGCAAAGCGGAGTGATGGGCAGGTCCCGGTGTTCCTCTCTTCGGAGCTCTACCCGCAGCGCCGCGACCTGCCACGGCTGAACTCGACGCTGATCGAGGCCTACGCGGCCGAGCCCTCAAGGGGGACCCTCAAGTCCGTGCGGGCGAAGACCAAGGAGGCCGGCGCCGGCTTCGAGCTTCGGGTGATGGCCTCGCACGGTGGCACGATCTCGATCGAGGCCCGGGAGCTGGCGCGGACGCTGGTCTCCGGGCCGATCGGCGGAGTGGTCGGCGGCCAGGGGATCGCCGAGCGCCTCGGGATCCCGAACGCGCTGTGCACCGACATCGGCGGCACCTCGTTCGACATCGCGCTGATCACGGACGGGCGGTTCGAGATCACACCGACCCCCGACATCGCCCGCTTCATGCTCAACATGCCGCTGGTCCGGATCGACTCGATCGGCGCCGGCACTGGCTCCTTCGTGCGCGTCAACCCGAACTCCGGCAGGCCCGAGCTGGGGCCGGACTCGGCGGGTGCCCGGATCGGCGTCTGCTGGCCGGAGGGGGGCCTCGAGACAATCTCGGTCACCGACCTGAACCTGGTGCTGGGGCGGGTCAACCCCGACTACTTCCTCGGTGGCGATGTGAAGCTCGACCCGGAACGGGCGCGGGCCGAGGTCGGGCGCCAGCTCGCCGAACCGCTCGGGCTCGATGTCGAGGACGCGGCTGCGGGGGTGGTGGGGCTGTTCGAGCAGACGCTGAAGAACGAGGCCATAGGCCGGATCCTAGGCAAGGGCTACTCGCCCGCCGACTACGCGCTGCTCTGCTACGGAGGCGGCGGGCCCCTGCACGTTGGCGGCTACACTGAGGGCGTCGCCTACCGCGATGTCCTGGTGCCCGCCTGGGCGGCCGGCTTCTCGGCCTACGGCTGTGCCTGCGCGGACTTCGAGTACCGCTACGACCAGACGATCGACATGCCGATCCTGCCGGGCCAGGACGAGATGGAGAAGGCGGGGATCGCCGTGATGATCACCGGCGCCTGGCTGGGACTTCAGGACAAGGTCGCCGACGAGTTTGCGAAGTCGGGCATTCAGCGTGATGCGATCGCCTTCACCAACGCGGTTCGGATGCAGTACTACGGCCAGCTCAACGACATCGAGATCGTCTCGCCGCACGCCGAGCTCGAGGATGACGCCCAGCTCGACGAGCTGATTGCGGTGTACGAGGATGCCTACGGCAAGGTCTACGCGCGCTCGGCCCGCTCACCCGAGCTCGGCTACCTGGTGACCCAGGCGATCGTTCATGGCTCGGTCGAGGTCGAGAAGCCGGCGCTGCCCGACCTCGGCGAACGGGACGGAACGCCGCCCACCAAGGGAACGCGGCGGGTCCGCTGGGGCGACGACTGGGCCGACACGGACATCTACGAGCTCGACCAGGTGGAGGCCGGCAACTCGATTCCCGGCCCGGCGATCGTCGAGTCGGTCGCCACCACCTTCGCCATCCCGCCCGAACGCTCGGCGCGCCTGGACCGGCACCAGATCTTCCATCTCGGAAGCTAGCCGAAGTCGCTCAGCCCGCCGCGCCCGCGCAGCCGCGGCTCGCGAAGGCCGCCCTGGTCGTGTAGCGGCTGCGTGGGAAGAACCACCCCATGACCTCGCGCTCGTGGCCGGGCTGGTTGATCCGCTGGATGGCGTGGTCGAAGTCGGGCGAGGCGAGCATGTTCCGCATGATCAGGAGCCCGTAATCTCGGTCGCCGGCCCCGTCACCTCGGCTACCCCACCCGAGCCAGGCCACGCCGCATCGCGGGCGGGCATTGGGCGGACGGTCGGAGTCGCGACTGACCACGATCGTGTAGTTGCGGCCGCTGCGGTCGAGAACCTGGCGGTCGGCGAGGCAGTCGGGGGTTCGCGTCGTGACCCGCGACTCGCCGGTGCAGAGCGACCAGAAGCGAAGCTTCGAACGGGGCATGCGCGTCGGGCTCGTGTCCGTGCGGGCGAACGGCGGCAGCCTTCCCTGCACGACGAAAAGGGGGCCGAAGTCGCGGCTGAGGTGCGCGTAGATGTAGGCGCTGTCGCGGTTGGAATAGAAACCCCCCTGCAGCTCGGCTCCCATCGCCAGCCGCTGCTGACGCCCTTCGGCCGTGCAATCGCTGATCACGGCGAGCTGCGCGTAGTTCAGGTTGAAGAAGCGCTCCCAGCGCGGCGGGTTATAGGCGGGGTTGGTCTGCGGATCGCAGGGCGGAGTCGAGCGGGCGCCCTGCCACGTCGCTGCTGGCACGGTCTGCACAGGAATCGAGCGGTCCGCGGCGTTGATCGCCGCGCAGGCGGCGGCGCCCGTCGTCGTGCTCCCATCCGCCCGCTTGAGCGTCGGCACCGGCAGTCCGGTGCCCCCCGTGAGGTCCAGGCCGGGGTCCGGCTCGTACACCCGGTACAGCAGCTCGATCGAGGCGCCGGCGGCGGGCTGCGCGTAGATCGTGTTCGGTGTCCGCGGCGAGCCCGCCGAGGGCGGCTGCCGGTTGAGCACCCGCACCTGGTAGGAGCGTTTGGCGGCCGAGCGCAGGGCGCCGGGGATGAACGGGTTGGTATGCCCCGGCCGTGGCTTGATCGCGATGTCGCTGAGCGCATCGGTTGGCTCGCCATCTGAGTAGGCATTCAGCGACATGTAGCGGCCGCGCGGATAGCGGCCCTCCAGGACGAGGTGGGCGTTCGCTGGAAGGTTGAAGCGGGCTAGCCAGTAGGTGGCCGATTCCTCGGGGAAATTGAAGTTGCGACCGTCGAAGCCCCTGGTCGTGGGCTGGTTGGTCGAGATCGGGCCCTCCCAGAAGCAGGTCGCAAGGGGGGGCGCGGCGGGTGCGACGGGCGCCGCGGCTGCGCTGGCGAGCGCCAACGCCATTGCGATTGCGCCGGTTGCGAGTACACCTGTCAGAAGCTTCGGCACGGTGATTGCACAATGCCCGGTGTCGTCACCACCAAACCTACGACAGAACGGCAGCGCATGGGCCGTTCCCCAGGGCGATAAAGTCGTCTCAGGCGTGGCGATGGTCGATGCGACACGGGAGCTCGAGCCGCGGGAGGCGCGCCCGATCGGCTGGGAGGGCAAGCGTGTGGACGAGATGCTCGCCGAGTCGGAGCGCCTATTCGGCCAGACTGGCTCGTACTACGGGCTCGCCGGCGAGCTCGAGCTCAAGGACTCCGACCCGATCGGCTACGAGAAGCTCTTCGCACGGCTGCGAGGGGGGCTGGTCTCGGCCCGTGAGACGGCGCTCAACATCTCCGCCTCGCCGATCGTCCGCGAGCTGGGCGAGCTCTGCTTCGCGCTGTACACGCCGGAGGGGGACTCGATCGCGCTCTCCACCGGGATCATCGTCCACGTCCACACGATGTCGGACGCGATCAAGTTCATGGTCCGAAACGGCTGGGAGGACAACCCCGGCATCCGGCCCAGAGACATCTTCGCCAACAACGATCCGGTGATCGGCGACGTCCATAACGCCGACGTGCAGACCTTCGTGCCGATCTTCTGGGAGGACGAGTTGGTCGCGTGGGCGGGCGGGGTAACCCACGTGCTCGACATTGGGGCCTCGACCCCCGGGGGCGTGCCGGTCGGGCCCACGAACCGCTTGGACGACGGCATCGACCTGTCCTGCATGAAGATCGGCGAGAACGACGAGCTCGCCCAGTGGCACCTGCTCCGCTGCCAGAAGCAGACCAGGGCGCCGATGTACTACCTGCTCGACGAGCGCACCCGGCTGGCCGGCTGCCACATGGTTCGCGAGGCGGTGGAGCGCGTGATCCTCGAGGAGGGGCTGGACCGCTTCAAGCGGTTCTCGCGCGAGGTGATCGAGGAGGGGCGGCGCAGCTTCAAGTCGCGGATCCGCGAGATGACCGTGCCCGGGCGCTACCGCTCCGCGGCCACCTTCGATGTCACCTTCGCTGACAAGCAGGGGCTGCCGGCCAGGGCGCGGCGCGATTTCTTGATGCACGCGCCGTTCGAGGTTCGGATCGGAGGCGACGGGACCTACGAGCTCGATATGGAGGGGGCGTCGTCGTGGGGCTGGCACTCGATGAACTGCACGCCGTCGGGCATGCAGGGCGCGATCTGGGTCCAGTTCACCCAGACCCTGATCTGCAACGACAAAGTCAACGACGGCGCCTACCTGGCGATCGAGACCAACTTCCCGGAGGGGACGATCGCCAACCTGGGCGATGCCGAGGGCTCGACCGGGATCGCCTGGGCATTCCTGCAGCCCGCCTTCACCGGCTTTCCGCGGACGCTCTCGAGGGCGCTCCAGGCCCGCGGCTTCATCGAGGAGGTGATCGGCTCCTACTCGTGCTCGGGCAACGTGATCCAGGGGGGCGGCATCGATCACTACGGGAACTCCTCGGCGATCATGAACTTCGAGGTCGCCGCGCAGGGGATGGGGGGGAAGTACGTGCTCGACGGGACCGATACCTGCGCCGCGATGTTCAATCCCGAGGGGGACGCGGGCGACGTCGAGATGTGGGAGCTGATCTGCCCCATGGTGTACCTGTCGCGTCGGATCAAGGCTTCGAGCGGCGGGCCCGGCCGCCATCGAGGGGGCTCGAGCTTCGAGTCGCTTCTGGTGGTCTGGAAGACGCCGTTCTGGGAGCTTCAGAACCTTGGGACGACCCGGGTGTTCAGCGCCCAGGGGCTGTTCGGGGGCTATCCCGGCTCGGCCGCCTACGTCCACAACATCAAGGGGGCAGACCTCCTGGAGCGGGCGCGAAATGGCGAGGCCTATCCGCTCTGCGACGGCGATTGGGACAACCCGGCCCTGCTCGAGATCCAGGGCGAGCGGACCTACAAGCAGGACAACTTCACCACCCTGGAGCCGTTCGCGGAGGGCGACCTGTACCTATCGGTGATGAAGGGAGCGCCCGGGCTGGGCGACCCGCTGCTGCGCCCGCCGCAGGCGGTGGCGGCCGACGTTCGCGAGGGGCACCTGTTGCCGCGGTTCACCGATTCCGTCTATGGCGTGGGGCTCGACGCGGACGGCGAGGTCGACGTCGCCGTGAGTGAGACGAGGCGCGACCAGATGCGTCGCGATCGGCTTGAGCGCGCGGTGCCGGTGCGCGAGTGGTGGACGCGGGAGCGGGAGCGGGTCGAGGCGCAGGACTTCATTGAGGCGGTGAAGGTCTGCTACGCGGAGTCGATGCGGCTCTCGGCGCGCTTCGCGGCCGAGTTCCGCGGCTTCTGGGACCTGTCGGAGGACTTCCAGATCGACGCAGTGACGCCGACCGTGGCAGCCGAGCGCGCGGAGCCCGGGAAGATCACGCCCGATGAGACCGCCCGCGAGTTCCTGGCCGCCTCGCGGGTGGAGTCCATCGAGCCGCCGCGAGCGGCAGGCGGGACGCTCGATCTCGAGACGCTTGGCGCGATGCTCGACGAGAAGCTTTCGCGGCGCGAGGTCAAGGACATCCAGTCCGGCTACAA
The DNA here is from genome assembly GCA_963721215.1 of uncultured Actinomycetes bacterium. Classification (GTDB taxonomy): domain Bacteria; phylum Actinomycetota; class Thermoleophilia; order Solirubrobacterales; family 70-9; genus AC-56. Next base: position 218,343 of record CAVRIF010000009.1, read on the forward strand.
GGACCCGGACCGGTTCGAGAAGTGGGTCGCGGTGCTCCAGGAGCGCGTCCCCTACCAGGAGCAGATCGTCTTGCCGATGGGCGAGGGTTTGAACGTGGTGCGTTCAGACGGGGAGCTTGTCGTCCGGTGTGACTGCGGCCACGACTTCTGCTCGCCATCGCGCAACTGGAAGATGGAGGCCGTGATCTACGTCCGCGACGACCTCGAGAAGCTGCTCGAGGTCTACCCGAAGATGGCTCACTGCGACCCGGAGTGGATGGAGCTGCGTGAGCTCTACTGCCCGTCGTGCGGCCGCCAGCTCGAGACCGAGGCCGTTCCGCCGGCTTATCCCGTCGTGCACGAGTTCCTGCCCGACATCGAGGGCTTCTACCGCGGCTGGCTCGGCCGTGAGGTGCCGTAGGGCGGGCACCCGGCGCGCTTTCGCTCAGGCCGCCCGGCCGGGCAGCAGCTCACGCCAGTCCGGCCACTCCGTGGGCGGGCCCTTGGGGCGGTGGACCTTGCGTGGGTCGCCCGGCTGCAGCTCGGCGAGGAGCTCGCGGTTGCCGGGCTCCTCGAGCTGCCGGGCGACGGTGCGGCGGGCCACGTCGATCACCTGATTTCGCCGCCGCGTGCTCATCAGGTTTGGTCCCATCGCCTCTAGGTCGTCCCCGGTGGGCTGGATCAGGACCACCTCGGCGCCGCGGGCGCGTAGCTTCCTCGCCTCGCTTCCCAGACGGCGGCCCGAGGCGCGCTGGAAGACGATGTTGAAGGCATCGCGAGGATTGATGGCGCGAACGGGGTGCAGGGTGGAGGTCGGGTTGAAACAGATGACGAGGTCGAGGGCCTGGTCACGGAGCAGGTCGGCGTTCGAGGTCGAGTAGATGCCCCCGTCGACGTACCGGCGCCCGCCGATCTCCTGGGGGTGGTAGATGCCGGGGATGGCGCAGGAGGCGGCGATGGCGTCGGCGAGGTCCGCCGCGGGAGCGCCGGCGCGGCCGAACGGCACGCGCCGCCCGGTCGCGTAGTCGCACGCCACAACCCAGAGGTTCGGGTGCGGGCTCCAGCCGCTCGGAACGACGCGGCGAATGGTCTCCTTGAGCGGCTCGGTGGAGAAGATGCCCCGCGGGATCCAGCCGGTGAACACGGTGGCGGGCGTGAACCGGTGCGGGTTGGCAAGCGTGCGCAGCGCAAGCGGCCAAGAGCCGGGGCCAATCGGCGGCAGGGCCCGCTTGAGCTGGAACCGGGCACCGCCCGCGCGGTCGGCCTCCGCGGCCGGGCGTCCGTCGGCGCCGATCACACCCTCGAACACCTCGCCGCGCGAGTGGGCGACCATGAACCAGGGCGGGACGCCGGAGGCACAGAGCGCGCCAATCATCGAGCCTGCGGAGGTGCCGACCACACAGTCGGCGGCGGCCGGGTCCCAGCCAGTCTCGGCCGCGAGCGCGTCCAGCCCGCCGGTCAGCCAGGCGCCTCCCTGGATCCCACCCGCGCCGAGGACGAGCCCCACCTTCATGGCTGGAAAATACCCCGATCGGGTGATGGCAAAGCTCCAGGCGCCCACGGGCACCGCATCGAAGTCCTGCCGAAACCGCCTTTCACCCGGACATAGGAGGCAAAAAGCAGTCTCGTCCTTGGAGGCCAGTGCGGGCGAGAGGATTCGAACCTCCACGCTCTTTCGAGCACACGGTTCTGAGCCGTGCCTGTCTACCAGTTCCAGCACGCCCGCTGGAGCCAAATCCTAGCTTTGAGTTGCTTGGCGCACCGCCTTGCCGCATGCCCATTGAGGCCACACGGACCGATCTAGGCCCCCGCTAGAATCGCGCCTTCGCGCCGCTATCGTCTAGGGGACTAGGACGCCGGATTCTCAGTCCGGAAACCCGGGTTCGAATCCCGGTAGCGGTGCCTCACGAATCACCTGCCAGTCGGTAGTTTTCGGGTGGGACCGAGGAAGACCACAGAGCGGCAAACGGGCGATTTGCAAACTGTTTGCAAACCGGAAAGCCGACTACTCGATCAGCGCCGCCACCGTCGCCGCCGCGTCCTCCTGCATCGCCGGGATCGCGTGCGAGTAGGTGTCCAAGGTGATCCCGACGCCGGCATGGCCGAGTCGCTCGGAGACGACCTTCGGGTGCAGGCCAGCGGCGAGCGCCAGCGTCGCGTGAGTGTGGCGTAGGTCGTGGAACCGAATCACCGGCAGGCCAGCTTGCTTCGTGTGGCGCTCGAACGCACGAGAGAGGCTCTGCGGCCAGGTCGGCGAGCCGTCCTCGCGGCAGAAGACGAGGTCGTGCTCGCCTTGGTAGGCGGGACCCCAGGCGAGCCGCTCCTCGGAGCTGGCGCCTTCGGTGGTCACGGAGCGCCGTCACGGTGGCAGGATCGAGCGCGACGTTGCGCCGCCCCTTGTCCGTCTTGGGCTCTGAGAGCTCGCGCTTGCCGACGAGCGTCTGCACAATCGACACCCGGCCAGCCTCGAGGTCGACGTCGCGCCAGCGAAGCCCGAGCAGCTCGCCGCGCCGCATCCCGGTCATCGCCGCTAGGTGGTAGGCGGCGTAAAGCCGGTCCTCGGCGACGTGCTCGAGGAAGCAGCGAAGCTGGTCCGCGCTCCACGTTCTGCATCGGCGCCGGCTTGGCCGCTCTGGCGGACGGGGGCGTGGCGGCGTCGGCGACGTTGCGCGCGAGTCGGTTCCACTTCACGGCATCGGCCAGGGCGTGGCGCAGGACCGTGTGCACGTAGCGGACGCTGCGGGCCGAGAGCCGCTCGGCGAGCGACCCGTAAAGGCGGTTGAGCATCGCCGGCGTGAGCTGCTGCAGGCGCACCGGGCCAAGCGACTCGACGGCCCTTGAGACGTTGAGCTTGTAGGACTCGTAGGTGAGCGGTCGCAGGCTGGCCCGGACCGCCGGCAACCACTCGTCGACGAGGAAGCCGCGGACGGTTAGCCTCGCGGGCTCGATGTAGGAGCCTTGGCGCAGCCGTTCGAGAATCTCGCTCAGCGCGGCCTCCGCCTCCCTGCGCCTCGCAAAGCCCGAGTGCCACTTCTGGATTCGCTTGCCTTCCTCGCTGCGGCCGACATCGACCACGACGCACCAGCTCGAGCCGCGCTTTCGGACGTGGCCGCGCATCACCTTGCCTCGTGGGCTGGACTTTGACCTTGGAGCCGAGGACACGCTCTAAGGCATCTTCAAGGGCTTCGGCCTCGTCAGGCGTAAGTTCGCGGGACTTAGAGTGGCCGGTCGGATCCTCCTCATAGACCTTGACTTCTACCCGGTCCTCAACCAGGTCGAGGACGTCTTTCACCCTTTCAACCGGCTCGATGATTGACACATCCGATGGCAGAAGGCGCAGGACGACGTCACTGCCACCTTGGATGGTCAGTTGGTACGTGACGAGCTTGTCTGTCATTACTTGCTCTCCTTTCGCCGGGCGTCGGTCAGTAGTTCCACTGCTCGTTCGATAAGCCAGCCGCTTACCGCCGATCTCGTACTCGGGCATTTCCTAGCGCTCTCCAACCCCGGCCTCGCGCGCCTTGCGGAGCCAGTGCTTCACCGTGCTCGGGCTGACCCGTTCCTCCCGAGCGAGCGATTGCGTAGGCGGTAGTCCCTTCGCCCGGAAGGCGTTGTGGCGCTGCACGACGTCGGCTAGGAAGGCTTCCGAGAGCTCGCGCCGGGTGCGAACGCCACGACGGAATCCGCCCTCTCGGGCGCCTCGCCCCAGCCGAGCTGTGCCTCGAGGTTGATCCGCGCGACCTGCTCGAGCTTGTCCCATCGCTTCGCCAGGTCGGTGATGACGGGGCGAGTGACGTTGTCGGTGTCGGAGAGGTCACGGCCAATGGGGTCCTCGCGCTGCTCGATTCCGAAGCCGAGACACATCAGGCCGGTGCTGCCGTCGTCGTGCCGCACCTGGCCGTACCGGAACACGAACCGGAATGGAAGCGGTTCGCCGTGCACGTCGTCGGGCTCGATCGCTACCTCGTGGTAGGGACGAGCGCCGGCCTCGCGGCCCCTCTTAGTCGCAAAGGTCAGCCTCGTCGTGATTTTGGCCACTGGCGCGTTCCTCTCGCCCGTCACTAATCCGTCAACAGAGGGAGCCTACCAGAAGTTGGCCCCCTGGAGGACTCCCAGGCGATGCGTTACTATTGGCGGCAAGTTGACCCCCCCACCGAAGAGAACCAGCGCCGCAGACTTCGCGCTCGGAATTGTCGATGGCCGTCAGCTCGCCGCGTCCGGCGCCGGTCGGATGATCCGCGAGGCGGCTGGGTTGAGCCTGGCCGAGGTGGGGCGGGCAATCGGCGCGGACCCGTCGACCATCTTTCGGTGGGAGTCCGGTGAGCGCATCCCATCCGGCTCCTTGGCGGTGGCTTATCGGGACTTCCTCGAGGAGCTGCGCGAAACCTACGCCACGTCGCGCTGGAGAGTGCCGGCATGAGCGAGCGCCTCGTCTACCGCGTCGACGAGGTCGCCGAGCTCTTGGGCTGTGGGACCTCGACCGTCTACGACGCGATCGCGCGGGACGAGCTGCCGGGCGTGCTGCGGCTGGGTCGGCGCATCCTGATCAGCAAGGCGGCCTTGCATGACGCCCTCGGACTTACGGCGGCGGGGACCGACTCCCCGCAGACGACGAACGGCGCGGAGGTCGAGTCCGCGCCGTTCCAAAAAGAAGGGAGTCTTGATGTCGGACTCAACAGTAACTGACCCGTACGCGGCAGCTAAGGAGAAGCTCGACCGCGGGCACCCCAGAAGCTGGATCTGGGACGAGGACGGCGATGAGATCGCCGGCTACTACAAGAGCCGCTACTTCTGGACGCAGAAGGACGGCTCCGAGACCGAGGTCCGGCTGATCAAGCACGAAACCGGTTTCCGGGCCGTCTGGCTGTTCGACAGTCCGCAGGACTTGAAGCGTGTCTTCAAGGACCGCGACAAAGAGGGATTTGAGGAAGACGATTACGTGATCGTCCGGCGGCTGCCACGACGCGAGTTCATCAGCGACGACGGCGAGCGCCGAAGTTCGTGCCCTTCGAGGGAACCAGGGTCGCGGCGGTTGAGATCGGAGTGGCGTCGGACGAGGCGACGGAGCAGGCGCTCAAGGACGAGCGCTATCAGCGCGATGCCGGTCTGTCGACGGCGGGAGAGCGACCATGCCTCCTAGGCAGAGCCGCGCGGAGTGGAGTGAGCTCACGGACAGCGAGAAAATCGCGCTGCTCGACGAGGACTTGTTCCAACTCGAGATGCGGATGGGGAAGCTCGAGCGCACTCTGTTCGACGCAGACTCGCGGCTCCGGGTGCTGTTCGGCGACCTCGGTCGCACCCTGCGCCGGCTGCGCTCCCTGGAGGAGGTGGGCAAGGTCGATGAGTTCGTGCTCGAACTCGACTACTCCCGTTCCTAGAGGGGGGTGAGATGGCACAGGACGGGCAGGTGGCAGCGGGGGGCAACGAGCTCCTCGCTGCCGCACTCGCCTACGCGGCGCGCGGCTGGCCCGTATTCCCGCTCAATGGGAAGGTCCCGCGAACCCCGCGCGGTTTGCATGACGCCAGCACGAATGACACACGCATCAACGAATGGTGGCGCCGCTGCCCCGATGCTGGCGTAGGCATTGCAACTGGCAGACTTCTGGCCTCCTAGTGCTCGACGTCGACCCCGAGCACGGCGGCGATGACTCGCTGTTTGAGCTCGAGCGCCGTCACGGCGCGCTGCCGACGACGATCGAGGTCCTGACGGGCGGCGGCGGCCGCCACATCTACTTTGCACATCCGGGGAGCGAGGTCCGCAACACCGCTGGCGCTCTCGGCGACGGACTCGACACCCGCGGCGACGGGGGCTACGTCGTCTGTCCACCCTCACCACACTCGA
>CAVRIF010000010.1:0-141159 GCA_963721215.1 uncultured Actinomycetes bacterium
GACTGGACGCACCTCCGTCGTCGTCGTCGGCGGAGGCTACGGCGGCATCAACGTCGCCAAGGCACTCGACGACGACACCGACGTCACGCTCGGTGGACCCCACCGAGGCGTTCGTCCACAACGTCGCCGCCTGGCGCACACTGGTCGAGCCCGAGTGGCTGGATCGGATCTTCCTGCCCTACGCAAACCTGCTGGCGAATGGGCGCTTCATCCGCGATCGCGCCGTCGAGGCCAACGGAACCCGCGTCACGCTTGCCTCCGGTGATGTGCTCGAGCCCGACTACCTCGTGCTCGCCACCGGCACGTCCTATCCGTTTCCCGCCAAGACCGAGGAGCCCGACATCGCCTCCGCCCGATCCCGCCTGAGCGAGGCCCATGACGCCCTGCTCGCGGCCGACCGCGCGTTGATCGTCGGCGCTGGTCCTGCCGGGCTGGAGCTCGCCGGGGAGATCAAGGCATTCTTCCCCGACAAGCAGGTGACGATCGCCGACGTCGCCGGACATGCTCACGGGTTCCTCGACCAGGCGCTGCGTGACGAGCTGCGCCGCCAGCTCGATGCTCTCGGAATCGAGCTGCGCCTGGTGCGGCGCTGGCGAGCTGCCCAGCGCGACGCCCGCGACCGTCGCCCCGATCGCCGTCGCCACCGAGGACGGCGACGAGCTGGTCGCCGACATCTGGTTCGCGCCTTCGGCCAGCGGCCGCACATCGGGACTACCTCGAGGGCGGATCGCTCGAGAGCCGCCGCGACGGGCAGGGCTACGTCCACGTCGACGACATCGTGCGCGTCGGACAGCGCCAGGACGGGTCTTCGCCCTCGGCGACATCCGCTGAGCGCCGACCGCGATCGCCGGCATCGCGACCGCGCAGGCCGAGGTCGTCGCCGCCAACGTACGCGCGCCCTGATCGCGGGCGAGGGTGCGCTCCACCAGTTGGCCACGTTCCCGCCCGATCGCGATCCCGCTCGGACCTGAGGGCGGAGCTGGCTTCCTCGGCGATGGCGGTCACCGACGGTTCATCGATCGCCGAGGTCAAGGGCCGCCACATGCTGGTCGACACCTATGCGTCGCTCTTCGACGCCGAGCCGCGCTTGGCGGCGTGAGTCGATGCCCGACTACGGCCACGAGATCGCGTTCGGCTACTTCCTCGTCCCGGACGCCGGCGACCCGGAGGGCGTGCTGGAGACGGCGCGGCTTGCCGACCGGCTCGGCTACGACCTGCTCGCCGTCCAGGATCACCCCTACCAGCGGGCGCACCTCGACGCGCTCGCGCTGCTCGGGGTGATCCTCGCCCAGACGGAGCGAATCCGCGTCTTCCAGGACGTCGGCAACCTGCCGCTGCGCCCGCCGGCCGTGTTCGCGAAAGCCGCGGCGACGCTCGACTTGCTCAGCGGCGGGCGCTTCGAGGCCGGCCTCGGGGGCGGCGGATTCCTCGACGCCGCGCGGGCGATGGGGGCCCCGGCGCTTACGCCGGGGGAGAGCCTCGAGGCGCTCGAGGAAGCCGTCGCGATCCTGCGCGCCTTCTGGAGCGGCGCCCGCTCGCTGCGCTTCGACGGTCCCCACTACCGGCTCGACGGGGCGCGGCCCGGCCCAGCGCCCGCGCACCAGATCGGCATCTGGCTCGGCGCCGCGAAGCCGCGCGCGCTCGCCCTCACGGGGCGGGTCGCCGACGGCTGGGCCGCCCCCTTGATGACCTACATGCCTCCCGCCGCCACCGCCGAGGCCCAGGCGATCATCGACCGCGCCGCCCGCGAGGCCGGCCGCGACCCGCGCGACGTCCGCCGCATCTACAACGTGTCCGGAGCGTTCACCGCGGCAGCGCCCGCGCCGGCAAGCGACAGCGACGAGGCAATCGTCGGCCCGCCCCAACACTGGGAAGAGGTTCTGACGCATTTCGCGCGTGACCTCGGTTTCAGCACATTCCTCCTCATCGCGCCACCCGATCCCGACATGCTGCGGACCTTCATCGAGGACGTCGCCCCGAAGGTCCGAGAGCGCGTCGCCGCGGCCCGAGGATGACGAGTGTCCAAGCAAAGCCTGAGACCGACCGAGGCAGGGCGATGTTCGAGGAGCTGCTCTGGGTCCATTCGGTCATCCGTCGCGACCTGGAGATCGTTGAACAGCTCGCCGCCGACGTGACCGAAGGACTCCCGGGCGAGGCGGTCGAGGACGCCTTGGCGGAGCTCAAGACCAGTGGCCCCCTTTGGCAGCTGAAGGTCAACTGCCTGCGTTACTGCCGCTTCGTCCACGCCCATCACGGAGCCGAGGACGGACTTCTGTTTCCTGCCCTGCGCGCGGCCGACTCATCGATCGGCCCGGTCGTGGACCGCCTGGAAGCCGACCACGCCCGTGTCTCCGACCTCCTCGACGTCGTCGAGGCTGCGGCCCGCGCGCTCACCGAAACCGACCACAATGAGGCGCGGCTACGCGTGATTGACGGCCTGCGCGACCTCCACGGCCACCTGCTCGAGCACCTCGACTACGAGGAGCTCAACGCGGGCCCCACGATACGCCGCCTCGAGGGCCTCGCGCACGCATGAGCGATGGCGTTGACGGATCGGGAGGGCTTTGAGACTGTCTCGGAGCGGCCCCTGCTTGACACAAGGCTCCAGAACCCAGGAGCTAGCAGGCACTTTGAGCATGGGCGCGGCTGGTTTCGAACCAGCGACCTCTCGCGTGTGAAGCGGCAGGGCTGAGGAAGGCAGAAACGGCATCACCAAGCGGTATGCACCGCTATCTGCCCAGGTCGCTTCGCGCTGCGGATTACCAGGGATTACGCACGATTACCGGGGATTCGGGCAGAGCGGGCGGCTTTCTGCCCACGCCGTCACCGGTCTCGTTACGGCAACCCCTACAGCCGGCGAGTTCCATCGATTGCCTCGCCGGGCGTCGCCGACCATTGCCATCACACGGGATATCGTGACGGCACGGGATGCGGGCTCAGCTCAACAAGCGCCGTTTCACCACCTCGCTCAAGCTGCCACAGGAGCTCAAGCCCGAGGTCATGGGGTGACAACGCCTCGGCTGCTCCTTATCCCGGGCTACAGCGAGCTGGAGTGGGTGATACGCCCACAGCTTGAAGAATGGGCCGAGGTGGCCGCATTCGATGCCCCCGGCGTGGGCGACGAGCCTCCCCCCGACGCATACGACGCCACGGCCGTGGCCGAGCGGGCGGCCGCGGAGGTCGACCGCCTTGGATGGGAAAGCTGCGTGGTCGCCGCCGACGAGTACGCGATCGCCGCGGCGGTGAAGTTCGCGTCTCGCCATCCGGACGCGGTCCAGGGGCTGGCGCTTGGGCACGCCTGTCTGAGCTTCAGCCCCGAGGCGGACCCGCCCGCGGTCAACGCTGAGGTTCGGTCGGCCTTCAGCCAGGTGGCCGAGCTCGATGACCGCACGTTCATGCGGCACCTGACGCAGATCACCCAAGGGTTCTACGGTGAGGAGCTCGCAGACCGGATGCTCGAGCGAATCCCCACCGGCGTGGCGCAGGCCTACGTGCGCGACAACATGGCCGACCCGGGCGACTGGATCGAGGGTGCCCTGCGGGATCTAGGGAAGCCATTGCTCCTCGCCGAGCACGATCCATGCCTGCTCTTCACGAAGGAGGGATATGAGGCCGCCGTGTCGGCCTTCCCCGATTCGATGCGCGTGACCTGTCGAGAGAAGCCGACCGTGAGCCCCGCCTTTGCCGAGGCGCTACGCGAGTTCTGCCGGGAAGTGGTCTCCTAGCACCGCGTCGGCGAGACCGCTCCCCTCACTGCCCCGACACTGAGGTAGGTATCTCGCGTTGGGCCGGCGACCTCTTCTTCCCGGCCGACGGTAGATCCGACCGGTGCCACGGCTTGGCAGGCCTGCCGATTTTGCGGGGATTTCATGGGCGCGGTTGGTCGAACCAGCGACCTCTCGCATGTGAAGCGGCGACCCCGCTGAGCTTAGAAACCGCATTAGCAAGCGGTAAACACCACTTACGGCCCGGTAGCTTCGCCCTCCCGATTACCAGGGATTACGTCGGATTACCGGGGGATTCGGGCAGAGATGACGGTTTTCTGCCCAGGCCGAGGCCGGACGCCTGCGACCCAAACATGACGCGAGGAGTCTGGTCAGGACTGCGACGAAAGCGAGCAGGTCGGCGTTGATCGTGTGATGGCCAGCGCCGACCTCCAGAACGGCGCTCGGACTCTGCTTGACCGTGGCCCTGGACACGCGACGTTCCGGGTCAGTGAACTCACTCACCTGCGGCATAAGCTGAGCGGAGCACCAAGCGGGGCACACCCCAGCGTTGATGACAATCCGAACTCGTCGAGTTCAAGGCTGGCCGGCAGCCAGTCTCTCGTGAACCAGCCTCACCGCCATCGAGCCCTCGCCGACTGCCGAGGCCACGCGTTTGACCGAGCCCGAGTGAACGTCGCCGACGGCGAAGATCCCGGGACGACTGGTCTCCAGGAACAGGGGGCGGTCCCCGTCGAACTCAGCCAGATCCTCGCCCTGAAGATCGCGGCCGGTGAACAGGAACCCGGCCTCGTCGGTGGCCAGCTGACCTTGTAGCCACTCGGTGTGTGGCGAAGCACCGATGAAGACGAACAGCGCCCGTGCCGCCAATCGAGTGCGCTCTCCTGAGCGATTGTCGGCGACCGTCACCGTCTCCAGCTCGCGATCGCCGCCGAGCTCGACGACCTCCGAGTGCTTCAAGACCTCGATCGAGTCGTTGCGTTCGATCTGATTGACCAGATAGCGCGACATCGACTTCGCAAGATCGCCGCCGCGGATCAGAAGCCGGCAGCGAGCGGCGCTCCGCGGAGAGGAACATCGCCGCCTGGCCGGCCGAGTTTCCGCCACCAACGATCATCACCGGATCGCCGCTGCACAGCTGCGCCTCAGCCTGGGTGGCCGCGTAGTAGACCCCGCCGCCCTCGAACTCGTTCAGCCGCGGCACGTCGAGGCGGCGGTAGTGCGCGCCGGTGGCGATCACCACCGTGCGGCCCGTGGCTACGTCGCCGTTCGAGAGCTCGATCTCGTGCCGCCCGGGCGTGCTGGCCAGCGCGACGGCCGCCGCGGGCACGGCCAGCCGGGAGCCGAACTTGAGCGCCTGGACGCCGGCCCGCTGAGTCAGCTCACTGCCCGATATCCCGGCCGGAAAGCCGAGGTAGTTCTCGATCCGGGCCGATGTGCCGGCCTGGCCGCCGGAGGCGAGAGCCTCGACGCACTGGACGTCGAGCCCCTCCGATGCGGCATAGAGGGAAGCGGCGAGGCCGGCCGGGCCGGCTCCGACCACGACCACGTCACACAGGGGCGGGGACGCCCCGGGCGAGCCGAGGCCGATCGCCCTCCCGAGCTCGGCATTGCTCGGATTGCGAAGGATCTCCCCATCGCTCGCGACCACGACCGGCGTCTCTTCTGGCTCGACCCCAAGGCCACCGAGCAGGGCCTCGGCTTCCTCGTCCCGTTCGAGATCGATCCACTGATGGGGCATCCGATTTCGGGCCAGGAACTCGCGCAGGCGGCGGGAGTCGGGGGAAAACCGCGAGCCGATCAGCTTGATCCCGGTGCCGACGTCGATCAGGATCGAGCGCCGAGCCATGAATGCGCCGAGGATCACGTCGCTCAATGTCTTGTCCTCAGTGACGATCTCGCGCAGCTTGTCCAGGGGAACCTGGATCACCTCTCCGGGGTCCCGCACGACCCCGGAGAGGTAGAGCCGTTGCCCGGTGATGAGGCTCAGCTCGCCCAGGAACCGGTGTTGCCCGTGGACGGCGATGACGCGGTTCTCGGCGCCCAGGCCCTGAACGATGGTCACCGCTCCCGACTCGATGACGAAGAAGTCGCTGCTCTCATCGCCGGCGGCGAAGAGCACCTCGCCAGGCTCGACGGCGCGAACGCGACCGAGCTCGCGCAACTGGGCCCGCTGGCTCTCGTCGAGCCGGGGAAACGCGCCGTCGCGATCGACGGCCTCGGCGACCCCTGCTCCGATGGGCTGGGTTCGGTCGTTCAACGGCTACCCGACCTAGATTCTCGAGGACCAGCGCGACACTTGCTGTGCGCCCCCGCCGCACGATTACCGGACATTTGGGCAGAGGGCCGCATTCTGCCCAGCGGTCACCAGATTTGCCGCGTCCTAGCCTGGTAGATCCTCGGGCCGCTTCTTGGCGAGTTTGCCCTCGCGCAGTCCCGTGGACTGGCCGACCTCGATCAGGTAGCCGTCGGGGTCCCGCATGTAGCAGCGAATCTCAGCACCGCGATCGATCGGCGGCGTCACAAACTCGGCCCCTCTTGAGCTCCACTCCTCATAGCACGCCTGGATGTCGGCTACGCGCAGGTTCATGAAGGTGGAGATCGTGTTGTCGAACTCGTAGTTGACGACCGAGATGTCCGGCTTGTCGGGGGTGGGGCCACCGCCCGGGTTCATGATCACCCACGAGTTGGAGAGCTTGACCATGCACGGGTTCTCCTCCAGCACGACCTGGCCGCCCAGAACCTCGGAGTAGAAGGCACGGGACCGAGCAACGCTTCGCACGGTGATGAACAGCGTGACGAGGAAGCCCTCGCTCGGCGCGGGCAGATTTTCGAAGTCGATGTATGGCGTGTGCTCGGTCACGGATCTGCCCTCCTCGGTCGCGTTCGAAGGACTGTGGCAACAGCCCCATTGGAGCCTAACTCCGCAGTTGCTTCCGCAACTCGCGCGAAGGCCGGGTCTCAGACACCAGGCTCACCATCCGCTCAGCTGGCGGATTTCACGAATCGTTTCGTTTCGTTACCAGCGTCCCGATTGCTGTCGCCGGCATTTGCTTGCTCGCGGAGTCGGGTGGCGGCCTCTATTGGCTGTTCGCCGCGGTCACGCTCGCCTTCATTGTCGGGATCGGCAATGCGTGGGTGCTTTATTGGTCGGGTCGTTCGGGATGGGCGCTACCGGGCCACTACGGGCCCGGCTTCTTCGTAAGCCCCCCCGGCGGCGACTCCATTGCGGATCGTGAAGGCGTGAACGCGCAGATCGCCGCGGCGACATCGCAACGCCCCAGCCGTGAAATTTGCCCATGGAGCACCTGGGCTAGGAGCGCGTCAGCTCCTGCACGGCCCACCCGTTGCCGTCCGGGTCCTCGAAGAAGCAGAAGCGTGAGCCGGGGGACCCTTCGGGCCCGAGCTGTTGCACGTCGCCGACGGCCACGCCGCGGCCACCGAGCTCCTCGCGCACGGTGTCGACGTCCTCGACTACGAGCTGGACCCCCTTGACCGAGCCGGGGTCGCCGAGCGGCAGGCCTTCGCCGATCACGACCGAGCAGGCTGAGCCGGACGGCGTCATCTGCACGACCCGCATGGTGTCGTTGGGGCGCATGTCGTGGTCGAGGTTGAAGCCAACTTTCTCGGTGTAAAACGCCTTTGCGGCGTCCACGTCGGAGACCGGGATGGGAACGACTTCGATTTTCAGATCCATAGTCAGTCCTTTCAGTTTGAGGTCGCCGGCAGCCTAGGCCGCCCTCGAGCCAGCTCCCCCGCTGCCGCTTTCGCGCGAAGGGAAAGCGGGGCGGATTCTTCGTGGGCGATGGAGGCTCGTTAAGGTGAGCCTATGAGCCTCATGGACCTGATCGACAAGGCACGAGAGCTGATTGGTGGGGGCGGGGTCGGCGCCCTCACTGAGAACGCTGGGGAGTTCTCCGACATCGCCCAGGGTGAGGGCAGCGTACTCGACAAGGCCCAGGACGCGGTCGAGGGGCTCGGCGAGGGTGGCAGCGACGTTGGAGATGCGTCGGGTGACGCGCCCGCGGGTTCGGAGCGCTAACAAGCGGTCGCCCTCTTCCGAAATAGGCAGAAAGCCGATTTTGGACCGGTGTTGACAGGATTCCTGCCCCCACCGACGTCCGAGAAACTGCCCAAATAGCAGGTACTTTGGAAGATGGGCGCGGCTGGTTTCGAACCAGAGAGATCGGGTTTCTGCCCAACGCAAGTTGGCGCGATGCCGCTACATCAACCAATGAACGGCAGCTTCTATGGGCTCGACACCTACGCGCTGACCCTGAACACCGTCATCGGCAGGCCGAAGCGTTCCTCGGCCTTGTCCAGGAGGCCGCTCTCCTGCCAGCCGGACTTTTCCCCCGCGCGAAAGGCAATCAGCAGGTGGTGGGGAGAGAACTGAGCGACCGCGTCCGCTATGGCCTCCAGGGGATCATCTGAACCGACCTCCCCAGAGGTGTCCGCTTCCACCTCCTCAAGCTGACCGAGCACGGCTTGCAGACGCTGGTCAGCTTCCTCGCGAGCCCTATCGGTCGCGGAAGCCAGCCACTCGAACCGCCCGGGGAGGGCGGGGGTGACGACGAGGATCTCGTCGGCCACGTCCAGGAGCTGTCGGATCGTGACGGGAAGATCGTCACCGCTGCCCGCAAGACTCGCCGGCGGCGATCAGAAGCCGAATACCCATCGCACCCGCAGCCTAATGCAGCCGTGTCTCGGCTTCCAAGTCATGGGCATCAGCCGGCGGCAATGGCCAACTCCTCGAGCCGATGGTGGGCGAGCGCCATCGCGCTAGCGAAAGCAGCTCACCCGAGGACCACCTGACCGTCGAGGAAGTTCGGCCTGCAGAGAACCCCGTCAGGGGGAATCGGCGGCGTTGACCTTCGAGCCCGCCTGAGCGCCGGACGCAGCTCGAGATCTACGTGGGCGCCTCGGCCCTCCGGCTCGAGCCGGCGGCGGCGCTGTCGTCTGGCCCGACGACGACCTCGCGCCGGTAGGCCATCCACTCCCGGATCGCGATCTGGATCGAGGCCGCCGCCGGGATTGCAAGCAGGGCGCCGATGATCCCGAACAGCGTGCCCCCGAACAACACCGCGACGAGGACGACGAACGGCTCCACGGCTACGGCTCGCCGCTGGATCTGGGGCTGGATCACGTAGTTCTCCACCTGCTGGTAGGCGATCGAGTAGATCACCCACACGATCAGCGCGACCGGGAAGTTGACAAACAGCGTCACGACCGCCACCAGCACCGCCGCCAAGGTGGCGCCAACGAGGGGGATGAGGTCGAAGAAGAACACGACGAGCGCGAGCGGCGCCGCGAACGGGACACCCAGGATCGTCAGCACGATGAACGAGGTGATGCCCGCGATGGTCGCCTGCAGCAGCGCGCCCGCCACGTAGTTGCCGACCGCGTTCCCGATGTGGTCAAGGGCCCGCCCGATGCGTTCCTTCTGCTCCGGGTTGCGCGTTTCCAGGAAGCGCTCGATCCATCGCCTGCCTCCGGAGACCATGAAAATGCTGAGGATGAGGATCGTCAGCCCAGCGAAGACCGAGTTCACGAACCCGATTCCGATGTCGCGAAGGGTGCCGGCGGCGTCGCCGATCTTGGACGGCAGCATCTCGGCCTCGTCTTGGAGCTTGGCGGTGATGTCGTAGTCGTCGTTCAGGTTGCGGAGCGTCTCATTCTCGTTCACGAAGTCGGTAACGTCCTGGGCGTACTCCGGCGCGTTGTTGGCGAGGTCCTCGCCCTGGTTGACGAGGCTGGGGATGAGCAGCGCGCCCAGCCCGATCGGGATCAGCAGCAGGGTGATGTAGACCACCGCGATCGCGAACCCACGCCTCATGTGCCGCGATAGAACGTTCACCGGCCCTGAGACCGCGACCGCGATGAACGCCGCAATCACTAACCAGCTCAGCGGCTTGCGCAGCAGGTACATCACGTACAGCACCAGCACGACCGCGACCACGATCAGGATGGCGCGCAGGATCAGGCGCGAGGTGGATTCGCCGGCTGGCATGCCTAGCCTCCTTCGCGCCATATTCGGTGCGACGGGCGGCATTCCTCGCGCCACCCGGCTCCATCGTAGATCGGCTCCACCGCGAGATACTGCGCGGGCGATGTCGCAGGTGAACGTGGAAGTCGTGCGGAAGGTGTACCTCCAGGAACGCAGGGTCGGCCTCTGAGCACGAACCGATGGGGCCGCAACCACCAGATCCGGCGCCGATTTCGGGCAGAAATGGGCAGAAAGCCGATTTTGGACCGGTGTTGGACAGGATTCTTGGCCCCACCCATGTCGGAAAAACTGCCCAGATAGCAGGGACTTTGGAAAATGGGCGCGGCTGGTTTCGAACCAGCGACCTCTCGCGTGTGAAGCGGCGTGTTCCTCGGGCCTCCTAGGGTCCCGAAACCCGCATTGCCAAGCCGAATTCGCCTCCGCGCGGCCTAGCGACCGACGGTCCACGGATTACCAGGGATTACGCACGATTACCGGGGATTCGGGCAGAGAGGACGCTTTCTGCCCGAAAGCCGGGATTGGCGGGGCGCGCCACGATTAGCGCTGCCGGCGTTCGACGCAGGAGTCAATGGTGCTCGAATTCCCGCTGACGTAGCTCGATTCGCCGGATCTTGCCGGTCAACGTCTTCGGCAGCTCGTCGACGAATTCGATCTTTCGCGGATAAGCGTATGCCGACAGGTGCCCCCGGACGAACGTCTTGATCTCGCCGGCGAGCTGCTCGGACGGCTCCTTCCCTTCGCCCAGGACCACGAACGCCTTGACGACGTGACCGCGCGTCGGGTCGGGCGAGGCGACCGCCGCGGCCTCGCGTACGGCAGGATGCTCGATGCAGGCCGACTCGACTTCAAACGGACCGATCCGGTAACCGGCAGAGATGATCACGTCGTCGGCCCGCCCGGCATACCAGTAGTAGCCGTCGTCGTCCTCCTGCGCGGCATCCTTGGTGTGGAACCACTCGCCGCCAAAGGTCTCCTCGGAGGCCTCCGGGTTTTTCCAGTGACCGAGCGGGTAATGCGGGTTCGACCGCGCCCGGAGGCAGATCTCGCCCCTTTCCCCGGGCGCGACCGGCTGCTCATCCTCGTCGAGGATCCTCACCTCCCAGCCGGGCATCGGCCTTCCCATGGAGCCCTCACGAACCTCCATGAACGGGAAGTTCGCGCACAACGGGTAGGACTCCGTCAGGCCGTAGTAGTCGAGCACCGTGACCCCGTATTGCTCGCGGAACCAGCGGATCGCCTCGGGATTCAGCGGCTCGCCCGCGGAGCAGACGATGCGGAACTTCTGTGGGTAGCGCTCGCCGGCGTCGTCGATCGCCATCATTGCGCGCATCGCGGTGGGGGTGGTGAACACGTTCGTGACCCCGTGCTCTGAGAGCACCTCGAGCTGCTTCGCGGGGTCGAACCCGCCCTCCCGCGCATACACGAACTGGGTGGCCCCGAGCCGCCATGGTCCCAGCAACGGGGCGATCCCAGCCGCCCAAGCCCATTCCCCCATTCCGTGGAAGAGCTCGCCGTCACGAACGTCGTGGCAATAGACGAACTCTTCGTGGGCGAGGATGTAGCGGTGGGCGTGAAGGATCCCTTTCGCGAGCCCAGTGGTGCCGGAGGAGTAATAGAGCTGTGCCGGGTCGTCGGCGGCCGTGTCCACCGTCTCGGCGTGATCGTCGACGCCGGCCAGAAGTCCATCGTCGAGGATCACCACCTCGTCGACGAGGTCATCGGGCATCCGGTCGGCCTGATCGGGCGAGCACACGATCAGCTTCGGCTGCGAGTCCTCAACCCGATGCCGGATGCCCTCGTCCCCGTAGAGCACCGACATCGAGAGGAGGATCGCGCCGAGCTTCCAGGTTCCAAAGAAGATCGCCGCGGTTTCGGGCGAGGCCGGGGCGACGACTGCGATGCGGTCGCCGCGCTGGACCCCGTGCGCCCGCAAGACGTTCGCGGCCCGCGCGGCGAGCGACTGCATTTCCCCCCAGGTCACATGGCGCTCGGCGCCCCGGAAGTCCTCGAACACCATCGCCAGTTTGTCGCGGGGATGCTTGTCGCAGACATCCGTTGCGATGTTGTAGCGGAGTGGGGTCTCCCATCGGTGCCCCGCGCAAGCCTCCTCGTAGGACCTTGCTCTCGTCGTGGTAGTGGCCATGACCTCTCCTCCGGTAGCGCCGCTTGTCGCAGTGTCCTACATGGAGCCGAGTTGACAAAGCGAATGGGCG
This sequence comes from uncultured Actinomycetes bacterium, assembly GCA_963721215.1. Taxonomy (GTDB): domain Bacteria; phylum Actinomycetota; class Thermoleophilia; order Solirubrobacterales; family 70-9; genus AC-56. Next base: position 11,946 of record CAVRIF010000010.1, read on the forward strand.
CGGCTGGTTTCGAACCAGCGACCTCTCGCGTGTGAAGCGGTAGTCCCTCAGGCACGGATGGGCGTCGTTCCGCGCGCCCCGATGTGCGCGGATGTGCGTCGATGTGCGCTGATGTGCGCGCTAACGGGCACCAGAGCGGTGTTGGTACCCATTCGTACCCCGGCGAGCGAGCCGACCGGCTTCCGACGTGGTCCCCCCTGCGCTGCCCACTGGGCGCGCATGCGTATACTGCCTTTCGGAGGGACGTTGACCGCCCCGTGCTGGGTTGGTAACGCGTTTCGCGTAGAAGGCCCTAAGGGGAGGGCTGAACAACCAATCGGCAGGGAGGGCTTGTGTCTGCTCATCAGTTTCGTCCGAGGGCGCGCCGGCGCAATCCTGCTGCCGGGATCTTGGTGATTGCAGCCGTGTTCAGCTTGGGGCTGGTCGCTCCCGCGACGAGCGCCGCTCTCTCGCAGTTCCGCGGCGCCTCGAGCGACGGCTCGACGCGTTTTCTTCGAGACCACCGAGCAGCTGGTCAGCGGCGACACGGACGCCTCCAACGACGTCTACGAGCGCTCCGGGGGGACGACGACCCAGGTCTCCCAGGGGCAGATCAACGGAAACGGCGCCTTCAGCGTCAATTCTACGGCGCCTCCAGCGACGGCTCGAAGGTGTTCTTCCACACCAGCGAGCAACTGGTCAGCGGCGACACCGACAGCTCCAACGGACGTCTACGAGCGCTCCGGGGGAACCACGACCCAGGTCTCCCAGGGCGAGGTGAACGGCAACGGCGCCTTCGATGCCTCACTTCGAGGGCGCCTCGAGCGACGGCTCGAAGGTCTTCTTCACAACGGACGAGCAGCTGGTCGGCGGCGACACCGACAGCTCCCAGGACGTCTACGAGCGCTCCGGGGGGACGACGACCCAGGTCTCCCAGGGGCAGATCAACGGCAACGGCGCCTTCGAGCGCCTACTTCGCCGGCGTCCTCGAGCGACGGCTCGAAGGTCTTCTTCTACACCCAGGAGCAGCTGGTCAGCGGCGACACCGACAGCTCCTACGACATCTACGAGCGCTCCGGGGAGACGACGACCCAGGTCTCCCAGGGCGAGGTCAACGGCAACGGCGCCTTCGACGGCATCTTCACCGGCGCCTCGAGCGACGGCTCGAAGGTCTTCTTCAGGACCGGACGAGCAGCTGGTGAGCGGCGACACCGACAGCTCCGCGGACGTCTACGAGCGCTCCGGGGGGACCACGACCCAGGTCTCCCAGGGCCAGATCAACGGCAACGGCGCCTTCTACGGCCACCTTCACCGGCGCCTCGAGCGACGGCTCGAAGGTCTTCTTCACCACCGACGAGCAGCTGGTCAGCGGCGACACCGACGGCTCCCAGGACGTCTACGAGCGCTCCGGCGGAACGACGACCCAGGTCTCCCAGGGCCAGATCAACGGCAACGGCGCCTCTCGGCCGCCTTCACCGGCGCCTCGAGCGACGGCTCGAAGGTCTTCTTCAGGACGGACGAGCAGCTGGTGAGCGGCGACACCGACAGCTCCCGGACGTCTACGAGCGCTCCGGCGGGACCACAGCCCAGGTCACCCAGGGCCAGATCAACGGCAACGGCGCCTTCGATCGCCTTCTTCGCCGGCGCCTCGAGCGACGGCTCAAGGGTCTTCTTCCACAGCGCCGAGCAGCTGGTGAGTGGCGACACGGACATCTATGACGACATCTACGAACGCTCCGGAGGGACCACGACCCAGGTCTCCCAGGGCGAGATCAATGGCAACGGCGCCTTCTTCGCCGATTTCATCGACGCCTCGAGCGACGGCTTGAAGGTGTTCTTTCGGACCGACGAGCCGTTGGTCAGCGGCGACACCAATGGCGAATACGACTTCTACGAACGCTCGGGCGGGACGACGAAGCTGGTCGTCGGTCGAGGCGATACGCGCCCGAGACGACGATCACAGTCGGGCCCGTAGCGGCCGAACCAACGACCCGACCCCGACCTTCGCCTTCTCCTCCTCGGAGGCGGGCTCGAGCTTCGAGTGCAAGGTCGACGCCGGCGCCTATTCCGCCTGCACCTCACCCAGGACCACGGCGCACCTCGCGGACGGCTCCCACACCTTCGCAGGTCCGCGCCACGGATCCGGCCGGCAATACTCGACCCGACGCCGGCCTCGCGCACCTTCACGGTCCGGACCGCCGCGGTCAGCGTCTCGGGCTCGACCCTGGTGGTCACGGCGGCGCCGGGGGCCAAGGACAACCTGCGGATCAGCCGTCCCTCCGCCTCGACCCTGCGGGTGACCGATCTCGCCGCGGCGCCTACACGGGCTCCGGGGTCCACACCGGTGCGGGATGCACCCGAAGCGGCGACTACACCGCCAACTGCAATGCGGCGGGGATCACCCTGGTCCGGGTCCTTGCCGCCGACCAGACCGACAAGGTGGTCAACTCGACCGCGGTCAAGAGCTCGCTGAACGGCGGGGCGGCGAACGACGTGTTGACCGGCGGCTCTGCCAACGACACCCTGACCGGGTCGACCGGGGCCGACATCTTCAACGGGATGAACGGGAACGATCAGCTCCTCGCCCGCGACCTGGCCTCCGACACGACGATCAACTGCGGCGGCGGGACCGCCGACAAGGCCGACCTCGACCTGCTCCCCAAGGACCCCAACGCCGCGGTCACGGGCTGCGAGACCAAGACGCGGCACTAGGGAGGGCGTACTCCTTCAGCTGATGGGCGCGGCTGGTTTCGAACCAGCGACCTCTCGCGTGTGAAGCGGTGGTCCCCCAGGCACGGATGGGCGTCGTTCCGCGCATCGGATGTGCGCGGATGTGCGTCGATGTGCGCGGATGTGCGCGCTAACGGGCACCAGAACGGCTCTGGTGCCCGTTGGCGCCGGGGAGCGCCGGGCCGACAGACTCCCGCTTCGTCATCCCCTGCCCGAGCGCGCCATACCTGCTTTCGAAGGGGACGTTGACCGCCCGCGGCTCGCGGTGGTAGGCTCGGCGGAAGCCCCACGGTGGGGGGAGAGGAGTGAGCGTGGAGAGGGCGCAAGGATGAGCGCGGCCAAGGCCCCTAAGAAGCGTTGCCGTCCTCGTCGCTGCTCTGCTGGTCGGCGTCGTCTTCTCAGCGGGGGCGCAAGCCGCCCCGGGCGACCTCGACCTGACGTTCTCCGGCGACGGCAAGCAGACGACCGACTTCGGCTTCGGTCTCAGCAGCGCGGCAGCGACCGTGCGCCAGCCGGACGGCAAGATCGTCGCGGTCGGCGTCGCCGCACCGACAGCTACGGCGACGACTTCGCGCTCGCCCGCTACAACCCGAACGGGTCGCTCGACACGAGCTTCTCCGGCGACGGCAGGCAGACGACCGACTTCGGGCGGCGACGACTCGACCGGGCGACCGGGGTGGCGCTCCAGGCGCGACGGCAAGATCGTCGTGGTCGGCGCCGGCGGCGGCGCCTCACCGGCGACTTCGCGCTCGCCCGCTACAACCCGAACGGGTCGCTCGACACGAGCTTCTCCGGCGACGGCAGGCAGACGACCGACTTCGGGGGCTTCGACGGGGCGAACGGGGTGGCGCTCCAGGGCGACGGCAAGATCGTCGCGGTCGGCGACAGCGGCGCCGGCGGCACCGGCGACTTCGCGCTCGCCCGCTACAACCCGAACGGGTCGCTCGACCCGAGCTTCTCCGGCGACGGCAAGCAGACGACCGACTTCGGGGGCCCGACGCGGCGAACGGGGTGGCGCTCCAGGCGGACGGCAAGATCGTCGCGGTCGGCGCGTCGGCGGCACCGGCGACTTCGCGCTCGCCCGCTACAACCCGAACGGCTCGCTCGACACGAGCTTCTCCGGCGACGGCAAGCAGACGACCGACTTCGGGGGCTCCGACGCGGCGAACGGGGTGGCGCTCCAGGGCGACGGCAAGATCGTCGCGGTCGGCGCCGGCGCGCGGCTTCGGCGCCGCGACTTCGCGCTCGCCCGCTACAACCCGAACGGCTCGCTCGACCCGAGCTTCTCCGGCGACGGCAGGCAGACGACCGACTTCGGGGGCTTCGACGGGGCGAGCGGGGTGGCGCTCCAGGGCGACGGCAAGATCGTCGCGGTCGGCGCGCGGCGGCGCCTGCCGACGACTTCGCGCTCGCCCGCTACAACCCCAACGGCTCGCTCGACCCGAGCTTCTCCGGCGACGGCAGGCAGACGACCGACTTCGGGGGCTCCGACGGGGCGAGCGGGGTGGCGCTCCAGGGCGACGGCAAGATCGTCGCGGTCGGCGGCGGCGGCGCCGGCGACCCAGCGACTTCGCGCTCGCCCGCTACAACCCCGACGGCTCGCTCGACACGAGCTTCTCCGGCGACGGCAAGCAGACGACCGACTTCGGGGGCTCCGACCGGGCGACCGGGGTGGCGCTCCAGGGCGACGGCAAGATCGTCGCGGTCGGCGGCGCCGGCGGCGACGGCACGACGACTTCGCGCTCGCCCGCTACAACCCGAACGGCTCGCTCGACACGAGCTTCTCCGGCGACGGCAGGCAGACGACCGACTTCGGGGGCGTCGACGCGGCGACCGGGGTGGCGCTCCAGGGCGACGGCAAGATCGTCGCGGTCGGCGCCGGCGTCAGCGGCCGGCGCCGGCGACTTCGCGCTCGCCCGCTACAACCCGAACGGCTCGCTCGACACGAGCTTCTCCGGCGACGGCAAGCAGACGACCGACTTCGGGGGCTTCGACCGGGGCGACCGGGGTGGCGCTCCAGGGCGACGGCAAGATCGTCGCGGTCGGCGACGGCGGCAGGGCGCCGCCGGCGACTTCGCGCTCGCCCGCTACAACCCCAACGGCTCGCTCGACACGAGCTTCTCCGGCGACGGCAAGCAGACGACCGACTTCGGGGGCTTCGACCGCGGCGACCGGGGTGGCGCTCCAGGGCGACGGCAAGATCGTCGCGGTCGGCGTCAGCTCGGCGGCGGCGGCGGCGACTTCGCGCTCGCCCGCTACAACCCGAACGGCTCGCTCGACACGAGCTTCTCCGGCGACGGCAGGCAGACGACCGACTTCGGGGGCTTCGACCGGGCGACCGGGGTGGCGCTCCAGGGCGACGGCAAGATCGTCGCGGTCGGCGCGCCGGCCCGACGCCGAGCACCGGCGACTTCGCGCTCGCCCGCTACAACCCGAACGGCTCGCTCGACACGAGCTTCTCCGGCGACGGCAGGCAGACGACCGACTTCGGGGGCTCCGACGAGGCGACCGGGGTGGCGCTCCAGGGCGACGGCAAGATCGTCGCGGTCGGCTACAGCTGCGCCGGCGCCGGCGGCGCCGACTTCGCGCTCGCCCGCTACAACCCCAACGGCTCGCTCGACACGAGCTTCTCCGGCGACGGCAGGCAGACGACCGACTTCGGGGGCTTCGACGCAGGCGAACGGGGTGGCGCTCCAGGGCGACGGCAAGATCGTCGCGGTCGGGGTCGGCCTCGGCACCGACCGAACCAGCGATTTCGCGCTTGCCCGCTATCTGGGGGGCTGAGCCACGCACGGGTTGAGACTCTCGGCGGCCACCACCCTGACGGTTCCGGCTATCGCAGAGTTCGTTCCACGGTAAGGGAGCTTCTCCGATGGGCGCGGCTGGTTTCGAACCAGCGACCTCTCGCGTGTGAAGCGGTAGCGCTTCAGGCACGGATAGGCGTCGTTACGCGCGTCCGGATGTGCGCGGATGTGCGCCGATATGCGCGGATGTGTGCGCTAACGGGCACCAGAACGGCGCTGGTGCCCGTTCATGTCGGGGGCGCAGGCTGGCCGGCTCTGGTTCGTCAGCCGGCTGCGCGAGGGCGCCATGCCTGTTTTTGGACGGGACGTTGACCGCCCGAGGCGCCGGTGGTAGGTTCGTCCGGAAACCTGGAGATACGGGAGAGGAGTGAACGTGCGGGATGCACGGGTCGCGTGGACGTGGTGTCAGCGGCGATCCAAAACGGGCGCTTGTGGCCTCCTCTCGGCTCGCCGCCTCGGCCTCTGGGGCGCGATCGCGATCGCCACCCTCGTACCCCTAACCCTCGCCGTCCCGGCCTCCGCAGCCGCCCCGCCGACCGGGGACGCCGGAGCCTCGATCGCTACCGCCCCGGCCGGCGCGGTGGCCGGGAGCGTCGACGGCGGCAGCCTCCACACCTGTGGGGTGAGGACGAACAGCACCGTCGGCTGCTGGGGCCGCAACGTCGACGGCCAGGCGACGCCGCCCGCGGGCACCTTCACCGCGGTGAGCGCCGGCGGCGACCACACCTGTGGGCTACGGACGAACGGCACCGTCGCCTGCTGGGGCCGCAACGTCGACGGCCAGGCGACGCCGCCCGCGGGCACTTTCACCGCGGTGAGCGCCGAGCTCGCCCACACCTGCGGCGTGAGGACAAACGGCACCGTCGCCTGCTGGGGCAGCCTCATCTTCAGCGGGGCGACCCCGCCCGCGGGCATCTTCACCGCGGTGGATGCGGGGGGCACTACCACACCTGCGGGCTACGGACGAACGGCACCGTCGCCTGCTGGGGCTACAACGCCAGCGGCCAGGCCACCCCGCCCGCCGGCACCTTCACCGCGGTGGGCGCCGGCGGCGCCCGCACCTGCGGGCTACGGACGAACGGCACCGCGGTGTGCTGGGGTTTCAACGTCCCCGGCGGCGGCCAGGCGCCCGCGGGCACCTTCACTGCGCTGAGCGCCGGCGCCGATCACAACTGCGGCGATAAGGACGAACGGCGTCGTTACTTGCTGGGGGGGCTCCAACGAGTACGGCGAGGCCACCCCGCCCGTGGACACCTTCACCGCGGTGAGCGCCGGCTACTACCACACCTGCGGGGTGCGGACGAACGCCACCCTCGATTGCTGGGGCGACAACAGCCAGGGCCAGGCCACCCCGCCCCCGGGGACCTTCGCCGGCGCCGGGGTGGAGGGGGGAGATGACTTCACCTGCGGCGCCGAGCGCGACGGCGCCCTCGCCTGCTGGGGCTCGAACGCCTTCGGCAAGGCGACCCCGCCCCCCGGCACCTTCACCGCCGTGAGCGCCGGCGCCGACCACGCCTGCGGCGTGAGGACGAGCGCCACCCTCGCCTGCTGGGGGCGAAACGGCTTCGGCCAGGCCAACGCGCCCGCGGGCACCTTCACCGAGGTGAGCGCCGGGTTGGCACACACCTGCGGGCTGAGGACGGACGGCACCGTCGCCTGCACGGGACGAAACGGGAGCGGCCAGGCGACGCCACCCGCCGGTACCTTCACCGCGCTGAGCGCCGGCAGCTTCCACGCCTGCGGGATCAGGACCAACGGCACCGTCGCATGCTGGGGGGGCGGCAACACCAACCCGCCTGCTGGCACCTTCGCGGCCTTGAGCGCTGGCGGCCTTCACACCTGCGGGCTGCGCACCAACGGCGCCCTCGCCTGCTGGGGCCAAAACGGCTTCGGCCAGGCCAACGCCCCCGGGGGCACCTTCACCGCGGTTGCCGGGGGCGGCCTTCACGCCTGCGGGATCAGGACGAACGGGAGCCTGGCATGCTGGGGCCGCGACAACCTCGGCCAGGCGACTCCGCCCGCGGGTACCTTCACCGCGGTCGGCGCTGGCGATGACCAGACCTGCGCGATGAGGACGAACGGCACCGCGACCTGCTGGGGCGACGACGGCAACGGCGAGGCCACCCCGCCGGCCGGCTTCGGCTAACCGGGAGGCGCACAGGATGGGCGCGGCTGGTTTCGAACCAGCGACCTCTCGCGTGTGAAGCGGTGGTCCCCCAGGCACGGGTGGGCGTCGTTACGCGCACCTGGATGTGCGTCGATGTGCGCGGATGTGCGCGGATGTGCGCGGATGTGCGCGCTAACGGGCACCAGAACGGCTCTGGTGCCCGATAGCGTCGGAGGCCGAGCCGACCCGCGTTCGGCTAGTCGTACCCGTGGGCCGACGGTGACCTAAACGCTTTCGGATGGGAACGTTGACCGCCCCGAGGCTCCGGTGGTAGGTTCACGCGCAGGCCCCAAGTGGGGGGAGAGGAGCGAGCATGGAGATGACGCGGGCCCGTTGGACGCGGCGGCGGCTTGCGCCAAAGCGGGTTTGTCGCCGTCCCCCCACTCGTCACCCCGGCCTCTGGGGTGTCGCCGCCCTCGTGATCCTCCTTCCCCTGGGCCTCGCCGGCTCTGCCTCCGCCGCCGCCCCGCCGACCGGGGACGCCGGAGCCTCGATCGCCACCGCGCCAGCCGGTGCGGTGGCCGGGAGCGTCGACGCCGGCACCTTCCATACCTGCGGTGTGCAGACGAACGGCACCCTCGCGTGCTGGGGCGCCAACACCAGGGCCAGGCCACCCCGCCCGCGGGCACCTTCACGGCGGTCAGCGCCGGCCTCTACCACACCTGCGGCGTGAGGACCAACGGCACCCTCGCCTGCTGGGGCTACAACGCCTACGGCCAGGCCACCCCGCCCCCGGGCACCTTCACCGCGGTCAGCGCCGGCAACGCCCACACCTGCGCGTTGAGGACCAACGGCACCCTCGCCTGCTGGGGCCGCAACGACTTCGGCCAGGCTACGCCGCCCCCGGGCACCTTCACCGGCGGTGAGCGCCGGCGACCAACCACAACTGCGGCCTTAGGACGAACGGCACCCTCGCCTGCTGGGGCTCCAACGACTTCGGCCAGCCGTCGCCGCCCCCGGGCACCTTCACCGCGGTGAGCGCCGGCGGCTTCCACAGCTGCGCGTTGAGGACAAACGGCACCCTCGCCTGCTGGGGCGACAACGGCTTCGGCCAGGCGAACGCCGCCCCCGGGCACCTTCACCGCCGTCAGCGCCGGCGGCGATCACAGCTGCGGCGTGAGGACCGACGGCACCCTCGCCTGCTGGGGCGTCAACAACTTCGGCCAGGCCACCCCGCCCGCCGGCACCTTCACCGCGGTCAGCGCCGGCGACTCTCCACACCTGCGGCGTAAGGACGAGCGGCACCGTCGCCTGCTGGGGCGACAACGCCGACGGCCAGGCAACCCCGCCCGCGGGCACCTTCGCCGGCGCCGCGGTCGAGGCGGGAGCTGACTTCACCTGCGGCGCCAAGCACGACGGCACCCTCGCCTGCTGGGGCTCGAACGCCTTCGGCCAGGCAACGCCGCCCGCGGGCACCTTCACGCGCGGTGAGCGCCGGCGACGACCACACCTGCGGCGTGAGGACCGACGGCACCGCTCGCCTGCTGGGGCGCTGACGACTTCGGCCAGGCCAACGCCGCCCCCGGGCACCTTCACGGCGGTGAGCGCCGGCGGCGACCACAGCTGCGGCGTGAGGACCGACGGCACCCTCGCCTGCTGGGGCCGCAACGGCTTCGGCCAGGCCAACGCGCCCGCGGGCACCTTCACCGCGGTGAGCGCCGGCTTCGCCCACACCTGCGGGGTGAGGACGAACGGCACCCTCGCCTGCTGGGGACGAAACGGCAGCGGCCAGGCCACCCCGCCCGCGGGCACCTTCACCGCGGTCAGCGCCGGCGAGCTTCCACACCTGCGGGGTAAGGACGAACGGCACCCTCGCCTGCTGGGGCAGGCGGCAACGCCAACCCGCCCGCGGGCACCTTCACCGCGGTGAGCGCCGGCGGCTTCCACACCTGCGCGGTAAGGACGAACGGCAACGTCGCCTGCTGGGGCCAAAACGGCGTCGGCCAGGCCAACCCGCCCGGGGGCGCCTTTGTCGCGCTGAGCGCCGGGGGCCTCCACACCTGCGGCATGAGGGCGAACGGCAGCGTGGCCTGCTGGGGCGACAACGGCAGCGGCCAGGCCACCCCGCCGACCCGGCTTCGGCTGAGCGTGCAGGGCGATGGGCGCGGCTGGTTTCGAACCAGCGACCTCTCGCGTGTGAAGCGAGCGCTCTCCCACTGAGCTACGCGCCCCGCCGTTCGATGATAAGCGCCAACACGCCCGGCGGCCCTGCCGAGGTAGGATGCTGGCGGACCGTGCTAGGCGGGGAGGTAGCGGTGCCCTGTCACCCGCAATCCGCTCTAGCGGGGCTGAATGCCCGTCCGAGGGTCGCGGCCTTCGGGGTCAGTACGTCGCGGGCGGCGTTGACGGCCAGGTCCCGCGCAATGCGCGTCCGTGAACCAGGTCAGATCCGGAAGGAAGCAGCCTTAAGCGGTAGCGGGCATGTGCCGCGGATTCGCCTGGCTTGAGCTAGCTACGACGGGAACGCCCGAGGACCGCTCTCGAAGGCGGGTCGCACGGTCCTGCGCTCTCAGTGTTGCTCGGGAACCTTTGGCGCGAGCTTCGCCCGGAGCCTGCGGGGCAGGTGAGGCGGCGAGATCCCGCCGGTCGAGGACCGCCCCTCTGGCCGACGGCGAGATGCCGCCCGTTCTCGGCTTGGCCGAGGAGGGAGGAGGAGGCTCGTCGGGGGGCTCCGGGCACTTGCGCGTGTAGACGACGCGAGCCGGGTCCTCCGGCTTGGTCTCCGAGTGCATCCAGGACAGGTGCAGGTGGTGTCCCCGGCCGTGGCCGGAATCGCCGTTCCACCCCACCCAGCGCCAGGGCGCGATTGGACGGTCCTGTCGCGGCTCCGCCTTGCGGGCGAGGGCTCCGATGTCCCTCCACCTGCCGTCCTTGGCCCTGTTCGGAACGATGTCCGCGGCAAGGCCGATCGGGTGCTCGCCGTTGCGCGCATGTGCCCGGTCGGTGGAGTACCCGTCGGTGATGAAGATGTTGAAGCGGCGCTTCATCCAACGGATGTCGGCCAGCAGCCGGCGGTCGATCGTCTCCCCGGGGAAACCGGGGATATCGACGAAGCGCCCCCCGCCCACCGTCTTGCAGAGATGGCGGTCGATCACCTTGCTCCGCATCTTCGCGGTCGCCGGGGAGGCCATCGCTCCGGCGATCAGGAGAGCCAACGGCAGCGCGATCAAGGCGCGCGTCCGACGACTGCATATGAGACGTGGGATCCCTGCCATCGATTCCAACGATCGGCAGGAGGCGCGAATCCTGAAGCGGCCTGGACGCGCCCACCGAATTCCTGCAGGTAGCGCTCGCGACCGGGCGGGCCGGACCCGTCACTAGACTGGCTCCCCCGTGTCCCAGACCTCTCTGTATCGCCGCCACCGCCCGCAGGCCTTCGACGAGGTGGTCGGCCAGGAGCACGTGGTGCGCACCCTGCGAAACGCGGTCGAGCGCGACCGGGTGCACCACGCGTACCTGTTCGTAGGCTCGCGGGGAACGGGCAAGACGTCGGTGGCGAAGATCCTGGCCCGCTCCCTGAACTGCGTCAACGGGCCCACCGTGACGCCCTGCGGGGAGTGCGAGTCCTGCCGCACGATCGCGGCCGGCAGCTCGCTCGACGTGATCGAGATGGACGCCGCTTCGAACCGCTCCGTTGACGACATCCGCGAGCTTCGCGAGCGGGTCGGGTACGCGCCGGCGGCGGGGGGCTGGAAGGTCTACATCCTGGACGAGGCACACATGCTCACCCGAGAGGCGTGGAACGCCTTCCTGAAGACGCTCGAGGAGCCGCCGCCGAACACAGTCTTCGTGCTCTGTACGACCGAGCCGCACAAGGTGATGCCCACGATCGTCGACCGCTGCCAGCGCTTTGACTACCAGCGCCCCTCGCTCGAGCAGATCGCCGAGGTGGTGCGCCGGGTGGCGGCCGCGGAGTCGATCGAGATCGAGGACGGCGCGGTGGCGGCGATCGCCCGAGCCGCGACCGGGAGCTTCCGCGACGCGCTCGGCACGCTCGACCAGCTCGTCGCCTACGGCGACAAACGGGTCGCCACCGACGACGTGCTGGCGGTGCTCGGGGTCGCGGAGGCCGAGCTGATTCTCGCGGCCGCCGACGCGATCGCCGCGGAGGACGGCAGGGCCGCGCTCCAGGCAAGCGAGCGGCTGGCGGGCTCGGGCCGAGACCTGGCGCAGTTCGGTCGTGACCTGCTTGCTCACCTGCGACAGCTACTCGTGATCCGGACAATCGGCGAGCTGCCCGCCACATTCAGCGTCACAGCAGCCAATCCCGAGCGCCTCCGCGTCCAAGCCGAGGCCTTCTCGGACCTGGCGCTGACCCGGGCGATCGATGCGATCGCCGCCGCCCTGGCGGCGATCAAGGAGGGCGACGAGCCGCGGATGACCCTCGAGCTGGCGATCCTACGCGCCGCGCGGCCCGAGATCGACCCGTCTCGCGCCGCCCTGGCGCAGCGGCTCGAGCGGGTGGAGCGGTTGTTGCAGGGCGCGGACGTCCAGACCGCGCCGGCAGCCGAGCACACCCAGGACAATCCGGGCCCCGCGGCCGTCGACAATCCCGGGCCCACCGCCGTGGCAACCGAGGCGGTGGACTTCGAGCGGATCAGCGACCTGTGGCCGGCGATTCTGGACCAGGTCCGCGAGTCGGGCTCGGAGCTGCTCTCGACCGTGTTCGCCGCCGCCCGTCCGGTGGCCGTGGACGTCGAACGGGCCGTGCTCGAAGTCGGCTTTCCCACCAGCGCCGCCTTCAACAAGCGAAAGGCGGAGGCGCAGGAGGCACGCGAGCGCCTGGCGGAGGCGGTGAAGACGATCGTCGGCGAGCGCCTGCGGCCGATCTACGTGCTGCTGGAGGGTGACGAGGAAGCCGCGCCAGGCGGCGCCGAGTCGACGCTCAGCGAGGAGGAGTTGTTCGAGCTCCTCCGGTCGGAGTTCGACGCGGAGGAGTTCGAGGGCACCGACGCGAAGGAGGCCGAGGGATGACCCGGATGCCAAACCCGGGCCGCGGGCCGGGTGGCCTGGACCTGAACGCGATGATGAAGCAGGTCCAGCAGATGCAGACCGAGATGGTGGAGGCGCAGGAGAAGCTCAAGGACGAGGTCGTCGAAGCAAGCGCCGGCGGTGGCATGGTGAAGGTGAAGATGAGCGGCGATCTGCGGCTGCTCGACATCGCGATCGATCCGGAGGCGATCGATCCGGAAGACGCCGAGCTGCTCCAGGACATGGTCACGGCTGCCGTCAACGAGGCGATCCGCGCCGCTCAGGAGCTGGCGACGAGCAAGCTGGGTGGGATCGCCGGCGGTGGCGGCCTGGGCCTGCCAGGGATGTAGGCGCCGGCCACGGGCATTACCCGGCTGCCAGCCCAAGCCGACCCTCGCCGGGCAATACCCGCGCCCGGCGCCGTGCCCGCCGAACGGAGCGCTAGGTTCAGATCGTGCACCCTTCGCCGATTCAGCGACTGATCACCGAGCTCTCCCGCCTGCCTGGGATCGGGCAGCGGACCGCCCAGCGGCTCGCCTTCCACATCCTGCGTGCCGACGACACGGAGGCGCTCGGGCTTGCCGAGGCGGTTCGCGAGGTGAAGGAGAAGGTGGGGCTGTGCGAGGTCTGCTTCAACCTCGCCGAGGGGCCGCGCTGCCGGATCTGCGAGGACGAAAGGCGCGACGGCTCGCTGATCTGCGTGGTGGAGGAGCCCTCCGACGTGATCCCGATCGAGCGCACCGGTGAGTATCGCGGTCTCTACCACGTGCTGGGCGGCGCCCTGTCGCCGATCGACGGCGTCGACCCCGAGGACCTGAAGATCGCCGAGCTGGTGCGGCGGGTGGACGGTGGGGAGGTGCGGGAGGTGGTGCTGGCCACCAACCCGACCACGACCGGCGAGGCGACCGCGCTCCACATCGCCGAGCTGCTTCGCGACCGGGTGACGATCACGCGCCTGGCCAGCGGGCTCCCGGTCGGCGCCGACCTCGAGCACGCCGACGAGGTGACGCTGGGACGCGCCCTGGCCGGACGCCGCGCCCTCGACGGCTCGGCCTAGGCTTCCGACACGCCGATCCGCGCGTGCAGGCGACGCAGCGGGCTTGGCGCCCACCAGTTCCACTTGCCCAGCAGCTCCATCAGCGAGGGCACGAGCAGGGCCCGGATGATGCTCGCGTCGATCAGGACCGCGAGTGCTGTGCCGACACCGTTCTCCTTGATGAAGATGATCTGCGAGGTCGCGAAGGCACCGATCGCGATCGAGAACAGGAGCGCGGCGGCGGTGACGATCCGCCCTGTCCGCTCGAGCCCGATTGCGACCGACTCCGAGTCGCTCGCGCCGCCGTCACGGGCCTCCTTGATCCGCGAGAGCAGGAACACCGCGTAGTCGGTCGAGAGGCCGAACGCGACCGCGAAGAGGAGGATCGGCATCGTCTGCTCCAGCGCTCCCTGGCCTCGATAGTCGAGCAGGCCTTCGAGATTTCCGTGCTGGAAGACCAGCACGAGGATGCCGAACACGGCGCTCAGGTTGAGCACGTTCATGACCAGTGCCTTGACCGGCAGCACGACCGAGCCGGTGAACAGGAACAGCACCACGAGGGTGGAGACGACGACAATCGCGAGCGCCAGGGGCAGGTGCTCCTCGAGGCTCGACTGAAAGTCGACGAAGTGCGCCGAGGCGCCAGTGACGAACACGGTCGCCCCGGTCGGTTCCGGAAGGTCGCGGAGCCGCTTCACCGTCGACTTGCTCCGCTCGGATACGAAGGGGCCCTTGGCGACCGCGTCCACCACGGTCACGCCGCCGGAAAGCCGCTGGGGGGGCTGGACCGCGGCCACGCCACGGTCCTCCCTGACCTCTGAGGTGACCGTCGCCACGGCCTTCTGCCCACCGCCCTCGATCGCAATGCGTATTGGCGTGTCGCGGAAGGGCGGGAAGTCGGAGCGCATGACGTCGTCGACCTGGCGGGCGGTGGCGCTCTCGGGTAGCACTTGCGCATCGACCGAGGTGAACTTGATGCTGAGGAAGGGGATCCCGAGGGCGATCAGAAAAGCCGCGCTCAGCGCCGCGATCGGGGCCGGTCGCCGCATCACGAAACGGGAGAGGCGATACCAGAAGCCCGCCTCGGTAGCCCTCGCGTCACGCTCGGCGCGGCGCTGGAGGAAACGTGGCGCGAGCGCATTCACGCGCGGGCCCAGAATGCTGAGGACCGCCGGCAGGACGATCAGCGCCACCGCGGCGGCCAGCAGCGCCACCAGCGCCCCGCCGACTCCCATCGAGTAGAGGAAGCGCTGCGGGAAGACGATCAGGGCGGCGAGCGCCGCGGCGACGGTGACCGAGGAGAAGAGGACCGTACGCCCCGCCGTCCGCATCGTCGCCCGCAGGGCCTCCCAGCGCTCCGTCCGTCCCCCGGCACCGGCGGAATTGAGACCTCGTTTCGCCAGCTCCTCGCGATACCGCGAGACGATGAACAGGCTGTAGTCGATCGCCAGACCCAGGCCGAGGCCCGTGGTCAGATTGAGCGCGAAGATCGAGATCGAGGCGAACTCCGTCGCGACTCGAAGCACGAAGAACGTGCCGACGATCGCCAAGCCGCCGATCAGCAGCGGGAGGAGCGCGGCGACGAGGCTGCGGAAGAAGAGCAGCGACAGCAGGAAGAGGAGGGGGAAGGCGAGCATCTCGGCTCGGCGCAGATCGGATTCGGTTTGCTCGTTCACCTGCTTCTCGGCGAGCGCCACGCCGCCGACCTCGACCCCCGGCTCCGCATCCAGCCAATCGGCGATGCCAGAGGCAGCGTCCTGCCTGGCCTTGTCGTCGGTCGGCCGCAGCGCGACTGCGAGATAGGTCTGGTTGCCGTCGCTCGAGACGAAGTCGCGAGACCTCGTGTCGTAGTAGCCGGTCACCGTGGCGACGTCCTCTCGAGCGCGAATCCGGCGCTCGATCCGTTCGACGCGGTCACGAGTCTCGGGCTTCGCGACCGGGGCGTCCTTGATGAGGACGATCACACCCGCGTCCCGGTAGCCGTGTCCCTGGAGCAGGTCGTCCGCCCTGATGCTCTCGGTGGCCGGGTCGTCGGCCCCATACGGGTCGAGGTGGTTGGCCACCGACCCGCCGATCGCGCCGGCGAGGATGAAGAACACCGCTCCGCCAACCGCGACGAAGCGTCGGCGGCGGTACACGAACCTGGCCAGCGAGTCGAGCATCAGGCGCTTCTCCTCCGATCGACGGACTCAGCCTCGAGGACACGCTTCGTTCGCCCACACCAATCCGCGATCCACTCGTTGTGCTCGATCCCGTAGCGGAGCACGAGGTGCGCGAAGCCCTCGGGCTTCCCGGTGTTCTCGATCTCCTTCAGCCGCGCGGCGATCCCTTCGTGGGTGCGGCGCTTCGCCTCGAGCGTCTCGGGGGCGGACTCCCCACCGGTGGCGTCGGCGAAGAAAAGCTTCAACACCCCCTCGTCGCGCAGCTCGAACAGCTCAGGATCGGCATGCAGCCAAGCGCGAAGCTCCTTGCGTCCAGCCGGCGTGAGGCGGTAGACGTTGCGCCTTCTGCCCCCCTGCGGGCTCGCCTTGCCCTCGATCAGCCCGGCGGCGTCCAGGCGGCGAAGCTCCGGGTAGATCTGGCCGTAGCTGGCCGCCCAGAAGAAGCGGGTGGACTTGTCGACGATCGACTTGATCTCGTAGCCGCTCATCGGCCGCCAGCCGAGGGTTCCGAGGATCACGTAGGCGGTGGGCGAGAGCTCCATATATCGGGAAGATATATCGCGATGGGCCCGTCCCGTGTGTGCGTTCGCGCACAGACACCGCTTATGCTCAATCGCCTGTATGCCAGCGACCGGCGAGATAGTGGTGATGAAGTTCGGCGGCACCTCCGTGGCCGCGGCGGAGGACATCAAGCGCGCCGCGCAGCGGATCGTCGCCGCGCGCGAAGCCGGCAGGCGCGTCGTCGCCGTGCTCTCCGCGCGCGGCAAGACCACCGATGACCTGGTGGGCATGGCCCACGAGGTGTCCGCCACCCCTGCGGCCCGGGAGATGGACATGCTGCTGTCGACCGGCGAGCGGATCTCCTGCGCACTGTGCGCGATGGCGATCCACGACCTGGGCCACAACGCGATCTCGCTGACGGGATCGCAGGCGGGGATCGTCACCGACTCCTCGCACACCAAGGCGCGCATCCTCGACGTGCGGGCAGAGCGCATCCGCGAGGCGCTCACCGACGACCGGATCGTCCTGGTCGCGGGCTTCCAGGGCGTGTCGGGCGACAGCCGCGACGTGACCACGCTGGGCCGCGGCGGCTCCGACACGACCGCGGTCGCGATCGCGGCGGCTCTGGGCGCGGACGTCTGCGAGATCTACACGGACGTCCGCGGAGTGTTCAGCGCCGACCCGCGGCTGGTCACTGACGCCAGGCTCCTCCCGGTCGTCTCGTTCGAGGAGATGCTCGAGATGGCGGCCTCCGGCGCGAAGGTGCTCCAGCTGCGCTCGGTCGAGTACGCGCGAAACCACGACATCCGGATGCACTGCCGCAGCTCCTTCGAGGAGGGCACCGGTACCCTCGTCGTCTCGGAGCAGGAGACCATGGAAAGACCCTCGGTGACAGCCGTGACCCATGCCGACGAGGCGCGCGTGACCCTGGCCGGGGTGCGCGACGAGCCAGGCGTGGCCGGGCAGATCTTCACCGCCCTGGCCGATGCCAACGTCAATGTCGACATGATCATCCAGAACGAGCCTGTGTCGGCCGACCAGAAGGCCGACCTCTCGTTCACGGTCGATGGCGGCGATCTGCGCGGCGCCACGGAGGCCCTCGAGGGGCTTGGGATCTGTGAGCGCATCGAGACCGACGAGCGCGTCGGAAAGGTCTCGGTGGTGGGGGCGGGGATGCGCAGCCACCCCGGGGTCGCGGCGAAGGTGTTCCAGATTCTGGGCGAGAACGAGATCAACATCGAGATGATCTCCACCTCGCCGATCAAGATCTCCTGCGTGATCGCCGCCGGCGAGGTCCCCGCGGCGGTCCAGGCGCTGCACCAGGCGTTCGAGCTGGGCGAGGATGCCGTCCGTCGCGAGGAGCCGACCGGGACTGAGCACCGGCCGGCCGTTCGGCCCACCGACGACGAGGACGAGACTCGCGATGCCGCCTGACGGCTACAGGGTCGGTGTGCTCGGCGCCACTGGAGCCGTCGGTTCGACCATGCTCGAGGTGCTGCACGAGCGCGGCTTCCCCGCGGCAGAGGTGGTTCCCTTCGCGTCCGAGCGCTCGGTGGGGAGGACGCTTGCCTTCGACGGCCGGGAGCTCGAATGCCGGCCGCTCTCGGACAAGACGATTCAGGGTCTCGACCTGGTCCTGTCCTCGGCGGGCGGTGCCGTCAGCGCCGAGTGGGCGCCGAAGCTGGTCGAGGCCGGCGCCGTGGTGGTCGACAACACCAGCTACTGGCGCATGCACCCAGAGGTTCCCCTGGTCGTCGCCGAGGTCAACCCGGAGGCGCTCGACTCTCACCGGGGAATAGTCGCCAACCCGAACTGCTCGGCGATGCAGATGGTGGTCGCGGTGGCCCCGATCTACCGCGCAGCGGGGATCGAGCGGATCGTCGTCTCGACCTACCAGCCGGTGTCGGGGACGGGCCGGCGGGCGATTCAAGAGCTCCGCGAACAGGCACACGCAGTGCTCCACGACAAAGAGCCCGCGGCCGCGGAGGTATACCCGCACCGGATCGCTTTCAACATCCTTCCCCAGGTGGAGACGTTCAACGGCGGCGACGACTACACCACCGAGGAGCGCAAGATGATGGCCGAGACCCGCAAGATCCTCGGCGCCGGCGAGGAACTGCGGATCTCGGCGACCTGCGTGCGGGTCCCGGTCCTGTACGGGGAATCGGAGTCGGTCAACGTGCAGACGCGCGAGCCGCTGTCGCCGGAGGAGTGCCGCGAGCTCTTGGCAGGGGCCCCTGGGGTGGTGGTCGTCGACGCGCCCGCCCAGGGCGTCTACCCGCTGGCCAGCGACGCCGCCGGCCGCGACGAGGTGTTGGTGGGCCGGATTCGCCGCGATCCCTCGCACGAGCGCTGCCTGAATCTCTGGGTGGTCGGCGACAACCTGCGCAAGGGGGCGGCGACGAACGCCGTCCAGGTCGCCGAGCTGCTGCACGAGCGCGGCCTGATCCGCCGCACCGAGGCGCCCGCGCCCGCGTAGGCGGCCGCCCACCCCTCTACGATCCCGCCGCTTGCTAGGCGCCTACGCATCCGTTGCGGTGCTGATCGCCGCCTCGGTCGTCGTCGGCCAGACGATCCTGTCGCTGTGCGGGCGACGCGAGCTCACCGGGCTCGCCGGCCCGGTCGGGCTGGCGGGGATCCTGGTCGTGAGCGGGATCGCGATCAAGCTGCCCGGGCACGGGACAGCGGTTGCGATCGCACTGCTGATCCTCTTTGTCCTCTCACTCACGAGCCTCGCGTGGCGAGGGCGAGTGGCGGGTGCGGGCCTGACGAACGTCCGCAGCAAGGACGCGAGGACGGTGCGATGCAGGGATGCAGAGCGTTCGTCAGGGGCGCATCCGGCGATCGCCCTCGCCGCAGGAGCACTCGCCCTCCTCGTCGCCTCGATCCCGTTCATCGTCAACGGCCGAGTCGGGATCCTCGGCGTTGGGCTGGTCAACGACGACATGGCCTCCCACCTGTTGATCGCGGACTGGCTGAACACGAGGGTCGGGCCGACACCCGGGCTGATAGACGGCGGCTACCCGGTGGGGCCGCATGCGCTCGCCGCCGGGCTCAGCGAAGGGCTGGGAACGGGCCTGATCGAGGCGTTTGCGGGCATCACCCTCGCCATCCCCGTGCTCACCGCACTGGTCGCCTTCGGTGTGCTTCGAGACGTGCGCCCGTTTCCCCGGGTTCTCGCCGCGGCGCTGGTTGCGCTTCCCTATCTCGCTGCCGCTTACGTGGCGCAGGGTGCGTTCAAGGAGCCGATCGAGGCGCTGTTCCTGCTCGCGTTCGCGTTGCTGTTGCCGGGCACGACCAGCGTTCGGCGCGGATTGCCGCTGGCGGTGATCGCGGCTGGTGCCGTGTACGCCTACAGCTTCCCGGGCCTCTTCTGGCTCCTCGGCGCGGCCGCGATCTACATCGGGATCGCACTACTGAGAGGGACGTCGGGTGCGGACCCGACGAACGTCCGCAGCATGGACGCGAGGACGGTGCGATGCAGGGATGCTGAGCGTTCGTCGGGGGCGCGCCCGGCGGCCCTCTCGGCCATCGCGGTGGCAATAGGCGTACTCGTGCTGCTGGTGGCGCCAGAACTGGGCCGGATCGTCGACTTCACCGATTTCAGGGCGTTCCGTGATTCCACGATCTCGAGCGGGCTCGGCAACCTGCGCCATCAGGTGTCGCCGCTGGAGGCGCTGGGGATCTGGCCGGCGAGCGACTTCCGTCTCTCGGCGAGCGATGCCAGCGCGCCGGCGGTCGCCTTCTATCTCGGTGCCCTGGTAGCGGCTGTTGCCCTCGCAGTCGGGCTCCCGCGCTGGATTCGTCGCCACGGCCTGGCGGTGCCCGCTGCGCTGGCCGCGGCGGCCGTCATCTACCTGGGAGCGCTGGCCTTCGGCACCGTCTACACCAGCGCCAAGGCCCTCGCGATCGCCGCCCCCCTCATCACCCTCATTTCCCTCGGCGGGCTGCTGCGACGCGAGCCCGGCAACCCAGCGCCTTGGCGTCCTGCTCTGGCGGTCGCGCTGGCGGCCGGGGTCGCCCTTTCGAGCCTCCTGGTCCTCCGGCAGGCCCCGGTCGCGCCCACCGACCACTCCGACCAACTCGCCCAGCTTCGCCCGCTCGTCCAAGGCCACGACGTCCTCTTCCTGGGCCGCGACAACTTCATCGTCTACGAGCTGCGGGGCTCGCGGCCGTTCACCGCTGTGCGCAACTACTACGACCCGAATTACGTCCGCCCCAATTTGCGCCTGAAAAACGTCTTCCGGAAGTTCGATTTCGACTCGGTGACCCCGGCGACGCTGGACCGTTTCCCATTCGTGATCACGACCCGCGCCGCCTACGCCAGCGGGCCGCCCCCCGGCTTCGAGCCGCTCCGCGAGACCTCCGACTTCGTGCTCTGGAAGCGAACCGCACCGGTGGGCGAGCGGCGCACGCTGGCCGAAGGGGACCGGCCCGGCAAGCCGCTCGACTGCTCGAGCTCCAGCGGACGGCGCCTGACCCGTGGCGGCGGTACGGCAACCGTCTTCGCGGCATCACCCGTGATCGGCGGCACCTGGTCTTCGAGCCCCACCGTGGAGAGCGGCTCAGTTGCCACGCAAGCGCTGACGCTGCCCCGCGGTCGCTGGCGGATCTCGATCCAGTACGACTCCACCAGGGAGCTGCGCATCCGCGCTCCGGGGATGGACGCCGCGCTGCCGCCGAACCTCGACTACCGCGGCTCGGTTCCCTTCCATGCGGCCGGCGAGCTCACCGCCCGCCGCCGCGGCCCGGTCCGGTTCACGGTGAGCGTCGAGCGACCCCCGCTGGCGGGGCGCCTGCTGGGCGCCCACTCGGTGGCCCATCTGGGGACGATCGCCGCCTCGCCGTCCGGCGAGCGCCCCAGCGGGCCGATTCCAGGCGAGGGCGAACGCCGGATTCCGCTGCGGCGGGCCTGCGGCCGATACGTCGACTGGTTCCGCCCGCAGGGCGCTGACTGAGCGTCTATACGCCAGACGAATCGGGACAGGGCACGTAGGGGGTCCGTTGCGCGCGATCCGGCTTGTAGTTGGCGCCTTTGCTGCGGACGTCCGCAACAAAAGCGCCAAAGCCTCCCTATCTGCCTCCCCTACTTGCCTGGCCCGGCGGGCGGCTAGCCGAACTCGGCGGCGAGCTTCTCCACCGTAGCCCGGGCAGTTTCCTCGTCGACGCCGGTGTGGGTGACGTAGAGGCCGACCGCCTCCTCGAGGTGTCCGAGCATCACGGCCTGCTCCACCTCGGGAGGCGGCGGCGGGGCTTCGGGCATCTGATCGTTCGCCTCCACGGGTCAGGCGGGAACCGCGTCCGCGAGTCGCCCCTCGACCCACTCGGTCGAGGCGATGTGCTTGCGCATCCCGAGCTGCTTCGGCTCGTATCCCAGGGCCAGCCCGACGAGCTGTGGCAGGTGCAGGACCGCAAGACCCAGCTCCCGCCCGGTGACCTTGGCGGCCTCCGGTTGCTGCATGTCCAGGTTCAGGTGGCAGAGCGGACAGGGAGTCACCAGACAGTCCGCGCCGGCGTCGAGCGCGTCGCCCACGTGCGTGCCCGCCTGGCGCAGCGAGGTGTCCCGGTTCATCGTGATCACCGGGAATCCGCAGCACTTCCGCGCCCCGTCGTAGGCGACCACCTCGCCGCCGAGCGCCTCGATCACCCGCTCGAGATACAGGTCGCGGTCCGGGTGCTCGTCGTAGCCGATTCGGCTCCTGGGGCGGATCACGTAGCAGCCGTAGAACGGCCCCACGCGCAGGCCCGACAGCGGTCGAGTCACCTTCGACTTCAGCTCGTCGAGGCCGTAGTCCTCGACCAGCACCCAGAGGAAGTTCTTGTTCTCGAACCCTTCCCTGTCCTTCGCGTACTCGAGCCCCTCCTCCGCCAGCGCCTCGTTGATGTGGGCGCGGTAGGCGGAGTCCGCGTCGAGGCGCTGCTGGCACTCCGACTGGGCGCCCTGGCAGGTGGAGCAGATGTTCATCATCGAAAGGCCGGTGCTCTGGGCGAGCGCGAAGGTGCGCGCGTTCAGGGTGTCGGCGAGCTCCTGGTTGTGCTCGGCGATCACTCCAGCGCCGCAGCAGTTGGCGCGATCCAGGGTCACGAGCTCGAGCCCGAGCCGCTCGGCGACCAGCGCCATTGAGCCGTGCAGCTCGGGCGTGAAGCCGCGGGAGACGCACCCGGGCCAGTAGGCGAGCCGAAGCTCGCTCACCGGTCTTCCACCTCGTCGGGCTCGGGCTCGATCTCCTCCTCGCCGCTGATGTAGAGGTTGAGCTCGGTGCGGTGCTCCTCGGCGTGCGAGTAGAGCCGCTTCACGTGGTTCTGGGCGTCGTCGGGGAGCTTCTCGTGGACGCCCGGGATCAGCTTCGGGAGCGAGCGCATCTTGCCCGTCCTCAGCCCCCGGATCGCCGTCGGGATCGAACCCACGAGGCCCTTGATCGCGCTCCCTCGAGGGATCAGCTTGCCCTTCACCCCCTGCGCGTAGGACTCCTGGAGCAGCAGGGACTCGTCAAGGGTGCCCTTCTTCTCGATGATCTTCGTGAACGCGGTCTCGTGGCGGCGGCCGTTGTTGACGTCGTCGATTCCGTGGTCGTGCGTGGCAAGGCGCCGCAGCCGCATGATCTGGTCCATCGGCGCAACGTCCTTCGGGCAGGCATCCACACACGAGAAGCAGTGGGTGCAGTCGTAGATGCCCTGCGGGTCCTGCGCCAGGTCGTAGAGGCGCTCGGTGGTCTGCGAGTCCCGCGGGTCACCCACGAAGCGATAGGCCTTGGCGAGCGCGGCCGGGCCGATGAACCCGGGATCGGCCTCCATCGACAGGCAGGACGAGACGCAGGCGCCGCACTGGATGCAGCCCACCACCTGGGTGACGTCGATCATCGACTCGGGAGGCACCACGTATTCGCGCTCGGGCTCCTCGCCCTCGGGTAGGAGCCACGGTGTGATGCGGCGGATCTTCTCCCAGTGCGTGGACTCCATGTCCGTGACCAGGTCCTTGATCACCGGCATGTTCGCCATCGGCTCCACGACTATCGGGCGCGCCGCCTCCTCGGCTGGGCCTCCGGGAGCGACGCGGTCGCCGGCGGGCCCGTCCATCCGGTTGGCGCGCTCGTGGGCCTCGCTGATCTGGGTCTTGCAGCCGAGCGTCGACTCCCCGTTGATCTTCATCCCGCACGAGCCGCAGATCGCGGCGCGGCACGAGCAACGGACGACGAGCGTCCCGTCGGTGTGGTCGCGGACCTGGAGCAGCCCGTCGAGCACCGAGAGGTCAGGATCGAGGTCGACCGTGAACTTCTGCCAGTACGGCCCCTCGCCCGTCTCCGGCTGGTACCTCCGAACCTTCAGCGTGTACTCAGGCATCCCGACCTCCGACCCTAATCAATATGTCCTCTCGGCCGGCTGCCACTGGGTAATTGTGACTGGCGAATAGCTGATCTCCGGCCCCTCGGTGTCGCGGGCGACGTCGATGTGCTTCAGCCACTCATCGTCGTTGCGGTCGGGGAAGTCGGTTCGGTACTGGGCGCCGCGGCTCTCGGTTCGGTGCAGGGCGGCGATGCAGGTGCACTCCGCGCAGTCGAGCATGAAGCCGAGCTCGAACGCGGCGAGCACATCCTGGTTGAAGATGGCGCCGCGGTCGTCGATATATGCGGTCCTGGCCTCCTCCTGAAGGCGCTTCACGGTCTCCAGCGCCGTCTGGATGCCCTCGCCGGTGCGGAACACGGCGACGTGCTGGTCCATCGTCTGCCCGAGCTCCCGGCGGACCTCCGAGACGCGGCGGCCATTGCCGGGCTCGCGGCCGACGAGCTCCGAGACCTGGCGCTCGGCGTCGGCGAGCACGGCTTGCGACGGGCGGCCGACCTCGAGTTGCTTCGCCCGCGCGGCGGCGTGCTGTCCGGAGCGGCGGCCGAAGATCAGCGTGTCGAGCAGCGAGTTGGCGCCCAGCCGGTTGCCACCGTGCACCGAGACGCAGGCGACCTCGCCGGCGGCGTAGAGGCCAGGGATCGAGGTTGCCCCGTCGATGTCCGTCTTCACGCCGCCCATCACATAGTGGTTGCCCGGTTTGATCCGGATCGGCTCCTGGGTGATATCGACCCCGGCGAAATCTCGTCCCACGAGCACGATCTCCCGCAGGGCCTCGTGGATGCGCTTGCGGGGCACGACGGTGATGTCCAGCGCCACGGTGCCGTCGGGGAAGCCGCGCCCCTCGTTGATCTCCGTCTGCTCGGCTCGCGAGACGACGTCGCGGGAGGCCAGCTCCATCTTGTTCGGGGCATACTTCTCCATGAACCGCTCGCCCTGTGCGTTCAGCAGGTGGGCGCCCTCGCCGCGGGCGCCCTCGGTGATCAAAAACCCCTTCTTGGCGAGCGTCGTGGGGTGGTACTGGATCATCTCCATGTCCATGAGCGGCGCGCCGGCCCGGTAGGCCATCGCGATCCCGTCGCCGGTGCAGATCAGGGCGTTGGTTGTCGGCTGCCAGACCTGTCCGTTGCCGCCGGTGGCGAGGATCACGTTCTCCGCCTCGAACAGCTCCATCGATCCGTCGGCGACGTTGCGCAGTACCGCGCCCACGCAGCTTCCGTCGTCGTCCAAAGCCAGGCCGGTGGTGAAGTACTCCTCGTAGCGGGAGATCAGCTCCGAGTGCTTCATCAGCTGCTCGTACAGCACGTGCATGATCGCCTGGCCGGTGATGTCGGCCACGTAGTACGTGCGCGCCTGCGAGGCTCCGCCAAAGGCGCGGGTCCCCAGCCTGCCCTCCTCGTTGCGGTGGAAGGTGACGCCGAGATGCTCGAGGTGAAGGATCTCCTCCGGCGCCTCGCGGCACATGATCTCGATGGCGTCCTGGTCGCCCAGGTAGTCGGATCCCTTGACCGTGTCGAAGGCGTGCGACTCCCAGCTGTCCCCCTCCTGGAGCGCGGCGTTGATCCCGCCCTGGGCGGCGTTCGAGTGCGAGCGCACCGGGTGGACCTTGGAGACGATCCCGACGGAGACGCCCTCCTCGGCCGCCGCGAGCGCCGCTCGCTGCCCGGCGAGGCCCGCTCCGATCACCAGTACGTCGTGCTTAGGCAACGAAATGATCCTATGTGGCCGGCGAGTCCGGCGGCCCCCCGCCGAGCGCGCTGCGGAGGGCCCGGCCGACCTGGTCCGCCGTGATCACGCCGCGCAAGCGGCCGTCGGCGTCGACGGCCATCAGCGCCCCGAGCCGGCGCAGGGCATCGTTGCCCAGCAGCGACTCGAGCGGCTCGTCGTCGCGTACCCGGAGTGTGCCGGTCGAATCCGCCTCGAAGACGTCGCGCACCGCCGAGGACGCGCGGCTGACCTCCGGCACCGCGTCGGCGGCGCCGCGCTCGATCAGCCCGCGGAAGCGCTGCGCCGCGTCGACCACAGGGAACCACGGCCAGCGATACCGCAGGAAGTACTCGTCCAAGGCGCGCTCGACGCTGGCGTCCTCCGGAATCGCCACCGGCTCGGCGTCCATCACGTCGGCCACCCTGATCCCCTCGATGCGGCTGGCGAACTCGGTCTGAAGCACGGCGCCGCGGGCCGACTGCCCCAGGATGACGCCGATCAGTCCCAGCCAGATCCCGCCGAACACGTCGCCCCGGAAAACGAGGTAGATGCCGATGCCGATGAACAGGTACGAGAACGCTTGGCCGAGGCGACCGGCGCCGCGGGTCGCCCGGTTGCGGTCGCCGCTCACCTGCCAGGCGATCGCGCGTGCGATGCGACCGCCGTCCAGCGGGAAGGCGGGGATCAGGTTGAAGACGAGGACGAGCAGGTTGATGCTCGCCAGCCAGGCGATCAGCGCCAGGATCCCGGACGTGTCGGCCCCCTCCTCGACCCGCATCGCCTTCCAGAACTCGTCCGAGCCGGCGGCCGCGATCCCGATGCCCACGCAGGCGAGGGCAATCGCCAGGGTGACGATCGGGCCACCGACCGCCACCTTGAACTCGGTACCGGGCGAGTCGGAGTCCCGGGTCATCCGCGCGATGCCGCCGAACATCCAGAGCGTGATGTCGGAGATGCCGATTCCCCGGCGAATGGCGACGACGGCGTGGCCCAGCTCGTGCAGCAGGATCGAGGCGAAGAAGGCGAGCGCGCTCGCCAGCGCGAGCAGGTAGGGAGCGGCGTCGCCGTTGGACGCGTCCAGAACGGAGCGATAGAAGCTCGACAGCCAGAGGATGATCAGGAAGAGGACGAGGAACCACGAGTAGTCGACCGCGATCCGGATCCCCCAGACGTGAAACAGAGTCACGCTGCCTCGCACCGGCATGGCCCCATCTTATGTAGAGGCGGTACGTTGCGCCGATGGCCGGCGGCGCGACACAGGCCTCCCCGGAAACCGCACCGCATCTCGAGCAGCATTGGCTGCGGGATCTGGTCGAGACGCTGGCCTCGATCCACCGCCCGACGGCCTCCTCCGGGGAGCGGGTGGCGGCGGAATGGGTGGCCGCGCGTCTGCGGGAGCTGGGTGCTGCCGAAGCGCGGGTCGAGTCCGAACAGGTGCACGGCACCTTCTGGTGGCCACTCGGCCTGGCCGCCGGCGCGGGCGTCGCGGCCGGAATCGCCGCTCTGCGCGGTCGGCGCCTACTTGCCGGGACGCTGGCTGGCCTGGTCGGCGCAGCCGCCGCTGACGACCTGCCCCCCGGAAGCCGGACGCTGCGTTCCCTGCTGCCGCAGCGAACAGCGACCACCGTAGTCGCCGAGCTGGGCCCGCCTGACGCCGATCGCACGGTTGTGCTTGTCGCCCACCACGATGCGGCCCACGCCGGCCTCCTCTACCACCCCGCGATCCCCGAGGCCGTGTTCGGCCGCTTCCCGTGGCTGATCGAGCGCGTCGACACGAGCCCGCCCCTCATGGCTCCCGTCGTCGCGATCCCGCTGCTGGTGGGAACGGGGGCGCTGACCGGAAAGCGCGCCCTCGTCAAGGCGGGAACGGCGCTGGCGGCGCTTTCGGCGGCCGCCCTGGCCGACATCGCCTTGCGGGACGCGGTCCCGGGCGCGAACGACAACGCGACGGGAGTGGCGGCGCTGCTGGCGCTGGCGCGCTCGCTGTCGGAACGACCCACCCAGAGCGTGCGGGTGATGCTGGTCTCCTCCTCGGAGGAGGCGCTGTGCGAGGGGATGCAGGCCTTTGCCAAGCGCCACTTCGGCGACCTGCCGCGCGAGAGCACGTTCTTCCTGACGCTCGACACGCTGGGCTCGCCGCACCTGCTGGTGCTTCGCGGCGAGGGAATGATCCGGATGCGCGAATACCCGGCTCGCTCGCTGGCCCTGCTCGACGGCCTGGCGGACGAGCTCGGCATCTGGCTGTTTCCCAACCTGCGTCTCCGCAACGCCACCGACGGCATCATCCCGCTCGCCGCGGGGTACGAATGCGCTTCGCTCTGCTCCTGTACCCGCCTCAAGCAGCCGGCCAACTACCACTGGCCCACCGACACGCCGGAGAACGTTGACTACGGCAGCCTTGCCGACGCCGTCCGTCTCACCGAGGCCGTGGTGCGGCGGCTCGACGAGCGCTGGCTCTGAGGCCTGCCTCTGGCTACACCCGCGGCGCGTGGCGTTCGATGATCCGGCCGAAGTCGGCACCGGCCGGCAGGGTGCCGAAGGCGCGGCCGGAGTCACCGCCCAGCCGCGAGGCCGAGAACGCATCGGCCGCAGCGTGGTCCCCGAACCGCACCAGCAGGGAGCCCTGGAGAACGAGAGCCATCCACTCGACGACGCGCCGCGCCCGCGCTTCGATTGCCTCGACGTCCGCCAGCTCCTCGCGGAGCTCTGCCACCGCGGCGTCCAGGCGGGAGTCGGCTCCGCCGGCCTCGTCCAGCTCGGCGAAGAACGCCTCGACCGCGGTGGGGCTCTTTGCCATCGCCCGCAGCACGTCCAGGCACTGGACGTTGCCGGAGCCCTCCCAGATCGAGGCCAACGGGCTCTCGCGGAAGAGGCGCGGCATCCCGGATTCCTCGACGTAGCCATTGCCGCCCAGGCACTCCAGGGCCTCCACGGCGTGAACCGGGGCGCGCTTGCAGGTCCAGTACTTGAGCACCGGTGTCGCAAGGCGCCGGATCTCGATGGCGTGCTCATCGCCGGCGTGCGCCTGGTCGAACATTCGCGCCAGCCACAGCGCGCTGACCGTCCCCGCCTCGGACTCGACGGCGAGGTCGGCCAGCACGTTCTGCATCAGCGGCTTCTCGACGAGCCGGTCGCCGAAGGCGGAGCGGTGGCTTGCGTGGTGGATCGCCGCCGCCGTCCCCCAGCGAAAGCCGGCGGCGCAGCCGATCGCGCAGTCCAGGCGCGTGTGATTGACCATGTCGATGATCGTCGGCACGCCGCGCCCTTCCTCGCCGACGAGGCGCGCCCAGGCGTCCTGGAATTCGACCTCGCTGGAGGCGTTCGAGCGGTTGCCGAGCTTGTCCTTGAGGCGCTGGAGGTGGATTCGGTTGCGCTCCCCGCTCGGCGTGAAGCGGGGCATGAGGAAGCAGGAGAGCCCACCGTCAGCCTGGGCGAGCACGAGGAACGCGTCGCACATCGGCGCCGAGAAGAACCACTTGTGCCCGTTGATCTCGTACTCGCCTCCCGGGCCGCCGCCGTTGAGCGGCCGGGCGGTGGTGGTGTTGGCGCGCACATCGGAGCCGCCCTGCTTCTCGGTCATCCCCATTCCGCACAGCGCCCCCTTCTTGTCGGGTGCGGGCACCAGCCGTGCGGAATACTCGAGCGACAAGAAGCGGTGCTCCCACTCCGCGGCCAGCTCGGGCTGCTTGCGGATCGCGGGGATCACCGAGTAGGTCATCGAGATCGGGCACCCGACGCCTGCCTCCACCTGGGAGAGAAGGATGAACTTCGCCGCCCGGGCGACGTGCGCGCCGGGGCGCGGGTCGCGCCAGGGCGAGGCGTGCAGGCCGCGCGAAATCCCGAGCCGCATCAGCTTGTGCCAGGCGGGGTGGAACTCCACCTCGTCGATCCGGTTTCCGAAGCGGTCGTGGGTGCGGAGCCGAGGCGGATTCTCGTTCGCCAGCACCCCGAGGTTGATCACGTCCGCTCGCCCGCAGATCGCGCCCAGCTCGCGCGCCTCGTTGGCGGCCCACTCGGCCCCCTCGCGCCGCAGCGCCTCGCTCAGCACCCGGTCGGCCTCGAAGGCGTTGTAGCCCTCGAGGGGTGGTGGCTGGTTGAAGACTTCGTGGGCCGGGTCAATCTGCGCGCGCTCGGCGATAGCCACGGACACATTCTCGCAGCCCCGATAGCATCGCGCCGCCAATGGCCCACACGGTCACCTTGATCCCCGGCGACGGAACCGGCCCTGAGCTCGTCGAGGCCACTCGCCGGGTTCTGGAGGCAACGGGAGTCGAGTTCGAGTGGGACGAGCAGCCGGCCGGCGAGGACGTCTTCCGCGAGGAGGGCGACCCGTTTCCCGAACGGACCCTGGAGTCGATCAGGCGGACCGGAGTCGGGATCAAGGGGCCGACCACGACGCCGGTCGGCTCCGGCTTCCGCTCCATCAACGTCCAGCTCCGCAAGGAGCTCGATCTGTACGCCTGCGTCCGCCCGTGCAAGCTGTACCCGGGCGTTCGGTCGCACTTCGACCAGGTGGACATCGTGATCGTCCGCGAGAACACTGAGGATCTGTACGCCGGGATCGAGTTCGAGGTCGACTCGGAGGGTGCCGAGAAGCTGCGCGAGTTCATTGCCTCGCTGGACGCCGGAAACGTCCGCGAGCACTCCGGGATCTCGATCAAGCCGATTTCGGTGTTCGGCAGCGAGCGAATCGTCGAGGCCGCCTTCGACTACGCGAAGCGCAACGGCCGCCGCAAGGTGACGGCCGCGCACAAGGCCAACATCATGAAGTTCTCGGACGGCCTCTTCCTCGAAACCGCGCGCCAGGTCGCTGAGCGGCATCCGGAGATCGAGTTCGAGGACCGGATCATCGACAATCTCTGCAATCAGCTCGTCTCCCGGCCTGAGGAGTACGACGTGATCGTGCTCCCCAATCTCTACGGCGACATCGTCAGTGATCTCGGAGCTGGGATGATCGGCGGCCTGGGCCTGGCGCCCGGTGCCAACATCGGCACCCACGCTGCCATGTTCGAGGCCACCCACGGCTCCGCCCCCAAGTACAAGGGGCAGAACAAGGTCAACCCGACCGCCCTGATGCTCTCCGGGGTGCTGATGCTTCGCCATCTGGACGAGCCTGACGGCGCCGACCGGATGGAGCGCGCCATCGCCGAGGTGATCCGAAGGGGCGAGAAGGTGACCTACGACCTCAAGCCCAGCCGCGACGACCCGACGGCCGTCGGCACGTCGGAGTTTGCCGACGCCGTGATCGAGGTAATGGAGACGGACTGATGGCGGATCCCGTCAAGGTCACGGTCACCGGCGCAGCAGGCCAGATCGGCTACGCGATCCTTTTCCGGATCGCCAGCGGCCAGATGCTGGGAGCTGAGACGCCGATCCACCTGAAGCTGCTCGAGATCCCGGACGCCATCAAGGCCGCGGAGGGCACGGCGATGGAGCTGGAGGACTGCGCCTTCCCGCTGCTCGCCGGGCTCGACATCCACGATGACCCAAGGCAGGCGTTCGACGGCTGCGGCGTCGCGCTGCTGATCGGGGCGCGCCCCCGCACCAAGGGCATGGAGCGCTCCGACCTGCTGGAGGCGAACGGCGGCATCTTCAAGCCGCAGGGCGAGGCGATCAACGAGGGGGCCGCCGACGACGTGAAGGTGCTGGTGGTCGGCAACCCGGCGAACACCAACTGCCTGATCGCGATGTCGCACGCGCCCGACGTGCCGCGCGAGCGCTTCACCGCGATGACTCGGCTGGATCACAACAGGGCGATCGGCCAGCTCGCCAGCAAGCTCGGTGTGCCGGTGACCGAGATCACCAACATGACCATCTGGGGCAACCACTCCACCACGCAGTACCCGGACCTGGTGCACGCGAGGGTGGGGGGGCGAAGCGCCTGGGAGGCCGTCGATGACGAGGCCTGGATCGCGGAAGAGTTCATCCCCAGGGTGGCGAAGCGCGGGGCCGAGGTGATCGAGGCGCGGGGGGCGTCGAGCGCCGCCTCGGCGGCCAACGCCGCGGTTGACCACGTCCGCGACTGGGTGCTCGGCACGCCGGAGGGCGACTGGGTCTCGATGTCGGTCCCGTCCGATGGCTCCTATGGCGTCACCGAGGGCCTCGTGTCGGGCTTCCCCTGTACCTGCTCTGGGGGTGACTGGAAGCTGGTCGAGGGCCTCGAGGTCGACGACTTCTCGCGCGAGCGCATCGACAACTCGGTCAACGAGCTGAAGGAAGAGCGGGACGCGGTCCGCCAGCTCGGCCTGATTACGGGCTAGCGACGAAGTCGCGGTAGATACGTTTGGACCTGCCGGGTCAGGTAAGAGCCCTCGCCCGCCGGAAACGTAGGCGAAGCCGAGGCTTCCGGCGGATTTATGTAGGCGAGGCTGCCGCCGGATTTATTCTTAGACCGGGCCGGACTAGCGGTTTTCCGGGCGTGGTCGCCAGCTAGGCGGCGGTATATGCGCGGCCGGACTTCTTCACTCGGCCCTGCTTCTCCAGGTCGGCGAGCACACGGTAGAGGTAGTTCGGCTTGATCCGCATCTTCTTCGCGACCTCGGAGGCGCTGATCCCCGGATTCGCCTTGATCAGCCGCACCGCTTGATCGGCGCGGGTTCCACCGCGGCGCCGTCGCGGGCGAGCAGCCGCGCGCGAGGTCGCGCGCGATCCCCGCGGCCGGCCCGGACCGCGACGCCCCTGGCGACCGTCCGTGAGGCTGGACAGGGCGCGCTGCAGCTTGGAGAGTTCTCCCTCGAGCTCGCGAATCCGGTTCTTGAGCAGATCTGCCGCCTGGTCGACCGCGCCCGAAACAGTTGCCATCAGTGATTCCTTTCTCTGCGACGTTCCGTGGTGTGTGTACACGTCACACCGTAACAGTGTGGATGACCCGCCGGTGGGTGCACTGGGTGACTGCGGCGGCCCGGACTGCTGACTAAGGCTTGTGCTTGCGCGGCAGGGTGCGGAAGACGACGTCCCAGAGCGGGGTTGAGACGCCGTAGCCATAGCGATGGTCCTGGAAGTGGTGCCGCATGTGTTGCTCGCGCAGGCGTTTGCCGAGCTTCGTCTTCGGCGTGTGATGGTGTAGGTGAAAGTGGGTGTAGTCGTAGGCGAGGTAGCCGGCGATCAGACCGGCGAAGATCGGGTAGGCGGCGGGGGTTCCGAAGATCAGTGTGAAGGCCGCCAGGAAGAGCGCTGCGAGCGGCACGCTGGCCGCCGGAGGCATCACCAGGCGCAGGCGGTCGTTCGGGTGGTCGTGGTGGACGCCGTGGATGATGAAGTGGAGCCGGCTGCCGAGCGGGTGGTCCGGCTCCCAGTGAAAAACGAGCCGGTGCAGCCAGTACTCCGTCAAGGTCCAGATCAGCAGCCCAAGCGCGACCAGCAGCACGATCTGGACCGCCCCGTAGCCGCCGTCGGCGCCCAGCCATATCCCGGCGACGACCACGGGCACGAAGAGGATCGCGGGCACGGAGGGGTGGATCCTCGAGAAGAGGTCGAGGAGGCGGTTCTGGAACAGCTGGGGTGAGGCGCTCAGCCGCGCGGTGCGCTCGTGTGCCATTGGGGCGGAATTCTAGTGACGTGGGCTAGCGACAAAGTCGCCGTCGCCAAGTGTGGACCTGCCGGGTTAGGTCGGAACCCTAGCCCGGCGGCAACGTAGCCGAAGGCGAGGCTGCCGCCGGATGAAGGCCGAGGCTTCCGGCGGAGTCATTCGTTTACGCAAAGGCCGGGAAACCGCGCCGCAGGCCGTTTCGCAAAAAGTCGGGGATTGCGCGAATGCCCCCGTCGAGGCGGTCCGCGCGGTGCCAAGATGCCGCGCTCCGGTGGCAACCGAAAGGGGTAGGGAGTGATCCAGATCGAGCATCAGGCCGGGCAGATGGCGGAGGCAATCGGGGTCGCCAAGCGCCGCGCAAGCAAGAAGCGCAAGGGACGCCCGAGCTGCGAGGAGTGCTTCTTCCACTGCCAGATGCTCTGTGCGCTCGATCTCGACGAGCCCTGCTCCACCTTCCGGCCGAACAGCGCCGACGGCCTCGTTCCTCCCCGCCAGCCGGCGCTGCTCGTGCGCCAGCAGCCGGAGGAGGCGGCGGCGACGCCGGCCTGACAGAACGCCCCGGGCAGGGGCTTGCAGGATCGCCAACCTCGGCGGCGGGGGTGAGGCGGAGCTAGAGTTGATCGTCACGATGCGAATCACGGTGCTCGGCAAGTCGCCGTCGTGGGAGGATGCGGGAGGGGCCTGTAGCGGGTATTTGATCGAGGACGGCCCCACCTCCCTGCTGCTCGACTGCGGCAACGGCGTGTTCTCGAAGCTCCGCCTGTTTCGCGACTACACGGATCTCGACGCGGTGCTCGTCTCCCACCTGCACGCCGACCACTTCCTCGATCTTGTCCCCTATGCATACGCGCTGACCTACGCGCCCCGCCAGCAGCCGGTCCCGGTCGGCGGCTATCCGGGAACCGACAGCCCGGCCCGCCCCCGCCTGATCGCCCCGAGCGGCGCTCGCGAGTGCTTTCGCCGCGTGGTCGGCGCCTGGGGCAAGGAGGACCTGATCGAGAGCGCCTTCGCGCTGGAGGAGTACGACGCGGGCTCAACCGTCGAGGTCGGCACCCTGCGCGCCCGCTTCCACGAGGTCCCGCACTTCACCACCACCTATGCGATCGACTTCAGCTCCACCAACGGCAGCGGACGCTTCACGTACGGGGCCGACTGCCGCCCGGCCGACGAGCTGATCGAAATCGCGCGCGACACCGACCTGTTGATCGTCGAGGCGACCCTGCCGCGTCCCGAGCGCACCGGGATCCGCGGCCACATGACCCCGGGGGAGGCCGGCGATCACGCACGCCGAGCCGGCGCGCGACAGGTCGTGCTCACCCACATCTCGGACGAGCTCGATCCCGACTGGGCTCGCAGGGAGGGCTCCGAGGCGTTCGGTGGGCCGGTGGAGATGGCCCGCGAGGGCGCGGTCTACGAGGTTTAGGGCACCGTCTCACTTGGACGGCGCCCGGTGCGACGCACGGTGCTGGTCGCCGACAACGGCGGCCGGCTACCGGCGTTGCGAAACGCGGAGCCGCCTGACGCTGGATAGGGGGAGGCGGCGACCACGCCCGGTCGGCCGGGCGCCAGCCACGAGATGGGACTTTTGAATCGATGTGATCGAAAACCCCCAACTCGCCGGCGAGGCCTCGCTGATCTTCGCTACACGCCGAGACTGGCCGCCCCGAAGCCAAGGAGCACGGGGCTGGCTAGGCTAAGGCCATGCCGCGAGATCGCGACCTGCTGGTCAACTTCGAGCGCATGCGCCGCGAGATGGACGAGCTGTTCGGCGATGTGTGGGGCGAGGGCGGATGGCTGTCCGGTCGCCCGCAGACGGGCTTCTCGCCGCGGGTGGACGTCTACTACTGCGGCGATCCGCCGAAGGCTGTGGTCAAGGCCGAGCTGGCCGGCGTCAGCCTCGACACCGTCAGCCTCGAGATCATCGGGCGAGAGCTGGTGATCCGCGGCGAGCGGCCCGTCCAGGAGACCGAAGGTCGGGTCTACCAGCAGGTTGAGATCGAGGCGGGTCCCTTCCGCCGTGTCGTGGAGCTGAACGCCGAAGTCGTCGCCGAGCAGGCCAGGGCCACCTACGAAGACGGAGTGCTGCGGGTCGAGTTGCCGCTCAGCTCGAGTGGCCGGGCCAGCCGGCACGTTCCGATCGAGACCAAGGAGTAGGGCGGATGGCCCAGACGGGTGATGGTGGGCCCTCGATCGAGGTGGTCGAAACGCCCGACGTCGACGCGGCGATCCTGGAGCGTCAGGCCCAGCCCCTCCCTGGGGCCCTGCCGGTCTTGCCGCTCAAGGAGATGGTCCCGTATCCCGACACGCTGACGCCGCTGGCGGTCGGGCAGCCACGTTCCATCAAGCTGGTCAACGACGTGCTCTCGGGGGAGCGGACGCTGGTCCTGGTTGCCTCGCGTGACCCGCAGCCCGATGAGCCGGGGCCCGATCAGCTCTATGACGTGGGGGTCGCGGGGATCGTCGCTCGCATGCTCAAGGTCCCGGACGGGACGATCCGCATCCTCGTCCAGGGGACGGAGCGGGTGCGGGTGGGCGACTACGTCACCGAGGAGCCCTACCTGGTGGCCCGAATCGAGCCGCTACCCGACGTGGTCGAGCCGACGCCCGAGCTCGAGGCACTGACCCGCAACGTGCAGCGCACCTTCACCGAGATCATTGAGCAGATCCCCTACCTGCCCGAGGAGCTACAGCTCGCAGTCACCAACGTCGACGACCCCTCGGCGCTCGCTCACCTGATCGCCGGCGCGCTTCGGATCTCGACCCCCGAGAAGCAGGAACTGCTCGAGGAGGTGGACGTCGGAAAGCGGCTGCGACGCCTCTCGGAGATCCTCGCCCGCGAGCTGGAGGTGATCCAGCTCGGTTCCAAGATCCAGTCGCAGGTTCAGTCGGAGATCGAGAAGGGCCAGCGCGAGTACTACCTGCGCGAGCAGCTGAAGGCGATCCAGCAGGAGCTCGGCGAGGCCGACGAGCAGCAGGCGGAGATCAACGAGCTGCGCGAGCGGATCGAGGCGGCGAACCTTCCCGAGCACGCCCGCAAGCAGGCCGAGCGCGAGCTGGGGCGCCTCGAGCGCCTGCCGCCGGCGGCCGCCGAGCACGGCGTCATCCGCACCTACCTCGAGTGGGTGGTCGAGCTGCCGTGGAGCGTGACCACCGAGGACAACCTCGACATCGCTCACGCGCGCGAGGTCCTCGACGCTGACCACTACGACCTCGAGAAGGTCAAGGACCGGATCCTCGAGTACCTGGCGGTCCGCAAGCTGATGCAGGAGGCCGGCGCCTCCTCCGGTGCCGATGGAGGGGCGGGGTCCGCGCAGGGCCCGATCCTCTGCTTCGTCGGGCCGCCGGGGGTTGGCAAGACCAGCCTCGGTCGGTCGATCTCCCGGGCGCTCGGGCGGCACTTCGAGCGCATCTCGGTCGGCGGGGTGCGCGACGAGGCGGAGATCCGCGGCCACCGGCGCACCTACATCGGGGCGATGCCCGGAACGATCGTCCGTGCCCTGCGTGACGCCGGCTCGCGCAACCCCGTGTTCATGATCGACGAGATCGACAAGATGGGCGCGGACTTTCGCGGCGACCCGTCCAGCGCCATGCTCGAGGTTCTCGACCCGGCGCAGAACGACAGCTTCCGCGACCACTACCTGGACCTCGAGTTCGACCTCTCCGAGGTGGTGTTCATCACCACGGCGAACACGCTCGACACGGTGCCGGCCGCGCTCACCGACCGGATGGAGGTGATCACCCTCGCCGGCTACACGCTGGACGAGAAGCTTCACATCGCGAAGCGCTACCTGGTGCCCCGCCAGATCGAGCAGAACGGCCTGACCCGCGGCCAGATCTCGTTCACCGACGCGGCGCTGCGGGCGATCATCGAGGAGTACACGCGGGAGGCGGGGGTGCGAAACTTGGAGCGCGAGATCGGCAGCGTCTGCCGGAAGGTCGCGCGGGAGGTGGCGGAGGGCAAGACAAAGGGCAAGGCCACGATCTCCGCCAAACGGGCACGTGAACTGCTCGGCAGGCGCCGGTACTTCGCCGAGCAGCGGCGGCGCACCAAGGACCCTGGGGTGGCGACCGGGCTCGCCTGGACGCCGGTTGGCGGCGAGGTGCTCTTCGTCGAGGCGACGGCGGTGCCCGGAGAGGGCAAGCTGATGATCACCGGCCAGCTCGGCGAGGTGATGCGCGAGTCGGCCCAGGCAGCGCTCTCCTGGGTCCGGGGCAGTGTCGGTCGGCTGGCGCCCGACCTGCCCGAGGACTGGTTCGCGACCCACGACATCCACGTGCACGTTCCGGCTGGCGCTGTGCCCAAGGATGGCCCCTCGGCCGGGGTGGCGATGGCGGTCGCGCTGGCCTCGCTGGTCTCTGGCAAGCCGGTCGGGGCGGACGTGGCGATGACAGGCGAGGTGACCCTGACCGGCCAGGTGCTGCCCGTGGGCGGGCTGAAGGAGAAGTCCCTGGCCGCCCAGAGCGCGGGGATCAAGCGGATCATCGTCCCGGAGCGCAACGAGGGGGACATCGCAGAGATCCCCGAGCATGAGCGCAAGGCGGTTGAGTTCGTCTACGTGGACCGGATCGAGAAGGCTCTCGAAGCGGCGCTATAGCGACTCCATTTCGGGGTATATGCTGCGAGGACGAGCGAAGCGGACGAGGGAGTTGGCGAATGGCAAAGAGCACCAGCGCGAGGGCGCAGCAGGCGCGTGAGGCGGCCCGTTCGGCGGGCTCCAATCCTTATGTGCGGCGCTTGATGGAGGACCCGGAGCTGCGAACCAACGTTCGCGACGCCTTCGAGGCGGCCCGGCACGCCTACCAGCGGATGTCGAACGGCAAGGGCCCGGTGAAGGCGATTGCCGAGGACAAGAAGGTCCAGCGCGACCTTCGGAATGCCGCCGAGTCGCTGCGCGAGGCGTCCGATCAGCTGCGCGGCAAGCGCAAGAAGCGCCACTGGGGAAGGATCGTGGTGATCGCCCTGCTCGGGGCGGCGCTGGCGATCGCGCTCAGCGAGGACCTGCGCAAGGCCGTGCTCGATCGGCTGTTCGGCGCCGAGGAGGAGTTCGAGTACAGCTCCACCACGACACCAACCGCGGAAACAACCGCAAGCTAATTAATCCGCCGGAAGCCTCGGCCACGGCCTACGTTTCCGGCGGGCGAGGGCGCCGACCTGACCCGGCAGGCACCTCCGTATCTACCGCGACTTCGTCGCTAGCCCAGGCCAACTAGCGCCATGCACAGCGTTCACGTCTTACTTCCAGCGCAGCGTCACGTCTTCTCGCTCGACGGGCGTGGCGGTGCATCGGTCGAGGAGCTGGAGAGCTCGGCGGATGGGTTTCGCCGCTACAAGGAGCTCCAGGCGGCGGGCAAGCCGACCGGCATGGTCGCCTTCCCCAACACCTGCCTGATCCGAGCCGACCGCGACTATCTCGTGGACCCGGGCCTGGTGATGCAGGGCGGGCCTGTGTTCGGGGCGCTCCAGGCGCTCGACGTCGACGCCGGCGCGATCAAGGATGTCATCCTCACCCACCTGCACTTCGACCACGCCGAGGGGCTCGCCGCCTGGCCCCAGCGCCGCACCTTCGTCCACCGGCTCGAGACCGAGGCCCCGTATGCGCAGATCGTCTCCGGGGTGATGGAGATGGTCGTGCTCGAGGTGCTCGACGGCGATCAGGGCGAGATCGAGCCTGGCCTCCGGTGGATCCTCACCCCCGGCCATTCCGACGGCCTGATCTCGCTGCTCGTGGACACGGACGACGGCCTGGTGGTGATCGCCTCCGACTGCGTGGGACCCCTGCCCGAGTACTTCGAGCAGATGGACTTGCCGGACGACTTCGGGCCGGAGCGGGACGAGTTGCTCACCCAGTGGGGACGGATCAGGGAGCTGGACCCGGCGATCGTGATCCCGGGCCACAACCCGCCGGTAAGGCTGCGCTGAGGTTTGTACTAGCGACGAAGTCGCCGGGGCTCGCCCTGCCGGCGACCTCCAGCCGCCGGCAACGGACTCGCTTCCCGCACCGCTCGCATCCTGCTCGCTGTGACGCACGTGCCTGCCGGGTAAGGTACGCGCCCAAGGCCGGCGGCAACGTAGCCGAAGGCGAGGCTGTCGCCGGAGTGTTTAGAAGGGAGATGCCAGTGGAATCGAAGACCGTTGAAGCGGGATTCGACGACCCCCGTCGCGAGCTGAGCGGCGAGAAGGCCCAGCGGATCGTCGACGCGATGCGTCACTGCGTCGCCGAGCGGGGGATCGCGGGCGCCACGTTCGAGCACGTATCGCGCGAAGCCGGTGTCAGCCGCGGGCTGCTCCACTACTACTTCGGGACCAAGGAGCGCCTCCTGATCGAGGTCCTCCGCAACGACACGGAGACCAGGATCGCGATGCTGGACGAGCCGCTCGCTGCGG
Source organism: uncultured Actinomycetes bacterium (assembly GCA_963721215.1). Classification (GTDB taxonomy): domain Bacteria; phylum Actinomycetota; class Thermoleophilia; order Solirubrobacterales; family 70-9; genus AC-56. The sequence goes on from CAVRIF010000010.1 coordinate 51,257, forward strand.
CGAACACCGTGGACGGTGTGATCGCCGTGCTCGTCGCGGGTGCTGAGGAGATATTGCGGGAGGACCCTGGCTTCTACGTGATCCTGTACGAGCTGTTCACGGCGGGTCGCCAGAACGCCGACATCCAGGCCGAGCTTGCGGAGCTCTATCAGCGCTCCCGCGATCATGTCGCCGGGGCCCTGCGCCAAAAGGAGGTCGAGGGCGTTCTGTCGCTGCGCTTCGACGCCGAGTCCGTGGTCACTTACATGTTCGCGGCCGCCGACGGCGGCGCGCTCCAGCGCCTCACCGACCCCGAGCGTGACTATTCCGCACTCATCGTCACCGGCACCGAGGTGGCGCGCTTTCTGCTCACCTCGGAGTGAGCGAGCTCAGCTGAGAGCGCTCAGCTGGGGAAGATTCGGGACATCCTCCACAGCAACCGCGGCGAGCCATGGGGGCGCAGTTTTCGGCGCAGGATCGCGCGGCGCGGATCGCCGCCGTAGGTCGAGACCTCGAGCCAGTCCCGCCACGACGTCTCCAGAGTCAGGTTGGGATCTGGGGCCTCGCCCTGGACCGCCTCCGACGCGCCGTTGTCGATCCGCAGGTACCAGGGAGCCGCATCGGTGAACCGGAACTGGATCGTCACCGGCCGGCCGTTGACGGCGTCGGTGTGCGCGGAGCGCGCGATCACGTCGAACAGCAGCGCCTGCGTTTCCGGAGAGGAGTCGGGCGTTGCCACGGGCTCGCCAACCACACCGGCGCGCAGCAGGGTGATCGCCCGTTGGGCGCGCTCGGCGTGTGGCTTCGAGGTGTCGAACGGGAAGACGTCCGGCGGCATCTCGTCGATGGGGTAGCCGGCTGCCTTCCACTTCGTCTCCACCGAGCGCATGCCGAACGCGTAGATGTCCTCCAGCTCGAAGCCGTAGCACCGCGTGTACTCCAGGTCCCAGTTCGGCGGCACGAATACCGACATCGACCAGGGCAGCACCTCGCGCAGCACCTCGACCACGGCCGCCTTGCACTCCTCGCTCTGGCGGAAACAGTCGGCCAGCGTCTTGACCCCGAAGCCGATGTGGCGCTGCTCGTCGCGAGAGACGTTGTGCATCCCCGCGCTGAACCCTGGCATCGTCCCGGCCTGGTTGAAGTAGTCCTCGATGAAGTGCTGTCCCGGTTGCGCCAGGGCCGCTTCGACGATCATGTGGTAGAGCGCGATCGCCTGAGCGAACTTGGGAAGCGACCGGTCCTTGCGGAGCTCATCCGCCATCTGGTCGAGGCGCCCGAACACATTCCGGTAGCCCCAGCCGAGCTGCGCCTCGGTGTAGGCGAGGGTCGAGCCGATCGACTCGCCCGGCGCCGATCACCTCCTTGAAGAAGCGGTGGAAGAAGACCGCGTGTCGTGCCTCGTCCACCTGCTGGGTGGCGAGGAAGTACTTCTGCTCCTCAAGCGGCGCGGCGTCGATGTAGGGGGAGAGGTTGTCGGTCACCGAGTCCTCTCCGTAGAAGAACATCGAGTAGGTCCATAGCGCCGACTTCCGCTGGATCTCGCTCAGGGCCTCCCAGCCCTTGCGGTCCTCGGAGAAGTCGATCTCGCTCGTCTTCCAGTTCCCCTCTTCCCAGCGCTGGTAGAGGTCTTCATACGAAATCTGGTCGGCGAACGACCGTTGGTCGATCCCGTCCTTCTGCGCAACGCTCATCGGCCTCTCCTCCGCTCGTCCCTCTCGGGACTCATCTTCCTCCGCTCGCCCCATTTGTCATCGATCGATGACATGGTTGCGTTGAGCTTAGTGCACCGGGCGAAGCGCAGCCACCCCTTGTGTGACGCACGTCACTTATGTGCCTCACGGGGCCGCCGACTTGGGCTCGGCTACGCGCGCCCTACTTGCCCAGCTTCGGGCTCTGCCACGGCTCGGCGAGCCGGGCGGACAGACGGTCGGCCAGGCCGTCGGCGGGGACGCGCACCTGCTCGAGGGTGTCGCGGTCGCGCAGCGTCACCGTGTCGTCCTCCATGGTCTGTCCGTCGACGGTGATCCCCCAGGGGGTGCCGATCTCGTCCTGGCGCCGGTAGCGGCGGCCGATCGAGCCGCCCTCGTCGTACTCGGCTGGGACCGCCGCGCGCACTTGCTCGTAGATCTCGCGTGCCTTCTCGGGCATCCCCGCCTTGGAGACCAGCGGCAGCACCGCCGCCTTGACCGGGGCCAGACGCGGGTGAAGGCGCAGCACGGTGCGCTTTCGCTCTTCGACCTCCTCGGTGTCGTAGGCATCGACGAGGAAGGCGAGCAGCGAGCGATCCACGCCCAGCGAGGGCTCGATCACGTACGGAACGTAGGCCTCGCCTCTCTCTTGGTCGAAGTACTCGAGCTTCTCGCCCGAGAACTCGGCGTGGCGGGAGAGGTCGTAGTCCCCGCGATTGGCGATCCCCTCCAGCTCGGACCAGTCCATCGGGAACAGGTACTCGATGTCGGAGGTCGCCGAGGAGTAGTGCGAGAGCTCGTCGGGCCCGTGCTTACGCAGGCGCAGGTGGTCGGGGCGGATGCCGAGGTCGGTGTGCCAGCGCATCCGGTCCTCCATCCACCGCTGGTGCCAGGCGTCGGCGTCGTCTGGGGGGACGAAGTACTCGATCTCCATCATCTCGAACTCCCGGGTCCGGAAGATGAAGTTGCCCGGGGTGATCTCGTTTCGGAAGGCTTTGCCGATCTGGGCGATCCCGAACGGCGGCTTCTTGCGCGCGAACTGGAGCACGTTCTTGAAGTTGACGAAGATTCCCTGAGCCGTCTCCGGCCGCATGAAGATCCTGGCGGCGTCCTCGCGGACCGGTCCCATGAAGGTCTCGAACATCAGGTTGAACTGGCGCGGATCGGTGAGGTCGCACTCGTCGTGCTCGCCGGGATGCACGGAGGGCTTCCGCCCGCATTCGGCGTCCTCGAGCTTGTCCGCCCGGAAGCGAAGCTTGCAGGTGCGGCAATCGACCATCGGGTCGGTGAAGCCCTCCAGGTGGCCCGATGCCTCCCAGGTGCGGGGATGCATGAGGATCGCCGCGTCGAGGCCCACCATGTCGTCCCGGTCCTGCACCACGGCCCGCCACCACTCCGCCTTGACGTTGTTCTTGAGCAGGACGCCGTAGTGGCCGTAGTCGTAGGTGGACGCGAGCCCCCCGTAGATCTCCGAGGACTGGAAGATGAAGCCGCGCCGCTTGCACAGGGCGACGACCTCGTCGAGGGCCACCTCGGCGAGGCCCTTCTCGTCAGGGGGGCGGCCCGTCTCGCTCGGCTGCTCGGCGGTGCCAGTCATCGGTCTGGCTCAGGCTAACGACGGCAGACGAATGAGTTACCCCATCCCGCGTCACCGGCAACTTTCTGGCCGAAGGGCGGTTCACCATCGTGAAAGCGCGACACGCAGGGGTCGATCATGCACAACCTCGTGACAGCACCCATCCGAGCGAGCAGGCATCTGGTGATCTGGGTCGTCTGGCAGTCGACCGGCGTCACTCTGCTGGCGCCGCGGAAGCGCGGTTAGGCGCCGGCACTTCGACGCGCCGGCGCCGCGTGTCAGGCGGGCTCTACGTCAGCCGCTGCAGCCCTGAACGGTGGAGGCGACGGTGCCGTTCTGCGTGGCGCCGTTCCAACCGCCGAAGCCGACCTGGAAGGCGGGTGCGGGCGGTCGGCAGAGGTTCTTGGTGGTGATGAGCAGGCCGTTCCTCTTGAAGAAGAGGATGAAATTGGAGATCGGAATGTCGGGGAGGTTCTGGAACGCCTGCCCGCCATGACCGTCGGCATCGAACACGAAGTTGCCGAAGAGCTGGATGCTGAGCGGCCCGCGCAGGTCCAGCCCCAGCCGCGGCAGTTGCGTCGGACCGGCATTCACGAGCACGAGCGGACCGGTTTCCGGCGCGTTCAGGAGCGGCGAGATCGCGCGCGCGGAGCCGACGATCGACTTAGGTGGGCACGCCGAGGCGTTGGTTCGGAACTGGGCAGGGGAACACAGATGGTCCAGCAGGCTGAGGTCGGGAGTGAGGGCCGCGGGCAGGAAAACCTGCGCGTCCTTCAAGCCGGCCTCGCCCGGGTCCTGCAGGATCTGCGTCCTCACCGGCGGCGACTTGCCGGGCTGCGTGAAGCCGGCCGACCCCACCCACGACTTGAAGACCGGCGAGAACGGCAGCGAGGCGCAGTTCACCGACGTGTACGTCGCCACTCCGGTGACCTTCTGATTCGGGTTTGCGTACGAGGTTGCCGCGAACCCAAAGGTCTTGGTCCCGCACGAGGTCGGGTTTCGCATGAACCCCTGACCTCCCACGGTCCCATTCAGGTGGATGTCGATCGCGGTGATGTCGATTGGAACGCTCAGCGCCCCGCCGGCGGCGTGGGCAACGTTCGGGATGTTGCTCAGCACGGTGCTGAGCCCGAGGTCGCTCTTGCGGAGCTGGACGTCGGACACCTGGACGATCTTCTCGAGCAGCGGCAGCGGGTCAGAGCCGGTCGGCCTCAGCACGATCCCGAAGCGCGCCGGCTGACCCGCGGCGGGCTCGACGTTGTAGAGCGAGCCGTTCACCGTCAGCGGCACGGTCAGGGGCAGCGGAGAGAGCAGGTGCGCGTTGGCGTTCGTGGTCACCGTGCCCACCTGGCTGGCGGCCGGGCAGCTGTCGGCTTGAAGCTGGGCGAGCGTGCACAGGGGCGTCGCCGTCGGATCGCCCACCAGGCCCGGCGGCAGACCGACCGTCAGGTTCTTGACGTCGTCCGCGGGGGAGGTGAACCCGATGTGGACGTTGATGTCGCTGTTCGCTCCCGCGTTCGGGTTGGCGGGCGCAGCCGACAGGCCCTGAAAGCCGAGGGCGGCGTTGGCGGCCGGTGCGAGCGCCAGGCAGGCGAGAGCGGCCACTGCGAACGACATCCATGCTCGACGCACAACAGTCACGATTCGTCCTCCAATCTGCTCCGCCAGGACTCTTGGTTGGCCAACTAGCAAGGGACCTTTGGCGAACTATATAGAAGGTGTCATCGATTCGTGTCGGATAGTGGCCGTGGCACTCCTGACCGCCAAGTGCCAGGAAGGCCCGGACGGGCTGCGATAATCGCCGGACGATGCCGATCTACGAGTACCGCTGCCGCAACGGGCACCAGTTCGAGGTCTTCCAGGCGTTCTCGGACGAGCCCGTGTCCGCCTGCCAGGAGTGCGGCGAGCCGGTGGAGCGGGTCTTCCATCCGGTGGCGGTCCACTTCAAGGGCTCCGGCTTCTACACCACGGACTACGCGCGAAAGGCGAGCGCGAAGGCGTCGGAGTCGAATGACGGCAAGGCGGCGAAGGATGGCGCGGACTCCAAGCCGGAGAAGACGAGAAGAAGAAGACCGAGACGGCGACGTCGTCGAGCAAGGACGATTAAGGAATAGGCAAGTAGGGGGCAGCAGTCGCGGCCACCGGGCAGCGATTGGCGCCTTTGCTCCGGACGTCCGCAACAAAAGCGCCAATCGCGGGGTATGGCCCCGGCCCCTCCCTACTTGATGGCCGTGGTTCCGACCGACCGTCGGGCCCTCGCTTGACCTAACTCAGGCCGGCGGCGAGCAGCCGGGTGTGCGCGGCGGATCCTTGCCGAGGAACTTCTTGACCGCTCGCTGGCACTCGTCCTCGGAGATGATCAGGTTGCCGGCGGCGGTGGTCGAGGCGGGCTTCAGGACGTCGGTGCCGCCGCGAAAGCCGATCGCGGCCGCGAACACCAGCTGCGGCATCGTCCAGGCGCCCATGCTGGACTCCATCGCCTTCGGCGCGTTCCAGCCGATGATCGGCCCCTTGATGAAGTTGTAGGGCAGCCGCAGGGGGCTGGTGAGCCGGCCCTTGATCCCGTCGAGGATCAGCTGCTGGAACTGGGCCCGCTCGATGTCCGTGCCGCTGAATTGGCCGCTGCCGCAGGCGTTCGAGCGAGTACGCGCCAGGGTGATCGCCTGGAAGCCGTTCAGCGTGTGCTCGCCCTTCTTGAGGTCGAGCTTGAACGCCCCCTCCGAGACGTTCGAGCAGACGTCGGTGGGCAGGTCGACCTTCACCCCGCCGATCGTGTCGATGAACCTCCGGAAGCCGTCGAAGTCGATGATCGCCACCTGGTCGACGTTGGTGCCGAGGAACTTCTCGATCGTGCGGATGGTCAGCTTCGCGCCCCCGAAGGCGTAGGCGGAGTTGATCTTCTGCGCCCCCTGGCCGGGAATGTCGGCGAGCGTGTCGCGCGGGATCGAGAGCTTTCTGAACGCCCCGCCACCCGCCCGGATCAGCATGATCGTGTCGGATCGGTAAGGGCTGCAATGGGCCGGGGGCGGCTTGCCGCTTCCGGCTGCCTCGAGACAGCTCTTCGACGCCGCCTCGTTAGGGCCCGCGAACTGGCCGGAGCGGATGTCGGTGCCAAGGACCAGGATCGTCTGGGGGCTGACCGCAAGGAAGGGGTTGCCGTCGAGCGTGTTGCCCATGTCGGACAGCTTCCACTTCTGGATCTGGGAGGAGACCGCGAAGGCGAGGAAGCTGAGCACGATCCAGGCGAGAGCGGCGATCCCCACCCACTTCAGGGCCCGCCGCCAGAGCGGGCGTTCCGCCGGAGCCGGCCGCTCCCTCGGCTCGCGCTTGGGAGCGGGCCGGGTGGGCCCACTTCCCTTGCCGCTCTTTCGCTCGCGAAGGGTGGAGAGGTCGGGAGCCCGCAGGCGGCTCAGCAGGCCCGGTCGCGACCGGTAGACCTTGTAGTCGGGCGGCTCGGACCGCCCCCGCTTGCCGCCGGGCGGGCCCTGCTCGCCGTTGGCCGTCATGAGCGGGTAATACTGCCGCATGGCCCGAATCCCTCCCGCTGCGTGTGGACCTGCCGCCCCGCCTGCGCCCAAACCCGCCGGAAGCCGAAGGCGACCGGTCGTCCGGCGAAGCCGGACGCGTAGGCCGCAGGCCGAGGCTTTCGGCGGAGTCGATTCCGGACGAGCGGCGGTGATGCGGAAGCCATCGGGGTTGACCTCGGTGGGACGAAGATGCTGGTCGGGGTGCTGGACTCTGAGCGCCGGGTCGTCTACCGCTCCACCGCGCCCAGCCACGGCCTGCGCCAGGAGGAGCTGCTGGACACCCTGGAGCACGAGCTGCGGGCGGCGCGCGAGGCGTGCCCCGATGTCGTGGCCGCAGGGTTGGGGATTCCATGCACGATCGACCGTCAGCGGGGGGTGGCGATCGTCGCGGTCAACCTCGAGCTGGCCGACGTGCCGATCCGGGAGCTGATGACGGAGCGGCTCGGACTGCCGGTGCTGCTCGACAATGACGCCAACGTCGCCATCCTGGCCGAGCACCGGTTCGGCGCGGCCCGCGGAGCACGGAACGCCGTCATGCTGACGATCGGCACCGGGATCGGCGGTGGGTTGATCGTCGAGGGGCGGCTCTATCGGGGCTCCACCGGCGCCGGTGCCGAGCTGGGCCACACGGTGATCGACTTCGACGGTCCGCGCTGCCAGGGCAACTGCCCCAACCACGGCTGTGTCGAGACGCTGGCCTCGGGTACCGCGATCGCCCGCGAGGGCCTCGCCGCAGCCGAGGCGGAACCCGGGTCCGCTCTCGGGCGGGCACTGGCGGAAGACGCCCAGCTGGACGGCAAGGAGGTCACGGACGCGGCGCTGGCCGGGGACGAGACGGCGCGAGCGGTGCTCGCGGAGATCGGCAAGCGGCTCGGGGTCGCCTTCTCCAGCTTCGCCAACATCTTCGACCCGGACGTGATCGTGATCGGTGGGGGGGCGAGCAGGGCGGGGGAGCTGCTGGCAGGGCCGGCCCGCGAGGAGCTCGCTTCTCGAGCCCTACCGCCGATGAGCGGCACGCCGGTGGTGACGGCCGAGCTCGGCCCGGATGCGGGGATGATCGGGGCCGCGACGATGGCTCTGCTGGAGCTCGAGGGGGAAGACTTGGAGGGGGGAGGGGTTGGATGGCCGGACGGCTGACCATCTGCCCGACCCCGATCGGGAATCTGGAAGACCTCAGCCCTCGCGCCCGCCGGACGCTCGCCGAGGCCGACCTGGTGGCATGCGAGGACACGCGGCGGACCGGGCGGCTCTACGAGCGGCTCGAGATTCCGCGCCCTCGCTTCGTCTCCAACCACGAGGGGAACGAGGTCGAGAGGGCGACGCAGCTGGCGCAGCAGATCGAGCGCGGGGCCAAGGTGGTCCTGGTGTCGGACTCGGGGATGCCGGCGATCTCCGATCCGGGCTACCGGCTGATCCGCACCTGCATCGAGCGCGACCTGGAGGTCGAGGTGCTGCCCGGTCCGTCGGCGGTGACCACCGCCCTGGTCGCCTCCGGGCTTCCCCCTGATCGGTGGCGGTTCGAGGGCTTCCTCCCGCGCCGCGCCGGCGAGCTCGAGCGGGTGCTGCGCTCGGCGGAGACCGTGGTGGCGTTCGAGTCACCGCGGCGCCTGCCCGACTCGCTGGCGGCGTTGGCGGCGCTGGCCCCCCATCGCCCGGCAGCCGTCTGCCGGGAGCTGACGAAGCTCCACGAGGAGGTCGCGCGCGGCACTCTCGCGGAGCTGGCGCGGCGATTCCGCGACCAGGTCAAGGGCGAGATCGTGGTGGTCTTGGCGCCGGCCTCCTCCAACGCCAGCGCCCCCGACATCGCGTTCGCGGTTGATGCCCTGCGCCGCCTGGTCCAGTCCGGCGCCCGGCCGCGGGCCGCGGCCAGCGTCGTGGCGGCGCTGACGGGAACGCGCGCGAACGACCTCTACAAGGCGCTCACCGGCCGCGAGCCGCGGGAGTAAGGGTTCCGCTCCACTGCCGCAGGGGCGGGCCTTCGCGCCCATTTTCTAATTAGTGCGCCGCCGGAGCGTGCGGGTCAATAGGATTCATCCGAGGACAAACTCGCGCTGGGGCGATCGCCCCGGCCCGGGAAGGAGAGAATGACTTCCGCGGGAGAATGACGCTCACGTGGTTTCGCATAAGGAGGAGGGCGCGCGGGCCCCGGAGCGATGACGCCTGAACGGCAGTCCGTGGTTCCCGCGCGGAGCCCATGGCTCGCGCGGGCCGCCGCCGGCGGGGTTCTCCTGCTCGGCTTCGTACTGGTGCTCGTAGTCCTGTTCGGCGGCGACGGCGGCCGCAAGTACCACCTGCTGTTCGACAACGGGGGACAGCTCGTTTCCGGAAACGAAGTGCTGCGAGCGGGGCAGTCGATTGGCACGGTCGATGACGTCACCCTCACCGACAGCGGCCAGGCGGAGGTGACGATCAAGGTGGACGACGCGCTTCCTGAAGGCACGTCAGCGGCCATCCGCGCCACCTCGCTGTCGGGGATCGCCAACCGCTACGTCTCGATCACGCCGGGCCCCGACAACGCCCCGGAGCTCGAAGACGGAGCGACAGTGTCGGGTGAGAAGACCACCTCGCCCGTCGACCTCGACCAGCTCTTCAACACGCTCGACGCACCGACGCGCAGGGCGCTCCGGAACGTGATCCAGGGCTCCGCCTCGCTCTACGCGAGCAATCCCGAGGGCGCGCGGAGCACCTACAAGTACTTCGCGCCCGGCCTGTCGACGGCGCGCCGGCTGTTCTCCGAGGTGAACCGCGACAGTCGGGCGCTGAGCCAGTTCCTGGTCCAGGGCTCGCAAGCGCTCGGGGCGATCGCGGAACGCCGCGACGACCTCTCGGCGCTGACCCAGAACGCGAACGAGTTCCTGGGAGCGATCGCGCAGGAGCAAAGCGCCCTCGACGCCTCGCTCGAGGCCTTCCCGCCGACGCTGCGGCAGGCGAACACCACCTTCGTCAATGTGCGTGCGTTCCTCGATGACCTGACGCCGGTGGTCGACGAGTTCAAGCCGGCGACCAAGGACCTGGCGCCGTTCCTGCGCAAGCTGCGCCCGGTCGCGGAACGGTCAGTCCCCGTGTTCGGCAACCTGCGCCTGGCGATCAACCGCAGCGGGCCGACGAACGACCTGACCGATGCCCTGCGCGAGGCGCCGAAGATCGAGCGCAAGGCGAGCAGGGCGGTCCCCCGGACGATCGCCGGCCTCGACGCCTCCCAGCCGGTGATCGAGTTCGCCCGTCCCTACATGCCCGACCTGATGGGCTTCCTCTCCAAGTTCGCCGAGGTCACGTCCTATTACGACGCGAACGGCCATTACGCGCGCGTTGCCAGCGCGCAGGCGAACCTCTTCCACCTCTGCGAGACGGCCGCCGATCCAGAATGCGTCCCGGGCGGCTATGCGCAGGGCGAGCTCGCCCCGATTCCGCCCAGTGCGCAGTTCAACGACCTCGAGTTCGGCATCGTCACCCGCTGCCCGGGAGGCGCGACCCAGCCGATCGCGGGCTCCAACCCGTTCACCGATGACGGCGACCTGCTGACCGGCGGCCAGGCTCCCAACCCGAAGTGCGACCCCTCCGACGTTCCCCCGGGGCCATGAGGAGGATCGTCGCCATAGCCGCGCTCCTGGCCACGGCCACGCTGGCCGTCTTCGGCCAGGCGGCGAGCGGGGACGGGGACGAGTACCAGGTCCGGGCGATCTTCGACAACGGCGGCTTCCTGGTCCCCGGCGAGGAGGTGCGCGTCGCAGGGGCCACGGTCGGCTCGGTGTCGTCCGTCGAGGTGACGCTGCCGGGCGAGGCGGTGCACAAGGACGGCGCGCCCGACCCCGGCAAGGCAGTCGTGGTGATGAAGATCGACGAGGCGGCCTTCCAGGACTTTCGCCAGGACGCCTCCTGCCTGATCCGTCCCCAGTCGCTGTTGGGAGAGAAGTACGTCGACTGCCAGCCGACCCTGCCGCGCGCGCCTGGTTCCGAGCCGCCGCCGCCGCTGGAAGAGGTCCCCGACGGCGAGCCGGGCGCCGGGCAGCACTTCCTGGCGCTGGAGAAGAACAGCAAGGCAGTGGACATCGACCTGATCAACAACATCATGCGCGAGCCCTACGCCGACCGCTTCCGGCTGATCTTCAACGACCTGGGGGCGGGCTTCGCGGCCCGAGGCGAGGAGCTCGCGGGGATCATCAAGCGCGCCGATCCGGCGCTGCGCCAGACGAACCTCGTCCTGGCCGAGCTCGCTCGCCAGAACCAAGCGGCTCGCGCAACTCGCGCGCGATGGCGACACGATCATGCAGCCGTTCGCGCGCGAGCGCCGCGCCGTCGCCGGATTCATCAACAACGCGAACGTCGCCGCCGAGGCGACCGCGGAGCGCAGCCAGCGACCTCGAGGCCGGCTTCCAGCGCTTCCCCGCGGCGCTGCGGGAGCTGCGCCTGACGATGGCCAAGCTGCGCGGGTTCTCCGACCAGGCGACGCCGGTGTTCGCCGAGTTCCGTGACGGCGGGCCGGCGATCGCCCGGGCCACCAGGGCGCTCGGCCCGTTCGCTGACGCGACCGAGCCGGCTCTGACCAGCCTCGGCACCGCGGCCGAGCAGAGCAGGCAGCCGCTCCTCGACTCCGTCCCGATCCTGCGCGACGCCACCGAGTTGGCGGAGTCGGCGGCCCCGGGCTCGAGGCGCCTCACGAAACTGCTCGCCAACCTCCGGCAGACCGGCTTCCACGAGCAGTTCATGAGCCTGCTCATCAACTCGACGGCCGCCATCAACGGCTACGACCAGTACGGCCACTTCCTCCGCGCCCAGCTGTTGCCCGAGTCGGCCTGCACGTTCCTGTTCGACTTCGAGCTCGACTTCTGTGACGCGCACTTCAACCCAGCCTTCGTGGAGCAGGCGAAAACGAGCGCGCCACCGGAGCCGAAGGCCCGAGCTCAAGGCGGTGCAGGCGCTGGCGCGAGCCGGCCCAGGCCGGCAAGCTCCAAGCTGACGCTGCGCCGCAGGCATCAGCCGGCGCCGAGAGCCGTCCACCTTCGCTCAACGCCGTGCGCTCCCTGCTCGACACGATGATCGGTCGGCAGACACCATCGAACACGGGGGGCGGCCCGTGACCCGCCGCCGCGCCGGCGTCATCGCCTCCAGCCCGGTGCTGGTCGGCGCGATCACGACCCTGATCGTGATCCTCGCGGTGTTCCTGGCCTACAACGCCAACAACGGCCTCCCGTTCGTGCCCACCTACAGGCTCTCGGCACTGGTGCCGAACGCGAACACCCTCGTCAAGGGCAACGACGTGCGCATCGGCGGAGTCCGGGTCGGCTTGGTGGAGAAGATCGAGCCGGTTCAGGACGCGGAGACCGGCGAGGTTTACGCCAAGGTCGACCTGAAGCTCGACAAGAGCGCCGAGCCCGTGCCCAAGGACTCGACCGTGATCGTGCGATCGAAGTCCGCGCTCGGGCTCAAGTACCTGGAGATCGACAAGGGGACCTCCAGCGACGGCTACGCCGAGGGGTCGACCCTGCCGCTCGAGGTCGCCCACCCCGAGCCGGTCGAGATCGACGAGTTCTTCAACATCTTCGACGAGCCGACCCGGAAAGCGGCCCAGCAGAACCTGGTCGCCTTCGGCAACGCGCTGGCCGGCCGGGGTCCGGACCTGAACGTCGCCTTCGGCGAGCTGCTGCCCCTGGTCACCCGGTTGGAGCCGGTGGCTCGCAACCTCGCCTCGCCGAAGACGGGGATCGGGCGCTTCTTCCGGGCGCTCGCCGACAGCGCGGCCGAGGTGGCGCCGGTCGCCGAGACCCAGGCTCAGATGTTCGTTTCCCTCGAGTCCACCTTCGGCGCCTTCGCCGAGGTGGCGCGTCCCTACATCCAGGAGTCGATCTCGGAGGCGCCGCCCACCTTCGACACGCTGATCCGGACGGGGCCGCGGATCCGGACGTTCCTGGGGCACAGCGCCAGCCTGTTCGCCGAGCTTCGTCCGGGCATCAAGGCCCTGAGCGAGAGCTCGCCCACGGTCGCGGCAGCGTTCGAGACCGGCGCCGACGTGCTGCCCGGCGCCCCGGAATTGAACCGCCAGGTCGCGCTCACGGCACAGACTCTGGGGGAGTTCGCGCTGAACCCCGGCGTACAGGGGGGCATCGAGCGCTCGACGCGGTTCTTCGACCTGCTGGACCCGGCGCTCCGCTTCGTCGGCCCGGCGCAGTGGGTGTGCAACTACGCGACGCTGCTGGCCCGCAACGGGCAGCAACACCTCGGCGTCCCCCTCGACGGGATCGGCACAGCCCAGCGATTCTTCCCGATGTCGGCCGGACAGATTCACGACTTCCTCGGGATCAACGCCCCGAACAGCGAGAACGGCCCGTCGGCCCGCCCGGCCAACTCGCCGACGCCTAACGGCGGCGTCAACAACAACTACCTCCACGCCAACCCGTACCCGAACACCGCGTCGCCCGGGCAGACCCCCCGCGAGTGCGAGGCGGGCAACGAGCTCTACATCCCCAACCAGGTCGTGGTGGGCAACGCGCCGGGCGACTCGGGGATCGTGACGGAGGGGCAGTTGCCGGGGATGTTGAAATGAGCCTGCTGCGCCGAAACCCCCGAGAGCCCCTGAAGCGCGACCCGCAGAACCCGCCGCCCGACGAGCGGATCTTCGGGCGCCACTACCGCGGCCCCAGTCCGGTGGCGATCGGCCTGATCGTGGCGATCCTGTTCGTCGTCGGCTTCTACCTGGGCTTCACCAAGCGCGTCCCGTTCACGAGCCGCGGCTACGAGCTCCACGCCACGCTGGAGAACGCCACCACGCTGAAGCCCAACTCCCTGGTGCGGATCGCCGGGGTGAACGTGGGCAAGGTCAGCTCGGTGGAGCCGGAGGGCAACATGGCCGAGGTCACGTTCAACGTCACCGAGGATGCTCTGCCGATCCACGAGGACGCCACCATCAAGGTCCGGCCGCGGCTGTTCCTGGAGGGGAACTTCTTCCTCGATGTGCACCCGGGAAGCCCGAGCGCTCCGGAGCTCGATAGCGGGTCGACAATCCCCGCCACTCAGACGACCACCGCCGTCCAGATCGACGAGCTCCTGACCGCGCTCCAGGCGGACACCAGGACCAACTTGCAGCGTGCTCTGAAGGGGTACGGGGAGGCGCTCAACGCCGTGCCGACGGCCGCCGAGGACTCCACCCAGGATCCGGACGTACAGGGCTTGACCGGCGCCGAGGCGATCAACAAGACGTTCCGCTACGGCGGCAAGGCGGGCCGAACCAGCGCGATCGTCAACCAGGCGTTCCTTGGCGAGCATCCCCATGACCTTTCCGGCCTGATCCGCGCCCAGCGCGACCTGTTCGCGAAGCTCGCCTCCACCGACGGCGCGCTGAGCGACTTCATCACGAACTTCAACATCACCGCCGGGGCGTTCGCATCGGAGTCAGCCAACCTCTCCGCCTCGATCCGGGAGCTCGCGCCCACTCTCCAGGCGGCTGAGCCCTCGCTGCGCCACCTGAATGACGCGCTGCCATGGGCCCGCAGGCTGGCGCGGGAGTCGCTGCCCGGCATCCGCCAGCTCCCGGCGACGATCCGCGCCGGCTCGCCATGGCTCGTGCAGTCGGGCAAGCTGCTGAGGCCGAACGAGCTTGGCGGTGCCGCCCGGCTGCTCGCCGCGTCTGCGCCGGGCCTCGCCAAGGCAGGCCACGCGTCGCTGCAGCTGTTCCCGCAGATCGGCCTCTTCGGCCGCTGCGTCTCGGAGAACCTGGTCCCGGCCGGCAACGTCGTGATCGACGGCGCCGGGGGCTACCCGTTCAGCACCGGCCAGCCGAACATCCGCGAGCTCTTCTACGGCGTCTCCCAACTGGCGGGCGAGAGCCAGGGCTTCGACGGCAACGGCCCCTATCGTCCGCTTCCAGGCCGGCGGCGGCCCCGAACTGGTGCGGATGGCCAACCCCACGGGCCAAGGTGGTGGCTCATTCCGGAACGCCTTCCTCTACGGAAACAACATCTCGGCGCCGATCGCGACGCGCCCCAGGCTGCCGGTGGGAACCACACCGGGCCAACCCGTCCAGCCGCCGTTCCGGATGGACGTTCCCTGCCACACGCAGGACGTGCCCGACATCAACGGCCTCAACGGCCCCGCCGGCGACATCGGCCCCCCGAGCCCGGAGGCGGTGCCGTGAGGCGCGCGATCCGCGAGCACCTGCGCGACTTCGTGGCGATCGGTGTCCTGGTCGTCTTGGCGGTGATCACCACCGGGGTCATCCTGGCGTCGCAGACCACCCTGCTCCCAGGCTGGATCCCCGGAATCGGGGACGACAAGTTCGAGCTCAAGGCCGAGTTCAGCTCGGCGCAGGCGGTGACGCCCGGGCAGGGGCAGACGGTCACCATCGCCGGGATCAACGTCGGCCAGGTGTCCGGGTCGGAGCTCGACAGCGGCCGCGCCATCGTCACCATGCAGGTCGACCACAAGTACGCCGAGCTGATCCACCCGGACGCCTCGCTCCTGCTGCGTCCGCGGACGGGGCTCCAGGACATGACCATCCAGGTCGACCCGGGCACAGGCGGCCAGCCGGTCGACGAGGGCACGACCCTGCCGCTGGCCAGCTCGCAGCCGAACGTCCAGCCGGACCAGATTCTCGCCTCCCTGGACGGCGACACCCGCTCCTTCATCCAGCTCCTGCTCCAGGCGGCCGCCAAGGGCCTGGAGGGGGACAACGGGCGCAAGCTGGCCGCGGGCTTGAAGCGCTTCGAGCCCTTCGCGCGCGACCTCGCCCGCATCAATGGGGCGCTTGCAGAGCGCCGCGAGAACATCAAGCGGGCGATTACGAACTTCGGCCTCCTGAGCCGGGAGCTCGGCCACCGCGACACGCGGCTGGCCGAGTTCGTCCGCTCCTCCAACGACGTCCTGGGCTCGTTCGCGCGCCAGGAGGCCTCGCTTCGCGCCCTACTGCGGGAGCTGCCGGGAACGCTCAGCGAGACGCGCCGGGCGGTCGTCAGCGGCGATCGGTTCGCGAAGGTTCTCGGTCCCGGATCGCGGCGAATGATCCCCGCCGCCCAGGCGCTGGGCCCGGCGCTGCGCGAGGTGAGGCCGCTGTTCCGCAACACGGTCGGCCCGATCCGCAACCAGATCCGGCCGTTCGCGCGCGACGTCCAGAGGCCGCTCAGGCAGGTCAAGCGGCTCGGCAAGCCGCTGGCCAACGCATCGACCGAGCTCGCCGGAAGCTTCGACGAGCTCAACCGGTTCTTCAACGCCCTCGCCTACAACCCGCCCGGCGCCGTGGATGAGGGCTACCTGTTCTGGGCCTCGTGGCTGAACCACAACGCGAACGCGGTCTTCTTCACCCAGGACGCGGGCGGTCCGCTGCGGCACGGCGTGGTGCTGCTGTCCTGCCAGGCCTCGCAGCTCGCCGACGGGGTGACCTATTTCGACAAGGCCCTGGCCACGCTCTCGCAGGTCAGCGGGGTGCCTCGCAGCACCGAAATCCAGGACGCCGATCCCACGGACGACTGCGTCTACCCATGATCTTCACCACTGACAACGGAGCCCGCTGATGGAGACCCGCCCGCCGACGATCACCCGGATCCTGGTCGCGATCGGCTTCGCGCTCTCCTGCTTCGCGCTGGCGCTGTTCCTGTGGATCACCTTCGGCGGCCCGCTGCCGCTGAAGCCGGAGGGGTACCGCTTCACCGTTCCGTTCAACGAGGCCACCCAGCTCGCGGTGGAGTCCGACGTGCGGATCTCGGGGGTGCCCGTGGGCAAGGTGAAGGCGGTCGAGCTCGCCGACAGCGGGCTCGCCGAGGCGACGATCGAGCTCGACAGCCGCTACGCGCCGATCCCCACCGACACCCGGGCGATGCTGCGCACGAAGACGCTGCTCGGGGAGACCTTCGTGGAGCTGACGCCGGGCGATGAGCAGGGCACGACCCTGGAGGAGGGCGGCGACCTGCCCAGGGCCCAGGTCGCCGACTCGGTCCAGCTCGACGAGATCTGGCGCACCTTCGACTCTCGCACCCGCGACGCCTTCCGGGTGTGGATGCAGGGGACGGCCGCCTCGCTCCGCGGCCGCGGCGACGATCTCTCGGCCGCGATCGCCGAGCTGAGCCCGTTCGCGGAGGAGACCAACCGCCTGCTCCGCGTGCTGGACAGCCAGGACCAGGCGGTCAGCCAGCTGGTCCACGATGGCGGCACAGTCTTCGAGGCGCTCTCGGAGCGCCAGGGACAGCTCCGCGGCCTGATCCAGAACTCCGAGACGGTCTTCTCCACCACCGCGAGCCGAAACCGGGAGCTCGCCGACCTGTTCCGGATCCTGCCCACCTTCCAGCGTGAGTCGCGCGCCACCCTCGTGCGCCTCAACAGCTTCGCGCGCAACACGGACCCGCTCGTCCGGCAGCTCCGGCCCGCGGCGCGCGAGCTGAGCCCCACCCTGGTCGCGGCCCAGGAGGCGGCGCCCGACCTGAAGGCGTTCTTCGAGGGGCTGCGCGGGACGATCAACGCGTCGGAAAAAGGTTCCCCAGCGCTTCGCAGGCTGCTCAGCGACGACTTCACGCCCCTCCTGTCCCGGCTGGGCGGCTCCGTCAGCGGCCAGGAGCCCTACCTTGCGCACCTGAACTCGATCATCGAGGTGCTCGGGTTGTACAAGCACGAGATCACCGCCTTCCTCGGAAACGCCGCCGCCGCGGTGCAGCACGACCAGGGGGCGGAGAAGATTTTGCGCGTGCAAAGCCCGCTGGGCCCGGAGAGCCTGGCCTCGTTCGATCAGCGGCTGACCACCAACCGGGCCAACCCCTATTTCGAGCCGCTCGGCTACAAGAGGCTCGCTCGGGGCCTCGAGAGCTTCGCCAACACTCCTTGCGGCGCCGGAATCACCGGCGTCCTGCCGGACCGCGCCCAGGTGATCGCCGACCCGAACTTCCTGCTCCGCACGTTCGTGAACCCCTCAAACCCGGACTACGCCAAGCCGATCAAGCTCTACAACCAGATCAAGTCGTACGCGCTCGGCTTGCCGCGAAACCCCAATGCGGTGAGCCTCAATACCGTGCCGGCGCCGCCGTGCGTCAAGCAGGGTCAGTTCCAGTCGATCGGCAGGTCCCCCGAGCTCAGCGAGTACCTGCACGTGCGGCGGGAGCCCTAGACAGGATGGAGCAGTCCGCTTGACAACTTGCTCCACCTCAGTCCCGGCGGGCTCGACCGGTCCCTGCTAGGGTGGGTAACCCCGCTTCCCCTCTCGAAAGGGGGGTAGGCGGCGGGTGATTAGGCGCGACGGGGAGCGTTGCGCCGTCGCGCACTATAAGGAGGAGACTCATACATATGCGCACTAGGAGACGTATCGCACTACTTCTGGCCTCGGCCGCCGCTCTCGGGGTGGGCTTGATTGCCTTCCCGGCGAGCTCCGCCGCAGCGCCACCGCCGGTTACACCCTGTGTGCCCAAGGTGTCGTCAGGCAGCGATTCCTGCGTGACCCTTCAGGTGGGCCAGGCAACGGGCGTTGGTCCGATTGGCGGGGCTTTCGAGAATGCCAAGCTGGGTGTCCGCACTCGCTCGGTCTTCAGCCCGGCGAGCAGCGAGACAACGACCGTGACTCTGCGGTTCGACGACGACCTCAAGGTCAACCTCGCGGCAGTCCCGGGGACCTGCACCGCTGCGAGCCTGACCGGCGACGACATCTCCGAGGCCTGGGCCGACTGCGGTCCCGGTCCTGGTGGCAGCAACACCTACCTGTCGACGGGCCTTGGAGCCCAGACCAGCGGTGTCGCATCGACCGTGGTCGCGGGGATCGACGCCTGCACCATGGCGTTCAAGGGCGCCAACGCCAACCAAATCATCCTGTACGCGCGGGCGCCGATTGGCAATCCGTCGACTGAGTGCAACAGCCCGGCGACCAACATCGGGGGTACGACGACGGTGCTCCTCACGGGGACCCTGACGAATCAGCCCCCGGCGTCGCCCTACGGCCCCACGCTGACGGTGCCGCAGACCCACGTACCGAATCCGTCCCTGGACGACTTCAACGCGACTATCACGCGTGGAACCGCGTTCCAGGCGAAGTGTCCCGCGGGGCAGTCCCCGCACAAGCTCCAGGGGGTCTTCGACTACGTCGGGACCGCTCCGACTGAGCCGACGGACACGATCTCACCGCCGTACGCCGGTACAACGGAGGCGTGCAACGACGTCACCCCGTACTAGGCGCACCGGATTCGTAGGCTCGAAGTTCGGGCCAACGACGTAACGAGAGGGGCGGCCTAGGCCGCCCCTCTCGTTTTCATGGGAGGGCGGCCACGGCCGCCCTTCCGCTTTGAGGAACCATCAATTGGCGCCCTTCACACGTTTCGGCGGTAGATTTACGGGTAGTCTCCCGGCAGGGATAGAGGGGTGGTCGGGAGCTGCCCCCTGACAAGGAGGAGATCCATATATGAGGACTAGGAAACGCCTCACGTTACTTTTGGCCTCGGCCGCGGCTCTCGGGGTTGGCTTGATCGCCTTCCCGGCGAGTTCTGCCGCCTTGCCGCCGGCGATGGCGCCCTGTACGCCCAAGGCGTCGACGGGCAGCGATTCCTGCGTCAGGGCCACGGTCACGGCGCTCGACGGGTCGCTTGGCACGACGTACGAGAACGTCCGCCTGGGCACTCGGGTTCGCTCGGCCTTCAGCCCGGCGAGTCAGGAAACAACGAAGGTGACCATCCGCTACGACGACGACGGCAAGCTCAACCTGGCGACTGTCCCGGGAACGTGCACCGCCGCGACGCTGGCCGGGGACACCATCCAGGAGGCCTACAACCAGTGCGGTCCTGGCCCTGGTGGCAGCAACACCTACCTGTCGCCGCCCGGGAACGTCAGCGGTGTCGCATCCACCGTGGTCGCGGGGATCGACGCCTGCACGATGGTGTTCAAGGGCGCCAACAACAACCAGGTCATCCTGTTCGCGCGGGCGCCGATCGGCAATCCGCCGAGTGAGTGCAACAGCCCGACGACCAACATCGGGGGTACGACGACGGTCCTCCTCACGGGGACGATCTCGAATCAACCCGCGGCGTCGCCCTACGGGCCGACGCTCACGGTTCCGAACACCCACGTGCCGAATCCGTCCCTGGACGACTACGCCGGGACGATCGCGCGTGGAACCGCCGTCCAGGCGAAGTGCCCCGCCGGGCAATCCCCGCTGAAGGTCCAGGCGGTATTCGACTACACCGGCACCGAGCCGACCGACACGATCTCACCGCCGTACGCGGGCACGACGGATCCCTGCCCCCCGTAAGGGCATCGGATTCCTAGGCTCGAGGTCGAGTCAAGGACCTAGCGAGAGGGGCGGCCAACAGGCCGCCCCTCTCACGTTTCCGGCCCTGGGCTCTCCTTGGTTAACCGTAGGATGAGACGCGAGGGCGGCTGGATGCCGCCCCTCTGGTCTCTCGTCGCGTCTGGTTTTCCGCCGCCCATGCGAGATAGCTTCTGGTCGCGATGGCCCGTTCCTCGGCCCCTTTTGCTCTGCCGCTCGCTGTCCTGGCTCTCGTCGCCGGCGGCTGCGGGTCCGACAGCTCGACCCCGGATTCCGAGATCGTCGAGGCGCTGAACCTGAAGCAGGCCGGCCAGGGATACGAGGTCGGTGGCGATCCCTTCTGCACTGTCGACGAGCTGCTCAACGACGGCGACGAAGTGGACCAGGCCAGCGGCGACCAGGGGCAAAGCTTCCTGATCGCGAGTCCGGATGGCGGGATCGGGGTCTTGGCGCAAAAGCCCTTCGCCCCGGACTGCACCAAGCAGGCCAAGGACGACCTGAAGCGGCTCGCCCGCAAGTCGGACTAGACCAGACGGGCGCCGTTAGGCTTTATCCAGGATGGCCACCAAGCGCGAGCCCCGGCTGGTCTCGCTCGGGTATGGGAAGTTTGCCCGGGCCGACCGGATCTACGCCCTGGTGCCGCTCGAGCCGGGCGAACGAGGTGAGGGGAGGCGCACCTACGTCCACGTCGACGGGCTCTCGGAGCCGGTTGTCGCCTCGCGCTCGGAGAAGGCAATCCTCGCCGAGATCGAGGCGGCGCTGACCGAGGCGGCCGGGATCCCCCGCCGCAAGCGCTCGGCGAAGGGGCAGGAGAGCCTGCTGTAAACGGCGGTCCCCTCGCGCACCTGGAATCCGGGACGCTCGCGTGGTCTCTAGGCCGGGCTCAATCTGATCACCGGGATGTCGCGGCTTGAGCGCGCCTGGTAGTCGGCGTAGGGCGGGTAGACCTCGACGAGCCGAGGCCAGAGCTTGGCCTTCTCGTCGGAGGACGCCTGGCGAACCGCGACGCGCTGCCTGTGCCCGTCGACTTCGACCGTCGTCTCCGGCATCTCGCGCAAATTCAGCCACCACATCGGGTGCCTGTGCGACCCGCCCTTGGAGGCCACAATCACGAGATCGGCGCCATCCCGGAGGTAGATGAGCGGGCTGACCCGCTCCTGACCGCTTCGTCGGCCCAAGTGGTGCAGAAGGAGCACGGGTGCGCCCCTATAGGTCCCGCCGACCTGCCCGCCGCTCGCCCGGTAGAGGGCCACGTGCACGCTGACGAACCGGTTCCAGACCCACCAGAGGCCGGGTGCGCTCACCGTGAATTCCCTCGCTCGCGCTGGACGGGTGAAAAAGCTACACCCTGAGCCGGCCCCGTCCGGCACCCAATACCCTTCTCCGCCCGTGTCGTACTACGTCACCACCCCGATCTACTACGTGAACGCCGAGCCCCACCTCGGGCACGCCTACACGACGATCGCCGCTGACATCCTCGCTCGCCACATGCGCCAGCGGGGGGAGGACGTGTTTTTATTGACCGGCACCGATGAGCACGGCGAGCCGGTCGCCCAGGCAGCCGAGAAGCTGGGCATCGGCCCCCGCGAGCTCGCCGACCGCAACGCTCCCAGGTTCAAGGAGCTGATGCCGAAGATCAACGCCTCGAACGACTTCTTCATTCGCACCACCGACCCTCAGCACGAGGCCAAGGTCCAGGAGGTCACCCAGCGCGTCCATGACAATGGCCACGTCTACGAGGGCACCTACGAGGGCTGGTACTGCCCCCGCTGCGCAGACTTCAAGACCGAGTCGGAGCTGGGCGAGGACAACACCTGCCCGATTCACAAGATCCCGGTTGAGCGCGAGCGAGAGGAGAACTGGTTCTTCCGCCTCTCGTCCTTCCAGGAGCCGCTCGAGCGCCTCTACGCCGAGCGCCCCGACTTCGTGCGCCCCGAGTCCCGCTACAACGAGGCGCTGTCCTTCATCAAGGGCGGTTTGGCGGACGTCTCGCTGTCGCGGCCGAAGCTGACCTGGGGGGTGCCGCTCCCCTGGGACCAAGGCCAGGTGGTGTACGTGTGGTTCGACGCGCTGCTCAACTATGTCACCGCGCTCAGCTACGCGCGCGAGGGCGAGGACCTGACCGGGCGCTTCTGGCCGGCCTTCCACATCATCGGTAAGGACATCCTCAAGTTCCACGCCGTCTACTGGCCTGCCTTCCTGATGGCCGCGGGCTACGAGGTGCCCAAGCGGATGTTCATCCACGGGTACCTGCTGATGGAGGGCCACAAGATGTCGAAGTCGCTCGGCAACGTGCTCGACCCCTTCGAGGTGATCGAGCGGTTCGGCGCCGACCCGCTTCGCTACTACTGCCTACGCGAGGTGTCCTTCGGTCGCGACGGCTCCGTCTCGGCGGCGGGCTTCGAGGCCCGCTACGAGACCGAGTTGGCGAACGAGTACGGGAACCTCGCCAGCCGCACCCTGGCGATGGTCGAGCGCTACCGCGATGGTCGGGTCCCCGACGCCCAGCCGGACCCGGAGCTGGCCGGCGGAAAGGACGGTCTCGCCGGGCTGGAAGCACGCGTCGCGGAGCTCCTGGATCGCGCCGAGCTGACCCAGGCGCTGGAGGAGATCTGGGTGCGCGTGCGCCGCCTCAACCGCTACGTCGAGGAGACGCGGCCGTGGGACCTGGCGAAGGACTCGAATCAGGCCGACCGGCTTGATGTCGTTCTGTACAGCCTTGCCGAGGGCCTCCGCGTCGTCACCCTGCTTCTGTACGCGTACATGCCCGAGACCGGCGACCGGATGCTGACAGCGCTCGGCGAGGGTGAGCGGGCGCTGGCCTCGTTCGGGTCGCGCGGCGGCGGCTTCGAGACGCAGAAGCTCTCGCCGCTGTTCCCGAAGATCGAGACCGCGGCGGCCTGAGAGCGCCGACGCCGCGCTCCTAGACTGGCGGCCGTGGTCGACACGCATGCCCATCTGTCCGCTTGCGAGCCCGAGGCTGCGGAGCTGGTCACGGCTGCGCGCCGGTTGGGGGTCCGACGCATCCTCACCGTGGGCATGGACGAGGCCTCCAACCGCGAGGCGATCGTCGCAGCAGGCGCGCACCAGGAGGTCTTCGCCTGCGTCGGGCGTCACCCGAACGGCGCCACCGGGTTCGACCGCCGAGCGGCGGCCGAGATCGAGGGGTTGGCTGCCGGCGAGCGGGTGGTCGCGGTCGGTGAGACCGGCCTGGACTACTACCGCGATCGCACCCCCCGGGCAGAGCAGCGAGCCGCGTTCGAGGCCCAGATCGCGATCGCCCGGCGCACCGGTCTGCCGGTGGTGATTCACATGCGCGATCCCGCGGGCGGCGAGGAGGCCCTGTCCGACACCTTCGCCACCCTCGCTGCCGAGGCCGAGGGGGTGACCGTGGTCCTCCACTGCTGCTCTGCTCCACCCGAGCGGATCGGGGAGGCCACCGAGCGCGGCTGGTACTGCTCGTTCGCCGGCAACCTCACCTATCCCAAGGCGGAGGGCCTACGCGAGGCGGCTCGCCTGGTCCCGGACGAACTGCTCCTGGTGGAGACCGACTCGCCGTTCCTGGCGCCGCAGTCGGTGCGCGGCAAGCCCAACGAGCCTGCCAACGTGGTTGAGGTCGCCGAGCAGCTGGCCGCCGAGCGCGGGATCGGGTACGAGGTGCTGGAGCGAATCGTCGACGCGAACGCCGCGAGGGCCTTCCGGTGGTAAGGCTGGGGCAGAACTTCCTCGCGGACACCAACCTGCTGGAGGCGATTGTTCGGGACGCCGGCCTCGGTTCGGGCGAGGTGGCGCTCGAAATCGGAGCGGGGGAGGGCGCGTTGAGCGACCGGATCGCGCCCCGGGTCGCCCACCTGCACGTGATCGAGCTCGACCGGCGGCTGGCCGGCCACCTGGAGGCGGTGTCCGTCCGCCACCCCAATCTCTCGGTCGTGTGGGGCGACGCAATGCGGATCGACCTTGGGGCGCTGGAGCCGGCGCCGACCGCGGTGGTCTCGAACCTCCCCTACTCGATCGCGACCCCGGTCCTGCTGACGACAATCGCCGAGTTGCCGGAGGTCACGGCGTGGACGGTGATGGTGCAGCGAGAGATCGGCGACCGTCTGCGGGCAAGCCCCGGCTCGCGAACCTACGGCGCGCCCAGCGTGCTGGTTCAGCTCGCCTGCGAGGTCGAGCTGCTGCGGACGGTGGATCGCGCAGTGTTTCGGCCGCGGCCGCGGGTGGATTCGGCCCTCCTGCGGCTCACGCGGCGAGCCGCGCCAGGGCCGCCCGCGCCAGCTCTGGCCGGGTTCGTGCGCGACGCGTTCGCACATCGCCGCAAGCCGATGGCGGGATCGCTGGAGCTGGCAGGCGGGCCGCCCCGGGAAGCGGTGCGGGGGCGCTCCGCGACCTCGGCTTGGATGGGGAAGCTCGGGCCGAGGCGCTCGCTCCCGCCGACTTCGTCGAGCTCGCAGACCGCTTGGGGGTCCATTGACGCTCCGCGCGCCCGCGAAGCTCAACCTGTGCCTTTACCTGGGCCCCCGCCGTGCCGAGGGCCTGCACGAGATTCGCTCGCTCTTCTGCCCGCTGACGCTCGCCGACCGGATCGTGGTCTCGGACGCCGACGCGGACCAGGTGATCTGCCCCGGCGTCGAGGGGCCGAACCTGGCCGGCGAGGCGCTGACGGCGCTTCGCGCCCGTGGCTGGAGGCGCCCGCCTGCCAGGGTGGAGATCGAGAAGCGCATTCCCGTGGCGGCGGGGCTGGGCGGCGGCAGCGCGGACGCCGCGGCGCTCCTGCGCCTGGCTCGTGACGAGGTGGACGGTGTCGCCGAGCTCGCTTTCGGCCTGGGGGCCGATGTCCCCTCGCAACTCGACCCGGCCTTCGCCCTGGTCGGGGGGGCCGGCGAGACGGTGGAGCCACTGCCGCCCCCGGGCGAGTTCGCCGCCGTGCTCCTGCCCGCCGAGGAGGGCCTGCGCACCGCCGATGTCTACGCGGAGGCCGATCGCCTCGGCCTGGGCCGTGACCTCGACGAGCTTGATTCGATCGCCGCCAAGCTGCGCGCCGCCGCGGCTGGCGGCGCGTCGCCGCTCGAGTATTCCGAGCTGCTGGTGAACGACCTGGGCCAGGTGGCCCTGTCCATGCGGCCGGAGATTGGCGCGTCACTCACGACGCTGCGGGACGCTGGTGCTGCGGTGGCGCTGGTCGCGGGGTCGGGCCCCACGGCATTCGGGCTGTTCGAGGACATCGTCGCCGCCGATCGGGCCGCCGAGGCGCTGCCGCCTCGCCACGCGAACGCGATCGTGGCGGCGCCCGAGGTCAGCCGATGAGCGCGAACGGCGACGAGCGGCGCTCGCACTTTCCGCTGCTGATCGTGGTCGCGCTGGCGATCGGCGGGTTCGTGGTCCTCAACCGGCTGCTCCCCGACATCTCCCTTCAACAGGCACTTCAAGACATCTCCTCGAGCCTGGGCGATTTCACCTACGTCCTGGTCGGCCTTGGGGCCTTCCTCGAGACCGGCGCCTTCGTCGGGCTGGTGCTCCCCGGTGAGACGGTGGTGATCCTCGGCGGCGCGGTGGCGGGCCAGGGCGAGACCTCGATCGTGCTGACGATCGGGGTGGTCTGGGCTGCCGCCCTGGCCGGCGACACCGTGAGCTTCCTGCTGGGGCGCAGGCTGGGTCGTGAGTTCCTGCTGCGTCACGGGCCCAAGCTGCGGATCACGCCGGAGCGATTCGCCTCGGTGGAGAGCTACTTCGCGCGACACGGGGGAAAGACGATCGTGATCGGGCGCTTCATCGGCTTGGTCCGTGCGCTGGCGCCGTTCATCGCGGGCAGCTCGGGGATGCGGTACGGGTATTACCTGCCGTTCAGCGTGCTCGGCACCGGCCTGTGGGCGGCGACGTTCGGGCTGATCGGCTACTTCGCCTCGCAAAGCCTCGATGCGGCGGCGCATGCCGCCGGCCGGGGCACGCTCCTGTTCGGGATCGCGGTGGGCGTGATCGTGGGGATCGTGGCCGCTATCCGCTTCCTGCGCCAGCCAGAGAACCGCGCGCGGCTGGCGGCCGGGATGGAGCGACGCGCCGCCCTGCGTCCGCTGCTCGCGGCGGGTCGGCGGGTTGCGCCACCGGCACGCTTCCTGTGGGCCCGGCTGACGCCCGGGAGGCTCGGGCTGGAGTTCACCATCCTGCTCGCCATCCTCGCCGTCAGCCTCTACGTGGTGGTGGCCTACACCGCGGTCGTCTCGGGCGACCCGGGGCCGACGCCCGGCGACCGCACGGCGTTCGATGTCGCCGGTCACCTGCGCGCGGCCTGGGTCACCGACGCCGCCAAGATCGTCACCGCGCTCGGCTCCGCGGCCGTCAACGTGCCGCTGGCGGTCATTGCGGCACTGCTCCTGGCGTCGCGGCGGCGCTGGGCCGAGGCCGCCGTGCTGGTTGCGGCCGTGGTGATCATCTACATCGGCGTGGCGGAGCTCAAGGACGCGACTGATCGCCCGCGACCGCCCAACCCATTGATCGACGTCGAGGGCTCCTCCTTCCCCAGCGGCCATGCCGCCCACGCCGTGATCTTTCCGTGGCTGGCGCTCACGATCGCCGTCCGCCTGCGCCCCGGGATGGCCGGTGGCACCGCGCTGCTCGTCCTCGGGATCGCCCTGGCGGCGCTCGTCGGCCTGTCCCGCGTCTACCTACACGTTCACTACTTGAGCGACGTCAGCGCCGGCTGGGCGCTGGGTGTGGCGGCCTTCGCCGCCTGCGGCGCGGTCGCCATGATCGTCACCCACTTGCGGCAGAATGCCTCGCGAGATGCCCCGCCTGCTCGGGCTAGGGACTGAGTACTACCTCTTCGGCGGCGCCGGGGTGGTCAGCCTGCTCGCCTTCGCGGCGTTCATCCTCGTCCCCGCGATCGGCTCCTACGGGCGAACCTGGGAGAAGGCGACGGCAGCAGTTCTGTCGCTGTTCGTGCTGGCGGCGTTGCTGCTCCTCGGCGTGGCGCTCGGCGTTCTGATCGTCTACTTCTGGGACGACATCACGCGGATCACTCCCGGGGTGGACTGAACGCCCGTCTTCATCGTCCCTCGGTTCGGCGGAGAGCGGGGGAGTGCCCACTAGAATTCCGGGGTGAGCTCGAAGTCGGCGAGCCGTAAAGTCCCTGCAAAGGGGCCAGATGAGGCGACGCTCGAGGCCCTCTCGGGGGCGATCGAGTCGGGCGCCGGCCTGCCTGCGGTGGCTCGCGCGGCGGCCAAGGCGCTCGGGGCCAGCATCGCCCTGATCGACCGCTCCAGCGCCGTGCTCGCGGTCGCCGCCTCCTCGTCCGCGGAGGAGGGGAAGCTGCTGTCCGAGGCCGGGGACGTAGCGTCTGCCGAGCTGCGCGTGGCGGACTTCGTGGTCGGCGAGCTTCGCTACCGGCCGCGGGGCCAGCAACCCTCGCCGGCATTGACACGAATGGTTGCGACCCTGCTCGCGCTCGAGGTTGAGCGCTCGCGCGCGCCTGAGTGGGCCAGCGACGAGGCGGCCGGCGCCTTCGTGCGCGCGGTGATCTCTCGTGAGGTCACCGACCGCGGCGACATCGTCGCGCGGGCCGCCGAGCTCGGAGCGGAGGTCGAGGCTGGCGCGGGAGTCGTGATCGCTCGCGCAGCGCCACGCACCGCCCAGTCCGGCGACTGGCGGACGCGGGTGCTGACGGTCGCCCTGCGGGCGCTTCGCTCAACCGGAGGAGGCTCGCTTGGGGCCCTCGCGGAGGGCGAGCCTGCCGAGGTCGCGGCGATCGTGCCGGCCCCCGAGGAGAGCGATCTGGCTCGTGCCGCGCAGGGGCTGGAGCGGGAGCTCGCCGCCTCGCTGCCGGGCTTCGCGGTGACCGTGGCTCGAAGCCGCCCCACCCAGGACCCGGTTGACCTCTACCGCGCCGGGAAGGAGGCGCTGCTGGCCGCGAACGTGGCCGAGGCGGAGGGGCTCCCGGTGCTCGCCTTCGAGGACACCGGCGCCTACCGCCTGCTGCTGCCCGCGATGAGCGAGGATCCCGGAGAGCTGGAACGCTTCTACGAGGAGACGCTGGCGCCGCTCGCCGCCTACGACGAGCAGTACGAGACCGAGCTGGTGGCCAGCGTGGAGGCCTATCTGGGAAACGATGGCAACGTGGCGCAGACCGCGGCCCAGCTATTCACCCACCGCCACACGGTCCGCTACCGGTTGGAGCGGGTCCGGGAGTTGTCCGGCCACGACATGTCCTCCAGCGAGGGGCGCGAGAAGCTCAGCCTCGGGTTGAAGGCGATGCGGGTCCTCGGGATCGCTTCCCCGCGGGGCCCCGCAACCGAGCCCGGCACCGAGGCGGGCAGGGCGCGGCGCCCGGCCGAGGATTAGAACCACTCCGGCAGGAGCAAGCTCCTGCCGGGTTCGGGCGCCGGCGTGGTGGACCCGGGCAACTCGGGGCGACCGCGACTTCGTCGCTAGCCCGGGCGGGGTGCGCGCGAGCGGGCGTAGGGCTCGAGGCCGTCGATCGCCCGCTTGATCGACCAGTTGTGGTTCCAGCGAAAGAGCGGCCGCAACACGGGGGTGAGGATGCGGAGCAGCGGCCGGTCGGCGATCACGCGCCAGTCGAAGTGGATGTGGACCCCGCCGTCGGATGGAGTGAGCGTCTAGATCCCTTTGCCCGTCAGATCGCCGACCACGCTGACCTCGAACTCCCGTGGGCGTTCGAGGCGGACGATCTCGGAGCGCGTCTTCAGGTGATAGGGGAGTTGTCCTTTGAATTCCTGGCTGCGAGACGCAGCCGACCTGCGGCGGACAGTCCGCCTCGACCGTGATGTAGACGGGCCGCCACCACTCGGGGTAGGTGCGAGCGTCGGCAAGGGCGTCGAACACGGCCTCTTGCGGGGCATCCACGTCCCACTCGTCGATGAATACGTATTCGTCGGCCAATGACGTCGCCTCCTCTGCGGACCGATCGCGGGCCTGGCTCAGCTCACCGACCCTATCCTCAAACCGAGCTCCGGGGGGAGGACTTGAACCTCCTCTTCCAGGACCAAAACCTGGCGGGCTACCGCTTACCCCACCCCGGATGGCACGAGCAGTCTAGGGGCAGCCAGGCGTCGGACCGGCCCGGGACGGAGTACGAGCAAGCGTTGCTTTCGCCGGCGATACCCGCCCGAATGGACGGCTTATTGCCGCATACCGGCAGGAATCCGTCCAGGGCTGGAGGAGTTGGGGCTCACCTCCTGCCCGCCGCCGCTCTACGATTCCGAAGGTGAGCGGGCCTACGGTGTTGATCATGGCCGCCGGCGAGGGCACCCGGATGCGCTCGTCGGTGCCGAAGGTGCTGCACCCGATCTGCGGACGCCCGATGATCGCCTGGACGGTGCTCGCCGCACAGGAGGCCGGCGCTGGACGCATCTGCGTGATCGCCTCGCCCGACCGCGACCTCTCGGCCGCTTTGCCGGAGGGCACCGAGACGGTGATCCAGCCGGAGCCCGACGGAACGGGTGGCGCGGTGCGGGCGGCGCTCGACCTCATCGGCGATTCGGAGACGGTGGTGGTCATGAACGGCGACCACCCCCTCGTCACCGCCGAGCTGATCATGAGTCTGGTCGACGCTCACCGCGACGCGGGGGCCGCTGCCACCATGGTCACGGTGGACCGCGACGACCCCGAGTCGCTTGGCCGGGTGGTCCGCGATCCGAGCGGGGAGTTCGAGCGCGTCGTCGAGACCAAGCACCCCGAAGGCATCGCGCCCGAGGTGCTGGCCATCCACGAGGTGAACACGAACACCTTTGCGTTCGAGGGCCGCGCGCTCGCTGAGGGCCTGGCCAGAATCACCACCGACAACCCCGCCAGCGAGTACTACATCGGCGACGTGCTGGGCGCACTGCGCGAGCAGGGCCTCCGCATCCTGGTTCACAAGGTCGACGACGTGAGCGTCAACATCGGCATCAACACTCGCGTTGAGCTCGCCGTGGTCAGCGCCGAGGCGCGTCGGCGCATCCTCGAGCGCCACATGTTCGCCGGCGTGACCATCGCCGACCCGGAGGCGACCTGGATCGACGCGGAGGTCGAGATCGAGGCCGACGCCGTGATCGAGCCCGGCACCATGCTGCGCGGCCGCTCCCGCGTGGGGCGTGGCAGCGTGGTCGGCCCGTACACGACCCTGATCGACTCGAAGCTCGGCGCCGAGGTCAGCGCCCCGCACTCCTATCTCGTCCAGTGCGACGTCGCCGACGGGAGCCAGGTCGGCCCCTTCGCTCACCTGCGACCGGGCGCGACGCTGCGCAAGGGCGCCAAGGCGGGCGCCTTCGTCGAGATCAAGGGCTCGGAGATCGGTGAGGGGGCAAAGGTTCCGCACCTGTCCTACGTCGGCGACGCCGAGGTCGGCGCCGGATCCAACGTGGGTGCCGGAACGGTCACCGTCAACTACGACGGGGTTCGCAAGCACCGTACGAAGATCGGGGAACGTGCGCGAATCGGATCCGACACGATGCTGGTTGCCCCCGTCAGCGTCGGGGATGACGCTTACACTGGAGCGGGCTCGGTGATCACCCAGGATGTCCCGCCCGGGGCGCTGGGGGTCGAACGGGCCCAGCAGCGCAACGTCGAGGGCTACGCGGAGAAGATGGCAAGGAAAGCGGAGGCCGAGGAATCATGAGCACGCTCGAGGAGCGCCCTCGCCTGGTCAGTTCGATCCCGCAGGACTACACGAAGCGCCTCATGGTGTTCGGCGGCCGCGCCTCCATGGAGCTGGCCGCGAAGATCGCCGGCCACCTCGACGTCGATGTCGGCGAGGTTGACCTGCGCACCTTCTCGAACGGCGAGGTCTACTGTCGCTACGAGGAGTCGATTCGCGGCGCCGACGTGTTCCTCGTCCAGTCGACGGCGGCCAACGAGGCGCACGGCATGACCCCCAACGACGCCCTCGCGGAGCTCTTGATGATGATCGACGCCGCCCAAGGCGCCTCAGCGCACCGCATCATCGCCGTGATGCCCTGGTACGGCTACGCGCGCCAGGACAAGAAGTCGGCGCCGCGCGAGCCGATCTCGTCGCGCGTCGTGGCCAAGTGCCTCGAGGGCGTCGGCGTAGACCGGGTGCTGACCATGGACCTGCACGCTGGTCAGATCCAGGGCTTCTTCCACGTCCCCGTGGACCACATGACCGCGATGCCGATGCTCACCCAATGGTTTCTGGACCAGGCGTTTACCGAGCAGCTCGTGATCGTCTCGCCCGACGCTGGGCGGGTGAAGATGGCGCGCAACTTCGCCCGCAAGGTCGGCTGCCACTGGGCGGTGATGGAGAAGGAGCGTCCCGCGCAGCAGGTCGCGGAGATCGGCTACGTGGTCGGCGAGGTGCAGGGCAAGACCGCGGTGCTCGTCGACGACATGATCGATACCGCCGGCACGCTCGGCGCGGCGGCACGGACGGTGCGCGAGGAGGGGGCCGCCCGCGTGATCGCCGCCGCCACCCACGGCGTCTTCTCGGCCCCGGCCTACGAGCGGCTCGCCTACGAGGAATCGGGGATCGAGCGGATCGTGGTCACCGACACGATCCCGCTGCGCCCGGGCGCGCCGGACAACATCACCGTGCTCTCCACGGCCCAGACCCTCGCCGACTCGATCCGGCGGATCTTCGCCGACGACTCGGTCAGCGAGATCTTCGCCGGCGAGAACCAGCTGTTCTAGCGGCACCCGCTACGAAGTCCCGCGGCGCTCCCTAGGTGCCCTCCGGCGCTGCCTCTCGTTCCGCGGACGCTTGCTTCCTCGCAAGCTTCTTGGCCTGCTTCTCCTGCCGACGCTCGAGGAGCCTACGTTCGCGGTTCAGCTTCGCCATCGTGGTCTTTCTCTTGCTTGAGGCCATTCTTTTCCCTCCTAGTCGAGGTTGAGTCCCTGTCCGTGTCTCGGTCGTGGCTGCTCAAGAACCGTGCGACACGGAGGTCGGTCATGACCGACTCTCTTTCTCGACCCCCTCTGCGGAAGTAGGCGCTCGACGGGCGAGCGAGTACGAGAAAGCCCAGCGGGCAACTTCCAACAGTCTACCGGGGCGTTGCAACTGTCAGGTCGGAAAGGCACGCGTCATCAGCATCAACGTTCCGCTCTGAACCCCCAGCCCCGCATAGCGGGGCTTACACCCACGGCGGGTAGAGGTAGGGTCGGGGCCAATTGAAGCCCTGCATGCTCGTCTCAATCCTGGCCGCTCTCGTCCTCGCGGGCTGTGGGGGCGACAGCGATTCCTCGGCTCCCAGCACCGGCATACTTTGAGAGCGGCAAGGCTCCCAATCAGTGGGTCACCGGCTCTTCCAAGGGCTGGGATTGCGGCGGGCGCATACCGGGCAAGCGGCCGCCGATCGCACAGTGCGGCAGCTACTCGACGGCGCCGTCAGCCCAAACCAAACTTGCTCGCGCATTCGAGGTTCGTCCGCAGTAGGAATGGAGCGTCACGACCGCCGCAGAACCAGCTGTTCTAGCGGCTAGGTGCAGGTCTGCGACTTGGTCGCCGTCTGCGTGGCGGTGGGAACCGCGTAGGTGAACACTGCCCGCAGGTTCCACTGCCGATTGCCCGCGGGTGGATCGACGCACTTGGCCCGGACGTACTTGCCCCTCATGACCCGGACGCTGAATTGGCGGAGCCTCATCGGCCCGTTGGAGACGTTGCTGAGGTCGATCTGACAGCCCCGCCGGGGATCCGGTGCCGAGCAGTTGTCGGGATCCGCGTAGTCGCCGCCTGCGCCCGGGTTCGCCCTCAGATCGCCCTGCACCAGAAAGCTCGTCTCACCGGCGGTGTTGGTCGGCGGGCTTTCGCAGAGGATGACCTCTTCCGCCGCGATCCTGAAGAACAGCAGGACCTCGGACGTATCACCCGAACCATTGAACACCAGCACGCAGGCGGTTGGGGTCGGAGCCATGGGGTTGCCGAGCTCGAACAGCGCCGTCCCATTGCTGAGGGCGGCGGTCGGGGGCCGCAACCAGGCGTTGTTGGCGGCGCCGGCGGCGGGCCCGCACGCCTGCAATGCCTGCTGCATGGTCAGGTTGCCCGAGAGATCCGCCGGGTCGCACTTCGGGAATGCGTTCGGGTTGAAATGGATGTCGTCGTCGAACTGGAGCTGTATCCGTGACGTCGAGGTGAGGCTCGAATAGACCGTGTTCGTGCCGAAGATGAGGCGGCCCGACGTGAGCACGCCGTGGGGGTTGCTGGGCAAGAACGAGAAGTACGACACGTTCGAAGATCCCGCCCCCAGGGCGGTGCCCGGCAGGGCCAATGCCCCGACGGCCGCCAGGGCGATGACGATGGCGAACCGTCTCCGGATGGAGATAAAGCGTCGACGCATCGGGGGCAAGTCTCTCACGCCGGGCGGGCTGGGTCAACCCCGAAGGTTCGAGCGCCCTAGCGACAGCTGGGACCGGCGCAGCTTCGAAGCTCGCTGGAGGCGAGCCGCGAGCTGGGCCTGGATCGATGCATAGGCGGGGTCGTCGTGGCGGCTGTGAAGCTCGAACGGGTCGTTGTTCAGGTCGTAGAGCTCCTTCTCGCCCGTCTGGTGCTCGGCGTACATGAAGCGCTGCGGTCCGGATCGCCGCGAAGCTCGGCTGCTCGATCAGGAGCTGGCGTCCCTGCGCGATGCCCGGCTGCTGCGCCACCGGGATCAACGACCGTCCGTCCAAGACCAGGCCTGGGCTTGCGTTCGCCACGTCGACGATGGTCGGCGCCAGGTCGGCGTTGATCGCGAGGGCGCCGACGTCCACTCCCTGCGGGATCCCCGGCCCGCGCATCAGGAGCGGCACCCGGATCGACTCCTCGTAGATGTGCATCTTGCCGGTGGGGATCCGGTGCTCGCCGTGGAAGAAGCCGTTGTCGGCGGTGAACACGAGCACGGTGTTGCTGAGCTCGCCATTCGCCCTCAGCTCGCGGACGATCGCTTGGACGCCCTCGTCCACGGAGAGAACGGACTCGAGTCGGCAGCGGTACTTGCGCTGGATGTCCGCGATCTCATCCGCGTTCAAGCGCGGGCGGTTCCGGATCTCGGCGGGCTTGTCGGAGACGTCGGGTTCGTTGAAGTTCGGCGGCCTCGGCAGCGGTTCGGAGTCGAACGCGTGGGCGTGGCGCGGCGCGGGCTTCGCCGTGTTGAAGCAGTTGAAGGGCGGGTTCGGGTTCGGGTTCGGGCCGCCGCCGTGGGGAGCCGTGTAGGTGAGCCAGAGGAAGAACGGCCTTGCCATCGGGGCCCGGCGGTCGACGAGGTTGACCGCCTTTCTCGTCAGCACGTCCTGCTTGAAGTCGGCGGGGTCCTGGCCGTAGTCCACCAGGGTGCCGTTCTCGTTCAGCGTGTAGTTGTAGACCGACTGCGTGTCCGGGGCCGCCGCGCGCCACTCCGACCAGCCCGGCGGGACCCGCGGGTTGGTTCGCGTAGCCGTTCAGGTACTTGCCGATCATCGCGGTGTAGTAGCCCGAGTCCTGCAGCCAGACGGCGAGGTTGTTGTTTCCGTGCAGTTACTGGAAGCGGCTGAAGCCGCCGTTGGGCGGCTCGTTGCCGAGCACGCCGTGGTTGTGCATGTACTGGCCGGTGAGGAAGGTGGCGCGCGAGGGGCAGCAGAGCGCGTAGTTGACGAAGCTGTTCTCGAACGTCGCGCCCTGGTTGCCGATCAGCGAGTTGACGTTGTCCATCACCCGCATCGACTCGACCGTCTGGTCGTCGGTCTCGATCACCACGCACATTGGGCCTTACCGTGGGCTGCGAGTGCCCGGTCGACGGTTGGCGGCGGCGTTTCGGCACCGGTGGCCACCAGCGCAGCGGTCACGGCCAAGGTGGCCAGAACCGGCGCGAGAGGCGCATTCGAAACGGAGTCACAACGCGGTTGGTTTGCGCCCTCCATCTCGCACTACCCTAGCACCTGCTCGGCTACGCCACCTTAACACCGCGACTAGAGTGCGGCGCCTGAAGCGAATCGGCCACAAGGGAGCCGACTCGATCCGCCCGGGAACACCCTGGAGAGCTTCGAGGCGGCGGTGGCGGCCGGCGTCGAGATGATCGAGTTGGACGTGCTTCGCCCGCGCTCGGAGTTCCGCGACGGAGCCGACTGGCGACGGGCGGCGGCGGGGCCGGTGGCGGCGGGCGCCCCGCCGCTCCTGGTCGCTCACGACTGGGGCGACGCGGCGCGTCGCGAGCCGCTCACCCTCGACGAGGTGCTCGACGCCTTCACACGAGCGCCGCTCGACCGGGTCGAGATCGACTGCGACCTGAAGATCGCCGGGCGCGAGGACGAGGTGGTCGCGGCGCTTCGGCGAGCGGAGCCTGAGGAGCGAGCCTCGATCTCGACCATGGAGGTCTCCAGCCTGCGGGTGCTGCGCCGAGCTCGATCCCGGGCTGCGGCTGGGCTGGACGGTGCCCAAGGTGACCCGCGACTGGAACTCGGTCCCGTGGGCCAAGCCGCTGGTGATCGCGGGACTCGTCTCGCTGCGAAGGCGCCTTCCGAGGGAGGTCCGTCGCCAGGCGCCCGGCTGGGCGTGCGCTCGATCTGGGCCTATGACCCCGTGATCACTCGCCGCCTGGCTCGCGCCTGTCACGAGACGGGCCTCGAGCTGATCGCCTGGACCGTGGACGAGCCGCAGGAGATGCGACGGCTGGACGACCTCGGCGTCGACGGCATCTGCACCAACGACCCGCGGCTGTTCGCCGAGCTGGGCGCGTGATGGACGGGCCCACACGCGACGCCGACCGGATCGAGCCGGGTACGGCGGTGGCCCTGATCGCGATGGGCCTCGGCGTGATCGTGATCGCCAACGACTTCACGGCGCTGAACGTCGCGCTGCCGGCGATCGAGGAGGACTTCAACGTCGACGTCGGCACCTCGCAGTGGGTCATCAACGCCTACTGCCTGGTGTTCGGGATGGCGATCGTCACCGGCGGACGGCTCGCCGACCTGTTCGGGCGGCGCCGCGCCTTCTTCGTCGGCAGCGTCCTGTTCGCCGGCTTCTCGCTGCTCGGCGGGGTTGCCCAGGACACGCCATGGCTGATCGCCGCCAGGGTCGGCATGGGAATCGGCGGCGCGCTGATGTGGCCGGCGATCCTCGGGCATGACCTACGCGGCGCTGCCGGAGTCGAAGGCGGGGCTCGCAGGCGGGCTGATCCTGGGCGCCGCGGGCATCGGCAACGCGATGGGGCCACTGCTTGGCGGGGTCCTGACCGACGAGCTGAGCTGGCGCTGGATCTTCTTCCTGAACGTCCCGATCGCGGCCTTCGCCGTCTTCGTCACCTGGCTCAAGGTCCATCAGCCGCGACCGGCAGGTCGAGGACCAGCGGATCGACTATCCGGGCATGGTCACGCTGGCGATCGGGCTGCTGCTGGTCTTGCTCGCCTTCGACCAGGCCGCCGATTGGGGTTTCGGCGACGCCCGAGTGATCGCGATGCTCGCCGTCGCGGCCATGCCTCGTCGTCGCATTCGCCCTGATCGAGCCGCGGATGGGACGAGAGCGCCCTGGTGCCGGCGGATGTGTTCCGAAACGTCGAGTTTCGCTCCGCCTGCCTGGCGGTGCTGCTGATGTCGGCGGTCTTCTTCGCCACGGTGCTGTACGCGCCGCAGTTCATGGAGAAGATCCTGGACTACTCGGCACTCGAGGCGGGGCTCGGGATGGTGCCGATGCTGGGCACTTTCGCCCTCGTCTCCTTCGTCGCGGGGCCCGCCTATCAGCACTTCGGCGCCAAGCCGACGATTTCCCTCGGCGCCCTGGGCCTCGCCATCGGCCCCTTCCTACTGTCGATGGTCGACGCGGACTCTGGCTATGGGGCGCTCGTTCCCGGGCTGGCGGTGACCGGGGTGGGGGCCGGGTTCTTCTACTCGGCGATCACCACGGCCGGCGTCACCGCGCTTGATCCCTCGCGCGCCAGCCTGGCGGGCGGATTGATCTACATGTTCCAGATCGCCGGTGGTGCGATCGGACTGGGGATCACGACCACGATCTTCACTCTCTCGTCCGAGGACGAGCTGGCCGACAAGGCCGACACGGCAGGTGACCCAGCTCACCGATCACCAGACCGCCGTCCTGCATGGTGTGCTCGCCGGGACGGATTCGGGGACCGCGGCCCTGCAGCAGCTTGGCCCCTCGGTCCAGGCCACGATCACGACGATCGTCCGCGAGTCGTTCGCCACCGGGATCCAGGCCGGCTTCAGGTTCGTGGCGATCGCCGCCGTGCTCGGCTTCCTGATCTCGCTCTTCTTCGTGGGCGGTCGGCTGCTCTCGGCGCGGCGAACGAGAGGCGCGACCGAGCAGAGACCCAGGCTAGCCTAGGCTCGGCTCGGCGAGGCCCGGCACGCGGCGCTCGCCGCGCTCGTCGAAGTAGGCCGACTCGAGCTCGCCCAGCTCTCCGGCGGGCGGGTCGTCGTAGATCCACTCCCGCATGATCCGGTGCCAGTTGCGCGTTGCCCGCAGCTGTGCCAGCACCGCCAGGACGCCCGTCTCCATCCGCCTGCCCATCAGCTCCTCCGCGGGGATGCTCTCGCGGCGCATCAGGTCGTAGTACTCGCGAGCGCGGGTCGGAGGTGGACTCGATCACCTTCATCACCCGCTCCGGCGTGAGCTGGATCTCGCGGTCCTCCATGTACCAGCCGCCGACCACCATCACGTGCTCCATCAGCCGCTCGGCGTCGAACTTCGACGGGTTCTTGACGAACCCGAGGTCGTGGAGCGCCTCGCGGAGCGCCTCCGGGTCGCGTCGCGCGGCGGCATCGACGGCCCGCTGCTCCAGCTCGATCTGCTCGCGGTCGAGACGCTTGGTCATCCCGAAGTCGAGGAAGGCGACCCGGGCGTCTGGCATGAGGATGTAGTTACCAGGGTGGGGATCGGCGTTGAACTGCTGGAGGTGGTAGATCGAGCCGAAGCCGAACCGGAAGACGATCTCGCCGAAGCGGTCGCGATCGGCCTGCGGCAGGCGCTTCACGTCCTCGAAGCCGAGCCCCTCGACGTACTCGGTTACCAGCACCCGACGCCGCGACAGGCGGGTGAGCACGTCGGGGACGTAGATGAACGGGTGGCCACGGTAGGCGCGGGCGAAGGTCCGCTGGCTCTGGGCCTCGTACTCGTAGTCGAGCTCCTCCGCCACCCGAAGGCGCAGCTCCTCGGCGACCGCCTTCGCGTCCAGCCCCGGCGCGAACGCCCTGGCCAGTCGCATGATCACCCCGGCGTTGCGCAGGTCGGACTCGAGCGCCTCGGCGACGCCCGGGTACTGGATCTTGACCGCGACCGCGCGGCCGTCGTGAAGCTTTGCGCGATGCACCTGGCCGATCGAAGCGGCGGCGAACGCCTCCTGCTCGAAGTCGGCGAACAGCTCGTCGAGCGGCTCCTCCGAGGTACTCCTCTTGCAGGACCTTGGCCACCTTGTCCCACGGCATCGCGGGCGCCGAGGTGCGGAGCTTCGCCAGCTGCTCCTGGTAGATCTCGGCGTACTCCGGGGGAAGGAACTCGGTGTCGATGAAGGAGGCGAGCTGGCCCATCTTCATCGCCGCTCCCTTCATCTCGCCCAGGACCGATGCCATCTTCACGCGCCGTCTCCAGGTGGCGCGCCTCGAGCTGCCGCTCGGCACGTTCGCCTGATCGGGCCACGTTCGCAGCCTTCGTGCCCGCGTACCGCGTCGCCTGGCTGCCGATCGCCGAACCCAGCTTCGCCGAGCGCCGGATCCGGCCCTTGGGGATCTTGTCGTCGGCCATGGCACCAGGGTAACCGCGCGCCGCCGAACATTCGGCACTCGTATGCTTGCCGGCGTGCCGAGCCGGGGGGGGCCATCACCTACGCCGGCCACGCCACGGTGCTGATCGAGATGGGGGAGTCGAGGCTGCTCACCGACCCCCTGCTCCGCGAGCACCTGCTGCTGGTCCTGCGGCGGCACAGCGGCGTCGACCGCGACGCCTTGGGGCGGGTGGACGGGGTGCTGATCTCGCATCTGCATCGCGACCACGTCGATCTCGCATCCCTTCGCCAGCTCGGGCGCTCGGTGCCGATCCTGGCCCCACCCCGGTGCGCCGGGTTCTTCGCCCGGCACGGGTTCGCGAACGTGAGCGAGCTCGCGCCGGGCGAGACGGCGAATCTGGCGGGGGTGGACGTGCGGGCGGTGGAGGCGCGGCATGACGGAGGGCGCATGTTCGGGCTCGGCAAGGGAGAGCGTTGTCGGCTACGTCGTCGAGGGGCCGAGCCGCGTCTACTGGGCGGGCGACACGGCGCTGTTCGACGGGATGGCGGACCTGGCTGAAGACCTCGATCTCGCCCTGCTGCCCATCTGGGGATGGGGTCCCTCGCTCGGGCCGCGGTCACCTCGATCCGGAGCAGGCGGCGAGGGCGCTGGCCATGCTGCGGCCGCGGTTTGCCGTGCCGGTGCACTGGGGAACGTTGGCGCCGCTGGGCGCGAAGCGCATCTGGCCATGGCTGTTCGAGCGCCCGGCGCGCGAGTTCGTGGAGTGGGCGCGGCGGCTTGCGCCCGAGGTCGAGGTACGCGTGCTCGAGCCGGGTCAAACCCTGCGACTGGACGGCTGAAGTGGATGCCAGCTATCCTCGACCGGCCATGGCCGGCGATCGGGCAACCCTGAAGGTCGAGCAGCGCAGCGAGTTCGGCTCGCGGCCGAGCCGCCGCCTGCGCCGCTCCGGCCTGGTTCCCGGCGTCGTCTACGGCGAGGGCGACGGAGGCACGCGCGTTTCAGGTACCCGAGCGCGTGGCACGCACGGTGCTCACCCGCGGCGGCGCCCTGATCGACCTCGAGTTCGACGGCTCCGGCACCACCCCGGTGGTGGTCAAGGAGCAGCAGCGT
Source organism: uncultured Actinomycetes bacterium (assembly GCA_963721215.1). Taxonomy (GTDB): domain Bacteria; phylum Actinomycetota; class Thermoleophilia; order Solirubrobacterales; family 70-9; genus AC-56. Next base: position 90,985 of record CAVRIF010000010.1, read on the forward strand.
GACCCGGTGCGAGGCTCCTTGATCCATCTCGACCTGCTCGAGGTCAAGCTCGACGAGGAGATCGAGGCCGAGGTGCCGATCGAGCTGCTGGGAAGCGAGGATGCCCCGGGCGTCAAGGAGGGCGGCGTGCTGGAGCACGTCACGCACCAGATCACGATCGAGGCCCTGCCGACGGCGATCCCGGAGAGCATCCCGGCCGACGTCTCCGGAATGTCGATCGGCGACACGCTTCAGCTCAGCGCGCTGACGGCCCCCGAGGGAGTCGAGTTCGCCGTCGACGACCCCGATGAGGTGACAATCGCCACCCTGTCGCCCCCGCGCGTCGAGGAGGAGCCCGAGCCGGAGCTCGAGGAAGAGGCCGAGCTGGTCGGCGAGGAGGGCGAGGTCCCCGAGGGCGAGGAGGCCCCCGAGGGCGAGGGCCCCGAGGGCGAGGGCCAGGCCGAGGGCGCAGACTCCGACTCAGGGGACTAACCCGTGCGACTCTTCGGCCGGCGCCGCCGGGACGGGGAGGGCGATCGCGGACATGGAGGTTCGGCGGGCGGCCGCCGCGTGCTGATCATCGGCCTTGGCAACCCCGAACGACGCTACGCCGACACCCGCCACAACCTCGGCTTCGAGGTGGCCGCCGAGCTCGCGCACCGGTGGGAGCTGCCCCGGGCGAAGGAGCGCTTTCGCGGGCGGATCAGCCGAGGGTCGCGCCGGGCCCGGGCGGCCCGCAGGTCGCGGTCCTGCTGCCCCAGACGTTCATGAACGAGTCCGGGGCCTCCGCTGGGCCGGCGCGGGGGGCGCTTAAAGCGCCGCTGGAGATGGTGGTCGTGCTTCACGACGAGATCGACCTGCCGTTCGGGGAGGTGCGCTCGAAGCTCGGCGGCGGGGTCGCCGGCCACAACGGGCTGAAGAGCCTCGCCCAGGGACTCGGGGGGCCGCGACTTCTGGCGCGTGCGGGCGGGGGTCGGGCGGCCCGACTCGACCGATCCGGAGGTCGTCTCCGCCTACGTCCTTTCGCGCTTCGCCGAGCCCGAGGCCGACGTGCGCGACCTGATCAGCCGCGCCGCCGACGAGGCGGAACGCGTGGTGCGCGAGATCGCAGCCGACGAGGCCGATCCGATCGGACAGGTGATCGATTGACTCCCGAGCTCACCATCTACGACGTGGACGAGGCGGGCGTCGCCCTGCTGCGGCTCGATCGACCCGAGGCCCGCAACGCGCTCAATACGCGGATGCTCGAGGAGATACTCGGGCACCTGGCGACGGCCCGCGACGACGAGCGGGTCCGCGTCCTCGTCCTCTCCTCGACCGACCACATGAGCCTCTCGGCTGGCGCCGACGTCCGCGAGGAGCTCGACGCCGATGCCCGGGTCGGCCGCATGGAGCTGTTCGCCCGGCTCTATGACGAGCTGACCGCCTTCCCGAAGCCGACGGTCGCCGCCTGCCACGGCTCCTGCGTCGGCGGTGGCGCCGAGATCGCCGTCGCCTGCGACCTGCGGGTCGGCGGCTCCAACCTGCGGATGCGCTTTCCCGGTGGCGCGCTGGGCGTCCCCGTGGGGCCCGCGCGGCTGGTCAGCCTCTGCGGCCTCTCGGTCGCCAAGTACCTGCTCCTGACCGCCAGGGACGTGAGCGCCGAGGACGCGTTGCGCTGGGGGCTGGTGCACAAGGTCGCGCCCGCCCAGGCCACCGAGGAGCAGGCGCTCAGCCTTGCCGCGGCTATCGCCGAGCACCCGCCGGAGGCGGTGGCGCGCCTGAAGCGGATGCTCCATGCCTGGGACGGCGTCGAGGAGCGCTCCCGCGCCGAGGGCGAGGGCCAGGTCGAGTGGCAGCGCTCCGGGCCCGGGCTTCCCTACGAGGGTTAGGGGACCAGCAGGCCTGGCGGCCTCAGCGCCCGATCTCGTACCGAAGCTCGACCATCCCGCTGTCGAAGGTGCGCGTCCCCACCAGCTGCATCGGGCCTCCAGGGAGGCGGCGGTCGAACAGCGGCTTGCCTTCCCCCAGTACGACCGGGACCACGGTCACGAGCAGCTCGTCCAGCAGGCCCGCATCCGCGAACTGCGACGCGACATTGCCCCCGCCCATCACCCACAGGTTGCGCTCGCCGGCCGCGGCGATCAGCTCGTCGTAGAGATCCGGGACCTGTGCGTTGACGATCCGGACGTCGGATTCCTCACCCGCCGGCTTGGGCAGGTCTCGCCTGCTCAGGACCCAGGTTGGCTTGCCCTTGTAGGACCACTCGCCGCCCTCGCCCATGTGCCCCAGGATGAACTCGTACGTCACCGAGCCCATGACCAGCGCTCCGACGCCTTCGTAGAAACGGTCGTAGGAGCCCTTGATCGGCTCGACGCCTTCCCGGTCGAAGCTGCCCTCGTACTTGAGCAGCCAGTCGAGCGTGTCGTCGGCCTCGGCGATGTAGCCGTCCAGCGTGCTCGCGCAGTAGTACTGAGTCTTGCCCATCCGGGCATCCTAGAATCGCACTCGGCCGGGCCGATGCCCGGTGACGATTGCCGGACCATCGGGTCCGGTTGGTGGTCATGCCCGAACGAGCTTCCGATCACAAGCGATGAGCCTTCGCCCCCTGCTCGGGATCGCCACCGAAGACGAGCGGTTCCTGGCGCTGGCCGGCGCCGCCCGGGAGGGCGGGCCGGTGCCCGTGCACATGTCCCCGTCGATTCAGCCCTACCTCCTGGCGGCGCTGGTCGACGCCGAGGAGGGGTTGGGCGGCCGGCCGGCGCTGGTCGTGGCCGCGGACGACATCGGGGCCCGCGACCTGGCGCGCGAGCTTCGCGCTTACCTGGCGCCGCGCCGCGTTCGGTACTACCCCTCGAGGGGCACGGGCTACGCCTCCCATGTCGCGCCGCCGCCGCATCTCGTCGGCCTGCGGATCGCGGCCCTCGACGCGCTCAGCGGTTCCGAACCGGCCCTGGTGGTGGCCAGCGCGGTGGCGCTCGCCGAGGCGGTGCCCGATGCGACCCTGCGCCCGGCTGGCTTCACTCTCGACAGCGACGCGGAGGTCGACCTCGACGAGGTGGCCCACCGACTGGTCGAGGCCGGCTATGAGCGCACCGACCAGGTCGAGGAGCGGGGGCAGTTCGCGGTCCGGGGCGGGATCCTCGACGTGTTCGGGGCAACCGAGGACCGGGCGGCACGACTGGAGCTGTTCGGGGACCAGATCGAGTCGATCCGCTGGTTCTCGACCTTCACCCAGCGCTCGCTGGGCGAGGCCGACCGGATTGAGCTCTCGCCGGCCGCCGAGCTGGCCTCGGAGCACAGGGAGCTGGCGGAGCTGGCCCTCGAGGATGACGCCGAGCGGCCTGACCTGGGCGAGCTGCTGCCGTTGGCGAGCTTCCGCGGGCCGCTCGAGCTGATCCCCTCCGAGACGGCCGTGATCATCACAGCCGCCGAGGAGATCCAGACGGCCCTTCACGATCACTGGGACGACGTCACCACGGCAATCCGTGACGCCGACGCGCGCCGCCTCTACGTCGATGTCGCCGTGCCGCTCGCCGAGCGTGCCTCGCTCGAGATCCACGGGCTCACCCAGGCGGACGACGGCCACTCCTTTCGGGCCCAGGCGCCGGCCTCCGCGGCCCGCAGCATCGGCGAGGCGGAGTCTCAGCTCGAGCGGGAGCTTCGCTCCGGCACTCGCGTCGTAGTCACGTTCGAGAATCGCGGCGAGGCGGAGAGGGCCCGCTACAACCTCACCCGGCTCGAGGCGTCCTTCCTGGATGACCGGTCCCCAACCGACCGGCTCGCTGCGGACGCGGAGCGGAGCAAGCGAGCGGAACTGGCATTCGCCGAGGCGAGGCTCGCGGACGGCTTCGTCTCGACCGAGCTGAGCCTGGCGGTGATCCCCTTCCGCCGGCTCGTGCACCGGCGCCGGGCGCCTGCGCCCGGTCCCGCGCGCGGCCGCCTGGCGACCTTCACAGACCTGCGGGTGGGCGACTACGTAGTCCACGAGGACCACGGCATCGCCCGCTTCGCCGGCTTCGAGACGAAGACGGTCGCGGGCGTCACCCGCGACTACCTGGAGCTGAGCTACCGCGGCTCTGATCGCGTCTTCTCGCCTACCGACCAGCTCGCGAAGATCACCCGGTACGTGGGGACGGGGGGTGAGCCGCCGCAGCTCTCGGCACTGGGGTCGGCGCGATGGGAGGGAGTGAAGGCCCGCGCCCGCAGTGCCGCCCGGGAGCTGGCGGGAGAGCTGCTCAACCTCTACGCCGAGCGCCGTGCCCGCTCCGGTCATTCGTTCCCCCCGGATGGCGACTGGCAACTCATCCTCGAGCGCTCCTTCCCGTACCGGGAGACGGCCGACCAGCTCGAGGCGATCGACTCCGTGAAGGGGGACCTGGAGTCCGAGCGCCCCATGGACCGCCTGATCTGCGGCGACGTGGGCTACGGCAAGACCGAGGTGGCCCTGCGCGCCGCGCAGAAGGCCGTCTCGGACGGCAAGCAGGTGATGATGCTGGTGCCGACCACGATTCTGGCGCAGCAGCACCTCGGCACCTTCCGGGAGCGCCTGGCGGAGTTCCCGATCGAGGTCGAGATGGTCTCGCGCCTTCGCAAGCCCGCCGCGATCCGGGCGACCCTGGCGGGCTTCGCCGACGGCAAGGTGGACATCCTGATCGGCACCCACAGGCTGCTCTCGCGCGACGTCCGTGCCGCCGATCTGGGGCTGTTGATCCTCGACGAGGAGCAGCGCTTCGGAGTCCGCCAGAAGGAGCTCCTGCGCCAGCTGAAGCTCAAGGTCGACGTGCTCTCGATGTCGGCGACGCCCATCCCTCGGACTCTCCAGATGAGCCTGGCCGGTGTGCGCGACATCTCGGTGATCGAGACGCCCCCCGAAGGGCGTCGACCGATTCGCACCTACGTTGGTCCCTACGACGAGGAGCTGGTGCGCAGGGCGATCCAGCGCGAGTCCGACCGTGGCGGCCAGGCCTTCTTCCTCCACAACAGGATCGACACCCTGCACGAGGCCGCCGAGCGTTTACGGGGGCTCTGTCCCGGCGTCCGCTTCGCTGAGGCGCACGGGCAGATGGAGGAGGCCGAACTGGAGCGGACCATGCTGCAGTTCCTGCGCGGGGAGGCCGACTGCCTGGTGGCGACGACCATCATCGAGTCGGGCCTCGACATCCCGCAGGCGAACACGCTGATCGTGGAGCGCGCCGACGAGCTGGGCTTGGCCCAGGCCTACCAGATCCGTGGCCGGGTGGGCCGTTCGCGCGAGCGCGCCTACGCCTATCTCCTCTATCCCTCGGACGAGGGTCTCAGCCCCGAGGCCGCGGCCCGCCTGGCCACCCTCTCCGACCACACGGAACTGGGCTCCGGATTCGCGATCTCGATGCGCGACCTCGAGCTACGGGGTGCCGGCGACCTGCTCGGCGAGGAGCAGTCGGGCCACGTGGCGGCGGTGGGCTTCGAGCTCTACGTCTCGCTGCTCGACGACGCGGTCCAGGAGCTGCGCGCCGCCGGCGGGGCCGCCGCACCCGAGGCCCAGGTGCGCTTCGACGTCGACGTCGACGCCTACCTGCCCGCCGACTACATCCCCTTCGAGGCGGCGAAGATCGATGTCCACCGGCGGCTCGCCGGGGCCAGCGAGCCCGGCGAGCTCCGCGCCCTGCGCGACGAGCTTCGCGACCGTTTTGGTTCGCTGCCCCAGGCGGTCGAGAGCCTGTTCGAGCTCCAGCGTGCCCGGATCGAGCTGGGCCGCCTCGGCGCCCGCACGGTCGAGTTCCGCGGCGAGCGGCTATCGGTGACCCCGCTCGAGCTGGACGCCGCCGCGGTGGGACGCCTGCGGGAACGGATTCCGGAAGCGATGTACGAGTCGCGGGTCAAGACGCTTTCGCTACGCGTCCCCGACGACCCCGCCGCCCGCCTCACGGCGGTGCTGCAGCTCACAGAGGCCTTGGCCCAGGCTAGCGACGAAGTCGCGGTAGCCGCGAAAGGGCCTGCCGGGTAAGGCTTGCACCCACGCCCGCCGGAAACGTAGCCGCAGGCGAGGCTTCCGGCGGAGTGGTGTCGGAGCCCGTGGCCGCATGACCTAGAGACGCGTAAGGCCGGGCCGTTATGCTCCCGGCCTCGTGCCGGTGCGCAAGGACAGGCGAATCGTCGCGGCCGTGGTCATGGCCGCGCTCTTGGTCGTGTTGCTCGTGGTCGTGGCAGTCGCCCAGGGGATCGGCGACCCGAGCGTGTCTTCGGGAGACGTGGCGGTGGTCGAAGACGCGCCGGATGGCGAGATCCCCAAAACGGAGTTCGACGCCGTGCTGGCGCAGCAGGCCGCCCAGCAGGGAGTCAGAGAAGTTCCGTCGCCGTCCGACCCGCAGTACTCGGCGCTGCTCGAGTCGACGATGGCCGACCTGCTGCTGGGGCGCTGGGTGCGCGGCGAGGCTTCGGAGCGCGGGATCACAATCTCCGACAGCGAGGTCTCGAACCGGCTGGACCAGATCATCGATCAGGAGTTCGGCGGCCAAAAGCAGTTCGAGCAGTTCCTGAAGCAGGCCCAATTCACGGAGGAGGAGGCCAGTCAGAGGGTCGAGGTTCAGCTGCTCAGCGATGAGATCCAGCAGGAGGTTCTCCCTGAGGACGCGAGCGTCTCGGACTCCGAGATCGAGAACTTCTACAACGCCAACATCGAGCAGTTCCAGCAGCCGGAGGCCCTTGACATGCGCCGGATCGTCAACAAGGACCAGGCGAAGGTGGAGCAGGCGAAGGCCCTGCTGGAGCAGGACGACTCCCCGGCGAGCTGGAAGAAGGTGGCGGCGCGCTTTTCCACCGAGGATGCGACCAAGGACGTCGGCGGCGTGGTCGAGGGCGTGACTGTGGGGCAGTTCGAACCGGCCCTGGAGGAGCAGCTCTTCTCCGCCGCAGAGGGGCAGCTCACCGGCCCGTTACAGGGGGAGACGGACTACTACCTGATCCAGGTCGAGAAGATCACCCCGGCAGAGACGACGCCACTCAGCGAAGTCTCCGAGCAGATCGAGCAGCAGCTCGTTCAGGGGAAGCAGCAGCAGGCCGCCCAGGAGTTCCAGCTGGACTTCCTCGAGAAGTGGACGTCGCGGAGCTTCTGCGCCGACGACTACGTGATCGACCGCTGCGCGAACTTCACCCCCACCGTCCAGGAGATCCCGGGCGCTCCCCCGGTGATCCCGACGCGCGCCGTCCTACCCGGGCAAGCGGCGGTGTTCCCGGGGCAGCCGATTCCGGCGCTGCCGCAGGGGCCGAACCAGGGCCCCCTCACCCTGCAGGAGCAGATCATCGGGCCGTCTGGAGCTCCGCAGGGCGGAGCGCCCGTCCCAACCCCGTAGCCGGGGTGGACAGCGAAGCGCTCGACGCGCTCGCCCGCCTCGACGAGATCACGCGGCGGCTGCGCCGCGAGTGCCCGTGGGACCGCGAGCAGGATGAGCGCTCGATCGTCCCGCACACGGTCGAGGAGGCCTACGAGCTGGCCGATGCCGCGGAAAGCGGTGACGACCCCAAGCTCGTCGACGAGCTGGGCGACGTGCTGTTCCAGGTCCACTTCCTGGCGCTCCTGCTCGAGGAGCGCGGCGCGGGAAGCCTCGCCGAGGTGGCCGAGGGCACCGTCCAGAAGCTGATCCGCCGTCATCCGCACATATTCGGGGAGGCTGAGGCCGCAACCGCGGGCGAGGTCTTACGAAACTGGGACCGGATCAAGCGCGAGGAGGAGGGGAGAGGCGCGGGCGAGCCGTTCGCCGACGTGCCCGAGAACCTGCCGGCGCTTCTGTACGCCCGGAAGCTCCAGCGGCGCGCCCACTCGGCCGGCCTCGAGGGGGCCGAGCCCGAACAGCGGATTGCCCACTCGGCGACCCGCGAGGCGGCCGAGCGCTGGATCGGCGAGGCGCTGTTCGCGATGGTCGACGTCGCCCGCCGCCTTCACGTCGACCCCGAGCTGGCCCTGCGCGCCTCGGCACAGCGCTTCCGCGAGCGGGTGGAGTCCTGACAAACTTCCGCGACCGTGGCAACGATCGAGCGCATCCACGCACGTCAGATCCTGGACTCGCGGGGAAACCCGACGGTCGAGGTCGAGGTGACGCTCGACTCGGGGACCACGGGTCGCGCCGCGGTTCCCTCCGGCGCCTCCACGGGCGAGTTCGAGGCCACAGAGCTGCGTGACGGGGGCGATGCCTGGGGGGGCAAGGGGGTGGCCAAGGCGGTCTCCAACGTCAACCGGGACATCGCCGGGACGCTGGTGGGCGCCCGCGCCACTGAGCAGGGCGCCATCGATCGCACCCTGATCGACCTCGACGGAACCCCGGGCAAGTCGCGGCTGGGCGCGAACGCGATCCTCGGCGCCTCGCTCGCGGTGGCACGCGCCGCGGCCGCGGAGGCGGACGAGCCCCTGTACCGATTCCTGGGCGGCGCCGACGCCACCACCCTTCCGGTGCCGATGATGAACGTGCTCAACGGTGGCGCTCACGCCGACAACAAGGTCGACTTCCAGGAGTTCATGGTCGTCCCCGCGGGCGCGGAGAGCTTCTCCGAGGCGCTGCGGGTGGGCGCCGAGATCTTTCACGCCTTGAAGGGCGTTCTGAAACAGCGGGGTCTGGGGACCACGGTTGGCGACGAGGGGGGCTTTGCTCCCGACCTCGACTCCAACGAGGCCGCGCTGGAGGCTCTGGTGGCCGGCATCGAGGCGGCGGGCTACGAGGCGGCCCGGGATGTCTTCATCGCCCTGGATCCGGCGACCAGCGAGCTGTACGGCGATACCGGGTACGTCCTCCAGCACGAGGGCCGGACGCTGTCCTCCCGAGACCTGGCCGACTACTGGGCCGGGATCTGCGACCGCTACCCGGTGGTCTCGCTGGAGGACGGCATGGACGAGGAGGACTGGGACGGCTGGAAGGCCCTCACGGAGCTGCTCGGCGAGCGGGCCCAGCTGGTCGGGGACGACCTGTTCGTCACCAACCCGGAACGCCTGGCGCGCGGCATAGAGCGCGGTGTCGCCAACTCCATCCTCGTGAAGCCGAACCAGATCGGGACCCTGACCGAGACGTTGGAGACGATCGCCATGGCACATGAGGCCGGCTACACCGCGGTGATCTCCCACCGCTCGGGCGAGACCGAGGACACGACGATCGCCGACCTGGCGGTCGCCACCGGCAGCGGCCAGATCAAGACCGGAGCCCCCTCGCGCTCGGATCGCGTGGCCAAGTACAACCAGCTCTTGCGGATCGAGGAGGAGCTCGGCGAGCGGGCCACGTATCCGGGGATCAGCGCCTTTGCAGCCTTTGCAGGAAGGTAGACCGCGGGCGCCGAACCATGGAGCGTGAGCGCTCGCGCCTATCGGGTGGCACCACGCCGGCGGGCCCGCGGACGGCCCGCGAGCCGCATTCACTGGGACAAGCTTGGCCGCGTCGTCTTGGTGATCGTGCTGTTCGGAATCCTGCTCTCCTACGTGAATCCGGCGGTCAACTTCATCGACGCCTGGCGAGACTCCCGCACGCAGAGGAGCGAGTTGCTGGAGCTTCGGCAGGAGCGCGATCACCTGGCGGCCAGGGCTGCCGCGCTCGAGGACTCCGACGCGGCCGTGCGGGCGGCGCGCAAGCTGGGCATGGTCGCCGAGGGCGAGCGCTCCTACGTGATCCGGCGCCCCTCGAAGAAGTAATTCCGGGCCCCAACCAGCTGTGAGCCTGGCGTTTACCACGGCGCCGGCCAGCGAGCGCACGCTCACGCTCGGCGCGTACCTGGGCGGCGCCCTCGAGCTCGCCCTGGTCCTGGCGGCGCTGGCGTTCGGCGCCTACAGGGTCCGCGCCCTGCTGCTGCCCGGCTGGTCCGGAGCTCCGGCGCGGCTGGCCGAGGCGGTGCTGGCGGTGGCGGGCATGATCTGGGTTTGCGAGGCGCTTGGCAGCTTCGGCGGATTCAAGGAGGGCGTCGTGCTGGTCGCCCTGGTGGTGACCGGCCTGGTAGCGGGCCTGATCGCCACCAGCCTGGCTGCCGACCGGCCCATGCGACCGCCCGCGCCGCCGCCCGCGCCCCCTGGCTGGTGGCTCGCCTGGGTGATCGCCGCGCTTGCCTGCGCCGCGCTCGCCGCGGCGTGGATGGTGCCGACCCTGGGGACGCTCGCCGCCGGCATGGACCGCGCCGACAGCCTCTGGTACCACATGCCGCTCGCGGCGCGGTTCGTGCAGACCGGCGACCTGGGCCAGATCCATTTCTTCGATCCGATCTTCCTGGCCTCGTTCTACCCCGCGAACTCCGAGGTGCCGCACGCGCTCGGAATCCTGTTCTTCGACCGGGACAACGTCTCGCCCGTGCTCAACCTGGCGTGGCTGTCCATGGCGCTGGTCGCCGCATGGTGCATCGGCCGGCCATACGGGCTGGGCCCGCAGGCGTTGATCGGCGCCTCGGTGGCGCTGGGCTCGCAGAGCCTGGTCGAGTTCCAGGCCGGCGAGGCCCTGAACGACATCACCGGCGTCGCCTTCGTCCTCGCCGCCGTCGCCCTGCTGGTGAACGGCTACGCGGCAGCTTCGCGTCCCGACCCGGGGCGGGAGGGGACGCGTCCCGACTCCGGGCGCGCGATCGCCCCGGCCGCACTGGCCGTCGCAGCGATCGCGGCCGGATTGGCCGCCGGGACGAAGCTGTCCTTCCTGGCACCGGTCGCGGCCCTCACCGTCGCGGTGATCGTCATCGCCCCTCGGACCACGCGCCTTCGTGCCACGGCGCGTGTGGGGCATCCCGATGCTGGCCGCGGGCGGCTACTGGTACGTCCGCAACCTGATCGCGGTCGGCAACCCGATTCCCTACGTCGGCTCGCTGGGCCCGATCTCGCTGCCGGCTCCGGTTCGCGACTTCCAGCTGCGCCCGGACTTTGCGGTCGTCCACTACTGGAACGACACGGAGGTGTGGCGGGACTGGTTCGGGCCGGGGCTCAACGAGTCGTTCGGGACCCTTTGGCCGCTGACCCTCGCGGGCATGCTCGCGGTGGCCGTGCTGGCGCTCTGGCGCGGGCGCGAGCCGATCCTGCGGGCGCTGGGCGCCGTCGTGATCGTGACCACGATCGCCTACGTGTTCACGCCGCTGACCGCCGCGGGCGAGGAGGGCCAGCCGATCTCGTTCGTGTGGAACGTCCGCTACCTGGCCCCCGCCGTCGCCGTCGGCCTGGCGATCCTGCCGTGCCTGCCCGCGCTGCGGGCGACGCCGCGCCGGCGGGCGGCGGTACTCGGCGGCCTCACGGTGCTGCTCGCGTTCACCGTCGGCTCGCTGGTGCAGTGGGAGCAGGGGCACACCAAGGGCGCCGTGGCGGCGGCCGCGCTGGTTCTCTGTGGCGCCGCGCTGGTCTGGTTCCTGCGCTCGCGCGGCGTGCTCGGCCCCGTCGGCCGGCCGCGCGTGCGGGTGGCGCTGGCGGCCGCCGCCCTCGGGGTGGCGCTTGCCGCCGGCTATCGCGAACAGGACCACTACCTCACCCACCGGTACGAGAACACCGGCCAGGTCCAAAACCTCGCGGAGGTGCTGCGCTGGTCACGCGACGTGCGCGATGCCCGGATCGCCCTCGGCGGCATCCGCGCCGTGTTCACGCAGTACCCGTTCTACGGCACCGACCTCTCGAACTGGGTGCAGTGGCTCGGCCTCCGCGGCCCGCACGACGCCTACAACCGGATCCCCGACTGCAGCCAGTGGCGGCAGGCGATCGACGAGGGCGGCTACACGCACGTCGTCACCACCTTCGATCCCTACCTGCCCGGCCGGATGCGCAACTCGCCCGAGGGCCGCTGGACCCAGTCCGACCCCAACGCCCGGATCGTCCTGCGGGACGGCCCCGTGAGGGTGTTCGAGCTTCGCGGGCCGCTCGATCCCGCCCGCTGTGCCGGCCAGAGGCCGCTCACCGAGGCGCAGCTCCACAGCGTGCCCAACCTCAGCGGAACGCCCGGCAACGACGACTGAGCCCGAGCCCGCGCGCAGCCGTCAGGGCGGTCCGTCCACCAGGACGTCGGAGGGCTCGAGCAGGATCTGGTCGCCGCCGACCGCGCGCGGCCGGACCAAGGTGGCCCGCCGAGCCCGGTATCGCCACAGGATGCAGCAGGGCGCCAGCCCTCGCTTCTCGGTCAGCCGGAACCCCTTGCCGGGCGGTGAGATCGTCGCGCGCTTGCTGAGCACGTCGATCTCATCCACTCGTTCGCCGCCGGGACGTTTGAGCCTGAACTGGCGCGCGTCCCGGTAGTAGGAGATCGGCTCGTTGCCGTTGCGAGGCACCACGAGCAGCCGCGGCCCGGAGGGCGGCCCCATGGCCGCCGCGGCGCCGCGCCAGTCCGGCCGCTGCATCTGGGCGCTTTGGTGGACGGCTCCGAGGACGACGATGAACAGCAGGGCCGCGGCGCCTGCGCTCGCCAGGCCCAGGCGTCCCGCGGCGGGACAGCCGAGGCCGATCCCGGCGGCCACCAGGAAGGGGACCAGCGAGCCGATCAGGTTCCGCGGGTGAACGAAGTCGAAGCCCGCCACGGCCAGCACGAACGGGACGACGATCGCGGCGGCCCCGACGCCCGCAATCGTCAGGGCACCCTCGCGCTCCCGCCGCGTTCCTCGCCGCAGAAGCAGGGCCAGGGCGACCGCGGCCAGGATCAGCCCCGCGAGGACCACGGCCTCCCGGAAGTGGCGAACCCCCGCGCTTCCTCCTGCGGCGCCGGGCTCCTGGCTCGCGAGGTAGCCGAACAGCGCGTCGGCGCCGCGGCGCGCCAGCGGGGCGTCGGTGAACAGGTTCCTCCTGCCGGTTCCCTCCTGCGCGAGTGCGAGCGGGATCAGCGCCAGAGCAACGCCCGCGGCGGCGCCGAGAGCGACGATCGGCGCCCGTCGCGGCCAGCTCCGTGCGACGAGCCACAACCCCTGTGCGCCGATCAGGAAGGCGGCGAAGTAGTGCGAGCCCAGGGCGAGCGCCGAAGCGGTCGCCCAAAGTCCGAGGTTGCGCCGCGATGGGTCGCTGAGGCAGCGTGCGAAGAAGTACAGCCCCCAGGCGATGAAGAGGACGACGAGCGCGTACGAGCGGGCCTGCTGCGAGTACCAGACCAGGTAGGGGTTGAAGGCAACCAGGGCGGCGGCGATGAGGCCGGCTCGGACCGACGACAGCTCACGTGCCGCGAGATAGGCCGCGGGGACGGTCAGGGTCCCGATCAGGGCCGACAGCGACCGCAGCCCGACTTCCCCGGTGCCGAACAGCTTGCTCCACGGCCAGGCGAGCAGGTAGTAGAGCGGTGGGCTCCGCTCCGAATCGGCCACCACGCTGAGCGTCCCGCCGAGGTCGCTCTGCAGGACGCGCCAGGCGGTGACGGCCTCGTCGTGGTCGTAGCTCTGGTGATCGAGGGTCGCGAACCGCACCACGGCCGCCGCAGCGATGATTCCGGCCAAGAACCAGGTCTGGCGGCGAGCCATGGGCGGGAAAGCCTACGCGCAGGCAGGAATCGCTAGCTTCTTTCGCCGATGACCGATACTCCGGCACGCCCGGCGCCGATCCTGTTCGTGGGTGGCACCGGCCGCAGCGGCACTCACGTGCTCGCGAAGCTGCTCAGCGCGCATCCCGACCTGGCACTGGTCCCGGTCGAGGTCCGTTTCCACGTCGAGGAGCGCGGGTTTCCCGGCCTCCTGGCGGGACGCGTCTCCAGGCAGCAGTTCGCGCGTCGCCTGCGAGGGTTCTGGTGGAAGGGGTTCCAGACGCGGCGGATGCGGGGCATGTACCGGTTCGTGCCCGAGGAGCGCTTCGAGCCCGCCGTGGCCGCCTTCGAGGCAAGCTTCGACGCCGACCCCGAGGCTGCCTGCCGGCGGCTCTTCTACGACCTGCTCTGGAACCGGGCCGAGAGGGTCGGTGCGGAGGGCATCGTCGAGCAGAGCTGCGACACGATCGCCCAGGCGCCGACCCTGGTCCGGCTGTTCCCGGAGGCTAAGTTCCTGCACGTCGTCCGTGACGGGCGCGATGCCTCCGCCTCGCGGGCAGCCCAGACGAAGGGCCTGATCTACCCCCGTACGCGTCGCCAGGGCCTGGAATGGTGGGAGGAGCGGATCCGAAGGATCGACGCAGGCGCGCAGGCCATCCCGCCCGACCGCCTGCTGACCGTGAGCCTCGACGAGCTGCTCCTCCTGGGCCGCCGCCCCGGGCTACAGCCGATCTGCGCCTTCGCCGGGCTGGAGCTGAAGAAGCCGATGCAGGCGTTCTTCTATCGCCGAATGAGCTCCGAGCTCGCGAACTCCGAGCGCTGGCGCGAGGGGGTCACAGGCCGCCGCGCGGGCGAGCTCGACCGCCTCTACGCCGATGCCCTCGATCGCCTCGAGGCCGACGGGATCCGCTGCGCGCCGCTGCTGCGGCGCACGCTCGAGCGCTCGCGAAGCCCGAAGGCGGACGGCCCCCAGCCGCTCGCCTTTCTGACCGGCGACGGGACCCCGGTGGTGGCGAGGACTTGACTCAGCCTGTCGATCTCGTCTTCGTGGGGGGCACGGGCCGCAGCGGGACCACGGTGCTGTCGCACCTGCTTGGGCGCCACTCCCGTTTTCGGGCCATCCCGATCGAGTGCCGTTTCCACTGCAACCCGAAGGGACTCGCCGATGTGGTCGGAGGGCGGGCCACGGTCGAGGAGTTCCTGCGCAAGCTGCGGACGTATTGGTGGTACCGGGTTCGGATCGGCTCGCGGGCCCTGGTGCCGGTGGGCGTGGTCGGACGCGCGCGCCTGGCCGGCAATCGCCTCCGCTGGCGGCTGCGCCCGAGGCGTGGGGGTGCGCAGCCGAGGGTGCGCGGGCTCCACGAGATAGTTGCGCGCGACCGCTTTGAAGCAGCGGTCGCGGCGTTCGAGGAGAGCTGCTACCGCGATCCGGTCTCGGCCGCCCGGAATCTGTTCTTCGATCTGCTCGGCCCCTCGGCCGCCGACGCTGGCAAGCCGGCGCTGGTGGAGATGAGCTGCTTCACGATTGCTGCCGCGCCGGAGCTGGCACGGATCTTTCCCGAGGCGCGGTTCGTCCACAGCGTGCGCGACGGGCGGGACTCGGGCGTCTCCAAGGTTCTATTGCGCGAGAAGGCGCACCATCCCACCGACCCGGCATCCGGGATCGACTTCTGGGCGGACCGCCTGCGGCAGGCGGAAGAGGGCGTGCGAGGCCTGGAGCCGCGCGACCGGGAGCGCCTTCACCTCGTGGGCCTCGACGAGCTCGTCTGGGGCGACCGGGAGCGCGCCTACGCTGACCTGCTCGACTTTCTCGGTGTCGCGGACGAGCCGGCGATGCGGGAGTTCTTCGAGAGCGAGATGACCGCCGAGGCCGCTCATCGCGAGCGCTGGCGGAGGGGGCTCGGTCCGGCCGAGCAGCGCGAGATCACAGCGCGCTACGAGGCGACTCTCGACCGGCTGGAGCGCGAGGGCTACCACTGCGC
This sequence comes from uncultured Actinomycetes bacterium, assembly GCA_963721215.1. Taxonomy (GTDB): domain Bacteria; phylum Actinomycetota; class Thermoleophilia; order Solirubrobacterales; family 70-9; genus AC-56. Next base: position 106,331 of record CAVRIF010000010.1, read on the forward strand.
CGCCCTCCTGCGCCGCTCGTACGACCGCGCCCTCGCCTCGCATCCGAGCGCCTGACCTTGGCCGAGCACGGCGAGGTGATCTTCGTCGGCGGTGCCGCATTCAGCGGGACGGAGCTGGTGGCGCGGCTTTTGGACGCCCATCCGCGGTTGGTGGCGCTGCCGATCGCGGCGCGCTTTCACAGCGACGATCACGGCATGCCTGCCCTGCTCGGCGGCCGCGTCGGGCTGGACGACTTCCTGGCCCAGCTTCGCGGGCCCTGGTGGACCGGCTCGAGCGAGGGCGAGCCGGGCCTTGACGCGTTCGTCGCCCGCCGCCGCTTCGAGTCCGAGCTCGAGCGCTTCGGCGGCTCCTATCATCGGGATCCGCTTGCCGCCTGCCGCGAGCTCTTTCTGTCCCTGCTCGCCCCGGTCGCCGGCGGCGAGCGGCGGCTGGTCGAGGCCACGCCATCGAACGTCAAGGAGGCGCAGACGCTCGTGAGGCTGTTTCCCGAGGCCCGATTCGTGCACGTGGTGCGCGACGGACGCGACGTTGCCTGGATTGCGGCGTCGGATCCCGGGGCGAGGCGGCTCGCCGCGGGCATCGGGCGTTGGACCGACGAGCTGCGCGAGATCGAGTCGGGGATACGCGGCGAGGAGGATGGAGCGCCGTACGCGATCCCCGCGGCCCGCTTCGGCGTCGTTGTCCTCGATCAGCTCGCCGCCGGCGAGCGCCAGGCGTCATACCAAGCGCTGCTCACGCTCCTCGCTCTCGACGACGATCCCGGGATGCGCTCCTTCCTGGAGCACAGCCTTGGGGCCGAGGAGATCGGGCGCGGCCGCTGGCGCGACCGCGCCCGCGGGCGGGCCACCCGTATGCTTACGCGCCGTTACCGCGGGGCGCTGACGGAACTCGAGCAGGAGCGAAACCACGCCGCGCAACCGTTGATTGACGCTTATGAGCGGCTTGGGTGAGTGGGTGAGGGGCGGCCGATGACGAGCCGGGAGCGGATCCTGTTCGTGACCTCGAATGGCACCGGCCTGGGCCACCTGACGCGCTCGCTGGCGATCGCCCGCCGCCTGGACTCCGGGCTCGAGCCGCTCTTCTTCACCCTCTCCGAAGCCGCCTCGGTGGTGCGGGAGGTCGGTTTTCCGGTGGAGTACGTGGCGTCACACGGAAGTCCCGGCGCCGGAACCGACTGGCGCTGGTCGCGCCGCCTCGGCCCCCGCCTGCAGGCGGCGATCGCCGAGGCCGCGCCGCGGGCGCTCGTCTTCGACGGCATCCTTCCGTACGACCCGCTGCTCGCGGCGATGAGGCCGGTGCCTCTGACGATCTGGTGTCGCCGGGGGCTGTGGAGGCGGGGGGCGAGCGCTGTGCCGCTCACCCGCTCCGGCCGCTTCGACGCGGTGCTGGAGCCGGGCGAGTTCGCCGCGGGCGAGGACCGCGGGCCGACCGCGCGGCGGTGGCGCAAGGTGCACCAGGTGGCGCCGATCGTCTTCTGTGACGACGAGGAGGTCCTGCCCCGCGCCGAGGCCGAGCGCGAGCTCGGGCTCGAGCCTGACATGACGACCGTGCTCGTCCAGCTCGGACAGGGCGCGGAGGTCGCCCGCGCCCAGGACCGCTGTCTGCGGGCGCTCGCCGGTCGGGACGGAGTGCAGGTTGCCGCGATGTCGTCGGCGATCGCGGGGCTCGTGGACGTTCCCGAGGGGATCGTGCATCTGCGCGCGACCTATCCGATCAGCCGCTACTACGCGGCCTTCGACGCCGCCGTCTCCGCCGCCGGCTACAACGCCTTCCACGAGCTGATCCGCTTCCGGGTTCCGAGCGTCTTCGTGCCGATGCAGCGCGAAACCGACGATCAGGCGGCGCGGGCGCGCTACGCGGACCACAGCGGTGTCGGGGTGGCCGCTGACGGCCCGGCCGACCCGCGGCTCGAAGCGCCGGTTGGAGGTGCTCCTCGACCCCGATCGGCGCCGGGCGATGCGCGATCGCCTCGACGAGCTGCGGCCGGCGAACGGGGCGGGCGACGCGGCGTGGTGGCTGGCGGAGGTCGTCGACCAGCCGTCGGCTGGGATAGCCGGCAGAGCGACGCGTGCACCGAACCGGGGGTGGCGGCGATCGCCGCCCAGCCTCGGGACGAGCCTTCGCCACGCTGCCACCTGGGTTGCGAGCCTGCCTCGGACGCTCGTCCGGCTCGGTTCGCAGCTCGTTTCGCTGCGCGCGCCTCCGGACAGTGATCGTGGCCCTCGGCATGGAGGGCGAGGAGCTCGAGCGCGCCGTGGGCGCCACGCTTGAGCAGGCACCGGATCCGCCCAAGCGCGTGCTCGTCGTCACCGACTCGCTTGCGATCGGCTCCCTGCGTCGCGCGGGCGTCGCAGTCGAGCATGTGCCTGGCCCGGACGAGCGCCAGGTGGCGCTGGCGGGCGGCGACTACGGGCCTTTCCTGCGCCGCCGGCTGGGACTGGTCCTCGCCCAGCGGCCACGCTTCCGGCGCGCCGTCGCGGTTGGCGAGGTGCCCGACGATCTGCTCGCGGCGGCCACTGCCCGGCCCAGCCACCGGGCCCGTCTTCTGCGCTGAGAGGCGCCGGCGGCCCCGCCATCACGGGGAACGGTGCTTGTACCCTGCGGGGGATGGAGTCCCCGACGGGCACCACGTCGGCGCCTGAGGCGACCCCGGCCGCACACTCGCGCCCCGACGCGCGCGCTGGGGTCGCGCCTACCCGGGCCGAGCCCGGCGCGCTGCCGAACCTGATCGTGATCGGGTCGCAGAAGTGCGGCACCAGCGGGCTCCACTACTACCTGGGACTGCATCCCGAGATCTCGATGTCGGATCCGAAGGAGCTGAACTTCTTCATCGCCGAGCGCAACTACCCACTCGGCCTCGACTGGTACCGAGCCCAGTTCGACCCGCAGGCCAAGGTGCGCGGCGAATCGTCACCCAACTACACCGCCTATCCGCAGCACGTGGGTGTGCCCGAACGCATGCACTCGGTCGTCCCCGAGGCGAGGCTCCTCTACATGGTCCGCGATCCGATCGACCGGATCGCCGCCCACTGGGTTCACAACTTCGCGAAGCGCCGCGAGAAGGGCGATCTGGCCGAGACCCTGCTGCATCGAAACACGTCCTATCTGGCTCGCAGCCACTACTACACCCAGCTACAGCAGTTCCTCCGCCTCTACCCCCGGGAGCAGGTCCTCTTGCTCGAGCAGGAGGACCTTCGCAAGCGGCGGCTGGAGACGCTGCGCCAGGTGTTCGAGTTCGTCGGCGTCGACCCCGGCTTCTCGCATGCCCGCTTCTCCGACGAGCGCCACAGGACCGCCCGCAAGACGCGGGCGACCCGGCTGGCGGCGCGGCTCGAGCGGATCGGGCGGACGCGCCGCGGCCGGTTCATCCCCTCGCCCTTCTGGCGAGTGGTCGACAACCTGTTCCCCTTCCGCCGCACGATCAAGGTCCCGGATGTTCGCGACGCGCTGCCGCCGGAGGCTCTCCGCTCGCTTCGCGAAGACGCCGAGCGACTCCGGGAGCTGACGGGCCGCGAGTTCGCCACCTGGTCGATCTGGGAGACCTGACGGCCATCGGCAGCTTCACCCGCCGATCACGCACCTTCTCCACCAGTGGCCTCCTCCACTAGCGCCTTCTGCACTAGCGACCTTCTCGACCCCCTCCTCCATCAGCGACCTTCTCGACGACTGAAGACTTGTCCGTGTATAGGGCATAAAAGTCTTCAGTCGACAGGCGGCGTTGCCCTCGGTGCGCTGCTTCCCGCTCCCGATGCATCGAGTGGGCGATTCGGTACCTATGGCGTACCCAATCACTCACTCGGCGACTCATGGCCGGATTCGCCTCCCCCGGGCCGGGCGCGGCGACGCTAGTCGCGGCTCCACCGAACCGCGAGGAGCCGCCCACGCCCCGGCTCCGCGGGGCCGCGGAGCCGCCCGGGTAGGCTGCCGCGATGCTCGGCGTCTACGCCTCGGCGGCAGCGATCCTGCTCGCCTCGCTGGTCCTGGGGCGGGCGCTCCTGCACCTGTTGGGGCGTACCCAGGCGACCTGGCTGTCGGGCGCGGTGGGCTTTGCGACGCTGATCGTTGCCGCCCCCCTGCTGATCCGGCTGCCGGGCAGGGCGGCGACCGTGGCGGTTGCTGTCGGGGTTGCGGTCCTGGCCGCCATGTACCTCCTCTGGCGCACTCGGGAAACCCGGCCCCGAACGGCTCCCGGTGCCCCCCTGGTGGTGATCCTCGTGGTGGCTGCGGCGGCTTCCCTGCCGTTCGTCTTCAACGAGCGCCACGGCCCCCTCGGTGAGGGCATCTATACCAACGACCAGGGCGCACAGCTCTACTGGACCGACTGGCTTCAGAACGGGTTCGGCCCCGAGCCAAAAGCCGTCCAGTTCGGCTACCCGACGGGGCCCCAGGCGGTGGCCGCGGCCGCCGCGGAGGCCACCGACGCCCCGCTGCTGGAGGCATTCAACGGCCTGCTGGTGGCGATCCCGGTGCTAACGGCGCTGACGGCGCTGGCCGCGCTCGAGTCGCTGCCCCCGCGCAGCCGCGTGGTCGCCTCCTCGCTGACCGGCCTGTCCTACCTGGGGGCGTCGTTCCTCGCCCAGAGCGCCTTCAAGGAGACCGCGATGGCCCTGCTCGTGCTCGCCTTCGCGGTGGCGCTCACGGAGCTGGGACGCGAGGCCCCGCACGGCGACAGGCAGCCTCACCCGCGCCGGGCGATGCTGGTGGCGCTGATCCTGTTCACGATCGCCAGCGTCCTCGTCTACAGCCTCCCCGGCCTCGTCTGGTTTGCGCTCGCCGTCCCGATCTGGCTGGCGCTCGAGCTCGGCACGGGGAGGATGCGCGTTGACATCGCCGCGCTCCGCGCCGAGGGTCGCCGTCACCGACGGGCCATCGTCGCCGTGGCACTGGGCGTGGTCGTGGTGGGGGCGCTGTCGGTCGCGCAGCTCTCCGGGTTCGTGGGCAAGGTCGGTGGCGTACAGGAGTCGGTGGGCAGGCTCAACTCGCCGGTCTTCCCCGGCGAGGCCCTGGGGATCTGGCCGGAGGGCGACTTCCAGGTCGTTCGCGGCGAGGTCGACGGCGCCTACCTCGCGGTGGCGCTGGGGCTGCTGGCAGCGGCAATCGGCGGCCTGGCCGCGGTCCGTCGCCGCGACTTCGGGCTGGCGGCGACGGGCGCAGCGGCCGCGATCGTGTACGCGGGCTCGCGGCTGTTCGCGTCGATCTACGTGGAGGCCAAGGCGCTGGCGGTGATCGCGCCCCTGATCGCGGTCGCCGCGCTGGGCGCGCTGCTGGCCCCGCGGCTGCCCGGCGCTGGGCGGACGACCGCCCGCTACGCGCTCGGCGTGATCGTCGCGGCGGCCATGGCCGGTTCGACCTTCCTGGCGCTTCGCGCCGCGCCCGTCGGCTTCGACCAGCGCGGCGACGAGCTCGAGAGCCTCGCCGGCCTGGTCCGGGGCCGCACGGTCGCCTTCCTGGGGGTGGACCGGTTCGCCGGCTACTGGCTTCGCGGCACGCTGATGCGAAGCCCCGGCGGCTACGTGCCGGCGGAGGTCGAGGCCCGTCCGAGGAAGGTCTGGCAGCAGGGGCTGGCGATGGACTTCGACACCCTGGCGCCGCGGCGACTCGACGACTTCGACTACGCGATCACCACCACGGCCGCCTACCAGAGCACTCCGCCGCCGAACTTCCGGACGGTGGTCAGGTCACCTTCCTACGTGCTCTGGCGGCGCGCGGGGGCGACGCCCCGGCTGCGGGTGATCGACAAGAACGGCTCGCCGGGACGCGTGCTCGACTGCACCGGCGCACCGGAGCGCCGGCTGGCCGCGCGCCCGGGCGTCGCGACGGTGATCGGTGAGCCCGTCACCGGTGGCCCCGGCGCCTGGAGCCTCGGCTCCCCCTTCGAGGCGCCGGAAAGCGCGACCCAGAGCCTCGAGCTCGCTCCGGGGCGCTGGCGACTCTCGCTCCAGTACCACAGCCAGGCGCCGCTCACCGTCTCGGCGCCCGGCTCGAGGGTCGAGCTGCCTCCATCGCTCGACGGGATGTACCTGACCCACCAGGGGCAGGGAGCGTTCTGGCCCGCGGGCGAGGTCCGGGTCAGGGACGGCGCCCCTGTGCAGGTGACGGTGGACGCGGAGCGCCCGACCCCGCTCCAGCGCGACCTGGGCGTGGAGCGGAGGGTCTGGCTGGGGACGCTGGCCGCCACCCGCCCGGGCGCCAAGCAGGTCGCGCTGAACGACGCCTGCGGACGGTACGTGGACCATTACACGGTCCGGGGTAGCCGCCCAAGCGGCGATGGCTAGTGGCGGCCCTCGTAACGTTTCGGCGATGACCGACACGGAGGCAGTGTTCGTCGGCGGCGCGGGGCCAAGCGCCACGCATATGCTGGCCGGACTCCTGGGCCGGCATCCGCGCCTCGCCGAGATTCCGATCGAGGCCCGCTTCCACTGCGACGAGGGGGGCATGCCGGACCTGATCGGGGGCCGGGTGACGCTGGCGGACTTCCTCGACCGCCTCCGCGGCCGCTGGTGGCACCGGGTGCGGGCGGACGGCCAGCCCCGCGGCCTCTACAACGTGCTCACCCGCAAGCAGCTCGACGCCGCGATCGAGCCCTTCCAGGCCGCCTACCCATCCGACCCGCTGCCGGCCTGCCGGGAGCTGTTCGTGGACCTGCTCGCGCCGTTCGTAACCGAGGAGGGCAAGCCGGGGCTGGTCGAGTGGAGCTCGCACAACGTCACGGCGGCGCCGACCCTGCACCGGCTGTTCGCCGAGGCCCGCTTCGTTCACACCGTGCGTGACGGGCGCCACGCCGCCGCCTCCGTGACCACCGAGGCCTACGGCCCCGACAGCGTCCTCAGGGGGATCGACTGGTGGGCGGACCGCCTGCGGGCGATCGAGGCGGGAGTGCGCGGCGCCGACGACGACGCTGCTGAGGTGCTGTCGCCGGCCGAGCTCTGCGTGGTGGTCCTGGACGACCTCGTCTGGGGAGATCGCGAGGGCACCTACCGACGGCTGCTCGGTTTCCTGGGGGTCGAAGACGACGTCGCGATGCGGGAGTTCTTCGACGCCCGGATGCAGCCCGAAACCGCCCAGATGGCGCGGTGGCGGGAGGGGCTGGGGCGGATCGAGCGCCGGCGGGTGGAGCGAAGGTATGAGGCTGCGCTGACGGAGCTCGAGCACGAGGGAAACCACGTCGCCCGCCCCCTGATCGACGCGTACGAGCGCCTCGGCTGACGCGCCTAGTCGGTGATCAAATCGCCTCGGAGCGCCCCGGCGGCCACGGCCGTTTCGCTTAGTACCCTGGCCTGAGTGGAGGCCCCGGGCAAAAAGCCTTCGCCCAAGCCCAGGCGGCACGAGCACGAGCACAGCCACCCCGGGGGCACCGGCGCCGTCCTCGGCACCCACCTGGCCCGCTTCTCCAGCATGCAGGGCCTATCCCTGCTGATCACCAACCTGCTCCACTTCGCCTCGATCCCCATCGTGGCGCGATTCCTGGGGGCGGACGCGCTGGGCTCCTTCGCCTTGCTCTTCTTCCTCAGCGGGGTGATCACCCATGTGATCGTCCTGGCCTCGAAACCGGGGACGATCATGCGCACCTTCGGGGTGGCCGACGACGAGGACGACGTCGACGAGGACGACCCGGCCGCCGAGGAGCCGGTGTCCACCCGCCCGACCTACACGCTCGGCGTCGGGATCGTCTGGTGCACGTTCCTGGCGGCGGTCGCAATCGGGCTCGCCTTCGCCTTCCGAACCCCGATCGCGGAGTTCCTGCTCAACGACCCGGACCTGGCAAACGCGGTCGTGTTCGCGACCATCACCGGGGCGGTCTGGGCGATCTTCAAGCTCGGCGAGATCGTCTACTGGTTCGAGCACCGGACGCTCGCCTACACGCTGATCGATGCCTCCCGCCCCGCGTTCAACCTGATCGCGATCGTCGCCATCCTCGCCTCCGGGGGTGGGGTCGAGGGGGCGATCGCCGGGCAGGCGATCGGCACCACGCTGGCGGCCGTGCTCTGCATCGCGCTGCTGCGCGGCAGCTACGCAGCTCGGCTTCGGCTTCGGCGAGCTTTGGGAGATCCTCAAGCGCGGCTCGATCCGGGTCCCGATCGCCTCCTCCATGTGGGTGATCCAGAACGCGGACATCTTCCTGCTCTCCCGCTTCGTCAGCCAGGAGCAGCTCGGCCTCTACACGCTCGCCTCGCGAACCGGGTTCATGGTCGCCTTCCTGCCTCAGGGGTTCAGGATGGCGCTGCGCCCGATCCGCAAGACGGCCGTCTTCAGGGCCTACCGGCAGGAGTACGGCGTCGCCGTCGCCCAGGGCCAGCTGCTCGCCTACTTCGTACTGATCACGCTCACGGCGGTGCTGGCGATGGTGCTCGCCGGCGAGATCCTGATCCAGATCGGCGGGCCGTCGTTCGAGTCGGCCGCCCCGATCATTCCCTTGACGGCGGCGGCGATGTCAATGCCGGCGCTCTACCGGACGGTGGGCAGCATGTCGACCTACCCGAACAAGCGGCGCGTCTTCGTGATCGCGACGATCTGCGCCGCGCTGTTCTACCTGGGCTTGATGCTCCTGCTGCTGAGCCAGACGGAGCTCGGCATCTACGCCGCTCCCATCTCGATGCTGCTGGCGTTCATGATTCCGTCCACGTTCATGTTCCTGCGCTCCCAGCTGGGCGCGCAGCCCATCGAGTTTCCCTACCTGGCCATGCTCCAGGCGACGCTGGTCGCCTCGGTGCTGGCGGTCTCCTACCACTTCGCCCACCCCGCTAACGAGTGGCTCCAGCTGCCCGTGATCGCCCTCGTGATGGCGATCTGGTTCGCCTCCCTGTTCCTGCTGCGGATCATCCCCCAGTACCACTGGCACCCGATCCAGCACATCGCCCTCTCTGCATTCAGGGGATCGGCTCTGCGCTTGGACGTGGACGCTGGCCTTGGCTCGCTGCGGCCCGCAGAGCGGGGGGCGCTGCGCGCGGCGGTCATCGATCGCCTGCCGGAGGGGGCCCTCGGCGCGCGCGGAAATACCGACGGGTCGTCCGAGGGCGCCCGGCTGGTGCGCCTGCTGCGTCAGGCCGGTGAGCGCGGCGGCGTCCCGGTCTCCGACTCCAGCGATCTCGATGCCGGGATCTCGCTGTTCCTGTTCTCGGACCAGCCGGTCGCGGTGCGGCTGGGGAAGATGCGGGAGCTGCTCTCGGCAGGCGTCAGCGCCCACGACCTGCGGACGCTGGAGGACCTGCGGGACAATCTCGCCAGGGCGCCGGCGGAGGCCTGGGGCACGGACGTCGAAGGTGACGGGCGCCGAGCGCGGCGCCAGCCTGGCGGCCAAGGGCGCCTAGACAGGGGCTAGACGCGCTTGACCACGATCCGGTCCGGCTCGATCGTCACCTCGACCTGCCGGTGGCCGGCCCAGTGCTCCGAGTAGACCGGATCGTCCTCTACGGCGGGATCGAGCCAGAGCCCGAAGCCGTCGTCGGCGCCGTGGTCGAAGGTCGCCTGCATGGCGGCCCGTGAGCGCCCTCCCCGGCCGCCGCGGCGCCCGCGGCGCCTGCGCCGGCGCCTGGCGCCCTCGGCGTCGCCGTTCTCGCCGTCCGCTTCCTCATCGGCTTCGCCCTCCGCTTCGCCCTCCGGCTCGGCGCCCTCCTCCTCGGAGGTCTCCTCGAGCGCAGCCTGCTCGATCTCCGCCTCGATCTCGTCGCGCAGCTCCAGATCCCCGGCGTCTTCCTCCCCGGGGGCGAGCTCGTGGCGGCGGCGGAACTCGCGCAGCTCCGCCGCCGGAATGTCGAGTTGGTGCGCGATCCAGGCGTCGGTGCGGCCCTGGCGGACCCAGGCGCGAATCTGGTTTAGCTGCGAGCGAAGTGGCTTTCGGGGCATCTGGATGGAAATCCCTCGGGGGCCGGTCGAATGCGGTCCCCCGGGGCCGGGTGATGCTAGCGGACGGCTGGGCGGCGGTCGTAGGTGGCGCACGCGCGAGTGCGACCGGTTACTCTGGCGCTAATGCTGGTCCTGACGCGAAAGACCAACCAGAGCATCATGATCGGCGACGCCGTCGAGGTCTCCGTGCTCGCGGTCTCGCGCGACAAGATTCGGCTGGGCATCACGGCGCCGCGCGACGTCCCTGTTTTCCGCAAGGAGGTCTACCTCTCGATCCAGGAGGAGCAGGTGAGCGCCGACCAGGGCGCGACCAAGCAGGTCGAGAAGGCCCTCGACGAGCTCTCTGCCGACTAGCGCTGCCCGAGCAACCGGCCCGGGCCGCCGGCGTTAACCGACCAGCCAGGCCAGCGTCTCGAACATCACCACGGTCACCGTGAGCACGGTGGCGGTGAGGGCGACGACGAGGACGCCGAAGGCGACGTTGCCGTGCTGCTCGGTGCGCTGAATGCGCCGTGCGCGGGAACGATTCGCGGCCCGCTGGCGCAGCTGTGTACGTCGCCGGCGCTCGAGCGCGGCTTCCTGTTCGAACGCGAGCTCGAACTGCGCGTAGGTCTGTCGCATCCTCATGGCGTTCTCCCCATGGAGCTGTGCTGTGTGAGTGTGCCGCGCGGTCCGGAAGGAGTCGCGGCGGCGGGCGAGTGAAACTACCAGACCGGTTCGGCGAAGGCGGCCGCTGGGCACGTACTAAGTGTCGATGGTTACTTAGCAGGCGGCCCAGAGGCCCCGGCCGGCGCGGCCGGCGCGCGTCTGGAGGCGCCCAAGCTGCGGGGCGTGAGCGGTGTTGGGCGCGATCGTCAGGGTTCGCGCGTAGCCGTCGCGGACGAGCGCCGCGTTGACGAACAGCGGCTTTCCCGCGTCGCCCCGGGCCGGGGTGTACACGTAGGCGAGCAGCCGGCCGTAGGTGTCGCGGCGCTCCCGGTCGAACACCAGGCGCACGGCGCGCCCCTCCACCAGCCGGTGGTTCTCAGCGCTCGCCTGAGGGCCGTAGCACTGCACCGGGGCCCCGGGCTTCACCGTCTCGGGCGTGTCGACGCCTATGTAGCGGACATCCTCTTCGGCGCCGTCGATCGAGACCTCGATCGTGTCGCCGTCGACCACCCGCACGACACGTGCGCTCACCGCATGCGCCGCGGGGGCCTGGTCGCCCCGCTCAGCCTCCTCGGGGCCCGACCCGTCCCTTGCCCAAGCCCGCACCAGCACCACCAGGACGATGGCGAGCAACGCAATCACCCTCAGGCCAGGCCTGCGTCTCACGTCAGCCAGAACCCCGAGCTGGGACCCGCCGCCCCTGGTCCTCTATCCGGCTTCGGTCCCGACCCCCACGGCGCCCATAATAGCCGCGCCCACAGTGCTCGAACACCGCTTCAACGGGCCCCCGTTCACGATCGGCATCGAGGAGGAGCTGATGATCCTCGACGCCGACAGCCTGAGCCTGGCTCAGGAGGTGGAGGCGATCCTCGCCGCAGTGCCGGAGGAGCTGGAGGGGCAGGTGAAGCCCGAGCTGATGCAGTCCGTGCTCGAGATCGCCACCAAGCCGTGCCAGAGCGTGGCGGAGGCCGCCGCGGAGCTCAAGGAGCTTCGCCGCGCGGTGGCGCGGATCGCCGAGCAGCGGGGGCTGTTGCTGGCGGCCTCGGGGACGCACCCCTTCGCGCTCTGGGAGGACCAGGAGATCGTCGATCGCCCCCGCTACCGGGAGCTAGCCGCCGAGCTTCCTTACATCGCCCACCAGGAGCTGATCTTCGGCACCCACGTGCACGTCGCGATCGAGGGGGCCGACCGGGCGATCTACGTCGCCGACGGGATCCGGCGCTACCTGCCGCTGCTGCTGGCCCTGTCGGCGAACTCGCCCTTCTGGCGCGGCCAGCGAACGGGGATGATGTCGTCGCGGACCCCGGTGTTCCGGGCCTTCCCCCGGGTCGGCATTCCGCCCCACTACGGGACGTGGGAGATCTATTCGCATCGGGTCGAGCAGATGATGCGGGGCGGGGCGATCGAGGACTACACCTACATGTGGTGGGACGTGCGGCCGCACCCGAACCTCGGCACGGTCGAGACGCGGGTCTTCGACCAGCAAACGACCCTCGACCACACCGTGGCCCTCGCCGCCCTGACGATCGCGCTCGCCCACCACATGAGCGCCTTCTACGACGACGAGCGGCCGCTGGTCGAGTCGCCCACCGAGCTGATCGACGACAACAAGGTCCGCGCCGCGGTGGGGGGGATGGACGGTCGGTTGATCGACTTTTGGCGGGGCGAGCAGGTGCCCGCCGAGGAGATGGCAAAAGGCCTGCTGGACGTGCTCGCCGACGACGCGGCCGAGCTCGGCTGCACGGCTGAGCTGGAGCTGGTGGAGCACCTGCTGGGCGGCAACACCGGGGCCCACCGCCAGCTCCGCTTCTGGAAGCTGAGGGAAGAGAACCTCGCCCAGCTGGTCAGCGAGATCACCGCCGACACTCGCCCCTAGACGCCGCTGGTTATGCTCGCTGGGGATGGCGAAGTGCGATCCTCAAGGTGACGATGGCTGAGACCGAGCTGAGCGTCGTCTGCAAGAACTGCGGGGCCGAGGTCAGCCCGTACGTCACCGAGTGCCCCTACTGCGGCACGCGGCTTCGCAAGCGGGCGCCGAAGCTGGAGCGTCGCGGCGACGAGCTCCAGGCACGTGAGACGCGGAGCGACCGCCGGCGCCGCCGGGCGGCCGAGCGTAGGGCTCGCGCCCCACGCCTCGACTTCGCTTCCGAGCGCCCTTACGTCACCCTGGCGGCGATCCTGGGCCCCGCCGCGCTCATGGTGGTCCAGCGCGCCGCCGACATCAACGTCACCAGCCTCGGGGTGATCGTGGCGGGGGTGGACAGCACCGAGTGGTGGCGGTACTTCGCGGCCCCGTTCGTCTACGACGATCTCGGCTACCTGTTCGCGATCGCGCTGGCGATGGCGCTGTTCGTGCCCTACCTCGAGCGGCGCCTCGGCCTGGTGCCGACGCTGATCCTGCTCATCGCCTGCGGGGCGCTTGGGGCGCTGGCGGCACCGGGGCTGGACGAGGCCCTGGGCGACGGCTTCACCGTGATGGCTGGCGGCAATGGGATCGCGCTGGGCGCGGTCGGCGCCTGGTGGTCCCTGCACCGCGCCGATGCCCGCGACGATCCAACCGAGGAGTACGACTGGATCCCGGTCGCCGTCGCTGCCTGCGTGCTCCTGCTCCTGCCTTGGGTGGAGGACCTCGCCAATGCGTGGGCCGGGGTCGTGGGCGGCCTGGTGGGGCTCGCGTGCGGGTTCTCGGCCACGCTCGGCCGTCGCTGAGATGCCGGACAAGTTCACGGCCCTGACCCCGGAGCTCTACGCCTACCTGGTCGAGCACGGCGCCCGCGAGGACGAGCTCCTGCGCCGGCTCGCGGCCGAGACCGCCGAGCTGGGCGGGATCGCGATCATGCAGATCTCCCCGGAGCAGGGGGCGTTGATGACCCTCCTGGTTCGGGCAACCGGCGCCCGGCGCGCGTTGGAGCTGGGCACCTTCACCGGCTACTCGGCGATCTGCATCGCCCGCGGCCTGCCCGACGGCGGCGAGCTGGTGAGCTGCGACGTGAACGAGGAGTGGGCGGGCATCGCGCGCCGCTACTTCGAGGAGGCTGGTCTGACGGAGCGGATCGACCTGCGGCTGGGCCCGGCGCTCGACACCCTGCGCGCGATGCCCGCCGACCAGCCGTTCGACTTCGCCTTCATCGACGCCGACAAGGTCGGCTACCTCGACTACTACGAGGAGACGCTCCGCCTGCTTCGCCCCGGCGGCCTGGCGATGATCGACAACGTGCTTCGCGGGGGCCGGGTGGTGGAGCCGGACCTCGACGACGAGGGGGACAGGGTGGTCGTCGAGCTCAACCAGCGGATCGCCGCCGACCAGCGGGTGGACGTGGCGATGCTCGGCGTCTCCGACGGGATCACCCTGGTGCTGAAGCGCTGATGCGGATGGATCGCTCGGCAGCGATGGAGCTTCAGCACCGCTCCCTGGCCAGCTTCGTGCGCCTGTTCGGGCGCGGCTCCGATGACGCCGCCGTGTTCGAGCGCGACGGCGTGCTGGCCGCAATCGTGCCCGCATGCCCCGACCGCTCGGTGATCAACTCGGTCATCTATCGCGACGCTGGGTCGCTCGGGCCAGCGCTCGATGAGCTGGCCGTCGCCCACGAGCAGGCGGGGGTCCGCGCCTGGACGGTTTGGGTGCCGGAGGACGACCGCGAGGCAGCTGCCCTGCTGGAGGCGGCGGGCCACAAGCTCGACGCGACCCCGACGGCGATGCTCCTGGACCTCGCGGGCCTCCCCGATCCCGACCCCCAGGGACTCGACTGGGGCGACCGCGCCACGCCGGCGGATGTGGCCCGGATCAACGACCACGCCTACGGCTTCGACGAGCCCACCTTCGGCGCCGCGATGACCACCCTGCCGGGGGACGTGCCGTGGCGCCTGTATGAGGCGCGGGTGGACGGTGAGCCCGTCTCGGCCCTCGGCACGCTCGACGACGGCGACGATTGCGGCATCTACCTGGTCGGCACCCTGAAGGAACATCGCGGCAAGGGGCTCTCCCGCCGCCTCCTGCACATCGCGCTCGCTGAGGCGCGCCAGCGCGGCCTGCGCACCTCCAGCCTCCAGGCGACCAAGCTCGGCTATCCGGTCTATGAGCGGCTGGGCTACGAGCCGATCTGCACCCTCCAGATGTGGGAACAGCCGGAAATGAATATCTTCCCCACGTGCCACGCACCTACAGCGACGAGGAGCTCGACGCGGCGATCGAGGCCCTGACCCAGCGGGAGCGCTTCCGCGAGGCGGAGTCGGTGGTCACCGCGGCGGCGCCGAAGCTGCAGCGGGTGCTCGCCGAGGCGCTCGAGGCCGGGGGCTGGTTCGGCGAGACGCACGAGGGCGAGCTCCGCAAGGCGGCCACAGCGCCCGGCGAGGAGGAGCGGCTGACCGCGGTCCGCACGCTGCTCGCCGAGGAGGCGCGGATGGGCATGATGGTCGGCGTCGCCGTCGGCTGGGCGCTGGCCGAGGAGCTGCATCAACCAGACGAATCGAACCAGGAGGACTGAACCAGATGGAGATCCGATTCCTTGGCCACGCCTGCTTCGAGCTCTCCGAGGGGCCCGCCAGGGTGCTCGTGGACCCGTTCCTGAAGCCGAACAACCCGGCGTCCCCCGTGACCGCAGACGAGGTGGACCCCACTCACATCCTGATCACCCACGGCCACGCCGACCACGTCGCCGACGCGGTTCCGGTCGCGAAGCGCACGGGCGCACACTGCGTGGCGATCGTCGAGATCGCCAGCTGGCTCAACGACCGGGGCCTGGACGCCGTCACGGACCCGAACCTGGGCGGCACGGTGGAGTTCGACTGGGGCTGGGTGAAGCTCGTGCAGGCCTTCCACACGAACACGCTCCCGGGGTCGGCGGAGACGCCGTTCAGCGCCGAGACGGGCACCTCGATCGGCACGCCCTCAGGGCTGGTCGTCAACCTCGGCGGAACCACGGTCTACCACCTCGGCGACACCTGCCTGTTCAGCGACCTGAGGCTGATCGCCGAGCGGACGCCGGTGGACGTCGCCCTGATCCCGATCGGCGGCCACTACACGATGGATCGCCACGATGCCGCCGTGGCCGCCGAGCTGATCGGCGCATCCACGGTGATCCCGATGCACTACAACACCTTCCCGCCGATCGAGACCGACGCCGAGGCGTTCAAATCGGAGGTCGAGTCGAAGACCGACTCCCAGGTGGTCATCCTCGAGCCGGGCGAGAGCCACACGGTCTAGCGGTCCCGCTACCAGCGAGTTCTAGCGGCCCCGCTACCGGCGAGTTGGGGGTTGTGAATCACATCGATCCACAATTCCCAACTCGGCTGCGAACAACCGACGCGCCGTAGCCGCGTCGCGTACTCGGCGGTGCGCTACGAGCCGAGCTTGAACCAGATCGAGCGATCGCGCCAGTCGTGCGCCATCAGCGCGAAACCGGCGGCTGTCAATAACGCGCCGGTCAGCCCGTGGTGCAGGCGCTTCCCGCAAACCCAGACGCGGCGTTGCGTGGCGTCGTAACGCAGAAGTCCAGCCGCGAAGGACCTAGCGTCCGTTTCCCTGCTCATCCCTGCCTCCCATGTCCGGTCCTACCCCCTGAATAGACCTCGTCCATTATGTCAGTAACCCTGGCCAGCCGGCGCCGATTCGGTCCGCGGGCCAAATTGGCCGACTGGCCAGTCAACGGGGTAGGCTTTGCCGGGACCAGCAACGAGAGGAGCTTGCAGTGGAAGCGCGCACCGAGGACAAGACCGCAGAGGGGAGCGCAGCGAGCAGGGCCGCCAAGTCGTTGAGCACGATCGCCGCGCAGGATGGCTTCCTGGAGACGTCCGATCCGGCGCTTCAGGATTCGGCTGACCGCCGCGAATCCATGCTCCTCTCCTACCGGCAGCTCTACGAGCTCTGGGAGCGCCAGCAGTGGGCCACCCAGGACATCGACTTCAGCCGGGACCGCACCGACTGGCACGAGCGGATCGTGCCCGAGGAGCGGTTCCAGCGCATGTACGGCCTCTCCGCCTTCTTCATCGGCGAGCAGCGCGTCACCGACGAGCTGGGGCCGATCATGCGCGCCTGTCCCACCGAGGAGCAGCGGATCTTCCTCTCCACCCAGATCGCCGACGAGGCGCGCCACGTCCGCTTCTTCAACCGCTTCTACGAGGAGGTGGGCGTTCTGGAGGGCGCCGACGACCTGGCCGCGCGGCTGCGCACGACCGAGCAGCACCTGAACGAGTCATTCGGGGAGCTGTTCGACGGGATGCTGAAGGGTCGAGTCGACCGTCTCGCCGCCGAGCCGGAGAACACCGAGCTCCTGGTCGAGGCGATCACGCTCTACCACATGATCATCGAGGGGGCGCTGGCGCTCACCGGGCAGCACTTCATCATCGACTACAACACCGACCAGGACACGCTGCCCGGGTTCGTCGAGGGCTTCCAGAACGTGGCCCGTGACGAGCATCGGCACATTGCCTTCGGCGTCCGCTTCCTCACCGACATGGCGAAGGAGGATGATCGCTACCGCGAGGCCATCCAGCGGACGATGACCGAGGCGCTGCCGATCGCCGACGCCGTGCTCGACCCGCCCTGGGCCGAGGAGGACGACTGGGAGCTGTTCGGCTACTCGCGTGAGCAGACCCACGCCTTCGCCGCCGAGTGCCTCTCGCGGCGGCTGAAGGTGATCGGCCTCGCGGCCTAGCGCCCTGAGCTAACCGGCGGGCGGCGGCTCGACCGGCGGCGGCTCCAACGGCGGAGGGTCGACGGGCGGCGGCTCGACGGGCGGAGGATCGACCGGCGGATCAACCGGCGGAGGATCGACGGGCGGAGGATCGACCGGCGGCGGATCGACGGGCGGAGGATCGACCGGCGGAGGATCAACGGGCGGAGGATCGACCGGCGGAGGATCAACGGGCGGCGGATCGACCGGCGGAGGATCAACGGGTGGAGGATCGACCGGCGGAGGATCAACGGGTGGAGGATCGACCGGCGGAGGATCAACGGGCGGAGGATCGACGGGCGGCGCGACCTCTACAACCGGGTCCGGCTCGACGGGCGGCACGACCTCTACGACCGGCGGAGCGGGCGGCTCTTCAGCCACCACCGGGAGGACGGGCTCGTCAGTCACGAGGGCGCTAGCCGGGCCGAGTGCGGCGGAGACCGCCGGGGCCGTCGCGCGCTGGGCGGCGACGTTTACCTCGTCGACGCTCACGGCGCCAGCCGTGATCAAGGTGGCGGTCGCCACGCCGATGGCGGCCTTGGCGCCGATGGCGCCTCCAATACCGGTGACCGCGGTGCTCGCCGCGGTGAGCGCGCCGCCGAGCGTCATGCCGCCGCTCCCCGCCGCTGCCACGCTGCCAGCGCCGGCGACGCCGCCGGCACCCGCCGCGCCACCGCCGCCCGCGCCAACGGAGCTCGCGGTGCCGGCGGTGCCACCTGCACCGGAGCTGCCGCCGAGCTTGGCGGGGATCAGCTTCCGCAGCAGCCACAGCAGTCCGAACGGCGCCAGCGCCGCAAGTGCCTTGGTGCTCGAGCGAAGCTCCTCGCGGTAGCGGCTGCAGGACGGGCAGTCGCTGACATGGCGGCGGGTCGAGCCAGCCACCTTGCGCAGCCCCTCGGCCGCTTCGGCCAGCTCCAGCCGAACCTCGTCGCAGGTCAGGATGCGCGCCTCGCTGCATTCAGCCAGCGACATCCGGGCCCGGACCAGCAAAGACTTGACGGATGGAAGAGTGGTGCCCATCGCCTGGGCGATGTCCGTATAAGAGAGGTCGTCGATCTCTCGCAGGACGAGCGCCGTGCGCTGGGTCTCGGGAAGCTCGTGAACGTCGGAGACGATCGCCCGCAGCTCCTCGCGCCGCTGCACCTTCTCCAGGGTGGAGGTGCCGTTCTCGTGGGGGTGGACGTCCATCGAGTCGACGCCTTCGGCGGTGGGCTTGCGAAGGTGGTTCAGACAGCGGTTGCGGGCAATCCGGTAGAGCCAGGGCCGCGCGTTGATCGGCCGGCTGTCGGCGAGGATCGCGGAGTGGGCCGCCACGAACACCTCCTGGAGCACGTCCTCGGCGTCCTGCGGGGAGCTGACCATGTGCCGGCAGAAGGCCATGAGCCGAGACTGGTAGCGGTTGAAGAGAACGTCGAAGGCGCGGTCCTGTCCTTCGCGCATCAGGGCCACCAGCTTCTCGTCCGGCTGCAAGCGCAGCAACGGCGTCCGTGCAAGGACACCGGTGGTACTGGCGCTCGTTGTGAGGGAGGAGGCTTCCATTACTGGCTTTATCGGAAGAACACGCTACAGACCTGAAAGTTCCGCATCAAGTCTCTGAAACCTGAATACCCGCACTTTGCGGCCCGCCCCAGGCACGGAACCTGGCCGGATAGGCCATGCATGCGCTGCCGCTCAGAGCTGATGCGTGGCCGCCCGGACATCGGCCGAGAGTGCCGGGGGAGGGATTCGAACCCCCAAGCCCTTGCGGGCAGCCGTTCTTAAGACGGCCGTGTATCCCAGTTCCACCACCCCGGCGGAGCCCTCGGTAACCCTACCGACGTGCCTTGGCGCCGTCGCCTACTCGCTGTGCCCGGCGCACCTGATCCCGTGGCCCCGACCCCGGCGATTGCGATAGGGGTCGAACTCTCCAGTAGAGGTTGACCGTGCCTATACCTGGAAACACGTACGTGTATTTGGTACCTTCCCCAGGCATGAGCGCAACGCAAGGGATTCAGTCAAGCGGTCAGCAGTCGCGCGAGAGCCAGATGACGCTCCCGCGCTTCCTGGAGCTATTCCCGAGCAACGATGCTTGCTTGGACTACCTCAAGGAACGGTTCTATCCGGATGGATCGAGCTGCCCGAAGTGCAACAGGCCGACCAGGTTTCACCGGATCAAGAGCCGGGCCGCGTACTCCTGCCAGTACTGCCGCCACCAGGCCTTCCCCACCAAGGGGACGATCTTCGAGAGGTCCACCACGAACTTGCAGGTTTGGTTCTGGGCCATCTATCTCATGTCCTCGACCCGGTGCACGATCTCGGCCAAGCAGCTGGAGCGGGAGATCGGCGTCACCTACAAGACGGCATCGAGGATGCTTCGAGAGATTCGGACCCTGCTCTCGCAGGAGGATGGCTCGCTCCCGACGGAGAGAGACGAGCTAATGCGCCGGCATCACCTAGGCCGATTCTCCAGCTGATCCTCGACCGCGCTCGGAAGGGCGGCGCAGTAGCTCCTTGGCGCGATTCGTCGACGCCTTCTCGAGATCGTCGAGGAAGTCGGCCTCCGTATGGGAAGGGTCCTGGCGCTTCCGGGTCTTGCCCTTGGGCTTCTTTGGGCGCTTTCGCGCGGGCATCCGAGACAGACTCGGCTTAGAGCTGGACCCAGACCGTCTTGGTCTCGAGGTAGGCGTCCAGGTTGGCGTGGCCCTTCTCGCGGCCGATGCCGGAGGCCTTGTAGCCGCCGAAGGGGGCGGCCGGGTCGCCGCCGCCCCAGGTGTTGACGTAGACGTTGCCGGCCTGGAGCATCGCGGCCAGCTTGTGGGCGTTGGAGACGTCGCGCGTCCACAGCCCGGCGGCCAGGCCGTACTCGG
Organism: uncultured Actinomycetes bacterium; assembly: GCA_963721215.1. Lineage (GTDB taxonomy): Bacteria > Actinomycetota > Thermoleophilia > Solirubrobacterales > 70-9 > AC-56. The sequence goes on from CAVRIF010000010.1 coordinate 126,340, forward strand.
TGTCGTTGGCGCGGCGCGCCACCTCCTCGAGGTCCTCGAACGGCATCGCGACCAGGACCGGGCCGAAGATCTCCTCGCGGGCGATCCGCATCGAGTCCTCGACCCCGGTGAACAGGGTGGGGGGGACGTAGTAGCCGCCGCCGCCATTCCCCGAGTTGCCGCCGACGACGAGCTCGGCGCCCTCCTCGACCCCGGAGTCGATGTAGCCCTTGACCCGCTCGAACTGCTCCTCGGAGACCAGGGGGCCGAACTGCGTCTCGGGGTCGAGCCCGGGGCCCACCTTCGCCTCGCGCGCGTAGTCCGCGAGCTTCTGGACCACCTCGTCGAAGAGCTGGCGCGCAACGTAGAGCCGCGAGCCGGCGTTGCAGGCCTGGCCGGAGTTGAAGTAGATGCCCTGGTAGGAGCCCGGGATCGCGCGTTCCAGGTCGGCGTCGGGGAGGATGATGTTCGGGCTCTTGCCGCCGAGCTCGAGGGTGACGCGCTTCAGCGAGCGCCCGCACTTCTCGCCGATCTCGCGGCCCACCGCGGTGGAGCCCGTGAAGGCGACCTTGTCCACGGCAGGGCTGTCGACCAGCGCGGCGCCGGTGGACGCCGTCGCCGGTCAGCACGTTGAGCGTCCCCTCCGGGAAGCCCGCCTCCAGCGCCAGCTCGCCGAGGCGAAGCGCGGTCAGCGGGGTCTGCTCGGCCGGCTTCAGGATGATCGAGCAGCCCGCGGCGAGGGCCGGCGCGACCTTCCAGATCGCCATCAGCAGCGGGAAGTTCCAGGGGACGATCTGGGCGCAGACCCCGACCGGCTCGCGGAGCGTGTAGCAGAGGACGTCGCGCGCCGAGACCGGAATCGTCTCGCCCTCGATCTTGGTCGGCCAGCCGGCGTAGTAGCGCAGGTGGTTGACGGTGGCGGCGATGTCGCCCTTCGCGCTGGCCAGGGGCTTGCCGTTGTCGAGCGACTCGAGCTCGGCCAGCTGGTCGCCGTTTGCCTTGATCAGATCCGCCAGCGCGTACATCAGGCTGGCGCGCTTCGACGGGTTGACCTTGCGCAGAGGCCCCTCGAGCGCCGCGCGAGCCGCGGCGGCCGCGCGCTCGACGTCCTCGGGCCCGGCGAAGGCGACCTCGCAGATCGCCTCACCGGTGGCCGGGTCGATGGTCTCGAAGGTGCGCCCGTCGGCCGCCTCCAGCCGCTCGCCGCCGACCACCAGGAGCTGCGGCCCCCGCTCGACGACATCGCGCGCGGCGGGGGAGAGGGATTGGGCGGTGGCGGTTGCCATCGCCCTGATCGTAGCCTGCTACCCGAGGCGCTGGATCACAGCCAAGGCGGCGATCACCAGTCCGCCGGCGACCGGGACGCTCAGGTACCGCCAGGCGTGCCCCTCGGTCCCGAAGTGCCGACCCGGCTGGTGGTTGGGGTTGCGGCCTCGCCGGGTATGCCACGCCGACGTCGAGGACGTGGGCGCACTCGAAGGGCTCGCGGCAGCCGTTGCAGACCACCCTGCGCACCGCCCTTGCGGCCAGCTCGCGAGGAAGCCGCACGCGGGTGGCGGCGCCGCAGGCGTCGTGGTGGCAGAGAACCAGCCGCACGGCTTCGCCGGCCGGTGGCTCGGGAAAGCCCCCGTTGCGCTTGACCTCCACGCTCTGTACGGCCACGGCCTCCACATGTTTTTCATCGGATCGCCGCAGGGGTGACTTGAACGCCGCCGGAGGTCGCCTCCCCTGACACAATTCCCGCATGGCGCTGCCGGTCCTCACTCGCCTCTATCGCCGGCTCGGACGCCGCTACCCCCAGGTCTTCCTGACCGTCGAGCTGCAGAGCGCGTTCGTGATCACGGCGGCGACTCTGGGCCTGTTCAGCTTCTACTACGACGCCTCGTTCACCGACTACATGGAGATCCTGGCCGTGGCCTTGGTGCTGACGGCCATCGCGATTGGGATCACGATCGTTCGCACCGTGCCGCTGATGCGCCCGATCAGCGAGTGGATCGGCGGCTCCCGCGACGACCAGCAGAGCATGGAAGCCTGGTCGGCGGCCGTCGGGCTGCCGCTGGGCCTGATTCGCAGGGACGTGGCGGTCCCGATCATCGTCACGATCATCCCCACCTGCGTCTGGGCGGTGGTGAGTACCGATCTCTCCTGGGTCGCTTTCGTCCCCCTGTTCGCCGGCTCGCTGGTCGCCCTCGGCTACTCGGCGATCCTCCACTACCTGATCCTCGAGGCGGGGATGCGTCCGGTGCTGATCGACATCAACCGATCCCTGCCTGTGCCGAGGATGAGCGCCGCGGCCTCCGCGATCCCCCTGCGGGTACGGCTGATGGCTGCGCTGCCGCTGATCAACCTGATCACCGGCCTGGTGGTCGCGGCGCTCACCTCGGGAGGGGGCGGGGGCGGCGCGGCGCTGGGTCTCGACGTCCTGGTCGCGGTCGCGGTGGCGACCACGATCTCGCTCGAGCTGACGGTCCTGTTCTCGAAGTCGATCCTGCGCCCGATCGCCGACCTGCGAGCGGGCCACCCAGGCGGTGCGCGAGGGACGCTTCGACGTCGCGGTGCCGGTGACCACCGGGGACGAGCTCGGCGAGCTGGCCGCCTCCTTCAACCAGATGGTCGAGGGGCTGGCCGAGCGCGAGAGGATTCGCGAGGCATTCGGCACCTATCTCGACAAGTCGGTCGCCGAGTACATCCTCAGCGAGGGGTTCTCGGAGGAGGGCGACGAGCGCGAGGTCTCCGTGCTGGTCTGCGACGTTCGCGACTTCACGGCGTTCGCCCGCCAGGCGGAGGCGAAGGAGGTGGTGGCGCGGCTCAACGAGCTGTTCGAGATCGTGGTCCCGATCGTCACCCGTCACGGCGGCCACGTCGACAAGTTCATGGGCGACGGGCTGATGGCGGTGTTCGGAGCTCCGGAGAGCTACCCCGACCATGCCGACCGCGCCGTGCGCGCCGCCTGCGCGATGGCGACCACGGTGAACTCGGACCGGGGGCCCGGGCTGATGATCGGCGTGGGGGTGAACACCGGCTGCGTCGTCGCCGGCTCGATCGGCGGCGCGGGCCGGCTCAACTTCAGCGTCATCGGCGACGCGGTCAACGTCGCGGCGCGGGTCGAGGCGGCGACCCGCGAGCTGGACGAGGAGATCCTGATCACGGAGGCGACGCGGCGCGAGCTGAGCGCGTCGATCGACGCGGAGCCGCGCGGCGAGCAGGAGCTGAAGGGCATCGGGGAGCCGGTGGCGCTCTATGCGCCGCGGATCGCCGGAGCCCGCGCCGGCGCCCGCCGGCGAGGAGCCGCTGCCGGTCCCCGGGGACGGCGGGCCGCAGGGCGAGTTCAGCGGCGCGCGGCGCGAGGCCGGGGGCCTCGCGCCGCTCTAGGTCCAGCCGGCTGTCCGATCCGGCGGCTCAGGACAGCCTGAGGCCGCCGTCCGGCGTGATCGTCCAGTGCGGGTTGTGGGCGACCTCCCACGGGTGGCCCTCGGGGTCGAGGAACACCGAGCTGTAGCCGCCCCAGAAGGTCTCGGCCGGCTCGCGGCCGATCGTGGCGCCGGCGGCGCGAGCCTCCTCGGTGACGGCGTCGACCTCCTCGGGCGAGCCGACGTTGAGCGCCAGCGTCACGCCGCCCCAGCCGGGGGTGTCCTCGACGGTGCTGTCCTCGGCGAGCCTGGCGCGGTCCCAGAGCGCCACCACCATGTCGCCCGCCTGGAAGAAGACGACGTCGTCGTCGGGCTCGGCGCCGGTCTCCCAACCGAGCGCCTCGTAGAAGCGGCGAGCGCGGGCCAGGTCGCGAACGCCCAGGGTGATCAGGGTGACCCGCTGCTTCACGCGTTCTCCCGGCGCGAGAGCCAGCCGACCAATGCTCCGAGCACCAGCCCGATCTCGGGCGCGAGGGGTACGTCGGTGGTCACGCCGACGAGGATGCCGAGCGCCAACCCGATCACCGCGCCCAGCACGATCGCGGCTGCGAGGCTCATGGCGCCTAGGCTATACCTGAGGTTCTTCGATGAGCAGCAGCGACCTTCCCCGATTGACGACGCCCACGCGCGCGAGCTTCTCGAGCGCGAGCGCGAGCGCATCGAGCGCTCTCTCGCGGACTTCGAGAGGAACCGCGACCGCGATCTCTCCGGCCTCGACCAGCACCCGGCCGATGACGCGGACCGCCTGCAAGGGGACGAGGTCGACGAGGGATTGGCCGAGCAGCTGCGCGACGAGCTGGCAGCCGTCGAGCGGGCCGAACGGCGGCTCGAGGAGGGCACCTATGGGCTCTCGATCGAGAGCGGCGAGCCGATCCCGGCCCCACGGCTCGAGGCGATCCCGTGGGCCGAGCGGACCGCGCCGGAGCAGGAGCGCTACGGGCGCTGACGCTGACGTGAGGTCGAAGCTCCTCAACCACGACGGCGATCGCACCTACGTCGTCGCCCTCGAGACGGGCGACAGCCTGATCGCGTCGCTCACCCGCTTCGCCCGCGAGGAGCGCCTGGCGGCGAGCGAGTTCACGGCGATCGGGGCGCTCGCCTGGGCGAAGCTCGCCTACTTCAACTGGGAGACCAAGGCCTACGACGAGATCCCGGTCGACGAGCAGGTCGAGGTGCTGTCGCTGAACGGCCGGATCACGCTTCCCGAGGGGGCCGACGTCGAGGGGCCGGCGTTCGACCAGGATCCCCACTTCCACGTCCACTGCGTGCTCGGCCGCGCCGACGGGACGACGGTCGGCGGGCACCTGATGGAGGCCGAGGTGCGCCCCACCTGCGAGGTGTTCGTGACCGAGTCGCCGACGCATCTGGGGCGGCGCACCGACCCCGAGTCGGGGCTTCCGGTGATCGACCCGTAGTAGGCTCGCGGCTGGTGGCGACCACCGAGGAGAGCGCCAAGCAGGCCGAGGCGAAGGGCGGCGCCTTCCACGGCGGCCGGCTCGTCGCCCAGACGCTGAAGGCGCGCGGCGTCGAGCACCTGTTCAGCCTCTCCGGCGGCCACCTGTTCTCGATCTACGACGGCTGCAAGGAGGAGGGGATCGAGGTCGTCGACACCCGCCACGAGGCCTCGGCGGCCTGGGCGGCGGAGGGATTTGCGAAGGCCACGCGGAAGGCGGGGCTCTGTGCGCTGACGGCCGGCCCCGGGGTCACGAACGGGATGAGCGCGCTCGCAGGGGCGCAGCAGAACCGCTCCCCGCTGGTGGTCCTGGGCGGCCGGGCGCCGGAGATGCGCTGGGGCTCGGGCTCGCTCCAGGAGATCGACCACCTGCCGTTCGTCTCGCCGCTCACCAAGTCGGCCCAGACGGTCAAGGACACCGCCCACATCCCCCAGTTCACCGCCGCGGCGATCGACGAGGCGCTCGCCCAGCCGTCGGGCCCGACCTTCATCGACTACCCGCTCGACGTGGTCTTCTCCGAGGCCGAGGCCGAGATCCCGGCCGCGCCGGAGCGATCGCCCGGCAAGCCGGCCGATCGCTCCGAGGAAGCCGCCGCCCTCCTGGCGAAGGCCGAGCGCCCCGCGATCATGGCCGGCACCGGCCTCTACTGGGCCCACGGGGAGGAGGAGCTCCGCGCCCTCGCCGAGGCGCTCGGCATCCCCGTCTTCCTCAACGGCATGGGCCGCGGCTGCCTGCCCGCCGACCACGAGCTCTGCTTCAGCCGCGCCCGCGGCAAGGGCCTCAAGGAGGCCGACGTCGCCCTCGTCGTCGGCGTCCCGCTCGACTTCCGCCTCGCCTTCGGCGGCTCGATCGGCGAGGAGACGAAGCTCGTCTCCCTCGACGTAGTTGAGAGCGAGCTGAAGGCGACCCGCCAGCCCGACCTGGCGCTGGTCGGCGACATCCCGGCGACCCTGGCGGCGCTCCGCGAGGCGGCCGCGCCCGCCGACGGCACCCGCGACCGCACAGAAGCCTGGGTCTCCGCTCTCCGCGATCACGAGTCCGAGAAGCGCGCCGCCGAGCAGGAGGAGCTCGACGACGACCGCGCCCCGCTTCACCCCGTCCGCGTCTACAAGGAGCTGAACGAGGTCCTCGACCGCGACGCGATCGTGATCGGCGACGGCGGCGACTTCGTCTCCTACGCCGGCCGGTATATAGAGACCCACGAGCCCGGCTGCTGGATGGACCCCGGCCCCTACGGCTGCCTCGGCGCCGGCCCCGGCCAGGCGATCGGGGCGGCCAAGGCCCACCCCGATCGCCAGATCTGCCTCCTCCTCGGCGACGGCGCCTTCGGCTTCTCCGGCCTGGAGTTCGACACCATGGCCCGCCACAACCTCCCCGTCGTCGGCATCATCGGCAACAACGGCATCTGGGCCCTCGAGCACCACCCGATGATGTTCCTCTACGGCTACTCGATGGCCGCCAAGCTCAGACCCGAGACCCGCTACGACCAGATCGCCGAAGCCCTTGGCTGCCACGCCGAGCTGGTCGAGAAGCCCGCCGACCTCCGCCCGGCCCTCGACCGCGCCTTCTCCGCCGGCAAGCCCGCCCTCGTCAACGTCCTCACCGACCCAGAGGTCGTCTACCCGCGGAAGGCGGTACTGGCGTAGCGAGCTCGTCCAGACCTTCGGTCTACGAAACCGAAGGTCACAGGTTCGAATCCTGTCGGGCACATTCCGAGCTTCATCTGCGTGTCAGGGCGGGTGGATTGCGGGCGACTCTGATCGTATGGGCTCGCGGATCACAGAGCTAGAAGTGCTGCGAGGCGCGGACAAGGCGATCGACGAGCAACGGTTCGTGTTCGGCGTCGGGGAGCTGCAGCCGGGATGGCCGGAGCTCGAACGCTATGCGGGACCGCTTCCGCCGCAGGCCGTCCGGGCGCTCGAGGTGGCCGCCGAGCTCGTCGCCGGCCAATCGGAAGGGAATGCCCAGTGACGCTGCCCGGCCCCTCGCGGACGATCACCGTCGAGCCAATCGAGGAGCCGGCGCGTAGTGCGCCCGAGCCGCAGCCCGAGCCCAACCGTCAGCCGCCTGATCGCGAGGCCCGCGCCCGAGCCGAGACCGAGTCCGTCGAAGCCCGAGCGCGAACCTGAACGCGTGCCGGCCTGAGGCTAGTCGTGAACCGCGTCGCGGAGCGGGAATACGCGGACGACGATCCGCCCCTTCTGGTTGGCGAGATCCATGGACTGAGGCGCTGGTCGCTGAGGCTCAAGGGCGGCAATCTCCGTTTGGCGAGCTCGTTCAACGACTTCTCGTGGGAGCCCCGGGGTGCGCCCACCGTCGCCGCCTGTGGCGCGGGCTGGCTTCGCCGGCTGCACCGATCTCCGGGGCATCGATGCGGTTGCGGCCTCTATGCGCTGCATCCCAGTCCCAAGTCCGCCTCGGAAGTGTTTACGGTGGAGGACGGACACGGCTTACCGGCGGAGATCGCAGGGCTCGTCGAGGCGTGGGGCCGGGTCGAAGTCCATGAGACTGGCTTTCGCGCCCAGTTCGCCCGCCCGGTTGCCCTGATCCTTCACCGAGATCAGGCGGGGACCGACTGGGCCGAGCTGGTGGGAAGGGCCGCTCGCGCCTACCGGGCCGAGGTCCTGCTCGTGGGAGGACCCAAGGAGGTAGCGAAGTACTGCCGCGAGCACGGGCTGGGCCTCGGTCGGGGAACGGTGGCGAGGCTTGTGCCGGAGGAGGAGCGAAGCCCCGAGTCCGGGCCGACCGTCAAGCAGACACCTCAGCGGTCGAAGCTCGGAGACCTGTTTGGCAATGCGATCGCAGTCGTTGTCGGCCTGCTCGGCGTCGCATTCTGGCTCGCGGTCTGGGGAGGAATGGGGTTCGCGATCCTGGGCGTGATCTTCGGCTGGTATGGCGATGACTCCCGCTCCACGACGGCAGTTGCCCGTGGGCATCTGAAGGTGGTCGATCAGGCGGTGCTCGAGCCGCGAGCCGCGAGCCCGTCTACGTCGCGGTTGTACACAACGATGATCCCCGGCGGGCCGCGCTCGGCGTTGCGCCGCGGCTTACGGCGGATGGCAGCCATCGCGTCTCGAAGCTGGCCCGCTCGGGACGGTTCGACGAGCCGGCGAACATCCCGCCCGGGGGAGCGGCAGTCGCTGTCGATCGCCTGCCTGTGGTGCCCGTCGGCGCGCTGCGTCAGCCGCGGTTTCACGTCGCGGCGTTTCGCGGCGCCCCGAAGTTCCCGGTCGAGCGGGTGGTGGCGCGTCTCGACCGCAGCGCGTGCAGGCTGACTGCGGAGGTCACCGCCTCGCAACGACTCCGAGACCTGCGGCTGATCGGCCTCGCACGACGAGGTGCGCGGATCGTCGGCGGAGGCGCCTTCCGCGTGGCTCGGTGCCTCGCGGTCGCTCCACACATGAGCTCGGTCGGCCCGAGGTTCGGTTCCTGCGGGGTGGAGCCGCCCGCGGTGGTCCCTGTATCCGGCGCTCGCTCCGTCCCACGGAAAGTGGAGGGGCTGAGATGTCGACGCGGATTTGTGACTAGTCTGACTAGACTGGTATGGTGTTTCAGGTCATGATCGTGGCCGGTGTGGCAAAGGTGAAGGCAAGGCTGAGCGAATACCTCGCCCGGGTGCGGGCCGGAAACGAGGTGCTGATCACCGAGCACGGGCGCCCAGTCGCGAGGATCGTGCCCGTCTCCAGCGAGAGCGAGGAGCTCGCCGAGCTGCAGCGGGAGGGGACTCGTGCGTAGCGGTTCGATGAAGCTGCCGAAGGGCTTCTCGATGCTCCCAGGCCCAAGGCCGGTGCCAGCGTGACCGAGGCGCTTCTGGAGGAGCGTCGGGAAGGGCGCTAGCGCTGTGCGGTTCTGGGATGCCTCGGCGATAGTGCCGTTGCTGTTCTCTGAGCGCTGGTCGGAGCCGATTAGGAAGATGTTTCGCGAGGACCCGGCGATGGTGGTGTGGTGGGGGAGCCGTGTCGAGTGCGTCTGGCGCTTCGGCGCCGGGAACGCGAGGGTGAGCTCGGGGCTGCGGATGCGCAACACGGATTGGCGCTCTTGATCAGCTCGCAGGGACGTAGTCCGAGCTCGTCCCAAGTGAGCCGCTACGTGTGCGGGCAGAGCGTGCGCTCGCGGTGCACCCGCTGCGCGCCGCCGACGCGCTGCAGCTCGCCGCGGCCCTCACCTGGCGGCCCGAGCCGGCGCGATCTTCGGAGCTTGTCTCTGTTGAGCGCCTGCGCGATGTCGCATCGCGCGAGGGCTTCGCCCTCCTGCCTCAGGGCTGAAAGGCGAAGTCCTGCCCGGTGCGGTTGCCGAAGCCGTCGCGGCCGGCGCCCCCGAGGATCCTGACCTGGTCGCCGGGGTTGGCGTTGACCTCGAAGCGGCCACCGGGCCCGGCGTTGACGGTGACCCGCCGGCCATCGACGATGAATGTCACTTGGCCGGAGGCGGCGTGGGGTGGACGGTGGGTGAGGCTCGCGTTCACGTCCGGGAGCGGGTCGCCGATGTCCTCCTGGACCTGTCGCCGGCGGGTAGCCGAGAACCACCGCGACCTTGCCCGCCGGCGCCGCGACGCGGCGCGGTGTGAGGTCCGCCGAGGGACGTCAGTTCGAACGCCCCCGACGTGAGGGTGTAGCGGTTGGCGGTGATCCGAAAGCGGTAGGCGCCGAGGGGCTGGTCGAGGGACGGCTCCACCACGCGCGGTAGTGGCCGTCTTCGTCGACGGTCCACAACACGGCGAGGCCGAGATCCGAGTCGACCGTCCGCCAGGAGCCGCCCGCCGCGCGGCGCTGGATCTGGACGAAGGGACGGTCGAGCGGGCGGTCGAAGCCGCGTACGCCGCCGCCCCAGGCGAAGTGGGGGCGCCAGAGGCGCCGGGGCTTCGGCGGGCGCGGCTGGTAGGTGATCGTCGCGTTCGCGGCGCCGAGCGGGAACGGAGCGGCGTTGGCCGTGACGCCGTTGCGGGGGTCATACGGGTAGGGCTGCGGTGCCGGGCTACCCTCGACCAGGCTCCGGGTGAGCTCGACCAGTGCCTCCTGAAGTGCCACCCCGCTGGCGCGGCCGTAGACGGTGGCCCCGCCCTCGTAGTGCTGGGCGTCGTACTCCTGGGGCGTCGTGAAGTAGTCGATGTACTCGTTCGCGAGGCCTCGATCACGGCGCTGTTGATCCCGGAGCCGCGGCGGCGGAGACGACCGCGCTTCGCACGCGCCGTCCCATCTGGGCGGTCATCTCGCCGGGGATCGAGACGATCATCCGCCCGCCGACTCGCAGGGCCATGAGCGGCACCGCATCCGGGACCTGTACCGGGAGCGGGGTTGGGATCTTGACGCCCTGGGGACCCGAGCCAGCCGGGAGGTGGTGGCCCTCGAACGGCACCCCGGTGACGTCGAATAGCGGCCCGCGGCCCTCCTCGGAGCCGGTGAACTGCGGCAGGCCGAACACCCCCTCGTCGGCGACCGGCCCGGCGGCGGTCTGCTGGCCGCACCAGCACATCCGGGTCCAGCGGCGGTCCAGGACCGGGCTTGCGCTCATCTGCTCGCCGGCCTCACGCCAGGCGCGCATGAATGCATTGGCCTCTACCGTGCCCACCTGGTCGGCCGCTGCGGGGCCGGCGCGGTGAAGGCCGGCGGTCTGGTCGCCCTCGTCGGTGTTGCCGTAGACGTTCACCACTTCCTGGCCGGGAGGCACCTGCCCGGCCTGGCGGGAGGTTTTCCAGCGAGCCCGGAAGGTGCTCGTCGAGCACCTCGGTCTCGAGCCCGGTCCCGAGCTGGTGGCTGCGGAGCGGGACGCCCTCGGCGCTGCCGGTGAGCGCTCGCCCGGCGCTTCCCCAGCTCCGCTTGGTGGGGCGTGAGGCCGAGCGTGAGGCCGTCCTGCGGGCCTGGCAGCGGGCCATCGAGGGGGTCGACCCAGGTGGTGCTGGTGACCGGTGAGGCCGGGGTGGGCAAGACCCATCTCGCCCGTGCGCTGGCCGGTGAGCTGTCGGCCGGCGGCGCTCTCGTCGGGATCGGGCGTGCCGACGAGACGGCAGGAGAGGGATTCGCCCCCGTCGGTGAAGCCATGCGTGATCTGCTCCTCGGCTGCCAGGAGCGCGATCCCGACATGGCGGCGCGGCAGACCTCCCAGCTTACGCTCCTGCTCGCCGGCCCGGACGGCACGGAGCCGCAGGCGACGTCAGAGGTCGCGGTGGCGCAGCTGGCCCGACATCTCGACAGCGCGCTCGACGAGGTCGCCACCGCCGGGCCGGTGCTGCTCGTGCTCGACGACGTGCACTGGGCCGGGACGCGACGCCCTCGAGCTGCTGCGCCTCGTCATCGCCCGGGAGCGCGCCACGCGCCTGCTCGTGCTGATCTGCGCCCGCACCGACCCTCCGGCGGCAATCGGCGCGGCGAACGAGATCGTCGAGCGCACCAACGGCCGCACGCTCGCCCTCTCGGGGCTGACGCTCGAGGAAGTCGGCGAGCTGCTGGGCCCGCAAGGCCGGGTTCTAGCCACCAGCTACCACGACGAGACCGCCGGCAACCCCTTGGCCTGCCTCCTGCTGGAGGAGAGCGGCTGGGAGCCCGGCGAGCTCGCCCCCCCGACCGTCGCCACGCTCGTGGCGGCCCGCATGGCACGCCTCGACCACGTCCACCACCACTTCGTGGAGGCCGCCGCACTCACCGGCTCGGAGTTCGATGCCGCACTGGTCAGCGTCGCAGTCGGTGCGTCGCCGTCATCGGCCGCGGCCGTGGAGGAGCGAGGGCTGATCGAGCCGACCGCAACCGGTCTGTACCGGTTCCGGCACCCGATCTTCCGAACGGTGATCGCCACGGCGATGCCACCCGAGACGGCGCTGGCCCGCCGCCGCGAGCTGGCCCACACCCTCGTCGAGCTGGCTCCTTCGAAGGTGACCGAGATCGCCCGCCACCTCGTCGATGCCGCCGCGCTCGACGTGACCTTGCGGGCCGATGCGGTGCGGTGGGCGCGCCGGCGGCCGCCGAGGTGTCCGAGCGGCGCGCCGCGTTCGACGACGCCGCGTCCTGGTACGAGGCCGCCCTCCGGCTCCACGGGACGGACGACCTCGAGCGCTACGAGCTGCTGCTCGGGCAGAGCCGAGCGTTGAAGGCCCGCCCCGACTGGGTGTTCCGGGCGCCGGCACGCGCTGCGGCCGAGCTGGCCGAGACGGTGCTCGACGACCGGGTGCTCGCCGCCGAAGCCCTGCTGGCCGCCAACCGCGACTGGCCGTCGGCGAGCGTCGTAGACGGCCCGTACGTCCACGATCTGGAGACAGCCGTCGCGCGCCTCGGCGACTCGATGCCCGCACTCCGCGCCCGGCTGCTGGCCGCACTCGGCGCCGAGCTCGTCTTCGATCTGGACGGCTGGCGGCGCCAGCGCATCGCCGACGAAGCCCTCGAGCTGGCCGAGGCGGCAGGTGACACCGCGACCCTGGCTCGACGTGCTGTGCCGGCGGCCGGCGGCGGTGTGGGACCTGGCCACGACCGACGATCGCTGGCGCTCGGCCACCCGCTACCTGGAGCTCGCTCCCCCAGGCGAGGTGGCCGGCGTTCTGACCGCCATCGCCGCGGCGGGTGCGGCCGCCATCGAGCGCGGCGACCTGGACGCGGCCGCGCTGTTGCTGGCGCGCTCGGCGGTGGTCACGGCCGAGCTGCCGCCCGGCCACCTCACGGTGATGCATGACACCGTCCATCTCCTGATGCTCCTGGCGAGGGGTGAGCTGGACGAGGTGCGGCGTCGGGCTCGCTGCTCCCCAAGGGGAGCGGCGCGACGGCGGGCAACTTCGAGTTCTCCGCCGACCTGCAGGAGGGGAAAGCCGGCGACACCGCCGCCCGCATGGCCTCCGAGGTCCAGCCCGCCGAGCTGGGGCCGTTCGTCCTGCTGCTCGGCGCGGCCACCCGTCCCGAGGCGGCGGCCGCGGCGCTCGCGACGCTGCCCCCGGCGATGTGGGCCGGCGTGCCCCCCAGCACGATCCGCTCCGTCCTGGTGGGCGGAGGCGCCTACGCGGCAGGGCTGCTCGGCGACCGGGCCCACGCCGAGGCCCTGCTCCCGCTGCTCGCACCCTTCACCGACCTGATCCTGTGCGTCGGTCAGGTCGGGACCTTCGAACCGGTCGCCCTCACGGTTGGACGGCTCCACGTGGTGCTCGGCGAGCGGGCCCGGGCGGCCGACTGCTTCCGGGCCGCGCACCGTCTGGCGGCTCGCATCGGCAACCCGCATTGGCAGCGCCAAGCCTCGGACGCGCTCGCGGGGCTCGACGAGCCTCACGAGCACGACCGCGGTGGCTACTGGGCCTGCAGCGCCTCGATCAGCTTCGGCAGGACCTTGTGGACATGACCGACGATGCCGAGGTCGGCGATCGAGAAGATCGGCGGGCGTCCTTGTCCTTGTTGATGGCGACGATGTTCTTCGAGCCCTTCATGCCCACCATGTGCTGCGTAGCGCCCGAGATGCCTGCCGCGATGTACACGGTCGGCTTCACGACCTTGCCGGTCTGGCCCACCTGGTAGCTGTAGGGCACCCAGCCGGCGTCGACGATCGCCCGCGACGCACCAGGCGCGGCCCTTCAGCAGCTTGGCCAGCTGCTCGATGAGCTCGTACTTGGACGCCTCGCCCAGACCGCTCGCCCCGACACGACGATGTTGGCCTCGTCGAGCTTGGGGCCCGTCGACTCCTCCACGTGGCGGGCGGTGACGTTGGCCGCGCCGGTCGGCCCCAGCTCGGGTACGGGCATGTCGGCCGTGGCCGCCGAGCCGCCGCCGGACTCCTCGGCCACGAACGACTTCGGCCGGAAGTTGGCGAGGTACGGCTTCTCGCCCGAGAACTTGGTGGTGACCAGCGTGTTGCCACCGAAGATGGCTGTGGTCACCGTCACCGAGTCGCCGTCCACCGATGCGTCGACGTTGTTCGTCAGCACCGTGCGGTCGAGCTTGACCGACAGGCGGGCGATGACGTCGCGGGCCTCGTAGCTCGTCGAGAACATGATGAGGTCGGGAACGTCGCCCCCGTCGATGGCGGCCTTGATGGCCGAAGCAGCGGCCGGGCCGGGCAGCTGGGAGCCGAGGTCGCCGGTGGAGTACACCTTGGCCGCGCCGTGGGCGCCCAGATGGCTGGCGGCGCCGGAGGCATCGCTGCCCGCCACCGCGGCCACGTTCGGCGCCAGCGTGCGGGCTTCGGCCAGCAGCTCGAAGGGTGCCCGAGGTGGGCTGGCCGTCCGCCACTTCGGCATAGACCCAGATGGTGTCGATCGACATGTGTCCTCGTCTCCTAGATGACCTTGAGACCTTCGAGGAAGGCGACCACCTTCAGGTGGCCCTCCCCGTCGTCCTCGATGACCTCACCGGCAGCGGCGGCCTCGGCGGCCGCCACGCTTCCACGATCTCCTGGCCTGCGCCGGCCCATCCCGCGGCGGTGACGCCGAGGTCGGCAGCGGTGACGGTGTCGACCGGCTTCGACTTGGCGGCCATGATGCCCTTGAAGCTCGGGTAGCGAGGCTCGACCACGCCGGCCGTCACCGACACGACGGCGGGGAGCGGGCAGTCGACCTCGTCGTAGCCCGCCTCGGTCTGGCGCTGGACCTTGGCCGCGCCGTCGGCGATCTCGACGTGCTTGGCGAACGTCACCGACGGCAGGCCGAGCAGCTCGGCCACCTGCTCGGGCACCGTGCCGGCGTAGCCGTCGGTCGACTCGGTCGCCGCCAGCAGCAGGTCGAACGGGCCCAGCCGGTCGGCGGCCTTGGCCAGCACCTTGGCCGTGGTTAGGGCATCGGAGCCGACGAGCGCGGGGTCGCTTCACCAGGACGGCCTTGGCCGCCCATGGCCAGGGCGGTGCGCAGACCGGACGTCTCGCCGTTGGGCGCCATGGAGACCAGGCTCACCTCACCCCCACCCGCCGTGGACACCAGCTGCAAGGCCATCTCGACGCCGTAGCTGTCGGAATCGTCGAGGATGAGCTTGCCTTCTCGCTTCAGGGTGTTGGTGGAGGGGTCGAGCGCGCCCGGGCTG
>CAVRIF010000011.1:0-154058 GCA_963721215.1 uncultured Actinomycetes bacterium
TCCTCGCCACGTCGCCGTGGATCGTGACCGACGACCAGTACCCCTACGAGCGTCGCTACTTCACCTACATGTGGCGCTGGTCGAGGCTGCTGTCACGCACCGAATGGCCGGGGGCCCTGTGGGCCAAGGACGACATGGTCTCGATCGCCCAGGAGCAGACGTCAGCCCTGCTCGGGCCCCCGCCGTGGCTCCGACGTGAGCTGCTCGAGCCCGGGCGAGAGGGCACGCCGATCTCCCGCCGCTGCTTCGAGCTCGCCTGGCGGGAGCTCTCGTTGCGCGCCATAGAGCGAGCGCGCTCTGGTTCGGGCGACGCGCCCACCCCGAGGTACTACGCGGAGAAGCACGGGAACACGTGGCTCGTGGACAGGCGCGAGCTTCCTCCTTCGAGGCTCATCGTCCTGCTGCGCGACCCACGCGACACCTACGCCTCCATTCAGGCCTTCGAGGACAAGGAGCCCTCCACCAGTTTCGGGGCCCGACACGCGTGGCGGGACTCGGACCGGCTCGGGGCGATCATCGACCGCCAACGTCGGCGGCTGCGGTGGATTGCACGACTGCTCGAGGGCGGGCGCGTGCCGGTGGTTCGCTATGAGGAGCTGACCGGGGATCTCCCAGGCGTGGTTCGCCGGATCGAGGAGCACCTGCAGGTGAAGCTCGCTCCGGACGCTCTGCGCAGCGATGAGCTCGAGGCACGGCACTCCTCGTCAGCGCCGGACGGCTCAGGGCGCTGGCGCCATGAGCTCGATCCCGAAACGATGGAGCGGCTCACGCGGGAGCTCCATCCGGAGCTGAAAGCCGTGGGCCTGGACGCATGAGCATCCATCCTCGAGAGGTGGCCGAAGCGGGGCTGGCCGAGCCGCAGCGAGCCAGGACCCGCGACGGCACCGAGATTGAGATCCGCCAAGTCCGGCCCGACGACAAGCGGCTGATCGCCGAGGGCTTGGAGCGTCTCAGTCCCGAGAGCCGCTACCGGCGCTTCTTTCGGCCCCTGGATCACCTCTCGGAGCGCGACCTCGTCTATCTGACCGAGATCGACCACACGGACCACGAGGCGCTGGCCGCGATCGACCCGGAGAGCGGCGACCTGGTGGGCGTGGCGCGCTACGTGCGCGGCGCCGAGCCCCACCTGGCCGAGGTCTCGGTGGCGGTCGGCGATCCCTGGCAGCGCCGCGGCGTCGCGACCGCCCTGCTCGAGCGGCTCGTCGAGCGAGCACGAGGAGCCCAGATCACGCACTTCGTCGCCCTGGTGATGGACGACAACGTCGAGGCGATCAGCCTGTTCGAGCACCGTGTGCCGGGCCACGCGCGGCCGCGCCGAAGCGCGTCGGGCCATCTGGAGCTCTTGATCGAGCTGCCGGAGCCGGGCCGCCTCCGGGACTCGACTCTGGCGCGGGTGCTGGAGGTCGTGGCCCATGGCGCCGTCACCGTCAACCCCTATCGGGTGACGCGCGACGCGATCCGCCGACTCAGAGGCGACCGATCCTCGTGGTGAAGATTCCCGGGACCCCTTATCCGACCTGTGAGGTAGGATTTTGGGCGAGATGCTGTTTTCGACCAAGGCGGAGTACGGCGTGCGGTTGATGGTCGAGCTGGGCCGCCGCGCCGGCGACGAGCTCGCCGACGAGGCCGACCCGGTCGCGCTCAGCTCGGTCGCCGAGGCTGAGATCCTTCCCCTCTCCTACCTCGAGCACCTGGTCGCCAAGCTGCGCCAGGCGGAGCTGGTGACCTCGGTGCGCGGCGCCCACGGCGGCTACCGGCTGGCGCGCCCCGCGTCGCAGATCCAGATGCTCGACGTGGTGCAGGCGCTCGAGGGGCCGATCGCCCCGATGGAGTGCTTCCACGAGGTCCGCGAGGGCCGGGTGCTGTGCTCGCACGAGGCGGACGGCGACAGCGCTTGCGCGACGAAGCTGCTCTGGACCCGCGTTCACGGCGGGATCACGAAGGCGCTCGCCGGCACCACGCTCGCCGACCTGGTCGAGTTCGCCGACCAGCACGCGCAGGACGGCAGGGAACCGCGTCGCCGGCTGAGCCGCCCCGGGATCCCGCTCCCGCCAACCACGACAACGGAGACCAATGGCTGATCTGGAGATACGCAACCTGCACGTGAGCGCCGAGGGCAAGCAGATCCTCAAGGGGCTCGACCTCGACGTGTCCACGGGGCAGATCCACGCGCTGATGGGCCCGAACGGCTCCGGCAAGTCGACGCTTGCCAACGCGATCATGGGCCACCCGGCGCTGGAGGTGACCGACGGCGAGATCCGGTTGCGGGGCGAGGAGATCACCGAGTCCGCCCCAGAGGACCGCGCCCGCGGCGGCCTGTTCATGGCCTTCCAGTATCCGGTCGCGATCCCCGGCGTGACGGTCGCGAAGTACCTGCGGATGGCTGTCAACGCCCAGCGTGAGGCCCGGGGCGAGAGCGAGATCAAGCTGAAGGACTTCCGCAAGCAGACCGAGGCGGCGATGGAGCTGATGGACATCCCGCGGGAGTTCTCGAGCCGCTATCTGAACGACGGGTTCTCGGGCGGCGAGAAGAAGCGGATGGAGATCCTCCAGCTGGCGATGCTGAGACCCCAGCTCGCCGTCCTCGACGAGACCGACTCCGGCCTCGACATCGACGCCCTGCGCACCGTGGCCGAGGGCGTCAACACGTTCGCGGGCCCCGAGATGGGGATCCTGATCATCACCCACTACCAGCGCATTCTTCATCTGGTGAAGCCCGACTTCGTGCACGTGATGTACGACGGGCGGATCGTCAAGGCAGGCGGCCCCGAGCTGGTCGAGCTGCTCGAGGAGCGCGGCTACGGCTGGATTCGCGAGGAGGTCGAGGCGGCGGCGTAGCCGCCCGCGGGACATGGAGACGACCACCGCGACAGCGGCGAGAGCGGCGCCCGCCGCCCCGCTCCCCCTGGAGGAGATTCGCGCTCAGTTCCCGCTGCTCGCCCGGGAGCAGGACGGCAAGCCGCTGGCCTACCTCGACAACGGCGCCACGTCGCAGAAGCCGCTGGCCGTGATCGAGGCGCTGGACCGCTTCTGGCGCTCGCAGAACGCCAACGTCCACCGCGGCGTCTACCGGCTCTCCGAGGAGGCGACGGAGGCGTATGAGCGGTCGCGGCGGGTGATCGCCGCCCGGCTGGGCGCCGACCGGCGGGAGGTCGTCTTCGTCCGCAACGCGACCGAGGCGCTCAACCTGGTCGCGTATTCCTGGGGCCGGGCGAACGTCGCGGAGGGCGACCGAATCCTGCTCACCGAGATGGAGCATCACTCGAACATCGTGCCCTGGTACCAGCTCGCTGCGGAGCGGGGCGCCGAGCTCGACTGGGCGCCGGTCACCGACGCCGGAAGGCTCGATCTCGAGGCCTTCCGGGGCCTGCTCGAGCGCGGGCCGAAGGTGGTCGCCGTCGCCCACGTCTCCAACGTGCTCGGCACGATCAACCCGATCGCCGAGATCGCCCGGCTCGCGCACGACGCCGGGGCGCTGGTGGTGGTCGACGGCGCCCAGGCGGGCCCCAAGCTGCCGCTCGACATGGCGGAGCTGGGGGCGGACTTCTACGCGCTCACCGCGCACAAGATGTACGGGCCGACCGGGATCGGCGCGCTCTACGGGCGGCGCGAGCTGCTGGAGGAGATGCCCCCGTTCATCGGCGGCGGCTCGATGATCCGCCAGGTGCGGCGCGACGAGATCACCTGGGCCGAGCTGCCGGCGAAGTTCGAGGGCGGCACGCCGGCGATCGGCGAGGCGATCGGCTACGCGGCCGCCGTCGAGTGGCTGGACGCGATCGGCCTCGAGGCCGCCCACGCTCACGAGGCCCAGCTCGGCGCCTATGCGCTGGAGCGCCTGGCGGAGGTTCCGGGGCTGCGGGTATTCGGCCCACCGGCCGGCGACGACCGGGCGGCCATCGTCTCCTTCGTCGTCGACGGCGTTCACGCCCACGACGTCTCGGAGATCCTCGACCGCCACGCGGTCTGCGTCCGGGCCGGCCACCACTGCGCCCAGATCCTGATGGACCGCCTCGGCGTGCCGGCGACTGCCCGCGCCAGCCTGGCCGTCTACAACACGCCGGAGGAGGTGGACCGCCTGGTCGAGGCGCTCCATGACGTGCGCCGCGTCTTCGAGCTCGACTGAGCGCCCGTCCCCGATGGACGACCTCTATCGAGAGCAGATCCTCGAGCACTACAAGCGCCCGCACAACTTCGGCCGCCTCGATCGCTACGACCTCGAGTTCGAGGACTCGAATCCGTTCTGCGGCGACGAGCAGCACGTGTTCATCAGGCTCGACGACGATGGCCGGGTGGCCGAGGTCACCTTCGAGGGCAAGGGTTGCGCGATCTCAACCGCGGCCACCTCGATGCTCACCGACGAGCTTGCAGGGCATGAGCCGCGAGGAGCTTCTTCGCCTGCCGAAGGACTTCGTCCTCGACCTGCTCGGCATCGACATCTCGGCGACCCGGATCAAGTGCGCCCTGCTCGGCCTCAAGGTGGTCAAGGGCGCCAGCCTGGGCCAGCCCGCCGACTGGGAGGACGAGGGCGAGCGCGGCGACCCTACCGAGGTGACGGCAATCTGAGCCCGAGTCTGGCGAGGGTTCCGCCCCTGACTCTCGCTAAAATCCGACTTCGGAAGTAGGATTAACGTGATGACGAGCACAAGCGCCGACGAGGAGACCGCATTGGCCGAGAGCATCACCGTCTGCCGAGCGGACGAGCTCCCTGAGGGAGCGATGCGCTTGATCGAGGTCGAGGGCCGAAAGATCGGCGTCTTTCGGTGCGGCGACGGCGAGCTGTACGCGATCGAGGACCGCTGCTCGCACGACGACGGCCCGCTGGCCGAGGGGGAGTTCGACGCAGCCGCCTGTACAGTGGAGTGCCCCCGGCACGGCTCGCTGTTCGACCTCCGAAGCGGGAGGCCGAAGACGCTCCCCGCATTCCAACCCGTTGAGACGTTCGAGGCCCGGATCGAGGACGGCGAAGTGAAGCTGGACCACTGATGGCGACTCCCGAGACAAAGACAAGAAGCGACGAGCAGAGCGCGCTGAAGGAGATCGGCGCGGATTACGCGGAGCGCTTCGGCTTCCACGATCCCGAGACCGGCTACGCCTACAAGGCGCCGAAGGGCCTCTCGGAGCAGGTCGTCCGCGACATCTCCGAGTACAAGTCGGAGCCGGACTGGATGCGCGAGTTCCGGCTCAAGGCGCTCGAGCACTTCAGGCAGCGCCCGACCCCGACCTGGGGCGGCAACCTGGGCCAGATCGACTGGGACAACATCCACTACTTCGTTCGAGCCTCCGAAAAGAACAGCCGCAGCTGGGACGAGGTCCCCGAGGACATCAAGAACACCTTCGATCGGCTCGGGATCCCCGAGGCGGAGCGCAAGTTCCTCTCCGGGGTCGGCGCCCAGTACGAGTCCGAGGTCGTCTACCACCAGGTGAACGAGGCCCTCGAGAAGCAGGGCGTGATCTTCACCGACATGGACACCGCCCTGCGCGAGCACGAGGACATCGTGCGCGAGTACTGGGCCACCGTGATCCCGCCGAACGACAACAAGCTTGCGGCGCTGAACTCGGCGGTCTGGTCGGGTGGCTCGTTCGTCTACGTGCCGGCCGGCGTCAAGGTCGAGCTGCCGCTCCAGGCCTACTTCCGGATCAACACCGAGAACATGGGCCAGTTCGAGCGCACCCTGATCATCGCCGAGGAGGGGTCGGAGGTGCACTACGTGGAGGGGTGCACCGCTCCTGTCTACTCGACCGACTCACTGCACTCGGCGGTGGTCGAGATCGTCGTCAAGCCGGGGGCCGACGTCCGCTACACGACCGTTCAGAACTGGTCCACGAACGTCTACAACCTGGTGACCAAGCGCGCCGTTGCTTATGACAACGCGCACATGTCCTGGGTGGACGCGAACCTCGGTTCGAAGCTGACCATGAAGTTCCCGTCGATTTACCTGCTCGGCCCCGAGGCGCACGGGGAGATCCTCTCGATCGCCTTCGCCGGCAAGGGCCAGCACCAGGACGCGGGGGGGAAGATCATCCACGGCGCGCCGAAGACCACATCGTCCGTGTTCGCCAAGTCCGTCTCGAAGGACGGAGGGCGCGGGAGCTACCGTGGGCTCCTCGAGGTGGCCAAGGGCGCGACCGAGGCGAAGTCGAAGGTCGTGTGCGACGCGCTGCTGCTGGACGAGAAGTCGCGCTCCGACACCTACCCGACGATCCGGATCGACGAGAGCGACGCCAACGTCGGCCACGAGGCCTCGGTGTCGAAGATCGGCGAGGAGCAGCTCTTCTACCTCCAGGCCCATGGCCTGGACGAGGAGGAGGCTTCGAAGATGATCGTCAACGGCTTCATCGAGCCGATCACCAAGGAGCTGCCGATGGAGTACGCGGTCGAGATGAACCGCCTGATCGAGCTGCAGATGGAAGGGTCGATTGGCTAGACTGCCTCGGACCCCGCCGCCCCCGCAGTCGGAGACGAGGAGGTGGCGGGTTCGATGGAGCCTGGTTGGCTCACGGAGAGGCGCCGCAAGGGCGCCTCTTTGGCGCGGGAGCTGCCGCTCCCGACGCAGAAGGACAAGGGCTGGGAGTTCACCGACCTCGCAGGGCTCGACCTGGGCTCCTACGCGGCCGGCGAGGGTCGCGTCGAAGGGATCGAGCCGGAGGTGGACGGCGCCGACGGGCCACCGGTCGTCCTGCCGCTGCGAGAGGCGGCCGAACGGCTGGGGGACGTCGTTCGAGCAGCACTTCGGCTCCCTGGTGCCCACCGACGACCCCTTCGTCGCCCGCAACGAGGCCAACTGGCGCAGCGGCGTGCTGGTCTACGTGCCCCGCGGCCAGCGGCTGCTGGAGCCGCTGCGGCTGTCGGTGTACCAGGACGAAGACGGGTCCGGGCTTGACTGGAGGGCCCTGATCGTGCTCGAGGAGGGCGCCGAGGCCGAGGTCTGGGAGCGCTACGTCTCCGACGGCGACGAGTCCGAGGGCCTCTTCAACGGCGTGGTCGAGCTCTCCGTCGGCCCCGGGCGCAAACCTGCGCTACGTCTGCGAGCAGGAGCTGTCGGAGCGGAGCTGGGTGTTCGCGACGCAGCGGGCCGAGCTGGAGCGCGACGCCTCGCTGGAGTGGGTGGCGCTCGGCTTCGGCTCCGCGCGCGGCAAGGTGCGGATGGAGACGAAGCTCGCCGGCGCGGGCTCCTCGGCCAAGGTGACCGGAGCCTACGCGGGCGCCGGCGCCCAGCATCTCGACTTCGACACCACCCAGGAGCACGCCGCCGAGCACACCACGTCGGACCTGGCCTTCCGCGGCGTGCTCTCCGACCGGGCGACGGCCGTCTGGCGCGGGATGATCCGCGTCGATCCCGGCGCCCAGCAGACGGACGCATTCCAGGAGTGCCGCAACCTGCTGCTCTCCAAGCAGGCGCACGCCGACGCGATCCCTGGGCTCGAGATCGAGGCCAACGACGTTCGCTGCACCCACGCGGCGGCCGTGGCCCAGGTGGACCGCGAGCAGCTCTACTACCTGCGCTCCCGCGGCCTGCCGGAGCCGCGGGCCAAGCGCTTGATCATCGACGGCTTCCTCCAGGAGCTCGCCGAGCGCACCGCCGAGGGCCCGGCTCGCGACGCCCTGTCGGCGGCGCTCGACCGCCGGCTCGGCGAGATCCTTCCGGAGGCCTGAGGCCCGTCAGGTCAGCACGGACGGGCCGTGCCGACCCGGATCTCCGCCGACGCCGATGCGCGACGCGGTGACGACCAGCGGGAAGCTCGCCCGGCTTCGAGGCCTTGAACCTGATCAGCGCCGGCTTGCCGGCCGCGACCGTGCGATCGATCCCGTAGCCCAGCAGCTCGACGTCGACCGTGCCGTCGGAGACCACCCGCAGGCGAACGACCTCGTCTCTGCGGTAGCGGAGCTCGGCGGGGCCGCTCGCCGGCGGGGCACCGTCGATCACCCTCACCGTCGCCACGGGCGAGGGCCGAGTCTGAGCCCTGGCCCCCGACGCGCGCTTGCCGTCCCCTCCTCCTCCGGAGATCGACGGAGCATCGACGGTCTCCTCGCTGTAGATGAAGACGAAGCCGGTGACGATCCCGACGCCGAGGATCAGACCGAGGACGACCCCGATGACCCGGTCGCGCCAGCGCACATCGAGCAGTTGCCCGCTAGACGCCGTCGAGCAGCCGCCAGTTCGCCCGCAGGACGGCCTCAGCGCCGGCCGCCAGCTCATCCTCGTCGCTCCGCGTCGCCAGCTCCTCGATCAGCTCCCGCGCCTCCGCGGCGTGCTCGGTGTCGCGTCGCTCGTGAAGGCTGGAAGTACGCGGTCCCCGGACCCTCGGCGAACCCGTAACGGTCAACCAGGCCCTGGCGCTTGGTGCGGGAGATCTCGGGCTGGCCGCTCTCGATCGCGTACAGCCTCACGAGCCTTGCCAGCAGGTCGTCACCGCCCGGCGTCGAGGGCCGACGAATCCGACCAGGCGCGCACGCACTCCTCGGTCTCCGGCGTCGGAGGGTCGGCGGTGCATCCTCCCGCCGCCTCGACGAAGCCGTCCCAGAGCGCCACGTGGTCGCGTTCCTCGACCGCGTGTCGCCGAAGCTCGGGGCGCTCGGGGGCGAGCGTCGGCGGCGGCCTCTGACACTGCGGCGATCGCTCGCACCGCGTGCCGGTACTGGCCCGAGTAGCGCGCCAGCTCCTCGCGGCTCAGCTCTCCGGCCGACCAGCGCTGGTAGAAGGGGTGGCGAAGCACGTTCCAGCGCTCGCGCGCCTGCTCAATCCGCTCCCAGATCCTGTGCGTCAAGAGATCCTCCTCGTTCAGCCCGCGGGAAGCCAGGAGAATAGCGGCGCGGTGCGACCGCCAGCGCACGACATAGCCGTGCCGCCGTTCCCACCCGGACACGGAGTGGGTCGGGTCGGAGCCTGGCGCAGTCGAGCGGATCTGCGCTCGCGGCCCGCTGCTCGTCCACTTCGTCGACGCAGCGCACCTGTCGAGCGTTCGCACGCTGCCCTACGTGGGCGCCTGGGAGGAGCGCTACCGCGAATTGGGGCTGACCGTGGTGGGGGTCAACTCGCCCCGCTTCCCGTTCACGGCCGACCCCGGCAAGCTCGCCGCGGCGCTGACGCGGCATCGAGGTCCGCTTCCCCGTCGCCGCCGACTCCGGCTACCGGATCTGGCACGACTACGGATGCGAGGGTTGGCCGTCGCTGTTCCTCTGGGGCCGTGGCGGGGCGCTGCGCTGGTTCCACTTCGGCGAGGGGGAGTACGCGGCCACGGAGGAGGCGATCCAGGAGGAGCTGCGGGCCATCGACCCGAAGCTCGAGCTACCCGAGCCCCTCCCCGCCCTGCGGCCCAGCGACGCCACGGGCGCGCTCGTCGCGCCGCCCAGCGACGAGCTCTTCCCGGGAGGCTCGGAGTCGGAGCCGTGGCAAGCGCACGACGACGATCCGCCGCTCGAGCTCGACTACGCGGCGGGCGGTGCCTGGGCGACGGTCGACGGGCGCGGCGTGCTCCTGGCCTCGCTGGACGGCGGGCGGGAGCTCTCGATCGAGGTCCAGGCGCCGGGCGCCTACGAGCTGGCCGCCCACGAGCGCCACGAAGTGCACCACCTGTCGCTCGGCGTCACGCCCGGCGTGCAGCGTTTACTCGATCGCATTTCCGGCGGCAGTTCCCTGAGCTGACGGGCGCGACCCGGAATGTCCAGTGAGATCAGTTCCGGGCGGCGAGCTCGACCCGGATCTCCTTCGGGAGCATGAAGCGGACGTCCTCGTCAACGGTCCGCAGCTCCGAGACCTCCTGCGCTCCCCGATCGCGGAAGAAGGCGACGAGCTGCGAAACGAGCTCCTCGGGAGCGCTCGCCCCGGAGGTGATCCCGACCGTCTCCACACCGTCCAGCCACTTCTCCTCGACCTGAAGCGAGTTATCGATCAGGTGGGAGGCGGCACCGTGCTCGCGGGCCACCTCGACCAGGCGGTTCGAGTTGGAGGAGTTCGTGGAGCCGATCACCAGCACCAGGTCACACTCGCGCGCCAGCTGCTTGACGGCGATCTGGCGGTTGGTGGTCGCGTAACAGATGTCGTCCGACTTCGGGCCGACGATCCGGGGAAACTTGTCCCGCAGGTGGCCGATTAGCTCCAGCGTCTCGTCGACCGACAGCGTCGTCTGGGTGATGTAGGCGACCTTGTCGGGGTCCGGGACCTCGAGGTCGTCCACATCCTCGGCGGTCTGCACCAGCACGATGC
Source organism: uncultured Actinomycetes bacterium (assembly GCA_963721215.1). Classification (GTDB taxonomy): domain Bacteria; phylum Actinomycetota; class Thermoleophilia; order Solirubrobacterales; family 70-9; genus AC-56. The sequence goes on from CAVRIF010000011.1 coordinate 10,206, forward strand.
TCGCCGGCGCCTCGCCGGTCGTTCCCTCGACCTCCTCGTGGCCCGCGTGGCCGATGAGCACGATCGTGTAGCCCTGCTCGGCGAACTTGCGCGCCTCGACGTGGACCTTCGTGACCAGGGGGCAGGTCGCGTCGATCGTTTGCAGGCGTCGCTGACGCGCGTTCTCGTGCACCTTCGGGGCGACGCCGTGAGCGGAAAAAACGACCAGCTCGCCATCCGGGACCTCGGTTTCCTCGTCGACGAAGATCGCGCCCCGCTCGGCGAGCTGCTCGACGACATGTTTGTTGTGGACGATCTCCTTGCGCACGTACACCGGCGGCCCGTGCAGCTGGAGGGCCTCCTCGACCGTCTGCACGGCTCGGTCGACGCCGGCGCAGTAGCCACGGGGCGCGGCGAGCAACACGCGCCGCGGGGCGCCGCGGGCAGGGGCTCGAGAAGCGGAAGCCATGGCAACAAGGGTACTCAGCGTCAGCGAATCTCGGGCAAGGCGGCCAGCGCCGGCTCCCCGGCGGCGTCGAGGCTTGACGCGCAGACGTGACGGAGGTTGTCCTGGCGCGTGTGCCAGAAGGCGCCTGGCGAAGGGCCCGGGCCAAACTGGAAATCGATCAAGCCGACGGACCGAATCCCCGCGTCTGCGAAGGGGGTGTGGTCGTCGAGGATCGGGGCGACGGTGCCCACGAACGGTGAGCTGGCGAGCCGCTCCTGCGCGGCATCCGAGAACAGCTCATAGAGGCTGGAATCAGAGTTCTCCTCGCGCGGGATCTGGAGGTCGCAGTCGCCGACCAGGTCGAACAGGACCATGGCACGGATCTCGTCCAGCGCGGGTGAGCCCCGTACGCCGCCGCGTCGCATATAGCGGACGAACTGACTGCTGCCACGTGCACCATCGAGGTCGAAGGGCTTGTCGTCCCGCGCTTCCTCGGCGTCAAAGAAGACCAGGTCGATCGAGGGGCCGTGCGGGCGCCGTGGCAGGCTGCGCGCCAGCTCGAGGAGGACGGCGACTCCGGAGGCGCCGTCGTTTGCGCCGACGAAGCCGGGGATGTCCTTGGTGTCGTGGTGGGCGCCGACGACGACGGTGCCCGGAGCGTCGCCGGGGATATGGCCGACAACGTTGCGGTGGGGACGCTGCACCCGAACCTCGGCCACTCCCGCCTCACGCAGCCGCCGAGCGATCAGCCGTACCTCCTGGCGGCTCCCCGCCGAGCCGGCCGGACGGGGGCCGATCCGCACCTGGGCGCGAAGGTCGTGAAAGGCGCGTTGGGCGTCGAAGCGGTCCGCCGCGGGCGGCCCGCTGCTCGGCCCGTCGCCGCAGCCCGCGAACCCTGTACCGAGCACGGCCAGTAGCGCCCCGAAGCGTCGCACCGGCGCGAGGCTACCGAGCCGTCCGCGCCGGGAGCGCAATCGGTAATCATTGTTTAGGGTTGATCCCGTGGCCCAGCAGCACATGGATCGCCTCAGCTCGGTCGACGTCTCCTTCCTGACCAACGAGAGCGCCTCCAGCCACATGCACGTCGGTGGGATCCTGATCTTCGAGGGGCCACCGCCCAGCTACGACGACCTGCTCGATCACATCCGGGGCCGGCTTCGCCTGGTGCCCCGCTTTCGGCAGAAGCTCGCACACCCCCCGGTCCAGACCGGGCGCCCGTTCTGGGTCGATGACCCGAACTTCAACCTCACCTACCACGTGCGGCACTCCGCGCTGCCGGCGCCCGGGTCCGAGGAACAGCTTCGCAAGATGGCAGCCCGCGTCTTCTCGCAGCAGCTCGACCGCACCAAGCCGCTGTGGGAGCTGTGGCTCGTCCAGGGGCTGACCCGCAAGCGCTTCGCGCTGATCACCAAGACACATCACGCGCTGGTGGACGGCGTCTCGGGCGTCGACATCGCCACGGTGCTGTTCGACACCAAGCCCGTGCCTGAGCCGGCCGAACCTGACCACGATTGGGTGCCCGGCCCCGAGCCGTCGAGCGCCGGCTTGGCGGCCAAGGGAGTTCAGGGACTGCTGGGCGCCCCGCTGCGACTGGCGCGCCGCCTGGAGCAGGCGATCCAGCACCCGGAGGCGACGCTGCGCCAGGCGACCGAAGCCGTGGAGGGAGTCGGGGAAATCGGCTGGGCGTTCGCCAACCCGGCGCCGAAGGTGCCGCTCAACGTCGACATCGGCTCGCATCGCCGCTTCTTCTGGGTGCGCAGCGACCTGACACAGATGAAGCGCGTCAAGGACGCGCTCGGAGGCACAGTGAACGATGTCGTGCTGGCCGTGGTGGCGGGCGGGGTTCGCGAGTGGCTGCACGGTCGCGGCATCCGCACCGAGGGGCTGGAGCTGCGGGCACAGGTCCCGGTCTCGATCCGGGCCGAGGGCGAACGCGGCCAGCTCGGCAACCGGCTCGCCGTGATGCGCGCGCCGCTGCCCGTCTACATCGCGGACCCCGTTCGCCGCCTTGAGGCGGTGACCGGGGCAATGCGGGGGCTGAAGCAGTCCAAACAGGCCCTTGGTGCCGAGGTGATCACGCGCTTCAACGACTTCGCCCCGCCGACACTGCTCGCACAGGCCGCTCGGATCAACTTCTCGACGCGTCTCTTCAACCTGGTGGTCACCAATGTGCCGGGCCCGCAGATTCCGCTCTACGTGCTGGGCCGCGAGCTGGAAGACATCTTCCCCGTCGGCTTCCTGCCGCCTCACCAGGCTCTGTTCGTGGCCATCATGAGCTACAACGGCGGCATCAACTTCGGCCTGCTCGCTGACTACGACTCGATCGACGACATCGACGTGATCGCCACGGGCATCGAGCGCTCGATCGCCGAGCTGGCCGACGCCGCCGAAGCGGCCTCGCAGGCGCCCGAGCCCGCGCCGACGGCCGGTTGACACTGCGGAAGCGCCGCCTGTTCGCGCGTACCATTCCCAAGACTGGACCAAACGCGGCAACCGAAGCGAGGTAAACGGCGTGAGCAACCAGGGCTCAGATGAGCAAGAGAGCACCCAGTTCCACTACCACCTCGAGCTAACCCCGGCGCAGCTCAAGATCACGCACACCGCGCTCCGCTCTCTGCTGGACGACTTCGGCCGTGACCAGCACGAGGTTCTGCGCACGATCCATGAGGTGCTCGACAAGCTCCCCGACGAGCACGCGATCCGCGCCATCCACCTGGACCGGGAGATCCAGCGCCAGCTGAAGGCCGGCGACGAGCCCGGCGGCGAGCCCCCCACCGCCGCCTGACGCCCGCGAACGCGTCATAGGCCGCGTGCTAGGGTCGTGGGCTTGCGGGGGCACCGGCGGTACATACCGAGGCGGGTCGCTCGGCTCCGAGGGCGCAGCCTGTTGTTGTTCTTCGCGACGTTGGCGACTACGGGCGGCCTGGCGGTCGCCGGTTCCGGGACACCCCCGGTGACCCTCGATCCGGCCGTCGCGGCCCAGGCGCGACCGAACATCGTGGTGATCGAGACCGACGACCAGACGGTCGAATCGATGCGCGTGATGGGCAACGTCAACTCGCTGATCGGCAACCAGGGGGCGACGTTCGAGAACAGCTTCGTCAACATGTCGCTCTGCTGCCCGTCGCGCGCCACCTTCCTCACGGGCCAGTACGCGCACAACCACGGCGTGCTCAGCAACAATGCCGCCGAACGGCGGCTTCGGCCGCTTCCAGGCCCTGCACGGAAGCAACAACCTCGCCGTCTGGCTTCGCCAAGCCGGCTACTACACCGCCATGATCGGCAAGTACCTGAACGGCTACTCGAACAACCCGCGGGTCCCGCCGGGCTGGTCGGAGTGGCGCGCGGCGGCCCCGGAGCGCCCAGGCGGTCTACAACTACACGCTGAACGAGAACGGCACCCTGGTCGGCTACGGCAATACACCCGCCGACTTCAAGCAGGACGTGCTGACCGGAAAGGCGGTCGACCTCGTCGCCCGCCGGGCGCCGTTTGCGCAGCCGTTCTTCCTCTGGCTCACCTACACGGCGCCCCACTTCGGCGGCCCGGACCCGAACCCGAACCCGCCCCTCAACTGCGATGGCCGCGAAGCCGGCGCCGCGCCACGCCCACGCGTTCGACTCCGCGCCGCTGCCGAGGCCCCCGAACTTCAACGAGGTCGACGTCTCCGACAAGCCGGCCAAGATCCGGAACCGCCCGCGCTTGAACGCGGATGAGATCGCGGACATCCAGCGCCAGTACCGCTGCCGGCTCGAGTCCGCTCCTCTCCGTGGACGAGGGCGTCAAGGAGCATCGTCGACGCGCTGATGGCCGAGGGCGAGCTCGCACGGACCGTGCTCGTGTTCACCTCGGACAACGGCTTCTTCCACGGCGAGCACCGAATGCCCCAGCGGCAAGATGCACATCTACGAGGAGTCGATCCGGGTGCCGCTCCTGATGCGCGGGCCGGGGATCCCGCAGGGGGTGGACGTCGACGACCTGGTGATCAACGCCGACCTCGCCCCGACGATCGTCGACGTGGCGAACGCGAGCCCCGGCCTGGTGATGGACGGGCGGTCGCTGATCCCGGTGGCGCAGCAGCCGGGCATCGAGCAGGGACGCGAGCTGCTGATCGAGACGAGCTGGGCTTTGCGCTTCGGCGATTCGGACCGAGCGCTACCTGTACGCCGAGCACGAGACGGGCGAGAAGGAGCTCTACGACCTGAAGAACGACCCGTTCGAGCTCGACAGTCGCCACGACGACCCCGGCCTACGCCTCGATCCAGGCCCAGCTCGCGGATCGCCTCGAGGCGCTGCGAAATTGCGCCGGGCCGAGCTGCCGCGCCCGGCCCTAGCCAGGCGCGGCCCCCGCTCGATTAGCTCTCTCTTACGGTTCTACTTGTCCTGAGCCACGGTCGCCTGGAAGAGCTGGCCGCGTATCGCGCCACCGGGAAAGGCGCCGTTGTGGACGTTGACGTAGTAGGCACCCGGGTTGGCCTTGATCGCGTTGGCGATCGCCACCGGCACGTTCTTGCACTGCGCCGAGGCTCCCGCGAGGCCCGAGGTCGGGAAGTTCAAGGAGACCTTGATCGGCCCATTGGCGGTGGCCGGCCCTCCTTGATGGATGTGCGCAGCGGTCGGGTTGGCGATCTTTACCACCTGCAGGCCGAAGCACAGCTTGACGCCGCTAAACGATCCGCTGAAGGTTCCGTAGCCGTCGAGGTCGGCGTCTGGGATCTCGTGCTCGCCGCTCAGCTTGGCGAAAAAGGCGTGTCCCGCAGGTGCTGACCCGGAGGCCGGCAGCGCTATCAGTGCCACCGCCCCGAGGGCCACGATGGACCCCACCGCGCCGAGGATCCTCATGTGACGTCCGTTCATCGTTTCCCCTCCTGTGAGTGCCTGCCGGGGTCCCCCGATCGGCCGTGACCATGAGGCCCCGCTCGTCACGGCAACAATACTGCCCGGCCGGGGACAGCCGCGACTCCGCCTCGCCGCGTGATCGCAGCGATACTTATGACCCGGACCCACTTCAACCGAATGAGGAGGACGCAATGGATCCGCTGAGAACGGAGGAACCCCGGGAGGACGCGGCTCAGAGCGCCGATCTGAGCCCCGAGGCCCGAGGGGAACGGATCGCTGAGGCGCGGGAGCTGCAGAAGCAGCTCGATACGGCGGCGCAATCGGCACGGCGAAAGCTCCAGGACGCGATGGCGATATTGACGCGCCAGACGGACCTGGAGGCCGCCGGCAAAGTGGCTCGCCTCCGTAGGGCGTACGAGCCCGGCATCGCGCAGAAGCAACTCAAACACCCTGAAGATCAGCTGATCGCGGAGCTCAACGAGGCTCGGGAGGAGCTGTTCGAGACGCTCTCCCAGCGGCTCACCAAGATCATCGATGACGTCCGTGACGAACTGAAGGAGTGCGGCGTCGAGCTTCGCGTCAGTGGCGAGCTTGCCGCTCCGATGCCGATTGAGATCAGCGCACCGCCGGAGCCTGGTAGCAAGGCGATCAGCCCCAAGGATTTCCTTGTCGGCGCCCCGATCGCCGTGGTCGGCGTCGTGACCATGAATCCGGTCCTGATGGCCGTCGGAGCCAGCGCGGTGCTGATGCGCGGCACGATGGCTCTTGACCGATCACGCAAGGAGATCGCCAAGAAGCAACTTGCGGACGTCAGCTCCGACTACCAGCGCCAGCTGTCGCTTGCCCTGCATCAAGCAACCGTTGAGTCTCGTTCCTCGCTCACATACGAGCTCGAGGTGGCGCTGGCGTGTCGCCGTTCAGACCTCGTCGATGAGATTTCCTCGCTCGAGGCGCTGGGCCGCAACGACCGCCCGGAGCCGCCGGCAGAGAGCCTCCCGGAATCGCGTCAGAGCCGAGCAGATCGGCCTTGCACGGCCGGATCGACGGTGGGCCGGTCTCGCCCTCGCCGTGGCGCGTGTGCGTTCCCTGCCCGATAGCACCAGCAGGCGCGTACAACCCGTACGGCTAGCGCGAGCGAAGCGAGCGGACCATCCGCCCTGCCGCGCGAAGCGGACGCGTGACTTGCCAGCTCAAGGATGCCTCGTACTCGCGTCGCACGTCGCTGAGCTTGGCCCGCTGGCGCTCGAGCGCCTCGGTGAGCCTGGCGCTGCGAGCCCGCTGGGCTTGGAACGCCTCGGCGTTACGAGCTCGTTGGCCTCCGAGCGCCTCGGCACTGCGAGCCCGCTGGCGCTCCCACCTCTCTCCGATCTCTATGGCGTCCTGCTCGAAGACCAATAGCTGCTGACGCTGCGCCTGGAGCTCGCGGGGATCCTCGGCATCGGGCCGCTCCAGGTCGTCCCGGGTCAAAGAGACGTCCTTCTTGCGTCCCAGCACGAAGCCGTGGTGCGACCCCACGGCAAAGCCAGACGACTTCAGCGAGAGGATCTCGAATGCCCTGCCCCAGTGGGAGCGCAGCCACCAGGGGGAGTGCAGTACCCGGGGGCCGCTGCCCTTGTCATCGGGCCTTTGCCCGATGTTCTGCACGCACATCCCGAGCCCGTTCTCGTCCGGCGGCTCGCTGAGCAATCTTCCCCAGGACTCGGGCCCCAGGATGGTGGCCAGCAGGAGGCCGTCCGGCTTCAGGATCCGGTGCAGCTCGAGCAGCCAGGCGCTCCACTCGTGGGTTATGTGGGTGAACACGGAGATCGCGTAGACCAGGTCGAAGTAGCCGTCCGGGTGCGGCGTCGGGATCCGGTCGTTGACGTAAAAGTGAAGCGGCGGAGAGAGGTGCTCGTCGAGCCAGGCGATGGTTGGGCCGTGAAGGTCGCAGCCCCAAAACTCGCCCGAGCCGGCCTCCGGCAGGAACGCGCGCAGGACCCTGCCCGAGCCGCAGCCGAAGTCGAGCACCCGCTTTCCCTCGAACGACCAGTCATCGGGAAGGACCTCGGTGATTCCGGCCTTGCGCTCACGCCCAGCCCGCTCGTAGAAGTCGCGGAACCACTCGTCGCTTCGCCCACGTCGGCGGCCGCCGGTGCGGGCGATCAGGTCAGGCGGCGGGATTGGGGCTCCCTGCGCCTGACTTGCCGAAGCGATCTGTCGATGCTTAGCGCCCATCGAGCCAGCGCCGCTTTGCCAAGGGCGTCTAGAACCCCAGCGCGAACTTGGCGTCCTCGGACATCATGTCCTGACCCTATCGCGCGAAGGCCCTGCTCCTGCTGGGTTCACGGGCAGGGGCCCAGCCCTCGAAGCCGCGGGGCTGCGGGAGTAGGGCGCTCACGACCCGCCCCCGGCGGGCAAGGAGGTCGTCCCCCCACCCGCTTCGCCCTGCCGGCGACCGGCCAGGGCGTGGCCACCTGACTTAACGGCCGGGGAGGATTGGCGAGCCGAATCCGGGGTACGAACAGAATGGCCATTAACAGGGACTGGGCTTCGCCGCGCAGTCCCTTGAAGGAGGTGCCCATGATGAGACGAGTTGCACTGGTGGCAGCTCTGGCCGCGATGGGGCTCACGCTGATGGCTGGAACAGCGCAGGCGCACAAGGGCTTCTGCGTCGAGACCACCAACCCCCACGGCCAAAACGTGCCACCGGCTGGGTCCACGACGATGCCCGGCCCGAGAGGTGGCCAGAACGAAGACGGCTTCTACAAGATCGGCTCGGACACCGGGAAGGACGTCGTGGTCCAGGACACCGGTAGCGGCACGGTCTTCGGACCGTTCCCGAGCGGGACGAAGATCAAGTACACCGAGGCCCCGGGTGGCACGCCGACGATCAAGAAGATCGGAAGCACGAACGGGCAGGCCGGAGCGGTCAAGTACCACATCACCGGCACCGGGGACGCTTTTGTCTTCCCCATCGGGGAACCCCGAAACGGTGTCTTCTGCCGGGTCCCACCGCCTCCGAAGTAAACAGAGACAGGCTTGAGGGGGGCCGGTGTGGCCCCCCTTTTCCTGCGCTGATCGATACTGCGCGGGCGATGTCGCAGGAGAACGTGGAGATCGTGCGGCGCTACTTCGAGGCAGTGGAACGAGTCTTTGCCGCCTACTGGCAAGGCCCTCGTTCCGTGGCGGACAGCCTGAGGGCGGGTGAGGTCGCGCCCGAGATCGCGGACGCGTTGCGCTACTTGCATCCGAATATCGAGTGGAAGTCGGCCCTTATCGGCATCACCGCCCGCGGTTACGAGGGCATGGCCCGTGGTGTCGATCAGCTTCTGGATGCCGCCCAGGACTACCGAGTCAACGTCCCCGAGGTCACCGATCTCGGCGACAGCCAAGTTCTCGCGGTGGTGCGACTGGCGATGAAGGGAAAGGCAAGCGACATCGACGTCAACGCGACGATCTTCTCGATCGTCACCGTGGAGGACGGCCTGATCATCCGAATGGACGAGTATCTGGAACGCGCCGAGGCCCTCGAAGCCGCGGGCTTGTCGGAGTAGGCGATGTCGCAGGAGAACGTGGAGACGGTGCTCAGGGCGTACGCGTCCTTCTCCGAAGGTGACCTCACCGCCGTCCTCCGGGAGTTCGATCCCGAAGTCATCAGCTACACGGCGGCCCCCCTCGATCCCGCCGAGTACCGAGGTCATGAGGGGTTCCTCGAGTGGTGCGAGAACTGGCTGAGCGCCTTTGACGAGTTCAGTAACGAGGTCGAGAGCCACGTGGAGGTGGGCGAAGCCGTTGTCCTTCAGGTTCGGCAGCGAGCGACCGGGGCTTCGAGTGGCGTGCCCGTGGAGAGGTCCTTCTGGTTCCTCCACCGGTTCAGCGGTGGAAGGATCACACGCATCGGCATCCACGCGACCGAAGAGCAGGCCCTCGAAGCCGCCGGGCTTTCGGAGTAAGTGATGTCGCAGGAGAACGTGGAGACCATCCGACGCCTCTACGAATCGCAGGATGCAGACGAGGCCCTGTCGCTTTTCGACCCCAGCGTCGTCATGACTAACGTCGCTGGTGCACCGGAGACCGCGCCATACATCGGGCACGATGGCGTCCGTAAGTGGGTGGAAGTCACGCGCGACGCTATCGGCGATTTCCATATCGAAGCGGACGAGGTCATCGACGCGGACGAGGACCGAGTCATCGTCGTCGGCAGGGTGTGCGGACACGGGCCGAGCAGCGGGCTTGCGTTCGAACTCCCGTGAGCACGGTCTACACGCTCAGGGACGAGAAGATCGTCGAGACACGGGCCTACAGGACAAAGGCCGAAGCCCTCGAAGCCGCCGGTCTTTCGGAGTAGGCGATGTCGCAGGAGAACCTGGAGAGGATGCGGGACTCCCTCGACGCATTTGCGCGCAACGATGTTCCGGCCCTCCTTCGGTTGGCCGATCCTGAGGTTCACTTCGAGCCTCAGCTTGCCGCGCTTCAGGGAGCCTACGTAGGCCACGATGGACTCCGCGAGTTCTATGCGGACGCTTGGGAGAACCTAAAGGTCAGCGGCGTTCATTGCCCCGACATTCGAGACCTGGGAGACCGGGTGCTGGCAATCGGGACCTTCCACATCGCCGGAACAGGGAGCGGAATCGAGACCGAAGCCCCCTTTGCGATCTTGGCAACGTTCCGAGATGGGCTAATAACCCATCTCAAGGACTTATGGGGACCAGAGACCGGCCCTCGAAGCCGCTGGGCTTCTGGAGTAGGCGATGTCGCAGGAGAACATGGAGATCCTCCGCCGCATGTATGAGGCAGCCAGCCGGGGCGATTGGGAGTCGGCACTTCGTGATCGCTCACCCGGACCTCGAGCTCACTTTCAAGGTTGGACCCCAAGCCGGGGCGCACCGTGGACGCGACGCCGCGATCGCGGTCGCCTCGGACATCACGGCTGGATTCGATGCCTGGATCTTGGAGCCGTTGAAGTTCTTCGAGAGCGAGGATCAAGTCGTGGTCATCGTCAGGAACCGCCTTCGACCCAAGGGCGGGACCGGTGGCGAGTTCGAGTACCGAAACGGGCACATTTGGACGTTCCGCGACGGGAGAGTCTCATCGCTCGTGGGATATCCAAATCCCGAGGGAGCCCTCGAAGCGGCAGGGCTCAAGGAGTAGGCGATGTCGCAGGAGAACGTCGAAGCGCTCAAACGCGCAGTCGACGCGAACAACCGCCGAGACTACGAAGCCCTCTTGGAGGAGTTCGACCCCGATGTCGAGTGGCACGGAATCTTCGGGCTGATGTTCGGCAAAGAGGCCACCGTGGTCAGAGGCCACGAGGGCCTGCTCGGATACGTCCGAGACCTGGATGAGGTGCGTCACGCATTCGGTCCGTCATGCGCGGCTGCCGCAGATCGGCTGGGTCCCCCACGCCTCCGTGGGTACGGCGTGGGGTACGGGATCGGTACGGGACTGACCCCGGACCCTGACGGACGCCTGAGTGGTGCCCTAGATACCCCAGCGCGAACTTGGCGTCCTCGGACATCATGTCCGGGGTCCAGGGAGGATCGAAGACCATCTTCGGATGGACGCCGTCGACGCCCTGGAGCTCCCCCACGAACTCCTTGATCTGCTCGGAGACCTGCGGCCCGATCGGGCAGCCAGGGTAGGTGAGCGTGAAGGTGACGTAGACGGCCGAGTCCTCGATCTCGACGTCGTAGACCAGCCCCAGCGAAACGAAGTCGAGCCCCAGCTCGGGGTCGATTACCTCCTCGAGGGCCTCGTAGACGTCTTCCTGGGTGACCGTCGCGGTGTCTTCAGTGGCCATTGGGTCATCGTAGCGAGGCGGTGCGCGGGGTGGCTGATCTACGCTCTCATCGTGGCGCTGTTCCTGATCCTGGTCTTCATCGTCCTGCCGATCGCCGAGCTCTACGTGATCATCAAGGTCGGCGGGGCGATTGGCGTCCTGCCGACGATCGCACTGCTGATCGCCGACAGCTTCCTCGGCGCCGCGCTGCTGCGCTCTCAGGGACGAGCCGTCTGGGGACGCTTCAACGAAACGCTGGCGGCCGGGCGGGTCCCTGCGCGTGAGGTCTTCGATGGAACGATGGTCATCGTCGGTGGCGCCTTCCTGCTGACGCCCGGTTTCATCACCGACGTGATCGGCCTGATGCTGCTGATCCCTGCCACCCGTGCGATCTTCCGTCGCCTGGTCGCGTGGATGGCCCTTCGACGGGCGGCGTTCCCGGTTCGCACCATACGCTGGGGCTACGGCACTGTCCGCGACCGCCCCAACGGGGACCGCCGGCCCAGCGACTACGACTACGAGGGAAGCGCTCGCGAGGTCACGGATCCGCGCGGCGAGCTCCCCCCGCACGAAGACGATGCCCAGCGGTGATCGGCTGGTGGTGGAGCTGGGCCCCGCGGATGGGCCCGCCACGCTGATCGAATGGGACGTCGAGGCCCTCAGAGAGCTCAGCGCCCCCCCATCCCATCCGGGCACCGCTGAGGCCAGACCGACCTGGCAGTTGGGACGGGAGCCGGATTGGGAGCGCGCCAGAGCCCTGCGGGTGATTTCGGCGAGCTTCGACAACGGTGAGCTGCTCGCGGTCGCCGCGCTGCGGCCGCGGGAAGCGGCGGGGCATGACGCCGACACAGTCGAGGCGGTCCTGGTGTCTGCCCAGGGAGAGGCGGCCCGGGTTCACGAAGCGCTCCTGTCCACCGAATACGGGCCGGACGCCGGTGCGCGCCGCATCGGACTGGAGCTCTACGAGGACTCCACGGGCCCGCCGATACGGATCGTCGCTGATCGGGTGGCGGCCGCCCGCCAGGGCGCCAGTGGGGAGCAAACGGCGTTGGGGCTCAGGATGGAAGGCACCCCCGGGACCGGTCTCCACGAGCTAATCGCACCCGGCTAACCCTCTGCGGAAGGATCCGGATCCTCGTTTTCGGGAACCTGGGCGTTCCAACTATCGTGTTGCGGGCGGGACGTACTGATCCACGCATGGAGCAAGCTCGTAGGTGTGCGTATCCGCTGCTGATACGCATTTGGCGTGGCGCCGGATCAGGCGGACACAAGATGAGATCGAAGCCAAACCCCGGGGCGCTTGAGCGCCTCGCTGACGAGGATCTGATGACCCTCGTGGACGCCAAGGACCCGGACGCGTTCGAGGTCTTCTACGACCGACACGGCGGAGCGGCCTACTCGCTCGCGCACCGGATCGTCGGCGATCCTGGGATGGCGGAAGACGTGACCCAGGAGGCATTCCTGTCCATCTGGAGGAGCAGGGCGCGCTTCGACGCGGCGCGTGGCAGCGTGCGCGCCTGGGCCCTTGGGATCGTCCGCAATCGCTCCATCGATGCTGTGCGCAGCGCCTCGCGGCCCGCTCCGAAGCTCGATCGCGACGACGAGGTGGCGCTCGAAAGCCATCCGGCCGGCGAGCGAACGGAGGCGGAAGCGATCCGCCGCGAGACCGCCGGTCGCCTCCGCCAGGCGCTGGGAGTGTTGCCTCGCGAGCAGTCGCGGGTAATCGAGCTCGCCTACTTCGGCGGCTTCAGCCACTCGGAGATCGCCGAGATGCTCGGTGCGCCGCTCGGCACCGTGAAGGGGCGGATGCGGCTTGGCCTCGAGAAGATCAGGGCGACCCTCGCTGAGGGCGTCCCGGGGGAGGATGTCCCGGGGGCGTACCTATGAGCCACGACGCAAGAGAGCCCACGGTCCACGAGCGTTACCGCGGCGACCTGGCCGCATACGCGCTCGGTGCGCTGGAGGAACGCGACGCTGCCGAGCTTGAAAGTCATCTCGCCGAGTGCGAGGCCTGCCGCATTGAGCTGCGATGGCTGCAGCCGGCTGTGGACCTGCTGCCGCGCACGATTGAGCAGCTCGAGCCGCCGGCGGGCCTCCGGCGGCGCTTGATGGCGTCGGTGCGGGCAGAGGCGCGCGATGCAAGCCCGGCCCCGACCGGGGTCTCGGAGCCGAAGCGACGCCGCGACTGGGGTGCGCTGCTGAGGCGACCCGCGACCGCGCTTGCGGTTGGCGCCCTGGTCGTCGGCGGCGCGGCCGGCTACCTGCTCCACGAGCCGGGCGACTCGAGCTCGGTCAGCGCCGCCCGACCGTCGCCCGCGGCCCCGCCGAACCTCGCCGGAACGCTGGAGCGATCGGGCGACTCGGCGATCCTGACCATGTCGCAGCTGCCGGCCCTGCCAGCCAACCACGTCTACGAGGTGTGGGTAGAGCGCGACGGGAGGCTCGAACCCTCGAGCCTGTTCGTCCCCCGCCGCGACCGGACGGCAGAGGCGGCCGTGGCGGGGCCGCTCGACGACGCCGACGCGGTGCTCGTCACCCGCGAGCCCCGCGGTGGCAGCCAGCGGCCGACCTCGCCTCCGCTACTCCGCGCCGATCTGCGCTAGAGACCGACGTACCAAAGCCCGAACGTGAGGCCGAAGAGGCCCAGGGCGGGGATCAGGACGCTTCGGTAGACGGGCTCGATCAGCGGGCGGGTGAGCACCCAGGCGAAGGCCGTCGTGCAGGCCGCCATGGAAAGGACCGACATCGGCGCGAAGACCGCCAGGCTGAGGGCGGCCTCCAACCTGGTCGGCAGGGCGGCGAGCAGCAAGACGACGACGGCGCCGGTTCCCGCGAGCCCGTGCAGGAGGCCGATCCCGAACGCCTGCCGGGGGGTACGCACGCTGTGGTGGCGATGCCTGGGCTCGGCTTCGCTGCGCAGATGCCGATGAGCCTCCTGCGCCGGCACGTCGCGGGGCGCAGCGGCGTGCGCATGGCGGCCAGCTCGGTACTGGCCGCGTGCCCACTTCCAGATCACACGCAAAGCGAGCAGGACGATCACCACGCCGACCGCCTTCTCCGCCCCGCTCTCGAGCCAGGGGGGCAGCGCTGACTTGAACACGATCAGGGGCACCCCGAGCAGGACCAGAGTCGCAGCGTGGCCCAGGCCCCACCAGGCGCCAAGTCGCGTGGCGCTGCGGGTCCCACCGTCATCGGCGGCCACCAGCGAGGTGACCGCGACCAGGTGATCGGGGTCTGAGGCGTGCCTGAGTCCCAGCACGAACGCGATGCCCAGCGCGACCAGCAAGGGCGCGCCAGCGAAGAGCCCGGTGAGCCAGGCGTCGAGCTCCTCTACAGGCCGGAACAGGAACTCGAAGTCGATCAGGGACATGGCTACCTCCTTGTTGATAGCGGCTTCATCCAAGCTGTGGGACTGCCCTAGAAGTGATCAGGACCCCGGCGAGCACGATCAGCGAGGCCGAGATGGCCGGCAACGCGCCGGCGAAGCGCGAGCCGAAGATCCGCCGCTCCGGCCGCAACCGCGTGATCAGCCTGCCGCCGTAGACCACCGCGAGCCCCACCGCGACCAGCGTCGCTGCCAATCCGAGGCTGAAGGCGACGATCAGGAGCATCCCGAAGCCGATCCGGTGCTGGGAGATCGCAGCGATCAAGACAACAAGCGCCGAGGGGCAGGGCACGATCCCGCCCGAGACACCGAGCCCCAGCAGGCCCCGCATCGTGGGTGGGCCGTGGTGGTGGCTGTGGGGGCGGTGGTGATGGTGGTCGTGGCCGTTCTTGTGCTGCTCGCGCTCCTCAGCCCCCTGCGCCCTGAGCGCGCGCCAGCGACGGAACCGCGAGCGCATCACCGAAATCCCGACGCAGACCACCAAGAGGCCCGAGAGCACGCCCAGCCACGGGTAGATGTCCTCGGGCAGAACGTACTCGGAGGCGGCCAGGGTGACCAGACCCAGCGCGAAGACCGCAGCGGTGTGGGTCGCGGTCACGGTGAAGCCGAGGATCAGGGCGTGCCGCGGCGTACCGCGGGACCCGACCAGGTATCCCGCGACCATCGCCTTGCCGTGTCCGGGCGAGAGGGCGTGCAGAGCCCCCCAGCCGAACGCGGCGACGAGCAGGAATGCGATCAAGAGGCCGTGGGAGTCGCCGCCCGCAAGCGAGTTGGCGAACCCGTCGAGCGCCCGATCCTCGCTGATCTTGCCGCCTTCGAGGCCCGCCGGGGCTGTGATCCCACCCGATCCCGGCCGCACCTCGAAGCTCGCCTCGAGATCGTCGGGAGGGCTCGAGAGGAGGTCCTCCGGGTAGCTTCGCAGGCCGTCCGTGGGATCGGTGGCTGCGACGCTGGAGGTAACGTCGGTCCCGCTCCCCGGGAGGACCTGGATCGCCCGCCATCCGATCCGGTCGGAGAAGGCGCGACTCACCAACTCCACCCGGCGCGCGCCGCGAGGCAAGCGGGCTGTGAAGTCGGCCTCGACCCGGGTAAGGAGCAGCCCCGCCTGGCCAGAGGGAAAGCTGAGCCTGGCGTCCTGCGGCGCGGCCAGGCCCAACGGCCGCCCGTCGGCGGCCAGCTCCAGGCCGGACGAGATCTCGGCCAACTCCGAGTCCAGGAGCGGCCCCCGCTCGGCCCCCTCGACCGCCCCGTTCTCGTTCGTGTCGAACCGCTGGATTTGCTGGAAGGTGGGAATCTCGGCCTGGTCCAGGATGTAGTGGACGCGAGCCTGGCGCTCGTCGATCCGTACCTGAGCGAGCTGGTTGGTGGTGAAGTTCCCGAGCGGGTGGGCGAGCGCAGGCGCAGCCGTCAGCGCGGCGCCCAGGGCCAACAGCAGGGCGGCGCTCGCAACCAATGCTGTGCGCCGTCCGATCACCGCAACGACTCCAGGGCGTGCCGGGCGTGCGGACCGTAGAGCGGATTGAAACGCGGACTCTGCGCGACCAGGCGACCCAGCAGCCGGCGCGCCGCGTCGGTCTCCCCGGCGCGTCGGGCGATCATTCCGGCGTGGTAGAGGAAGTACGGGTCGCGCGAGCCCAGCCTCATTGCCCGGTCGGAGAAACGACGGGCGGGTCCGATCCTGCCCGCCTTGTAGAGCGCCCACGAGTAGGCGTCAGCCGAACGGACGCTGGGCGTGGCCGCCCAGGCCTGCCTGCCCAGCTCCAGGGCTTGGGAACGATCCCCGTGGTTGGCCTCGAACAGCGCCAGGTCCACGTCCGCGTTGACGCCGTTTACGCGCAGGAGTCGCGCCTGAGCCTCGACCAGCGCGTAGTCGCGGCGCGCCGGGGCGACCCTGCCGGCCGCCTGTTCGGTCTCGGCGAGCCCGACCGCGTACTCGGGCAGCGGGATTCTCTGCACCAGCTGCTGGTAGCGGCGGATGGCCGGCGCGAAGCGCCCCCGGCCGGCGTCGAGACGCGCCAGCCCCGCCTCGGCAGCCGGATAGGCGGGCTCCACCGTGAGCGCCTGGCGATAGGCACGCTCGGCGGCACCGTAGCGGCCGCGGTCGAGCAGAAGGCCGCCGAGCAGCGATTGAACGTACGCGGTGCCCTCTGCGTTGCCGCCTCCGGCGGACACGGCCAGGCGCATCGCCTCAACAGCGCCAGCGAGGTCCCCGTCGAGCTCGCGGTAGTAGGAGATCCGCGAGTACGTGGCCAGGGTCGGCTTCCGGGTGGCCATGCGCTCAAGCGACCGCGCGGCCGGCCCGTAGCGACCGAGCTCTATCTGGGCATCGGCGAGAAGGGTGTAGGGGCGAACGAGATCTGGAGCCAGCCGCCTGGCCCGCTGGGCAAGGCCGAGCCCGGCTTCGAAGTCGTGTCGTGCGAGGGCAAGAGTTCCCTTGCCGATTGTCGCGCCGAGATCGTTCGGGTCACGCCTGAGCGCCGCGTTGAACGACTCCTCGGCCCGCGAGTAGTAGGTCGGATCCCCGGTCTCACGCGCCCGCTGGTAGTAGGCGTCGCCGAGCAGCGCGTATCCGGTCGTGTCCGCCGGGTCCTCCTTCAGGGCGGTCTGGAGGCTGGCGATCAGCGACTCGGTGTCCCGGGGAATCGTCTGGCCGGTTAGGCCGGTGGAGGCCGAATCGCCCGAGAGCGGCATGGACGCGGAGCGGTTGACGAGCCCCAGGACGGCGAGCACGGCGACGAACGCGAGCGCCGGCGTTGCCCACTTGAACAGAAAGATTGGCGTGATCTCCCTAGATCTCACTGGTCGACCTTTCAACGGTTCGTGTTGTGCGTCAGCCGGGGTGAGGACGGAGCGCCGCCGGGGGGCAGGCGCTCCGTCCACTCCTCTCTTCAGCTCCTCCTCTGGCTCAAGACCCGCCGCCCGGGGGAACGGGCGCGTGCGGGGGCTCGAATCGATCGGAGGGATTCGAGTCGAATCCCGAGTCCGGAGCCGCCAGGTACGGGAATCCGGACAGGAACGGCTTGTCGTTCTTGTCCACCCCGTCGCCGAGCGGCACCGGGTTTCCGACCAGGAATCCGGCGACCACCTGGAGCTCGATGTCGACCACGTCGTCATCCAGTCGGCGACCGTTCGGGAAGCCGGCGTTGTCGCCGCCGATCACCCCGAACCGGTCCGGGTCCTTGCTGGGCGCCACGCCCAGGTTGAGCTTCAGGGTGTCCACGGCGTCCCCGGCGTGCTTGCCCGAGTGCTGGTTGAGCCCCGGGATCCCCTGGAGCAGAGCCTGGACGATGTCGGTCCGGTCGGTCTCTGGAGCGCCGACTCCGAACAACGCGTTCAGGATCGCGGCCAGCTCCGGCTTGAGGACGTACTTGCCGTACCGGGCTGCGTCCTCATCCGGAGTCGTACGGTTGAACTGGTCCTTCTTGCCGAGCGGGATCACGACCTCGTTGACCAGCGGGTTACCGAGCCGCGAGACCTGCACGAAGCGGTTCCTGTGGGACCGGGCCTTGTGATTCGAGCCCGAACCCGCGGCGTTCGTGACCTGGAGCCGGCGCCGGTCGGTGGTGGACCAGACGCCCACGACCGCGTTCTTGGCATCCGCGCCGGTGACTTGCTCGCCGTCCTTGGTCACCTTCCGCTCCGGGAGCTGGAGCACGATCGCGGAGGTCGACATCCCGGAGAAGTCGTCCTTGCCCTCCCCCTCGTTCCCGGTGCCCTCGCGCACGTTGATCGCGTCGAAGGTCGCTCCGAGATCGACGAAGAACGGATCGTCGCGCTGTCCCACGAAGACCTTTCCGCCGCGGGGCAGCTCGCGCGTCGCGGCATCCACGAAGTTGTCGTACTCCGGGAACGTCTTCGGGCCGATGTTCGGCGGCGCGACCGGAAGACCCTTGGCGAGCACCTTGCGGGCCCTCAGCTTGCCGTGCCTGTACCGCAGGCGCGTGATCTTGTACCGCTGGATCACGTTGAGGCCCGGATCGTCGAAGCCCGTCGTCCCCGGGCCGGCGTAGAGGAACGAGTTCGGGTTCCTGACCCGCGTCTTGAACTTGAACCGGTACTTGAGGTCGGCAACACCGTCACCCGTGTTGTCGAACTGGATGTAGTACCTAGCGCGGTCGTCGAACCGGAAGAAGTTGGGCCCGTTCGCCGGCACCTGGCCCGGTATCCAGTTGGCGGCAACCGTGATCGCGTGCTCGGCGCCGGGCGCGGTCCATGCGTACACGTCGGTGTTGTCGGCCGACGGGTCCAGCATGATGTTTGGTGCTTCGCGGTGGCTCGAGCTCGAGGCCAGCGAAGCCGCAATCGCCGCGGCAGCCGTGACCGCCGCGATCACCGCCAGCTTCCTGATTGAGACTGATGGCTTCCTCATGTCATCCCTCCGTTGGGATCCAAGTGACTCGGCAGCCGCTGCGCGGGCCCCTTGCTCGGGCTTGCGTCGCTGTCTGCCCTGACGATCCCCCTAACGGGACGGGGCCGCAGTCGGATCAATCGCCCGTCTTCGGGAGAATCAGGGCCATGGCTATTCGCGCCGTGATCTCCGACTTCGGGGGCGTCTTGACGACGCCACTCCTTGGCTCCTTCATGGCCTTCCAGGACGAGACCGGGATCTCGGCCGAAACGTTGGGCCGGGCGATGCAGCGGATCGCCGAGAGCGAGGGAGAGCACCCGCTGTACGAGCTGGAGCGCGGGCGGCTGGCGGAGTCCGAGTTCCTCGACCTTCTGCGGGCACGACTCGAGCCCGAGCTGGGCCACGAGCCCCAGCTCCATCGGTTCAGCGAGATCTACTTCGAGGCGCTCGACCCCAACGAGCCGATGATCAGCCTGATGCGCGACCTGAAGGGTCGCGGGTACCGGATGGCGCTACTGACCAACAACGTGCGCGAGTGGGAGCCGCTGTGGCGGGCGATGCTGCCGGTGGACGAGATCTTCGAGGTCGTCGTCGACTCAGCTTTCGTCGGCGTGCGCAAGCCGGAGCCCGAGATCTACGAGCTGACTCTGGAGCGGATCGGCGGCGGAATCGGCGCCCGGGAGTGCCTATTCGTCGACGACGTCGAGGACAACGTCGCCACCGCTCGCCAGCTCGGCATGGCGGCGATCCAATTCCGCTCCTCAGACCAAGCGATCGCGGAGATCGATGCGGCGCTGGCCGCCGGCTAGTTATCCGAGCCTGCGCGGTCCCAGATGTAGAGCTCCACCGCCTCGACGGCCAGCTCCATGAGCCGCGGCGGGGACAGCCAGTCGAGCACGGTGTCGAGGGCGAGCTCCTCGGTGAGGCCGAGGTCAACCGCCTCCTCCCCGCGGAACCCGGCGGCGAGCTTCAGGGCCTCGCGCCGGTGTTGGCCGAGCGACGAGAAGGCAGCCATCAGAAAATCGCGGTTGGGGAGCGGGTGTCCGATGTCCATCGAGGCATGCCAGGCCGCGAGCATCGAGATGTCGTGCTCGTCGAGCTCCGAGATCGCCCGCGCGTAGTGGGCCTCGAGCTCATCATCGGGAATCTCGTCGACCCAGGCGCGCACGGCCTCCCCGAGTAGCTGCCGGCGGGCCTCACGACCAACCGAATCGGCGATCGCGCGGATCGCGTCGGCGGGGTCGATGAAGCACAGGGACATCGCGCAGCAAGATAGACGGGGCATCCGACGGAATCGAGCGAATCCGGCGCCAAGCCCGGTCATGAACCTGCGCCGTGGAGCGACCTATGCTGGGAGCGATGTCCCTCTCCCTGATAGTCGGGCCTCCGAACTCCGGCCGCGCCGGGGAGATCCGCGCGCGCCTCGAGGCCGCGCTGGACCGCGATCCGGTCCTGGTGGTTCCCACGCTCGACGACGCCGACCGGTTCGAGCGGGAGCTGTGCCGGGAGGGTGGCGCCGTGGTTGGGGCCTCGATCGGGACCTTTCGCCACCTGGTCGACGAGGTCGCTGCCTCGACCGGCGCGGGGATTCGTCCCCTCCTGCCCGCGGCACAGAGGCTCGCCCTGATCCGCGATGCGGTTCGTCACACCGAGCTGCCGCTGCTGAGCGGCTCCGCCGCGCGGCCAGGGTTCGCGCCCGTGCTCGAGCGGCTGATCGGCGAGCTCCAGGCGGCGCTGGTGGAACCCGATGAGCTTGCCCGCGCCGCCGCCGAGCTCGAAGGCGGCGGCCATGAGGAGGAGCTGGCGCGCCTTTACGCAGCGTACGTGGAGCGGCGGGTGGCGGCGGAACGAGACGACCCTCACTCCGCCGCGCGCGGCGTTGCGGCCAGCCTGCGCCACCGGCCCGCCGCCTGGGGCGACCGGCCGGTGCTGGTCTACGGCTTCGACGACCTGACGGAGGAGCAGCTGGAGCTGCTGGCAGCGCTCGCGGGCGCCAGCGAGGTCACGGTCGCCGTCAACTACGAGGATCGTGAAGCGCTCGCGGCCAGGGCCGGGTTGATGGCTAGATTGCGTGACGAGCTGGACGGGACCGTGGAAAGCGAGCTTCCCTTCGACCGCGAGTACACCGAAAGCGCCGCGCTTCGCCAGCTCGACCAGGTCCTGTTCGAGCCCGGGGCGGCGCGGGTCGCTCCGGACGACGGGATCGCGCTTCTGGAGTGCGCCGGCGAGCGGGGCGAGGCGGAGGCGATCGGGGGAGAGATCGCGCGCTTGCTCGCCGGCGGCGTGGCACCCGACGACATCGCGGTCGTGCTCCGCCATCCCGAGTCCCACGGCCTCCTCTACGCGCAGGTTCTCGACGGATTCGGGATCCCCGTCGCGGTCGAGGCGCGAGTTCCGCTGGCGCATACCGCCGTCGGCCGAGGTCTCACCGCGCTGGCTCGCGCGAGCGCACCCCAGGGCTCCGCGGAGGATTTGCTGGCGTTCATGCGCGCCCGGCCGGGCGTCCCGCAGGCGATCGCGGACTGGATCGAGCACGGGATCCGCCGCAACCAGCTCCGCACGGCCGACGCGGCGGTCGCGAACTGGAAGGGGCCGCCCGCGATGCTCGCCCGACTTCGCGAGGCACGCGGAAGCGGCTGGCTGCGGGCGCTGGCGGCGGCGGCGCGCCAGTTGGCCGAGGAGGCGCACGAGCGCCAAGAGCCGGTCCAGGGCCAGGCGACAACCCACGGCGAGGGCCAAACCGTGCCCTTCGAGCCGCTCGAGGTCCGCGCGGCGATGGCGGCGGCATCGACGCTGGAGGAGCTTGCCGGGCTGGAGGCTGTGCCCGGTTGCGCTCTCCCGGCCCCGACCGAGGCGCTGGAGGCGCTCGAGGACCTGCGCGTCCCGCTGTGGCGCGGGTCGACCGAGGGTCGCGTCCGGGTCCTGAGCCCTTACCAGGTGCGTGTCGCCCGCGCCCGCCACCTGTTCGCAGCCTCGCTGCAGGATGGCGAGTTCCCCGGCGCCCAGGCCGGCGACCCGCTGCTCGGCGACGACGGACGCGCGCGGCTGGGAATCCCGGCGCTGGTGCGGCAGGACCCGGGGCGCGAGGAGCGCTATCTCTTCCACGCCTGCGCCTCCCGTCCCACCGAGCGGCTCTGGCTGTCATGGCGAAGCTCGGACGAGGACGGCCGGCCGGCAACGCGCTCGCCATTCGTGGACGACGTGCTCGACCTGCTGGGGCCCACTCCCGAGCAGGCGGAGGAGGGCCTGAAGCGGGTCCACGGACTGGACCGGGTCGTCTTCGCGCCCACCGAGGCACCCGGCCCGCGGGAGCTGGCGCGCTCCCTGGCCGCCTCCGGCCCCGGCGTGGAACCCGAGTTGCCCGGCCCCCTCGCGGACGCCGACCTCCTCGCCGACCTCGCCCGGCGCGATCCGGTGGGGGCGGGGACTCTCGAGAAGTGGATCGAGTGTCCTTACCGCTGGTTCGTCGATCACGAACTGAAGCCCCAGCGACTCGAGCCCGAGCCCGAGCCGCTGACATCCGGGTCGATTGTCCACGAGGTCCTGGAGCGCCTCTACCGCGATCCGCCAGGAGAGGACGCAATCCCGCGTCCCGGCGACCTGGAACGGTGGCGCGATCGGGCCGCCGAACTGCTCGCCGAGGAGGCCGAGGGGCATGGGCTGCGCCTCGACCGCCCTCTGACGGGGATCGCCTTGGCGCGAATGCGGGCCCAGATCGACCGCCTGCTGGAACGCGAGAGCCGCAGCGAGACGGAGCTGCGGCCGGCGCTGCTCGAAGCCTCGTTCGCCGACGAGGAAGGATGCGGTCGGGGCTCGCTTGACCTCGGTGACCTGCGGATCCACGGCCAGATCGACCGTGTGGACACCACCCCGGACGGTCGCTTCGGCCTCGTCTACGACTACAAGACCGGCTCCAAGGTGTGGGCTGGGAAGAAGCTAGGCGAGGAGGGAAAGCTCCAGCTGCAGCTCTACGGTCGCGCGCTTCGCGACCTCTGGGAGATCGAGCCGCTCGGCGGCCTCTACTACCAACTCGGCGGGTCTGGAAACCCGAAACCCCGCGGCTTCGTCGTCGACGACGAGCAGGCTACTGACGCCCTCGACCTGACCAAGACCGACCGCCTCTCGGGCGAGCTCGTCCTCCAGACCGTGGAGTCCGGGGTCCAGACGGCGCGCGAGAAGGCCGCGGCCATGCGCCGGGGGGAGATCGGGCGGGATCCGAACCAGGGTCGGTGCCCGCCTTGGTGCCGCTACCAGGCGATCTGCCGTCTGGAGCGCTCGATCGGGGTCGAGGACACTGCCAACGGCGACGACGCACCGAACGGCGCATGATCGGGGCGGCTCCCGAACAGGCGGCCACCCGGCACCGCCAGCCCACCGCGGAGCAGCTGACGGTGATCGAGGCGCGCGATCGCGACGTGTTCACCGAGGCGGGAGCGGGGACGGGCAAGACAGGCGTGCTCGTGGAGCGCTACTGCGACGCGGTGAGCGAGGACGGGGTGGGCCCGGACCGGGTCCTCGCCTTCACCTTCACCGAGCGCGCCGCCGGGGAGCTCCGGGAGCGCATCCGCCGCCGTCTGACGGCGCGGGCCCGCTCCGCCCTCGAGCGGGGCGACCCCGAGCGCTCGGCGGAGATTGCGCGCGCCGCGCGGGAGGGTGAGCGAGCCTGGATCACGACCATCCACGGCTTCTGCCGCCGCCTGCTCGCCACGCACCCCGTGGCCGCCCGCATGGACCCACGTTTCCGAGTTCTCGACGAGGCCGAGGCGGCACGTCTCAGCGAGCGCGCGTTCGAGGTCGCGCTGGAGGAGACGCTCGAGGCCGGCGACGGCGCCATAGCTCGCTTCGCTGCCGGCTTCCACCCCGAACGCCTGCGGACGATGGTTGGCGCGGCCTACGAACGGCTTCGAAGCCAGGGCGTCGAACCTCCGCGCCTGCCGGAGCCGGGCCCCGCCAGCCGTTCCGTGAAGGAGAAAAACGAAAGCCCCGAGCTGAGCCCGGCGGAGGCGAAGCTGGCCGAGGACGGCCTTGCGGCCCTGAGAGCGCTACTGGCCGCGTTCAGTCGTTGCTACGAGGCGTCGAAGGCGGAGCGCTCGGGCGCCGACTTCGCCGACCTCGAGCTGCGGGCGCTCGAGCTGTTGCGGGCCCCCGGAGCGGTCCGCGAAGCCTGGCGAGACCGCTTCGAGCACCTGATGGTGGACGAGTTCCAGGACACCAACCGCGTCCAGCTCGCCCTGGTCGATGCCCTGTGCGGGCCGCAGACGCGGCTGTTCACGGTGGGAGACGAGTTCCAGTCCATCTACCGGTTCCGCCACGCCGACCTGGAGGTGTTCCGCGAGCGTCGCAGCAAGGCGGAGGCCGATCCCGCAACGGAGCGGATGCCGCTGCGCGGCAACTTCCGCTCGCGCCCCGACGTCCTGGCTGCGGTCGATTTCGCCGGGGCCGCGCTGCTGCCGGGATTCATGCCGCTTGAGGCCGGGCTCGAGAGCGACACCGAGCCGCGCGGCGGTGGCCCGGCCACCGAGCTCTTGCTGACGGACGCCACCGAGGACAAACCCGGCTCCAAGAGCGGCTGGAGGGCGGAGGAGGTCAAGCTCGCCTCCCCGCCCTCGGAGACCAACCCGTCGTATGTCGCCGAGGCGCGCTTCCTCGCCCAGCGCCTGCGGGAGCTGGCCGACCAAGGGGTGCCGCGTGGGGAGATGGTCGTGCTGCTGCGCGCCTTCACCCACGTCGACGCGTTCGAGGAGGCGCTCGACCGCGCCGGGCTGGCTCCCTACGTCGTCGGCGGTCGCGGCTACTGGTCGCAGCAGCAAGTCGAGGACGCGCTGCGGCTGCTCGGCGTCGTCGCCAACCCGCTCGACGACGAGCTCCTGTTCGGCGCCCTTGCCTCCCCGGCCTGCGGCGTCAGCCCCGACGCCCTGTGGTTCCTGCGCCAAGCCGCCCGAGACCCCGACGGCCGCCCGCGGCACGTTTGGCCAACGATCGCCGACGGTGAGTGGCCAGCCGCGATGGCGGTGGCCGATGTGCGTCGGCTGGAGAGGTTCCGCGAGATCCTCGCTGGCCTGCGCGCCGAAGCGCCATTGCGTCCGCTCGACTCGATGGTTGATCGCGCGATCTCGGCCTTCGACTACGACCTGGCGCTCCTGGCGCAGCCCAACGGACGCCGGCGGATGGCGAACGTCCGCAAGCTGATGCGGCTGGCCAGCGAGTACGAGGACCATGACGGTCGCGACCTGCGCGGCTTTCTGGAGTTCGCGCAGGAGCGCACCCGGCGCGACGAGCGCGAGGGCATGGCCGCGGTTCAGGTGGAGGGGCATGACGGCGTCCGGGTGATGACTGTGCATGCCGCAAAGGGGCTCGAGTTCCCCGTCGTCGCAGTCGCCGACCTGGGGCGCGGCCTGGGCGCGGGAAGCCGCGCGCCGGACGTCGCCATCGGCCGGCTCGAGCGTGATGTGGGCGACCCATCAGGGGCGCGCTTCGGCATGCGGCTGCCGGTCGCCGCGGCGGATTCGCTTCGCCTCTGGGAACTGGTTGACCTCTGTGAAGAGGACGGCGCCGCCGAGGCCGAGGAGGCGTGCCGGCTGGTCTACGTCGCTGCGACGCGCGCGCAGGAGCGCCTGATCCTGAGCGGGATCTACAGGTCGAGCGACCTCGATGCCACGGAAGAGCTGAAGCCTTCGCACACGGCGTTGAAGCTGCTGCTGCCGGCGCTTCGCAGCCGCGGCTGGTCCGGGGACGCGGGCGAGGTGGAACTGGAGCGAGCGCCCGCGATCGGCGGGGGGCCAGCCGCCCGGCCAGGTCCCGATCATGGTCGTGCGCACGCAGAGGCCGACCGCACAGCGGGCGATGGAGCTCCGCCGTCGCGCCACACAGCCGGCAGCCGATGCCGGCGACGCGATTCCCGAGGCCCCGGCACCGCTCCTGGAGCCGCACCCCCCCACGTCCGCCGCCGGCCAACTCTCGTACTCGGCTTTGGCCGACTACGCGAGGTGCCGTTACCGGTTCTACGTCGAGCGGGTGGTCGGTGCCACGTCGTCGCTGGCAGCCGAGGCGACGGACAGGGCAGGGGCACAGGAAGCCTCGGCAGAAGAGGCCGACGAGCTGGTCGAGCCCGCGCTCGGACCGCGCGAGCGGTCGCTGGCGATCGGCAACGCGGTCCACGCCGGCCCTGGAGGCGAGCGCGCGACGCTCGTGGGCGCCGCTCGATGGCCCGGAGCTGGAGGCGATCCTGGCGCGCTCAGGGCTGGGCGCGGACGACGAAGCCCGCGATCGGGTCGGGGCGCTGGTCGAGGGCTGGCTGGCGTCCGAGCTTCGCGCCGAACTCGAGGCGAGCGGCGCGCGAATCCGGCCAGAGGTCCCGTTCGTGCTCGGGCTTGGGGGCGCGGTGGTCCGTGGGAAGATCGACCTGCTCGCCGAGCTTCCCGAGGGCTCGCTGTGGTCGACTACAAGACCGACGCCTTGCGCGGCGCCGACCCGGCCGAGCTGGCGGGACGCTACGCGACACAGCGCGACCTCTATGCGCTCGCGGTCCATGGCGCGCGGCGAAACGGAGCGGCGGCGATCATACGCGCCGCCTACTGCTTCCTCGAGGCCCCGGAACGGGCTTCGGTCGAGACCTACGACGAGGCCAGGGTCGCCGCGGCGCGAGAGCGTCTCGAGGGGCTTGTGGCCGGAATCCGCGCCGGGGACTTCGAGCGCACCGACAAGCCCTATGCGGCCCTCTGCTACGGCTGCCCGGCGGCGGCGCGGTTGTGCGCGAAGCCCGCCTGGCGACCGCCATCGGCCACGTCGTCCGGGTCATGAGTCGCCTGGTCGTGTTCGCCTACGGGTCGCTCGCCAGCCTGGCCAGCGTCGAGCGAACGCTGGGGCGGCCGGTGCACACGGGGAGCGCGGCCCGCCTGGCCGGCTGGCGGAGGAACTGGTCACAGGCGCGCGACAACCTGCGCTCCGAGAAGACCTTCGCCCGGGCCGACGGCACGACTCCTCGCCTACTGCCTCGGCCTCAACATCGAGCGGCGGCCCGGACCCGGGCCCAATGGGGCCCTGATCGAGATCACAGAGGAGGAGCTCGATCGTCTGGCCGTGCGCGAGATCCGCTATGACCGGGTCGACGTCACCGCCGAGATCGCGCCCGAGGAACCGCTCCCCCTCGACCACGTGGTCACGTTCACCGCCAAACCCTCCAACCACGCCGAGACGCCGCCACCGGGGGCGGTCGTCCTCGCCTCCTACGCCCGCGCGGTGGAGGCGGCGTTCGCGTCGCTGGGCCCGGGCCAGCTCGATCTGTTCCGCGAGACAACCGACCCGCCACCAGTCGAGGTCGTCGAGGGAGT
The DNA here is from genome assembly GCA_963721215.1 of uncultured Actinomycetes bacterium. Classification (GTDB taxonomy): domain Bacteria; phylum Actinomycetota; class Thermoleophilia; order Solirubrobacterales; family 70-9; genus AC-56. The sequence continues at coordinate 37,291 of CAVRIF010000011.1, forward strand.
GCTGGTCCGCGACCGGATCCCGGCCGGCAATCCGAGGGAGTGGTGACTCCCTGGACCCGGTTCGCTCAGTCGCCGTTCCAGCGCCGAGCCCAGGCGCGGAGCTCGCGGATCGCGGGACGGAGGGCCTTGCCCTTGTCGGTCAGCGCGTAGGAGACCCGTGGGGGCGTTCCGGCGTGGACGGAGCGCTTCACGACGTCCTCGGCCTCGAGCTCGCGGAGGCGGCGCGACAGCAGCCGGTCCGAGAGCCCGGGCACGGCCTGAGACAGCTCGGCGAAGAAGTGGGGGCGTTCCGAAAGCGCCCAGATGATCGCGCCCGCCCACCGCTTGCCGACCAGCTCCACCGCGTGATGGAAGTCGGGACAAACGCGCGCCGGGCGGCCGTCGGGCCGGGCCGGAGCGCGCTCGACTTGCGAAAGCGCTGGTTCCACCCTCAGCTGAGCTTAGCGAAGGCACGGACTGGGCCGTGCAGGCTTGGCCTCAGGAGGGGCAAGAGGCGGGCTAGAGGTAGCAGGGGCCTGTATCGGTGGGGCGGAGGTCTCCCTCCAGGGCCCTGCGTACGACCTCGTCCGGGACGCCCAGTCCTCCAGGCGGTCCCTCCTGCTTCGCGGCGAACACGGTCGTCAGCACCTGGCCGCTCGCGTCGACGGCGGGGCCGCCGGAGTTGCCGCTTTCCACCTGGCCGCGAAACGGGGTCATCCTGCGACGAACCGGGCCGCGGCCGTATGAGTCCTGGCTGATCACCTCGCCGGTGCTTCCCACCCGCGCCGGGGAGACCGTCAAGGGACCGTTCTCCGGATAGCCCAGCACCGCGGCGGCCGTGCCTCGGCGCGCCTGCGGCGCGAGTGGCAGCGCCGGCAGGCCCAGGCCCGCGACGCGAAGGATTGCCAGGTCGTTGCGCGGCTCGTAATGGACGGCCGACGCGTCCAGCGTTCCGCCCGATCGCGGGGTCACCGTGGTGTCGTCCTCACCCGCGACGACGTGTGCGTTGGTCACCACCAAACCGGGACCGGCCACCCACCCCGACCCCTCGACGCCGAGCCCGCAGGCGGTGCCGAGGACCTTGACCACGCTGTCGCCTGCCCGTTGCACGTCGGTGTCGTCGGCGATCGCCGGCTCGGGAGCTCCTACGTTCGCGTTCGGCCCCCTGATGGCGGGCGCGGGGTCGATGTGCCGCAGCACGTTGAGCAGCGGTCCCGAGGGTGGAAGGAGGCCGTTCAGCGCGGTGAGGATCCGGGAGCTCTGAAGCGCGTGACGCAGATCCCGCTCCCCGGGTCCAGGCGAGTTGAGGGCGGCGGCCCCGAACGCCCAGGCGAGCAGCAGACCCAGCGAGGCGAGCAGCGCCGCGCCGCCCATCCCGTCCAGGAACGCGGCCGGCGTGCCGCGGGAGAACTGGTTGCTGAGCGTCTCGGCGAAGCCCTCCACCGCAATCGCAAAGGTGGCGCCGAGCAGCAGGCCGGCGAGCACCGTGATCAGCGGCGCATAGGCCGACTCGCCACCTCCCTCCAGCAATGCCGGACCGAGCCGGCCCCCAATCGCCGCGCCGAGCACGAAGCCGGCCAGCGGAAGGCCGCTGGCGATCAGGCCACGCTCGTAGCCAATCGCTGCAAGCGCGAGCGCGAAGAGCGCGATGATCAGGTCGACGAAGTTCACCTGGTGCCCCGTCCATCAATGGTGGCAAGCACTAACTTTCTATCGGCTTGAGCCCAATCAGCCCCGAGGCGCACCGCCGCCGCCGACTTCTGACGAGAGCCGTTCCCATCGCCTTGCTGGCGCTCGCCGCATTCCTCGCCGGCGCTGTCTCGGGCGGCGGTGGCGCCGAGTTGTCGGCAGCTCGGAGCTTCGCACAGAACTGGGAGCGCCAGGACTTCGCCGCCATGTACGGGGAAATCTCACCCCAGGCGACCGAGCGCTACTCGCTTGCCGAGTTCACCGACGACTACGGCGAGGCGCAGGACACCGCGACGGTGGCCAAGGTGACCACCGGGGATCCCTCCGAGGCCGAATCCGGGGACCAGCGCGCGGCGGTTGTGCCGGTTAGCCTCGAGACGCATGCCTTCGGGCAGCTCTCCGGCCGCCTCGTCCTGCCGCTGGCCGGCGACAAGGTCGCTTGGGCCCCGAACCTGGTCTTCCCGGGGCTCGGTGCGGAAGAGCGTCTCGTGCGGCGCGCTCAGGTCCCCGAGCGCGCCCCGATCCTGGCACGCGACGGGACGCCGCTGGCCGAGGGGCCGGCCGCGAGCCGCTCATCGCCGCTTGGTGCGGCGGTCCAGGGCGTCGCGGGAGCGGTCTCCTCGCCCACCCCCCAGCAGGACCGCGAGCTCTCGCGCCTCGGATTCCCGCCCGCCAGCCCCACCGGGACCAGCGGCCTCGAGCTCGCCTTCAACCGACGCCTGGCCGGGCGGCCGGGCGGCCAGCTGGTCGCGGTCCCGAGCGACGGCGCCAATCCGCCCAGCGGCGGGCGGGTGCTCGCCAGCAGCAAGCCTGTCCCGGGAAAGCCTGTGCACGCGACGATCGATCCGGGCCTCCAGCAGAGCGCGGTCGCGGCGCTGGGCGGCCAGTACGGCGGCGTCGCCGTGCTGGACGCCCGCGACGGCTCGGTGCTGGCGCTGGCTGGGATCGCCTTCTCCGGCCCGCAGCCGCCGGGCTCAACCTTCAAGGTGATCACGACCACGGCGGCGCTGGAGGCGGAGGTCGTCGAGCTCACGGACCAATTCCCGATCCAGACGTCGATCGTGGTCGACGGTCGCGAGGTCGCCAACGCCCACAACGAAGCCTGTGGCGGCAGCTTCGTCGAGGCGTTCGCCCATTCCTGCAACAGCGTGTTCGTCCCGCTGGGTCCGAAGATCGGCTCGGATCGTCTCGTGGATGCAGCCGAGCGGTACGGCTTCAACTCGCCCCCCAGCCTGTTTCACGAAGCCGCCATCCAGACCGTGGACCCGCCCCAGAGCACGATCCCCACCTCGATCCCCGACGACCTCGAGCTCGGGGTGAGCGCGATCGGGCAGGGCCAGGTTCTGGCGACGCCGCTCGAGATGGCCTCCGTCGCCCAGACGATCGCCGACGGCGGCAGGCGGAGTCCAACCAGGATCGTGAGCGACCGAAAGCTGCGGCCAGCTGCCCGGCCGGTACGGGTGACCTCCGAGCAGGTCGCGGCAACCCTGCGCGACCTGATGGTCCAGGTGGTGAGCAGCGGAACCGGGATGGCGGCCGCCCTCCCCGGCGTCCAGGTGGCCGGCAAGACGGGCACCGCCGAGCTGGGGCCAAAGGCGCTGGAGCCCGGTCAAGAACGATCCCCTGACGCGGCGCCCGAGCAGAAGGTGGACGCCTGGTTCACGGCATTCGCGCCTGCAAACGACCCGAAGCTCGCCGCGGCCGCGATGGTGGTCAACGCCGACGGGGACGGCGGAGCCGTGGCGGCTCCAATCGTTCGCCAGGTCCTCGCCGCGGGACTGGGCTAGACGTCGAGCTCGACTTCGCCCGCCGGGCCCGCCGACGACGGGATTTCGAGGGTGAGGGGCCGATCCTCGGTTGCGGCCTCATCAATCAGGAACAGCACCATCGCCCCCTGGATGGGCCCGTTGGCGGCGGTCGACTCGGGGTCGGGCAGCTGATCGTTGGGCGGCACCTTGCCGCCGAGCTCGAGTGCGAACAGGCTGTCGCTGGGGATCGGCTCGAACTCAGTTCCCTGGGTGTCGATCACCGTGAAGTCGGCGGGCACCTCCTGCGTCGTGTCGGCCTCGTTCTCGATCACCATGAAGACTCCGAGGTAGAGCTTGTCGTTCGGCGGTTGCGGCTGGCCCGCAAGGTACGCCTCGTCCTCGGGATCGCGTGGGTTCAGGAAGCGGCTGATCTGGACGTTGTAGAGCAGGTCGCCGAGTCTCATCCCCTGGCCTTCCTCGACGCTCAGGTCCTTTTCCGGGTCAGTCTCGCACCCGGACAGCATGACCCCCACCACCAGCGCGGCAGTGAGCGCCAAAATGACACCCAGTGCCCCGCGCGGCACTAGGCGCATGGTGGAGCGGCCGGCGGCGCGCAGCATGGCGGCGGCAGTCTATATCGCTCCGGCCAGCACCGATGGCGTCGGACCAAACCGGCTCAGGCCGGAAGCCGGGGAGCGCCTGCAACCACCACCCGGTCCGGCTGGATGCCCGACTCGACCAACTGCTTGAGCCTCGACAGCGCGATCGACCATTGGCGCCGGTAGAAGCGCTCCGCCCCGAGCTTCTCACGCAGGCGGTCCAGCGGATGGGACGGCTCGGTCCAGAAGCGAAGCGTGACTTCGCACCCGCTGGGGGCGGGCTCAATCAGCTCCCAGGAGGTGGTGATCGGGATCCGATCCAACCTTCCCCCCGCGCCGCGTTCGTGGATCCGGTGCGGCGGCGAGGCCTCGTCGATCACCGTCTCCATCCAGAGCCCCCGCCTGGCGATCCGGAAGCGGGCAGCCGCGCCGACCCCGGTGGACTCGATCCGCTGGAGCCGATAGTCGCTCACGAAGTGGTCGGTGAAGGAGGGCCTGTTGGCGAGGTCGCAGAGCAGCTGATAGACGCGCTCGCGCGGCGCGTCGATCGTCGTCTTGACCGAGATCGGGCCCAACGGAGCGGGATTCTATGCCTGAAGGGACCGGCAACCCTCCAAATTGCGGACGTTTAGGCAGTCTGATCGCCGAAACGGAGAATTCCGGCGCTAGAGTATTAGCGCCCGTTTGCATTACTACGAATTCCCAGGGACGGGAATTCGGTATGAGGTATGGGATTGCTTCTGCACGAAGGAACCGACGTTCACGAGACCGGTGAGCTCGCGCTAGTTGGTTCTCTCGTTTGTGTCGAGTGCGGGTACTCGCTCTCGCTCTCGCCCTCGGACGAGCTGCCCGGCTGCCCGGCCTGTGGCGGATCCAGCTTCCGCCGCGCCTCGATGTTCGAGTCTCCCACGGTCGACGCGGACGCGATCTCAGTCGCCCCCACGCTTCCGACTTGGCTCACGGAGGTGCGCGCCGATCTGGAGTCGGGCGCCCAGTGCGTCGCCTTCGAGGATGGCGGCGAGCCTGTGGTGGTCCCGCTTCAGGACGGTTGGACCCGGATTGGGCGCAGCGGCTCCGCCGACCTCCAGCTCGACGACGCCACCGTTTCCCGCCGGCACGCGCTGATCGTCCGCACTCCTGACGACGAGCTGCGCGCACTCGACGACCGCAGCCTCAACGGCCTGTTCATCAACGGCGAGCGAGTCGAGTGGGCACCGCTGGCGGACGGCGACGAGCTCGAGATCGGCCGGTACCGGCTCTACGTCGTTCAGACCTGACGACCTGCCGGGTCAGGTAACGCACCCTCGCCCGACGACACCGGAGGCACAGCAGAGGATGTCGGCGGAGTTGTTCTACTCGGTGGAGATGTTCGGGTCCGTCTGGACCTTCTGCGGCACGATCATCAGGAAGCTGTCACGGGCGCCCGACGCGAGGCCGAGGACCCGCTGGGCCTCGGAGTCCTGCCCCGTGGCCTGGAGCTCCTCGGCGTAGTGGCCCAGCAGCTCCTCGACGTCGAGCATGCCCTCGGCGTCGAGCTCCTGGAGCTTCACCATCGCCCCCTCGCCCAGGCGGCGCGAGATCGCTTCGCGGTCGAGGTTCCACTCCGGGTTGACTCGCACATAGACGCGGCCGCCGGTCATCCCGGCACACGCCCACGGACCGAGGTCGCCTAGCACGACGGCGCGGCCCGCGGTCATGTACTCGAACGCGAAGCCCTTGGCGTTGGCCCGGTCGACGACGCAGCCACGAGAATCGTCCAGGGGCTCGGCCGGCTCGCCCCCAAGCACCACGTCGGCCCCCGAGAGGCGGATGCAAAACCGCGAGTCCGCCGATCCCTGCACGAACAGGCGGCCGCGCTGGGCGCCGTAGGCGAACGACTTGCCCACCGATCCGTTGACCCTCTGTCCATCGCGGTTGCGCCCCTTGAGGATCGAAACGACGCCGCCCAGCATCGTCTTGCCAACCCCGTCTTGGGCGCCACCCTCGACCCGCACCACAAGTCCCCAGGCGTTGAAGGCCCCAAAGCCCTGACCGGCGACCGAGCCACCGTTGAAGTTGAGTTCCGCGAGCACGTCCATCGGCTCTCCCTTAGGGGCGCCCTCGTAGATCCTGGCCCGCGCGATCTCCCCGGCGAGCTCCGTGCCGAGCACTCGGTCGTGGGCGTCGGTCGGGCGCGAAAAATGCTGGCGAATCGGGGCGCCCGAGAACAACTTGTCGGCGAGGCCCGCGAGCTCCGCAGAGGCCTGCTTCGGCTCCATGCGGATCGGCCGCGCTCGCACAAGGCCCGCCTCGGCGCGCGCCTCTACGAGCTCCTCAGCGGCCACCGGCAGGTCGACCGGCTCGAGGTCGAGGAACTCCTCCAGCGGCGTGATCAGCTCGGCCAGGTCGAGGCGCTCGGTGTAGGCGACCTGCTCGAGCAGGTCGTAACGACCCACAAGGTCCTGAGCGCGCTCGTAGCCGAGCTCGGCGACCACCCGCTTGACCTCCTCGCCCATGGACGCAAAGAAGCGGGCGCAGTTGTCCGCCGCCGAGGCAACGCGCTGTGGCGTGAACTTCTTCAGGCCGTGCTCCTGCGCCTGCTCGATGGTCTCGATCTGGGTAGCGATGCCGACGTGGCAGGTGTCGAGCTGGCAGCCCCGGCAGATCGTGCAGCCCAGCGAGACCATCGCCAGCGTGCCGAAGGCGACCCGGTTGGCCCCCATGCAGTGCAGCTTCACGATGTCGTGGGCGTGGCGGTAGCCACCGTCGGCCCAGACCTCGACCCGGTTGCGGATCCCGGCCTCCATCAACGCGCGGTGGACGGCCCTGGTGCCGATGTCCGACGGCAGGCCGACGTGTCGCAGGGCGTGCTGGCGCGCCGCGCCGGTCCCGCCCTCGAATCCCGAGAGAGTGATGATGTCCGCCCCAGCCTTGGCGATCCCGAGTCCGATCGTGCCGATATTCGGGACCACCGGGACCTTCACCGACACCCTCAGGTCCGGATTCACGGTCTTCAGCTCGTCGATCAGCTCAGCCAGGTCCTCGATCGAGTAGAGGTCGTGGTTGTTCGACGGCGAGATCAGGTCGGTGCCCGGCGCGGCGTTGCGCGCTTCGGCGACCTTCTCGGAGACCTTGCGGCCCGGAAGGTGGCCGCCCTCGCCGGGCTTCGCCCCCTGGCCGATCTTGATCTCGGCGACGTAGGAGGAGTTGAGCATCTCGGCGGAGACTCCGAAACGCCCCGAGGCGACCTGCTGGCCCCGCCACTTGCGGTACTTGCCGTACATGTCCTGGATCTCGCCGCCCTCTCCGTTGATGCAGAGGATGTTGATTGCCTTGGCGGCCTCGGCGTAGGCCCGGAAGGCGGGCTCCGACTGTGAGCCGAAGCTCATCGAGGAGATCACGATCGGGTAGTCGTGGTGGCCGATCGAGGTATCAACGGCGTCCGGTGCGACGGCGGGGCGATCCGCCCTCAGCTTCATGATGTGGCGCATCGAGATCGGGCTCTGCTGCTCCAGCTCGCGAACCTTCTCGGAGTAGTCCTCGTAGGACGCGGTGCCGTTGGATGCCGCGACCGCCGCTTTATAGACCTTCGGGTAGAAGCGGAACGTCTTCGCGGGCTTGGCCTCCCCCTCCTCGGCGAGGATCCGGAAACGCTCGTCGGTGTCGCCGTCGAGCTCGGCGAACCCGACCCCGCCCCTCTCAGAAGCGCAGAAGGTCTCGCACTGGAAGATCTCGGCCAGCTCCGGCTTCACCCCGATCGAGGAGAACTGGCGCGCGTAGCCGCGCACCTCGTGAATGCCGATCGTCGAGATCACCTTTTCGATCCCTTTGCGAAGCGCCGAGCAGAGGTTGGACACGTCGGCGTCGTAGTCCTCGACGCAGATCACCTCCACCATCACGTACGGGCAGACGCCGTTGGCGCCCAGCCCCAGCGCCATGACGACGTCATGGACGTTGCGGATCGCCGCCGAGCGCAGCACGATCGAACAGCGGCGCCTGAGGTTCTCCTCGCCCGTCTCGCCGACCTTGAGGTGCTTCAGGGCCTGGTCGACTGCCGAGGTCGCCAGGTGGGGATCGAGGTAGCGCCGCACGCCGTCGTGCACGGTGCGATCGGTGAGCACCAGGAGATCGGCGCCGTGGCGAACATGCTTCACCGCCTCCTGCTTGATGCGCTCGATCGCACCGTGGGTGGTCTCCGACTCCAGCAGCGCGATGTCGATCGCCGCGGCGCGGTCGCGGAACTCCTCCCACAGGTCCTCCAGCAGGAAGGTCTTCCGCTCGCGTGCGATCTTGCGGTAGGTCGAGTCGGAGAGCGGCGCGAGGTCGTGGTGGCCGCCGAGGATCACCGGGAAGGAGGTCTCGATCGTTTGCGTGTCGACGGCCGGGAGATGGACCGAGGGCCGGCGCCCGAAGACGGCACGGGTCGAGAAGTGCTCGATCTCGCGCTCTCGGTCGATCGCCGGGTTGGTGACCACGGCGACGGTCTCCTTGAAGTAGTCGGCGAGGTTCTGGCGCTCGGGCGAGAGCGCAGCCAGCGGCCCGTCGTAGCCGAGCGAGCCGATCGGCTCCGCCCCGGTGGACGCCATCTGCTGGCAGAGCTTGACGTCGTCGCGCTGCCAGCCGAAGCCGGCAAGCACCCGCTCGGAGACCTTGACCGGTTCCGAGGGGCCGGCCGAGGTGTAGCCGGGGATCTCGGCCCCCTCCAGGGGGCCCCCGGTCACCAGCGCGCGATCGTACGGAGCGGTCTCGGAGGCGCCTGTGCGCTCGAGCCAGCGCTTGGCGACCTCGCGCTGCATCTCCCAGTGCTCGAACAGCCGAGAGGACCGCTTCTCCTGGTCGATCGTGACCATGAACTTCTCGCCTGGGCCGAGGGGCTTTGGCTCCGAGACCATCTGGTCGCAGCCCACCACTCCGGGCTCGGAGCTGAAGATGTAGTCGTCGGGCGTCTCGAGCTTCCACAACGGGCGCAGACCCAGCGCGTCCGCCGAGAACACACACTCATCGCCGTGGCGGGCAATCAGGGCCACCGGGCCCTGAGCGAACGGGCCCATCGTCTGGCGAAGGTACATATAGAAGGGCTGTAGCTCGGCGGGCAACGAACGGATCTCGTCCACGATCGGAGGCACGATCATCTCCATCGCCTCGGGGAGCGAGAGGCGCTCCACCCGGATCAGGTGATCGACCACCCGATTCAGGTCCTGGGAGTCGGAGCCGTCGGGCTGGATCGAGACGCCGAGCATGGCGGCCTCCTGGCGGAGCTGCTCGATGGTGTTGATCTCGCCGTTGTGGCCCAGGACCGTGAACGGCTGCACGCGCCTGAACGACGGCCAGGTGTTGGTCGAATAGCGGTTGTGGCCGAAGCAGCCGATGATCTCGAACCGCTCGTCCCGGAGGTCGGGGTAGTACTCGCCAAGGGCCCTCGGCGCCCCCATCACCTTGTAGACGCAAGTCGAGGCCGAGAACGACGCCAGGTGGAAGCCCAGCTCGGTCTCGAGGGCGCTCATCAAGTCGAAGGCGAGTCGCTCGCGCCGCTTCGCGTCCGGCAGCAGCCCGGCGACCTGCCAAAAATGGGGCTCCTCCTCGCGGGCGGTGGCGCCGAGCGCCTGGGAGTCGACCACGCCGAGCCGCTCGGCCAGGATGCGAAAACCGCCGCGACCGAGGATTTCGCGCGCATCGTGGCGAGCCCGCTCGACATCGGCGGAGCGCTCGATGAACACGTGAGCGACCGCAAACGTGGGATCGAGCGCCAGCGCCGGGTTGTGGCCCCCGGAGCGAACCTCCTCGGCCCAGATCTTGCGGGGGATGTCGACCAGGATGCCGCAGCCATCGCCCTCGCCGTCGACGTTCCCAGCGCGGTGGAGCATCTTCTGGAGGTTGGCGAGCGCCAGCTCCACCGGGGCGCGACTCGGCGTCGCGTCCTTGCGCACCGAGGCGTAGATCGCGCAGGCGTCGCGGTCCTCGACGCTGGGTGGGGAAACGCGCGGCCTATACGCCCTCTCGGGCGAGAAACGCCCCTGCTCATTGGCCAGCGGTGATTGACGACTGGAAGAGCTGAGCAATTGGACCTCCCGGTTTCCGCGCCTTCTTCGAGCGGGCGCGCGACGGGGACAATGGCGGACGCGCAGTATAGAGCCGGCGGTGGCGTTTGACCATCAGCCGCCGCCTCGAATGGGCGCCGGCCATATAGTCCGGCCGATGTCCGAAGCGATCGCCGTTCTGTCTCAGAAGGGGGGCACCGGAAAGACGACGATGGTCCGCTCGCTGGCGGACGTCTTCGAGCGTCTGGGGATGGACGTGGTGGCGGTCGATGCCGACCCTCAGGGGAACCTCTCCGACTACTTCGACGCCGACCCGAACTCTCACCCGACGCTCGGCGACGTCCTCCAGGGGCAGGCGCGCGCCGCCGATGCCGTGCACGGCCGCGTGGTGCCGGCGAATCTCCGCCTCGCCGAGGCTGAACTGGTCCTGGCGGGGAAGATCGGGCGCGAGGTGACGCTTCGAAACGCGCTGCGGGACCTGCGGCGCACCAAGGACCTGATCCTGATCGACTGCCCCCCCACGCTCGGCCTGATGACCGTGAACGCGCTGGTCGCATCGACGCACGCGATCCTCTCCACCGAGGCGCAGTACTTCTCGCTCCAGGGCATGGAGCAGGCGATGCAGGTCCTCGACCTGGCGCGCGACTCCCTCAACCCGGAGCTGGAGCTGCTGGGCATCTGCCTCAACATCGCCAACATGCGCACCCGCCATGCTCGGCAGACCCTGGAAGCGCTCCGCGAGCGGTTCGGCGACAAGCTCTTCCGGACCGTGATTCGCCAGTCGATCGTCTATGCCGAGTCGGCCGAGCGGGCGATCCCGATCCTCGACTACCGCCCCGAGAAGGGCGCCGACTACCTATCGCTCGCCGGCGAGATCCTGCGCCGCCTGGGCAAGCATGAGATGCTCGAGCGGCTCGACCAGCTGAGCGCCGAGGTCGTCCCCACCGGAGCCGCGGTCGCGCCATGACCGGGGGCGACGCAGCCGCCACGCTCGAGGCCACGATCGCCCGCTACAACGAGGGCTGGAACGCCCACGACCTCGACGTGATCATGGCCATGCACGCGCCGGACATGGTGTTCGAGAACCACACCGCGGGCGAGCAAGCGGAGGGTGAGGCGGTGCGCGAGCACATCGGCTCGATCTTCGAGACGTGGCCCGACATCTCGTTTGCGACCCGGCGGCTGTATGTGCGCGACGGGCTCGTGGTCCAGGAGTGGACCGCCACGGCCACCCACGTGAACCAGATGCGCCGCGGCGACCTGATCGCCGAGCCGTCGGGGAAGAAGGTCAGCTGGGACGGCCTCGACGTGATCCCGTTCGAGGACGGCTTGGTGAAGCGCAAGGACGTCTACTCGGACTCGGTCTCGATTCTGCGCCAGGTCGGCCTGCTCGAGTAGCCGCGCGTCATCGCGGACCGAGCGGGCGAGACGCACCGACTCGGGCCTACAGCTCCGGCACGTCGGCGCCGAGTGGGGTGAAGGGGGTGCGTCGGATCTCGGCCCAGCCGCCGACGCGCTCCCGCAAGGCCTCCGTGACCTTGCCGGTGTCCTGCCAGAAGCACCAGAAGAGCACCGCCGGCCCGGCGCCCGAGATCGTCGCCCCGATCGCGCCCAGGTCCTTGGCCTGGGCGAGCAGCTCCATCGAGCGCGGGTAGATCCCGGCCCGGTTCGGCTGGTGCAGGCGGTCGGCGAGGCCGCGCGAGATCAGGGCGAGGTCGGAGCGCTCGATGCCGAGGACGAGCTGCGAGGCGGCGGCGATGTTGGCGACAGCGTCACTCAGGGGCACCTCGATTGGCATCGCGGCGCGCGCCTGCTTCGTGGGGACCTCCTGATCCGGGATCACCACTAAGCCCTCGACGCCTTCTGGGGGGTCCAGCCGAACTGGGCGGGGTATCTGGTCCCCGTCGACGGACATGTCCGTCGACGGGGACGGGCAGACCACGAAGCCCCCGTAGAGCGCCGCGCCGACGTTGTCGGGGTGGCCTTCCAGCTCTATGGCGCGTGCGTAGACCTGGTCGCGCTCGAGCCCCAGCTCGAACAGGTGGTCGGCAGCCATCAAACCGGCGACGATGGCCGCCGCCGAGGAGCCCAGGCCGCGGGCGAGCGGGATCTCGCTGCGGATCTCGAACCGCAGGTCATCGGCGGGATGAAGCGCCTCGAAGGCCCGCACGCACAGGTTGTCGCGGTCGTGCGGCACTGGCTGGCCGCCCGCGTCGACCGCGAACCCGCGTGCCTCGGTGACCTCGAGCTCCAGGTGCAGCGAGAGCGCGGCGGCCATCACGTCGTAGCCCGGCCCCAGGTTCGCGGAGGAGGCGGGGACGCGGACCAGGCGGCGTCGAACAGTCATCGGCAGACAGGGCGCCCATCAGGGTGCCCCGGGATCACTTCCACTTGATCGAGCACCCCACGGGCTCGGTCTCGGCGCGGCTCACCTGGCGGCCGCTCAACAAGTCGTCGAGCGCCTCGCGGAGCCAGCCCGCGTTCTGGGCGGGATCCATGTGGTCGGCGTCCGGAGCGCCCTCGTAGCGAACCAGCAGATCGCCGTCGAGAACGTAGACGTGTGGGGTGACCTGGGCGTCCCAGTCACGCGCCGCCTGCTGGCTTGAGTCGTGCAGGTACGGGAACGGCCAGTCCTCGGTCCGAACCCGCTCGCGCATCGCCTCGAGCGAGTCGCGGGGGTAGCGCTCCGCGTCGTTGGAGTTGACGGCGAGGAAGCGGACCCCGCGTGGAGCGTAGTCTCGAGCGACCTGGATGAGCCTCTCGTGCCAGGCGAGCGCGTAGGGGCAGTGGTTGCAGGTCCACAAGACCACGGTAGCCGGGGCTTCGCCGGGGGCCGGCAACGTGTGGGTGTCGCCCTCCGTGTCGGGCAGCTGCAGCGCGGGTGCGGGCTCTCCCACCTTGGTCGCGGTCGCTTGAGCCATCACTGACCACCTCCTTCGATCGCCTTCTTGAGCGTCTCGTGCAGGTCCGCACGGTCGGGCAGCGGCGAGATCCTCCCGTCGCGAAGTCGGTACACGCGGCAGGTCAGCCCGGCAGGCTCGCCGTCGGGCGACTGCACGTCCCGCCCGGCGACCCGGATGGTCGGCGATCCCACGAAGCCCTCGCGGCCGGCGTCCTCGTCGGTGCGAACCTCGCGCACCTCGACCGAGGCGGGGTCGAGCCCCACCGCGCTCATCTCCTCACGCAGGATGGCAAGCGCACGCTCCCACGAGGGGCACCCCTGCCACCACAGGAGCTCGACCTTGGTCGCCTCATCGGTCATGCCTCCAGGTTAGAACGGGCGGTTTCGCGACCGTAGATGGCGCTTGCCACCAGGGCGCCCGGCGGCACCTCCGCCCCGGGCAGGAGGACAGACTCCTTGACTCGCGCCCCGGCGCCGACCTTGCACCCGGCGCCGATCACGAGCGGGCCGTCCAGCCGCGCTCCAGGGCCGACCTCGAGCCCTTCTGCTGCCAGCACCGGGCTGCAGACGCCTGGATCGCCTCGCTCGAGGGCCTCGTCCCCGCCCCAGGGCTCCAGCAACTCGCCGGCCAGCTCGACCTGCACCGTGCCCTGGACGGCGTCCAGGTTTCCCCCCAGGTACTCCGGCAGCGAGCCGACGTCGTTCCAGTAGGCGTCGATCCTGTGGACGTAGAAGGGGACGTCGTTTTCGAGCAGGGCAGGGAACACCTCGCGGGCGAAGTCGACCACAGGCTTGGCGGGAAAGTAGTCGAAGATCTCCCGCTCGAGGACGTAGATCATGCAGCTCGCCAGGTCGGAGAGCGCCTCGGCCCGGTCGGGCTTCTCCTGGAAGCCCTGGATCCGGCCGGCGGAGTCCGTGATCACCACTCCGAACTCGCTCACGTCGGCGACCCGGGCCACGGCCAGGGTGGCGATGCCGTCGTTGGCCTCGTGGGCGGCGCGCAGGGCGGCGAGGTCGATGTCGGTGAGCGCGTCGGCGGCCATCACCAGGAAGGGCTCGTCCCCGAAGAACTCGGCGACGTTGCGGACGCCCCCAGCGGTGCCGAGCAGCTCCTCCTCGTGGCTGTAGGCGAGGTCGAGTCCGAGGCCCGACCCGTCGCCGAAGCGATCGCGGATCGCCTCACCGAACCAATGCAGGTTGGCGATCAGAGGGCCGAAGCCGTGCCTGCGCAGGAGCAGGAGGATGTGCTCCATCACCGGGCGGTTCGCGACAGGCACCAGGGGCTTGGGGATCTCGTAGGTAAGCGGACGCAGACGGGTCCCCAGGCCCGCCGCCATCACCATCGCCCGCATCAGATCAAGCCGGCAGGTTCGCGCTTACGTGCCCTGATCCCAGGAGGCGAGGTACTTCTGCTGCGCGTCCGTGAGCTGGTCGATCTCCACCCCGCGCGAGGCCAGCTTCAGGCGGGCGATCTCGCGGTCGATCTCCTCGGGCACGGGATAGACCCGCTTCTCGAGATAGGAGTGGTCTCGCACCACGTGCTCGGCGGCGAGCGCCTGGTTGGCGAAGCTCATGTCCATCACCGCAGCGGGATGGCCCTCGGCGGCCGCCAGGTTGACCAGCCGCCCCTCCGCGAGCAGGAAGATCTCCCGCCCATCCTTTGTGCGATAGCCCTCCACGAAGGGGCGCGTCTGGAACTTCTCGACGGTGATCGCGTCCAGGTTCTCCTTATTGACCTCGACGTCGAAGTGGCCCGAGTTGCAGACGATCGCGCCCGACTTCATTACTTCGAACATCTCGCCGGCGATCGCGTCGCGGTTGCCGGTCACGGAGATGAACACGTCACCCACCCTCGCCGCCTCGACCCCGGGCATCACCTCGAAGCCGTCCATCAGCGCTTCCAGGGCACGCAGCGGGTCGACCTCGCAGACGATCACATGAGCCCCGTGGCCCTTCGCGCGCATGGCCACCCCGCGCCCGCACCAGCCGTAGCCGATCACGACCACGCGCAGGCCCGCGATCAGGACGTTGGTGGCCCTGATCACTCCGTCGAGGGTCGACTGACCGGTGCCGTAGCGGTTGTCGAAGAAGTGCTTGGTCTTGGCGTCATTGACGGCGATGATCGGATAGCCCAGCTTGCCCTGGCGCTCGAGCGCCTCGAGGCGGATGACTCCGGTAGTGGTCTCCTCCGTGCCACCGAGCACGCTGGAGAGCTGATCGGACCGCTCGCCGTGCAGCACGCCGACCACGTCGGCACCGTCGTCCATCGTGATCTGGGGACCGCGATCGACCACGGTGTGGATGTGCCGGTAGTAGGTGTCGTTGTCCTCGCCGTTGATCGCGTAGACCTCGGCGCCGTGCCGGTCGACCAACGCCGCGGCCACGTCGTCCTGGGTCGAAAGCGGGTTGGACGCGCACAGGGCGACCTCGGCGCCGCCGGCCAGCAGGGTGCGGACAAGGTTGGCGGTCTCCGTGGTCACGTGTAGACAGCACCCCAACGTGATCCCGTCCAGCGGCCGCTCCTTCTCGAAGCGCTCCCGGATCGTTCCCAGCACAGGCATCTGCCGGTCTGCCCATTCGATCCGTCGCTGCCCCTCCTCCGCGAGGCCGATGTCCGCGATGTCGTAACTCTTCTCGGTGGTTGCCAAACCAGTCCTTCCGTCGGGATGAGGTGGGAAGGATACGGGCACGACAGCGGCTTCGGCGGGATACCGTGGGTGCGTGGACGATCCGATGCCGGTCAACGCCGAGGTTGCCGTTCCCCTCTCGGAGGTCGAGATCCGCACCAGCCGCTCCTCCGGGCCAGGAGGCCAGCACGCCAACGTGACCGCCTCGCGGGTCGAGGCGGTGTTCGAGATCGCCGCCTCGACGGCACTCACGGACGAGCAGAAGCGCCGCCTCAGCGCCCGCCACGGCAAGCAGGTCACCGCGGTCGCCCAGGACGCCCGGGGGCAGGCGCGAAACCGCGAGCTGGCGCTGGAGCGGTTGCGCGACAAGCTGGCCGCGGGACTCGCGGTACCTCGCAAGCGGCGGTCGACCAGGCCGACAAAGGCGGCGAGGAAAAGGAGACTCGAAGAGAAGCGGCGCAGGGGCGAGCGCAAGCGCGCCCGCCAGCGCCCCGCCGAGGAGTAGCGTTCGGCGAGTTGGGGTTTGTGATTCACATAGGTTCATAAGTCCCAACTCGTCCTGGACAAGGGTCCTCTGGGCTGGGGCAATGGGGGTTGCCCTACTTGACTTACTCGTAGCTGATCGCGCGGATAACGTCGAGGCGCGCGGCGCGGCGGGCGGGGAGGATCGAGGCGATCAGGCCCAGCACGATGCCGGCGATGCCGACATAGAACATGGTCGCCAGCGGTGGGCGGTACTCCACCCCCGGGATGCCGGAGGACAGGCCCTCCAGCAGCGCGTAGCCGAGTCCGGTGCCGACGGCGATCCCCAGCAGGGCGCCGATCAGGCCGATTACCAGGCTCTCGTCGGCGATCGAGCGGCGCACCTGCCAGCGAGAGGCGCCGAGCGCCCGCAGGACCCCGATCTCGCGGGTGCGCTCGATCACCGACATGGTCAGCGTGTTGACGATCCCGAACAGGCTGGCGAAGATCGCCACGCCGACGATCGCGTAGAAGATCCCGAACTGCTGGTTCACCCGGTCCTCGACCTTCGACTTCAGCTCCTCGTTCGAGAGCACGGCCAGGTTCGGATAGTCGTGAGTGACGATGCGCTCCACCTGGCGACGCAAGGTCGGACGGGCGGCGGCGGAGGTCGCCTTCAGGGCGAGCTCGGAGTCCGCGGTCACCCCGTAAACGCTGCGCATCGTGGCCAGGGACATGCTCACCGTCTGGCCGCCGAACACCACCGTCTCCACCACCCCGGCCACGCGTGTCCGGCGCGTTCCCGAGGGCCCTCGGAGGGTGATCGGGTCGCCGACTCCGAGCCCGGTCTCGTCCGCCCATCCTTTGCCAATCGTCACCCAGCCGCGCTCCATGCGCTTGAACGTCTGCGCCCGTGACGCGCCCTCGATGTCGGTCGTATCCACCTGCTCGTACTGCTTGGGGGCGAATCCGAGCAGCAGGCCGTCGGAGCCCTTCCCCTTCGGCGAGCCGGGGAGGTCGGTTGTATAGAGGAAGCGCTCCCGGGCCACCACCTTCGCCTGGGGGATGCGGGCGAGGCGGTCACGCAGGCCCTTGGCGATCGTCTGCTGCGGTCCCTCCCCGGGCGCGAACCCGTGCGGCTGAACGGTCAGGTCGCGGGCGAAGCTGCGATCGAACTCGTCGGAGATCGTGTTCAGGAAGCTGGAGCCGAGGCTGTTCACCGCCACGACGAGGGCGAGGCCGATCATCAACGCGGTGGCGGTGGCCGCCGTCCGCCCCGGGTCGGAGCGGGCCGCGTCGGCGGCCAGGCGGCCCTCGACTGGGAACAGCAGGCGGAACGGCCACGACAGCGCCCTCACCAGCGGGCGGATCACGAACGGGGCGACCATCGCGATGCCGAAGAAGATCGCCAGGGTCCCCAGCATCCCGGCCGCCGCGACGATCGTCGTGGTCTCGTCGGCGGCGCCGAGCCAGAAGGCGCCCGCCAGCCCGAGCGGGATCAGGGCCGCCCCCGCAACGGCACGTCGCGGCCTCAGCCTGGCCCGAAGCCCCTCGGTCCCGAGCACGGCCCTGATCGGCGAGGTGCGGCCGGCCCGCCGAGCCGGGTAAAGGGCACCGAGGATCGCCGTGATCAGTCCGGTCGCCACGGCGGCGACCGGGGCGAAGGCCGAGAAGGAGAGCTGCCCGACCGGAAAGTCGAGCGCTCGCATCAACTCGATCAGGCCGAGGGCCAGAGCGACGCCGAGGCCGAGGCCGATCGCGGCGCCCAGGACGCCCAGCAGGGCAGCCTCGCGAAGCACCGAGCCGGTGATCCTCCAGCGTCCGGCCCCCAGGGTGCGCAGCATGCCGATCTCCCGCGTCCGCTGGAAGACGGTCATGTTGAAGGAGTTGAAGATCAGAAAGCCGCCGACGAACAGGGCCATCGCGGCGAAGAAGTAGAGGATCGCGTTGAAGCCTTGGAGCTGCGACTCCACGTCGGCGCTCTTTTCGTCCGGTGTCTCGACCTTGACTCCCGCCGGAAGGCTGCGACGCAGGGCCGCCTGAACGCGAGAGATCGTTTCCTCGCCGCCGGCGACCACGAGGTCGACCTCGTCCCAGACGCGTGGCCTGTCCATCACCCTGCGCGCCGGGACGACCGGCATCGTGGCGAAGCCCTGGCCACCGAAGTCGAGGCCGCTCGAGAACTGAAACAGGCCCACCACACGCAGTCGCCTAACGCCGACGGGGGTCGCGAGCGGTACGCGGTCGCCGAGCTCGATTCCGTTGGCGTCGGCCCAGCTTTGCTGGAGGTCGATCTCGAGCCCGTGTCGGGGTCTGCGCCCCGCAACCGTGCGGGCATCGGCGAGCTCGGCGGCCCTGACACTCTCGCCCGCGACATTGAGCTGCTGGGCCGCGTCGGTCGAGGCCGCGCCGGAGCGATCGACGAGGGTGAAGATTCCGAATACGACCCCCTCGGCCTGGTCGACGTCGGGCGTGCTCCTGACCTCGCCGAGCGTCGAATGGCGGACGGCGTCGCCGCCGACGCCGGAGACCACCAGGTCGGTCCGCCCGTAGACCGAGTCGAAGAGGTCGTTGAAGGTGCGGTGAATGGTGACCGTGAGCAGCAGGACGCCGAGGATCATCGCCACGCCCAGCACGATTCCGGCGGTGGTCAGCAGCGCGCGCAGTCGCCTCGCGCGCACCTGTCGTAACGCGAGCGAGCCGAAGGAACGCATCAAGACGCGCGGGAATCCAGCTCGGTCAAGGCGCTCGCCACGCGCTCCGTCGAGCCTCCCGCCACCTCGCCGGCGAGTCGCCCGTCGCGCAGGAAGACGACCCGCGTGGCGGTCGCCGCGGCGGCCGGGTCATGGCTGACGATGACCAGCGTCTGCCCCTCGCTTTCGTTCAGCTCCCGCAGCAGCCGCAGCACGTCGCCGCTCGACCGCGTGTCCAGGTTGCCGGTGGGCTCGTCGGCGAGCACGATCTCGGGCTCCGTGAGCAGCGCCCGCGCGATCGAGACGCGCTGCTGCTCCCCACCGGAGAGCTCGCCCGGCAGGTGGCTGGCCCTCTCCGCCAGGCCGACGCGGGCGAGGAGCTCCTTCGTCCGGCGGCGCGTCGCCTCGTCGCGGCGACCCGCGATCAAGGCGGGCAGAAGCACGTTCTCCTCGGCGGTCAGCGAGGGCAGCAGGTTGAAGAACTGGAAGACGAAGCCGATCTTCTCCCGGCGCAGCCTGGTCAGCTCGCCGTCGCCGAGGCCGTCGTAGCGCTGGCCGGCCAGCAGGATCTGCCCCGAGCTGGCGGTGTCGAGTGCGCCCAGCAGATGCAGGAGGGTGCTCTTCCCCGATCCGGAGGGGCCCATGATCGCGGCCATCTGTCCGCGTTCGATTTCGAGGCTGACGCCGTCGAGGGCATGGACAGCGGTCTCCCCCTCCCCGTAGACCTTGGTCAGGTCCTGCGTCTGGAGCGCTGGCGTGCCGTCCATGCGCCGAGGCTAGCCGACCGCCGGCCGCGGACTACTCCGGCCGGCCGAGCTCGTCCTTGAGGCGCTCGTATCGCCTCGACCGGGGACGGATCGACCCCCCGCCGCGCAGCGAGATGGAGGGACATGAGGTCGCCGAGCATCACCCCCCACAGCAGGCGCTCGGTGCGGCTCTCGCCCTCGGTCTCCAGCCGGGCGACGGCAGTGGCGTCGCTCTCGACCAGCTTCGCGGTCAGCTCGAAGCGCTGCCTGACACGGGGGTGCTGATCTCGGTCCTCGAGGAACACGGCGCTGAGGCGACCCGTCTCGCCCGCGCCCCCCCAGCCAGCGACCTCGTTGTGGTCGGCTTCGGGCAGCTCGGCCGTGAACGCGGGCAGCTTGGCGTTCTCGTTGATCTGGGTCTTCCAGCGAACCGCGACGGGCACCGTCAGGTCCGCGCCGTAGATGACGGGAATCGACCCCTCGAGGCGCTCGGCGAGCTCGGCGGCGAGCTTGGCGAGCGCGTCGCCGGCCTCCGGCAGGTGGGCCGCGGAGCTGTCGATCTCGGTCCGGATTCCGGGCGCGGCTCCAACGAGGGCAGCGACCTCGGCTGCGACCGTGAACAGGTAGCCGACCGCGGCGCGGGGCTGGAGGCCCGCCGGCAGCCCGATCACCGGCACCCCGTCACGCCGGGCGGCGGCGGCGAGCTCTCCACCGGTGGTGGCGACGATTCGCCGGGCGCCCAATGCCTCGGCCGCCTCGTAGCAGGCGATCGTCTCCTCGGTGTCCCCCGAGTAGCTCGAGCAGAGGACGGCGCGGTCGGGGAGCATGGAGGAAGGCAGCTCGTAGCTGCGCGCGGTGTCGAGCGGCCGGCTGAGGCGGCTTCCGAACGCGACGGCCGCCAGGTCGCCGCCGATCGCCGACCCGCCCATGCCACAGACCACCAGGCCTCCCACCGCATCGAATGGCTCGAGCCTGGCCGACTCGACCCGCCACAGCGCATCCGAGAGGTGCTCAGGCAGGGCGAGGATGTCGTCGAGCTGATTGGAGCGATCCGTCGCCCGCACCTCTGCCAGAGCGTCGCTCACGACGCGACCTCGCCCGGGCCCAGACGCCCGCCGTCGGAGATCGCGACCCCAGCCTCGACCCGTGCCCCCTCGCCGATCACTGCGCCGGCGTCGATCCGCGCTGCCTCGCCGACCTCCACGCCGGGCGCCAGGATTGCCTCATGGACGCTTGCTCGCGAGCCGATCCTGCAATCGCTCAGGACCACGGAGTTGGACACAGTCGCCCGCTCGCCGATCTCGGAGCGGTGGCCGATCACGGCGCGGCCCCCGACCGCCGCACCGGCCCCGACCGCCACCTCAGCCTCGAGCAGCGCCGGCGGGTTGACGCTGGCGCCGGGATCGACGCGAGCTCCGTCCTCGACCAGCAGTCCGGCTTCGTCCAGGCGCGCTCCGGCGGCTGTCCGAACGCGGCCCTCGAGTATGTCCCAGCTTGCCTGGAGGTAGCGCTCCGGGGTGCCGATGTCCATCCAATAGCCCTCCAGCCTGTGACCGTACAGCCCCTGGCCAACCAGGCGCGGGAAGACCTCGCGCTCGATCGAGACCATCTTGCCGGGGGGGATCGACTCGATCACGCTGCGCTCGAGCACGTAGGCGCCGGCGTTGACCTCGTCTGTGTCGATCTGGCCGGGGTCCGGCTTCTCGAGGAACTCGAGCACCTCTCCCTCGGAGCTCGAGGCGCGAGCGCCAGGGGCGGGCGGCCCTCCCACCCGGCGAACCAGGCCGTACGTGGTCGGATCCTCGACCGCGGAAAGCGCCAGGGTGGCCACCGCCCCGCGCTCGGCGTGCCCGCGAATCAGCGCGCCCAGATCGAGGTCGCTCAGCAGATCGCCGTTCAGCACCAGGAAGCGGTCCTCCAGCAACCCCTCATCGGCGGCGAGACGCAGCGGCCCGGCGGTGCCCAGCGGCTGCGGTTCCTCGATGTAGCGGATGCGGGGCCCCTGGCGCTCGCCTTCGCCCAGCACCTCGCGCAGCGGCGCGGCGCCAAATCCGCACGCCATCACCACGTCCGAGACCCCATGCAGGGCGAGCCAGTCAACGATGTAGCGGATGAACGGACGGTCGACCAGGGGCAACGCGGGCTTGGGGCGGGTGAGGGTAAGGGGGCGCATCCGCGTGCCCTCGCCGCCCACCAGGACCAGGGCCTGCATCAGCGCCGCGGCGATCTCGCGCCGTCGTCGTTCTTTTCCGCGTCGGTGGGCGGCTCGCCACCCCCGTTCGGCCGCCCGATCCCCTCGTAGGTGAAGCCGGCGGCGCGCAGCTTCGCGGGATCCAGGAAGTTGCGCCCGTCGATCAGCAGCGGGTTGGCCATCCGCTTTGCGAGCGAGGCCCAGTCCAGGTCGGCGAACTCGGACCACTCGGTGACCAGGATCGCCGCGTCGGCGCCCTCGAGAGCCTGCTCCGGGGAGTCGCAGAACTCGACGCTGGGCAGAAGCTCGACGGCCGGGCGCTCGGCCACGGGGTCGTAACCACTCACGCTGGCGCCCTCGCCGTGAAGCCGCGCCGCGAGCACCAGGCTGGTCGCCTCCCGCATGTCGTCGGTGTCCGGTTTGAACGCGAGCCCGAGGAGCGCGACCTTCTTGCCGACCAGCGAGCCCAGGTGCTTCTCGAGCTTCTTCATCACGCGTCGCTTCTGCAGCTCGTTGACCTCGATCACCGCGGTCAGGAGCTGGAAGTGGTAGCCGGTGTTCCCTGCGAGCTGCTTCAGCGCGCTGACGTCTTTGGGGAAGCAGGAGCCGCCGTAACCGATCCCGGCCCGAAGGAAGCTGGCGCCGATCCGCTGGTCGAGGCCCATGCCGCGCGCGACCTCGCTGACGTCGGCGCCTACCTCCTCGCAGACGTTGGCGATCTCGTTGACGAAGGAGATCTTGGTGGCGAGGAACGCGTTGGACGCCAGCTTGATCATCTCGGCGGAGGCGACGTCCGTGCGCACCAGCTCGCCCCCTAGTGGCCGGTAGATCTCCTCCACGCCGTCGGCAGCCCACGCGTCTCCCCCGTCGGCGCCGATCACGACCCGGTCCGGATGCAAAAAGTCGTCGACGGCCGAGCCCTCCTTGAGGAATTCCGGGCAGGAGACGTAGGCCAGCTGCGGAGCATCGCGACGTATCGCCCTGCCGGTGCCGGCCGGCACCGTGCTCTTCATCACCAGCGCGTGATCGCCGTCTCCGCGGAACTGTGAAAGGACCGCCTGAACCCGGGACAGATCGGCGTCGCCGGAGTAGGTCGGGGGCGTGTCCACGCAGCAGAACAGAAGACGGGCCCCCTCCAGCGCCTCCGCCATCTCCGCGGTGAACCGGAGGCGCTCGCGATTGCGCTCCAGGAGCTCTTCGATACCCGGCTCGTGGATCGGCACCTCGCCCCGGCTCAGGGCGTCGACCTTCGCCGCATCGATGTCGACGGCGATCACGCTGTGGCCGAGCTCGGCGAAGCAGGCGGCGGTCACAAGGCCCACCCAGCCGACTCCGATCACGCCGATGGATTGCTGTTCGCTCATCTCAGCTTCAACAATGATCTCGGCTGCGCGGGTGGAACGCCTTTAGCCCGTGTATTTGCGGATCGACTCGGCGATGCCGAACATCTGCCCGGGGGTGAGCACGCTGAGCAGCGTGTTGTCGACCCAGTAGGAGCCCTTTTCGGTCTTCCAGCCCACGAACCGCAGGCGGCCCCCGTCCCAGGACAGCTTGTACTCGCGCCCGTCGATCGTCCGTGTCTCACTCGGGTTCTCGAGGATCGGTGGATCCTCCCAGTCCGTGCCTGACAAGCCGTAGTAGGCGGTGTAGCCCTCAGTTGGCAGCTCCGCCACGAACTTGTAGCCGCGATATTTGTCGTTGCCGGGACCGTCGATCGGGAAGGCGCGGGAGTCGTCTGTCAGGCTGGAGTCTGGCGCCAGCTTGGTGGGGTAGAGGATCGGGAAGCCGAGCATCGGCCTGCCGCTCTTCGTCTTCTCGCCCGCCAGACTCGCCGCGAGCTGCTCTCCCGTCGCCGACGAGTCGACCAGCGGAGGAGGCGCCGGCACGCGGCTTGTCGTCCTGCTTCTTCGGAGGCTTCTCCTTCGAGCCGCCGCCCGCGGGTTCCTCCTCGACCGGGGGCGGCTCGGACTCCCCCTCGAACCGCTTCACGGCGTCCTGGATCGCCGACTCGGAGGCGGTGACGTAGGACGCGCTCGGCCCACCCAGGTTGGCGGGGAAGTGGATCTGGACCACCGGGGCGCCGTTGGCGCCGATGAACAGCCGTCCAAGGCTGACCAGGTCGGTCTCGTCCTCGATGTCCGAGGTCACGTACTTCTTCAGGATGTCGATCAGCTCGTTCCGGTCCTTGACGATCTTCTCGGCCGGCAGCTGCTGGCGTGTCTCCCGCAGGAACTCCTGCTGGCGCGCCGCCCGCACCAGGTCGTTGTCCTCGTGGCGATAGCGGACGTATTGGAGCGCGTTGTAGCCGCACATCCGCTGGTAGCCGGCCTCGACGTCGATTTCGGCGTACTGCTCGGAGGCTGCCAGGCCGACGTTCGAGTGGTAGTAGTGATGGTCGACGTCGACGTACACGCAGTCGATCGCGTTGACGGCCTCGGCGAAGCCGTTGAAGTCGACGTTGACGACGTGGTTGATGTTGTCCAGGCCGGTGAGCTGCTTGACGACCGTCAGGGCCAGCTTCGGCCCCCCGTACGAGTAGGCGGCGTTGAACCTGTCGATCCCGTGGCCGGGGATGTTCACCTTCAGGTCGCGCGGGTATCGACATCACCGTGATCTGGTCCGACGCCACCCGGAGCAGGATCGTGGTGTCCGAGCGGGCGGACTCGTCCGTCGGGCGCTGGTCCGAGCCGAGGATGAGGATCGTCTGCGGATTGCCCGGGTCGGCGACCTCGAGCTGGCTTTGAACGGACGGCAGTCCGCCGAGCCCTCGCGCGATGCCCTTCAGGTAGACGAGCAGGCTGACCGCGGTCGCGGTGGTCATCGCGACGATGATCAGAAGCGACCCGGCGAGGAAGCGCGGCCACAAGCCGCGCTCCGGCGGCCGCTCCTCCAGGTCGGGGCCGGCGGGTGGAGGGGCCTCCCCGGCGGGCGCCTCCTCCTGGGCGGGTCGGAGGGGCTTCCTGCGGCGGGTGGCGGACTCTGCCGGTGCTTGGCCGCGTGCTCGGCCGTGCGCGCACGCAGCCCCGCGAGCGCGGCCTCGCGCGCCGCCTCGCGATCGGCCAGGACCGGCGTGTCCGCCTCGACCGTGGCCTGTTCCGGCGCGCGGGTCCGGCCCGTCGCCCTGGCCCAGCTCCTCGGCCAGCTCCTCCTGCGTCCAGCTCGTCAGCGTCGGGCTCTTCCTCCAGCTCTTCGGCTTCGGGCGTTTCCTCCGGCGTCGCGGGCGTCGGCGTCGGCACCGGATGTCGGACCGTCCCCGTGCTCCTCGTCGGGGACGGGCGGCTCGTCGCCCGGGCTCCGCTCGCGGCCCGCCCAGGTCGCCGGCGGCGGCGAGCGTGGGCTTGTCCTGACCGGGATCGCTCAACCGTGGTCCTCTTCGGGAGCGTCGTCGATCCTGGCCGGCGAGCGCGCCTGCAAGGCCGGTGACGAAGTCCACGATCGCCTGCCGGTAGCCGGCCAGCGAGGGGATCGACACCCATTCGTCGGGGCCGTGGTGGCCGCCGCCGAGGGGCCCGAACTCGACCGCAGGGATGCCCACGCGCAGGAACGAGACCACGTCGGAGGCCCCGTCGCGGCCGACGACCCCCTTAGCCTGGCCGTCGCTGTGCGGAGCCGCCGAGGCACGGAGGGCCCGCACGTAGGGGAGGTCGGGGTCGACCAGGACCGGCGGGCGCGAGAAGGTCGAGACCACCTGGGCGCGAGACAGCTCGCGAACCTCCGCGAGGATGTCGTCCGGGTCCTGCTCAGGCAGATAGCGCACGTCCACGTCTATGAAACAGGTGTCGGGGACCTTGTTCAGGGCGTCGCCGCCGAGGATGCGGCCGAGGTTTATCGACGGTCGGTCGAAGAGCTCCGAGCTCCGGCTCGCAAACGGTAGCGACTCGAGTTCACGGAACACCTCGTAGGCACGCAGAATGGCGTTCTCGCCCAGCCATGGGGTGGCCCCGTGGGCCGCGTGTCCCAGCACCTCGATCCGCATCGCGAGCACGCCCTTGGCGGCAATCCCGACCTGCATGTCGGTGGGCTCGCCGGTGATCGCAAAGTCGCCCGACGAAGCCTGCCTCGACCAGGCGGTCGCCCCCTCGCTCCGTCTCCTCCTCGGACTCCTCGTCGGGAACGATCCCCAGCCGCACCCGCACCTGCTCCTGCTCGCGCAGGTCGGCCAGCGCCAGCAGCAGGCAGGCGAGCGCCCCCTTCATGTCGTAGGCGCCGCGGCCGTGCAGGCGCTCTCCCTCCTGCCGCGGGGTGAACTGCTCCGGCCGCCCCGGGACGACGTCCAGATGGCCGTGGAGCAACACGGTCCTCCGAGGCGTCCTGCGGCCCCACCTCCGCGATCGTCACCGGCAGGTCGCGAACCCCGATCTGGCGCGCGACGATGTCGCGCGACTCCAGCCAGCCCTTGACGAACCCCGCGCACAGCTTGATGCCCTCCGGGTTGGAGGTGTCGTAGCCGATCAGCTCTTCGGTCAGCGTCCGCTCTTCCATCACGTGCGCAGTATGCAGTTCGCGTCAGGCCCGGTGCCTCCGCGATCCGCTTGCCTTACCGCCTACCTGTTCTCGGCTATCTCCAGGAACGCCTCGAGCCGGCTCTGCTCGCGCTGGGCGCGCTCGTGCGTGGCGGATCCCTCCTCGGCCTCCTCGACTCGCCGCTGCGCATCGTCGAGGCGCTCGCGCAGCTCGCGGGCGTCGAGCTGGTCGGGCGGGATCGCCTCGGCGATCAGCACCCGGGCGCGGTTGGCGAACACCTCCAGCCAGCCCTCGCCCTGGGCGTATCGCCGCGATCTCCGACTCGGAGACGTGGAGCCGCAGCTCGGCCGGCACCAGGCGGGCGACCATCGGGATGTGCCGGGCGAGGATCCCCACCTCCCCCACGGCCGTCCGGGTCGAGAGCTGCACGAGCTCGCCGTTGAACACCTCGCCCTCGGGCGTCAGCACCTGCGCCTCGAGCTTGTCGTGGCCGTCAGCCACTACGCCGGGGCCTCCTCCTTCTCACGCTCCTCCTCCTCGGCCCGCGCCTCGGCCGCAACCCGCTCGACCCCCTCGTCTCGCTCCGCCTTCTCCTCGGTGCCGCTGACCTGCTCGATCGGGCCCTTCATATAGAAGGCGCTTTCCGGCAGGTCGTCGTACTTGCCGTCGAGGATCTCGCGGAAGCTGCGCACGGTGTCGCCGACGGGCACGTACTCGCCGTCGCGGCCGGTGAACTGCGAGGCGACGAAGAACGGCTGCGAGAGGAAGCGCTCGATCTTGCGCGCCCGATTGACCGCCACCTTGTCCTCGTCGGAGAGCTCGTCGATGCCCAGGATGGCGATGATGTCCTGCAGCTCCTTATAGCGCTGGAGCACCTCCTGGACGTCGGTCGCGGTCGCGTAGTGCTCCTCGCCGACGATGTCCGGCTTGAGGATCGTCGAGGTCGAGTCGAGCGGGTCGACCGCCGGGTAGATCCCTTTCTCCGAGATTGCGCGCGACAGCGTCGTTGTGGCGTTCAGGTGCGCGAACACCGAGGCCGGAGCCGGATCGGTCAGGTCGTCCGCGGGGACGTAGATCGCCTGGATCGAAGTCACCGACCCCTGCTTCGTCGAGGTGATCCGCTCCTGTAGCTCGCCCATCTCGGTTTCCAGGGTGGGCTGGTAACCGACCGCCGACGGCATCCGCCCGAGCAGCGCCGAGACCTCGGAGCCCGCCTGGACGAAGCGGAAGATGTTGTCGATGAACAGCAGCACGTCCTGCCCGCCTTGCTCGCGGAAGTACTCGGCCATCGTCAGCCCGGAGAGGGCGACGCGAAGCCTCGCGCCCGGAGGCTCGTTCATCTGCCCGAAGACGAGCATCGTCCGGTCGAGCACGCCGGACTCCTTCATCTCCAGCCAGAGGTCGTTGCCCTCGCGGGAGCGCTCGCCGACGCCGCAGAACGCCGAGCGCCCCTCATGCTCCTCGGCGATGTTGCGGATCAGCTCCTGGATCAGCACCGTCTTGCCGACGCCGGCGCCGCCGAACAGGCCGACCTTGCCGCCCTTGGCGTACGGAGCGAGCAGGTCGACGACCTTGATCCCGGTCTCGAGAATCTCCTGGGTCGGGGTCAGGTCCTCGACCTCGGGCGCCGGGCGATGGATCGGCCACCGTGTTTCCGCCTTGACCTCGTCGCCCTGATCGATCACCTCACCCAGCAGGTTGAAGATCCGGCCGAGGGTTTCGTCACCCACGGGGACCGTGATCGGCCCGCCGGTGTCGACCACCTGCTGGCCACGGCGCAGGCCGTCGGTGGCGTCCATGGCCACGGCGCGTACGCGGTCGTCGCCGAGATGCTGCTGGACCTCGCAGACCAACACCGTCGAGTCCTTGTCGTCGCCGCGCGAGAGATCGATGGTGAGCGCGGAGTAGATCTCGGGCAGCTCGTCGGGGAAGAGCACGTCGACCACCACCCCGGTCACCTGTTCGATCGTGCCGACGTTTTGCTAGTCGAACGTTTCCCGTTGCTCTCAGCCACTGATCTCTCCTTTAACCGAGCGCTTCCGCGCCGGAGACGACTTCAAGGATCTCCTGCGTGATCTCCGCCTGACGGACCCGGTTCATCTCCAGGGTCAGGTCGGCGATCATGTCCTGCGCGTTCTCCGCCGCGCTGCGCATCGCGGTCATCCGCGCCCCGTGCTCTGACGCCGCCGACTCCAGCAGCGCCCGGAAGACCGAGAGGTCGACGTACTCCTCGAACAGCTTCGGGAGCAGCTCCTCGGGCTCGGGCTCGTAGTCCCAGTAGGCGCGCTCGTGCGCTTCGGCAAGCTCCGGGTCGGCCGGCTCCTCGGGCTCGGGCAGGCCCTCGCCGAAGACCTCCGCCTGCTGCAGCGGCAGCAGGGTCTGGCGGCGCACGTATTGGGTCAGCGGCGAGACGTAGCGGTTGTAGACCAGCTCGACGCGGTCGAGCTCCTCGTCGGCGTAGGCGGTGGTCAGGTCGCGGGAGATCTCCCGCGCGTTGGAGAACGCTGGCCGGTCGGTGAAGCCGACGTAGGAGTTGACCACGTTCTCGCCGCGGAAGCTCATCGTGGAGTTGCCGCGCCGGCCGACGACCGCAAAGCGCACCTCGGCGCCCTGGCCTTCGAACTCGCGACGCAGCCGCACCCCCTCGCGCACGATGTTGGTGTTGAACGAGCCGGCGAGGCCGCGGTCGCCGGTGATCAGCGCGACCCCGACCGCCCGCGTCTGCTCGCGCTCCTGGAGCAGCTTCACGTGCCCGATCTCGCCGCTCGACGCCTCCGCGACCTGGCGCGTCATCTTGCGGATCGCCTGCGCGTACGGGCGCATCGCCGCGATCCGCTGCTCGGCACGGCGCAGACGCGCGGCGGCCACCATCTCCATCGCCCGCGTGATCTTGTGGATGTTCTTGACGGACGAGATCCGGTTCTTGACTTCCTTCTGGGTGGCTATGCCCGGACCTCCTCCGGCTCCTGCTCGGCCGGCTCCTCGGCGTCCCCGTCGCTCCCCTCGGCGGTTCGCCCCGGCTTCGCGTGCTCCTCCTCAGAGCGGACCCGATCCGACTCGCCCTCCTCGAGCGGCTGTCCCTCGGCGTCGAAGTCGGGGCCGAAGTCGTCGATCGCCTCGGCGATCGCGTCGTCCAGGGCCTGCTCGTCCGAGTCCGAGAGCTCCCCGGAGTCGCTGATGCTCTGCATCAGGTCCTTGTTCTCCGACTTCAGGCGGCCGAGGAGGTTGTCCAGGAACGCCGGCACCCGCTCCGTCTTGATCCGGTCGAGGTAGCCGGCGGTGCCGGCGTGGATCGAGGCCACCTGTTCGGCGACCGAGAGCGGGCTGCGCTCGTTCTGGTTCAACATCTCGACCAACCGCTGCCCGCGCGCGAGCTGCTTCTGCGTTTCGGGATCCAGCTCGGAGCCGAACTGCGCGAACGCCTCCAGGTCACGGTACTGGGAGAGGTCGAGGCGCAGCTTGCCGGCGACCTTTTTCATCGCCTTCGTCTGCGCGTTGCCTCCCACCCGCGAAACCGAGATTCCGACGTTGATCGCAGGTCGCACCCCCGAGTAGAAGAGGTCCGACTCGAGGAAGATCTGGCCGTCGGTGATCGAGATCACGTTGGTGGGGATGTAGGCGGAGACGTCGTTCGCCTGCGTCTCGATGATCGGCAGCGCGGTCAGCGAGCCGCCTCCGAGATCGTCGTTGAGGCGCACTGCGCGCTCCAGCAGCCGGGAGTGCAGGTAGAAGACATCGCCCGGGTACGCCTCGCGCCCCGGCGGGCGCCGCAGTAGCAGCGACATCTGCCGGTAGGCGAACGCGTGCTTGGTGAGGTCGTCGTAGATGCAAAGCGCGTCGCGGCCGTTGTAGAGGAAGTGCTCGCCCATCGCGCAGCCCGCGTAGGGGGCCATGTACTTGATTGGCGCCGCCTCGTCGGCGGGCGCCGCGACGATGATCGTGTTGTCCAGCGCCCCGTGCTCGTCGAGCAGCTCGACGACCTGGACCACGGTCGACATCCGCTGGCCGATCGCGACGTAGATGCAGACCAGGTCCTTGTCGCGGTTGTTGATGATCGTGTCGAGCGCGATCGCGGTCTTGCCGGTCTGGCGGTCGCCGATGATCAGCTCGCGCTGGCCGCGGCCGATCGGGATCATGCCGTCGATCGCCTTGAGCCCCGTCTGAACAGGCGTGTTCACGGGCTGGCGCTGGACGACACCCGGCGCCTTGAACTCGGCCGGCCGGGTCTCGGTCGTGTTGATCGTCGCCCTTGTCGTCGAGCGGGCGTCCGAGCGGATCGACGAGGCGGCCGAGCAGCTGGTCGCCGACCGGGATCTCGAGCAGGCGACCGGTGCGCTTGACCGTGTCGCCCTCCACCACCTTGTCCCACTCGCCGAACAGGACCACCCCGACGTTGTCCTGCTCGAGGTTGAGGGCGAGCCCGGTGACGTCGTGCGGCAGCTCGAGCATCTCCAGCGACATGCAGTTGTCGAGCCCGTGGACGCGGGCTATGCCGTCGGCCACCGAGAGCACCGTCCCGACCTCGGAGAGGTCGGCGGCGTCGGTCTCCAGTCCCTCGATCCGCTCGCGCAGGATCTTGGCTATCTCGTCGGGCTTGATTTCCACGGTTTGTCTAGCTCCTGAATCTCTTGCGGCCGCCTCGGCGGCCTATGCCGCCTGAGCGACTTCCTTTCTCAGTCTTTCCAGCTTGCTGCGGAGGCTGGCGTCGAGCACCATGTTGCCGACCCGCAGCCGGAGGCCGCCGAGGATCCCCTCGTCGACCTCGGTGCGAAGGTCGACCGTGCGCTTGGTCTGACGCTCGATCTCGGCGCCGACGTTCTCAACCAGCTTCGGGTCGAGCTCGATGGCGCTCGTCAGCGTCACCTCGAGGCGTCTGTTCGCTTCCGCCCAGAGTTCGTCGAACCGATCGCGGATGCGGAAGATCGCCGGCATCCGGTGCTTCTCGGCGAGCAGCTCGAGGAAGTTGATCAGCTCGGGCTCGGCGCCTGAGACCGCGCGCGAGATCCCCTCGCGCTTCTCGGCCGAGGAGAAGTAGGGGCTGAAGAGGAAGACCTGGAGGTCGCGATTCTCCGCAACGGCGTCGGCGAACTCGTCCAGCTGCTCGTGAATCGCATCGAGCTTGTCGTTGTCGCGTGCGGCCTCGAACAGGGCTTCGGCGTATACGCGCGCAATCTCCTCCACTAGCTCTCCGAGCTCCTCCGTTGCCCGCCAGGGTCGAGAAGTCGACCTCCGCCAGCGCCTCGTCGATCAGGCGCTTGTGGTCCTCGGAGTCGAGCGCCTTGCGGGTCACCTTCTCGGTGGCGAGCACCGTCAGGTCGGCGACCTCCTTGCGGATCCGCTCCAGCGAGCGGCGGGTCTCGATCTCGATGTCGCGCCGCGCCGCCGCCACCAGCTCCTCGCGCTTCTCCTTGCCCTCGGAGACCGCCTCGGCCGTCGCGGCGTCGGCCGCCTTGCGCGCCCGCGCCACGATGTCCTCCGCCTGCTCGCGAGCCTCCTTGAGGCGCTCGCGGTACTCGTTCAGGAGCTGATCGGCCTCCTGGCGCTGTTTCTCGGCCGCCTCGATGCTGTCGCGAATCGCGTTCGCCCGCTTCTCCAGCGCCTCGCCGATCCTCGGCAGCGCGACCCTGCTCAGCACCCACATCGTGAACGCGAACAGGACCAGGGTCCAGATCATCAGCCCCAGGGCCGGGGAGACCAGGAAGCTGCCGCCCTCGTCGCTCGCCGCCCTCGGCCTGCGCGAGGAGCAGAACCGCGGCTATGTCGCCGAGCTCGGCCAAGGCCTAGAGGAAGAAGGCGATCAGGCCGAAGATGAAGGTGTAGAAGGCGACCGCCTCGGTCAGCGCGAAGCCAAGCCAGCGGATCGCCTGAAGCTCGTCCTTCATCTCCGGCTGCCGGGCCACCGACTCGATCTCCTTGCCGAAGATGATGCCGATGCCGATGCCCGCCCCGATCGACCCGAGGCCGGCGCCCACCCCCAGCGCGATCGCCTTGCCGGCGTCCGTGATGCCGGTGTCGGTGATTCCTTGGCTGGCTTCTTGGGCAATCGGAAGCAACAGATCCATGAGAGAGCTCCTTTTTAGTGACTTTCGGCGGTCGCACCGCCGATGTAGATCGCGGTGAGCATCGAGAAGATAAACGCCTGCAGGGTGGCGATCAGGCCAAGCTCCAGGACGAAGAACGCGAAGGCCAGCGGGAAGGTCAGCGCGCCCAGCGCGGCGAGGCCGAGCAGCACCGCCAACCCGCCGCCCATGAACAAGAGCAGCAGGTGCCCGGCGAGGATGTTGGCGAACAGCCGGACCGAGAGGGAGATCAGGCGCACGAAGTGCGAGATCACCTCGATCACGAAGATCAGCCCCTTGCCGACCGGGTTCATGCTCTCCAGGCCGGGCGGCAGCCAGCTCCTGAAGTAGGGGAGGAACCCCTTGGCGCGGATCCCCTCCAGGTTGTAGGAGATCCAGACGACGAGGGTCAGCGCCAGCGGCACCGAGATGTTGGCCGTGGCGGCGTAGATCGCGAAGGTCGGCAGCTCGAGGCCGAAGATGTTCACCGTCTCGTGGGTGTTCGTGGGCAGCGGCAGATAGCCGATCACGTTGGAGAACCAGATGAAGAAGAACAGGGTGGCCAGGAAGGGGAACCATCTGGTCGCGACCCGCTGGTCCAGGTTGGTGCCGGTGATGTTGTTGCGGGTCAGGTCGTAGGCCAGCTCGACGCATACTGCACGCGGTTGGGCTTCTGCTGCATGCGCCGCGAGATCCAGACCATGACGAAGATCGTCAGGGCGCTCGCCAGCACCAGGTAGAAGACCGCCCGGTTGATGCTGAAGTCGATGCCGCCCACCTTGATGCTGAGCCACGCGTCGAGCTTGAACTCGTTCTGGGGCTTGAACTCCTCGTTCTTGCCGTCGTTGCCGAAGATCACCAGGAGCAGGACGGCCACCAGCAGGTACCCCCCCACCCCCAGCAGCACCTTGGTACGGGTCCTCATACGGCCCCGGGGGCAAACAGCCGGATGGCGAACTGGGTCACCAGGTAGACGGTGAACAGCGCCGCCGAGAGCAGCGCCGCGGCAAGCCCGGCCTCGCGCTCGGCCAGTCCGACCAGCAGAACCGCGAGCGTGATCAGCCACACCCGCGCCAGGGTCGAGCCCGCCAGGATCCCGAGCGCCGCCCGGCGGTCGCCGCGCTTCTGGGCGCGCGTGACGCGGCGCGAGGCCGCGATCTGGATCGCCGCGCTGGACGAGCCAGGCTCCGGCGGCCACCGCGTAGCCGAGAGCGGCCAGCCGGCGACCACGAAGACCGGTAAGGCGAGCGCCAGCAGGACCAGGTCGGCGTAGCCGACGGCCAGGGCGGCCCGCCGACCGCTAGATCCCTCTAAAGCGAGCGTGGACAAGCGCAAAACCCACGACGAGCCCCGCGAACAGCCCAACCAGACCGGCCGGGACGGCAAGGTCCACGAGCGAGCCGAGTCCGAAGCCGGCCGCCGCGCAGGCGATCATCGCCCCCAGCAGAAGTGCTCCTGCGGCGGCGGCATCCGCCCTGCCGGGAGGGCTCTCGGTCATCCGGGCTCTCGAACTCGGGGCGGGGCAATTTGGGTCGATCTGGCGCCTAAGGAACCGATGGCCGCTCAGGCCCGGCGCAGGCCGGTTCCAGGCGGCGCGGGGCGAATATATCCGAAACCGCGTGATCTCGGGACCGGTACCGGGTGCGATCGTGCCGCTATACGCGGCCAGATGTCACCCACCACGCAAGCCTGCGCGGGCGGGGCTTCCGGGTCATCTCTGCTCCACCGCCTCGAACTCGCCGGTGTCGGGGTCGATCACCTCGAACTCGCCGGTGTCGGGGTTGAGCGCGGCGAAGCTGCCCGTTTCGAGCTCGCGCGCGACGCCCGCGTCCACCTCCTCCGGCGCGGGCGCGGCGGGGCCCCGCAATCCGACGAGCTGACGGAAGCGGAAGCGGCGGAGCTTGAGGATCTCGAGCAGGACGACCAGGTACACGCTGGCGGCGAGGGCGGCCAGGCCGCAGGCGACGATCACGACAGTCCAGGCGGCGTTGAAGTGGCCGTGGTTGTCGCTGTAGGGGACGAAGCGAAGCGCCAGAGCCAGTCCCGCCAGAACCGACACCCAGCCGTACAGGTAGACGAGGGTGCGGCGCTGCGAAAAGCCGATGTTCGCGAACCGGTGGTGGAAGTGCCAGCGGTCGGCCTCGTAGACCGGGCGCCCGTACTTGAGCCGCTTCGCGATCACGAAGCCGCCGTCGAGGATCGGCACCGCGAGCACGATCAGCGGGAAGAACAGCGCGACCACGGCGTTCGTCTTCAGGGCTCCCAGGACGGCCACCGTGGCGAGCAGGTAGCCGAGCAGGTTGGAGCCCGTATCCCCCATGAAGCTGGACGCGGGCGGGAATCCGTGTCGCAAGAAGCCCAGCGAGGCGCCCGCCGTGGCCGCCGCCAGCACCCCCGCCCCGGGCCGGTTGAGCGACAGGGCGATGATCGCGAACGTGGCCGCCGAGATCACGCAAACCCCTGCCGCGAGCCCATCGACGCCGTCGATGAAGTTGATCACGTTCATCACGGCGACGAAACCGAGCACGGTCAGGACCTGTCCGAGCTTGACGTTGCCGAGCAGGACGACGTCATGGAACAGCACCTGGTCGAGCTGTACGCCGCCCAGGAACGGCAACGTGAAGTCGTTCACCCAGACACCGTTGAAGACCGGGATCATCGCTGCGACGACCTGCCCCAAGAGCTTCGCGCCGGCGGGCAGGTCGAAGACGTCGTCGAGCACTCCCACGGCGGCGATCACCGCGGCGCCGCCCAGGATCGCCCTGGTCACGGGCGCCCAGGGCATGAACAGCGCGCCGGCGACCAGCACTCCGCAGAGGATCGCCAGACCGCTCAGCTTTGGCGTCGGCGCCTCGTGCAGGCTGCGCTCCTTCGGCTCGTCCACGGCGTTCAGGCGCCGCGCCGCTTTCTCGGTCAGGGGCACCAGCAGCCAGGCGATGAACACGGCCACAGCGAAGGCGAAAAGGCCATCGATCGGGTCGGGTCTTCCGTCAACGAGCATCGCGGTAGGTCCGGCGGCGAGGGTATCCCACGCCCCCGAGGTCTAAGAGAGGATCGGCGACGCCGCCTTCACCTGACCGTGCCCAGGACGAGGTCGACCAGCAGCGACGGGTCGCGGAGGGTGGCCTGACCATTGCCGGCGCTGCGCTTCTGCAGTTCCAACGCCCTCGGGTCGGTGAGCTGGCGCAGACGTCCGGAGCGAATCAGCGCCTCGTCGACGCCGCCGAGCCTGCCTCCAAAGGTGGTGTAGACAGGTGTGCCCAGCGCCGCCGCCTCGCGGTTCATCGTCCCTCCGGCCGAGACGACGAGATCGGCGAGAGCCACCAGGCTCTGCGCCTCAACCGCCCGCTCGGCGACGATCACCGATGGCAGGTCGAGGCTCTTCACGTAGCTTCGTTGGGCCTCGGTGCGGGGCAGGAAGACGGCATGAACGTGGGTTTCCGTTCCAAGGTGAGCGAGGACCCGGGGGAAGAGCGGATTCGACTTGCGGTGGTAAAGCGACACGTCCGGGGGCGGCCTGATGACGACCACAACGCGGTCCGCATCGACCCCCAGCCGCTCCAGCACACCGGGGTCGGGGTCGAAGTCGGCCAGGTAGTACTCCTCCTTCAGCCCCGGGTACTGGAAAAGCTTGCCTGGCCCCACTCCGAACCGCCGCAGCCGCTCGGCGGGAACGGAGTCGGGAAAGATCACGCGGGTCGCGAGCCGGCACGCGATGCGGTGCTGGGTGACCGCGAACTCGTAGTCGTGCATGTTGGCCTCCGGGATGCCCAGCGATTTCGCGGCCATGGCGAGGTCGTAGGAGCCGTGGGCCAGGGCCAGCTCGAAGCCCCGGCGCCTCCCGAACCGGCGCATCATCGGCGTGCGCTGCAACAGCCTGGCCAGCTTCCGGGCCCGAGACGCGCCACCGTGCCGCCCGATCGGAGTGTGGTCGATTCCGTGGAGCTCCAGCAGCTCCTGCGTCTGCGTGTACTCGCGGGACGTGACCTCGACCTCGTGGCCCGCATCGCGAAGGCGGGTGATGATCGGCCGGAGCACGAGGACGTGCGCCGGCGCGCTGATGTCCACCCAGACCCTCATGCCGGATCACGCGGAGGCTAGTGCACGCGTCCGCGTCACACCCCGGGCACAGTAGGGTCCCGTCACGTGCGGGTCCATCTGCTCGACGGGACGTACGAGCTGTTCCGTCACTTCTTCGCAGTGCCGTCGCACCGCGATCCGGGCGGCGCCGAGGTGGGTGCGGTGCGGGGAGTGCTGGGGACCGTCCTCACGATCCTGGAGGACGGCGCCACCCACCTCGGGGTGGCCACGGACCACGTGATCGAGTCGTTCCGCAACGAGCGGTGGCCCGGCTACAAGACGAGCGCCGGTGTTGACGCGGATCTCCTGGCGCAGTTCCCATTGCTCGAGGAGGCGATCGAGGCGCTCGGCGTTCGCGTCTGGCCGATGGTCGAGCAGGAGGCCGACGACGCCCTGGCCGCGGCGGCCGAGCATGCCGCTGCCGACGGCCGGGTCGAGCAGGTGCTGATCTGCACGCCCGACAAGGACCTCGCGCAGTGCGTGGCCGAGGCGCGAGTCGTGCAGCTCGACCGGCGCCACCGGCGGCTGTTCGACGAGGGGGGGGTGCGCGAGAAGTTCGGCGTGGACCCAGCCTCGATCCCCGACTGGCTCGCGCTCGTGGGTGACAGCGCCGACGGGTTCCCGGGCCTCCCCGGGTGGGGCGCGAAGTCGACGTCGGTCGTGCTCGCCCGTTACGAGCATCTCGAGCAAATCCCGGCCAATGCAGGCGACTGGGACATGGACGTGCGCGGCGCCGCGAAGCTCGCCACGACGCTGGTGGCACAGCGCGACCTCGCGATGCTGTTCCGCGATCTCGCCACCCTTCGCACCGACGCGCCAGTCGGGAAGGTGGACGACTGGCGGTGGCGGGGGCCGGCGCCCGCATTGGAGGACTGGGCGGAACGGCTGGGGTCCCCCGGGATCGCGGAGCGCGCGCGTCGCCTCGCCGAGCGGAGGGGCAGCTGACGGGGCTCAGAGGCTGCCTCAGGCGCCCTCCGGCCGGCTGTACGTGTGCCAGTAGAGCACCGGCCCCTGGCCGAAGACTCCGCGGTGGTTGAGCTCCAGCAGCGCCGCCACGGTCTTGGCCGTGTATACCGGCTCCAAGATCACGTCCTCGCGCGCGCCCAGTACCTCCGTGGCGCGATCCGCCGCCGGGGTGGAGTGTCCGTAGCCGGACCCCAGCCAACCGCGCTCCAGCGTCACGTCGGCCGCGCCGACCTCGACCTGCCCGACGTTGGCCCCCCGCTTTCGCAGCAGGCCCAGGGTGCGGCGAGCGAGCCTGGCGACGGTTCGCTCGTCGACCCGAATTAGGTCGTTCACGAGCACGCAGACGAGGCGCGAGCGCAGGCCCGCCACCTTCAGCCCGGCGAGCAGCCCGGCGGCGGTGCCGCCGCTGCCCAGTGGGACGACGACGTGCGAGGGCTCGGGAAGCTCGCCGCGCTCGACCTGCTCGGCGAGCTCGATCGCCGCCTCCACGTAGCCCACACAGCCCAGGGGCACCGATCCCCCGGGCCGCAGGAAGTACGGGAGGTTCAACGGCGGGCTGGCGCGCCTCAGCATCAGCGAGACGGCAAGCGCGTAGGCGCCAGCCACGCCGTGGGCCAGATGGATCTCGGCGCCGGCGCCACGCATCCGCTCGAGCTGGCGGCGGACGTGCTCCGTCTCGGGTTGAGGCACCAGCACCAGCACCGTCCGCATCCCGAGTGGGCGCGCGAACAGCGCGGTGGTCAGCCCGTAGTTGGTGCCCAGCGCCCCGCCGGTCAGGATCGTGCGCTTGCCGCGCCGGCGGGCGTCGGCGAGCAGCCACTCGAGCTTTCGGGCCTTGTTGCCCCCGGAGCGGCTGAAGGCGCCGTCGTCCTTGATCCAGACGGGCGCGGAGCCGCGCAGATCGCCGAGCTGCGTGAGCTCGCGCACGGGGGTCGG
Source organism: uncultured Actinomycetes bacterium (assembly GCA_963721215.1). Taxonomy (GTDB): domain Bacteria; phylum Actinomycetota; class Thermoleophilia; order Solirubrobacterales; family 70-9; genus AC-56. Next base: position 75,449 of record CAVRIF010000011.1, read on the forward strand.
CGCCTCCCCCAGCCTCAGGCGTTCCAGATCAACGTGGAGCGGCATTGCCCGCCAAGGCTATTCGCGGCCGGCGGGCCGCCGGCCTACACGGGTGCGGCCGCGAGCTGCGAGTAGAGCGGGTAGCGCTCCATCAAGGCCCTGGTCCGCTCGAGCAGCTGGGCCTTTTCCGCCTCGAAGCCGTCCGAAAGCGCGACGCAGATCACCCTGGCGATCTCGGCCATGTCCTCCTCGACCAGGCCGCGCGTGGTCAGCGCGGGCGTTCCGATGCGCAGGCCGGATGGGTTCATCGGCGGGCGCTCGTCGAACGGGATCGCATTGCGGTTGACCGTGATCCCCACCTCCTCCAGGCGGCTCTCGGCGGTCTTGCCGTCCAGCCCGGTCGGCCCCAGGTCAACCAGTACCAGATGCACGTCCGTGCCCCCGGTCAGCACCGAGACCCCGCCGGCGATCAGCTCCTCGGCAAATGCCTTCGCGTTGGCGACCGTCTGCCGCTGGCGCTCCCGGAAGGGCTCCGACTGGGCGATCCCCAACGCCACCGCCTTGGCGGCGATCACGTGCATCAGTGGTCCGCCCTGCTGGCCGGGGAAGACGGAGCGATCGATGTCCTTGGCGAGCTCTTCGGTGCACAGGATCATGCCGCTGCGCGGGCCGCCGAGCGTCTTGTGGATCGTGGTCGTGACGACGTCGGCGTGCGGCACCGGGTTCGGATGCTCGTCGGCGGCCACCAACCCGGCGAAATGGGCCATGTCGACCATCAGGCGGGCGCCCACGCCGTCGGCGATCTGCCGGAAGGCGGCGAAGTCGAGCTGGCGCGGATAGGCCGACCAGCCGGCGACGATCACCTTCGGCCGGTGCTCCCGTGCCAGGCGCTCGACCTCCTCCATGTCGCAGCAGTGGTCCTCGCGCCGGACGTGGTAGGCGACGACCTCGTACAGCTTGCCCGAGACGTTCAGCCTCATACCGTGCGTGAGATGGCCACCGTGGTCGAGCGCCATCCCCAGGATCGTCTCGCCAGGCTCGAGCATCGCCATGTAGGCGGCGTTGTTCGCCTGCGCCCCGGCGTGCGGTTGGACGTTGACGTGTTCGGCGTCGAACAGCTCCGTGGCACGGTCGATCGCCAGCTGCTCGGCGACGTCCACCTCCTCGCAACCGCCGTAGTAGCGGCGGCCCGGGTAGCCCTCGGCGTACTTGTTCGTGAGCACCGATCCGGTCGCCTCGAGCACGGCCTGGGGCACGAAGTTCTCGGACGCGATCATCTCCAGCGTGTTCTGCTGGCGATGCAGCTCGCGGCGCAGCACCTCCGCGATGGCCGGGTCGACCTCGGCCAGCGATGCGGTCTGAAAGTCGTCGGGAAGAGTCACGGTGCGGCGAAGATAGCAGCGGCGCGGGCGATCCCGGCTTGCGTACGCTTTGGGGGATGTCGAGCCAGAACGTGGAGCTCGTTCGAAGGGGCTTCGAGGCGCTCAGCGAGGGTGGCGTCGAGGCACTGCTCCCGTTCATCCACCCCGAGTTCGAAGTCACAACGCCCGCCAACCTGGCCTCCGAACCCGACACGTACCGTGGCCACGAAGGGATCCGCCGTTATTTCGACTCCTTCTACGATGCGATGGACGAGATCCGCTTCGAGCCGGGGGAGTTTCAGGAGGTGGGAGGTCGTGTAATCGCCCCCACCACCTTGATCGCGCGAGGACGAACAACCGGGATCCAGACTCAGCAGGAGGTCGTGCTGGCGTGGTCGCTACGCGATGCCCAAGCGATCCGAATCGAGGTCTTCGCCACCCTCGACGAGGCGATGGAGGCCGCGCAGGCCGACGAGCCCTCATAAGCGTTCCGGATGGCGCCCTACTTGCCCAAACTGGCTGCGATCCGGTCAGGGCTGACAGCCCCCTCACGGAGCACGCGCCAGGAGCCATCCGAGTCGAACGCCGTCAGGTCCACCACGGTCGAGGGCTCGCCGCCGAGCTCGCCGCCGTCGATCGCAAGGTCGGCGCGCCCGAGGATCTCCTCATCGATCTCACCGAAGCGGCTGGCCGCGGGGGCGCCGCTGCGGTTGGCGCTGGTCTGGAAGACCGCGCACCGGGCGCCACCGAGCGGGCCCTCGATCAGCCGGATCCCGAGCCGTTCGGGTTGATCGCGGCAGGCAAGCGGGTAGCGGCGCTGGGGGTTGTGGACGACCAGGGTGACGGCCCCAGGGAGCAGCGCCCCCAGCGCGTCGCGGGTGCGCGGCCCAACGGTCGAGAGCAGCTCACGCATGGCGAGGGGCGCGAAGAACATCACGGCCGACGGCTTGCCTTCGTCGCGGCCCTTCAGGGAATGAATCCGCTCGATCGCCGCCGCGTTCGACGGGTCGCAGCCGAGGCCGTAGAGGGTGTCCGCCGGAAAGATCGCCACGCCGCCCTCGCCGACGCAGCGCTCCAGCTCCTCGCGCGCACGGCCGGCCCCGTCGTGGTCGATCGAAACCTTGGGGATCACGGAGTGCCGAGGACCACCCGTGGGATCCCGGCGAGGTCCTGGCGCCCCTCGACCCGACCCAACCCGAGATCCAGCAAGAGCTCGGCGACCGGGCCTGCCTGACCCGCGCCGACCTCCAGGGCCAGCGAGGCGCCCGGCTCCAGCGCGGCGACGCTCGCCGGGACGGTGGAGGCGATGGCCTCGACGCCCTGCGGACCCCCCACCAGCGCTCCGCGTGGCTCGTAGCCGGTGATCTCGGGCGCCAGTCCCTCCCACTCGTCGTCGCCAACGTAGGGGAGGTTCGCGAGCACCAACTCGAAGCGCCGGCCCTCGGGCACGGTCCCTCGCTCGAAGTGAACCCGGCCATCGATCCCCAGCCGCTCGGCGTTCTCGCGTGCCAGGTCGAGTGCCGCCATCGAGGTGTCCGTGCCCGTCACCTCGCAATGCGGAAGCTCGTCTGCGACCGCCAGCGCCACGGCGCCGGACCCGGTGCCGATGTCGAGCGCCGTCTTGGGCTCCAGCTCCAGCGCAATCTCGACCAGGAGCTCCGTCTCAGGGCGCGGGATCAGGGCCCGGCCGTCGACCGCCAGCTCGAGCCCGCGAAAGCCTTTCCGGCCCAGGATGTAGGCGACGGGCTCGCGACGGACACGGCGGCGCACCATCTCGCCGAAGCGGCGGGCGGCGCTCGCCTCGACCGCGGCCTCCGGCTCGGCCGCGAGCTGCGCCGGATCCCACCCCGTCGCCTCGGCCAGCAGCAGCTCGGCGTCCAGCCGCGGGTCCTCGACCCCGGCCGCCGCCAGCGCGTCGCTTGCCGCGGCCAGGGCCTCGCGCACCGGTCCCGCCCCGGCTTCGGACGACATCAGGACGCGGCTTCGGCCGCCTGCGTTTCGAGGCGCCGGCGCTTCTCCTCGGCCGCCAGCGCGTCGGTGAACTCGCGCAGGTCGCCAGCCAGCACCTGGTCGAGGTTGTGAGCCGTGAGCTTGACGCGGTGGTCGGTGACCCGGCCCTGGGGGAAGTTGTAGGTCCGGATCTTCTCCGAGCGCTCGCCCGAGCCCACCTGCGAGCGACGCTCGGATGCGATCTCCGCCTGTTGTGCGGCCAGCTTCTGCTCATAGAGGCGGGCCCGCAGCACTCGCATCGCCTTCTCGCGGTTCTGGAGCTGCGACTTCTCGTCCTGCATGGAGACGGCGATCCCGGTCGGCTTGTGCGTCACCCGCACTGCGGAGTCGGTGGTGTTGACGTGCTGCCCGCCCGGCCCAGAGGAGCGATAGACGTCCACTTGGAGCTCGTTGGGGTCGATCTCGACCTCCACCTCTTCGGCCTCGGGCAGTATCGCCACCGTGGCCGTCGAGGTGTGAATCCGCCCCTGCGACTCGGTCTTCGGCACCCGCTGCACGCGGTGGGTTCCGCCCTCGTACTTGAACACCGAATAGGCGCCCTCGCCCTTGACGGCGAAGGTGACCTCCTTGAAGCCGCCAACCTCGGCCGGCGAGGAGGAAAGGACCTCGGTGCCGAAGCCGCGCTGTTCCGTGTAGCGAGTGAGCATCTTGAACAGGTCCCCCGCAAACAGCGCCGCCTCATCGCCGCCCGTCCCGGCGCGAATCTCCACCAGGACGTTCTTGGAGTCGTTCGGGTCGCTCTCCACACTCGCCAGGCGGATTTCCTCGCCCAGCTGCTGGAGCCTGGCGGGCGCATCGGCGACCAGCTTGCGCAGCTCCGGGTCGTCGCCGTCCTCGGCCAAGAGCTCCATGGCGCCCTCCAGATCGTCGCGGAGGCGGACATATTCGCGCGCCAGCTCGTGCGCAGGCTCGAGCTCGCGGTACTCGCGCCCGACCTCGGCGTAGCGCTCCCGGTCGGCGATCACCGCCGGGTCCGACATCTGCCGCTCCAGCTCCGCGAAGCGCGCCTCGATCTGCTCGACGAGCGATTCGATCATCGCCCGTTAGTGTGACGCGAGCGACCCAGGAAAGGGGTTCGCAGGATTCACCCGGCACCATCGGCGCATGCACGCTGCGCACGCACACGCGGGCAACGACCGGATCGAGAGCTATAGATATCTCGATCCGTTGCAATCGCCGCTCCCCGACAGGACCGACGCCGGCGGCGGCCGGGACCTGGTCATGGGTGCCCGTGACTCCGTCCGGCTTGGCGCGTTCCTCGCGCATAGCGCGACAAACGTGCCACTCGCTCGCGTGCGCGATCGTTCTCTACTCGCTGCTTGCGGCGTGGGCGACGAGTGAGACGTCCGCGGTCTCTCAGCCGGGCGCTGAGAGGCCAAAGGTGCTCGTGGTGACGAGCGGCAACGGCTCCGAGACCCGCAAGACCATCCCGATCACGCGGCGATCGAGGGCCGACCGCCGAGTGGTGATGTCGATGCGACCGCGCAGCCTCCCAGACCCGAAGGCGGGGGACCGGCTGGTGCTGAGCGCCGAGCTCATGGTCACGCTCGACTGCCACAGGCGTGACCCCGCCTGTGTCGGCCGCCCATACCTGTTCAACGCGCGCGTGGGCTCACAGCTCGTGCTGGCTCAGGGCCGAAACGCGACCGGCGGTCGACGAGCGACCCCGATCTCGGCGCGCATGAGGACCACCTGCCGGGGTAGGCCCTTGTCCAGTCGCCAGCACCATTGCGTAATCGTGTTCAAACGCGTCTCATTCGAGGTCGACCGTCGCTCGGCACTGCCCTGCGCCCCTCGCGCCTGCCGCGTGAACCTGGTCCTCGACGCGCACAGCAGGCGTGCCCATCGCGGCAACAAGCTCGTGATCGGAAACAACCGCCCGACGGGGATGGTCAGCCAGGACAAGGGGAGGATCAACGCCATCCGTCTGCGCCCCGGAGGGCAGCCTTCGCCCCCCAAGGCGATCTCTCGCCGTCGCCGGCGGCGGTTCGCCCCACTCACCCAGCGGCCCACCGTGGTCGTGTCCGTACGCCTCACCGGGCTGGAGAAGAACGAGCAACTCGCGGTGCTCGCCCGGTTCAAGACCGATGTCTCCCGCCTGCCATACACGGCGAGGGTCAGCTCGCACCTGATCCTTGCCCGCAGCCCGCGCGCGACCAAGCCGAGCCCGAGGGTCAGGAGGATCGCGTCGTTCGACGGAGAGATCGACGAGATGAACGCCGAAAACTGCACAAGTATCCAAACGCCCTGCCCGTACCCGAAGGTCGGCGTGCTGCGAATGACGGGCGACGCCCGGAGTCGCTCCGGACGCCAGATCCCCCTCTACGTGAACCTGTACGTGATCAGCAATCCGAAGCGCGCCCCAAGGCGGCCAGGCGACCGGCTGGCGATCCGGTCGCATCCGAAGCTGGAGGTGGCGCGCTACAGGCCCTCACTGCGAGGCTGACCGGGCTCCGCGTCAGGCGGGCTGCAGGAGCCGGGCGCTACGCGACGATCTCGAGCGCCTCCGCCTCGGGATCGCTCTCCGGGCTTTCAACCGCCAGCACGGCCTCCAGCGCCGCGATCGCAACGGCGAGCTGGTCGCGGTCGGGCTCGCGGGTGGTCAGGTTCTGGAGCATCAGGCCGGGCCACATCAACACCCGCACCCAGCGCTTGCGGCGGTTGCGCCCGGCCCACTTGATCACCTCGTAGGAGATCCCCGCGATCAGCGGAATCCCGAGCACCCGCGAGGCGAGCAGCCAGTACCACTCCGGCAGCCCGAGCGGCGCGAAGACGAAGATCGCGACCACCATGACGATCAGCAGGAAGCTCGTGCCGCAGCGCGGATGCAGGCGCGAGTAGAGCTCGGCCCGCGCCGGGGTCAGCCGGTCACCCGCCTCGAAGCAGGAGATGGTCTTGTGCTCGGCGCCGTGGTACTCGAATACCCGCCGCAGGTCGCGCAGGCGGCTGATCGCGACGATGTAGCCGATGAAGATCGCCGTGCGCAGGATCCCCTCGACGAGCCAGAAGAGGAGCGAGGAGCCAAGCTCGTCCTTGATCAGGCTGGTCGCCCCGACGGGGATCACGAAAAACAGGCCGATCGCGAGGACTAGCGAGAGGGCGATCGTGATCCCCCAGAGCCAGCCGCCGATTGGCTCCGGCTCCTCCTCTCCTTCCTCGGGCTCGAGCTGGGCGTTGGCCGAGATCGCGAGCGCCCGGAAGCCGATCCGAAGCGATTCCGCCAGCGCGACAACGCCACGGATCACGGGCCAGCGCAGCACGCGGTTTCGCTTCGCCCACGAGACCAGCGGCTCCGAGGTGACGTCCACCTCGCCGTCCGGCTTGCGTACCGCCACGGCCCAGGTCGAAACGCCGCGCATCATCACGCCCTCGAGCACCGCCTGGCCGCCCACCGGCGCATCGCGGCTGGCCACCGGCAGGCCGTCCGGCATCCGCGCCTCGGCCAGGCGGGGGCGTCCGTCGAGCACAGGAGCGCCGTCGGCCGACGGAGGGCTCTGCGCCCGTTCGGTCACATCACCTTCCCGGCCGACGCCACTCAGCGAGTTAGCGCCGGCTCCGCGCCGCGCGACGCTTGAAGCGTTCCACCCGGCCACCCGTATCGACGAGCTTCTGCTTGCCGGTGTAGAACGGATGGCACGCCGAGCAGATCTCGACATGCAGCTCCGGCTTCGTGGAGCGCGTGTAGAACTCGTTCCCGCACGAGCACCGGACGTGGGCGAGCACGTAGTCTGGGTGGATCTCGGCCTTCATCTCCAATGATGTTAGCGGCGCCTGCTGGGCCGTCACTCGACCCTGGTCGGGGCACTCCCAAGATCAAACCGGAGGCTAGGAGCATGTCCAAGATTCTCTGCGTCCTGTACGACGATCCCGTCGACGGCTATCCGCCCGCCTATCCCCGCGACGAGATCCCGGCGATCGAGCGCTACTGGGACGGGCAAACGACACCCACTCCACAAGCGATCGACTTCACCCCGGGCGAGCTTCTCGGGAGCGTCTCGGGGGAGCTTGGGCTGAGGGGGTTCCTGGAGGGTCGCGGGCACGAGCTGGTCGTGACCTCGGACAAGGACGGGCCGGAGTCGGTGTTCGAGCGTCAGCTTCCCGAAGCCGAGGTAGTGATCTCGCAGCCGTTCTGGCCCGCCTACCTGACGGCCGCGAGGATCGCCAAGGCCCCGGAGCTCAAGCTGGCGATCACGGCGGGCATCGGCTCTGATCACGTCGACCTCCAAGCCGCGATCGAGCACGGGATCACCGTGGCCGAGGTCACCTACTGCAACTCGATCAGCGTCTCCGAGCACGTGGTGATGATGATCCTGTCCCTGGTCCGCAACTACATCCCCTCCTACCAGTGGGTGATCGAAGGGGGCTGGAACATCGCCGACTGCGCCGCGCGCTCCTACGACGTGGAGGGGATGCAGGTCGGCACCGTCGGAGCCGGGCGCATCGGCTCAGCCGTGCTGCGGCGCCTGAAGCCGTTCGAGGTCGGCCTGCACTACACGGATCGGCACCGCCTTCCGGAGGCGGTGGAGGAGGAGCTGGGCGTCACCTACCACCCGACGCCCGAGTCGCTCGTTGAGGCCTGCGACGTGGTGACCGTCAACGCGCCGCTCCATCCCGAGACGGAGCACCTGTTCGACGAGGGGCTGATCGGCAAGATGAAGCGCGGCGCCTACCTGGTCAACACCGCCCGCGGCAAGATCTGCGACCGCGACGCGGTCGCGCGGGCGCTCGAGACCGGACAGCTCGCCGGCTACGCCGGCGATGTCTGGTTTCCTCAGCCGGCTCCGGAGGACCATCCTTGGCGCTCCATGCCCCACCACGGCATGACTCCCCACGTGTCCGGCACGAGCCTCTCGGCCCAGGCCCGGTACGCGGCCGGCGTCCGGGAGATTCTCGAATGCTTCTTCGATGGCCGCCCGATGCGCGAGGAGTACCTGATCGTCGAGGGCGGCGCCCTGGCCGGAGCAGGTGCTCACTCCTACAGCGCCGGGGATGCGACGGGGGGCTCCGAGGAGGCGGCACGGTTCGGAGAAGATTGACCTGAAGCCAATCCACCGCATATTCCCCAGGAGGACAAAATGGCCCAGCCGACCACCGAGCTGAAAGAGATCGGCCTTCCGCAGGGCACAATGCGATACCGGGACACGGGCTCCGGTGAGCCGATCGTCTTCATCCACGGGCTGCTCGTCGACGGTCGACTATGGCGCGACGTCACCCCGCTGCTCGAGGACGAGTTCCGCTGCATCGTGCCGGATCTGCCGCTGGGATCGCACACGAGCCCCGTCGCCGAGGGAACCGACCTCTCCCCACCCGGGCTCGCGAGGATCGTCGCCAACCTGCTCGACGCCCTGGCGCTCGATCGAGTGACGCTGGTGGGAAACGACACCGGAGGCGCGATCTGCCAGCTTGTGGCAACGCGTCACCAGGAGCGCCTCGCCCGCCTCGTGCTCACACCCTGCGACGCCTACGAGGACTTCCTGCCTCCCGCCTTCCGGCCCCTCCAGTGGGCGGCTCACGTACCAGGCCTCCCCGCGGCCCTCTTCCAGCCGTTCCGGCTCGGCGCGGTGCGCGGCAGCCCGCTCGGATTCGGCTGGCTGATCAAGCACCGGCCGCTCGATTCGAACCTGCTGGAGAGTTGGCTGCGGCCCTCGCTCGAGGATGCCGCGGTGCGCCGCGACGCCGTCGAGATCCTGCGCCGGATCGACAACCGTTTAACCCTGGAGGCCGCCGAGCGACTGCGGGAATTCGACCGACCCACGTTGATCGCCTGGGCAACGGAGGACCGGTTCTTCAAGCTCCGCAACGGCGAGCGCCTCGCGGCGGCCATTCCGGACGCCCGTCTGGAGCGGATCGAGGATGCACGCACGTTCGTTCCGCTCGACCAGCCGAAGCGTCTGGCGGAGTTGATCGCGGCCTTCATTCGCGAGACCCCGGCCGCATCAGCGGCGGCCGCCGCCGCTGATTCGCCTCCCGAAAGCGCCTAGGTCTCCTGGTAGAGCGGGCCGTCGCCCCCCTCGGGGGGGGTCAGGCGGCCGCCCTTGGCGGTGATCGCCCCGCACTGCACGCAATTCGACGGTGTGACGTTGAGATCGACGACCTGAGCGCCGTTGGAAACCTGCTCATCGGGGATCTCGTAAACCTGGGCGGGGCACATCGAGACCCAGGCCTGGGCCACCTCGCGCGGGACCTCGCGCTGCACCCGGATGTGGTTGGGCGCATCGTCGCGGGTGGCGTTGCCCGACGCGAACACCGAGGAGAGCTTGTCGAAGGTGTACTTGTTGTCGGGCTTCGGGTAGCCGTCCGCCGCCTTCCCGATGCGCATCGCCTCCTCTGAGTCCTCGTGCTGCTTCCAGCGGCCTGGCGGCAGGAGGCCCCCGCTGAGCAGGGCCATGTTCGCGACCGCGCCGCCGACGAAGAATCCCTTGGAGAACGACTGGCGCACGTTGCGCCAGCGGTAGAGGTCCTCGGTGATCGCGCTGTTGCGGACCCTTGCGTCGTAGGCGTCGAAGTTGACCTCGTCGCGCTTCAGCGCCTCGACGATCGCCTCCGCCGCGTACATCCCTGCGTGCATCGCATAGTGGATGCCCTTCAGCTCGGAGACGTTGCACATCCCGGCGTTGTCGCCGCACATCACCATTCCGGGAACGGCCAGCTTTCGCGGCAGCGCCCAGTAGCCGCCCGAGGGGATCGTCTTGGCCCCCCAGGCCTCGCGCTCCCCGCCCTCGAGGATCTTGCGAACGAACGGATGCAACTTGAGCTCCTGAAGCGCGTCGTGGACCGAGAAGGTGGCGTCCGTGTAGTCGAGGCCGACCACCAGCCCGATCGAGACCTTGTCCTCGCCCATCGGGTAGATGAAGCTGCCGCCGAACTCGTTGTACCTGGCGCCCTTGCGCAGCGGCCATCCCATCGTGTGGATGACGCGATCGAGGGGCTTGGGGACCTTCCAGATCTCCTTCACCCCGAGCTCCCAGCGCTGCGGCTGAAGCCCGTGGAGCCCGAAGTAGTCCATGGCGGCGCCCGTCAGGTGTCCTTGGGTCCCCTCGGCGAGCACCGTGGCTCTGGCGACCACGTCCGAGCCCGGCTCGAAGTTCGGAAGCGGCTCGCCCTCGCGGTCGCGACCCTTGTCGCCCGAGCGCACTCCCCTGACGATCCGGTCAGAGACCAAGAGCTTGTCGGCCGAGGTCTCCGTCAACAGGTAGACACCGGCCTCCTCCGCCTTCTCGCCAAGGAACCGGCCAAGCTTGGCGATCGAGGTGACGTAGTTGCCGTGGTTTCGGAAGTTCGGCGGGGGCGGCTTCAAGGGCACCGCCAGCCTCGAGGTCAGCAGGTAGACCGCGTCCTTGGTCACCTCCTGGTAGACCGGCCAGTCGGAGGGGTCCAGGTCGGGGAACAGCTCCCGCATCGCCGAGGGGCGCATGTTGGCCCCGGAGAGCAGGTGCGCGCCGGCGACCTTGCCCTTCTCGATCACCGCGACCGGGACCTCGCCGAGCTTCTCGGCCAGCTCCGGCTCGTGCTCGAGCAGCTGCGTCAGCTTGATCGCGCAGGCGAGTCCGCCCGGGCCCCCGCCGACGATCGCCACGCCCACCTCGATCCGGTCCTCAACGGGATCGGTCGGTTCGGTGACGAACTCCTCTGCCGGCTCGACCGGCGGCGGGAACTCAGCCGGCGCGATGGGCATCGCCTCTAACCGCTCTTCTTGGCCTTGACGGCTTCTGTCAGCTTGGGCAGGATCTTGTGAAGGTCACCGACCACGCCCAGGTCGCAGAACTCGAAAATGGGCGCGTTCTGATCCTTGTTGATCGCCAGGATGTTCTCGGAGCTCTGCATGCCGACCTTGTGCTGGATCGCGCCGGATATGCCGGCCGCCAGATAGAGCTTTGGGGCCACGGTCTTGCCGGTCTGCCCGATCTGAGCAGCGTACGGGTACCAGCCCGCGTCGACCACCGCACGAGTCGCCGCGACCGCTCCGCCGAGTGCCCCGGCCAGCTCTTCGGCGAGCTTGAAGTTGGCGGCCTCGCCCAGTCCGCGCCCGCCGCCCACCAGGATGTCGGCGTCCTCGATGTTGACGTCCTCGCCCCGCTGCTCGCCACGATTGACCATTGTCGCCTTGGTCGACCATTCGGACAGCTCGACCTCGACGTCCACGACCTCGGCGGAGCCGCCCTCGCGCTCAGTGGCGTCGAAGGCGTTCAGGCGGCCGATGATGATTCCCGGCTCGCCGACGTAGCCGACGTCCACGACCGCCGAGTCCTGGAGGATCGGCCTCTCGGCGACCAGCTTGCCGTCTTGAACCTTGACCTCGGTGACCTCCATGGTCACGCCCGCGTTTAGCCGCGCAGTCAGCCCGGCGCCGATCTCGAAGCCAAGCAAGCCGCCGCCGAACAGCGCGTACGAGAAGCTTTCGTCGGCGATCACCTTGGCCATCACGTCCACGATCGGCTGGGCGAGGCCCTCGGGGGCGGCTTTGGCCCGGAACACTTTGCCGGCCCCGTACGCGCCAAGTCCCGCGCAAGCGTCGTCGGCCACTTCGCCGACGACCACCACGGCGGCCTCCGTGCCGAGCTCACCAGCGAGCTTGGCCGCCTCGGAGATTGCGCCGAGCGAGTTCTTGTTGAAGTTGCCCTCGTCGTCGTGAAGGGCGTAGACGAGTATTCCGCCAGCCACTCAGATCAGCTTCCTTTCGTCTAGCCAGGCGACGATCTTCTCGACCGTCTCGTTCGTGTCCTCGTCCTCGATGATCTCCCCCGCCTCCTTCGCGGGCGGCGGATTGATCGCCAACACCTGGGTCTTGGATCCGCTCTCGCCGACCTTGTCGGACTCGATGCCGACGTCGCCCGTGGCGTGGGTCTCCAGCGGCTTCTTCTTCGCCCCCATGATCGCCTTCAGGCTCGGATAGCGGGGCTCGTTGATCGCGTCCCCGACCGAGATCACCGCCGGCAGCTCCACCGCCACCGTGTCATAGCCGTACTCCGCCTGGCGCTCGCAGACGAGCTTGCCGTCGCTGACGTCGATCTTGATCACCTGGGTCAGCGAGGGCATCTTCAGGTGGTCGGCGACCACCGCGCCGATCGTGTAGCACTCGCCGTCGTCCGATTGCTGGCCGAGCAGCACCAGATCTGGCCGCTCGGACTCCAGCGTCTTCGCCAGCGCATAGCCGGTCGCGCAGACATCCGATCCGGCCAGCGCCTCGTCCGTGAGGTGGACCGAGCGGTCCGCGCCGAGCGCGACGGCCTTGTGCAGGGCGCGCACGGCCGACTCCGGGCCCATGGTCACGGCGACGATCTCTTCCACGTCCACCCCGCCCTCCCGGATCTGCATCGCCGCCTCGATTCCGTGGGTGTCAAAGGGGTTGAGGTTCTTCTCGCCCGAGCGGTCGATTCGCATCGTCGAGGAGTCGATCCGCTTCTGTACGGCGGCATCGGGAACCTCTTTTACGAGACAGCAGATCTTCAAGTGCGTCCCTCCTTCGGGCTCATTTCGGGGAGAGGCGGCGGGGAATCTTAGTGATCGCCCCTATTCATTGACTCGCCAGTCAATCGGCGACCGCGCCGCGGATGAACTCGACGATCTCGTCGGTGGAAGCCCCGGGGGTGAACACCTCGGCGATGCCGAGCTTCTTCAGCTCCGGCGCGTCCTCGGCGGGGATCGTCCCCCCCACCGTGATCAGCACGTCGTCCACGCCCTGCTCGCGTAGCAGCTCGACCACCCTCGGCACGAGGGTCATGTGGGCGCCGGAGAGGATCGAGAGGCCGACCGCGTCGGCGTCCTCCTGAACAACGGTGGCGGCGATCTGCTCCGGCGTCTGGTGGAGGCCGGTGTAGATCACCTCCATGCCCGCGTCGCGAAGCGCGCGGGCGATGATCTTCGCGCCGCGGTCGTGCCCGTCCAGCCCGGGCTTGGCGACGACGACGCGGATCTTCTTGCCGCCTTTGGCTTCTGGGCCTGGGTCGCTCATCTCGCCATGAGCGTAAACGAGGGGCCGCGGCAGGTGACGCGCAGGCCGCTCAGTCGAGCGTCGCTGAGGCGAGTAGCGATGTGATCACGATGATCACCGTAACCGCGAGCAGCAGCCCCAATAGCGCAAGGTCGGGGTGTTGGTGAGCGCCTGGGGATCGTCGGAGCGCACGATGTCCCAGCCATCGACCTCGTTGGGAACCACGATCAGGTTGGACATGTCTTTCCCCCACCCGGCCGGGGAGTTAGAAAACGGGCTGTTCCGTGTAGCTCCCGAACACTTCTTGGAGGGCGGCCACCATCTCGCCCTCCGAGGCCCGGGCGCGGGCGGCGTCCAGGAAGTAGGGCATCAGGTTCTCGCCGTCGGTGGACGCCGCCTGCTTGAGGGCAGCAAGCGCCCGCTCGACCGCGCCTGAATCCCGCTTTGTGCGGGTCGCGGACAGCCTGCCTGCCTGCTTTCGCTCGACAGCGGGGTCGGGCCGGTGGATCTCCAGCTCCTCCTCGTCAGCGAGGCGGTACTCGTTGACGCCCACCACGATCCGCTTGCCGGAGTCGATCTCCCGCTGGTAGCGAAACGAGGCGTCGGCGATCTCGCGCTGCGGAAAGCCGCCCTTGATCGCCTCCACCATGCCGCCGAGCTCGTCGATGCGGGCGAAGTACTCGTTGGCCGCTCGCTCCATCTCGTCCGTCAGCGCCTCCACGAAGTAGGAGCCGCCGAGCGGGTCGACGGTATTGGTGACACCGGTCTCGTGGGCGATCACCTGCTGGGTGCGGAGCGCGACCCTCACCGCCTCCTCGGTTGGCAGCGCCAGCGCCTCGTCGAACGAGTTGGTGTGGAGCGACTGGGTACCGCCGAGCACCCCGGCAAGCGCCTCGATCGCGGTGCGCACGATATTGAGCAGCGGCTGCTGCGCGGTCAGCGACACGCCCGCGGTCTGCGTGTGGAATCGCATGCGCAAGGACTCCTCGCGTTGGGCGCCGTAGGTGTCGCGCAGCCTGCGGGCCCAGATCCGTCGCGCGGCCCGGTACTTCGCGATCTCCTCGAAGAAGTCGAGGTGGGCGTTGAAGAAGAACGAAAGGCGCGGCGCGAAGGCGTCGATGTCCAGTCCGCGCTCGAGCGCCCACTCGACGTAGGTGAACCCGTCCTTCAGCGTGAAGGCGAGCTCCTGTTGCGCGGTCGACCCGGCCTCGCGGATGTGATAGCCAGAGATCGAGATCGGGTGCCAGCGCGGCATCCGCTCCGCACACCACTCGACCATGTCGGTGACCAGGCGCATCGCCGGCTCGATTGGAAAGCACCACTCCTTCTGGGCGATGTACTCCTTCAGGATGTCGGTCTGGATGGTGCCGCCGAGCACCTCGGGCGGGATGCCCTGCTCCTCGGCGGCGCAGACGTAGAAGGCGAGCAGGATCGCCGCCGGGGCGTTGATCGTCATCGAGGTCGTCACCCGGTCGAGCGGGATGCCGTGGAACAGGTCGATGACGTCGTCGAGGGTGTCGATCGCCACCCCCTCCACGCCCACCTCTCCGAGGCTGCGAGCGTGGTCGGAGTCGAGGCCCATCAGGGTCGGCATGTCGAACGCCGTCGAGAGGCCGGTCTGGCCGTGGTCAAGCAGGTAGTGGAAGCGCTCGTTGGTCTCCTCGGCGGTGCCGAAGCCGGCGAACTGGCGCATCGTCCAAAGCCGGCCCCGGTACATCGACGGATAGACGCCGCGTGTGTAGGGGTGCTCGCCCGGAAACCCGAGATCGCGCTCCGCCTCCCAGTCGGCGAGGTCGTCTCCCGTGTAGAGGGGCCGCACCTCGTGTCCCGAGATGGTCTCGAACAGCGCCTCGCGCTCGGCCTGCCTCGAGTAGACCTCCTCGGTCCACTCGTGGGCGCGTCGCCTGGCTCCCGGCTCAACCGCCATGCCGGACAGTCTAGGCTGGCGGCGAGCGCCTGAGAGCAGCTTTGGGCCCGCTCAGCGTCGCCGTCGGGCGGCGCGGGCACGGAGTCCTCGCGGGGGATGCTTGCGGCGAGAGGCGAGCAGGGTGCCGCTTGCGGCGGCCGCCAGCGTCACGCCGCCGATCGCCAGCCGCCTGCCGAGCTTCTCGAATCGCATCACCCGCCAGCCCTGCTCGGCGGCGATCTTCGCCAGCTCGGCGTCCGGATTGACGGCGACCGGATTGCCGACCGCTCCCAGCATCGGCAGGTCGGAGGCGGAGTCCGAGTAGGCCCAGGACTCGGGCAGGTCGATCTCGTGGTCGTCCGCGAAGCGCCGCATGGCGGCAACCTTGCCCTCGCCGTAGATGAACGGCTCCACGATGCGCCCTGTCAGCACGCCGTCCCCGTCGACCTCGTAGCGGGTTCCGATGCCTCCGTCCATGCCGAGCACCCGTGCCAGCATCTCAACCAGTCCGTTGCCCGCGCCGCTGACGATGAAGGTGGCGCGACCCGCGTCCTGGTGGGCACGCACCTCTTCGAGCATCTTCGGGTAGATGCGCGGCAAGACCCCCGCCAGGAGGTCCGGCGCCATCCGCTCGATCTCGCGCTCGGGCACGCCTGCCAGGAGCTCCTTGACCTGGGACAGCACCTGGGCCGTCCGCGCGTCGGTCGAGCCGCGCAGGCGGAAGCGGACGTGCTCGGCCCCCCATCGCGCCAATCTGCCCCGGCTCACCATGCCGGACCGGTAGGCGGCACGGGCGAAGTGCATGCCGCTCGAACCCGCCATCAGGGTGCGGTCGAGGTCGAAGAAGGCTGCAGACGTCATCAGGAGCCCGCGAACGGTCGCGAAAAGCGAGCGTGGCTAGAACGCAGGGTAATCGGCGAGGCGAGCGTACTGAGAACGTACGTGAGCGAGTCGATTACCCGAGGACAACGCCACGCGACGCTTTGCAGCGACCGCGTCAGGCGCCATTCACTTCAAGAACGATGGCGTCTCCTTGGCCGCCGCCGGAGCAGATCGCAGCACAGCCGATCCCGCCACCCCGCCGGCGCAGCTCGTGAACCAGGGCGCCGACGATCCGCGCTCCCGACGCCCCGATTGGGTGGCCGAGGGCGATGGCGCCTCCGTTCACGTTCACCTTCTCCTCGTCGACGTCCAGCATCCGAACCGAGTTGAGCGCCACGGAGGCGAACGCCTCGTTGATCTCCCACAGGTCGACGTCGGAGGGCGAGCGGCCGATCTTCTCGAGCGCCTGCTTCGCGGCCCCCGCCGGCGTGCGAGCGAGGTAGGGAAAGTCGTCGGCAACCGTGCCGTAGGAGAGAATCCGAGCCAGCGGCTTGCGCCCCTCGCGTTTTGCCCACTCCTCGGAGGCGATGACGGCGGCGCCTGCGCCATCGTTGACGCCGGGGGCGTTGCCGGCCGTGTGCGTGGCGTCGGGACCACCGATCGGCTTCAGCTTCGCCAGCACCTCGACGGTGGTCTCCGGCCGGATCGCCTCGTCGAGGACGACCTCGGTCTCCTCCTTGCGCGTCTTGACCGTGACGCCGACGATCTCCTCCGCCATCCGCCCCTCGTCGGTCGCCCTGGCGGCGAGTTGATGCGAGCGCGCGGCCCAGCGGTCCATGTCGGCCCTGGTCAGCTCCAGCTCGGCGGCGACCTCGCTCGCCTCGTTGATCATCTGCTTGCCGGTGAACGGATTGGTCAGCCCGTCGTGGGTCATCGCGTCGATCGCCTGCACGTCGCCCATCCGGAACCCGAAGCGAGCCCCTGGGAGCAGGTAGGGGGCGCCGCTCATGGACTCCATGCCGCCGGTGACCGCAAGGTCCACATCGTCCGCCCGGATTGCCTGATCGGCCAGGCCGATCGCCCGCATGCCCGAGGCACAGACCTTGTTGATCGTCTCCGAGGGGACCTCGCGCGGGATCCCGGCCTCGATCTGCGCCTGGCGCGACGGGATCTGCCCCTGGCCGCCCTGAAGCACCTGGCCGTAGATCACCTGCTGGACCTGGTCGGGGGCAACCTCGGAGCGCTCCAGCGCGGCGGCGATCGCCGTTGCGCCGAGCTCCACCGCGCTCTTCGAGGACAGTGCTCCTCCCATCTTCGCGAACGGGGTGCGAGCGGTGCCGAGGATGACTGTCTGCGACATCTGACGCCTTTCTTCGGGTCGGTCGGCGGCCCGCGGAGCCGCTGAGGGTCAATCGAAATCCTAGTGGGCCTCTCAATAGACTCGCCCTCCGTGCAGGTGGAGGTCACGGACAAGCCGTTCGCGGGCGTTGAGGCCGACCTGCACGCGACTGGCCTGTTCGCTGGCGACGAGCTGCCGGAGGCGCATCGCGACCTGCCAGGCGCCCGGGACGTCAAGACGGCCGTCAAGAAGCTCACGCTGCTGCGGCCCGAGCGCCCGGAACGGCTGCTGGTCGTCGGCCTCGGCAAGCGCGAGGACCTCGACGCGGAACGGCTGCGCGAAGCCGCGGCCCTGGTGGTGGCCGAGGCCGGCCGCTACGAGGCCCGGACGATCGCCTGGGCGCTCCCCGAAGCCCCCGACGATCCCGCGCCCGCTGCCCGTGCCGCGGCCGTGGTCGAGGGCACGGTGCTCGCCTCCTACCGCTTCGACCGCTTCAAGAGCCGCGATCCCGAGAATCCGCCGCCGCCCAGGGTCGAGCGCCTGCTGTTGGCCACCGACGACGACGCCTCGGCGATCGCCCAGGCCGCCGAGGTGGCGCGGGTCGCCTCCGAGGCCGCCAACCGGGCGCGCGAGCTTCAGGGCCTGCCCTCGAACGTGGCCACTCCGAGCTACCTCGCGGACCGCGCTCGGGAGATCGCCGATGCTTACGAAGCGATCACCGCCGAGGTGCTGGGCCGGGCGGAGATCGAGCAGCGCGGAATGGGTGGGCTGGCGGCCGTGGCCAGGGGCAGCGCCGAGGAGCCGCGGCTGATCGCGCTGCGCTACCAGGGCGGCGCTCAGGACGAGACCCTGGGCCTGGTCGGGAAGGCCGTGACCTTCGACACGGGCGGGATCTCGATCAAGCCGGCGCCCAAGATGGAGGAGATGAAGATGGACATGTCGGGCGGCGCTGCGGTGCTCGAGGGTGTCGGTGCGATCGCAGAGCTCGGCTTGCCGCTGAACGTGGCGGCCTGCATCCCCGCGACCGAGAACATGCCCAGCGGCACGGCGACCAAGCCCGGGGACATCATCACCCAGCTCAACGGCAAGACGGTGGAGGTGAACAACACCGACGCGGAGGGCCGCCTGATCCTCGCCGACGCCCTGACCTACTGCGTGCGCGAGATGGGTGCCGACCGCGTCGTCGACATCGCGACGCTGACCGGCGCCGTGCTGATCGCGCTCGGCTCGACCTACGCGGCGCTGATCTCGAACGACGACGAGTGGGCTCAGCACGTATTGGAGGCCGCCGAGCGCACCGGGGAGCTGGCCTGGCGCCTGCCACTCCACCCGGAGTACAAGGAGCTGACCAGGGGAAAGGACGCCGACCTCACCAACGCTTCGGCGAAGCGCAAGGCGGGGACGATCTACGCGGGCTCGTTCCTGGAGGAGTTCGTCGACGGCAAGCCATGGGCGCACCTCGACATCGCGGGGACCGCCTGGGACGTGGGGCGCCAGTACGTGGGCTCCGGCCCGACCGGGTTCGGGGTGCGGCTGCTGGTGGACCTGGCCCGCGACCTCACCCCCACGACCGCGCAAATTGGGGCTTGATTGTCACGGATCGCACGATTCCGGCCGACGGCGCACGTAAAGTCGCGGCCGTCACCGGAACCTTCCCTAGGGGATCCCATGGACAGACAGACGAATCAGCGCAAGCGTGAGCCCTCGCGTCTCGCCCAGGAGCTGGCCGCCGCCTTCGCGCCGTGTGCGCATTGGTCGGAGGTCCGCGTTGAGCGCAAAGCGGAAGGGCGCCGGACTCGCGTGATCGTTGGTCCCGCCGCGCCTGCCACCTCGAACGGCGCCACCGTGCCTTTCGACTGGGCAGCCGGCGCTCTTTGAGATAGCGGCCTCAACCGTCGCTGGACTTTTCCAGCAGCCGCCGCGCCGCCGTGGCGGGGTCCGTCTGGCGCCGCACGACGCTGTCGAGCAGTCCCTCCCACTCCGGATCGCTCCCCGCTCGTTCCTCGAGCCGGCGACGAAGCCGAACGGCCGCGAGCCCGAGCACCTCGGCGCGGAGGTTGCGCGCCCGGCGCTCGTCCAGGGAACCCGTGTCCTCGATGTGCCGGCGGTGGGCGTCGATTCGCTCCAAGAGCTCGCGATCCCCTGACCCTTCGCTGCCTCGGTGCGCACCACCGGCACCCTCCAGGTGCCCTGGGGACCGAGCGACAGCACCGATCGCACCTCGCGGACCATGGTGTCGGCGAGGGGGTGCTCCGACTTGTTGACGACGATCACGTCGGGAATCTCCATCACGCCGGCCTTCAGCGCCTGGATCGAGTCCCCCGAGCCCGGCATCAGGGCGAGCACGATGGTGTCGGCGTGGTCGACGACGTCGACCTCTCCCTGGCCGACCCCGACGGTCTCGAGCAGTACGTCGTCCTTGCCCGAGGCGTCCATCAGCAGAGCGGCCTGGAGCGCCGCCTCCGCCAGGCCGCCGAGGGAGCCGCGCGTCGCCATCGAGCGGATGAACACCCCGGGGTCGAGGAAGTGGTCGGCGAGCCGGATCCGATCTCCGAGCATGGCCCCCTGCGTGAACGGGCTCGAGGGATCGATCGAGAGCACCCCCACGTCGCGGTCGGTCTTCCGCAGCTCGGCGGTCAGCGCGCCGATCAGGGTGCTCTTGCCGACGCCCGGCGGCCCCGTGACACCGACGATCCGCGCTCTGCCGGTGCGCGGAAAGAGCTCGGCCACCAGCCGGTCCCCTTCGGCGTCGCGATTCTCGACCAGGCTGATCGCCCGGGCAAGCGCTCGCTTGTCGCCGGCGATCACGCGCTGGGCGAGCGAGTCCTTGGTCGATTTCGCCGCCTCGGCCACGCGGGCGCCAGTCTAGATGCAGCTTCCCACGGCCCCGGCGAGCCACCATCTACAGTCCGGCCCCTGTGGTCCGGCTGATCCGCTTCCTGGCCCGCAACCGCATGCTGACCCCCCGCTACGCGCGGCTCGCCCTGCGGTACGCCCGCCGGCGATTCCTGACCAGCGCCGGTTGGCGCTGGCAGACGGACGGGCTGCTGTTCCTCGGCAGGGGCCTCCAGATCCAGATCGGCAAGCGCGGCCGGGTGCGATTCGGTCGTTTCGTCTGGATCGGCGACGGGACCAAGATCCGCTGCCACGAGGGTGAGGTGATCATCGGCGACAAGACCGTGCTCGGCCAGGAGTGCACGATCTCCGCCTACCAGCACGTGCGAATCGGGGAGCAGTGCGTGATCGCCGACCGGGCGATGTTCATCGACTTCGACCACGGCATGGTGGACGTCGAGCGGACGATTCGCGAGCAGGGCATCTACAAGCGCGACGTGAACGTCGGCTCCAACGTCTGGATCGGCTACGGCGCGTGCATCCTGCGCGGCGTCCAGGTCGGCGACAACGCCGTGATCGGCACCAACGCCGTGGTCACCGCGGACGTGCCCGCGAACGCGGTCGTGGGCGGGATCCCCGCCAAGGTGATTCGCATGCGCGAGGTCCCCAAGGGGCTTCGCTGGCCGCAACCCGTGGAGCCCGACCCGGACGCCGAGTCGACGCTCAGCTAACGCGCTCGCGGTCGAGCTCGGCGTAGAGCGCCGAGGTGCGCTCGGCCACGTCGAACCAGTCGAAGCGGCGCAGGTGCTCGTAGGCCTCGGCGACCAGGCGGCCTCCCAGCTCGTCATCGGAGAGCACGCGGACGGCGACCTCGACCAGCGCCTCGGGATCGCGGGCGCGGAAACGCAGCCCGGCTTCCTCGTGCGGGACGACCTCGCGCAGGCCACCGGTGTCGGCGACGATGCACGGACAGCCGGAGGCCATCGCCTCCAGCGCCACCAGCCCGAAGGGCTCGTAGATCGAGGGCACCACGCAGACGTCGGCGATCCGGTAAAGCGAATGCAGCACGTCGTCGCCGATCCACCCGAGGAAGGTCCCGTGCCCCATCAACCCGAGCTGCTCGGCCTGGCGCCTCAGCTCCTGCTCGTGGGTGCCGGAGCCGGCCACCAGGAACCTGGTCCGCGGCAGCCGCTCGATCAGGGCCGGCATCGCCTCGAGCGCGAGCTGGAAGCCTTTCTCGTAGACCAGCCGGCCGATCAGCAGCACCAGCCGCTGGTCCGGCGCCGCGAACTCGAGACGCAGGCGCGCAAGCTCGGCGGCGTGGGGGGGTTGGAGGTCGTCGGGGTCAATTCCATTCGGGATCACCGTCACCCTCTCGTCGGGGACCGCGAAGATGTCGGCGATCTGTTCCCGCATGTAGTAGGAGCAGGCGATCACTCGGTCGGCGCGGTTGGCGATCCAGCGTTCGACGCCGTGGATGTGCGACTGCGGGTGCTTGTCCACCCAGCCCTGGTGGCGGCCGTACTCGGTGGCATGGATGGTGGTCACGAGGGGAGCCTCGAACCGCCGCGCCAGGTGGTCGCAGGCCATCGCCACGAGCCAGTCGTGGCCGTGCACCAGGTCGAACTCGTAGCGATCTCCCAGCTCGACGCCGGCCGCCAGCATGTCGGAGTTCATCCGCTCCACCCAGGCCACGAACTCGCCCAGGTCGGTGGGCCTGGTCGGCTCCCGCACGCGGTGGATGTGGACGCCGGCGACGTGCTCGTCGGGGGGCGATTCCTCGCCCCCTCGGGTGAGCACGTGGACTTCAACGCCGAGCTCGACCAGCGACTCCGACAGCTTGCGGACGTGGCGGGCCAGCCCGCCCTCGATCAGGGGCGGATACTCCCAAGAGAGGATCAGGACGCGAGTCACGGCCCCGGGGCGCCTCCTCTTGCCACCTAGGGCTCCAGCAGGGGAACGAGACTGAGGTCGGGGGCCAGGTTTCGCATGCGGGGGTCCGGAGGCTCGCGGGAGTGTATGGCTTCGAGCAGCGCCCGCGCATGGCTGGCGGAGCGCTGGTAGGGGTAGTCGCCGGCCTGCTTACGGCCGTCCAGGAATGCCCAGTCACTCGCCTGGAGCGCGAGCAGCTCGCGGGCTCCCCGCTCGGCGGCCTGCGGCGCGAGCGCCTCGGCGTCGACCGCCGCCAGCAGCCGCAGCTCCAGGCGCCGCGCCGCCCAGGCGAGATCGGCGACCTCGGGCGAGTCCCAGGTGCGAAGGTCCTTGCCTTCGCCCCAGGTCGACTCCCGCAGCGGTCGATCGTCCGGCTGGTGGCGCTCGAGGGCCTCGGGGAGAGTGAGGAGCTGGACCCCGCGCTCGGGAACGAGGCGAAGAACCGCCTCGAGCCAGATCGGGCCCTCCGACCACCAGTGGCCCAGCAGCTCGGTATCGATCGCAAAGGTGATGAGGCCGGGCTTGCGGCGCTGCTCGCGAAAAGCCGTCAGCCGCCCGGCGACGGCGTCGGCGAACTCCGCCGCCTGGCCTTCGGCGCGGCCGCGCGCCCGCGCGGGGTCGTACGGATCCCCGCCGATCGACCAAAGGCGCGCTCCCCCCATGGACATGCGGTGGAACTCGGCGTAGGCCGGATCGGACGGGTAGCCGTCCGCTGACCAGACGAGCTCCACGGTCTCCCAGTCGAGCGTGAAGGCGACCAGGCCCGCCGCGGCCTGCGCCGGGGTGAGCGCGTCGAGCGGTCGCTCGTGGCGGCTCTGATCGGTGCAGAAGAAGCGCAGACCGCGCTCAGCGAGCAGCGGCTCGATTCCGGGGCGGTAGGCGCACTCCGGAAGCCAGAAGCCCTCCGCGGCGGCGAACCGGCGCCGGTGCGAGCGAAGCCCGGCGTCGATCTGGAGGCGCCGGCTCGCGGCAGTGGCGATCAGCGGCAGCACCGCGTGGCTGGCCGCGGATGGAATCAGCGCGACGTTTCGCTCCGCCGCGGCCCAGCGGAAGGCCTCAAGCGCCTGGCCGCCCAAGGCGTCCATGCGGCCCATGGCATGGCGATAGCGCTCGGCCTCCGCCTCCGCTGCGGGACGCAGCTCTGCGGGGCCCTGGACCGCCTCGCGTTCAGCCGCCTCGAGCCTGTGGCGGCGCAAGAACACCTCCATACGCTCCGCCACCCCGGGCGCCTCGAGCTGGTCGGCGAGCACCGGCGTCACGGTGACCGTCAGGTCGCGCGCCCGCTCGAGAACGGGGAGATAGGAACGGCCCACCGCGTCGAACAGCCACTCCTCCCCGAACGGGTAGGTCCCGAAGCCCTCGACATAGGGCATGTGCGAGTGCAGCACCAGGGCGAGGTCGCCTACCCGCTCAGGCATGGCAAACGGCTAGGAAGTCGAGCGCGCTGTCGAGGTCGCCCTCGGCGGCGACCTTGAAATCGGACGACGAAATCGCCGGCACGAAGCGGTCGTAGAACGGTTTCGTGAGGCGAAGCGCGCGGTGGGCGTGGTCCCAGCCGAGCCGCAAGGCAAGCTCGTGGATGCGCAGCTTGCCGGTGTGGAAGACGCCGAGCACCTCGACCCGCGAGAAGTGCGGCTCCAGCAGCGCGCGGTACTCCGCGAGCGTGTACTCCCGCAGGTGCCACGGGTTGTCGGACTTCCGGGCGCCCGGCGGCGCGAGCGTGAGCCGGTTCGGCGTCGTGATGTAGGCGAGCGGCGCGGCGGCGGCAAAACGCTCCAGGAGCCGCTCGGGCTCGGAGACGTGCTCGATCGTTTGGAGGAAGGTGATCGCGTCGCACGGCCCTCCGAACTGCTCCACCAGGCCTAGCTCGAAGCGCAGGTTTGGGAGCCGGTAGCGCAACCGTGCATGCTCGTGAGCCTCCGGGTTGGCGTCGACCGCCACCACGTCGGCAGCCGCCCGAGCCAGGACAGCGGCGCCGTAGCCCTCGCCGCAGGCGAGGTCGGCGACTCGAAGCCCGCCAACCCGGTCCGCGATCCACTCGTACACGGCCAGGTGGCGCCGGAACCAGTAGTTCTCCGCGGGGACGTCCGGCAGCGTCCGCTCTCCGGTGAGCGCCAGCGCGGGGACTCCTGGTGGCTGATTCCTCTGGACGTGGTGCAGGGCCGGGAACACTAGAGTCCGCCCATGCCGGCGAGCTCTTCCGCGACGCCTGAGCGGGTCAAGGACGCCAACCTCCGCTACCACGACGCCGCCGCCACCGGGTACGACTCGAAGTGGGGCATCGACTTCGGGCCGATCGGTCAGGAGCAGGTGCGCGCCAAGGTGGCGAAGGCGCTGCGTGGCTGGCCCGAGAGCCCCTTCGGCGAGGCGCTCGAGATCGGCTCCGGGACGGGCTACTTCTCCCTCAACCTGCTCCAGCTTGGCCTGATCGGGCGGCTGGTGGCGACCGACATCTCGCCCGGGATGCTTGGGGAGCTGGCCGCCACCGCCGAGCGCCTGGGGCTCGATCTGGAGACCGAGGCGGCCGACGCCGAGCGCCTTCCGTTCGAGGACGAAAGCTTCGACCTGGTGTTCGGACATGCGGTGCTACATCACCTTCCCGATCTTCCTGTCGCGCTGGCCGAGTTCCGCCGGGTGCTGCGGCCCGGCGGCGCGTTGGCGTTCTGCGGCGAGCCCTCGCGTTACGGGGACCTGCTGGCCGCGGTGCCGAAGCACGGCGCGCAGCTCGTGGCGCCGCTGTGGCGCCTGCTGCTTGGAGCTTCGGCGCGGCGCGGAGACCCAGCCGAACGCCACGACGGGCATCAGCTCGAGCCCGAGGTGGACGTTCACGCCTTTGCCCCCGGAACCCTTGACTCGATCCTGCGCCAGGCAGGCTTCGACGACGTCAGGATTCGCGGCGAGGAGCTGCTCGCCAACGTCTACGGGTGGACGGTCCGCACCCTCGAGGGATCGGCCGACCCCGAGCAGGTCCCCGACCGCTGGCGGAAGCTCGCCTTTCGCAGCTACCTGGCCCTTCAGCGACTGGACGCGGCACTGCTCGAGCCACGCCTCCCGGCTTCGCTCTTCTACAACCTGGTGCTGTCGGCGCGGAAGCCCATCGCTTGACCCCGACCCCGGCCGAATTGCGATTCATATGGCATCGTCGACTCGGCCACGGTGACGAACTGGCATGTGCCGATTTTCTGAGCACAGGCCATCACGCTCCTAGAATGGGGTGATGGCGGACGACGGCGTCGAGCTGCCGATCTTCGAGCTTCCGGTGGTGATCCTGCCAGGGGAGCTCTTGCCGCTTCACATATTCGAGGAGCGCTACAAGCGGATGATCGGCCACTGCCTGGAGAACGCCGAGCCGTTCGGGATCGTGTTCCGGGACGAGGAGGGAACCGCCCACCGGGTCGGCTGCATGGCGCGGGTCACCGAAGTGCTGGAGCGGTTCGAGGATGGGCGGATGAACGTCGTGGTCGCCGGCGAGCAGCCCTTCAAGGTCCTGGAGCGCTTCGACGCGGACGATTTCCCCACGGGCGAGGTGTTGCCGATCGAGGCCAGCGACGAGCCCGAGCAGGAAGATCCCGAGGCGGCCGGGATTGCCCGGGAGGCGTTCGTCGAGCTGGTCAAGCGGGTTTCGGGCGAGCCGCCGGAAGCCGGCGAGCTGGAAGCCGAGAACTCCTACGGGATCGCGGCGCGGGTGGAGCTGCCGCCGGAGACCAAGCAGGCGCTCCTGGAGCTGCGCTCCGAGCCCGATCGGATGCGAATGCTGGGCAAAGCGCTGCGCGCCTTGGTCACCGCGCTCGCACGGGCGGGCGAGATCGCCGAGCGGGCGAAGATGAACGGCAAGGTCGTGGTCCGATAACGGCGGCTCCCGGGAACGGCCTCAAGCTCGCCTAGCGAGCCTCGGTGCTCGCCAGGAGCTCGTCCGAGGTCGCGGTCCGGGCGCCGGCTTCGCGCATCTCGGCCAGCGCCCGCTCCGAGTCGCCCTCGTTGACCTCGACGCCGCGGATCGCGTCCTCGACCACGGTCACCTCGAAGCCCTCGCGGCAGGCGTCGATCGCGGACGCCCTGACGCAGTAGTCGGTCGCCAGCCCGCAGACGTAGACCTCGTCCACGTCGTGGTCGCGGAGGATCTGCGCCAGGTCGGAGTTCTCGAAGCCCGAGTAGCCCTCGTCCTCGCGCTTGCGGCCGACGTCGACAACGGCGTCGACGTCGACCTCCGCCATCGCGGGATGGAACGCGGCCCCATGCGTATCGCGCACGCAATGGACCGGCCACGGGCCGCCCTCGGTCTCGAACGAGGCGTGGTCGGGCGGATGCCAGTCCCGGGTGGCGAAGACCAGGTCGAGGCGGTCGGCCAGCCTCTTCACCGGCTCGGCGATCTCGTCTCCGCCCGGCACCTCGAGCGCCCCGCCCGAGGTGAAGTCGTTCTGAAAGTCGATGATCAGCAGGGCCTTGGCCATGGCTTGACCTTCTTCGCGTTCCCCACGATGCTACTCCCGCGCGACCATCCGTCTTTCCCGTGGGCAGGTAAGCAGTTCGGCGTTCAAGAGCAAGCGGCAGTGCATTCGCTTCGTCAAGCGACAACGCACGCAGACCGGCCACGAGGAGCGGGACGCGCTCGAGCGCACGCCATCGGCGCGAAGTACGCAGTGCAAGCACCACCGGCACGCGATGCGCCGCTGCGTCAACGCAGGCGATCGGCGACCAGCGTCAGATTCAGGCCGACGGCGATCGCGCCGCCCCGCCGGGGGTCACCGCCCCCGCGCAGCTCGCCGGTCTCGGGGTCCCTCGACACGGCGTGGACGCCGCCAAAGAACAGGTTGCGCTCAGCCCAGGGGGCGATCGTGTACCCGCGTTTCTCCAGCCGCGACAGGGCAGCAGGGTCGATGCCCGGCTCGGCCTGCACTGCGCCGGCCTCGAAGTGGACGCGCGGCGCCTCGACCGCCGCGGCGACCTCCATCCCCTCGGCCACCAGGTAGACGATCGTCTGGAGGACCGCGGAGCGGATCCGGTTCGAGCCGCCGCTCCCCAGGCCCGCCTCCAGCTCGCCTTCGCGGAGCAGCACCGTCGGCGACATCATCGAGGGCATGCGCCGCCCGGCCGGCAGGGTGTGGAAGCCGAACGGGTTCAGGTCCTCCTCGCCGAGCATGTTGTTGACGTGGACGCCGGTCCCGGGGACGATCAGGCCGGAGCCGGTGCCGTTCGAGCAGGTGACGCTGGCGCAGCGCCCGTCGCCGTCGACAGCTGTGATGTGGGTGGTCGAGCCGAGCCGATCGCCAGGCCCCGCCACCCCGTCGCCGGGGGGACGCAGGCGCGACCGGGCGCGCTCGGCGGCCGCGTCCAGCCGCGCTGGGTCGAGGAACAGCTCCAGCCAGCCGTCCTCGTAGAGCCCTGCGTGAAACTCCTCGGTCCGCGCGGCCTGCGCCCCCTCCATCACCACGACCACCTCCTCGACCCCGGCCGCGCCGAGCCGGTCGAGCAGGTCGAGGCAGAAGGCGACCAGGATGCCCCCCGATGAGGGCGGCGGGTTGGTGAGTACGTCACGGCCACGGAAGCCCCCACGGGCCGGATACCGGGCGATCGGCTCGTACGAGCCCAGGTCATCAATCCCCAGGGTCCCGCCGCGTTCAACTACCCACTCCGAGATTGCCCGCGCGAGTTCCCCACGGTAGAAGGGCTCAGGGCCCTCGGCCCCGTACCGTTCCAGCGCTTCCGAGAGCTCCTCGAATCGGAACATGTCGCCCTCCCGAAGCCTTCGACCGCCGGGCGCATAGACCGCTCGCCCCTCGGGGCGGTGGGTAAGGATCGGCTCGAGGATCTTGAAGATGAACGCCTGCTCGGCGTTGACCATCACGCCTGCTCGCGCGTGATTCACCGCGGGACGAACCAGCTCCGCCATCGGCATCGAGCCGAACCGCCGCAGCGCCTCCCAGAGTCCCGCGGCGGTCCCGGGCACGCCGCACGAAGCCGCGCCGACGTTGAAGATCTGTGGAACGTCCTCGCTGAAGTAGACCGGGATCGGATCCAGCTCGGAGCGCCGCTCGATCCCGTCCTTGCCCGGAACGGCCACGAAGAAATCGAGCAGGACGTTCTCCTCCGGGGCGTGGACGAGCATGAAGCCGCCGGCCCCCAGCCCCGTGAGCGGGCTCTCGGTTACGAAGGAGGTCAACACCGCGGCCACCGCGGCGTCGACGGCGTTGCCGCCCTGGCGAAGCACAGCGGCACCCGCTTCGGCGGTGAGCGGGTGTCCGGCGGCAACCGCGCCTCGGGCGCTCATGAGGCGCAGCCTAGGTAGTTGAGGCGGGCGAGCAGCCGCCGGTTGACGTCAGCCCCCTGGAACGAACTCCGGAACTTCGATCGACATGTCGCGCGGACGCGACTCGAAGCTCGGGGCGCTCCCAGCCCTGCGGTCGGCCGGCCGCCGGACGGCGGTGGCCGTCGTACCGGCGGCCCGCAGCTCGGCCTTGGCGCTGCCGTCGGCGCGCCGGCCACGGCCGTCGAAGCGGGTGGCGATGACCGTCACCCAAAGCTGGTCGGCGAGCGTCTCATCCACGTTCGCCCCAAAGATGATGTTGGCGTCCGGGTGCGCCGCTTCCTGAACCACCTTCGCGGCCTCGGAGACCTCCATCAGGCTCATGTCGGGACCGCCGGTGATCGAGAGCAGGATCGAGCGTGCACCGTCGACCGAGGTCTCGAGCAGCGGAGACGACACGGCGCGCTCGGCCGCCGAAACGGCACGGGTCTCTCCCGTGCCCATCCCGATTCCCAGCAGCGCCTGGCCGGCGTCGCGCATCGTCGTTCGCACGTCGGCAAAGTCAAGATTGATCAGGCCGGGCAGGGTGATCAGCTCGGAGATCCCCTGCACGCCCTGGCGCAGCACGTCGTCGGCCACCTGGAAGGCCTCGATCATCGTGGTCGTGCGCGCCAGCACCGAGAGCAGGCGCTCGTTGGGGACCACGATCAGCGTGTCGACCTCGGCGCTCAGCGCCTCGATCCCGTCCTCGGCCTGCTTGGCGCGGCGGGTGCCCTCGAATCGGAACGGCTTGGTGACGATCCCCACGGTCAGCCCGCCCACGTCGCGGGCAAGCCGCGCGACCACCGGCGCCGCCCCCGTTCCGGTGCCGCCGCCGACCCCGGCGGTCACGAAAACCATGTCGGACCCCTTCAGGAGGCGCTTGATCTTGTCCTGCTCCTCGAAGGCGGCCCGGTAGCCAAGCTCCGGGTTCGAGCCCGTGCCGAGGCCGCGCGCGACGCCGCTGCCGAGATGCACGGTGACGTCCGCGGTCGACTGCTGAAGCGACTGGAGGTCAGTGTTGATCGCCATGAACTCGACCCCCGGGATCTGCGCCTCGATCATCCGGTTGATCGCGTTGACGCCGGCGCCGCCGACGCCGACCACGCGGATCACCGGCAAGTGCGGGCGCGGCGGGCCGTGGTAGTCGCCGAGGCCGGGCTCGTCCCGGCCGTACGTGGGGCCCTCGACGTCGTGAGCCTCGTCGGCGAAGATTCGGCTTAGGCGCTCGCTGGGCTCACGGATCAGGTGCTCGCGTTCTTCGACCCGGTAGGCGCGCACCCGCTCGGGATCCGGCGGGGCAGTCTCGTGACGGGGGCGAGTGGTCTCCGGCTCTGCGGGTTCCGGCGGCGCTTCCTCCGGGTCGCCCGTGACTTGGGTCTCTTCCTCTACCTCGTCGCGGGCTGTGGAGCGGAACAGGTCGGCGAGCGGGCCCTCACGCATGCTGGCCCGCTTACGACGCGCCATTCGTCAGAACCTCCTTGGCCAGCTCGCGGTAGTAGTTGGCTGCGTTGCCGTTCGGATCGTACTTGAGCACGCTCGAGCCCCGAACGGGCGCCTCGGCGAACTTGATCGCCTTCCGGATCCGCGACTTGAAGACCAGCTCGCCGAAGTTCTCCTCGAGGATCTCCACCGCCTCCTTGGCGTGAACGGTGCGGGAGTCCAGCATCGTCGGCAGGATGCCCTCGATATGCACACGCGGGTTCAGGTTCTCGCGGATCATCTGCATGGTGTTCTGGAGCTGGACGAGCCCGCGCATGGAGAGATATTCGCACTGGACGGGGACGATCACCTTGTCCGAGGCGGTCAGGGCGTTGACAGTCAGGAGGCCAAGGCTCGGCGGCGTGTCGATGCAGATGAAGTCGTAGTCGTCCACGACGACCGCCAGAGCCTTTTCGAGCGACCGCTCCCGACCGATCTGCATGCTCATCGCGATCTCGGCGCCGGCGAGGTCGATGGAGGCCACGGCGATGTCGATTTCCCGCTGGTGGACCACCTCGCGGATCGGGATGTGGTCGACCAGCACGTCGTACATGCTGCCCTCAACCTTGTCGGGGTCAATGCCCTGGCTCATCGTCAAGTTGCCCTGCGGGTCGAGGTCCACTACCAGGACGTTGTGCCCCGACTCGGCAAATGCCACCGCGAGGTTCAGCGTCGTCGTCGTCTTCGCGACGCCCCCCTTCTGGTTCGCAAACGAGATGATCTTGGCCCGGCGCTCGGATTCGTCGCCGATGTGGGCCCCGGGAGGCCTGCTGGTGCCGGGAGCCCGGGTGGGCGCCAGCGCATCGTGGGCGCTGATCCGCGCCTCGTCATCGGGATCCGGCTCCGCCTGGTTGACCGGGGGCGGGGAGGTCACCCTCGGCGGCTCGGGCTCCACAACCTCGGGCTCCACGGCCTCGGGCTCCACGGCCTCGGGCTCCACGGCCTCGGGCTCCACGGCCTCGGGCTCCACGGCTCGGATTCAATGGGCTCAGGCTCAATGGCCTCGGGCTCAACGGCCTCGGGCTCAACGGCCTCGGGCTCAACGGCCTCGGGCGGCACCGGCTCGAGCTCCTCCCATGCCCAGGGATCGTTGGGAGGCAGCACGTCTTCATGGGGCGCATCGCCGTTCGCCGACGACGGCTGGTCGTTCCCGGGCGCATCTGACTTGAAACCGCGGTTGAAGAGACCCATTGATCGCGCTTATTCGCACGCAATCATGTGTTTCCTTCTCCTGCAGGAAAGCCAACCGAGCAGGCGCTCAAGGTTCGCCCGTTCGGGCTAGCGACGAAGTCGCGGTAGGGGCGTGTTAAACCTGCCGCCCCGTCCGCGCCCGAACCCGACGAAAACGTAGGCCGAAGGCCGAGGCTTTCGTCGGAGTGATGCGCCTGTATGTTGCTGCGGTGTCCGAGCTACTCGACAAGCGGCTGGTGATCGTCACCGGGAAGGGTGGGGTGGGCAAGTCCACCGTAGCCCTCGCCCTCGGCCTGGCCGCCGCACGGGACGGGCGGCGGACGATCGTCTGCGAGGTCTCCTCGCAGGAGCACGCCTCACGCGTCTTCCACCGCGCCGAGGTCGGCTTCCACGAGGTGGAGATGGCGGAAAACCTGTGGACCATCTCGATCGACCCCGACGAGGCGATGCGGGAATACGTGCTGCTTCAGCTCAAGGTGCGTGCGATGCGCGACCTCCTGTTCCGCTCGCGGATCTTCACGTACCTGGCAGCGGCCACCCCGGGGCTGCGCGAGTTGGTGACGATCGGGAAGATCTGGGAGGTCGCCCAGCCGGACCGCAAGGTGAAGAAGGGGCGCGAGTACGACCTCGTGATCGTCGATGCGCCGGCGACCGGCGCGGGCGTCGGCTTCCTCCAGACGCCGCGCACGTTCGCGAACATCGCCCGCGTCGGCCCGATCAAGGCGCAGGCGGAGACGCTCGAGGCCTTCATCGTCAACCACCGCAAGACGGGCGTGGCGATCGTCGCCCTGCCCGAGGAGATGCCCGTGAATGAGACTGTGGCGCTCGAACGCCAACTGAGCGAGGAGGTGGACGTCGCGGTTGATCGCGTGTACATGAATGGGCTCTACCCGGAGCGCTTCTCGAGGCAGGAGCTGGAGCGGCTCGAAAGCGCCTGCGGGAAGGCCAACGGCCCCTTGCGCGCCGCGTATCGGGCGGCGCTCAGCGAGAGCCGCCGGGCCGCGGCGCAGCGCGAGCAACTCGCCCGCCTCGTGGAGCTGGTCACCCCGCCCGTGCGAACTCTTCCCTTCGTCTTCAAGCCTGAACTGGGCGTCGAGGAGATCCGCGAGCTTGCCGCGGCGGTCGGCTGATGGCCGGCGTCGCGGAGCTTCTCAACGGCAAGCGCGTCTGTATCTGCGCGGGCTCGGGCGGGGTCGGGAAGACGACCAGCTCAGCCGCGATCGCGGCCGGGATGGCGACGCGCGGCAAGAAGGTCGCGGTGCTGACCATCGACCCCGCGAAGCGGCTCGCGGATTCGCTGGGGCTGCCCGAGCTGGGAAACGAGGAGCGCCAGGTCGACCCGGCCCTGTTCGCCGAAGCGGGCATCGAGACCCAGGGGGGCGAGCTCTGGGCGATGATGCTCGACGCGAAGGCGACCTTCGACGAGCTGGTGCGCCGCCACGCCCCTGACGAGGAGAGCCGGGACCGCATCCTGGAGAACCGCATCTATCAGCAGCTGTCGGCCGCCCTGGCCGGCTCGCAGGAGTACATGGCGATGGAGAAGCTGTTCGAGCTTCACGCCGAGGACCGCTACGACCTGCTGGTGCTGGACACTCCGCCCACCCGCAACGCGCTGGACTTCCTGGATGCTCCCCGGCGCCTGATGCAGTTCATCGAGGGGCGCGCCCTCCAGGTCTTCATGCGCCCGACCGGCTTCGGGATGCGGGTGTTCGGGCGGGGGACCTCGATGATGTTCTCGATCTTGCGCCGCGTAACGGGCGTCGAGGTGCTCGAGGACCTGTCGGAGTTCTTCCAGGCCTTCAGCGGCATGCTGGGCGGCTTTCGCGAGCGGGCCAAACGGGTCAACGAGCTGCTGGCCAATCCCGAGACCTGCTTCCTGGTGGTCTGTGGACCGCAGGGCGAGCCTGTCACGGAAGCCGTCTATTTCCACCGCAAGCTGGTGGAGGCAAAGCTGCCTTTCGGTGGCGTGATCGTCAACAAGGTGCACTACGAAAGCGAGCTCCCCGATTACGGCGAGGGATTCGCTGCCGAGCTTGAAGGGGCGCTCGGTGACGACCTGGCGCGCCGCGTGCTGGAGAACTTCGACGACTACCGGGCGCTCGCCGCCCGCGACCGGCGCAACATCAAGCGGTTGACAGCCGAGATGCGGGCGCGAGCGGTGATTGAGGTTCCGCATCTGGATACGGACGTCCACGACCTCTCGGGGCTGATGCAGATCAACCGCTACCTGTTCGCGGCCGGAGCCAAGGAACGGACCGTTATCGCGGCCGGCTGAGTCGCGACCTGCGGCGGGCCTTCCGTGCAGCCCCGATCCCGGGTCTACACCCGAGACCGGGGACTGGGTGATCGGGGGAGAAAGCTTGGATGGACTACGAGACTCGGCGCTCCGCCTCAGGCCCGGTGCGCCGGCGGCGGTTGTAGCTCAGCTCGCGTACGTCCCACTCGGTGGTCTCGGGGCGTGGGAAGAGAAAGGCGACGCGGTCAGACATCGCCTGCTCCCGCGGGGGCTCCTCGAGCAGCTCGGCGACACGGCCATTGCTCCGCTCGCCTGCGTCGATGACGGTCGAAGGACGCTCCTCGCGCCCATTCCGGCTGTGAGTGAACACGTTCTCCTCCTCGGGCTGGGGACGTGACTCGATCCTGATTCGACCCTGGGGCTCTGGGACCTGCACTGCGTCGTCGTCACGGGCATCGGCGCCCCGGTGGCGGTCATCGGACACCTCCAGCCAAAGCTGCTCGTCGAGGGGTTTTTCGGAGTGGCGATGCTCGTCGGGCGGCTCCTCGGAGTGGCGATGCTCGTCGGGCGGCTCCTCGAGCCTGTCGTCCTGCTCGTCCGGTGGCAGATCCCACTCTTCGGCGCCTCCGCGCTGCTCGGCCTCCCCCTCGCCCACGGCGAGCCCGTCGGCGAGCAGGATCTCGTCGGCGGTGGCGCGCAGGTCGCTCCCGAGGTGGCCGCAGGCGGCGTCTCTGAGGATGGCGCGCGTCAGGTCCTCGATCGCCATCACCGTTTCGGCAGCCGTCGGGGCACCCTCGGCCGCCGGAGCGGGCTCGCCACTCCAGAGCTCGCGCTCGAGAGCAAGTCCGCGATCCACGATTGCCTTGGTCTCGGAGCGCCGCTCGGGCTCGGCACACAGGGCCGCCACCCGCATCGCCAGGCCGAGATCGGCCGGGCCGCCACCCTCCAGCACGAACCGGAGAGCCAGCAGGTAGTCGTTCAGGGCCTCCATCACGACGTTTCGCTCCAGGCCGGCCTCGAAGCGGGAGATCGCGCGCGCCACCGCGCCTGCCATGCCGGGGCCGTCGTGCCCCGGTCGACCGAACGCCGTGGAGCGGTAGGCGAGCACGCGAGAGAGCGTCGTCAGCTCGCCGAGCGCGTCCTCGGTCAGGCGGTAGCCGCCCCGTCTCGGGCGGCCCGCGCCCGTCGCGATCCGCCGCCAGCGATCGGCGCCGGACCGCGTCCACGCGTACGGGCCCAAGCCCGCGCCACCCGCCTGGAAGAGGCGGAGCGCGGTGATCAGCTGGCGGAAGGCCTGAACGGAACGGGCACCGGCGTCCGCGTTCCTCTCTGTCTCTTCCTCGCTCGTCTCGCTCGCGCTGATACGGGCCGCGGCAAGAAAGGTGGGCTCCCAGCCGGCGGTGCCGGTCCCCTCCGAGGTCCGGGCCTCGGCCGGGACATCGACCGTGTCGGCCCGAACGATCGTCGCGCTCGCAAGCTCCAGCCGCACCACGGGCATCTGTAGGCCCCGCAGCGGGACGACGACCTCGATCTCGTCATCCCGGGTTTCGCCACCGGCCTGTAGCTCGGCGATCGCCTCGGTCAGCCGGTCGCCGTCGAGTGAGAAGTCGGTGGAATCCGCCCACAGGCGACACAGGAACACCGTCCCCGCCAGCTCGGCGCGCTCGCGCCCATCAGGCGGGACCTTGATCCCGAACTCCTCGAGGTATGGGCCCGCGAGCTCAGCGGATTCGATCGCCGCGCACGCCGACCCGAACGAATCGAGATCGAGTAACGCCGGGGCGTGATCTCGAACGAAGCGGTGGGTAAGCGGGACGTAGCGCGGGAGAGGCGAGCCGTTGCCCGGCTCCTGGACGTCGTAGGGGATCTCGTGGCCCGTCGCAACCAGCTCGCGGAAGCGCTTCGCCGCATCCCGCACCATCGTCTGCAGGGCCTCTGGAGCAACCAGGTCGCGCATGCCCGGAGGCTTCGCGCGGGCACGAACCGCTCCTGCCCTGCAACCCGAGTTGCAGTTACTGCTTGTGGGCTAGGCAGCCACGGCGGTCTCGTGCCGCCGGTTGCCATTCAAGAGCCAGCGCCGGCCGTAGGCGCGCATGTCCTCGATCAGCGGGACGAGGGCACGACCCTTTTCGGTCAGGCCGTACTCGACCCGCGGCGGTACCTCGGGGTACGTGCGCCTCTCCACGATCCCCTGCTCCTCGAGCGCGCGCAGACGCAGCGACAGGGTGCGGGGGCTGATCCCCTCCAGCGAGCGCTCCAACTCGCAGAAGCGCTGACTCCCGTCAGCCAGATCGCGAATCACGAGGAGTGTCCATTTGCCGGAGATGATCTCCGCGCAACAACCAACTGGACAGGGATTCTCAGCCATTGCGTTCAGATCGGACGGGGAGTGGATCCGTCTAAGGCCCCGACCGCCAAAGCCCAGTATAGCTCAATGCTTTACGAACTGAAGTGAGTCTTCGGGGTCCTCGCCGTCGTCCTCGAGCGGGCGTTCGAGCTGCTCGATGCCGCTTGCGCGCTGACCGTTGGCGGCGAGCATCAGCTTCAGGTCGTGCGGGCTCGATGCGGCCGCGAAGGCGGTCTCCTCTTCGATCTTGCCGGCCATGATCAGCTTCAGAAGCGCCTGGTCGAAGGTCTGCATCCCGTAGTACTCCCCCTCGGAGATCACCTCAGTGATCCGCCCCGTCTCCTGGGGGTTGAGGATCAGGTCCTGGATCCGCCCCGTGACCACCATCGCCTCACACACCGCGACGCGCCCGCGGTCCCCGCGACGGCGAAGCAACCGCTGGCCAACCGCGCCCTTGAGCGTCGCGGCGAGCATGACCCGCGCCTGCTGCTGAAGGTGGGGCGGGAAGAAGTCAATAATCCGGTTGATCGTCTCGGTGGCGTCGAGCGTGTGCAGGGTGGACAGCACCAGGTGCCCAGTCTCAGCGGCCGCGAGGGCGGTGCGGACGGTCTCCTCATCGCGCATCTCGCCGATCAGGATCACGTCCGGATCCTGTCGCAGCACCCGCCGCATTGCGCGGGCGAAGCTCTCGGTGTCGCTACCGACCTCGCGCTGGTTGATGATCGACAGCTTGTCTCGGTGGAGGTACTCGATCGGGTCCTCGAGGGTCACGATGTGAGTGGCGCGCGTCGAGTTGATCTGATCGATCATCGCCGCGAGCGTGGTCGACTTGCCTGAGCCCGTGGTCCCGGTCAGGAGCACGATCCCGCGTTGCTGCGCGGCCAGCGTGTGAACCACATTCGGGAGCTCGAGGTCGTCGACTGTACGTATCTGGAAGGGGATCGCCCGGCAGGCGATGCTCACGGACCCTCGCTGCCGGAAGGCGTTGACGCGAAACCGCGACAGGCCCCGGATCGAGTAGGCGAGGTCGACCTCCCCCTCTTCCTGGAACTCGTGCCAAAGGCGCTCGTCAGCCTGCTCGAGCAGGTGATGCAGCGCTCCTTCGGTGTCCTCAGGCTCGAGCGACCCGATCCCTTCCATGGGGTGCAGTTCGCCGTCGATCCGCGCGATTGGCGGCGAGGCCACCTTGATGTGGAGGTCCGAGCCTTCCCGCTCGACCACGTGGCGCAGCGCAGCATCGATGTCGAAGGCCATCAGGACCCTTATCGGGCCCGCCACCGGTGCGCTTTAGGCGGCGACCAAAGGAGAGCTAGGTCGCCATCTCCTTGCGCGTGTTGCGAACGGCGCCGATCGATGTGCGAGCGGCCTTGGCAATCTCACCCTCGGTGCGCTCGGGGTCGCGCGCGATCTCGAACCTGACCACCGCCTTGGAGCGCAATTTCGCACGAGCCTCGATGCCGACTTCGCCCGCCGCTTCCAGGGCCTCGTCGATCGCCCGCTCGCGTCGGCAGGCCAGGCAGTAGTGGCGGCCGTCGGCGTCGCGGGCCCAGTTCGGGGGAGTCGACCCTTCGACGAGGCCGTTCGTCCACGTGCTCTTCATCTCACATCGGGCGCAGGTCCACTGCGCCGGGCTGGTTCTCGTTGCGGTGCTGATGGGAACCTCCTTCTTGGTTGTTGAGTTTGTCAACCGAAGCGGCGCCAGTCGCTTGCTGAGCCGCGAGAGCCAAGCTCGGCGGGAGAAGCAGGGAGCGTGGCGTGCTCGGCACGCAAGCGACTGATGACCCCGCTGAGCGCTGGCTATCGCGGGGACTGAGCCCTATGCAACTTCTCGAAGCTTCTGGGCCTCAGCGAGGGACTGGAGCTTCTTCAGCGACTGGTTCTCGATCTGGCGGATTCGCTCACGGGTGACGTTGAAAGTTCGCCCGACCTCGTCCAGAGTCCGCGGGTGCTCGCCGCCCAACCCGTAGCGAAGCTCGAGCACGCGACGCTCGCGGTAGGAAAGGTTCTCGAGCGCCTCGCGCAGCGCCTCCTTGGTGAGCAGGTCGGCGGCCCTCTCGAACGGCGACTCGGCCTTTTCGTCGGCGATGAACTGCCCGAACTCGGACTCCTCCTCGTCGCCGACAGGCTTCTCCAGCGAGACTGGGGCTTGCGCCGAGCGCTTGATTTGATCGACCTCCTCGGGGTCGATCCCGGTGACTTCCGCGATCTCCTCCGGCGTCGGCTCGCGGCCGAGCTCGGTGACCAGCTTGCGCTCCGCGCGGCCGATCTTGTTCAGCTTCTCGACCACGTGCACCGGGATGCGGATCGTTCGCGCCTTGTCAGCGAGCGCGCGAGCGATCGCCTGGCGGATCCACCAGGTCGCGTAGGTCGAGAACTTGAACCCCTTGCGATAGTCGAACTTCTCGGCGGCCCGCACGAGGCCAAGCGTCCCCTCCTGGATCAGGTCGAGGAACGGCAGGCCCTGGTTGCGGTAGTTCTTGGCAATCGAGACGACCAGGCGCAGGTTGGACTCCACCATCTTCTGCTTCGCGTCGAGGTCGCCACGCTCGATCCGCTTCGCCAGTTCGACCTCCTCCTGCGCCGTCAGCAGGCGGACCTTGCCGATGTCCTTGAGGAAGAGCTGCAAGGAGTCGGTGGTCATGTCCGGCTTCAGATCGAGCGCCGTAGCCTTGCGGCGCTTCCCGCGCTTGTCCGACTCCGCCTCGGCGGCTGGGGCGGTGGCCTGTGCGGGGTCCACGTCCTCGACCAGCTCGACGCCCTGGCGCTCGAGGTACGCGTAGAGCTCCTCGATGTCGGACTCGTCGAGGTCGACCTCGGACACCGCGGTGGCAACCTCGCCGTACGAAATCACGCCATCCTGCTGCCCCTTGACGACGAGGCCCTTGACCTCGTCAAGCTCTTGAATCTCCGCCACTAGCATTGTTCGCTCTCGTGCTTCACTTATCGTTTCGGGACCTTTTGGGCGCTGTTTCCTGGTCCCCGCCCCCGGATTGCATATCGGGCACCCGGCCTCATTCCGGGAGTCGCCGCGGCCGGCGCTGTCGCCTCGAATCCCGAGTTTGCGACAAAAACGCGGATCGGGGGCCGATCCGCGCGGCCCTCGCCGGAATGTCCATTCCCAATCCGAGGGCTATCAAACGTTCGTCCGAATGGTAATCGCTATATTTTCTGAAGTCAAGTGTCCCGCGGTTGTGAGCGGGAAAGGCTGCTTGCTGCGCCGATTCCCGCGCATGCCGAGGCCGGCCCGGAGTCGGGTGCCCACCTAGGAACACCGATGGGCGCCCATAGTTACGAGGCTCGGGCGCGGCGCATTCGTCCGTCGGGCACGATGGAATACAGGGTGAATGGTCGACCACGAGCAGACCCCCGGTACGCCTGAGACCCCCGACGACGCGGGCGAGCAGGGAGGCGTGTTCGGCAACCTCCCCCCTACGCGCCCGGGGGTGCGAAGCCCGCGCCGAAGCGCCGCAGGCGATGCGCCCGATGCCGGCGACGCGAAAGGCCCAGGCAGGGGGGCTCGCTCGGCCGCGCAGCCCAGCCCGAGCGTTCCTCGATCGCCCCCAAGCCGCTCCGTTCCACCACCAGGGCAGTCCCAGCCAGCCGAGTCCGAGACCCCGCCGCCCGCCGGCGCCGAGCACGGCGGCGTCGAGGATCTGGCATGGGCGGGGATTGCGGTTGCTGCCGAGGCGGCGACGCTCGGTGTGCGGCTCCTGAGCCGCGCCGTGGAGGCTGTGCGCAAGCCCCCCGACCGCCGATGACCCCGCCGGCCGGCCCCGAAGCAGCCCGGACTTGACCGTCGTCGCACGACCTTGGGCACACCGCACCGAGGTCTCGCGCCGGGCTCGGGTCGGCCGCTACCTGAGCGCCTTCTGGCACCGCGCCTACAAGGAGAACATCACCGGGCTGGCGGGGATGGTGGCCTACAACCTGTTCCTGGCGCTGTTCCCCTTCGCCCTCTTGGTCCTGTTCATCTTCGGGCGCGTGATCCAGAGCACCAGCGTCGAGGAGAGCGTGATCACCGACCTCCAACGCCTGTTCCCGGCCGTCGAGCTGACCACCCTCCAGAACACTCTCGATCGTATCCGCGAAAGCTCGACGACGATCGGGGTTGCGGCGGCGATCGGCGCGATCTGGATCGGGACCTCGTTCTGGGGCGCCATGGACACCGCTTTCTGCCGGATCTATCACGTCCAGTGCCGCGGCTGGCTGGAACAAAAGCGCTTCGCGCTCGTGATGCTGCTCGTGGTCATGCTGTTCCTGGCGGCGAGCGTGGTCGTTCCCACGCTGGAGCACCTCCTCGTCTCCAGCGCCAGCGACCTTCCGTTCGGCCTCTCGCGAATCCACGGAATCGCAAGCGCCTTGCTGTTGCTCGCCGCCCTGGTGGGGACGTTCCTCCTCTGCAGCGTGATCTACTACTCCGTTCCCAAGGGGCACGTGCCCTGGCACGGCGTGTGGCCAGGCGCGCTGTTCGTCACGGTCACCACCGGTATCGCGAACGCCGTCTACCCCTTCTATCTGGCGCAGGTCGCCAACGTGGGTGAGGTCGGCGGGACGATCGGCTTCATCCTCATCGCGATGGTCTGGTTCTACCTGGTCAGCCTCGGCCTGATGGCCGGGGCCGTCATCAACGCACTCCGCTATGAGCTCCGCGACACGGGCGAGCTGAACTCAGTTCGGGCCGGCTGAGCCCTATGCGTGGCACGGGGGGCTCTGCCCCCTCGCCGCGCGGCTCCCCCGCTACCCGTAGCGGCCCCCCGTAACCTCGCGCAATTTCGGTCTGTCGTGCCGGGCTTGGACTGTGCGCACGGTGCCGGAGCGCGAGCGCATAACGAGCGACTCGGTGGTCGCGTGGCCGTCGCCGAGGTAGCGGACGCCCTGGAGGAGATCGCCGTCGGTGACTCCGGTGGCCGCGAAGAAGGCGTTGCTCCCGCCCACCAGTCGATCGACGTCGAGCACCTCGTCGAGGTCGTAGCCAGCCTCGACCGCGGCTTGGCGCTCGGAGTCATCACGAGGCCACAGCCTGCCCAGGAGCTGACCGCCGAGGCACTTGATCGCTCCGGCCGAAAGCACTCCCTCCGGCGTGCCGCCGATGCCCCACAGCAGGTCGACCCCGGTTCCCTGGGTAACCGCGAGCAGGGCCGCGGCGACGTCGCCGTCGCCGATGAACCGGATCCGCGCTCCCGCGTCGCGGATCAGTTCCACGGCATCCTCGTGGCGAGGCCGGTCGAGCATGATCACGGTGACGTCGCCGACATCGACACCCCGTCGCTTGGCCACCTGCCGGACCACGTCGTCGAGCGGGTCGGTCAGGCTCAAGCAGTCGGCGATCTTGGGGCCACCGGCGATCTTCTCCATGTAGACGCAGGGGCCGGGGTCGAACATGGTGCCGCGCTCCGAGAGCGCGATCACCGCAAGCGCCGCCGGCTGGCCCTGGGCTGTGAGCCGGGTGCCCTCCAGCGGGTCGACGGCGATGTCCACCTCCGGCGGGCTGCCGTCGCCGATCCGCTCGCCGTTGTAGAGCATCGGCGCCTCGTCTTTCTCGCCCTCGCCGATCACGACCACGCCGTCCATCGGGACGGTGTCGAGCAGCAGCCGCATCGCGTCGACCGCCGCCTGGTCGGCCGCCTCCTTGTCGCCGCGGCCGACCCAGCGCGCGGCGGCGAGCGCGGCGGCTTCCGTCACCCGGACGAGCTCCAACGCCAGGTTGCGGTCCGGCCTCGTACCCGAGCGAACGTCGTGCGAGATGACGCCTGTGGAGTCGGCCTCCATGGCCACGCCTCTTAGACCGTGCCGGGGGCCTTGCGCTCTTTACGGCCTCCGCTCACCACCGAGCGGAGAAAGCCGGTGGCCGCGATCGCGATCGCGGCCAGCAGGGCAAGCCAGTATCCGTAGTCGAGCCCGATCCCGAACTCGGTGCCGTCGTCGGGCGCCGGCCTGTCGATGATCCCGTTGTAGCCGATCAATGTGATCGCCGCGAACCCGACGATCATTGTCACCTCGCCTGGCGCCCACGAGAGCTTGTGGCCCCGCACCAGGATCCAAGCGAGGATCAGGGGGGCGAAGGCGGCTGCCAGCAGCAACCAGCGCAGGATGGGGAAGGTCTCGAAGCCGGTGCAGCTGAATTCGCCCTCGCCGCAGATCCAGGCGCCCTGTTGCGCCCGCTCCGGGGTGTCCGTGAGGGAGTACCAGGGCAGGAAGAGGATGCTGATCAGCAGCACCCCCCCGCCGAATGCGCCGAGCAGCACGCGATTCCGATCCAGGCGCGAGAAGTCCATCCAGGCGAGCTTATCCCAGCGCGACCCGCTGCGCCACAGCTGGCTGTAGGGTCACGTCGTGAGCCGCTGGGGCCTGACGCTGCCGCTACCGAGCCTTCCCCTGCGCGAGCACGCTGAGCTCGTGCGCCGCGCCGAGGCGGCCGGCTACACGGACATGTGGAGCGGCGAGACGCAGGGACCCGACGGCTTCACGCCGCTGGTGCTGGGCGCTGCCTGGACCGAGCGGGTCCGGCTCGGGACGGGGGTGGTGGGGGTCTTCACCCGCGGGCCGGCCCTGCTGGCGCAGGAGGCTGCCGCCCTGTCGGACGCCAGCAACGGCAGGTTCGTGCTCGGCATCGGCGCCTCGTCGGACCGCATCGTCGAGGGCTGGAACCAGATGGCGTTCGAGAAGCCGCTGACCAAGATCTCGCAGACGCTCGAGTTCTTGAAGGCCGCGTTCTCCGGCGAACGAACATCGACGGGCTTCAAGCTCGAGCGGGCGCCGACGGAACCGCTGCCGATCGTGCTCGCGGCCCTGCGCGGCAAGATGCTGAGGCTCGCGGTCGAGAAGGCCGACGGCGCGTTCACCAACTTCCTCCCCCTTGGGGCGCTTCCGAAGGTGACCGAGCAGCTCGAGGGGGCGCCCGAGGGCTTCGAGCTATTGTGCCGCTTCTTCTGCGTGCCCGGCGAGCGTGAGCAGGTGGAGCCCCTCGCCCGGTTCATGTTCGCCTCCTACGCCACCGTGCCCGTGTACGAGGCGTTCTTTCGCTGGCTCGGCTACGGCGACCGGATTGACGCGATGGTGTCCGCCTGGAGGGAGAAGGACCGTGAGGCCGCGGTGGCCGCGGCGCCGTGGGAGCTGATCGAGGACACATTCATCTTTGGGACGCCCGGCAAGATTCGCGAGCGCCTGGAGGCCTACGTTGCCGGCGGCATCACGCTGCCGGTGGTGACTCCGATCACGACGCCGGACCGGCTGGCCGAGATGATCGAGGCGCTCGCACCCTAGCTGGCGCGCCGGGCCAGCGACAGCGCGAACAGGTCATCGGGGTCCGTCCACCACTCGACCATCTCGAGGCCGGCCTCGGCGTAGATTCCGGCGAGGCCCTCGTGCGCGAACTTGGTCGAGATCTCGGTCCGCATCTCCTCGCCGCGTCCGAACGCGACGCTCATCTCGAGCGAGGCGATCTCGATCACCTGGCGGGCTAACGAGCGCAGGCGGATGTCGACCCAGAGGTTCTCGGCGTCCCAGAAGGCGACGTGTTCGAAGGCGTCGAGGTCGAAGTCGGCATCGAGCTCGCGGTTGAGCACGCTGAGCACGTTCTTGTTGAACTCGGCAGTTACACCGGAGGCGTCGTTGTAGGCCTCCTCGAGCGATTCCCGGTCCTTGACCAGGTCGGTACCGAGCAGGAAGTGGTCCTCCGGCCCCAGCAGGTTCGCGACGCGGGCCAGGAAGCTGGCGCGCTGAGCCGGCTCGAAGTTCCCAATCGTGCCGCCGAGAAAGGCGATCACGCGCGGTCCGGAGAGGGGTATCCGCTCGAGATCCCGCTCGAAATCGCAGACGAGGCCGTGGACGAGGATCCCGTACTCGGAGGCCACCGCCTCGGCCGTTTCGCGGGTGATCTGCTCCGAGATGTCCACCGGCGCGTAAGCCTCCAGGCAGCCGGCCTCGGACATCGCATCGAGAAGAACCCGAGTCTTGCTGGCCGATCCCGAGCCGAGCTCGATCAGCGTAGTCGGATCGCCTGCTGCGGAAGAGATGTCGGGTGAATGGTGCTCGAGGATCGCCCGTTCGGCGCGGGTTGGGTAGTACTCGGGCAGTCGGGTGATCTCTTCGAACAGGGTCGAGCCGCGCTCGTCGTAGAAGTAGCGGGGGGAGAGCTCCTTGAAGGGCTTCGTCAGACCGGCCCGAACGTCCGCCGCCATCCCGGAGAGGGGGCCCCCTGGGGGGAGGTGGACGTCCATCGTGATCTGCTCAGCAACGGTGTTACCCATCAGCGTCCTTCGCGCAGCGCAGACCGGCGAAGATCTGGCGTCGCTCGGGGAGGTCCCAGTTGCGGAAGCTGGTTCGGATGACGTTGCGGCGGGTCGCCCAGCAACCGCCGCGAAGCACCTTGTGGACGTCGCCGAAGAACACTTCGGAGTACTCGCGATAGGGAAAGGCCTGGAAGCCCGGGTAGGCGTCGAAGTCGGAGCTGGTCCATTCCCAGACGTCGCCCAGCATCTGCACGGCGCCGCAGTTGGAGGGAGCGTCGCCGTACGCGCCGGCTCTCGCGCAGCCGAAGGCGAGCTGGTCCAGGTTGGCACGATCTCGGTCGGCGCCCTCGGCGGCCACCTCCCACTCCTGCTCGGTCGGTAGCCGCTTGCCCGCCCAGCGGGCGAACGCGTGGGCCTCGTGCCAGGAGACGTGGACCACCGGCTGCTCGAAGTCAAGCGGCTCGACCCGGCCCATCGCGTTGCGCGACCACCCCCCGTGGGGACCGGCCTCCCAGTACATCGGCGGCTCGGCGCCGGTGTCGGCAACGAACTCGGCGTAGGCGCGGTTGGTGACCGGCGTGCGGTCGATCCAGAACGGCTCCACGTCCACCGTGTGGCGGGGGCGCTCGTTGTCGTAGGCGAAGCCGCCGGAGCCGGCGCCGATCTCCACCTCCCCACCCTCCACCAGGACCGTCTCCGGCCCCTCAGGGCCCGCCTGGGGAGCCGGCTCGATCTCCACGGGCTCGTAGTCGTCGATCAACTGGATCAACTGGAGCATCGTCTCGTTGTGCTGTTGCTCGTGGGCAATCAGCATCTCGTAGACGAAGCCTTCGGCGAGCAGCGGGTCCTCGGCCGATTCGAGGTCCAGGTGATCGAGGACCTCCAGCGCGCGCTCGCGCACTCCGTCGAGGTAAGAGCGGAGCTCGTCACCGCGCAGGATCGGCAGCTTGCCGCGGGTCGCCCGC
This sequence comes from uncultured Actinomycetes bacterium, assembly GCA_963721215.1. Lineage (GTDB taxonomy): Bacteria > Actinomycetota > Thermoleophilia > Solirubrobacterales > 70-9 > AC-56. The sequence goes on from CAVRIF010000011.1 coordinate 120,299, forward strand.
GGGTTCTCGATCGCGTCGTAGAGGCGGCCCAGCTCACCGTGCAGCGGGTCCCGGCGGCCAACGGTCTGCACGAGCCACAGCTCCTCGAAGTTGGCGATGTGACCCAGGTCCCAGGCCAGGGGACTGAGGATCGGCGCGTACACACGGTTCAGCTGCTCGTCGGACAGCGGCTCGAGGAGCCGGAGAGTTCGCCGTCGCGCCTCGGCTAGGCGCTCCGCGATCGCATCCTTCTGGGGGGCCTGGACCGGGGCTGAGATGGCGACAGGCTAACGAGAACGCCAGGCGGCCGCCGGGGAGGAATAGAGTGGCGCGCCGATGAGGATCGAGGGAGCGAGCGCGCTGGTAGCCGGCGGAGCCTCCGGGCTGGGGGCCGCCACCACCAGGGCGCTGCACGAGGCCGGCGCGAAGCTCGTGATCGCCGATCTCAATGCCGACAAGGGCGAGGCGCTCGCCGCCGAGCTCGGCGAGCGGGCCAGCTTCGTGGAGGCCAACGTGATGGAGCCAGAGCCCGTGCAGGCGGCGGTCGAGGCCGCCGCCAAGGCCCAGGGCGGACTGCGGATCTCGGTCTGCTGCGCGGGCATCGGCTGGGCACAGCGAACGGCGGGCAAGCAGGGCCCCCACGACCTGGAGATCTTCCACAACGTGATCAAGGTCAACCTGATCGGGACTTTCAACGTCCTGCGGCTCGCCGCCGCGGCGATGGTCGACAACGACCCGGACCCGGATGGCGAGCGGGGCGTCTGCGTGAACACCGCTTCGATCGCGGCCTTCGACGGACAGATCGGCCAGGTGGCCTACGCCGCGTCAAAGGGGGGCATCGTCGGCCTCACCTTGCCGGCCGCACGCGACCTGGCGAGCCGGGGGGTGCGAGTGGTGACTATCGCGCCCGGCACCTTCGACACGCCCCTGCTGGCGGCGCTGCCCGAGGAGGCGCGCCTCGAGCTCGGCGCCCAGATCCCGTTTCCCAACCGCCTCGGCCAGCCCGAGGAGTTCGCCGCCCTGGCCCGCCACATCGTCGAAAACCCGATGCTGAACGGCGAAACGATCCGCCTCGACGGCGCCCTGCGGATGCCGCCGCGATAGCGGCGGGTGCGCGGAGCGCGCGCTCGTCCTACCCAACCTTCCGGCGGTCAGGTGCCCTGATCCTCCGGATCGCGATAGACGGGCTTGCGCCAGGGAGGGACGACCGCGAAGTGCGTGCGCCGGGCGCCGGGGTCGAGGGTCTCGATCGGGACCAGGGTGAGACGATCGGCAGGTGTCCAGCGCGTCCGGGGCGGCAGCGCGGTGAGGCGACGCGGCAGCCTGATCCGGGCCCGGGTACCGCGGGCGGCCGCCAGCGCGTGGGCGCCCGCCCCCGCGCCGGCCCGCCCGATCCTGCGCACCGACAGGCGGCGATCCTCGTGGACGTGGCCCGCGTGGCTGCCGCCCGACACGTACAGGCGGCCCGTGGACGGCCCCCAGGCCGAACGGTGGACGAGACCGGCATCCGAGGCCCAGCTCCCAAGGCCGCCGTCGTAGTTGTAGCCGTGATGGGAGGTGGCCCTGGCTTCGATTCCGCCCGGACCGATCCGGACCTGGTACCCCTCCCAGTCGTCCTCGTGGAAACCGACCCTCCCGGGCAGGTCGCGGAGGCTGGTCGAGTCCTCGTAGTAGAGCCAGTACTGGATGTAGAGGTTGCCGGCGCGGCCCTCTGAGCAGTCCTGGCCGCGCGCGGCGGCATCGACGCGCGCTCGGGCGCTACGGCAGTCCACGACGTGCACGAACGCGGTGGTGGGCTCGCCGGTGTTCGATGCCCACACCGCGCCCGACTCTGGCCCGTTCCCGCAGCCGTGCCCGCGGCAGGAGCGGAAGTCGACCGGCAGTGCCGTCATCCCGTCCTCGTAGACGATCTCCGGCGCCTTGGCGGCGATCCGCGCGGCCACCCCCGGGCCGTACGCCTCCACCAGCTCCGAGTGCGCGGAGCAGGCGTCGGAGAGGCGCACGGCGCAGACCAGCTTCGCGGCGATCGCCCGCGCCAGATCCGTCGCCGGCAGACGCGCCCCGGTGGCGGCGAGCAGCCCCACCAGAAGCAGGGAGACGAGCGCGAGGAGCCCGGTCCACTCGATCGTCGCCTGGCCCCTCTCGCCGGCTGCTCCGCGACCGCCCCTCACGCGCCGACGCTAGGCGCGGCGGGCTCACGGGTGGTTCACGTCAGGTGAGGACTTACGCACCCAATTGGCGAGACAGAGCCTCAGGCTCCTGGCGAGACCACTTTCTGCAGGCGCTCGAAGCTATCGGTCCAACCCTGTTCGTGAAGCGCACGCCGCCCTTCGGTGGCAAACGGCGCTTGAGCGAGGACCAACTCGGTCGCGTCGCCCAGGTCTCGAAGCGTCAGCGTGACGACCGTCTCCTGATCGTCCGGGTCGGGCTCCTCCCATCGAAAGGTGTAGGCGAGTCGGACGGGCGCGTCGACCTCGCAGAACTCTCCCGAGAGATGGAACACATCGCCGTCCGGAGGTTGCATCGTGATCCGGTAGCTGTCTCCGACACGGGGATCGAAATCGACGCTGGGCGAGGTGAATCCGTGGGGCCCCCACCACTTGGCCAGCTCATCGGGGTCGACCAACGCCGTGAACACGCGCGCGGGAGGAGCGGACAGCCGGCAGTTCAAGTTCAGCGTCAGTCCGCCAGCCGCGGTCATCGCACGGGAACTGTAGTCGGGGAGATAGAGTCGCCTCAGATGGCACGGCCCGGCGAGCTTCAGCCACAGGCCAAGAAGAGCTCCTGGCGGCCCTGGGCGCTCGGCGTCGCCGTGCTCCTGGCGGTGATCCTGATCGCCCAGAACTCCCAGGAGGTGAAGGTCAAGTTCCTGTTCGTCGACACGACGACGCCGCTGATCTTCGCCCTCCTGATCGCGGTCCTCCTCGGCATCGTGATCGGCTACGTCGCGCCACTCGTGCGGCGCCATCGACGCAGCGAGTAGCGGCCGTGGCTCAGGCCGCCGAGATCGTCCGCCTGGGCTTCGAGCGCCTCAACGCCGGCGACCTGGAGGGCTTCCTGGAGCTCGCCCACCCCGAGATCGAGCTCCATGACGTCCCGGAGATCCCGGGCTCGACCGTCTACCGGGGCCACGAGGGGATCAGGCGCTGGTGGGCGACCGTGACCGAGCCGATGGAGGAGCTTCAGTTCGAGTTCGGTGAGGTGACGGAGGGTGGTGACAGGATCGCCGTCGTGACACATGCGGTGGGGCAAGGGCGCGGCTCCGGGGCCGAAGTCGACTGGACGTTCACGACGGTGTGGGGGTTCCGCGATGGGCTGATCAGCTACCACCAGGGTTACAGCGACCACGGCGACGCCCTGCGGGCGATCGGGCTAGCGACGAAGTCGCGATAAGAGCGTGTGGGCCTGGCGGGTCAGGATGGGACCCTAGCCCGCCGGAAACGTAGGCCGAAGGCCGAGGCTTCCGGCGGAGTGATGCTGCGAGGCTGCCGTCGGAGTTGCTTAGAGCTCCTCGACCTGGGCCGCGATGTCGGCGGCCGCCTGCTTGGCGTCCGAGAACAGCATCGAGGTGTTGTCGCGGTAGAACAGGTCGTTGTCGATGCCGGCGAAGCCGGGGCTCAGGGAACGCTTGATCACGATCACCTCGTGGGCCTGGTTGACCTCGATGATCGGCATGCCGGCGATCGGGCTGGAGGGATCGTCCTTGGCGGCCGGGTTTGTGACGTCGTTGGCACCGATCACGACCGCGACGTCCGTCTGCGGCATCTCGGGGTTGATCTCATCCATCTCCCTGAGCTGCTCGTACGGGACGTCCGCTTCGGCGAGCAGGACGTTCATGTGGCCCGGCATGCGACCCGCCACCGGGTGAATCGCGTAGCTGACCCGGACCCCGTGCCTCTCGAGCTCGTTGGCGAGCTCCTTGACTGCGTGCTGGGCCTGCGCGACCGCCATCCCGTAGCCGGGAACGAAGACGACCGAGTCCGCATAGCCGAGCTTGATCGCAGCGTCCTGGGGGCCGATCGAGTGCACCGGTCGCTCCTCGCCGCCAGCGGCGGCGCCGGTGGCCACCGCGCCAAATCCAGCGAACAGCAGGTTGCCGACCGAGCGGTTCATGGCTCGGCTCATCTCGAGCGTAAGGATCGTTCCCGAGGACCCCACCAACGTCCCGGCCACGATCAGGGCGACGTTGTCGAGCGCGAACCCTGCCGCCGCCGCAGCTAGGCCGGTGAACGCGTTCAGCAGGGAGATCACCACCGGCATGTCGGCGCCGCCGATCGGCAGCACGAACAGGTTGCCCAGTAGAGCCGAGGCGATCAGCACGGCAATGAACAGCGTCTGCGACGGGTCGGAGTCGTGGCTGGCGGCGAGGACCACGCAGCCGGCGAGGATGCCGCACGAGCAGAATGCCGTTGATGATGTGCTGCCCGGGAAAGCTGATCGGGCGCCCGGAGATCAGCTCCTGGAGCTTTGCGAAGGCGATGTTCGAGCCCCAGAACGAGACCGAGCCGACCACCAGCGAGAACAGGACCGGAATCAGGACATCCAGCGGGATGTCCCCTCCCACGTCGACGCGGTGGCGAAACTCGGCCCACGAGATCAGGGCCGCCGCCCCGCCGCCGACGCCGTTGTAGAGCGCCACCATCTGCGGCATCTGGGTCATCTGGACCCGCCGCGAGGCGATCCCGCCGACCAGGGTCCCGATCAGGATCCCGATCAGGATCAGGATGCCGTTGCCGATCACGTCCAGCGCCAGCGTGATCGCCACCGCGACCGCCATCCCGCCGGCGGCGATCAGGTTGCCGCGGCGCGCGGTGGTTGGGTGAGTCCCCTGGCGGACGCCGAGGATGAACAGCGAGAAGGCGAGGATGTAGCACGCCGTGACGAGCTCGGAGCTCGGGGACAGAGCGGCGACGGGCAAGTGTCATCCCTCAGCAGACCCGGACGAACCGGACGCGTCAGCGGAGGATTCAGCCGGCTCTGGTCTTGGTTTCCGACGGAACATGCCGAGCATCCGGTCGGTGACCATGAAGCCGCCGACGACGTTGATCGTCCCGAAGGCGATCGCGATCGTCCCGATCACCTTGTCGAGCGTGCCGTCGGCGGCGCCGATCACGATCAGCCCGCCGAGCATGACGATGCCGTGGATCGCGTTCGTCTGCGACATCAGCGGCGTATGCAGCGTCGTCGGCACCTTCGAGATCACCTCGAAGCCGACGAAGGCGGCGAGGACGAAGATCGTGATCTCGGTGATCAGGTCCATCAGGCGGCGGCCCCGGCAGCTTCGCGCGCCCGCTCGTTCTTGATCTCGCCGCCATGGGTGATGCAGGCGCCGGCGATGATCTCGTCCTCGAAGTCCAGGTGGAGGACCCCTTCTTCGGAGGCCAGCAGGTCGAGCAGGTTCTCGACGTTCTTGGCGTACAGCTGCGAGGCGTGAGTCGCCATCTCGCTGGGCAGGTTGAGCGGCGCAAGGATCCTGACACCGTCCTCGACCACGGTCTCGCCGGGCTTGGTCAGCTCGCAGTTCCCGCCGGAGTCGCCGGCGAGGTCGACGATCACCGAGCCCGGCGACATCTGCCGCACGGCGTCGGCGGTGATCAGCAATGGCGCCCGCCTGCCCGGCACCTGCGCGGTGCTGATGATCACGTCCTGGCGCTTGGCGGCGTCCGCGAGCGACTCGCGCACCTTCTCGTTCTCCTCCTCGGTCAGCGGCCGCGCGTATCCGCCCTCCGCCTCGGCATCGGGGATGAAGTCGAGCTCCAGGGGTCGGCCGCCCAGGCTCGCGATCTGCTCCCAGGCAGCGCGACGGATGTCGAACCCGGTGACCACGGCCCCCAGCCGCTTCGCGGTCGCGATCGCCTGGAGGCCGGCCACCCCCGCGCCCAGCACCATCACCTTCGCCGGCGCCACGGTGCCCGCGGCGGTGGTCATCATCGGGAAGAAGCGACCCGCCTCCCGCGCGGCGAGCAGGGTGGCGGCATAGCCGGCCACGTTCGCCTGCGAGGAAAGCGCGTCCATCGCCTGCGCGCGGGTGATCCGCGGGATCGCCTCCATTGCGAAGCTGGTCACGCCCGCCTCGGCCAGCGCCCGGTTGGTCTCCGCGGATGTGAGAGGCGCCAGGTGACCGATCAAGACCTGGCCCGAGCGCAGCCGGCCGATCTCCTCAAGGGTGGGGAGTGCAACCTTGGTCACCACCTCGGCACCCCAGGCATCGTCCCCCGACCCGACGCTGGCCCCCGCCTCTGAGTACTCCGCGTCGGCATGGCGTGCCCCCTCGCCCGCGCCCGACTCGACCGCCACCTCCACCTCCTTGCTCCTCAGCGAGCGGACGGCGTCCGGAATCAGCGCCACGCGGCGCTCGCCCTCCCGGGATTCTCTGGGCACGCCTACCTTCAAGGCCGCGAGAGCCTATTCAACCGGGCCGGCTGCTCGTCGAATCAGGCGGGCGTCGCGACGCCCGCCAGCTCGGCCAGGCGCTCGAGGGTGTGCTGGCGCTGCTCGGGCTCGGGGCTTATGGGCGAGACGATCAGGCGATCCACCCCCGCTGATGCGTAACGGTCAATTCGCGCCGCGACCTCCTCCTCGCTGCCGACCAGCGAGGTGGCGTTGACCAGCTCGTCAGGGATCGCCTTGTAGGCATCCTCGCGCTTGCCGTCGAGGTAGAGCGACTGGACCTCGTCGGCGACCTCGCCGAAGCCGAAGCGGTGGGTCAGGTCGACGTAGAAGTTGGTCTTGCGGCTGCCCATTCCGCCCAGATACAGGAGGAGTCCGGCCCTGACGATCGCCCGAGCCGCCTCGAGGTCGCCATCGATCGCCACCTGCACGGTGGGCGAGACCTCGAGCTCGGAGCGCTGGCGCCCGCCCTTTGCCAGCCCGGCCTCGAGGTGCTCGCCCCACGTCGTCTCGAAGGCGTCGGGCGAGGAGAAGATAGGGATCCAGCCGTCGCAGATCTCCGCCGCCATCTCTACCGACTTGCGGCCGATCGCGCCAACGAAGATCGGGATCCGGTTGCGGAGCGGATGGAAGTTGAGCTTCAGCGCCTTGCCCTCGCCACCGGGAAGCGGCAGCTTGAAATGCTGTCCGTCGTACTCCAGCCTGCCCTCGCGGGCGACTATTTGGCGGACGATCTCGATGTACTCCCGGGTCCGGCCCCACGGCTTGGCGTACGGGACCCCGTACCAGCCCTCGGAGACCTGCGGCCCCGAGGGACCGAAGCCGAATATGAACCGCCCGCCCGACAGTGCGTCGATCGTGCAGCCCGCCATCGCTGCGGCCGCCGGCGCCCGGGCCGGCACCTGCATGATCGCCCCGCCGAGCTGGATCGTCTCAGTCTGGGGGGCAAGCCAGGCGAGCACGCTGACCACGTCGGAGCCGTATGACTCCGCCACCCAGACCGAGTCGAAGCCGGCGCGCTCGGCAGCCCGGACGGCCTCCACGGCCTCCTCGCCCTGGGGCCCGATGCCCCAGTAGCCGAGGTTGAGACCGACCTTCAGCGCCATTGCGCGCTGAACCCTATAGACGGCGGGCCGGGAGCATGGCGCCCCCGGCCCGTGATCGCAGCTGGAAGCTCGCGCTACTCGACGTAGCCGAACTCCACGAGGTAATCGTGGGCGACGTCCGCCGGCTTCTCCTTGTCGATGTCGACCCGCGCGTTGAGCTCCTGCATCACCTCAACCGTCAGGTTTTCCTGCACGCTCTCGACGGTGGAGCCGAAGTCCTCTCCGGCCTCGTCCACCGTGTCCTGGCTGGCGATGAACAGCACGTTCCCGGCCGGCAGGACCTCCTTGTCGTCCTCGAGGACCGTGTACGTGTCGGGATCGACGAACAGCTGCGCGTCGGTCGTGAACAGGATCGACAGGTCCGCGTCGCCGTTGTCGAGCACTTCGTAGCGCAGGCCGATGTCCACAGGCGTGAACTGCTTGAACTCGAGCCCGTAGTTCTGCTCCAGGCCGAGCAGGCAGTCGATTCGCTGGCGACACTCGGGCGAACCCGCGAGTACCAAGTCCTCCGACTTGCCCTCGAGGTCGGAAATCGTGCTGACGTCAAGTTCGTCAGCGGTTTCGGTCAACAGTCCGACCGCGTTCGCACTGTTGAATGGGGTCGGCGGGTAGGCGGTGAGACCGAGCTGCTCGAACTCGGCCAGCGAGTCCTCGTAGGCCTGATCGACGTTGGCGACCGTCACCTCCTCCGGTGGGAAGTCGAAAAACGAGGTCAGCGCCGTCGATGTGTACTCGGGGTAGGCGTCGATCTCCCCATCCTGGAGCGCTTCCAGGGCGATGTTCTCGTCGCCGAGGTTGAGGTCCTTGCTGACGTCGTAGCCAGCGGCCTCCAGCCCTTGGGCGTAGATCTCGCCGAGGATGAACTGCTCGGTGAAGTTCTTCGAGCCCACCGTGATCGCGATCCCGTTGTTGTCGGGGTTCTCCTCGATCAGGCCGGCCGTGGTTTCGCCGCTATCGCCCTCGTCGTCGTCGCCGCAGGCAGCGAGGCCGAGGGCGAGAACGAGGGCGGCGAGCAGCGTAAGCAGGGCAAGAAGACGGTGTCTCATCGGGCGGTTCCTCTCTCGTGTACGCCCCTCCCAATTCGGAGGCGCTGGAGCAATCCTATGCACACCCGTGGTCGTCATGCGGATAGTTGTGTGCGCCGCATGCGCACCCCGCGCGGCGTCAGCGCCCACTGGACCGCGGCCAGGGTGAGCTCGACCGTCAATGCCAGTAGTGCGATGAGGATCGCGCCCGCGAGCACTCCCTCGTCGCCGTAGACGTTGCGGGCGAGAATGAAGTCGCCGAGAGTCAGCACGCCCGCGAGCGGGGCGATCGTGGCGGTGGCGATGATGTTGATAGCCGCCGTCCGGACGCCGGCCATGATCGTCGGCGCAGCGAGCGGCAACTCGACCCGCACGGCGATCTGCCGTTCCCTCATGCCCATGCCCCGCGCCGCCTCGACCGCCTCGCGATCGACCTGATGAACGCCGACGAAGGTGTTGGTGAGGATCGGCGGGATGCCCAGGACCGCGAGCGCCAGTGCGACGTTCACGGTCCCTGTGCCGACGAAGGCGACGAGCAGGGCGATCAGTGCGAGCTCGGGGATCGCCCGGCCAGCGTTTCCTGCAGCGACGGCGAACAACTCGCCCCTTCCCCGATGGCCGAGCAGCAGGCCGAGGGGAAGGGCCAGGGCGAGCGAGACGGCGAGCGCTATGCCGCTCACCTTCAGATGCTCGAGCATCAGCTCGCCGACCTGACCGAGGCCGCCCACGTTGGTACCGCCTCCGAACGATTCCCGCTGGCTGAATATGAAGTCGAAGGCGCCCGAGAACGAATCCAGGAAGGCGAGCGGGAGCGTCATGTCACATGTCCCGAGTTCGCGACCGGGCGAGGGCGTGCAGGAGCTCCGCGCGCCGCGCCTTGCGCGGCGCGCCCGCCGACTGCCAGCGGGTCAGCCGCCGTTGAGCTACCAACAGCACGATGTCGAAGGCGATCGCCATCCCGATCAGCAGGGCGCTGGTGGTGACCACGCCGGTGCGAAAGGTGATGTTCGAGCCGGCGATGATCTCCGAGCCGAGGCCACCCCCGCCGGCGAACACCGCGAGCGTCGCAATCGCCACCGTCGAGACGGTGGCGATCCTGAGCCCGGCGACGATCTCAGGCACGGCCAACGGTAGTTCGACCCGCCACAGGAGCTGCCGGTCGGTCATACCCATCCCGCGGCCGGCGTCCCTGGTGTCCGCGGGCACGTTGGCCAGCCCGGTGACGATGTTGCGGTAGACGATCTGGAGCGTATAGGCGGTGAGCGCGATGATCGCCGTGTCGGTGCCCCGCCCGGTGATCGGCAGCAGGAGGAAGAAGAAGGCGAGACTGGGGATCGTGTACAGAACGCCCGTCGCGCCGATGAAAGGCGGCACCAGCCAGCGCTGCCTCTGAGATGCCAGCGCCATCACGAAGGCGATCACAAAACCGAGCCCCACGGAAGCGGCGACCAGGACGACGTGCTGGAGCAGCGGGTCGACGTAACGGTCGAAGTTGTCGAGCACCCAGCCGGCACAGAAGGCGCCGTTGTCCTGAATGCAATTCGAGTCCGAGCGATCACGGAAGAAGTCGGATCCGGCCTGGGCGATGGTCGGGGCGGGCATGGGTTACTCCGCCAGCGGCCGCTCCGCAGCCGTGTGCTCCTCGGTCAGCGCCTCAGGCGAGGTCAGGAACTCCGAGATGATCTCGACCGAGAGCACCCCGGCAATCCGGCCCTCGCCGTCGACGACGGGCGCGTAGCGCGTCTCGGCCTGCAGCAGATCCGAGAGCGCGTCGCGCATCACGTCGTCGAGCTCGACCATCGGCTCCGGGCTGGTGTCCGGCCGCGCGGGGACCGTATCCGCGCGCAGGTCGTCGTCGGACAGCCAGCCCAGCGGCCGACGATCGCCGTCGATCACCAGCGCGTGGGGAACCTCGGCCCTGTTCAGCTTGGCCCGAACCTCCGAGGTCGCCTGCCCGGGAAAGGCCAGGGGCGCCTCCCACAGGTCGATGTCGGCGACCCTCATCAGCGCCAGGCGCTTCAGTGCCCGGTCGGCACCCACGAAATCCTCGACGAAGTCGTCGGCGGGCGCCATCAGCAGCTCGGCAGGGGTGGCGTACTGGGCCAGGCGTCCGCCCTCGCGGAGCACGGCCACCCGGTCCCCCATCTTGATCGCCTCGTCGATGTCGTGAGTGACGAACAGAATCGTCTTCCGCACCTCGGCCTGGAGGCGAAGGAACTCGTTCTGGAGCCGTTCGCGATTGATCGGGTCGACCGCACCAAAGGGCTCGTCCATCAGCATCACGCCGGGGTTGGCGGCCAGCGCGCGGGCCACGCCGATGCGCTGCTGCTGGCCGCCCGAGAGCTGGGCCGGGAAGCGGTCGCGCAAGGCGGGGTCGATCCGCACCAACTCGAGCAACTCCTCCACCCGCGCCTCCACCCGCTCGTCCTCCCAGCCCAGGAGGCGCGGCACGGTGGCGATGTTGTCGGCCACCGTCCGATGGGGAAAGAGCCCGATCTGTTGGATCACGTAACCGATCTCGCGACGCAGCTGGGCCGGCGAGCGCTCGCGCACCGAGGTGTCCCCAACCAGGATCTCGCCCTCGGTGATCTCGACCATGCGATTGACCATCCGCATCGCAGTCGTCTTGCCGGACCCGGAGGGCCCGACAAAGACGCAGATCTCGCCTCCCAGCACGTCGAGGTCGAGCTCCTGCACAGCCGGCTCGTCGGCGCCCGGATAGCGCTTCGTCACCCGCCGGAAGGCAACCGAGGGGGCCTCCGCGGGCCCGTCGAGGCTGTCGCTGGCCTCCGCGGACACTGGCTCGCGGCGATCCTAATGGACCGGCTCCGGTATAGATGAACGCGGATGAGCGAGCAGGCGCACCCGCGTGGGCTGGACAGCGCCGAGGCGGTGCGGCGGCTCCAGGATCTGGGACCGCCGGAGCCCCCGAGCAGCCGCTCGGTTGCCAGCATCGTCGCCGGCAACGTCTTCACGCTCTTCAATGCGATCCTGGGCGTCTTCTTTGTCCTGCTGTTGGCGCTGGGCCTGTTCGCGGACGCCCTCTTCGGACTGATCGCGGTGGTCAATTCGGCGATCGGGATCCGACAGGAGTTGAAGGCCAAGGAGACGCTCGACCAGCTGGCGCTGCTGGTCGCGCCCAGGGCGAAGGCCGTTCGCGACGGCGAGCTGATCGAGCTGCGCGCCGAGGAGGTCGTCCCCGGGGACGTGATCCGGGTCGAGCCGGGCGACCAGCTCGTCGCCGACGGCGTAGTGGTCTCGACGCGCGGCCTGACGATCGACGAGTCGATCCTGACCGGTGAGTCCGACGGGGTTCGCAAGCACGACGGCGATCGGCTGCTTTCGGGCGCCTTCTGCATCGCTGGCTCCGGCTATTACGAGGTGGACGCGGTGCGAGAGGACAGCCACGCCGAGCAGGTCGCGGGCGAAGCAAGGGCCTTCCGCCACCCGCCCTCGCCGCTCCAGCTCGAGGTCAACCGCGTGCTGACCGCGACCACCATCGTGATGGTCCCGCTCGCCGTGCTCCTGTTGCTGGCCTTCTCGGTCCGGAGCGTCGAGCTCCAGGAAGCTGCGCAGACGGCGGCCGCCGGCCTGGTGACGCTGATCCCCGAAGGCCTGGTGCTGCTGATGAGCATCACCCTGGCCGTCGCCGCGGTCCGCCTGGCACGGATGAACACCCTCGTCCAACAGATCGCCGCCACCGAGGCGCTCGCCGCAGTCGACACGATCTGCGTCGACAAGACCGGAACGCTCACGGATGGCACCCTCGACCTGGTGTCGGTCGAGGTGGCCGACAAGACTCAGCCTGCGGTGGCTCACGAGGCGCTGTCCCGCTTCGCGCACTCGACCGGGGAGCGGAACCGGACCCTCCAGACGATCGCCGACCGCTATCCGGGCGAGCCGGAGCCCGTCGTCGCCGAGGTGCCCTTCTCCTCGGCGTGGAAGTGGAGCGGCGTCACCCTTGATGGGCGGGGGTCGACCCGCAGCTACGTGATGGGCGCGCCCGACGTGCTCGCTCAGGTCGGGGCGCTCGAGCTGACGCCCCGCTTGCAGCGCACGCTCGAGGAGCACACCGCCGCGGGGCGGCGCGTCGTGGCCTTCGGAGAGGCGTCGACGGGCCTTCCCACCGACCCCGGGAGCCAGCCCCCACCCAGGCTCGAGCCCCGCGCCCTCGTGGTGTTGGAGGAGCAGCTTCGCCCCGACGCCGCGGAAACGATCGAGTTCATGCGCCGCCAGCGTGTTGACCTGAAGCTGATCTCCGGCGACGCGCGGCAGACCGTCACCGCCGTAGCGCACGGTGTGGGCGTTCCGGCGGACGCCGGCGTGGTCGAGGGGCCGGACCTGCCCGACGACAGGGCCGGGATCGCCCTCGCCGCCGAGCGCAACACGATCTTCTGCAGAATCACGCCGGAGCAGAAGAAGGCGCTGGTCGGGGCGCTCGCCGATCGCGGGCGCTTCACGGCGATGATCGGGGATGGCGTCAACGACGTCCCGGCGCTGAAGCAGGCAAGGCTCGCCGTGGCGATGGGGTCGGGAAGCCAGATCACGAAGGGAATCGCCGACATCGTCCTGATGCGCGACCAGTTCTCGATGCTGCCACGAGCGGTCGCCGAGGGGCGGCGGATCGCCCGCAACATCCACCGCCTCGGGCGCCTGTACGTGACCAAGTCGGTCTACGCTGGGGTCCTGATCCTGTTCACGGCGATCTTCGGCGGCGCCTTCCCCTTCCTCCCGCGGCAGCTGACGATCGCAGCCACGCTGACGATCGGAATCCCGTCCTTCGTCCTCGCCCTGGCGCCGAGCGAGGGCCCCCTGTACCGGGGTCGGCTGCTGCGCGCGCTGGCCGCCTTCGCGGTGCCGGCGGGGGTCGGGATCGCTGCGGGCTCGCTGCTCTCCTTCTACATGGTCGACGAGCTATTCGCAGGCTCGCTGGCGGAGGGCCGCACCGCAGCGACCACCACCCTGATCGTGCTCGGGCTCTGCTTCATCCTCCTGCTGGAGCGGGGGCCGGGCCGCGAGCACATCACGATCCAGAGCTACATGTTGGCGATGGTCGCCGGGCTTGGGGCGCTCTACGCCCTCGCTCTCGCCGCCGCACCGGTGCGCGATTTCTTCGAGCTCGAGCTGCTGTCAGCCGGCCAGTGGTTTTTGAGCCTGCTCTCCGTCGCCATCGGCCTGGTGCTGGCGGCGCTCGCCTGGCGGCTTCCCCAAATCCAGGCGCTCGAGGCGCCGGCCGATGCGCCGCCGGCCGGGGAGCAGGCCCCCGAGGCCGCCTCCGCCGACGCGAGCGATGAGCCTCCCACGCAGACGGCGCTACCCCATCCCGGGCCCAGGCCGTGAGCGCGATGGCCGCCGAGTCCAGCCAATCCCGCTCCGACCCCGCGGCGTCCGGGCGGCGACGTACCAAGATCGTCGCCACGATCGGGCCTGCCACGCGCTCCGTTGAGCGGATGGCAGAGCTGATCCGGGCAGGAGCGGACGTCTTCCGGCTCAACTTCTCGCACGGCGGACGCGAGGAGCACGCCGCCAACGTGGCGATGGCGCGCGAAGCCTCCCAGCTCGCCGGCCAAGAGGTCGGTCTGCTCGGCGACCTGCCCGGGCCGAAGCTGCGAATCGACGAGGTCGAGGGGGGCGTGGTCGAGCTCCGGGAGGGCTCGGAGCTGACGCTGACCACCGGTGAGGAGATGGGCGACGCGGATCAGCTACCGGTGTCATGGGACGGGCTGCCGGCGGCGGTCTCCGAGGGCGACGAGGTCTACCTGGCGGATGGCCGGGTGCGGCTGCGAGTGCTCGGGGCGAGGTCCGGCGGAGTTCGCTGCGCGGTCGAGGTCGGGGGCGCGGTCGCGTCGCACCAGGGACTGAACATGCCGGGGACGGAGATGCCCCTGCCGTCCGCCGGCCGAACCGACCTCGACTGGGTCGACTTCGCGGTTGAGCAGGGCATCGACCTGCTCGCTGTGTCCTTCGTGCGCAGCGCGGACGACCTGGAGCCCGTCGAGCGCCGCGTCCGGGCGGCCGGAGCGGACATCCCGCTGATCGCGAAGATCGAGAAGCCGCAGGCGGCCGAGAACGCCGAGGCGATCATTCGTGCGGCGCTGGGCGGGATCATGGTGGCCCGTGGCGACCTCGGCATCGAGATCGCGATCGAGCGGGTGCCAGTCGTCCAGCGGCGTCTGCTGGCGCTGGCCGGACGCCACTCCCGGCCGTCGATCACCGCGACCCAGATGCTCGCCTCGATGGTGGGCTCGCCCCGACCCACCCGAGCAGAGGTCTCAGACGTGGCAGGCGCCATCTACCAGGGAACGGACGCTGTGATGCTGTCGGAGGAGACAGCGGTTGGCGAGTATCCCGCCGAGGCCGTGCGGGTCATGGATCGGATCGCCCGCGAGGCAGAGCCCGACCTCCCGTACGGCGACTGGCTGTTGAATCGCGCGGCCTCCGAGCCGTCGGACGTCGCCGGCTCCGTCGCCCGGGCTGCCGTTGGCTCGACCTACACCCTGGGGCTCGCAGCGGTGGTCGTCCCGACCCGGAGCGGCCGCACGGCGCGGCTGGTCTCGGCGCACCGGCCGAGCGTGCCGGTGCTGGCCGTCACACCGCGAATCGAGACGGTGCGCCGGCTCCAGCTCCTGTTCGGCGTCAGCTGCACCCTCGCCGAGGATTGGACGAGCCTCCGAACCCTGCTGGGCGAGTGCGCCCGGTTGGCCCGGGAGCAGGGGGTCGCCCGCAGCGGTGACCTGATCGGGATCACCGCCGGTCTTCCCGCAGCAAGAGCTGGGCACCAACCTGTTCGAGGTGCACAGGGTGCCCTGACTCAGGGAGAGATCACGAGCTGGGTGACGAGCAGGTTCGCCACCAGGCGCTCGGCGCAGTGGACGCGGACCTCCACCACGTGGGTGCTGCGTCCGGCATGGAGGTGCTCGGCGGTCGCGATCAGCTCGTCCCCGGGGCGGCCCGCCGCGAACACGTTCAGCTTCATCTCCACGGTGGTGAAGTTGTGGCCACTCGGCAGGTGGCGGAAGGTCTGCCAGGCGGCAACCGAGTCGGCAAGCGCAACCCAGGCGCCGCCGTGAACGAGCCCGCCCGGATGCAGGTGGCGCCGGTCGACGACGATCCGCCCGGTCGAGCGCTCGTCGGTTATCTCGAGCGGCTCGACTCCGAGGTCGGCGGGGAAGCTGTCCGCGACCCGCGCGCGCAGCGCTTCGGCTGTGACCTCGGGATTGTCCTGGGACACGGCGGCGGAGGGTATCTGCGGCTACCCCTTGAAGGTGGAGCGCCCGGCGTCGCCGAAGGGCTCGTCCCGCTCGCGGACCGCCTCGCCCCATCCGGCCTCGGCCGCCCTGCCCTGGAACGCGTAACCCTCCGGGGTGTGGCGGGCGACCCCGTCGAAGAAGGTGCCGAGGAGCTGCGTGGCGTGCAGCCCCTGCGCGTAGACCGCCTGGTTGACAAGCAGCTTGTGCATCACGAGCTGGTTCACGGGAACCCGTGCCACCCGGTTCAGCAGCGCCTCGAAGCGGGCGTCGAGGCGCTCGGCGGGCGCCGCGTCCGCAGCGAGCCCCCAGTCCACGGCCTCGGTGCCCGAGATCGAGTCGCCAGTCAGGAGCAGCCGCTTCGCCCGCGCCGGCCCGATTCGCCAGGACCAGAGCGCGGTCGTCGGCACGCCCCAAACCCGAGCCGGCGGGTAGCCGATCTTCGCCGCGTCCTCGATCACCAGCAGGTCCGAGCACAACGCCATGTCGGTGCCGCCGGCGACGCAGAAGCCGTGCACCTTGCAAAGCACCGGCTTCTCGGAATGGAACAGGCTCATGAAGCCCCGTACGTTCCGGGACATCATCTGGAAGTCGATCATCGGGTCCCAGACGCGATCCGGGTCGTGATTTGCGGCTTGAACGGCGGGATCGAGTGCCGAGCCCTGGGGCGCCTCGTCGACATCAAGGCCGGCCGCGTCCGCTTCCCTCCGCCCACCCTTGTTCCCCTCGGCGAACTCAACGAGGTCGTAGCCGCCGCAGAAGCCCGAGCCCTTTCCGGCGAGGGCCAGCACGTGTACCTGCGGATCGAGATTCGCGCGCTCGACGCACGCGGTCAGCTCGCTCGGCATCTCGAGCGTGATCCCGTTGCCGCGCTCCGGCCGGTCCAGTGTGATCCGCGCCACCCTCCCGTCGCGCTCGTAGGTCATCGTGCTGAGCGTCTCCATGCGGCTCCTCTCGGTCGAATGCGGCACGATCCTTCCACCCATGGCGACGAAAGGGCAGCACACCACGATCGAGGCAGCCGGGCACGAGGTGCGGTTGTCGAACCCGGACAAGGTCTTCTTCCCCCAAGCAGGCCATAGCAAGCTCGACCTCGCCAACTACTACCTCGAGGCCGCTGACGCGGCCCTGGTGCACCTGCGCGAGCGGCCGACGACCCTGAAGCGGTTCGTCGACGGGGCGGGCGGCGAGTTCTTCTTCCAGAAGCGGGTGCCCAAGGGGGCGCCCAAATGGCTTCAGACCGCCACCGTCCACTTCCCGAGCGGGCGCAGCGCGCGCGAGCTGTGCGCCAACGACGCCGCCCACCTCGTCTGGGCGGTGAACCTCGGGGTGATCGACTTCAACCCGTGGCCGGTGCGCCGGGCGGACCTCGACCACCCCGACGAGCTGCGCGTGGACCTCGATCCGACGCCGGAAGCCTCATGGGACGACGTCCGCATGGTGGCCATGGTCGTTCGCGAGGTCCTCGCCGAGCACGACCTCGAGGGCTTCCCCAAGACCTCTGGCTCGCGCGGCATCCACGTCAACGTCCGGGTGCAAGCCGAGCAGGACTTCACCGAGGTGCGGCGGGCGGCGCTCGCACTCGCCCGCGAAGTCGAGCGCCGAGTGCCGAAGCTGGCGACCAGCAAGTGGTGGAAGGAGGAGCGCCACGGCGTCTTCGTCGACTACAACCAGAACGCTCGCGACCGCACGGTCGCCTCGGCCTACTCCGTGCGCCCGGTCGCCGACGCGCGCGTTTCCTGCCCGCTCGCGTGGGATGAGGTCCCCGACGTCGATCCGGCCGAGCTACGTCTCGACACGGTCCCGGCACGGCTGAAGGACGTCGGCGATCCGTCGGCCGAGATCGACCAGCACGCGGGGTCTCTCGAAAGCCTGCTCGAGCTGGCGGCGCGCGACGAGGCGGAGGGCCTCGGCGACGCGCCCTGGCCACCGCACTTCGCGAAGCAACGCGGCGAGCCGAAGCGCGTACAGCCGAGCAAGGCCCGCAAGCGTCAGTCGAGCTGATCGAACGTGCAGGCGGCTGGCGCCTTGTCTTCGCGCCAGCGCAGGACCTTGGTGCCGTGACGGATGCGGCCGTCGCTGACGTGGTCGAACGAGACCTCGACCACAAGATCGGGGCGCAGCTCGATCCACTCCAGATCGCGCCCGGCCGCCCACCGGCTCGGATCGCCCGAGCCTCGCTCGCCGGTCTCGTACGGCGCCAGCTTGGCGACCAGCTCGCGCTTCTGCTTGGCCCGAAAGCCCGAGGTGTGGCCGACGACGCGCAGCTCGCCGCCGTCGTACAGGCCGAGGATCAACGAGCCGACGGTCCCCTCCTCCTTGCCGGGGCGCCAGCCGACCACGACGCAGTCGGCGGTCCGAACGCGCTTCACCTTCACCATCCCCTTGCGCTCGCCGGGGCGGTAGGGGGCGTCCAGCTGTTTCGCGACCACCCCCTCGCCCGACTCGAGCCATGGGGCGGCCTTCGCGAGGTTGTTCGCCAACGGCGTCAGCTCGACTGAGCCGGCCGCCGTGCGCTTCCTGCCGCCCAGCGCCGCGACCAGCGCATGGAGGCGCTCGCGTCGGTCGGCAAACGGTCGAGAGAGCAGCTTCTCGTTTCCCTCGGCGAGGAGGTCGAACGCCCGTAACCGCGCCGGCGTCTGCTCGGCCAGCATCCGCACACGCGACTCCGCCGGATGGAGGCGATTCTGGAGCGCGTCGAACACCTCTCGGCCGTCGCTGTCGAGAATCACCAGCTCGCCATCGAGCACGTAGCGGCCGGACGGAAAATCGAGCTCCGGGAAGTAGCGACTCAGGGGCTTGCCCGAGCGCGACTGAAGGTAGACGTCCTCACCGTCGACGAACGCGAGCACCCGAAAGCCGTCGAACTTCGGCTCATACACCCACTCCTCGCCCTCGGGAATCGCCTTCCGGGACAGCGCCAGCTGGGGTTGCAGGGGCGGCTTCAGCGGCAGGGCCACGACCGCGATCCTAAATGAGCGACTCAATCAATCCGGCCGTGGAACGCGCTCTAGGATCGCGCCAATGCCGAGGACCGATCCGCCGCCGGAATGCGACGTCGTCGTCGTCGGCGCGGGGATCGTCGGGCTCGCCAACCGCACCGAGCGCGCGGTGCACGTTCGCAACGCCCCCTCGCCCGCGGCCACCTCCTCGCTGGCGCTCGCGCGCCTGATCGCGGACGAGGCCGCGGAGCTGATCCCGTGAGCGGTTTCGTCAAGAGGAGCTGCGGGGGCCGGCCACGCCGGGCGCCTCGATTCGAGCCCGAAGGCGTGAGGCAAGGGCGTCCGGCCCGAGGGCGCGCCGAGCGAGCTTCGCGGGCGCAATTCGCATGTACCGCTGCGTTCTGAGGACGCCCCTGCTCCGCCGGCGATAGGGCTGCGCAGGCAGGAGCGCGCCCAGCGTCTCCCAGTCACGGGCACGCGATTCAGCTTGGCTTCCGCTACCCGTCGTCGAGTCGAGGTCCAATGGGAGGAGCTTACGCAGAATCTCCCGACGCTGGTCGCGAAGAACCGTGGACTCCGGATCCAGGCCGCGCACGATCCCAAGCCCGACTCGCGGGGACATCGAGCACCGTGGTCTGGAGATCGGGCCGGTACCTCCTGAGACAGACCGCCAGCTTCCAGACGTCGCCGGTCCACCGCCTCTTGGGGCGTTTTCGCGCTGCCACGCGCGGATTCGCCGGCAGGCAGTCGTGCAGGACGATCACGGACTCTGGAGTGCAGTGGGGCTCCAGGTTCGCGAAGTCGCGCAGCGCGAACTCGAACAGGTGCATTCCGTCGATGAAGGCCAGATCGACCTTGCGGCCGCCCAGCACGTCCTCGAGGTCCCACATCTCGAAGAAGGTGTCGCTGTCCCATGGAAACACCTTGGTGGAGCGAGAGATCGGGTGGCGGAGCCGAGGCTCGGGGTCGATGCCCACCGCTCGCGTTCCGGGCAAGGCGAGCGTCAGCGAATTGCCGCGATTGACGCCGATCTCGACATACGTTCTCGGCAACAGCCGGACGTGCATGAAGTCCAAGGCCTCGAGGTGGCTGGCCGGCCCTGCGCTCGCGGTCCTCATATGTGGCACGGCGGCAGGGTACCCTCGCGTTTGATGGAAGCGGCGACCGAGGCCAGGGTCGAGCAAGCGCGAACAGAGCAACCGTGCTCCTCTTTCGCGAAGTCCCTGTTCCTGGGCCAGATCCACGAGGACCTGGTCTTTCCGTGGCCCCAGCCCGACGCCGGCGAGCAGGACCGGGTAAGGGCGTTGATCGCGGCGGCCGAAGAGCTCGGCTCGCGGCTCGACCCGCGCAAGATCGAGGACGACCGCTGGATCGGTGACGACGTGGTCCGCGAGCTCGGCGAGCGCGGCCTTTGCGGTCTCTACGTCCCCGAGCGCTACGGCGGACAGGGCCTTTCCCAGACGGGCTACGCGCGTGTGTTCGAGACCCTGGCCCGGATCGACGCCACGCTGTCGATCGTCCTCGGCGTCCACCAGTCGATCGGCTTCAAGGGCATCCACATGTTCGGCACCGACGAGCAGAAGGAGCGCTTCCTGCCGGAGCTCGCCGCCGGCCGCAAGCTGGCGGGCTTCGCGCTCACCGAGCCGAACGCCGGCTCTGACGCCTACCAGATCTCAAGCCGCGCGGTTCAGCAGGCCGACGGCTCCTGGGTGCTGAACGGGGAGAAGCGCTACATCGGCAACGGGGGCACGGGGTCGGTGTTCACGACCTTCGCCCGCTGCGAGGTGGACGGCAAGGACCGCCACATCGCGCTGATCGTCGAGAAGGGGATGAAGGGCTTCGAGGTCGGCGAGCGCTTCGACACCATGGGACTGCGGGGCAACGACCTGCGGCGCCTCTACTTCAAGGATGTCCGGGTGCCGCCCGAGAACGTGCTGGGCGAGCCCGGCGAGGGCTTCCACATCGCGATGGAGATCCTGAACAACGGCCGGATCGGGCTGGGAACGGGCTCGGTGGGGGCCGCCAAGTGGCTGCTCGACAAGGCGATCGACCACGTCACCGATCGTCACCAGTTCGGCCAGCCGCTGGCCGACTTCGAGCTCGTCCAGGACAAGATCGGCTGGATGGTCTCCAACCTGTTCGGCCTCGAGGCGATGTGCTATCTGACCTGCGGCCTGGTCGACGCCGGCGTGCCTGACTACTCGTTGGAGTCGGCGATCTGCAAGGTCTCGGGGACGGAGTTCCTGTGGTACGCGGCAAACCGCACCCTCCAGCTCAAGGGGGGCGAGGGCTATCTGCGCACCCAGCCGTTCGAGAAGGTGCTGCGGGACATCCGGATCTTCCCGATCTTCGAGGGCGCCAACGACGTCCTGCGGGCGTTCGTCGCGCTCTCCGGCCTGAAGCCGCTGGGCGAGAAGCTCTCGGGCCTCGGTGAGATGGGCCTGTCCGATCCGATCGGCTCGATCGGCGTCCTGATCGACTACTTCGGCGGCCGGATCCAGCGTGAGGTGCGCCCGGACCGGGTCACCAGGGCGCATCCGGAGCTCGAGAAACATGCCGACGCCGTTTCCGATCAGGTCAAGCAGCTCCGCGACGTCTCCGAGTCGCTGCTCCGCGAGCACCAGCGCGAGATCGTCAACCGCCAGTTCGCCCAGAAGCGCCTCGCCGACTCGGTTTCCGACATCTTTGCCCAGGTCGCGGTCCTCTCCAGGGTGAGCTCGATCTTCGAGGACCACGGCGTGGAGCCATCAGGGCAGGAGCGCTACATAGCCGAGACCTTCTGCACCCGCGCCGCCGATCGCGTGCGCTCCAGGTTCGATCAGCTCGAACAAAATGACGACGAGCGAATGTCCGCGATCGCCAAGCTCGCCTACAGGCGCGGCGAGTACGGCTACGCGCTCTTCAACGACTAGCAAGGGCGTTGGGCCATAATCGGGGGGAGAGTCCCGTGGGGCGATCCCGTTGCCGAAACGACGAGGACGCGACAACACCACATTCGAGCGAGCGCGAGCGCCGACTGTGGAGTTGACCTCGATATACGGGGCAAACACCACACTCGTTCGCCGCGGGCGATTGACTGTGGCGTTATCGGGCCCCTGTCGCGCTCAAAGATCGCGTAGTTAGGGGCGCTCCCTACAACTAGTCTGGGGTCGAATGGCGCAGACCGAGTCCAGGAACGGCATCGAGGCACACGGCCTGGTGCGCGAGTTCAAGAACGGTCCCCGGGCCGTCGACGGCGTCGACCTGGCGGTCGCACCGGGCGGAGATCTACGGCTTCCTTGGCCCGAACGGCGCAGGAAAGTCGACCACCGTCCACATGCTGACCACCCTCCTCCCCCCCACGGCCGGGACCGCGACGGTCGCCGGCCACGACATCGTCAGCAACGGACCGGCCGTCCGGGACGCGATCGGCGTCGCCCTCCAGGAAGCGGCGCTCGACCTGCTGCTCTCGGGGAGCGAGCACATGAAGCTCCAAGGCGGGCTCCATGGCCTCCCTGCGGAGGAGATCAGGCGCCGGGGTGCCGCGCTCTTGGAGCGGGTGGGTCTCGCCGAGGCCGCCGACCGCCGCGTCGGCGCCTATTCCGGCGGCATGAAGCGCCGGCTGGACCTCGCGCTGGCGCTCGTCCACCAGCCACGCATCCTGTTCCTCGACGAGCCGACCACCGGCCTCGACATCCAAAGCCGCACCGCCCTCTGGGACGAGGTCGCCCACCTCGCGCGGGAGGAGGGGGTAACCGTCTTTTTGACCACGCAGTACCTCGAGGAGGCCGACCAGCTCGCCGACCGCGTCGGGATCATCGACCACGGCCGGCTGGTCGCGGAAGGGACTCCAGCGGCCCTCAAGGCTGAGATCGGACGCCCCACTGTCGAAGCCACCCCTCACGACCGCGCCGACGCCGGGCGCCTGGACGAAGCGCTTCGCCGCTTCGGCGAGGAGATGCCGGCGGCGCCCGGCGCGGTCGCCGTCCGTCTCACTGATGGGGTCGACGAGCTGACCGAGATCGTTCGCGCGTTCGATGCCGAGGGGATCCGGATCGCCAACCTCGAGATCCATGCCCCCAGCCTCGACGACGTCTTCCTGACGAAGACCGGCCGCCGGCTCGAGGGCGCACACGACTACGAGGAAGCCGACGAGCAGACTGCCGGCGAGTTCGAGCCGGCGGCCGCCTAGGTACTCGACGTGTCCGCAGCGCCGGCGGCAGCCACGCTTCCCAGGCAGGCGCGCTACATGGCGTGGCGGGCGGTGATCCGAACCGCCCGTCAGCCGATCGTAATCGTGCCGCCGCTCGTCTTCCCGCTCTTCCTGCTCGCCATAAATGCCTCCGGGCTCGACGCGGCGACGCAGATCCCGGGCTTCCCCACCGATTCCTACCTCGCGTTCGTGCTCGCCTTCCCTTTCATGCAGGGGGCGATCTTCGCCACCAACACGGCCGGCACCAACATCGCGCAGGACATCGGCAGCGGCTTCTTCAACCGCCTCTCCCTGACTCCGATGCGTGGCTCCTCGCTGCTCGCCGGCCAGCTCACCGGAGTCCTGCTCGTGGGGACCATCCAGGCGATCGCCTTCCTGGCCGCCGGCCTCGCCGCCGGCGCGCACATCGCGGCCGGCCCGCTGGGCGTGCTCGTGATCTTCGCCCTGTCGCTGTCGATCGCCGCCGCCTTCGGCACGATCGGGCTCCTGGTGGGGCTCCGCACCGGCTCTGGAGAGGCGGTCCAGGGCCTCTTCCCGCTCATGTTCATCCTCCTCTTCCTCAGCTCGGCGGCGCTGCCGCGCGACCTGATCGCCCAGGATTGGTTCCAGACGGTGGCGACGATCAACCCGGTGAGTTACCTGATCGAGGGCATTCGCAGCCTGGTGATCACCGGCTGGGACGCTGAAGCGCTGGCGCTTGCCTTCGGCATCGCGATCGCGATCTTCGCGGTCGGCCTGGCCGCCTCGACGGCGGCCCTGCGGGAGAGACTGGTGCGAACGTGAGCCGCCGAGCCCGATATCTCGCGGTCGCGCGTACGGTGGCCTGGCGCAACCTGCGCTCCGTGGTGCGCAGCCCGGCGCTGATCCTGCCGCCGCTCATCTTCCCGCTCTTCTTCTACATGGCGTTCGCGGGCGGGCTCTCGACGGTCGGCGACCTGCCCGGCTTCGGCTACTACGACTACAGCGCCTTCCAGTTCGTCTTCGTGCTGCTTCAGTCGGCCGCCTTCGGGGGCGTGTTCATCGGCTTCTCGATCGCCGCCGACTTCGACTCCGGCTTCACGCGGCGTCTCCTGCTGGCCGCGCACGACCGCTCGGCTGTGCTCGCGGGCTATGGCGTCGCGGCCCTGGTCCGGACGGTGTTCGTCTGGGTGATGGTCTTCGCGATTGCCCTGGCCACCGGGCTCGAGGTTCGTGGCGGCGGGATCGACCTCTTCGGGCTGGTTGGCCTCGCGCTGATCGTCAACGTCGCCGCTTTCCTCTTCGCGGCGGGGGTGATGACGCGAATGCGGACCCTCCAGGCAGCGCCGGCGATGCAGCTCCCCGTCTTCCTCATCTTGATGACGGCTCCCGTGTACGTTCCGCGCGACCTGCTCCAGGGCTGGGTCGAGACCGTCTCGCAGGTCAACCCGGTGACCCCGATCATCGAGGCCGGCCGCGGGCTGATGGCCGGCGACCCCTTCCACGTCGCGCTCGCCTTCGCCGCGGCCGTAAGCCTGGCCGCCGCGCTCTCGGTCTTCGCGCGCCGCGGCTTGCGCAAGGCCGAGGCGGCAGGGTGATCGGCGGCAGCTAGCCCAGCCGCTCCACGATCATCGCCTTGCCCTGGCCGCCGGCGACGCACATCGTCTCCAGCCCCACCTGGTGGTCGTCGGTCTCCATCGCGTTGAGCAACGTGGTCATGATCCGGGCCCCGGTCATCCCGAACGGATGGCCGAGCGCAATCGCCCCGCCGTGCGTATTGAGCTTCTCGAGCGATATCTCGCACTGGTCCATGATCGGGATCACCTGGGCGGCGAATGCCTCGTTGAGCTCGACCACGTCGACATCCTTCATCGTCATGCCGGCCCGGTCGAGCACCTTCTTGATCGCCCCGATCGGCGCCACGCCCATGTACTCCGGCTCGTTGCCGAAGGTGGCCGCGGTCACGATCCGGGCGCGCGGTGTGAGGCCAAGCTCCTTCGCCTTGCCATCAGACATCAGCAGCACCGCGGCGGCGCCGTCGTTCAGGGGACAGGAGTTGCCGGCGGTCACCCCGCCTCCCCCCTCGAAGGCCTCTGGAAGCTCGGATAGCTTCTCCAGGGTCGAGCTCGCCCGCGGCCCGTCGTCCTTGGCGACCTCGGTGCCGTCCTCGAGCGTCACCGGGACGATCTCGCGGTCGAAGAAGCCCGATTCCTGCGAGGCGACGGCGAGCTCCTGGGAGCGCTGCGCGTACTTGTCCATGTCGGCTCGGCTGACCTCGTACTTCTTGGCCACGTTCACCGCCGTGTCGCCCATCTGGATGTAGGCGTCGGGCTGCCCGTCCTTGCCCTGCAGGCGCTCGTTCTGGTCGGCCACGCCGGCGGCCTCCTGGCGCTCGTTGTAGCGGCTCACCCACTCCACCCCAGCGGCGATGTAGGTGTCGCCCTCGCCGGCCTTGATCGCGTTGCCGGCGTGGCGGATCGCGTCCAGGCTCGACGAGCAGTAGCGCGACACGGTGACCCCGTTGACCGTCTGCGGCAGGCGCTCGGAGAGCAGTGCGATGATCCGGGCGATATTGAAGGCCTGAAGTCCCTGGGGCAGGCCGCAGCCGCAGAAGACGTCCTCCACCGAGTCGGGCAACACGTCCGGGTTGCGCTCCAGCAGCCTGTCGACGACATGGGCCCCCATCTCGTCGGGGCGCTGCTGGGCCAGCGACCCCTTGAAGGCGCGGCCGATTGGGGTGCGAGCGGCGTCAACGATCACGGCTTCGGGCATGGACAGGCCTCCGTTCGGTCGAGTTCGGAACGCAGAGAATAAGGGCCTATCTCGATGGGGCCCGCACACCTGGATGCGGCCTGGAGCCGTCGCGGGTCCGTCGTCCTCGGTCGGCCGAATACCGCCTGGGTATTCGGCCTCTCTGCGTCCTCGCCCCGCTCGGCCCCAGGCCGCCCCAGATGCACGCTCCCACCGGGATAGGCCCTAAGCTGAGTGCGTGGCAGAGGAGACGGCCACCGAGACCGAGATCGCGCCGGACCGGGCCGCCGGGCTGATCGAGGCCGGCGACGTGGAGCTGATCGACGTTCGTCGCCCGTACGAGTGGGAGGCGGGCAGGATCGAAGGCGCCCGCCTGATCGAGCTCAACCAGCTGACGGGGGAGGCGGAGTCAATCCCCAGGCAGAAGCCGGTGATCTTCTACTGCCGGTCCGGAAGCCGGTCGGCGCTGGCTGCCGCGGCCTTCAGGCAGGCGGGGTGGGATGCCTACAACCTGGCCGGAGGCCTGCGCGCCTGGGTGGAGCACGGCCTGCCCCTCGACCCCGCGGACGGCGAGGTCGCCGAGTCCCGGCCCGGCACCTAGATCGCCGTGCGCCGTCCACGCCTTCCGTTCGCGCAGCGCCGGGCCAAGTCGGTTGAGGAGTCGCCGCCAGGCTCGTCCACCGTCGAGGACGCCGGGGCGGGAAAGGTGCCGGCGACGCCTCAAGCGCCGGCGACCCCCGAGACGCCGACCGATCCGCAGGCGCGGATCGACGGGCTTCGCGCCTGGATCGCACAGGTCGATCGCAAGCTCGGCGTGCGAACCTACGTGGGCGCCGCGATCGCCGTGCTGGCGCTGGCGGCGGCCGCGGTTGGCCTGGCCCTGACGCTCTCGCTGGAGCAGGACGCCGCCAAGGACAGCGACGTCCAGTCCCTGCGGGACCAGATCTCCGCCGTGGAGCAGTCCGCCTCTCAGGCAGCGCAGGAAGACGTTCAGACGCTGGACCGGCGCCTCACCGACCTCGAGGCCCAGGTGAACAGCATCTCCACCCGACAGACGACCGCCAGGCGTGAGCTCGAGGTCGTGCAGGACGACATCAAGGAGCTTCGCAACGAGGTCTCCAGGGCCGGTGGCTCGTCAGGCAGCGACTCCCAGAGCAGCTCCCAGGGCGCCCAGGAGTCCGGTCCCTAGCCACGGCTATTGTGATGATTCGCACGAGGCGCGCCCGCACGCGTCCGACGAGTCGTTTACGGTCGCTCAGGCGTCGTGGGGTTACGCAACAGGCCACAACCGCTCTTCGGCGCACGCACGCACACACACGTGGTTCCTGAAAGGAGATCACACAGATGCCAACCGGTTACTGCGTGAAGGAACGCAAGAAGGTCGAGATCCAGAACCCACAGCAGGTGACCATGAAGAACGGTCGCCCGGCGATTCAGGGCACGTGCCCCGACTGCGGCACCAAGATCTTCAAGATCGGCAAGCTCTAGAACGGCCTTGAAGGCAACGGGCTAGCGGCCGGCGTCGGTCTCGGGCTCGCCCGGGACCGTCGCTGTCGTTCCAGCAAGGTCAGACCACAGCCAGGCCCGCCTGGCGGCGCCCGAACAAATAGCCGACCAGCGCCTGGACGACCTCGGGATCGAACTGGGTGCCCGCGTTGTCGGTCAACTCGGCCATCGCGTCGGCGTGCGTCATCGCCTGGCGATAGGGACGGTCGGAGGTCATCGCGTGGTAGGCATCGCAGGCGAGGATGACCCGGCTGCCGATCGGGATCTCCGCGCCGGAGAGGCGGTCGGGATAGCCACCACCGTCCCAGCGCTCGTGCTCGTGGCGGACGATGCGCGCAACATCGCCCAGGCCCGGGATTGCGCGCAGTATGCGTTCGCCGATCGCCGGGTGCTGGCGCATCACCTCCCACTCCGGCTCCGTCAGGGGGCCGGGCTTGTGGAGTATCTCGTCGGGGACCCCCACCTTGCCGATGTCGTGAAGGAGCGCCGCGGTCCGGAGACGGCTGATCTCCTCGCTGCCCAGCGCCAGTGTGTCGCCTATTCTCGCGGTCAGGTCGACGACGGTCTCCGAGTGCTGGCCCGTGTAGCGGTCGCGCTCCAGTAGCGCCGAGGCGAGCGCCGCGATCACCTCGCCATGCCCGCGCTGGAGCACGGCGTCGCCATTCTCTGAGACGCCACCAAAGACCACGGCTTGGCGGCCACCGCCGGCTCGTGCCTCCTCCAGCGCCGATCTCGCCGCGGCAAGCACGGGCTCGGGCTTCCCCCCGATCTCGAGCCCCGCAATGCCCACCGAGGCGGAGATCCCGCGGATCCCCCCCGCCTCGAGGTCCTCGAGCTCGACCAGGATTCGCTCGATCGGCAGCCGCGCCGCGGCGGCAGCGGTCTCGGGCAGCAGTATCCCGAACTCGTCGCCGCCCATCCGGCAGGCGAGATCGTGGATGCGGGTCTGCTCGGAGATCACGCCGGCGACGGCGACCAGCACGGCGTCGCCGGCCGCGTAGCCGTGCTCCAGGTTCAGGTGGCGAAACCGGTCGATATCGAGCAGGGCCACGGTCAGCGGGCGCTTGTAGCGGTGGGCGCGCGCGACGTCGAGCTCGAGCTGGGTCCGAAAAGCAGCGAGGCTGAGCAGGCTCGGCGCGAGCGAGTCCCGCTGGGAGAGCCGGGCCAGCTCCCCCTCGAGCCTGCCGATCCGTTGTTGAGCAGCCACAAGCTGCTCGGACAAGTGCTTACGATCCCCCATAGCCACCTCGGACTGACTATCGGCTCACTCGTGACCCTGCTTGACGATCGGCTCACTCGGGGCGGGAGGCCGACCGGCCCCGAGGTGAACTCGGGCCGATCCGGGGCAGTATTACGACCAGGCGTGGAGATCCACGAATCAGATCGGGGCCATGGCTGACGCCTTCCTCACCCAGGAGACAGGAGTCCGCGAGGCCTATGCGGCCCACGCAGGCGAGCTCTACGGCTTCGCGCTCCGGTCGCTGGGCGACCCGGCGCTCGCCGAGGAGGCTGTCCAGGACACCTTCCTGCGCGCCTGGCGGGCAGGAGATCGCTTCGATCCCGAGCTCGGCTCGCTGCGCACTTGGCTGTTCGCGATCCTTCGCAACGTGGTCGCCGATCTTGGCCGCGCTCGCGCCGCAAGGCCAAGGGCTGCCGGCAGTCTCCCCGAGCAGGGCCACGATCCTTTCGAGGACATGCTGCTCACCTGGCAGGTCGAGGAAGCCCTGCGCCGGATCGGCGAGCAGCACCGCCGCGTCCTGGTGGAGACTTACCTTCGCGGGCGTCCATACTCCGAGGTCGCAGCGGAGCTGGGGGTACCCGAGGGCACGATCAAGAGCCGCGTCTACTACGGCCTGAAGGCACTTCGCAACACGCTGGAGGAGATGGGCTATGAAGGCTGAAGGGTGCCGCGAGTGGCGCGAGCGGATCGGGGCGCTGGTCCTCGGCCAGCTCCCCGAGGACCAGCGGCTCGCCACCGAGGCCCACCTCGATGGCTGTCCCAGGTGTCGCGCCGAGGCCGAGGACCTGGCCCCTGTGGCCTCTCTGCTGAAACGCGCCGATCCCTCCCAGCTGGCACCCGCGCCCGCGCCGCCGCCGCGGCTCGGGGAGCGAATCGTCCGCCGCATCGCTGCAGAGCGCCGCGCAGAACGCCGCCGCCGGTTCCGCCTGAGGCTTGGCCTGGCTGTGGCGGCGGGCGCCGTGGCGGCGGGCGCCGTCGTCGCCGCCATCACCATCCCGGGCTCGGAACGGAGCACCCCATCCGAAACGGTCGCCTTCCGAGCGCTGCCGCGTGGCGCCTTCGCCGAGGCCACCCTCGCGCCCCGTCCGTGGGGAAGCGAGATCAGCGTCAAGGTGTATGGCTTCCGGCCCGGCGCCCTCTGCCAGGTGTGGCTGCGTCGCTCCGACGGCAAGCGAGTACCCGCCGGATCGTTTCGCTACGTCTACGAAGGCGAGGGCGATCGCCTGAGCTCCGCCTTGGCGCCCGACGATGCCACCGCGATCGGCCTGCGGGCCGGCTCCAAGACCTACGTGGCGCCCCTTCCCTCCCGCCCGGGGGGTGCGGGCGCGTGGTTGATGCCCACCAGACCGGAGGACACCTGATGAGAGCGAAACTCCCCCTGATCGTATTTCCATTGAGCGTCGCCGTTGTGGCGTTGCTCGCCGGCTGCGGAGGCGACAACGACGAGACAACCTCGGCGGGGGGAGCGACCACCCAGAGCGCGGCTGGGCAGACGGTGGACATCAGCGAGACGGACTACGAGCTGAACCCCTCCGACCCAACCGTACGGGCCGGCACAGTCTCGTTCAAGGTCACGAACGACGGGGCCGTCGACCACAACCTCGAGGTCGAGGGACCGGAGGGCGAGCAGGAGCTCGAGCAGGACCTCGCTCCCGGCGAGAGCGGCACCCTCACCGTGGGCCTGTCGAAGCCCGGCAAATACGAGTTCTACTGCCCGGTCGGCGACCACCGCGACCGTGGCATGGAGGGTGAGATCACCGTCGCGGGCAACGGTGGCTCAGCCGGAGACGACGGTGGCTCAGTCGGAGACGACGGGGCGGCCGCGGGAGGGGGCGGCGGCTACGGCTACTGACTACCTGGAAATGACGTCCACTCGTCCCATTTGGGACCGCCGACAGTTAGGATGCCGCCGATCTGGCGATCGGGCGGCTCGGCCGCCCTCTTCCTAGGGAGGCATCGATTTTGAAGGTACGACTTGCTCTGGCCATGGCGGCCCTGTTCCTGGTCGGGTCCCTCGTGGCCCCCGCCACCGCTTCTTGCCCCAAGAAAGAGCCGTTCGCTAAGGCGGTCGGGAAGGTGAAGCGGCACAAGAACGGCACCGCGACGGTGAAGGCCCGCTACCGCTGCCCCAAGGGCCCGAACTGGCATCTGTGGGTGTCGGCCAAGCAGGCGAAGGACGGAAAGCGCGACGAGGCCATCACCCATGAGGGCGCCGGCTCCGGCCACGTCCCCGCGGCGTGGCTTCAGAGCCACCCCGTGCACTTCAAGTGCGACGGGAAGCGGCACAAGCAGAAGTTCCGGATCAACACCGAGGAGCAGGGATACGGCAAGTTGGTCAAGGGCCATGCATGGGTCCAGTTCTGCCTGATCGACGAGCCAAACCAGGTCTTCCTGATCGACCAGCACTGGTCAAAGGTGCGCTGAGCCAGCGCCCCAGAGCCCGAACGACAGCCCCCGCGGGCCGGTAGTTTGGCAGCCCGCGATGGAACGACTGAGCGGGGACGACACCCGCATCCTGCGGCTCGAGTCCGAGGCGATCGCCGGCCACACGCTGAAGCTGGCGATCGTCGAGCCGGGCCACGATGGGCAGCCCCTGACCGTGGAGCGTGTGCGCAGGCTGGTCGAGGGGCGGCTTCAGAGGCTCCCGCGCGCCCGGCAACGCCTGGCGCCGACTCCGCTGCGCCTCGCCCCCCCGGTCTGGGTGGACGACCCCCACTTCGACGTGCGCAACCACGTTCGCGCCGCCACCGGGGTGGGCGACCGCGACCAGCTCGTGCGACTGGCCGGCCAGCTGATGGCCGAGCGCCTCGATCACTCGCGGCCGCTCTGGTGCATCGACGTCGCGGGCCCGCTCGGCGACGGCCGCACCGGGCTCATAGTCCGCATCCACCACTGCCTCGCGGACGGTGTCACCTGCCTGCGGATGCTTTCCGAGCTGCTCTGGGACACGAACGACGCGAGCGAGCCACTGGCGCCCGCAGCGTGGCAGCCAGAGTCGACCCCGGGACGATTGCGCCTACTCGCCTCTGGCGCAGCCAGCCGGTTCCGGGCCGCAGGCGGTGCCCTGTCCGCCGGCGCCCGGGCGGCCGCCGCGCCACGCAGCTGGCGCGATGCGGGCAGTGAGCTGGCCGTGCTCCCGTCGACTTTGCGGCGCGAGCTCTGGCCGCTCGGTGCCGATACGGCGCTCGATCGGCGCATCGGCGCCGACCGCGAGCTGGCTTTCACGGCCTGCGAGCTCGCCGATCTGAAGCGAATCGAGCATGCCGCCGGCAGCGGAGTGACGGTCAATGACGTCGTGTTGACCATGGTCGCGGGAGCGATACGTCGCTGGTTGGAAGCTCGCCACGAGCCGCTGCGGGGGATGCGGGTCCAAATCCCGGTCAGCATGCACCACCGCGGTGAGCACTCCGACGAGCTCGGCAACCGCGACTCGTTCCTGTTCTGCGACCTGCCGGTCGCGGAGCCAGACCCCCGGAAGCGATTGGCGGCGATCAACGCCGAGACCCTCACACGCAAGCAGCACCACGACGCCGACGAGCTCTACTCCTTCTTCCACACCCTTTCGCACATCCGACCTCTCTACGGGGTCGCCTCCAAGCTGGCCGCCGGCCCGCGGGGAGTTCGCGCTCTCCATCTCCAACGTGCCCGGTCCCAAGGAGCCCGTGCAGGTGCTCACCGGACGCGTCGCCGAGCTCTACTCGGTCGCCGAGCCAGCCGACCGGCACGCTCTGCGAGCCTCAGCGGTCTCGCTCGCGGGCCGGATGGGTTTCGGCTTCTGCACGGACCCCGCCGCCGTGCCCCGCGTCAGTGAGCTCGCCGCCGGGTTCGACGCCTCGCTCCAGGAGCTGCGGGCGCTGGTCTAGCCCGCGGCGTCCCTGAATCGCGTCAGGCCGCCGAGCACGCCAACGTAGGCAGTCCCGTTGGGCGCAATGGTGACCGGGGCGAAGTTGTTGTTGTACCCGAAGCCGGTCCCGGCGAGTCGGCTGTAGACGGTCTTGCCGGTGTCGAAGTCGAGCGCCGTCAGGTACCAGGCGTCGGTCGTGTCATTTCGCTTCGGCTTCGTATACGTGTAGACGAGCCCGCCGCCCAGCGACAGCTTGGGCACCACGGAAGGGGCGCGCACGTGACTCCTCCACACGGAATGGCAACCGCGTCCATCAGCCTCGAGGTCGATGCGCTCCACCCCCGGACTGGTGACGCCGCCGTTCATGGTCGAAGCGGGACCTGTGTACCCGTAGTTGTTCTCGGCGATCAGCGAGCGCCGGGCGGCAATCAGTGACTGGTCGGTGGCGCTTGCCCCCTTCTGGAACACGGGCTGGCGACAGACCACCCGACGCCAGGTCGCCCGCGGCCGGCGGTCGTAAACGAGCACGGCCATGGGATCGGCGTTGTCGGTGATCGCCACGTAGCGCTTTCCGAGCAGGGTCGGGGTGGTTCCGGACCCTGCCTGGGTCTGGCCCGGCTTCGTTGTGCGGATGTTCGGGTAGGTGTGCCGCCAGGTCACGACGGGCCTGCCCTGCACAGCATCGAAGCGGTACAGGGCCTTGTCGGTGACGATGTAGACGCCTCCGGTCTCGTCGACCGCGAACGAGTTGCCGATCGGCTCCCGCCGGTCGACGCTCCGTACCTGGCCGCTCACCGGGGCGACCGTCCCGACCACCCCATCGCGGCTGGCGAACCAGATCCGCCCGGACCAGTCCGGAAGCGCTGAGATCAGCGCGTCCCCTTCCGGCACCGCCGAGCTGACGTCGTAGTCCCTCCTCAGCGCGAACCCGGGGTTGGCGGTGCCGCCGGTCTCCGCCACCACCAGGATGTGGCGATTTCCGGCCGAGATCACCGCCCGATCGTGATGGTCGAGGTAGAAGTAGCCGCCTCCGCTGAAGTCCTGGAAGGGGTTCGGCCCGGGGTTGCGGAGCGGCAGATCCATGGCGGCCAGGACGCGCAGCGTGTTGGGGTGAAGCATCGCCAGCACGGGCTTGTCCAGGCCTACGCAGATGGTCACCAGGCGACCGTGGCTGTCGATGGTGACCGAGGCGCACTCGCGGGCGAAGAGGGCCGAGGCGGAGCTGAGCCCGTTGCCGAGCGGTCCGGTCCAGCGGTAGCTGTCGGTCTGGTAGGCGTCGTTGTGGAGGTTCGAGCGACCGTTCGGCGCCATGAACGGATGCCTGGGCACATCCACACCGAGAGTGGGGTCGAGTGTCGCCGCAGCGCCGATGAAGCTCGCGGGGCTGGGCCCGGGATTCTGCGGGATCGGCGGCGGGACCTGGCCGGGTGACTGGGCCCGGGCGGCGCCCGTTGACGGCCAGCGCCCAGACAGCCGCCACCGCGATCATCCACGCTCGCCTCGGCATACGCGCCAGCCTAGCGCCACGGCGCCCAGCGCGCATCGCTTATAGCGACTGACACAATGAAACGCCGCACCGG
>CAVRIF010000012.1:0-46150 GCA_963721215.1 uncultured Actinomycetes bacterium
TCGCCCGCGTCTAAGCGGACGAAGATCGCTTCGGTGTCGCTCGGCTCGCCCCCGGTCATCGAGTAGCCGGCGGTAAAGCCTGCCGCCGAAGGTCGCCACGAGGTGCGGGGTCTGCTATTCGACCGGACGCGCGGCAGCCTCCTGATCTCGCGCGGACGCCGGCTGCTCGTCGTCGCGCAAGGAGGAGCGCCAGTCTTAGGATGAGACTCCCA
This sequence comes from uncultured Actinomycetes bacterium, assembly GCA_963721215.1. GTDB lineage: Bacteria > Actinomycetota > Thermoleophilia > Solirubrobacterales > 70-9 > AC-56. The sequence goes on from CAVRIF010000012.1 coordinate 213, forward strand.
AAGCGAAGCGCACACCTTCAGGAGGGCTCGATGGCCACGCCCGGACGCGAGAACGCGCTCGATCACGTCGTGGTGGTGATGTTCGAGAACCGCTCGTTCGACAACCTGCTCGGGCGGCTGTACGAGCCCGGTGAGGTCGCGTCGTTCGAGGGGGTGATCGGCAAGGATCTGTCCAACCCGGTGCCGGAGTGGGCGGAGCACGGCCGACGACGGGATCGTCCGCTATGGGGTTGTCGCCGAACATGAACACGCCGAACCCCGATTCGGGCGAGGAGCTTCCGCACATCAACACCCAGCTGTTCGGGATCGCTCGACGAGGGGAACCGCGGCGTGCTGCAGCCGGAGAAGTCCTTCAACGCGCCTCGCGCGGGCCAGGCGGCCGACGATGGACGGCTTCGTGGCGGACTACATCAGCATGTTGATGGTCGAGCTCGGGCGCCAGCCGACCGTCGAGGAGTACGCGCAGATCATGACCGGCTACACGCCCGAGCAGATGCCGGTGCTGTCGGGCATCGCCCGTGGCTTTGCGACCTTCGATCACTGGTTCTGCGACGTGCCGACGTGCACGTACCCCAACCGGTCGTTCTTCCACGCGGGGCAATCCTCGGGCTACGTGGTGAACATGTCACCGCCGGGGTGCTTCCCGAAGACCAACGACGCCGAGACGCTGTTCGACCGGCTCGACGCGGCCGGGCTGACCTGGAGGGTGTACTGCGACCCGCCGTCGCACTACTCGCTGACCGGCGTCATCCACGCCCCGCGGCTCGCCGGCAAGTTCGCGACGAACTTCTTCTCCACCCGCCAGTTCTTCGAGGACGCCGAGAGCGGGGAGCTGCCGACGTACGCGTTCATCGAGCCGCAGATCATCGGCACGACCACAACGACATGCACCCGCCGTTCGGGACGCTCCTACAGGTGGCCGCCGCGGCAAGGGCGCCGACGCTCGGACTTTCACTTCGACCCGCCGTCGTCGCTGATCGGCGGCGAGATCCTCGCGCGCATCTACAACGCGATCCGCAACTCATCCGTCGCCGACCGGGCTCCAACCACCTGAACACGACGCTGCTGGTGACGTTCGACGAGCACGGCGGCACCTACGACCACGTGCCGCCGCCGCGCAGCGGTCCCGCCCGACGGCAAGGGCGCCCCCGGCCAGATCGGGCTTCACGTTCGACCGCTCCGGCGTGCGCATCCCAACGCTGGCGATCTCCGCCTGGATCCCCGAGCGCACCGTCATCAACGACGAGTACCGCGCCACCTCGCTGCTGGCGACCATGCGCGAGCGCTGGAACCTCGGCGCGCCGTTCACCGCCCGCGAGGCCAGCGCACGCAGCTTCTCGAACATCTTCACCCTCGACTCGCCACGAGCCCAGGAGGACTGGCCGGAGATCATCCCCCGACCCGTCCCCGACATGCCCGAGGCGGTCGTACCGCTCGACGCTCCGCTCGGCCTGCTCGGACGGTCGCTTCTGTTCTCGGCCCTCGCGATGGCCCAAGACCGCGGCTTGACCGTTCCCGACATCAAGCAAGGACGACCCGGTCACCGGCGCCCAGGCGGTCGCCATCGCCCACGAGATTCTCGGCGACTTCTTCACAGGGATGCGGGACTAGCTGCTGCCTCGGCATCGGGATCTGCGGCTCGTGGCGGGTCCGTTTCCCCGGCTGGAGCTTCACTTCTGCTTTCGCGTGGAAGCAGGAGCGCCGGGAGCCGCTGTAAACGGCCAGGCTGCTTCGTCGTGACGAGGCGTAGAAGCGCGAGTTGGCAAGCCGAGGGGTGGATTGAGACTCCATATAGAATGCGGCGCCATTGCCGTCGAGTGTGGCGCTGGGTGTGGCGCAGCGCTGACGCGGGGCCGCGAATGTCGCTTGACTATGCGGGTTTCGTCCGGATCGGCAACAGTCTCGAAAACCGTTATGGGCCGTTTTGGTCCATCGAGGGGTTCGAATCCCTCCCCCTCCGCTGATAGAGCCGGATCTGGCTTAGCCGAGCCGATTCGCCACCCGCATCGATGCTCTCGATCCCCGCTCTCAAATCGGGCTGAGGCCGTTTGCGGCCGCTGGAGACTGGCGCTTACTGGCGCATCAGTGGCGCATGGGGGGGAACGCGGTCGAAATCTAAGCGCGCAGCCGGTAGCCCTTCGAGAACAGGCGCAGATTCGCCGCGAATAGAGCGGCCGTCGCCGCTGTGAGGGCGATCAGCGACAGCGACACGCTGGCCTCGGTGAAGCCGAGGAAGCCGTAGCGGACGAAGTTGATCATGTAGTAGACGGGGTTGAAGTGGGTTCTTAGGGTCTGGAACGGCTCCGGCAGGAGGGCGGCGGAGTAGAAAACGCCTCCGAGGAAGATCAGGGGCTGGAGCACGAAGGTCTGGGCGATGGCGACGTCGTCGAACTGTTCGGCTCGCACGCCGATCAGGACCCCGAGCTGGGCAAAGAAGAAGCCGACCAGAAACAACGCCGGGATGAGGACGAGGATGTGGTCGACCGGAAGGTCGACGAGCAGCGACGCGGCGATGAAGGTCAGCGCCGCGACGGCGAGCCCGCGCAGAAAGCCGCCGAGCGAGAAGGCCGCAGCAGCAGCTCCAGCGGCGAGGCCGGCGAGGAGAGCTGGTCCTGGATCGCGCCCTGGAATTTCTGCTGCAGGATCGAGGAGGAGTTGTTGGAGAAGGCGTTGATCGCCCAGGCCATCATGATCAGGCCCGGGATCACAAAGACGACGTAGTCGATTCCGTGCAGCTCGTCGATCCGCGAGCCGAGCGCGGCGCCGACACGCAGATGTAGAGGAACGTTTCCAGCAGCGGCGCGCCGACCGTCTCGCTCTTGATCTTCATGAAGCGGCCCAGCTCGCGCCGCCAGAGGGTGAGGAAGGACGGGTGGTGGTCAGACGCCAGCTCCTGGACCTCGACGTGCGAGCGCGACAGCTCCTTGCGCCCGACGAGCGCCAGGTAGGCGTCCTCGAGGTTGGCGACGCCGTAGGTGGCCGCAAGCTCCTCGCTCGCGCCCTGGGCGACGATCTGGCCCTCGTTGATGAACGCGATCCTGTCGCAGAGCTGCTCGGCCTCTTCGAGGTAGTGCGTGGTCAGGAGGATCGTCGTCCCCTCCTGCGTTGATGCGCTGCACGTAGTGCCACAGCTCGAGCCGCAGCTCGATGTCGACGCCGGCGGTCGGCTCGTCGAGGATGAGGAGGCGCGGGCGGTGCATCAGCGCGCGGGCCAGGATCAGCCGGCGCTTCATGCCGCCGGAGAGCGTGCGGGTGCGCTCGTTCCGCTTCTCCGTGAGCGAGAACGTCTCGAGCAGCTCCGCGCGCGCTCGCGGCGGTCGCGCTTGGCATCCCGAAGTAGCCGGCGTGATAGTCGAGCGTCTCCTCGACGGTCAGGAACCAGTCGAGGTTGAGCTCCTGGGGGCGAGTCCGACGGCGAGGCGGGCCTCGCCGTAGTCGTGGACGGCGTCGTGGCCGAAGACGTGGATCGTCCCCGACGTCGGCTGCGCCAGCCCGGTGGCGCAGTGGATCAGCGTCGACTTGCCGGCGCCATTCGGGCCGAGCAGCCCGAAGAACTCGCCGGGTCTGATTCGAGCGAGACACGGCGTGCAGCGCCTCGACCCCCGTGGGGTAGCGCTTGACGAGTCCTTGATCTGGAGGGCCTGGTCTCGCCGAGGGGGCGAGACCGTCAAGCGAGGAGTGGTTGCTGTTCACGGTGGCCAGGCCAATGAGAGTAGCCACGGCGATCGGGATCAGGCTGGCAGGCACGACCCGCACGTGGCCGGCTCTCGGGCCGGGGACCCCAGATACACGTCGATCCGGAGGCGGCGAAGGGAGTCCCTACGGCATCACCGTCGCGCACGGAAACCCCACCCTTAGTACGCCATCTCGCGCGCGGGATACCTCAGTCCACCAACGGCAGCGAACCCTGCAAGCCACCCCACTCGATCGCTTGTTGGACGGGCGCCGATGCACGCCGCATTCGAAGCCGACCTCCGTTGCGAAGCGAATGGTTTCCGATCCGGAGCACGGATCGAAGGCCCGTGGAATCGATAAAGGCCACGGCGCCGAGGTCCAGATCAACGGTCCAGGCGTCACCGCCAATCGCCAGTCGCAACTTTGCCTCGAACGTCTCGGCGGTGGCGCGACTGAGCTCCCCGATGGCGCGAACTATGAGCGCGTCGCCAGCTTGCGCCATTTCGACGGTGAGTGACCCGTCCTCGCGGGCTCCATTGGTGGGCCCGACGTTTTGCGCAGTGGGCGGCGTCTTCCCGCAAACCAGACAGCTCGGCCCCGCATCCTCGCCACATGGTCGCGCGGGATCGGGACGAAGCTCGAACAACCACAAGTCATCAGGCCACCGCCTTCCGGGCGCCAGGACCGCCCGGCGTCATGGCTCCGCCTCCCACGGTCGACTCGATCATCCTGCGCCTCCCCCCGTATCCCAGTGGCCCATCGTCCGTTACTAACCCCGACATTCCGCCTCCGATGCGGTGCTCACTTGAAACCGGAGTACCGCTCTGAACATTGCCTCGGGTGGACTCCCCGAGATCAGGGGCCTTGTCCGTTCGGCGTCCTACTCCCGCGGCTCAGATCGACGACTACGAGCGGACGCTCAGGGGCGCCGGTGTCCGATGAGCCGCCGAGGGCTATCCTCTTCGAGTCCGGACGATCTCGAGCGCCCGGTCGACAATCACGACCGCAAGGATGTTCTTCGATCGGCCCTCTGACAGCGTGTCGAGTTCTGCGTGGAGCACAAGAGGTCCGGCCTCTTCGCCCCCACCCTCGATCGCACGGACGGTCACGTCGAGCATTTCTTGTAGTCGGCCAAGCGCGCCTTCGCGATCCCCTCGCCGAGATCGCCTCCACCGTTGCCGCTTGGCTCCTGACCCATCTATCCCTCCCCCGAGACCAGTCAACAGAATCCACCTGCCCTTGTAGCTTGAACCGCGACCTTGTCGCACAGTTGCGGTCGCTGCCTGCGAGGCTGACGTGTTTTGGGGGGTCTAGGCGGTTACTACCGCAGCCCTGCGGCTTCGAGGGCCTTCTCGTCTCTGGGGAAGATTCGCAAAGACACAACCGTGCCGTCTCGGATCGTCCACAGATGTCCAGTACGGCTGACCTTCCTCACGCCCCCGGAAGCTGGACAGGTGTAAGACTTGACTCATGCCGCAGGAAACGCCTGTCCTTTGGCACCTCGAGGTTTCGCACTACAACGAGAAGGTGCGTTGGGCGCTCGATTACAAGACGGTTTCCGTCGACGTGCGTCGCGCCGTGACGCCCGCGCTCCAGGAAATCAGGCGCGGTGGCTGCGAGCCGGTCGCACCGTTCCCATCTTGCAGTTGGATGGACGCGCGATCGGTGACTCGACCAGGATCATCGAGGAGATCGAGCGACGGTGGCCCGGAACCACCCCTACCCCTCCGACCCGGAGGGACGGCGCCGGGCGCTCAAGCTCGAGGAGTACTTCGACGAGAGTTGCGGGCACGACCTGCGCCGGGTCCTATTCAACGACAACCTCACGGAGCCGGAGAAGTTTCTCGGGATGCTTTACGGCCCCGACCATCCGCGAATCGGTCTGCTCAAGGCGCTGAGTCCGATGCTCATACCGGTCGTGAAATGGCGCTACGCGATCCAGCCGGACCGGGTCGCGCACTCGCGCGAGGTGGTCCGGGCCGCTTTCCACAAGATCGAAGCGGAGTCCGGCCCAGGCGGCTATCTCGTCGGCGACTCGTTCACCGTGGCGGACCTGACGGCGGCCTCGATCCTCGCGCCGATCGTCGTACCGCCCGAGTTTCCCTACATCAAGCTTCGCTCGGACGAGCGCGCCGCGCAATCCCGGGAATTTCGCGCCTCGCTGAAGGACCGGCTCGGGTTCAAGTGGGTCGAGGACATGTACGCCCGCCACCGTGGGACGAGCGCAGAGGTGGCGGCATAGCACCACGTGGGCGGCCCGTCGCCAAGGCTTCTCGACGTCGTTCCGGAGCGCGTGCAACCTTCCCCTTAGTCCACCGTTGAATGGAAACGCCCGGCTTCATGCCGGGCATTTCCTCAGACTGATTCGAGGCCCGGTTGAACCGGGTTCATGGTGGGAACTACCCGCTGCCACTCCCGCCCGAGCCGCTGCTGTCCCGCTCCACGCGTCCGCACTCGGCGCGGTTGACGATCGTGTCGTTGCGGTCGACCCGAACCTCGTCGCCTTCGAAGCAGATCACTGTGTCGGCACCCGGATCGCCGCCGCTGTCCCGAGCGTCGACCCGATCGGCGTCGGGCCCTCCCCGGAAGGTATCGGCTCCGTGGCCGTCCCTGACGTCGTCAGGCCCCACGTTGCCGTTGAGCGTGTCGTTGCCGTCCTGGCCGTCGACGTTGTCGCGTCCGTTTTGGCCATTCAGGGTGTCGTTCTGGGTCCGCCCCTGAGCTCATCACGCGCGTCGCCGCCGTTGAGCTCGTCGGTCCCTCGATTGCCCTCGAGTTTGTCCTCACCGGTACCGCCATTGACCTCATCGTTTCCCGCCCGAGCCTCTACGAAGTCATTGCCGCCAAGGGCCGAGATCTGATCGGCCTCGTCCGCGCCCCGGATTACATCCGGGCCGTTCGTGCCGGTGATCACGGCGGCTGCCGCCACTGCGGCAAAGGCGAGGGTCGCGACCACGGCAGCCGCCACCGGGGTGACGCGGCGCCTTCTACGGAATGCTCTCATGCCTCTCCTCCTGTCAGTCGAGTTGGACCTTCAACCCGTCTTACCCGCGAACTGGCCAAAACGTTCATGCCGTGGGCTTTCGCGTGACGGCTGGCTGCTGCGCAGGAGCCGGGTTCACGCCAGTGTCCTGGGGACAGGCAAAGCGGCTCCCAAATGCCACCCAGGCGCGGGTAATCCTTCGGGTAACGGGGCTGGTAAACAGCATGCCCTCACTCCACCAGGGTCGTCTCGGTGGGGACTGCTTGAGAGGGCTACTCCCGCAGCCCGGCGGCTTCGAGGGCGTCGTCAAGGCTGTTGTAGACGGCGAGATGAATGATCTGTCCGTCGCGGAATTGCCAGACCCAGCCGGACCGGATTGGCCCCGGCAGCTCGATCCCATCCCGTCCCACAAAGCGCCCCCGGTTGCTGGTCACGACGAGATCATCGCGGGCCTCGATCACCTCCCTGACCTCGATCTCGACCTTCTCCCACGGCTCGGTCAGGCGCTCCCACATGCGCCGGATCGCGTCGTGGCCGCGATGGACGCCGCGCCACTCGCCAATGGCCGTCGAGTTGTCAAAGACGACGTCGGGCGCGGTGTACCTCAGCGCCGCGTCCCAATCACCGCGACTCCAGGCTTCGAGAGCCGCTCGAACCTTCTCCACGTTCTCCTGCGACATCGCTCGGTCAGATCCCGCCGTACCTCGCGTTCATGGCTTGGCGCAGATCCTGCGGCGAGAACACGCCGTCGGGGACCGGCTCTGCCCGATAACTGAACATGCGGGCGGGTTTGAAGACCAGCCGGAAGGTCCTCTCGCCTCCCGGCGCGTAACCGCCGATCACCTTGGAGTATCCCCAGTCGATCAGCCAGTGCCCGTTGCTCACGCGCCGGGCCGAGCCGCAGCATATGGATTCGGGCACGGCGGGGTCGGAAATCGACTCCAGCAGCGTTGCCGTCCCCGCCTGCTCGTTGATCCGGTAGCGGACTGCCCGCGGCGGCTGGCCCGCCTCGCCCCCGAGCAAGGTCCGATTGTCGAATACGGTCAGGGTCCCGTCGGGGAGCAGGCGGGCGTCGTGCTGGCCGCCGAAGGTGTACGGACGAGGATCCTGCAAAACGTCGAGGCTCCTGGGCGTGGTCGTGCCGCCCAGCTTCCAGACGATCCTGCCGGTGCTCTTGTCGATCTTGACCACCGCATCCAGCGTCTTGAAGGAAGCGATCACCGAGCCGCCAACCGGCTCGACGGAGTTCCAGTGGACCAGGTCGTAGCTCTCGCGCTGCCTGACTCGGGGCCACCAGCGTCCGGTCTCGGCCAGAGCGACGTGGTCCTGGCTCTTCCAGTCCCAGACGAGCTTGCCGCCGGGGCTGACCTGCTGCAGCTCGGCGTTTACGACCGTGGCGTTGCTCGAGCCGTAGGGCCTCGTGTCGACGTGCCGCTGCTGGACGTAGGCGCCGACCATATGGTTGCCGTTGCCCAATAGCTGCAGGTCGTGGTGGTCGGCCCGGACGCCAACGCCAGAGAGGGCGCGGATCAGGCTCCCGTTGAGGTGGTGGGTCGCCCACCCCCCCGCGCGATTCCACCAGAGGACTTTCCCACTCGGAAGCACCCTGGTCGCGAAGGCCTGACCGTGGTACCACCAGACCGGCACTCCGTGCCTGTCGAAGATGATCGCGTACCGCGAGCCGCCAGGGAACACCGTGAAGTACCTCGGGAACACCGGCTGCCCGTAGCGGATGAAGGTATATGTGGGGAAGTCGTTGGGCAGGCAGCGCACGTAGTAGCGATAGAGCTGCGTGTGTCCTGCGTCTCGCACCTTGATCGCGAAGGGTCGCCCGGAGCTCAGCGGCACCACCTCACTGAAGTCGCCGCTGCGGAAGGGATGCTTGCCGATCGCCGCCTCCCAGCCTCCGGAGGTATGACCCTGGACCGTCACCGGCCCGTTGTTGCAGCGGACGACGTAGTCCTCGATCTCCGGCCCGAACTTCGGGAACAGGGTGCTGGCGCTGAATCTCACCTGCCCGGGCGGTGGCGCTCCCTCCGCCGCGGCGCTGAAGAGGCCGGCGATCGCGAGCGCCGCGGTCGCCACCAGGGCGAAACGACGTTGACGCCTCCCTGGGCTGGACATACGAGCCTCCCTCCGAGCCCGTGGCTTGCCGCACGATCCTACCGGCTCGGAAGACCGGCTGAGCCGGATCTGAATCTGGCTTATCCAAGCCGATAGGCGGCCCATCGATGCTCCCGCCCGGGGCTCTGTTGTGATTGACAAGTGGTGTGCCGGGTGATAGAAGCCCGCGCACTGGAGACCCGGGATCTGGAGGGAGGAATCGATGGGATTCCCATTCAAGGCGTCTGCGCTCCGTCTCGTCGCTTCCGGCCTCGCCGTGGTGGGGTTCTTGGTTTCCTCGCCCGCCGCCGGCGCCGCACCGAACGCCCAACCGAGCTTCCGCCAGAACCCGATCCTCTTCGTCCACGGGATCGAAGGCTCGGGAGCGCAGTTCGAGTCTCAGAAGATGCGCTTCATGAGCAACGGCTATCCGCGGCGCTGGTTCGATGAGGTCGACTACAACTCAACCCGCGCCGTGGGAGACAAGAGCGAAGTCGGTCAGCAGATCGATCGTGCGATCGCTGCCCTGAAGCGGCGGACGGGCAAGCACAAGGTTGACGTGGTCGCGCATTCGCTCGGCACCTCGGTCTTGTACGACTACCTCACGAACGGGGCCATGGCCGCCCAGCGGCGCGCGAACGTCGCGCACTACATCAACGTCGATGGCCAAAGCGAGAGACCCGGCGTCCCGACGCTCGCCGTCTGGGCCGGCAGGGGCACTCCCGGCCGCCACATGGATGGCGCGCGGAACGTCACGATCCCCAACCAGACGCACGTGCAGGCATGCACCTCTGCCGAGTCGTTCGTGGCCTACTACCGATTCCTGACCGGGCGCACGCCGCGACACAACATAGTGCGGCAGCGAGGGCCAATACAGGTCGCGGGAAAGGCGCTCAACTTCCCGCAGAACACGGGACTCGCGGGGGCGACCGTCCGGGTGTGGCCGTTGAGCGCCAACGGTCGGCGGAGCACGGCGGCGCCGCTGGCATCGATCGGTATCAGCAACGGCTCGGTTGGAGGTGGCGCCTGGGGACCGGTGACCGTCCAAGCGGGGCGACGATACGAGTTCACGCTGCTGCGTTCCGGCCTTCCGAGGCTCCACATCTACTACGAACCCTTCGTGAGAAGCGACTACACGCTCCGGCTGCTTGCCTCACCCGCCGTCGAGGCCTATGCGGGCAACCGCCCCGGCAGCATGAGTGCGGTGAACATCAGGTACAAGGAGCTGTGGGGTAACCAGGGTGCCCAGAACGACCGTCTGCTCGTCAACGGGCTGAACGTCTGCACGGCGGTGCTCTGTCCGATCAGCAAGCAGGTCAACGCCTTGTTCGCGTTTGATCGCAACCGCGACTCCAAGACCGACCTGAGCTCACCCGATCCAGTGTTGGGCAACCTACCGTTCATCCAGGGTGCCGACGTGTACGTGCGGGCCAACACCCCGCCTAATCGCACGGTCTCGTGGAAGCTGATCTCGCGAGGTCACGGACCCGTGCGCACGCTGAACGTTCCAAACTGGGATTCGACGACCGACGGGGTCACGCTTCTGTGGAATGACTTCGACAAGCTGACCTTCTAGCGACATCGGGATGAATCCGTGCGGTCTGCCTCGCTACTTCACGGATGGAGGTGACGTTCGAGCTCGGTGAGGGCGTCGGACCAGCCCTCGGTGTGGCCGGCGCGGGACTCCTCGTCGGGCAGACCGACCTGGTGGACCTCGACCATCGTCGAACCGCTCCCCAGGGGCTCAAAGGTGACGGAGACGACGGAGTCTCGGTGGTCGGTCGCGGGGGAGGACCAGGTGAAGACGAGCCGGCTGGGACGGTCGATTTCCCGGTAGGTCCCCTGGTGCAGGATCTCGCTTCGGTCGCGGACCATGACGATGCGGAAATTGCCGCCCTCGCGCGGATCGGTCTCCGCCCGGGTCTCGCTGACTACTCGCGGGCGCATCCAGGTGCCGAGCCTCTCGGCGTCGAGCCAGGCATCGAAGAGCGCCTCGGCCGGGGCGGCGATCTCGCGTTGCACGATCACGGTGAACTCGCCGCCGGCGCTCACCTCGACTCCTTCCCGGCCTCGCGGGTGGTGACGAAGCGGTCCAGCGAGGCGAGCTGGTCGCTCCAGAAGCCGCGATAGTGCTCGATCCATTCGGCGGCTTCCGCGAGCGGCTCCGCCTCGAGGCTGAGGATGTGCTCGCGCCCATGGACGTCGCGGCGCACCAGACCCGCGCCCTCGAGCACGCGGATGTGCTTCGAGGTCGAGTTGAGTGAGATGGGGAAGTCGCCGGCCAGGTCCGTGACGCGGGCTTCCGAGTCCGCGAGCCGGGCGAGGATCGCGCGGCGCGTCGGATCGGAGACCGCGGAGAACACGCGGTCTAGTGTCGCTGTTGTCATTCCGGTCCGCCCGGGCGCCCTGCGCGCTCGTCGGCGGCGATCAGGGTCTCGTCGTCGAGCGGCAGCGGGGGCGGGTCGGACTCGTACTCGTCGTGGCGCCGCCACCACGAGGAGTCGCCCTGCGGGTAGCCCTCGGGCGAGTCCTCCCACTCCTCCTGGCGCCCGAGCGGCGTGATATCGAGGTAGCTGAACGCGCTGCCGAGGGCCTCGTCGCCGCGTCCGTCGACGGTGTAGGTGCGGTAGATCCGATCCCCGACCCGCAGGAAGACGTTCGTCGCGTGCCATTCGTCGACGCCGAAGTCCTTGTCGAAGTCGTCGATGACGGTGTACCAGGGGATGTGCTCCCAGCCCATCTTCTCCTTCAGCCGCTGGATGTCCGACTGGGGCGCCCGCGAGACGTGCGCGAGCATCGTGTCGCGAGCGTTCAGGTGCGCCGGGTGAGCCCGCTGGTCGGCCATCATCGAGCAGCCGGGGCAGCCCTTCTCTGGCCAGCCGTTCACCCCCGGCTCGTAGAAGAACCGGTAGATGATCAGCTGGCGGCGGCCCTCGAACAGGTCGAGCAGGCTCACCCGCCCGTTTGGGCCCTCGAACTCGTAGTCCTTCTCGACCAGCATGCGGGGCATCCGCCGCCGCTCGGCCGCCAGCGCGTCGCGCGCGTGGGTGAGCTCCTTCTCCTTCACCAGCAGCGCGTCACGTGCCGCCTGCCACTCCTGCTCACTGACGATCGGCGGTAGTTCCATGGCTCCTCCTCGAGCTCTCGTCGTATTATTCACCCGAAAGGATGAATATAGCAATCTGGCTCGGAGCAGTCCGGAGATCCAGGCTGCGCTAGGTCAGGGTGCCCGCGTGAAGTGTGCCACGGCGCCGTTGTCGCTTTGGGAGCTGACGTAGACGCTCTTCCCGTCCGGGCTGACCGCCACCGCGGACGCGTCGTTGAGCGCCCTGCCGAGGGCGCAACCCAACCCCCCCAGGTGCTAACGCATCCCGCGCCCCCGGCGGGCTGGAAGATCGCCCCGGTGGTCGTGGCGCGGTTGATGCGCGCCACGGCGTTATTGTCCCGGGAGGCGATGTAGATGCTCTTCGAGTCCGGGCTGATCGCCGCCGAGTGCGCGCCGTCGAGTCCATGGCCGTCGACGCACGGCTCTCCACCGAACCCGCCGGCCTCGCTGATGCAGCCGGCGGCCCCGGCGGGCTGGGTGATCGCGCCGGCAGTCGTGTCGCGGTTGAAGCGCGCCACCGTGCCGCTGACATGGCCGTGCCCACGTTCGGAGATTACGTAGACGCTCTTCGCGTCCGGGCTGACCACCACTCCGTCCGCGTCGGCGAGCCCATGGCCGTCGGCGCACGGCCCCGTCCCAATCTCGCTGATGCAGCCGGGTGCCCCGGCGGGTTGGGTGAGCGCACCGGCGTTCGCGTTTCGGTTGAAGCGCGCCACGCCACCGAAGCCCGTGTTCGAGGCGACGTAGACGCTCCTCCCGTCCGGGCTGACCGCGACCGAGATGGCGTCGTCGAGCCCATGGCGGTTGGCGCAGGGCCCCGCCCCGGTCTCACTAACGCAACCGCCCGTCCCGGCAGGCTGTGCGATCCACCCGGTGGTTGTGTTGCGGTTGAAGCGAACCACGGCGCCCCTACCGGTTTGGGAAGTGACGTAGACGCTCTTTCCGTCGGGGCTGACCGCCACCGAGCGGGGGCTCTTGAGCCCATGACCGTCGGCGCAGGGCCCGGCCCCGGTCTCGCTCACGCAGCCGGCGGCCCCGGCGGGCTGGGTGAGCGCGCCGGTGCTCGTGTCGCGGTTAAGGCGTGCCACGGCATTGCTGCCGGTGGAGGTGACGTAGACGTTCTTCCCGTCCGGGCTGACCGCCAACGCCTGGATCTGGAAATGGATTCCATGGCCGGCGGCGCATCCCCCCACGCCGTTCTCGCTGATGCAGCCGGCGGTCCCTGCGGGCTGGGTGATCGCGCCGGTGGTCGTGTCGCGGTCGATCCGCGCCACGGTGCTCTGGGAGGCGACGTAGACGTTCTTCCCGTCCGGGCTGACCGCCACCGAATGGGTGCCCAGGAGTTGATGGCCCTGGGCGCATCCCGAGTTTGCCGTGTCGCTCAGGCAGCCGGCGGTCCCTGCGGGCTGGGTGAGGTCGCCGGTCGCCGCGAGCGCGACGGTGGTCACCAAGAGGAATGCAAGCGCGGTCAGCAGAAGCACGAGGCCTCCGCGATGCTTGGGTGGCCTGGCGCGCCCCGCTCCCACAGTCGTAATTCGCGGACTGGATGCGCGCCAAGTCGGTGTCATGCCCCGACTCCCTTCGGTTGGTTGGAACGACCCTACTCCCACCCGCGCGCCGTGTCCAGGTCGCGAGCCGGGAAGGTTCGGGGGATCGTGGAACTCAGCGTCCTCCACGCAGGAAAGCGCGTTGCTCTCGCGAATCGGCACCGAAGACCAGGCAACGGGGCTAGGAGTCGACATGAGAAAAGCGGTGGCAACGATCTTGGTGGCGGGGACAGCGGTAGCGTTGTTGAGCTGGGTGGGCGCAAGCGCTTCCCCCGGTAGTGGCGATCGCCAGCAGAAGCAAATGCGGCTCGTCGTCACGGACGGCTGGTTTGTCGACAACGATCCGAGCGGCGAATCTGGAGGGGATATGTTCGGATCTTCAGGCGAGCTACGTCGCCGCGGAAGCAAGAGAGGCAAATTCTCGAGCGCCTGCACCTTGTCGCCTCCGGTCGGTGGCCAATGCCAGGCCACCCTGATCCTGCGGGCTCGCGATCGGATACAGCTCGCAGGAAACATTCGACTTAATGGGGACTTCAACCGGCTTTCCATCGTCGGCGGTACCGGCAGGTTCCGTGATGCCGGAGGCGACGCCACCCTTCGACCGGTCGACGCCCAGGGGCAGATCCAGAAAATCGAGCTGACGATTCTGCGCTAGCTGTTACCGTCGCACGATATCCGCGGATCGGCCAAAACCTCGGTTTAGGGCGACAGACCTGGACCGGCTCGAGCGAATCCCGCTCGGGGACATGCAATGGCGCCCGCTGCGTCGGGCGCTCGGGATCACCGGCTTCGCGGTCAACGCCTATACCGGCGAGAAGGCCGGCGACCAAGTGATCGAGCTCCACGACGAGACCAGCGCCGGGGCCGGCGGCCACGAGGAGCTCTACCTCGTCCTCAGCGGCCGCGCCGAGCTGATCGTCGACGAGGATCGAATCGATGCTCCGGCGGGGACGATGGTCCGTGTCGATCTCGGCGCTTGGCGTCAGGCGACTGCGAGCGAGGACGAAACGACCGTGCTGGTGATCGGCGGCGTCCCCGGCAGCGCGCTGCCGGTTTCGCCGTTCGAATACTGGTACGCGGCCCAGGGGCCGAACGCGCGTGGCGACTACGAGCAGGCGATCGCGGTCGCATCAGAAGGCCTCGCCGACTACCCCGAGCACCCGAGCCTCCACTACCAGCTCGCTTGCTTCAACGCGCTCGCCGGCCACCGCGATCGGGCGCTCGACCATTTCGAGATCGCCGCCATCGGCAACCCCGAGGTGATCGAGTGGGCTGCCGGCGACGCCGATCTCGACTCGATCCGCGAACACGCCCGGTTCCATCAAGCTACGCGCACCGCTGCGTCGAGCCGGCGGTAGCGGGGAGACGGCACTTTCCCTTCGCTTCAACATGGCCTCCTACTCCGTAAACGATCGCGCCGTCGCGCGAGCTCGGCAGCTCATCGGTGCTCGCCAGTACGTGCTCGATAGCGATTGGGGAGATGTCCAACCCTCGGCGGATGACGAGAACGAGTTCCTGGAGTCCCACTCGTGGGACGAGTACGCCGAGTGGCACCTTGGGTTGACCGACGGAGCCTCCGACGAGACGAAAACGCGGTACGGATTCGTCTATGGCGATTTTCGCCGCGTCCATCGGTCCGCTCTGATTGCGTGCCACTACCGGGCCAGCGAGTGGCGCCACAAGGCGGTCGAGCTCGCGGCGCACAACCTGCTTCAGCTGCTCGACAAGAAAACCGGCTGAGCACACTGCGGCGCTCGCCAAGGCGAGGTAGCGGCTGACGACGACCCTGCGATATCTCGTCTACGTTGTGTTGCCCGTGGCGCGGCAAGGTTGTTCGCGTCGCCCAACCGCTCACGAATCAGGAGGTCCGAGGCCATGGTCAAGCCGATCCCCGAGGGTTATCCGCGAGTCACGCCATATCTGATCGTCGACGGCGCAAGCGAGGCGATCGACTTCTACACCTCGGTGCTTGGCGCCACTGAGCGCATGCGCATGAGCGGGCCCGAGGACAAGGTCGGCCATGCCGAGCTCGAAATCGGTGACTCGGTGATCATGCTCGCCGACGAGTCTCCGGATATGGACGCCCGTAGCCCGAAAACGGTCGGGGGCACCCCGGTGTCGCTGCACGTCTACATCGAGGATGCCGACTCCACCTTCGAGCGAGCCGTAGAGGCGGGGGCGAGGGCACTACAGCCCGTCGAGGACAAGTTCTACGGCGACCGCTCAGGATCGTTTGAGGATCCGTTCGGCCACCGGTGGCATGTGGCCACCCATGTGGAGGACGTGCCACCAAGCGAGATGGAGAAGCGTGCGGCAGCCGCGATGTCCGCTAGTTAGGTCTGAGCTTCAAGGCTGTCGACCGTGGCACCTTTCCGCCGGTTGAGCCACATCACCTGCTCCGGCAGGCGACCGAGCCCGGGCTCCGCGGAGGGGTGCGTCTCGAGATCGAGGTAGCGATCGATCGTCCGCTCCAGGCCCCGCAGTCGGGCCAGGGCGGCGAACGGCGGGAAAAACAGCCTCTGAATGGCATCGGGCGGCCGTCGAAAGCGGATCTCCCGGCGGTAGCGCGTGGCAAGCAGCGAACCGAGTAACGGAGAGGGGCGCCCGTCAGCGTTGGTGTGGCGATCGGCGCAGAGGCCCCAGCTGACAAGGATCGCCTCCTCGAACCGCAGCGCCGGCTCGATGCGGACCCGCATCTGCACCTCGTCCTCGCTTGGATTCGACCACCGGTGCCAGGTCCCGCGCGGAACGGTGACCTGCTCTCCCGCCCCCACAGCGCGCTCCTCTCCGTCGAGGACAAAGGTGATCCGCCCAGCTTTGACCTCCAGATGCTCGGCAAAGGCATCGTGCACGTGCTCGCCACCGGGGACGAAGCCGCCTGCTTCGACGGCAAAGTCGGTGACGATGCGGTCGCCGTTGCTCTCCGTGGCTGACTCGACCAGCATCGCCTTCTCGCCCGTCAGCGGGTTCCACACGACGTCGCCGGAACGCATGGGGCAAGGCTATCTGCCCTTCGCCTGCGCGAAGGGCGCCTTGGCCGCTGATCTGGTGCTGGGCTAGCTCGGACCTGGCGTCGCGGTGCTCGGGCTCGCCGCGGGCTGCTGTTGGAAGAGCATCACGCTCACCACCGCTATCCACGCCAGGACGAGGACAAAGGCGAAGAAGCCGATGGGCGTCAGCGACACGATTCCGAGTACGAACGCCACCCAGCCCAGCCAGGCTGGCAGCACCTTCGTCCGCAGGATGACCAGCGAGGAGGCGAGCATCAGCGTTCCGACTCCGATCGGGAATCCGAGGAAGAAGCTGCTGTACAGCACCGAGAGGGTCTGCGTGACGCCGGCGGGCACGTCGCCGACGCTGTCCGCTACCGCGAATTGGAGGGACGCGTCCACGCCGGCAGTGGCTGCGAGCACGATGCCGCCGGCGTAGGCGATTGCCGAAAGCCGGCCGGTCCCGCCCTCACCCGTCCGCAGGGCGCTTCGCAGGGACCCGAGGAACCACAGGAAGGGAACGATGGAGAGCGCCCCGATGAACGCACCGGCGATCTGCTGGTCGTCGTTGTCGGCCCAGAACTCGACCACCGTCTGGGTCGAATCGTCCGAGGCGACGTCGTCGAAGCCCGCGACGATGATCGAAACGACCACAAGGGCTACGAACAGCAGTCCGGACAAAGGCGCGTAGCGCGCCCAGCTTCCTGACACCATGAAGAGCCTCCTTGGAAGACGAGGAACCTGGGGGTGCGTTCGGCGATCGCCGCCGTTCTCCTGCCACCAATGGGCCGTGTCCGGCGTGCGGCCACCGAGGTTAAAGCGACTGCATCGCCCCGCCGATCCGAATATGGATGGCGGCCTATCCGGCGGCACGCGTCAGAGATCTAGTCGCGCACGCGCGAGGCGCGGCGGCGCCCGAGGATCCCAGGACCATGTGGCTGACGCTCGGTGCTCTGTTCCTGGCCGGCACGAGCATTGGCACCATCTCGCTGCTCCTGCCCCATCCGTCGCAGTTCGACGAGGGCGCGATCTGGAGCAACCTCGCCTTGGCCGCCGTGGCGTCGCTGGCCTGCATCCTCGGTTCCCGCAGGCTTCCGGCCTGGTCGGGGCAGCTGGGGGCGGTGGGCGGGACCCTCGTAATCACCCGGGCCATCTACTACAGCCACGATCCGAGTTTCTACACCTTCTTCTACGTCTGGGTGGGCCTCTTCGCGTTCTTCTTCTTCGGCCGGGAGTGGGGCGTTTTCCACATGGCCGTGGTCGGGATTGCGTACGGCTGGGTGCTGATCGAGATCGAGCCCAGCGCGGCCGTGGCCCGCTGGGTGATGACCGTGGCGACCGTTGCCGCCGGGGGTGATCATCGATGTCCTGGTACGACGGGTGCAGCGCGGGGCGACCGAGTCCGAAAGCCGGGCGCGAACCCTGGCCGCCGTCGGTGGGGTGGCTCGCGAGCTCGCTCGAAGCACCCAGGCTGACGCCGCGCGACCAGCCATCTGCGAGGCCGCGATGGAGGTCGCGGGGGCATCCTCCGCGTCCCTGTGGGAGCCCGAGGCCAGCGGGAGCGCCCTGGTCGCGACGGCCTCCTCCGGCGCCGAGTTCACCGATGCCGCGCTGCCCTTGGTCGGCCAGCCGTCCGGGGTGGTCCGCGCCCTCGTTTCGGCCGAGCCACTGTTCGTCGCCGACGCGCCGGGCCATCCAAGCCTCGACCAGCAGCTCGTCAGGCGTACCGGGGCAGCGTCCTGCCTGTTCCAGCCGGTGTTGCGCGACGGCTCGCCGGTCGCGGTTCTGGCTGTTGTCTGGGACAAGCGCCTGGAGAGGCTCACCGACGAGCTTGCCCAGACCGTGGAGCTGCTTGCGACGGAGGCATCGATTGCGATTGAGCGGGCAGAGTTTCTGGCGCGGCTCGAGCGCGTCGCCCGGACTGATGACCTCACCGGGCTCCCCAATCACCGTGCCTGGGAAGAGGAGCTGCCGCGCGAGGTGGCGAGGGCTGGGCGGGACAGCAGTCCGCTCTGCGTGGCGATTCTCGACCTCGATCACTTCAAGCGCTACAACGACCGCCACGGGCATCAGGCCGGCGACCTGCTGCTGAAGGAGATAGCGGCGAGCTGGCAGGAGAGGCTGCGAGCCACCGACGTGCTGGCCCGCTACGGCGGCGAGGAGTTCGCGCTGGCGCTCCCCGGCTGCCTTGCGGTCGAGGCCGAGAGCCTCCTGGAGCGTCTGCGCGACGCGATGCCCCACGGTGAGACATGCTCCGCGGGCCTCGCCTGGTGGGACGGCGAGGAGTCCGCGCAAGCCTTGTTCGGGCGGGCCGACACAGCGCTCTACGTGGCGAAGGCCCGCGGCCGTGACCGTGTTGTGGCTAGCGCGGAACCGGCACCCGAGGCAAGCGGAGGCTGATCGGCTAACTCGAGTGCGGGATTGGGGACCGTATGGGTACCCAATCGCTCACTCGCCCCCGGGAGCCGCCGATGCAAGAACGGCGGCGCTTTCCGCAACCGAGGTGGCGAGCTCCTCGCTCGGCGCGAAGGCGATCGCCGAAGCGCGTCGCGAGCTGCCGAGGCTCGCGAACCCGTCCTCGCCCAGATCCCAGGCCCGGGGCCCGATGCGCTCGCCCAGGCGGCCGACCAGCATGTAGGCGAAGAAGGCCCGGGCGAACTCCCAGGCGTCCAGCCGGTCGCGCCAGCGAAACGCCACCACGCCGACGTTGCCCGAGCAGTCCTCGCAGCTCGTCTGATCGCCGCGGGGGTGCCACAACTCGAAGCTGCCCCCCGCCCAACCGGCGGCTCCGAGCTTCGCCCCTGCGTCTGGCGCCCCGGCGCCCAGCACCGCCAGGGCGTCCTGCTCGCCGGCCGGCCCGCCCCCCGCACGCCGCCAGTCGGCGCCGAGCAGATGCTTGAGGTCGAGGCGGACGGCGCCGACTGGGGCGCCGCGCCTCCACTCGCCCGGGTGCAGGATCTCCTGGGTGCGGACCGGCGGCTGCGGGAGCGCTCGGTTCACCAACGCCCAGCCCTTGGCGCGCAGATGGAGCCGCCGCACGAACAGGGCCCCGTCGACGTAGTCGAAGATCGTCACCGCCTTGACCGCGTAGGGAGCGGGCCCCCCGGCGGCGTAGATGCTGCGCTGCCCGGCGAGCCGCTGCGTGACCGATATCTCGTCGCCCAGATATTTGCCCGCGTAGAGGGCGGCCACGAACGTCGCCGTTCCTTCGATCACCGCTCGGCGGGCATCGGCCCTCTGGGTTGGGCCCACCGATTCCATCAGGCGCAGGGGAAAGTGCTGATCTTCGAGCGCGTGCGTGAGCTCATGGGCCAACACCAGCTCCAGCTCCCTGCGAGTTTGGATCGCGCCCTGGACGAGGATTATCCGCTTGTGACGGTGGTCGTAGGCGGCCCCGATTCGCTCCGCGGGCCCCTGTGCTGTGGCATCGGAGGCCGCCTCCTCGGGCAGGACTCCCGCCAGTCTCAGGAAGCCGGTGCGGGCCCGCTCGAGCCCGCGGGTGCGCTCGAGCAGCCGGGGTCGGCGGCTGAGATGCCTGACCACGACCTTGTTCAGCCGGCGGCCAAGCGCGGCGAGCTCGGGGACGCTCATCACGCGGACCCGCGGCGGGCTCTTGAAGTTCAAGCCCCGAATCCGCTCCACCCGCGCGGCCACCTTCCCCATGTGGAGCGGCACCCCTCCACCCGGCGGCGAGCCCGGCTGCTCGAGCCTCAACCCATGCTGGACCGCCTCGGAGGGGTCCCCGGGGCCGACCGTCGCCACCAGGGCGACCCCGGCGGCGATGGCGACCATCGCGACGACTGCGGCTCTCGCGAGTCTTCGGGGGGACCTGCGCTCAGGAATCACGTTGCCGGCGGGCGGCGAAGACGAGCACCGGCAGTGCGATCACCGCCAGCACCAGCGCCGCTGCGAACCTGCCCCGGGCCAGCAGCACCGCTTCGGTCAACACGAGAACGATCGCGAACGTGAGGGTCAAGCCGGCGGCAGCGCGGCCCTCACCGCTTCGGGATGCTCGCGGTTGAGGGGGTGGTGACAGGCCGCCCAGTGCCCGTGCCCGTGGTGCACGAGCTGCGGCTCGACCTCCGAGCAGATCTCCGTTGCGTAGGGACAGCGGGTGTGAAAGCGGCAGGCGGCAGGCGGATCGGCCGGGCTTGGCAGATCGCCCTCGAGCACCAGCGGCTCGCGCGCCCGGTTCTCCTTCGGGTCGGGGATTGGCAGCGAGGCGAGCAGCGAGAGCGTGTAGGGGTGGATGGGGTTGTCGTAGACCTTCTCGGCGGGGCCGATCTCGACGATCTTGCCCAGGTACATGACCGCGATTCGGTCGGAGACCTGGCGGATCACCCCGAGGTCGTGGGCGACGAAGATGTAGGTGAGCTTGAAGTCGTCCTGAAGGTCGTCGAGCAGATTGATGATCTGCGCCTGGATCGAGACGTCGAGCGCCGAGACGGGCTCGTCGGCGATGATCAGCTTCGGCCGCAGCGCCAGCGCCCGCGCGATCCCGATCCGCTGCCGCTGGCCGCCGGAGAACTCGTGCGGGAAGCGGTTGTAGTGCTCGGGACCGAGGCCGACGCGCTCGAGCAACTCCTGCACCTGGCGCTTCAGCTCCTGGCCGGAGGCGAGCCCGTGGAGCCGCAGCGGATCGCCGACGATGTCTCCGACCCGCTTGCGGGGATTGAGCGACGCGTAGGGGTCCTGGAAGATCATCTGCATCTGCCGTCGCAGCGGCTGGAGCTTCCGCCTGCGCAGTCCGACGATCTCGTGCCCTTCGAAGCGCACCGAGCCCGAGGTCGGCTCGAGAAGTTGGAGGATTGCGCGGCACAGGGTGGACTTCCCGCAGCCGGATTCGCCGACGAGGCCAAGCGTCTCGCCCTCGGCGACGTCCAGGCTGACCCCGTCCACCGCACGCACACGGCCGATCTCCTTGTCGAAGATGATCCCGACCTTGATCGGGAAGTGCATGACGAGGTCGCGCACCTCGACCAGCGCTCCATCGGGGCGCGCCGTGCCCGGTGTGACCGTGGTCTCCGCAGCAGCCTCGTTCACGCCGCGGGGACCTCGAGGCCGATTCGGCCTTCGACGACGCGAAGGGTTCTCTTTTGCTCCGCAGAGAGCCAGCACCGATCGGCGTGCCCCGCCTCACCCGCGCGGACCTCGAGCCCCGGCACCTCGGTGCAGCGCTCGAAAACATGTGGGCAGCGGGGGCGGAAGTGGCAGCCCTGCGGCGCTGCCAGCAGCGACGGAGGCTGGCCGGAGATCTGCGAGAGGCTGGGAACGCGGGGCCGGTCCGGCCTGGCGAGCGAGCCGAGGAGCCCCCATGTGTAGGGGTGCTGGGGGTCGTAGAAGATCTGGTCGAGCGTTCCCGCCTCCACGATGCGCCCGGCGTACATCACGTTCACGTAATCCGCGGCCTCGGCTATCACGCCGAGGTCGTGGGTGATCAGGATCACCGCCATCCCTAGCTGGTCCTGGAGGCGCTCGATCAGGGCCAGGATCTGCGCCTGGATCGTGACGTCCAGCGCCGTGGTGGGCTCGTCGGCGATCAGGATCTTCGGGTCGTTGACGAGCGCCATCGCGATCATCACCCTCTGGCGCATCCCGCCGGAGAACTCGTGCGGGTACTCGCCCATGCGTCGCTCCGGGTCCGGGATCCCGACCAGCCCCAGCATCTCGATCGCCCGCCGCCGGGCCGCCTGCTTGGGGACGTCCTGGTGGGTGAGGATCGCCTCGAGGACCTGGTCGCCGACCTTGTGGAACGGGTGAAGCGAGGTGAGGGGGTCCTGAAAGACCATCGCGATGTCGTTGCCGCGCACGCTGCGCAACTGCTCGGCGTCGAGCTCGTTGAGGTCTTGGCCGTCGAACGAGATGCGGCCGGAGATCTTGGTCACCGGCGACCTCGTGAGACCGAGGATCGTCATGTTGGCGACGCTCTTCCCGCAGCCGGACTCGCCGACGATACCCAGCGTTTGGCCCTGCTCGACCGCGAACGAGACGCCGTCCACGGCCTTGACCACACCGTCGTCGGTCTCGAAGTGGACCATGAGGTCCTGTACCTCGAGCAGGCTCACTGGTACCGCACCCGAGGGTCCAGGTACGCGTAGAGGATGTCGACGATCAGGTTGAAGATGACGATGAAGAAGGCGCCGAACAGCACGATCCCCTGGATCAGGGGAAGGTCGGACTGGCCGATCGCCGTGACTGTCTCCTTGCCGACTCCGGGGATGTTGAACACCGACTCGGTGAGGATCGCGTTGCCCGCCAGCAGCACGGCGACGTCGAGCCCGAGCAAGGTGACGATCGGAGTGATCGCGCTGCGCACCCCATGCCGCCAGATCACCCGCTGCTCCGAGAGCCCCTTCGCCCGGGCCGTGCGGATGTAGTCCTCGGACATTACGTCGATCAGCTGCGAGCGCAGATAGCGCGCGTAGATCGCCGCCGTCGCCGCGGCCAGCACCATCCAGGGCAGGAGCAGCGAGCCGACCTTGCCGCTGAACGTTTCCGCCTCGTTGTAGCTGCCGATCCCGGGGAAGATCGGGAACTGCCCCACGTCCTTGGCGAACAGGTAGAGGGCAACGAGCCCGAGCCAGAAGACGGGGGCTGAGATGAAGGCCAGGCTGGTGATCATCGTGGTGCGGTCTAGCAGCGACCTTCGCTTCACCGCCGAGATGATCCCGACGGGAATAGCGATCGCGAGCCAGATCACCACCGCCCCGGTGACGAGGAAGATGGTCGCCGGAAGGCGGTCGAAGATGATCTCCCGCACCGGCTTGTTGTTCTGGAAGATGCTCGTGCCGAGATCGAAGGGGCCGTCCACGCCCTTCTCCTCGTTCTTGTACGGCGTGAACACGCCCGCCATGTAGCGAAGGAACTGCTGGTACTTCGGATCATCGAGCCCCAGCGACTCGCGTATGAGCTCGATCTGCTCCGCGGAGGCGGCGCGCCCGGCCCGCAGCTTCGCCGGGTCGGCCGTCGGGAAGATGTAGAAGATCGCGAAGACGACTGCGCTACAGATCACCAGCAGCACGATTGACCAGAGAATGCGCCGGATGATGTAGCGAAGCATCTTGTCTCAAGCGGAAGGGACCCGTCGCCTGCGGCGACGGGTCCCTCTTCCTCCTGCTTCCTAGGTCCGCGTTGGGGCCTCTACTTCAGTGACGTGAAGTTGAGGTCCCACGAGGAGTTTTGGAGGTTCACAACCCCGGCCAGGTCCGTGGACTGGATCAGGGGATAGTGCTCCCAGATCCATGGCACGGCCGGCGCCTGCTCGCTGACGAGCTCGTTGACATCGGCCCATGCCTGCGCTCGCTCGTCCGGGTCGTCGACCAGCCGCGCCTCCTCGATTGCCTTGTTGACCTCGGGCACGTCGAGCTGCGGCCAGTTGGAGTTGTTCTCCGGGTCGATGGCCGGCCCATAGAACGGCACGTCGAGCATCACCTGCGGGTCCCTGAAGTCCGGGATCCAGCCGACGTTCGGGCAGACCTGGGGCTGCTGCTCGGGGACGCTGCAGAACCGCGTGTACATGATGGAGTGGTCCACTGGCCGGAAGTTCACCTTGAACCCCAGCTCCTCGAGTTGGCCCTTGAACACCTCCGCCGTCTTCTTGCCGGGCGCGATGTTGTCGCCGACCATCGAGAGCTCGCAATCCGATCCTTCGCATTTGCCGCTCTCGAAGCCGGCCTTCTTCATGTAGTTCGCCGCCAGCTCGGGATCCCCGTTCGGGTTGGCGAGGAAGTCCAGGCCGAAACCTTCCAACCCGCCGGACTCCTCGAACCCGGGGAAGCCCGGCGAGATGTAGTGGGTCGCGACCGGGCCCAGCAGCGGACCGCCGCGCGTGTTGCGCAGCTCCTCGCGATCGGAGTTGGCGAGCACCGCCTTGCGGATGTTGATGTCGTCGAACGGCGGCGCCTGCGTGTTCAAGGCGATGTGGCGGTATCCCGGCAACTCCGGGAGCTGGAACTGCCCGGGCTCGCTTTCCTGGGCCGCCTCCTGCTGCACGTTCGGCGTCGGCGGGAAGTCGCCGTTCACCTGACCGTCGCCGCTGAGGATCTTCCGGGACGCTGACGCTGTGTCCGTGAATCCCTCCTGGAAGGTGATCTCGTCCAGGTAGGCGGGGCGCCAGTCGGTATCGGGATCCCAATTGGGATTGCGGACCAGCTTGATCTCCTTGCCGGGCGTGTAGCCGGTGAGCTCGCCGGTCTCGGCGTCGTTCTCGACCATGTAGGGGCCGGTGAAGGCGACGTATTGGCCGTACGTGGAGGGGTTCTTCGCGTCGAACTCCCGCGCGTACTCCTCCGGCACGGGCGCGCTCACCGGGAGCGACAGCATCTGGCTGATCACCCTGGCGATCGCGACCTTCGGCGGTGAGACCAGCTCGATCCGGAGCGTCCTGTCGTCGGGTGCGCTCACCCCCTCGATGTCAGGTGCCCCTCCGGTGGGGTTGTCGGCGGCCTCCTTCGCGGCCTTGTCGTAGCCGACGATGTCGGAGGCGTAGTTCGCGACGTACTGGTTCGCGACTCCCGGCAGGGTCGAGCGCTCGATCGCGTACTCGACATCGGCCGCGGTCACCTCGCGATCCACGGGCGGGCTGAACCGCACCCCGTCGTGGATCGTAAACTCGATCGTCAGGCCATCGTCGGCGATCTGCGGCTCCTCCTCGGCCAGATCCGGCGTGGGCTCGTTGACGTCGTCGGGCTGCCAGTTGAGCAGGTTCCGGTGGGTCGCCTGGGTGACCATGTACGTGAACTGGTAGTAGGCCGCACCGGGGTCCATGTAGTCGATGTCACCCGCCGCCAGCACGGTCAGCTCGCCGCCTTCCTTGGCGCCGTCCGGCGCCGCGCTCACAGGGGCGAACTCCTCTGGGACGGCGGCGGTGCCGCTGTCGCCTCCATCGTCGTCGCCGCACGAGGACAGCGCCAAGGCGAAGGCGACCAACGCGCCCACCGGGATGAGCAGCCTGATCCACTTCAACCGCATCTTTCCGTCCTTTCCGCTCGCTTGAGCTGTGTCATCTTCTCAGTCAAGTCTTCTTCGCCCTCGGGTTGAGCGCATCCTGCATCGCGTCGCCCACCAGGTTGAAGGCGAGCACGGTGAACAGGAGCGCCAGCCCGGGGAACAGCATGTACCACCAAGCGTCGCTGAAGATAGGGGTGGCGTCGGAGATCATTTGACCCCAGCTCGGCTGATCGGTGACGCCGACGCCCAGGAACGAGAGCGCCGCCTCGTACAGGATCACCTGCGGGATCAGGATCGAGGCGTAAACGATGATCGGTGCGGTCAGGTTGGGGAGGATCTCCTTGAAGATGATTCTGGTGTTGGAAGCGCCAACCGATCTCGCTGCCTCGACGAACTCCTTCTCTCGCAGCGACAGGGTCTGGCCGCGGACGATCCGCGCCATGTACGTCCAGCTCGTGAAGGAGATCACGAAGATCACCACGCCCAGGCCGGGCTTGATCAGGCCTCCGAGGCAGCCGCCGCTGCCGCTTGTCGTGCCGGCCGTGCACGCGGTCGCCAGCCCGGTCGCCAGCAGCAGGTAGGGGATGGCGAGCAGGACGTCCACGCTGCGGGAGATCGCGGTGTCCACCCAGCCACGGAGGTAGCCGGCGAGCAGGCCGGCGATGATTCCCCCGAGCGTCGCCAGCGCGGTGGCGGAGAAGGCGACGATCAGCGAGACGCGGGCCCCGTAGATGGTGCGGCTGAAGACGTCGCGTCCGATGTCGTCGATGCCGAAGATGTGCGAGCTGCTCGGCCCCGTGGGGGTCGCGAACAACGGGTCGAGAGCCGCCGAGTCGCGCTCGTTCGGACCGGGCGCGCCGAGGAGCTTCACGATGAGCGGGGCCAGCACAGCGACCACCACCAGCACCACGAGGAAGATCAGCGCCGCCATCGCCAGCCGGTCCTCGCGAAAGCGCCGCCAAAAGAGTTGCCATGGCGAGCGGGCGGCGATCGCCGTGGGGTCGAACTCGACGAGCTCCGCCGAGGCGCCAACCGCGGCAGGTCGCTCGCGAAGCTCACTCGCTTCCAATCTCTACTCCCCCGGCCTCAGCCGGTGTTGCCCCTGTGTCTGTACCGGAATCCCGGTATACCTGAAATGCATCATAAGCTCCGGCGGGAGTCAAGTGCCAGAACGCACAATCGATCAGGCGTGAATGATACGCCCCGGGCCCTCTGGCCTTCGTGAATCAGGAGCGTTTCCCTCTACAGGGCCCGGCCGGGGCGGCTCAGCGGGGGGTCGGGAACTGGGTTCGCAGGAAGGCGTCCCAGGCACGATCGGAGAGCAGCCGCCGCTGAGCGAGGGCCAGGCGGGCCGACGGAGTCACCTTGTAACGGGTTTTCGGGCGGCGGGAGGAGATCGCCCGCTCGATCGCCCGGGCGACCGTCTCTGGCCCTCCGCCGAGGCGGGCCAGCGGCCCCTCGTAGACCTCCGACGTGCCGGTGCTGACCGCGGCGTTGAATTCCGCGTAGGGGTCGTCCGCCGCCGGGGCGTCGATCGACGCTGCGGCTGTGTCGCCGAACCGGGTCGTGATCAGCCCCGGCTCGATCACGACCACGTCGACGCCGAACCCGCGTACCTCGAAGCGAAGCGCGTCCGAGAGCGCCTCGACTGCGTGCTTGGTCCCGTGGTAGGCGCCGCCCCCGGGAAAGGTGAGCCGGCCACCCATCGAGCTGACGTTGACGATCCGTCCCCAGCTCTGGCTCCGCATGCCCGGCAGTACGAGCTGGCACATGCGGACCAGCCCGAAGACATTGGTCTCGAACTGGGCCTTGAGTCGGTCCATCGACAGTGTCTCCAGCGCACCCGACTGGCTATAGCCGGCGTTGTTGACGAGCGCGCCCACCGCTCCCTCGGCCTCCTCGACCGCGGCCACCGCCGCCCGCATCGAGTCCTCGTCGGTGACGTCCAGGGCCAGCGTTTTGCAGCCCCGCTGGGCGAGATCCGCGATGGACTCGGGGCGACGGGCGGTCGCGTAGACCGGCCAGCCGCGCGCCGCCAGGTGCTCCGCGGTGGCGTGCCCGATCCCCGAGGAGCATCCCGTGATCAGCACGGCCTTCGAGGCCTCGGCCATGAGCGGACTCTATCCTCCTGCGCCGTGCAGGCGGTCACCTTCCAGGCACCCGGCGAGGTTCGCGTCGAGGAGCGACCGGATCCGGAGCTCACCGCGGCCGACGAGGCGATAGTGAAGGTCGAGGCCACGGGGATCTGCGGCTCCGACCTGCACATCTACCACGGCCGCGTCGCGATCGAGCCGGGCTTCGTGATCGGCCACGAGTACGTTGGAACCGTGGTCGCCGCCGGCGACGCTGTCACCGAGGTCGCCGTCTCGGACCGGGTGCTCGGCACCTACGCCACCGCCTGTGGCGGCTGCTTTTACTGCCGCCGCGCCGAGTACCACCAGTGCGACTCTGGACGGGTCTTCGGACACGGGGCCACGCTCGGCTCGCTACAGGGTGCGCAGGCGGAGCTTCTGCTCGTTCCGAATGCCAACTTGACCCTGCGCCGTGTTCCCGAGGGGCTCTCGGACGAAGTGGCGCTGTTCGCCGGTGACGTGGCGGGGACTGCCTACCACGCGATTTGCGGCGACGCGGCGAAGCCGGACCCGCTCGAGCCCGGCGCTGCTGTCGCCGTGATCGGCCTCGGCCCGGTGGGCCTGTGCGCGGTGCAGGTGGCGAGAGCGGCCGGCGCGTCGCTGGTGGTCGCGGTCGACTCGGTTGAGGAGCGGCTGCGGACGGCCGAGGCGCTCGGCGCCGTGGCGGTCCACGTGACCGAGGACGACCCGCGCGCCAGGGTGAAGGAGCTGACCGGCGCCCGCGGCGTGGACCTGTCCGTCGACGCGGTCGGCCATCCCGAGGCGCTCGATCTCGCCTGCCGCCTGGCTCGAAAGGCAGGCACCGTCTCGGCCACCGGGGTGTACGCCGAGCGCGCCGAGGTTCACATGGGCGTGGTCTGGATCAAGGGGCTTGCCTGGCGCACTGGCCAGGCCAACGTGATCGGCCACCTCGATCGGGTGCTGGCGATGCTGTCGGCCGGCGTGCTCGACCCCAGCTCGCTGGTCACGCACCGCATGAGCCTCAACGAGGCTCCGGAGGCGTACGCGATCTACGATCGTCGCGAGGCGCTGAAGATCGTCCTGCGTCCCTAGCTGTCGGTGTCGACGGGGAAGGCGAGCTGGACGTGGGTGCGGGCGACGGCGATGAACGAGCGGGTCTCGGGCGCGCCGCCGTCCAGGGGCGTCAGCTCCGCGTTGACCAGGGGAATGAACTCCTGGTCGCCGCCGTTCAGGTAATCGGACAGGCGGCTGCGGTAGCCCTCCCGCGGCAGCCTCAGGTCCCCGACCACGCGGTGGCGGTCGGTCTCCAGCACCACGCGCTCGATCCGGGTCTCCATACGCTCAACCTATCGACTGCGCAGGCTACGCGAGGCCCTTGTCGCGCAGCTCGCGAAGCGCTTCGGGGCGCTTTTCCAGGCCCTCCAGGCCCATGCCCCGAAGCACGCCGGGCGCCTTCGTGAACTGGATGTCGCGGTAGGCGACGATCTGGATGTGATTTCCCCAGGGGTCGCGAAAGTCGAGCCCGCGGCCGGGAAGGATCTCGGCCTCGGCTTCCTGGAGCGCGCCGCGGACGGCCTCCTTGTCGTCGACCACCAGTCCGAAATGGCGCGCCTCGTCGGCCGGTTGGGTGCGGCCCTCGGAGAGGGCCAGGAACTGGTCACCGATCTCGATGAAGGCCATCCCGGGCACCCGTCCCCGCAGCTCGAGCTGGAAGATCCTGCCGTAGAAGGCAAGCGCCTCCTCCAGGTTGCCGACCTCGAGGGCGACGTGGTTGATGCCGACCAGCCTGGCGCGCGTGGTCACCCTGAGATCGGGCCGCGCGGGTCTACCTGTGGCCCAGGATCTGGACCGCCTGCTGGAAGGTCGGGCGGTTGACCCAGGGGATGTTCGGCTGGGTGATTCCGCCGACCGCGCTGAAGCCGATCTTGTCGTGCTCGACCTGGGTCTGGCCGCCGTAGAGCTCGCCGTCCGAGAGGTGCTGGAGCGCGGCGCTGAGCGAGCCCATCAACGCGATGCGGCAGGCGCTGACGCTCCCCTGTCCGCAGTAGACGCGCGAGTAGGGGCCTCGGACGCTGGCACCGAGGAGGTCGCGGAGGTCCTTGTGCACGTAGCCGTACGAGCTGCTGTTGAAGGCGGAGCCGACCCGCCCCGGGGCGTCATGGCCAAACGGGAGCTGGTTGAACAGCGCAGCGCCCAGCGTCGGCTCGAACTCGGCTCTGAGCAGGCGCGGCCACCAGGCGTCCA
Source organism: uncultured Actinomycetes bacterium (assembly GCA_963721215.1). GTDB lineage: Bacteria > Actinomycetota > Thermoleophilia > Solirubrobacterales > 70-9 > AC-56. The sequence continues at coordinate 29,903 of CAVRIF010000012.1, forward strand.
TGATCCGGATCGCCCGAGCGTGCTCGTAGACCCCGTCCTTGTTGCGGTCGATGCGGTGGGCGCCGGCAGCGCCCCAGGCCCTGAGCTTCTGGATCGCCTGCTTCCGGGCGGGATTGGAGATCTTCTGCGTGTCGATCACCTTCAGGACCCAGGGCAGCACGTAGACGCCTCGCATGTCGACCGTCCCGGCATCTTCCATGTTGCTGATCAGTTGCTCGAGGGTGATCTTGCGGGAGCCGGCGATGTCACGCTTGATGCGGTCGTCGAGCGGCTGCGACCGGTAGAGCGACGAGTAGCCGGTGTTGTAGTTCGGCGCCTGTCGGTTGTTCCAGCTCGTGAGGTAGCTCTGGTCGATGACGCGGGGGTGCGCCGCCAGCGGCTGGATGTCAGCCGTCGCGGTGTCCGGGTCGTAGTTCCGCCACAGGAAGGGGCTCCTGCCGAACGTTGGAAGGTTCGGGTCCACGTTGCTTGGCCGGACGGGGTTGGCGCCGGAGTTGAAGTAGGCGATGTGCTTGTCGTCGGCGTAGAACCAGTTGAACGTGTAGGAGATCGTGTTCGCGGCCTTCATGAAGTCCTGGGGCGTGCGCATCTTGTTCGGGTCGTTGAAGTCGGCGAAGCCCAGCGCGGACGGATCGACCTCGTGGAAGTAGGTGATGCGGAGCTTCGTGTAGGCGTGCGGCTCGCCGTTGATCATCGCGCGGGCGATTACCACCCCCAGCTTCGTGCGCAGGGTGGTCAGCGTGTGAGAGCCCGCCGGGGTTTGGTCGGCGGGGGTGGGAGCCCAGGAGTTGGTGCGCGTCAGGACGTCGAACGGCAGACAATCGCCTTCGAACAGGTAGTGGTCGGAGTCGATCGTCGGCGTGCCGCCGCCCGGCTCGCAGAGCTCGACCGCGTAGGTGTCGATGATGTCCTGGCCGGCGGATGTGGCGCTCCAGGAGTAATCGCGCCCCCGGCCAAGCTGCACGTAGAGGTTGGTGCCCGGGAAGGCCGCCCCCCGGGCGTCGATCGCCGGCCCCGCGCTGGTCGCCGGGGCGTGGATGTCCTCCTCCATCAGGATCTGCGGCGACCAGTAGCTGACCTGCGGCCCCATGACAGCGACTGGGTGGCCGCTCTTCGATTCGCGAGCCGATACCAGCAGCGCGTTTGAGGCATCGTCGTCGCGCTGGAGCAACGGCTCGAGTATCCCGCCCGGGAGCTCGCCCCCGGACTCGGCGCCGGAGGCCTCCGCGCTGCCGCTCGCGGACTCAACGGCGCTCGCTGACTGCACCGTTCCCGGGTCCGGCAGGGCGACGCCGTTCGCCGGGGCCGGCGGCTGGCCGTACGGGAAGCTCTTACCGTGGACGGTCGTCGGCGCCTCCGGGTCGTTGAACGCCTGGAAGTCCCTCCAGACCTTTCTGCCCTCGCTCGCCCCGAACCGCTCCTGGGCCGCCCGAAGGGACAGCGCGGCGCCGAGCTCGCCGCCCCCGCCCTTGCCGAAGATCCCCGCAACCAGCGAGGCGATCGCGATCACGTCCGTGACCTTCCACTGGTTGCCGGGCAGGCAGATGCTCTGGGACGGGTCGATCAGGCCGTACTCGCCGGGCAGCTTCGCCGGGTTGGCGCAGGCCTCGTTGATGAACCGGTTGACGCCGGCGACGTAGTGGTCGACGTCCCTTTGGATCATCACGCCCGGCGCCCCATACAGCTCGTCCGCGCGGTCGTACTGGAGTTGGAGCTCCGACTCGTTGTAGGGGGTGTCGGCCCAGACCGACACGTCCATGGCGGCGTTGGAGCCGCCCGCGAACGATGAGAGCTGGGCGCGACCGGCATGGCGGAGCGCGTCGATCATGAACAGGCGGTCCTCGCCCGCGACGTAGCCGGTCCCGAACATCGTTCCCCTGCGGGTCGCGCCGTAGATGTGGGGAACGCCGAACGTGTCGCGCCGGATCGTCACGTCGTCACGCGGGCTGTAGGTGCGTTCGACGTTACCCGGCCTCACCCCGAAGCTCGCGTCCTTGTAGTACTTGGCGATCTCCGAGGCGCGGAGGCCCGGCGTCGCGTACATCAGGTCCCTGTACATGCGGAGCTGAAGGTCGCTGGTGTGGGGCGGATAGCTTTCGCAGCCAGGGGGCGGCTGTTGGCAACTGGCCTGGTGCGCGGCGATCTGACTCGCGTTCGCGCTCGCGCCCTGCGCCGGCGGCAGGACGTTGCGGAAGCCGCGGTAGTCGTTCTTCTGGTAGGGCCCCGGGGTTGGAGCGGCGCTCGCGGTCACTGCCGAGACGGCCACCACGCTGATGGCAAGAGCAGCGGTGCTGAGGCGCCTGAATCCCCTCACGATGCTGGCCTCTCCTCCCGATCCGGGGTGAGCGTCCATAACCGGGCGCTCAGGTTGGCGGGAGCATATACCGCTGGCGGCGGGCGTGTGCCGGTTCGTCCAGTGGCGAGGGAGGAGTTCTGTGTCATATGGACATAGAACTCCCCAGTCGCGACCTTCGGTCCTAGCATGCGTACGTGATTCGCTGGATGGCCGGGTCGGTGATCGCCCTCGCATTGGTCGTGGCCCTCCTGCTGGCGCTCGACGGCTCGCGCTGGAGCCGACCCTGCATCCTCGACCCCCGAGCCCCAAGCGCCGCCGTGGGGCTTCGTCGGCGGCTGGCAGGACTACTGCTATCGACCAATCACGAATTCCCCGCGCTACGCGGTCGAGGTCCTTCCCGAAGGCGAGTCGTGCCCAAGCGGCTGGACGGGCTTTGGCACCGTCCAGCAGATCGAGCTCACGGCGCGCGCCGGGGCAACCATCGATCGCCTGGGGGTGTTCTGGAAGGCGGTGGAGCCCGACCCACCCGTGAGCTCAGGGGGTCGGCGCGTTCACGCCTACGACTGGGCGCCGGTCATGAAGGCCTACCGGGCAATGCTCGCCGCGGGCATCCGGCCGGTGGTGCTTGCCACGGGCACTCCCAAGTGGGCGCGGCAGAAAGGGTGGGGGCGCCCCGGCGCGTGCCGCGCCCGCCACGGCAAGGCCTGCTCCTACCCTCCGAGCCGCCGGCACCTGTCGGATTGGCGCGCGTTCATCGGGGCGCTGATTCGCCGCCTTCCGAAGATGCTGGCGCTGGAGGTCTGGAACGAGCCCAACCTGCCGCGCTTCTTCGCGCCTCAGCCGTCGCCACCGTTCTATTCGCGCCTGCTCGTTGCCGCGAACCGGGCAGTGCGCTTCAGTGGCGTCCGGGTGACCCTCGTTACGGGAGGGCTGACCACGGGCGTATCCCGTGCGGCAGGGGGGATCCCCGCCCCGCGGTTCCTGACCAGGATCTACCAGCTCACCGGCAAGGCGTCCTTCGACGGCATCGGCTCCCACCCCTATCCCCAGGGGCGCCACTGGGTCGGGAGCATGATCGCCAGCCTGGATCGGCTGCGGCGCGTCCGCGATCGGTTCCGCGACCGGGCGACCCCGCTCTGGATAACCGAGGTTGGCATCGGCGGAACCTCCGCCCGGCGGCGGGAGGGCAGCGTCGGCCTGGCTCGCCAGGGCCCGATCCTCGCCCGGATGTACCGCTCGACGCAGCGGAGCGACGTCAGGGCCTTCATCATCTACGCCCTGCGCGACTGGCCGACGGAAGGCCCCAAGTTCGAGCCGTTCGGCGTGGTGGGCGCCGACCTCCGACCGAAGCCGGCCTACTGCTACCTGGCGAGCCATCTTGGCGGCACGCGCCCGTGTGGGGGCGCGCCGTGATCGCGGCCGAGGATCGCTAGGATGGCCTACGGAGAGTGTTTGACCTGAAGGGTCCCCTGCTTACAGCGATCGTGGTCGGTTCGCTGACGTTCGCGTCAGTCGCCTCGGCGGTCCCTACGCAGATCCAGGTCGACGACGACTTCTACGCTCCGGCGGCCCCGGCGGCGCGCAACCTTTCCTCTGGTGCAAGCTTCCATTGGCAACGGGCGCCTGGCGCATTTCGTCCGCACAACGTTCGCCAGGACTTCCTCATCTTCAATTCCGGCGCCCCGACGAACGGGCCGATCAACTTCTCCGTCGCCGCCTCGGCCGGCTCCTACGAGTACTACTGCAGCACCCACGGCTCGCCGAGCGGCGGGATGGACGGCGTGGTCAGGGTTCGCCCGATACACAACTTCAACCCCGCCGGGCTGCCGTTCACGGTTTCCTGGGCTCTGCCGGGCACGACCACCGGCAACCGGTTCGACGTCCAATTCCGCGTCGGCGCGACCGGGCCGTGGACGTTCTGGAGGAACGACACCCCGACGCGCTCGGGCGTGTTCGGTCAGAACGGCCAGCCGGTGCAGGTGCTGGCGGGTCGCACCTACCAGTTCCGGGCTCGCTCGCAGAAGATTCCGAGCCAACCCAGCGGCTGGTCGCCGATCCGGGTGGTCAACACCTAGCGCCCCGTAATATCCGGGGGGTTCATGAAGGCACGAAGGCGGGGCGCTTCGCTTGCCGCGACGATCGCGGCGTTGCTGTCGGTGGCGGCTTCGAGCGCCCTGGCAAAGCAGCCGCCGCCCCCGCACCCGACAGCGGGAAAGAGCCTGTTCGGCCAGGAGGTCGCTCCCGGTGAGGTGATCGTGCGCTTCAAGCACGCAGCGTCGAGGCCCGATCGCACGGCGGCGAAGGTGCAGGCCGACGCCAGCCTGGAGCGGAAGCTGCTGCTGCCCCGCACCGAGTTGGTGGAGGTGACTCCAGGGCACGAGAAGGAGGCTGCAGCGAAGCTCGAGCGCGACCCCAATGTGCTCTACGCCGAGCCAAACGCGATCGTCCACGAGTACGCGACGCCCAATGACACGCGATTCACCGCCCTGTGGGGCCTCAACAACAGGGGCCAGCCGGTAGACGGCGTCGCCGGCCTGGCGGACGCGGACATCGACGCTGCCGAGGCCTGGAACCTCGGGGCCGGCCTCGGGCCCGCCGTGCGTGTGGCCGTGATTGACAGCGGGGTCGTCGCGAACCATCCCGACCTCGCCGCCAACATGTTCATCAACCCGGGGGAGGCCGGGGGCGGCAAGGCGACCAACAATATCGACGACGACGGCAACGGCAAGGTCGACGACTTCCGCGGCTGGGATTTCGCCTCCAACGACAACAACCCCACCACCAATCGGGATCACGGCACGCATGTGGCCGGCACGATCGCGGCGCGCTCCAACAACGGCCTCGGCGTGGCGGGCGCCGCCAGCTTTCCCGTTGCCGCCGGCAGCTGGCGGGGGCCCAGGATCTTGGCGATCAAGGTGCTGAACGAGCAAGGCTCGGGCACCACCGCCGCCCTCGCCGATGGCTTGGTCTACGCCCGCACGATGAACGCGAAGGTCGCCAACGTCAGCATCGGATCCGCCGGCACCTCGGCGACGATCGACAACGCGATCAAGAGCAGGCCGGGAACGCTGTACGTCGTCGCCGCCGGCAACGACGGTGTCAACAACGACACGTCGCCGCACAAGCCGTGCAGCCCCGCCACCCCCCCAGATGCTGCGAACAAGATCTGCGTGGCGGCCACGAACTCCCGCGACACACTCGCCGGCTTCTCCAACTTCGGTCCCGTCGACGTCGACCTCGCGGCTCCCGGCGTCGACATCCTGAGCACGGTCCCGACCAAGACCGTCTTCAGCGACAGGTTCGAGACGTCGATCACCGGTCGTTGGACGACCAACGACGCGGGGCAGACCGGCGGTCGTCGGTGGAGGCGCACCACCCTGTTCTCGACCAGCCCCTCCAACAGCCTCACCGACTCGCCGGGAGGCACCGCAGCGGCACCTGTCCGGTACGTGGCGAACCAGGACAACTGGGCGCGCAACACGCACGGCTTCAATCTCACCGGGGGCCGCCACTGCAAGCTCACCGCCCAGGTGAAGATCGACACCGAGGACAACTTCGACTGGTTCACCGTCGAGGCCACCCGCACACCCGCGGCAGCCGCCAGCTGGCAGGAGCTCTTCGCCTTCAGCGGAGCCGGGACGGGCTTGGTGACCGCTGACCTCTCTGCGTTCGACGGGCAGACCGGCGTCTTCGTCCGCTTCCGCCTCGACAGCGACGCCTCGAGGCAGGATGACGGCGCCTACGTCGACGACGTCGCCGTGAAGTGCCGCACGGAACGCTTCAACGCAACGTCGTACGCCTTCCTCAACGGCACCTCGATGGCGACTCCGCATGTCGCCGCGCGCCGCCGCCTTCCTGTTCACCAGATTTCCGGCTGCGACCGTGGCTGCCGTCAAGAACAAGATCATGCGCAGCGGCAACAAGAAGGCATCGCTGACCGGCAAGGTCCGCACCGGCGGCCCGCCTCAACCTCTACAAGGCGGCGGCGGAGTCGACGGCGGCCGTGTCAGGCGGCGTGCTGCGCTTCACCCCCGGTGCGGGACAGACGAACAACGTCACGGCCACTCGCTTCATGGACACCGACGGGATCGCCAAGTACAGGATCAGCGATCCCTACTCGACGAGCGCCACGACCCAGCAGTCGGGCTCGCGGATCAATCCAGGCGCGGGCTGCGTCCGCGTCATCGACACCACCGTCAAGTGCCCGGTCGCGGGCATCACCCGCATCGTTTTGAGCGGAGGCAATCAAGACGACACGCTCAACGCGGCCGGGATCACGATCCCGGTCACGCTCGGCGGCGGCATCGGTCTGGACACGCTCACCGGCGGCACGGGCAGCGACTCGCTGCTCGGCGGCACCGGTGCTGACCGCTTCTTCGCTGGGCCCGGCAACGACACCATCGGCGCCCGCAATCAGGACGTCGATACGAGCTTCAACTGCGGCGAGAATGCCGGGGACAACGACACCGTGAACGCCGATCTTTCTCCGAACGATCCGGTCACCGCCAACCCCGCCAACTGCGAGGTGGTCAACAAGCAGTAGCTCGGACCCGCATGGGCAGGCCACCGCGGGGCGAGAGGGTCGGCATCTGGCGGACCCGCATCTTCCAATCGGGCTCCAGGTCGAGGCGGAAGCTGCGGAGGATCGCGGCCGCGATCGCGCGGATCTCGAGCTCGCCGAAGCGCATGCCGATGCAAATCCGGGGGCCGCCGCCGAACGGTACGTAGGCGCCCTTGGGAAGCTTCGCGCGCTCCTCGGGCGCGAAGCGCTCGGGGCTGAAGGAGTGCGGGTCAGCGAACACGTCAGGGAGCCTGTGGCTGGCCCAGGACGAGTAGTTGACCGGTAGCCCGGCGGGGACCCGGTAGCCGCCGAACTCGAAGTCCTCAGCGGCGCGGCGGGGCCCGATCCACGCCGGCGGGTAGAGGCGGAGCGTTTCGTCAACGGCCATTCCCAGCTCCGGCAGTTCGCCGAACAGCTGCGCCGCGTCGGGTCCGCCGTCGCCGGCGACGCCGTCGCGCTCGGCGGCCAGCCGCTCAGCCCAGTCCGGGTTGCGCGCGAGCTCGTAGAAGAGGAAGGCGACGGTGGACGTCGTCGTGTCGTGACCCGCGAACAGCAGCGTCAGCACCTGGTCGCGAACCTGCTCGTCGGTGAAACGGGTGCCCTCGCCGTCCTCCGCCTCGATCAGCAGCCCGAGGATGTCTTCGCCAGCCTCCCCGGCTTGCCGGCGGCGCGCGATCTCGCTGAGAATGATCCGATCGAGCGTGCGACGCACCTTGCGCAGGCGGGCGAACGGGCTTCCCGGGCCGCGCACCACCTGGAGGAAGTACTCACGCTCATAGAAGGAGAGGCCGCGCTCGAAGGTCGCCGCGACGTCGACCCGGGCCCGATCCGGGTCGAGCCCGAACAGCGCCCGCATCGCGACCCGCATCGCCACGTGCCGCATCCAGTCGTAGAGGTCGATCCGGTCGCCCGTCCGCCATCCTGCGAGCGCACGCTCGGCCTCTTCGGTCATCACGCTCGCCGCGGCTGCGATCCGCTCGCGATGGAAGACCGGGACCATGATCTCCCGGGCGCTGTCGTGGTACTCGCCGTCGGTGGTCAGAAGGCCGTCGCCGATCAGCGGAATCAGGTCTCCGAGGCTGCCGTCGCGCCAGCGGAACTTCTCACGGTCGGTGACCAGGATGAAGCGGTTCGCCTCCGGGCCGAGCATGAATACCTGGATCCCGTGGAAGATCCGGATCGCGAAGATGGGCCCATGCTCCTCGTAGGCCGGCAGGAGGACCGCGAGGGGGTCGCGGCGCATCCGCTCCGTGCGCGCGATGCTCGGCAGCTTCGCGCCGGGGGGCAGCGGGCCGCTGCGGGCGGCGTGCCGCTCGGCGCTCAGGTCATCGCGGATACGTACCAGCGGGTTCGTGCTGGGCGCCGGTGGCGAGCTGAGCGGCATCAGGCCAAGCATAGCCTTGCTGGCTGGACGGCCAAACAGCGGGCGACCCAGCGATCCGCGGTTCAGCCGAGGGTCAGTAGTTGCCGAGCACCCTGAGCACGGGATCGCGAGGACCCACGTCGTAGTCGTCCCAGGTCGAGCCGAGCGCGCTCCATGCCCACTCCAGGTTGCCGACTATCCCTCGGGAGAATTGGGCGCGCAGCTTGGCGTCGATGGCTGCGGCACGGGCTTGCAGCGTTCCTCCCACGTCATTCGGAACGATGCCGGTCTCGCCTGCGAAGAGCGGCTTGCGGAGCGCGTTGCACTGGTCGATGCGGACTTGGAGGCCGTTCCACTGATCTCCCGGTATGGGGTCGTTCGGCTCGTGGTAGTCGTGGTACTCGCAGAGATCGATCGTCGGGATCCTGTGGACGTTCCGGTAAAGGGTGCCCTGCGTGCCGCACTGCCCGGTGCCGATCGTGCCAAGACTGACGAGGTGGTTTGGGTCGATCGACTTGATCAGCCCGGACACGTCGGTCGCGAAGGACTTGAGGGTCGCTGCGGGGTTCGGGCTGCAACCAGGTGCATCGCGACTCGGCTTAACCTCGGCCTCGTTGATCAGCTGCCAGGCGAGGATGGTGGGGTTGTTCCGGTAGCGGGACACGACCTGCGCCACAAACTTGCGGTATGAGGTGACTCCACCCGGGTCGAGCTGCTTGTAGCCGTTGGTGTACCAGCTGTCGGCCTTGTATCCGCCGGCTTCGCAGTCCCCCCACTGATTGGTCAGGGTGGCGATCACCTTGACGCCATGCGCGTGAGCGACGGCCAGCGTGTGGTCGAAGGCGCGCCAATCTCGTTGCCCCCCGGACGTTGCGAGCGACTGGAAGAACCAGGCTCGAAATGCCTCCTTCCCGGGCCCGATCGCCTCGAGCGACTGACTCAGGGTCGGGCCGCTCGACATCGCATACCAACACTCGCCCCGGCTGTTGGCGTTGTAGATGTTGAGGCCTGTGAAGCGATAGGGCTTCCCCTTCAGCACCAGCTTCGTGCCGGCGCGCTTGACGAACGGCGAGGGTGCCGCGGCCGACGCTGGGGCGCCCATCGCGACCACGGTGCCAACCAGGAACGCAACAAGGATCAGCCGGGGGCACTTCGAGTCTCACAGCGGCCAACACGGGGCGCACTCCATCCGGGGGCCGTAACACGGGTCGTCCCCCCTCAGTGCCGCGTCTTCGTCTCGCAGTTCGTGACCGCGGAGTTGGGATCCTTGGGGAGGATGTCCAGGTCAGCCGTGTCCGCGCCGCCGGGGTTGGTCCCGCCGTCGCAGTCGATCGTCGTATCGGAGACCAGGTCGCGGGCGAAGAGCTCATCGTTTCCGTTCATCCCCATGAACACGTCGGCGCCAGCTCCTCCGGTGAGGACGTCATGGCTCGAGCCGCCGATCAGCGTGTCGCTCCCCGTTCCGCCGACGAGCGAGCTTTGGATCGCGGTCGAGTTGACCACCCGGTCGTTGAGACCCAAGGAGTCGACCCGGATCAAGGTGATCCCGCTGGCGCCGCAGTTCGCGCCGTAGTCGCCGCTTCGGTTGCATCCCGCCCAGGCGTGGACGCCAGAGCCTGAGTAGGGGCCGCTGGCGACGTCGGTTACCCGCAGCAGCGAGGCGGAGGGGCTGGTGATCTCGAAGTTGTCCTTGGCCCCCTGTGCGGCCGTGACTATGAGGGTCGAGCCGGAGCGGTGGACCGCGGCAGTTCGGACGGTGAAGGAGCGCGAGGCCGGCGTCGCGTCGGCGTTGCCGGCCTGGTCGATGGCGCGGACATAGAAGGTATGGGGGCCGTCCGAGAGGTGGAAGGCGGTCTTCGGTGAGCTACAGCTCGCGAAACTGCTCGAGTTGATCTTGCACTGGAAGCTCGAGCCCGCCTCCGAAGAGGAGAAGGTGAAGGTCGGGGTCGGGTCGTTGGTGAGACCCGAGGGGCCGGAGTCGATCGTGGTCTGGGGGAAGGTGACGACCGTGAAGCTCCGGGAGGCGGGGCTCGGATCCGGGTTTCCGGCGGCGTCCACCGCCCTCACCTGGAAGGTATGGGCGCCGTCGGCCAGGGCGCTCGCCGGGGTGTGGGTGCCGGGGCCCGAGCATGCACCGAATGGGTTGGAGTCGAAGCGGCACTGAAAGCTCGCCCCCGGCTCGGATGAGAAGGTGAAGGTCGGGGTTGCGTCCTGGGTCGTGCCGGAGGGGCCGGAGTCGATCGTGGTCTGCGGGGGCGTGGCGTCGACCGTGAAGCTCTGGGAGGCGGGGGTTGCATCGATGTTGCCTGCCTGGTCGGTGGCGCGGACGTAGAAGGTGTGGAGGCCGTTCGAGAGCGCTGGGGCGATGGTCTTCGGCGAGCTGCAGGCCGCATAGGGGGCCGAGTCGACCTTGCACTGGAAGCTCGAGCCCGCCTCCGAGGAGGAGAAGGTGAAGGTTGGCGTCGCGTCGTTGGTGAGACCGGAGGGGCCCGAGTCGATCGTGGTCTCGGGGTCGGTGGCGTCGACTGTGAAGCCCTGGGAGTCAGGGCTCGGATCCGGGTTTCCGGCGGCGTCCACCGCCCTCACCTGGAAGGTATGGGCGCCGTCGTCCAGGTCGCTCGCCGGGGTGTGGAAGTCACCCGGGCCCGAGCATGTTCCGAATGGGTCGGAGTCGAAGCGGCACTGAAAGCTCGCCCCCGGTTCGGATGAGAAGCCGAAGGTCGGGGTCGCGTCGTTGGTGAGACCCGAAGGGCCGGAGTCGATCGTGGTCTGGGGGGGGATGGTGTCGACCGTGAAGCTCTGCGAGGCGGGGCTCGGATCCGGGTTTCCGGCGGCGTCCACCGCCCTCACCTCGAAGGTATGGGAGCCGTCGGAAAGACTCGAGTAGGGCTTGGGGGACGCGCAGCTAGCCCACTCCGCGGCGTCCAGCCTGCACTCGAAGCCAGGAGTCAGCAGCGGCGATTCCGTGGACGAGAAGGTAAAGCTCGGACTCGCGTCGTTGGTCAACCCCGAGGGGCCAGAGTCGATCGTGGTGTCGGGCGTGATTGTGTCCGTCTCGTGGAACTTCTGGATCCGGTTGTTGGCCCGGTCGACGACATACACGTGGTCGGTTGACGCGACGGCGACCCCGGACGGGCCATTGAACTGGCTGGTTCCGGTCCCCAGGCTTCCCCAAGTGGTGATGAAGGTGCCCGACGGCCTGAACTTCTGGATCCGGTTGTTGCCGGTGTCCGCGACGATGACGTTGTCATGGGAGCCCGTGGCCACATCCAGCGTGGTAGTTGCGCCAAATTGGCCATTCCCGGTACCCACGCTTCCCCACTTGGTGATGAAGGTGCCCGAGGAGTTGAACTTCTGGATCCGGTTGTTGCCCGCGTCGGCGACGTAGACGTTGCCGGAAGAGTCGACGGCGACCCCGGAGGGAGAGGTGAACTGACCGTCGCCGGTGCCCGCGCTTCCCCACGCGGTGATGAAGGAGCCCGTCGACGAGAACTTCTGGATCCTGTTGTTCCCGGTGTCGGCGACGTAGACGTTGTCCGAGGAGTCCGTGGCGATGCCTTGCGGAAGGGTGAACTGGCCGTTGCCGGAGCCCGAGGTTCCCCACTTGGCGAGGAAGCCGCCTGTCGAGTTGAACTTCTGGATCCGGTTGTTGGTGGTGTCGGCGACGTAGACGTTGTTCCCGGAGTCGGTGGCCACCCCGGCCGGGAGGTTGAACTCGCCGTCCCCGGTGCCCGCTACCGGTAGTCCAAGAAAGGTGGCTCCCCACTTGGTTGTGAACGTGCCCGAGGAGTTGAACTTCTGGATCCGGTGGTTTCCCGTGTCGGACACGTACGGGGCGCCCGTGGAGTCGGTGGCCACCCTCGTCGGAAGGGTGAAGTTGCCATTGCCGGTGCCCAGGCTTCCCCATTGCAGGTCGAACGTGATCGAGGCCGATGCCGATCCGGCCGAAGCCGAGAGAAGGATTGCCAGTACGAGGGGGGCAAGCAGGCCGCGCACGACGGTCCGTCGCCGCCCCCATGCCACGCCGGAAGTTATCGGCGGATGGTCGACGGCGCTCCTGGGACGAAACGACTCGGTACTCACGGTCCTCCCTTGTCCCGCTAACCCTACTAACCCAGCGTACCTTGCGGTGAGGTTGACCGCCCGCGGCTGCGGTGCTAGGTTCGCCGGAAGCCTGCGAGGCGGGGGAGAGGAGCGGACGTGGAGATGGCGCAAGGGCCGACGGGAATCCGGCGGCGCCGTGCGCCGAAGGGCGTTTGGGGCCGCCGCGCTCGCCTTGGGCCCTGGCGTGCGAGCGCCCTCGCCGTCCTCCTTTCCCTGAGCCTGGCCGGCTCGGCCCGCGCCGCCGCCCCGCCGACCGGGGACGCCGAAGCCTCGATCGCAACCGCGCCGCCAGGCGCCGTGGCCGGCAGCGTGGACGCCGGCTACGTCCACACCTGCGGGATACGAACGAACGGCGCCGTCGCCTGCTGGGGCGACACTTTCGGCCAGGCAAGCCCGCCAGGGGGCACCTTCATCGCGGTGAGCGCCGGCGGCGAGCACAGCTGCGGCGTGAGGACGAACGGCACTGTCGACTGCTGGGGCTACAACGGATACGGTCAAACCACTCCGCCGCAGGGGACCTTCACCGCGGTCAGCGCCGGCGGCCTCCATACCTGCGGCGTGCGGACGAACGGCGCCCTCGACTGCTGGGGCTGGGACGCCTTCGGCCAGTCCACTCCGCCCGCGGGCACCTTCACCGCGGTCAGCGCCCGCCAAGGCCACACCTGCGGGATAAGGACGAACGGCGCCGTGGCCTGCTGGGGCTACAACGGGAGCGGCCAGGCGACGCCGCCCGGAGGCGCGTTCATCGCGGTCAGCGTCGGCGGCGAGCACAGCTGCGGCGTTAGGACAAACGGCACCCTCGACTGCTGGGGCTACAACGGGAGCGGCCAGGCGAGCCCGCCCGGAGGCACCTTCACTGCGGTCACCGCCGGTGACCACTACAGCTGTGGGATCAGGTCGAGCGGCACCCTCGCCTGCTGGGGCGATATCGAGTTCCCGCCGCCGGGCACCTTCACCGCGGTGAGCGCCGGCGTCGACCACACCTGCGGGACAAGAACCGACGGCGTCGTTGCCTGCTGGGGCTACAACGGCGGCGGCAAGGCCACCCCGCCCCCGGGCACCTTCGCCGGTGCCGCGGTCGACGCCGGAGGTGACACCACCTGCGGCGTCAGGCGTACCGGCACCCTTGCCTGCTGGGGCAGCAACGGCCGCGGCCAGGCAAGCCCGCCAGGGGGCACCTTCACGGCGGCGAGCACGGGAGGCTTCCACACTTGCGGGGTGAGGACGAATGGAACCCTCGCCTGCTGGGGCCGCAACGGCGTTGGTCAGGCAACCCCGCCGGGGGGCACCTTCACCGAAGTCAGCGCCGGCGTCTTCAACACCTGCGGGATCAGGACGAACGGCACCGCGGCCTGCTGGGGCCACGACACCTTCGGCCAGGCCACCCCGCCCGGGGGCACCTTCACAGCGGTCAGCGGCGGCGGCGAGCACAGCTGCGGGGTGAGGACGAGCGGCGCCGTCTCCTGCTGGGGCCGCAACGCCTTCGGCCAGTCCGCGCCCCCGGGGGCAGCTTCACCGCGGTCAGCACCGGTGGCGCACACACGTGCGGGCTGAGGACCAATGGCGCCGTCGCCTGCTGGGGCCGCAACGGCAGCGGCCAGTCGAATTCGCCCGCGGGAACCTTCAGCGCCTTGAGCGCCGGTCACGCCTACAACTGCGGGGTAAGGACGAACGGAGCCGTTGCCTGCTGGGGCGCCAACGGCAACGGCCAGGCGGCCCCGCCCGCGGGTGCCTTCACGGCGGTGAGCGCCGGGGAGGCCCACACCTGCGGGATGAGGACGAGCGGCGCCGTCTCCTGCTGGGGTGACAACAGCAGCGGCCAGGCGTCCCCGCCGGGTGGCTTCGGCTGAGCCCTGCCCACCCTTGACACCATCGCCACGAACGCGTTAGGGTCGGCTGGCTGGATAGTCAGTCTGGCCGCTGAGCGTGGCAGGCACGGCGTCCGCCACGGCGGCCCAACCGAAGGGGCGAACATGGGAGAGCCACGGGTCGAGGAGAGCGGCCTTCGCCCGTCGTTGAAGCGCTTTGCGCGAAAGCAAGTGGCCGCCCTTTCACTGGCCAGCGTGGTGCTGCTCCTCGCCACCGCGGGCGCTCTCGCCGTGACCGGCGATCTCACCCAGCCCGGCGGGTCCGCCGGCTGCGTCAGCGAGACGGGAGCGGAGATGTGCGCCGACGGCCACTCGCTCCTCGCCGCCATATCGGTGGCGGTCAGCCCGGACGGCAAGAGCGTCTACGTCGCCGCGCCCGGTGGTGTGGCGCGCTTCAACCGCAACACGGCCACCGGGGCGATCACCCAGCCCACTGGGACCGCCGGCTGCATCAGCGAAACCGGAGCGGGGCCCTGCGCCGACGGCCACGGGCTCGACTCCGTGTTCGATCTGGCGGTCAGCCCCGACGGCAAGAACGTCTACGTCGCCTCCGGTGGCGGCGCGGTGGCGCGCTTCAACCGCAACACGGCCACCGGCGCGATCACCCAGCCCGCTGGGACCGCCGGCTGCGTGAGCAACACCGGGGCGGGGCCCTGCGCCAACGGCCATGGGCTCGACGCCGTTTTCGGGGTGGCGGTCAGCCCGGACGGCAAGAGCGTCTACGCAACCCTGGGCGGCCGCCCCGCCAACCCCGGCGGCGTGGCGCGCCTCATCCGCAACACCACCACGGGGGCGATCAGCCAGCCCGCTGGAATCACCGGCTGCGTGAACGAGACGGGGTTTGACACGTGTGCCGACGGACATGGCCTCAGGGGCTCATCAAAGGTGGCGGTCAGCCCCGACGGGAAGAGCCTCTACGTCGCCTCACTCGTCAGCGATGCGGTGGCACGCCTCAACCGCAACACGACCACCGGGGCGATCACCCAGCCCGCTGGGACCGCCGGCTGCGTGAGCCAAACCGGGACGGGGCCGTGCGTTAACGGCCGCGCGCTCGACTTCGCGAAATCGGTGGCGGTCAGCCCCGACGGGAATACCGTCTACGTCGCCTCGTTCGTCAGCGACGCGGTGGCGCGCTTCGACCGCAACACCACCACCGGGGCGATCGCCCAGCCCGCTGGGACTCCCGGCTGCGTGAGCCAAACCGGGGCGGAGACCTGCGCTGACGGCCGTGCACTCAGTGGTGCTGGCGGGGTGACGGTAAGCCCGGACGGCAACACCGTCTACGTCGCCTCGAACGACAGCGACGCCGTGGTGCGGCTCGACCGCAACACGACCACCGGCGACCTCACCCAGCCCCTCGGAATCACCGGCTGCGTGAGCCACACCGGGGCGGGACCCTGTGCCGACGGCCGTGCGCTGAACTTCTCTAAATCCGTGGTCGTGAGCCCGGACGGGAAGAGTGTCTATGTCGCCACCGCCGGCAGCGGCAGCGGCAACGGAGCCGTTGCTCGCTTCAACCGGGCGCCCTAATCCGGGCAGCAGCCAGGCGGAGCCCGTCGGCGGTTTCCCGCCGACGGGCTCGCGCTATTGACCAGGGATGCCCCTGGTCCGCTTGCTTCCTAGAGCGATCGAATACCGGCCTCCTGACGCGCAAGCCGCCTCTGCAAGCAGAGGCCGCTGCCGAACATCCAGGCTCCTGTGGCAAGCAGCAGCCACACGGCCAGGCCCGTGAATGGCAGCTCCCCAAGCCCTGCGGAAAGAGCGGCCGCAGCCGGTCCTCCGTCGCTAGGGGTGCTCGCCGATCCGAGCCTGCCGGCGACCTCTGCGCTTCCGTCTGGGGATTGGACACCCTCACCGCCGGGGTCTGTCGGCCCCGGTTCGGAGGGATCCCCTCCAGGCGTGCCACCCGGGGGCGGATCTCCGCCCCCGTCGCCGCCCCCGCCGCCGGCCTGATTCTCGCCGTCGCTCAGCACCCGCACGGGGGCGTTTGCCTCCACGGGGCCGACCTGGGCGGCACCGGTGGAGTCATCGATGCCCTGGGAGCCACCCTTGGCCT
>CAVRIF010000013.1:0-269173 GCA_963721215.1 uncultured Actinomycetes bacterium
TAATAGCGACGGCGTTCCATTTGCCCCCTAGCCCCCGCGATCGCCGCCGCACAAGAAGCCGCCGGGATGCCCCCGGCGGCTTCAGCTTTCGGGTGAAAACAACCGCGAAAATGGCCTGTATGCGAGGCGCAGATATGGGTCGCTTTGCTGGACAGCCCCGCGTGCCTTTGCTACAGGAGCCCCGCCTTTACGGCTTTCCGTGAATGTGACCCGGGCGCATAGCTCAGTTGGTAGAGCAGCTGACTCTTAATCAGCGGGTCCCAGGTTCGAGCCCTGGTGCGCCCACCAATCAAATCAATCACTTAGATTGGATCCGGACTGAACAAAGCGCGCACGTTTTACAGCGCGTTTTACAGTTTTGTTCGCGTTTCGAGCTTCATGACCGCGATCTCGGCGAGCTCCGCGTCGCGGCCGAGATAGTGCGCGTCGAGAATGCGCCTCGACGTCCCGCAAGCTGTGTCCAGTGAAGGTCGCGATCTGCGGAACCGTGGCGTCGGCGAGCGCCAGCCGCACGACCGCCGAGCCGCGCAGATCATGAAACGTGAGGCCGACGATGCCGGCTTTGACACAGGCCTTGCTCCACGACGACCGAAAGCCATCTGAGGTCCATGGCCGTTCGCTGCGACTGGTCGTCAGGATCATCGGGCCGCGACGTTCCGTGCGAGCGAGCAGGGCCTTGAGCGGCGCTCCAGCCGGCAAGACGATCCTGCGGCCTGTTTTCGACTGCTGGAGCCGCAAATGACTGCCGTCATATGCCGACCAAGGCAGGCGCAAGAGATCGCCCTGACGCTGTCCGGTCCACAATGCCAGGACCATGGCGAGGGACAGTTCGGGTGCGGCGGATTTCAGGAACGCTGCCACATCCTCATCGCGCCAAATCTTGTCGGTCCGGTTGGCGTGTAGAGCCGGCCACCGCCCTGGCACGGGTTGGTGCCGATCAGGCCGCGATCCATGCTGAACGATAGGATGCGCGCCAACGTCGTCCAGGTAATCCGCCATGCGGGGCGTGTTCGAATACCGGTCGCGCCAAGCTTTAAACTCGCCGCGGACCCGCCGGTCTTCGAGGGCGGCAAGCGGCATATCGCCGAACTCGTCCTCGATCAGTTTGATGCAACGCAGGTAATTTTTGATCGAAGACGGTGCCAGTTTTCGGGAATTCAGCCGATCCCTTGAACTCGATTATCAAGGTCATCATGGTGCCGGCCTTCGGCTTGCGGATCGACGCATGAGCATCATGATAGGCCTTCATGAAATCCGGCGTGCCCGGCCTTGCGTCGATGCGAGGACCGCCACGCCACGCGTAGTGGTATGTCGCGATCTCGCCGGTAGCGAGCCGCTTTCGCACACGATGAATCCCTTTAAGATGAACGCGCATGTTTCGCCTTCCAATTATCGAATGCCGATGATCTGTCTTGGTTCGTAATGCCGCTGGCCGCATCGAGCGCAGCATCGATCGCTTTCAAGTCCCATCTCGCAGTGCCATCCAACGGACCGGGCAACCGGCCGTCTTTGATCCATTGCGAAAAGCCTTGTGGCGATAGTCTACAATACTTTGCTGCTTCGCGTCGCGTCAGAAGTCGCTGCGATGGCGTCGTAAATTGAACCGAAGCTCTATCGTTATTGATTTCTGTTTCGGGAAATGTTTTTGATTTTTGTTTCATAGCGGGTCTCCACTCGTCACCCGCAGATCATTTACAAGTTCGAAATCCGCTAGCTTTCGAGGACGCTCTGGAGTTTCCAGGGCGCACATCGCGAGTGCACAGTCGCACATCGAAAGTTCTGTGTGGCCAGGAAAAGAGAATGGCGCAATCCGGCGGGCCTGCGCCATTTTCCAAGGTCATCCAGCCTTACTTAAGGAAGCTGGTTGGCACGTCGATGACAATTGAGCGCGGACGGCGCCATCGGGCCACGTCGGCTACTTCTCCGCCCAGACTGTGGAACGATCTGACGCTGGCGCGATGGGGCGGCCGGGCAGAGCATTCTTGGATCGGAGCCAGCGCAGAAGGACACCGGCGTGGCGTCGGTCATCAAAGCGGGCTCTGAAAGTCTCGGCGCGAATAGTATACCGCCGCGTCTCGCCCGACAGGCGCCGTGAAAACCCCATGCTCGGGTCGGGGGCCTTCCGCATGTCTTGAAGCATTTGTTTCAGCATGGCTTTCGCTGGGCAGTAAATCCGGCTCGGATTTTCTTTGTGCACGCGCGTCAAGGTAGCAACGACGGACGCACTGGAACACAAGTCGGTCAGACCAAGGGACGACCTTGGCTCGAATTTCCAAGATGCCGCCAGCGTAAACATGGGCAAAGCAACGCGCGAGATGGCGTGTCGCTGGATCATCGTCTCGTTGGATGACGGTTTTAACGAAACTGTCAGTCGACCTCCTCGATTGTGCTCGGAAGAGTTTTTCGCTGATGGCTGACATATCTCACGAAGCGTTTGAGGACCACGCCGTGATTTTCCGCTGACCGAGGTCCGTAGACGTTTGCACACCTCTGCTGACCAGCGAGAGCGCTTGCGCGAGGTTGCGCCGGACATTGGCACTCGGTCAAAAATGTCGACGCGGCCTTTGCGCGTCGCAGGTAAATCAATGAGACGGACCGCATCGCCAGCCTTACGCGTCTCGCCCGCAAGCTGCGCGATGTCATCAATCGACTTTTCTCCATTAGCGAGCATGATGTATCGTGATTGGACATTGGCTGCGTCGTTGGAAACGAAACTTGAATAAGTCGTCCCTCTGCCTTCGCCTATTCCGTAGGCAAGATCATTGAGAGCTTCGTGTCGATCTGTTTTTCGGCCCTTGAGGAGATGCAGCTTCATTTACCGAGCCAAACCATCGTTAAAGTATTTCGGGAGTTCGGCCATCGCAGCTGCGGTGGATCGGAAGTTCGGCAGATCGTCTTCAGCACCAATGCCAATCACAGATGCTGCAGCGACTAGCATAGTACTTTTTCCAGCCTTCGCCGGACCAGATACCAGCACTCCGAACGAGTGCAGTCCTACCATCTTCAGAGGCGGCGCCGCCAGCGCGCAGCAAATGCCAAGCACCATTCTACTGGATTGCGTGGCGTCCGTTCCGACGGTTTTTTTCCAAGCTGACAATGTTCCGCGTCGATTAATCCGCAAATGACGTGGCAATGGAGGAGACTTTACCAGCGGTGAGGAATTTGCTGAACCGACGACGACGCCAGGCATTACGAACTGGCGTATTCGTCGCGCCAGCCGTACGACGCCGCGCGCTTCCAACTTGCCGGTTTGGCTTCCTGCAAGTTTATAATGTGTCGATAATCGCAGTCTTCGTCATTTGGAAAGTATGCGCCGGCATTCTCAAGCGCCTCGTTCAAGAGCTTACGGTTCTTGAGCCACGCGCGCGGAAATTCGCGTTCTCTAAGTTTTCCGTAAACATCGCGAAATTCAATCAGCGACGAAAATGAACCGGATGCATCCATCTTCAATTTCAGCGACGATGCGAGCAAATGGTCTTAGAAATTGCGTCTTCATTTTATTCTCCTGTTAGTAACGGAGTCGCTACCAACAGTCCTTTACAGTATCGTTTTCGCTGAATTGTGCAGCGCGCACACCTTCAATGTCCGCGGGGGTACAAAGGTTTTAAGTAGGCTACGTCGTGCGTGTCGGATTTGGGAGTGCAGGGTGTGCATGAAGTGCCCCTCAGGGGAATACGCCGCCAACACCCATGCACATCATGCACAGTCGATAAATGCTGTCAGCGTATGCGCCTACGTGTGGATCGGCATTGGTGTTCAGACTGGCCTCAAGATGCCCCTCGAGGGGAATATGTTGCCAACACCATGCACATCATGCACAGTCGAAAAATGCCGGTCAGCGCATCTCGCGAACGGAATAATTACCAATCAGCAATACTTAGAGGACAAACGAGTTGAGTGCCTGAAAGCACACTCTCGTCGCTCAACTGGCTCAACGCGCACTCGAAACACGGACTTGAGCGTCGCCCGGGTGAAATCGAATGATTTGAGATCATGTAAAGACCCTCATCAACGAAGGATGAGTGTGCAAAATGTCGATCTTCAAAATATCCAATCTATTATCTCAGGAACGAGAGGCGGCCAGACAACTTCGAAAAGCGTTCGAGAGCGCGCACAACCGGCGCACAGTCCATTTCATGGACCGAACCATCGTTCGTCAGGGCGCAGCATTCGAGTTCAACGCCGCCAATCCGTATGCCAGAATTGAGTGGGGAAGTGCGCTTTGCAATCAGATGCAGCTTCATTTCGAAACCGAGCTGGCTGCTGATAGCCAATTGTTCTTTGTGACGTTGGTGGATACATCGTGCTGGGTAGCGGCTGACGAACGTCATCTCGATGTCCGTTGGTTCATCAACCGTCTGCGCGAAGGGTTGAGAGGGCAAATTATACTAACTGTTCTCGAACCCGGCTATTACGTGAACGTACCTCGGAGCTTCGGCTTTGCTGATCAGGTGGGGTATCGTGGCATCTGCATGCAATCTGCTGGGGAATTTCGAAAACAGCGATGAAGACGCACATCGCAAGTCTTAACGGGCGGCGCGATAATTTTCGACCTGTTGCACCCGGGATTCGGGTGCGCATGAAAATACGATCACGTTGATCAGGTCGGTCAGAAGCTAGCTACATGTTCAAGACGCCTACATTCGTACCGAATTGGAGAGTGGTCCGATGAGATCGTGAACGCAAGGAGAGCGCAAAAGGTACGAAGAGCCAATTGAGGTCCTATTCGTCCTGGCGAGCGGATCACGCTGTTCCATCAGCTCGAACGCCTGGGCCTATATGAGCTTACGGTGGCAGGAGGGGACGGGTGCTGGAGATCGTCCGCGTTGCCAAAAAACAAATCGAGCGATCGCAACGCGAACGTAGTCCGGAGTTGTGCGCCATATCTTGACTCGATTGCGTTTGTTAGATTTTGCTTGAAGTGTCCAGACAACTCAGAAGAGAAAAGGTGGCTTATTGCTTAGCCACCTTTTTCTTGTGCTTGCTGTATTTCTTGATGCATTCATTCAATCCCCCTTCGTTCACCAAAAACTTCGCCAGATCCTTTGATTTTGCTTCCTTATATAGGCGCAGTTCAGTGCGTCAGAATATTTGCCTTTCATTTGGGTTGTGACATGAGATCCCGCCGTCAGCTCAATGATGACGCGCAGAGATATTTTGTTCGGATCCGCGGATGGAGGTTTTTCGTTAGCGTGTTGAAAATGTCGTTCAACTGAACTTGTGAGTACTCCTCCAATGTCCGACGCAATCGGTAAGCTTTTCGAAGATAGGAAAAGAGAGTTCGGTAGGATCAGGTGGGGCGGAGTTTCTCTCTTTCACGTCTTTCATTGTTTCTGTATCTCTTGAACAATGAGTGCGTTTTCGTGAGCCATTATTCCTCCGAACGTTTGACGGACGCTGCATCGTAATGGCTATATCCCCTCGGGGGAAGTGTGCGTTTAGGGTTAGGTGCGGAGCGGACTATGGCGGTGGGATCTTCGCGGAGAAATTTAACTTGTAAATAACCTCCATAGGCGCGCGAGCGCCATATCGATGGAGGTTAAGATGAAAAGTTATGTTCATCCTCATGCTCCGACAATTGTTCGATTATGTCGACAAGAAAATTTGTCGAAACGATCGCGAATACAAGCATATGTTTTCGAGAGTTGAGCGGATGAAAGTCTTTCTGCTCGTTGTTAAGCGGTGGAAAGCCATTCGCGTTGCGAGAGCAAACGGCAATAAAATCTATGTGTTGGTTGCAAAACGTTTTCCAAACATCGCTCATTACCGCGCTGATGTTTCCAAGATGACCAAAATTGATCCTTGGATCCCGAAGAAAGCTTAACGAGTGTTTCTGGCCGTATGAAATGGCACTGGAACAGCACCCCGAAAACTAGCGAAAGGAGAAGGACGCCGCGCAGGGATGCGCGGCGTCCAATCTCACACTCGTTTTGATGTCGCCTTTCGAATGGAGTCTGACTGGCAGATGTCGAGCAGGCGGGAAGCGCGGAGGGCCGATTTTCAAGGGGCGAATCTCATACTTGTAAATGATGTTCAGGAGGTCGCTTTCTGCGTCCGCAGCGAGGGCAGTCCTGGAGTAATGAACTTGAAAAACATGAAGAATAGTTTTTGCATCGACGACAAGATCTGGTCCAAGACCGAACTTTCCAGCAATACAAACCAACAGGTTGATTTGGAGAATTTGCTATGACTGCGAAGCGCACTTTCACGATTGAGCGCAGCTACGACTTGCCGCACTATCGCCATGTGACCTACGAGGCAGACTCTTACGAGGAGGCGCTAAAACTCGACGAGCACAACGACGACTGGAACGAAACTTACACGGAATCGAAATAGTAATGGCTTCGACGACTGCGTGACCGGAGCGTGGGAAGGCCCCGAAGCATACGAGGGCGATAACATCGCGCCCGGAGATCGAGGGCGAGGCGCCGGCTCAGAGCGGCGTTGGTGCAGATAAAAAAATTCGCTAAAGCCGCGCTCGCTGGCTGGAAGCAGCGGGCGGGGCCGGGCCGGCCCCGCCTCATGCTATGTGCTCGACCGAAAGCCTGCTAATCCCCCTCGACGCGATTGAGGATACTCGACTTGAAAATGCAGCATTGCATCGAGTAAACTTGATCCAATTTTCTTCTTTCACATCGAGTGAATGACTGGATGCAAAAATCGGCAATCAAATGGAGTCCCTCTGAAATCGAACTTGTAAAGGAATGTTGGGCCGGATCTGATATGCCTCCTCAGTCATACAAATCGATAAGGAGAGAATTGAAATGGCAGAAAACTCGCGAATCGAGTGGACCAACCACACGTGTAATCCATGGATCGGCTGTCAGAAGGTGTCGCCGGGATGCGATCATTGTTACGCGGAAACGCAGAACAACTTTCGGAAGTGGAACGGCGGTACTTGGGGTCCGCACGCACCACGCAAGCGGACCTCATTAGCGAATTGGAAGCTGCCGTACCGCTGGGCAGGTCAGGCAGCCGAAGCGCGAGACCGGCGACGTGTGTTTTGTGCCTCGTTAGCCGACGTGTTCGATAACAAGGCTCCTGAGGGTGCTCGTGATGATCGTTCAAGATGATCCACAACACGGCAAGCCTCGACTGGCTTCTGTTGACGAAGCGCCCGGAGAACATCGGCAAGATGTTGCCAGCCGATTGGGGCGATGGTTATGACAATGTTTGGCTCGGTACGACGGCAGAGGATCACATCACTACGATCGACGCTGGTCGTTCTGAGACGATCCCGGCGAGGTGCGGTTCATCAGCTACGAGCCTGCACTCGGTCCGCTGGATGCCGGTTGCGGGAGTAGCGTCTTCCTCTGGACGCCTCCCCACTTCTGGGCCCTGGCCCTGCTGGTCAAGGACGACTACGAGCGCAGCGGCATCCCGATGCTGCCGGTGGCCCGGGGCGAGGCGACAACGCGGCGCCACATCCTCGCCTACAGCCTGGCGCTGGTGGCATTCTCGGTGATGCCGTTCTTCACCGGCCTGTTCGGAGCGCTCTACCTTGCGGCGGCGCTGGCGCTCGGCACCTGCTTCGTCGGTCTGGCGGTGCACCTCGCCCTGAGCCCCTCGCGCAGGGCCGCGGTTCGCCTTCACCTCGGCTCGTTGGCCTACCTCGCGGTCCTGTTCTGTGCGATGGCGGCCGACCGGGTGATCCTCGGCTGAGCGTGCGCGGTTCGTTCTCGTCCGACCTCATCGGTGTCGAGGCGTCCCTGATTCCTGTGGCCAGCCCGTGATCAATGTAGATGCCAACTCCTTCCTGCTCGTCGTAGGCGCGGCGACGATCGCGGGGCTTACGGTCGCGCTTCTGCCGCGACCGCTGGCGCCGCCGGTCGTGGTCGTCGAACTGCTGCTCGGGATCCTGATCGGACCGGACCTGCTGGGCATCGCCCAAGTCGACGACTTCATCCAGTTCTTCTCGAACCTGGGGCTCGGGATGCTGTTCTTCTTCGCCGGCTACGAGATCGACTTCGACCGAATCCGTGGACGCCCGCTGGCGCTCGGCCTCTCGGGCTGGGCGCTGTCGCTGGCCATTGCATACGGCGTCGGAGGCATCCTGGCCGCGGCGGGAATCGTGCTGTCGCTCCTCTACACGGGGTCGGCGATGGCAACGACGGCGATCGGGACGTTGATCCCGGTGCTACGCGACAGCGGGGAACTGAACAGCCGGTTCGGCACCTACCTGCTCGGCGCCGGCGGCGTCGGGGAATTGGCCCGATTCTCCTGGTCACGCTCGTGCTCTCCACCACCCACCCCCTCCACGAGTCCGCCATCCTGATCGCGTTCATGGCCCTGGCGCTGATCATCGCGGTGTCATCGGTGCGCCTCGCCTGGCGCGGCTGGCCGATGATGGAACGCACGCTGGAGTCGAGCAGCCAGGTGGCCGTGCGACTCGCCGTCCTCCTGATCTTCAGCCTCGTGGCGCTTGCGACCGAGCTCGGCCTCGACGTCCTGCTGGGTGGCTTCGTCGGCCGGAATGATCACCCCGAGCTGCTCTGCGCGGGCGAGAGAGTGCAGGCGCTCGAGTCGAAGCTGACCGCGGTCGGGTTCGGGTTCTTGGTGCCCTTCTTCTTCGTCACCAGCGGCATGGACTTTGACCTCGACGCGCTCGTGGGAAGTGCCGGTGCGATGCTCAAGCTACCCATGTTCCTGGCGCTTTTCCTCGTCGTCCGCGGCCTGCCGGCCATGCTGCTCTATCGCGGAGTGATGGACGCGCGAGAGCGAGTTGCACTCGCCTTCTTCTCGGCCACCCAGCTGCCGCTTGTGGTCGCGATCACCACGATCGCTACCCAGACCGGCCACATGCGGCCTACCACCGCTGCCTCCCTTGTGGGTGCGGCGATCCTCTCGACGCTGATCTTCCCGTCGTGGCCTGGCGCTGCGCAGGTCGGCGGCGCCCGAGGCGCCGGCGCTGAAGCCGAGCTAGCCACAATGGCTCTGGGTCGCTTTGAGGCTCCAGGCCGCATGGCGCTTGACCCCTAGCCCGCAGTTCACCCCGATCGGATGATGTCCTCCCACAGCCTCGGTGGCAGGATCGTGCGGGACCCGGCGGCAGCGGCTGGTCAGATCACCGGAAGCTCCGAAGAGGATCATGCGCTCGATCATGGGGTGGCGCCTTTCTCGGCTCGTCGTGGATGTTCTCGGTAGCGCGGCGAGGGCTGGCCCGTCACCCCGGGTCGGCAACGGAAGATTGCGCCCGCTAGTGGCTCGTCGGCGGGGCGCTCCGAGTCGACCCATGACGTCGCGATGTAGAGGTCGCCGCCGTCGCCGCCACCAAAGGCCACCGAGGTGGGATTCGACGTGGGCAGCTCGACGACGCCGTCGAGCTTGCCGTCGGTGCGGTAGCGGTGGACCGCCCCGGCTCGTCCCACGGCGACCCACAGCATGCCTTCACGGTCGACGGTCATGCCGTCCGGCCAGAGCTGCTCTCGACTGAGATCGAGGAACCGGCGGCGACCGCTGAGTGAGCCCGTGGCAGAGTCCATATCGAAGACGTCCACGATGTAGCGGGCGGTGTCGGCGAGGTAGAGCTGCCCCCGCGGCTCATTGAACGCGGGCCCGTTGGAGATCGTCAGGCCGTCGACCATACGGGTCACCCGGTGCCCGCCGTCGACGCGGTACAACGCCGCGTTCCCCGGCCGCTTGTCGAAGGCCATTGTGCCGACCCAGACCCTTCCCCGGCTGTCGACCTTGGTGTCGTTGGCGCGGTTCTCGGGCCTGTCCTGCTGATCGGAACGCGCGAGATCCAGCCTCCCTGTGCTGGGGTCGAGTGCGGCCAGGCCCTCCGGGCTTGCCACCACTGGGTCGCCCGTCGTCCAGCACCACGCCACCCGGCTGCCCGGTGGTGGTCCAGAAGCGATCCTCAGAGGACTCCGGATCCGAGCAATGGACCCGCTCTGCTGTGATGTCCACCCACCACAAGCGGGCTGTCGCAGCCGCGTCCCACAGCGGGCCTTCCGCGCGTGCTGCGCCCGCAGGCTCAGCGCGACCTCGACTGGGGCGTCGCCCATGCCGCAGACCGCCTGTCAGACGTGGGCAAGCGCCCGCGGCCAGTCCTCCATAGGGTCACTCTACCCGTCGCTTGCGAGGCCCTCGCTCCCACATCTGGTCCAGGACGTGCGACGCTACAGCGTTGTGTAGGCGCGGACGGAAGGACGCACCGGATGCTGCTCGGAAACCCACCAAATGCCTTCCGCACCCACAGACGACTTTGATGTGATCGTGATCGGCGCCGGGCCCGCGGGCGTCGTCGCTGCGCTGCGCGCGGGGCAACTCGGAGCTCGAACCGCGCTGGTCACGCGTGACGAGCTGGGGGGAATGGCCGCGAACGACGGGCCGGTCCCGGTGCGGACCTTGGCCCACGCGGCGCGGCTGATGCGGGAGGCGAGGCAGCTCGCGCGTTACGGCATCAGCGCCGGCGAGCCCACGCTCGACTATCGGCGTCTGCTCGCTCGCGTGCGCGAGGTGACCGGCGAAGTGCGCGCGCACGCGCTCTTGCGCGACGAGCTCCAGCGGGCCGGCGTAACCATCTACGAGCATGCCGAAACCGCCCGCTTCGTCGACCCGCACGTGATCGAGAGCGACAACGGACCGCGAGTGCGAGCCGCGAACGTCATCGTATGCACCGGCGGCGTGTCGCGGCGGCTCGCAGTGCCCGGTTTCGAGCTGACCTGCACCCACAGCGACGCGTGGCGCCTCGCGTCCTTGCCCGACTCGCTGCTGGTGATCGGCGCCGGTGCGACTGGCGTCCAGGTCGCCTCGATCTTCAACGCCTTCGGATCAAGAGTGTCACCCTGTTCGAGGCGGCCCCCCACATCCTTATGAGCGAGGACGAGCAGGTGGCGTCGGCGATGAGCACGGCGCTACAGGCCTCCGGCGTGCGAATCCTCGAGCACGCCGGAACAATCGAGCGCTTCGAGCCGTGTCCCGCTGGAGTGAGGCTCGTGTATTCCCGAAAAGGATGCGCACGCGCATGTCGACGCGACGCTCGCCGTCGTCGCGGTGGGCTGGATCGCGAACACCCAAGGGCTCGATCTGGCCGTCGCCGGGGTCCAGACCGATTCGCGCGGCTACATCAAGGTGGATTCCGACCTCCGCACGACCGCGCCGGGCATCT
Organism: uncultured Actinomycetes bacterium; assembly: GCA_963721215.1. GTDB lineage: Bacteria > Actinomycetota > Thermoleophilia > Solirubrobacterales > 70-9 > AC-56. Next base: position 11,114 of record CAVRIF010000013.1, read on the forward strand.
ACGCCGCCGGAGACGTCACCGGGCACCTGATGGTGGTCCACGAGGCCGCGCGCGAGGCCTACCTCGCCGCCACCAATGCAATCCTCGGAGGCACGCAGACGCCCTCCTGCGGAAGTCAGCCCGCTCGGCAGCTTCACAGACCCCGAATATGCCTCTGTCGGGCTCACCGAGGCAACCGCCCGCGAGACGTATGACGTTGTCGTTGCCACAGAGCCCTTCGACTCAGTGCCGCGCCCGATCATCGACGGTCGCCCCACGGGGTTCTGCAAGCTCGTCGCCGAGCGAGAGCATCACAGCATCCTCGGCTGGCATCGTGGGTGAGCGGGCCGTCGAGCTCGCCCAACTGGCGGCCATCGCGGTGGCGTCCGGCATGAAGGTCGAGCAGCTCGCCCTGGTTCCCTTCTCCTTCCCCACCTACGCCAACGTGCTCGGCCGCGCGGCGATCAGGGCCGCGCGTCAGCTCGATTCTCGCTCGGGCTGGGCGGACGAGGGGATAGGGATGCCGGCGTCGCCCACGGGCCTCGATGATTGAGGCACTTCGGCCGGGCTAATCCGCCGCCAGGCGCTCAAGGCCGGCCGGCACCAGGCGGCGGGCGACGAGGACCAGCGGTAGTCGATTCACCAGAGGTGTGGGACTAGGGGGGCGCGTGCGGGCAAAGCGCAGGCATAGGTCGACGGCGTCCTTCCACCTCGCCTCCGCCGATCAACGGATGTACACCTCCCGCGTACGGACAGCGAATAGAACCTGAGACTAGAGTTGTCGCTTTGGTCAGTCCAAGCGGAAAGGAATCCATGACCACCACGGCTAGGCGGTCGGCTGCGACCCACGGCGGGACGGATCCTCAGCCGGCGGACGTGTTCGTCGTCTTCGGGATCACCGGCGACCTGGCCAAGGTGATGACCTTCCACTCGCTCTATCGGCTCGAGCAGCGCGGCCTGCTGGACTGTCCGATCGTGGGCGTCGCGGTCGACGACTGGACGGTCGACGACCTTCGCGAGCGAGCGCGCACCTCGATCGAGGGTACCGGCGAGACGATCGAACGACGAAGGTCTTCACCGGCTCGCCAACGCGCTTCTCCTACGTCGCCGGCGACTTCTCGGACGCAGCGACCTTCGAGCGAGTGGCGAGGAGATCAAGGATGCAAGCAGCCCGGTCTTCTACCTCGAGATCCCGCCGTTTCTGTTCGGGACGGTTGTCAAGGGGCTCGCCGAGGCGGGACTGCACCAAGCAGGCGTCGCGTCGTCGTGGAGAAGCCGTTCGGCCACGACCTCGATTCCGCCCGCGCACTCGCCGAGGAGCTCCACGAGTACATCGACGAGTCACAGCTCTACCGGATCGACCACTTCCTCGGGAAGATGGGCCTCGTGGAGATCCTCTACCTCCGGTTCGCGAACGCGATGTTCGAGCCGGTCTGGAACCGAAACCACTCGCCTCGGTGCAGATCACGATGGCGGAGGGCTTCGGGGTTGAGGATCGCGGCCACTTCTACGACCCGGTGGGCGCGCTCTCGAGACGTGGTCGTCAACCACCTGATGCAGGTGGTCGCCGCCGCCGCGATGGAGGCGCCTGCCCGAGGCCGCGCCGCAGACCCTCAAGGACGCGCATGTGGCGCTGTTCGCGCGCGATGCCGGCCGCCGACCCCGCTCACTACGTGCGCGGGCAGTACGAGGGCTATCGAGAGATCGACGGCGTCGCCGAGGACTCGACCACCGAGACCTACGCGGCCCTGCGCCTCGAGATCGACAACTGGCGCTGGGCGGGCGTGCCCTTCTTCATTCGGACCGGCAAGTGCCTGCCGGTCACCCAGACCGAGGTACGGCTCGTCTTCGAGCACCCGCCTCGGCTGGCTACTCCGACCACCGGGGCGCATCCGGCCCGAGCCGAACCAGCTGGTGATCAAGCTCGATCCCTCGACCGGAATCAGGCTTGCTCGTCGACGCCCAGCGCAGCGACTATCGGAGCCGGAGCAAATCAACCTCGACATGGAGTTCGCGCGAGCAGGGGGGCGAGGGCCCGACGCCCTATGAGGTGCTGCTCCACGCGGCGATGTCGGCGACAGCACGCGCTTCACCCGCCAGGACAGCGTCGAGGAGACGTGGCGGATCATGCAGCCGCTGCTCGAGCGCCCCGCCGGTCCACCGCTACGAGAAGGGTCGTGGGGCCCGAAGGCCGCCGATGATCTCGTAGCCGGCCACGGCAGCTGGCACGGCCCGTGGACTCGCGTCGTGAGCCGCAGAGCAAGAAGCGCTCCGGCACGAAGGGCTCCAAGGAGCGGCCGCCGAGGCTCGGACACCATGCCCCAGAGCGCCGCTGCCCCTTCGCCGTTCCCACCGATCGCCGACTACGCCTTCCTCTCCAACTGCCACACGGGCGCCCTGGTTGCGCCCGACGGGGGGATCGACTGGCTCTGCGTCCCGCGTTTCGACTCGCCGAGCGTGTTCGGCACCCTGCTCGACCGCCAGGCCGGCGCCTTCCGGCTGGGGCCGTTCGGGATCAACGTGCCGGCGGGTCGGCAATACGAGCATGGGACGAACATCCTCGTAACCACCTGGCACGCGCCGACGGGGTGGGTCGTGGTCCGCGACGCGCTGACCATGGGGCCCAGGCGGGGGGAGGACCAGGTCACCCCCCACACCCGGCCGCCGCCCGACGACGACGGCGACCACATGCTCGTGCGCACCGTCCACTGCCTCGAGGGCAGCGTGGACATCGAGTTGGTCTGCGAGCCCAACTTCGACTACGGCCGCGCCCCCGCCGAGTGGGCGCTGGTGAACGACCGACCGACACACCGCCGACGCGAGCGGCGCGGGACGTGACGATCCGTCTTGCAACTGACATGGCGCTGGGCATAGAGGGCGACTCGGTCCGCGCCCGGCACACCCTCAAGCAGGGGGAGCAGGCGTACTGCTCGCTGTCGTGGGCGGAGGACCTGGCGTCGCCGCAGAACATCGACGAGGCCAATGCCCGGCTCGCCGCTACGACCCGCTTCTGGCGCAATTGGTACGCAGCCGCCCGCATACCCGACCACCGGTGGCGCGAGTCGATCCAACGCTCGGCACTCGCGATCAAGGGCCTGACCTACATGCCGACCGGGGCGACGGTCGCGGCGCTCACCACCTCGCTGCCGGAGACGCCGGGGGGCGAGCGAAACTGGGACTACCGCTACACCTGGATGCGGGACTCGACCTTCACCCTTCAGGCGCTGCACTACCTGAACCTCGACTGGGAGGCGGAGGAGTTCATGCAGTTCGTCGCCGACCTCGAGGCCAACGAGGACGGCGCGCTGCAGATCATGTACGGGATCGACGGCCGGCGCGACCTCACCGAGTCGACCAGGGACGACCTCTCCGGCTACGCGGGCGCCAGCCCCGGTGCGGGTCGGAAACGGCGCCTTCGACCAGCGCCAGAACGACGTCTTCGGCGCGGTGCTCGACTCGATCCTGCTGCACACGCGCCGCTCAGAGCGCCTGCCGAGGCGGCTGTGGCCGATCGTCCAGGCGCAGGCCGAGTGCGCGACAAAGGTCTGGAAGCAACCCGACCAGGGAATCTGGGAGGCTCGCGGCAAGCCGCAGCACTATGTGTCGTCGAAGCTGATGTGCTGGGTGGCGCTGGACCGGGCATCGAAGCTGGCCGCAATCGGCGGCGACAAGGAGCTGCGAGAAGGCGTGGCGCGAGCACCGCTGACGAGATCAAGGCCGACATCCTCGAGCACGGCGCCACCGGCGGCGTGCTCAGGCAGCACTACGACACAGAAGCGCTCGACGCATCGACGCTGCTGGCGGCGATCTTCGGCTTCCTGCCGCCAGAGGACGAGACGCTGCGCAAGTCCGTGCTCGCGATCGCCGACGACCTCACCGAGGATGGATTCGTGCTGCGCTACCGCACCGACGAGACCGACGACGGCCTGTCGGGCAAGGAGGGCAGCTTCCTGATCTGCTCCTTCTGGCTCGTCTCGGCGCTGGCGATCGTCGGAGAGCAGCAGCGCGCGCGCGACCTGATGGAGAAGCTGCTGAGCGTCGCGCTCGCCGCTCGGACTCTACGCGGAGGAGTTCGACACCGAGCACCGGCAGGCACCTGGGCAACTTCCCGCAGGCCTTCTCGCATCTGGCGCTGATCGAGGCGGCCGCGAGGATCATCCTCGTCGAGCGGCTGGAGGAGCTCTGCGTAGTGGACTCCTACGACGTGATCGTGATCGGCAGCGGGGCCGGCGGCGGCACGCTCGTCCACCGCCTCGCTCCCTCGGGCAAGCGGATCCTGCTGCTCGAGCGCGGCGACTGGCTCCCGCGCGAGCCGCAGAACTGGCTCGCGCAGGACGTGTTCGTCGAGCAACCGCTACGTCTCGCCGGAGACCTGGTACGACGCCGACGGCAAGCCGTTCCAGCCGCAGGTGCACTACTTCGTCGGCGGCGCCACGAAGCTCTACGGGGCGGCGCTCTATCGCCTGCGCGAGGAGGACTTCGGCGAGCTTCGCCATCACGACGGCGTCTCGCCGGCCTGGCCGATCTCCTACGACGAGCTCGAGCCCTACTACACCCAGGCCGAGCAGCTCTATCAGGTGCACGGCGCGCGGGGCGAGGACCCGACCGAGCCGCCGGCCAGCGCGCCCTATCCGTTCCCCGCGGTCTCCCACGAGCCGCGGATCCAGCAGCTCTCGGACGACCTCGAGGCCGCCGGCCACCATCCGTTCCACGCGCCCTGCGGGATCATGCTCGAACGAGGACAACATGCCCTACAGCCGCTGCGTCCGCTGCCCGACTGCGACGGCTTTCCGTGCCTGGTGCACGCCAAGTCCGACGCCGAGGTCCTCGCGGTGCGGCCGGCGCTCGAGCACCCGAACGTCACCCTGCTCACAAACGCGAAGGCCGTCAGGCTCGAGACGAACGAGTCGGGCACCGCGGTCACCGAGGTCGTGGTCGAGCGCGAGGGCGAGACGGAGAGGTTCGCCGGCGACATCGTGGTCGTCTCGTGCGGGGCCGCCAACTCGGCCAAGCTGCTTCAGCTTTCGGCGAGCGACAAGCATCCCAACGGCCTCGCCAACGGCTCCGACCAGGTCGGTCGCAACTTCATGTTCCACGACAGCGTGGCGGTGCTGGCGCTGTCGCACGAGGAGAACCCGACGATCTTCCAGAAGACGCTCGGGCTGAACGACTTCTACTTCGGAAGCGACGACTTCGACTACCCGCTCGGCAACATCCAGATGGTCGGCAAGTCCCAGGCCCCGATGTTCAGGGGCGAGAAGCCGGGGGAGACGAAGCTGGCGCCGGAGTGGACGCTCGAACGGGTCGCCCGTCACGCGGTCGACTTCTGGCTCTCGACCGAGGACCTGCCAAGTCCCGACAACCGGGCCTCGTCGACCGCGACGGCAAGCTCACGCTGAGCTACACGGAGACGAACGCGACCGCGAAGAAGCGGCTGTATCGACAAGCTCAAGTCGATGCTCGGCCACCTCGGCATGCACTCGGATCACCTGTTCACGCAAGCACGCCTACATGAAGAACGACATCCCGGTCGCCGGCTGCGCGCACCAGGCCGGCACCTGCCGCTTCGGCACCGATCCGGCCAGCTCGGTGCTCGACGTCGACTGCAAGGCGCACGAGCTCGACAACCTCTACGTCGTCGACACGAGCATCTTCCCCAGCATCGGCGCGGTCAACCCGGCGCTGACCGCGATGGCGAACGCGCTCCGCGTCGGCGACCATCTGCTCGAGCGGATGGGCGCAGCCGGCGATCCAGCGGGAGACCGCTGGTGACGGCTGAGGCAGTCGGCGGGCGCCGGCGCGTCGTCGTCATCGGCGGCGGCTTCGGGGGGCTGACCGTAGCTCGCGAGCTGCGGCGCGCCAACGCCGACGTGACGCTGGTGGACCGCACCAACCACCACCTGTTCCAGCCGCTGCTCTACCAGGTGGCGGCGGGCGGGCTGTCCGAGGGCGATTGCGCGTCGGCGATCCGCGGGCATCTGAGACGGCACCCGAATGCGAGCGTCCTGATGGCGGAGGTGACCGACCTCGACGTCGAGCGGCGCCGGGTGATCCTCGATCGGGCCGAGCCACTCGACTACGACAGCCTGGTGGTCGCCTGCGGCGCGGAGACCTCCTACTTCGGCAATGACGAGTGGGCGAAGCCCTCGTTCGGGCTGAAGACGCTTCGCGACGCCGTCGCGCTGCGCGAGCGCATCGTCTCGGCCTTCGAGGAGGCCGAGCGGGCCACCGATTCGGCCCTACGGGACGAATTGCTGACCTTCGTGGTCGTCGGCGGCGGGCCCACCGGGGTCGAGATCGCGGGCCAGCTCGCGATTCTCGCCCGTACGACGCTGAAGCGGCGAGTTCTCGCGGATCGACACTTCGAGGGCCCGCGTGATCCTGGTCGACGCCGGCGATCGCGTCGTGCCGGCCTTCAGCGAGAAGCTCTCGGCGAAGACCGCGACGCGGGCTGGCCGAGCTGGGCGTCACGGTCCGCGAGCACGCCCTGGCGACGGCGATCGACGACCGGGGGCTGACGGTCAAGACGGGTGAGGGCGAGGAGCGCATCGCCTCGAGGACGGTGATCTGGGCGGCCGGCGTCCGGGCGGCCGGTCTGACCGGTGTCCTCGCCAAGGCCACCGGGGCGGACACCGACCGGGGCGGGCGCATCGAGGTCGGCTCCGACTGCACGGTCCCCGGTCATCCCGAGATCTCCGCGATCGGCGACATGGCAGCACATCCCGGACCCGACGGCAAGCCTCTTCCGGGCCTGGCGACGACCGCGATTCAGCAAGCGCATCACGTGGCGCGGGCGATTCGCCGCGGCCATCCCGGACCATCGACCCCGTTCAAGTACCTCGACAAGGGAGCCCTCGCCGTGATCGGACGCGGGAAGGCCGTCTGCCAGGTCAGGGGCGTGGAGCTCTCCGGCCGCCCCGCCTTCGCGATGTACCTGGGGATCCATCTCACCTACCTCAGCGGCGTGCGCGGCCGGCGCCTGCGAGTGCTGAGCACGTGGGCCGCGACACGGTTCGGCACCCGGGAGAGTTGGGTCCTCGAGGACGGGCTCGCCGGACGAGGAGCGGGCGTCGCCCGATGAAGCCGAGATGCCGGGAGCGGCACCTTCGCTAGCCGACGGCCTGACAACGCTCGCGGCGTCCTCGCGAGCTGCTGCCCGCGCGCAGCCAGATGGCGTTCACGCTCGGCTTCCACATCATCCTCGCCTGCCTCGGCGTCGGCTTCCCGGCGATGATGCTGATCGCCAACTACATCGGGCTGCGCCGCAAGGACCCGGTCGCGCTGGAGCTGGCCCAGCGCTGGTCGAAGGTCGCCGCGGTGACCTTCGCGGTCGGCGCGGTGACCGGCACCGTGCTCTCGTTCGAGTTCGGGCTGCTGTGGCCCGAGTTCACCGAGCGCTTCGGCGAGGTGTTCGGGGTGCTGTTCACGATCGAGGGGATCTTCTTCTTCCTCGAGGCGATCTTCCTGACGATCTACATCTTCGGCTGGAAGCGGCTCTCCGGGTGGGAAGCACTTCTGGACCGGCGTCCCGGTCGCGATCTGCGGGATCGGCGGCGCCTTCTCGGTGGTCGCCGTCAACTCCTGGATGAACCAGCCGCAGGGCTTCACGCTCGGCGCCGACGGCGCGCGTCACCGACGTCGACCCGCTCGAAGGTGATCTTCAACCCCGCGGTCCCCTACGAGGTCCCGCACATGATCCTGGCCGCCTACCTGGTCACCTGCTTCCTGGTCGCCTCGGTCTACGCGGTCGGGATGCTGCGGGGCCGGCGCGACCGCCATCACCGCCTCGGCCTGCTGATCCCGCTGACGGTCGGCTGCATCCTGGCGCCGATCCAGTTCGCGGTCGGCGACACGGCGGCGCGCGAGATCGCCAAGGACCAGCCGATCAAGTTCGCGGCGATGGAGTGCGTGCAGCACACCCATACGCGACGTCACCGAGTACCTCGGCGGCCGCTGCACCGACGACGGGGTCAAGGGCGGGATCGGGATCCCGGGGCTCGACTCGTTGCTGGTCGGCTTCAGCACCGACACCGAGGTCATCGGCCTCGACACCGTGCCCGCCCGAGGACCGGCCGCCGGCCAACACGCTGCTGCACTGGGCCTTCGACTGCATGGTCGGGGTCGGATCGGCCCTGATCCTGCCTCGGGCTCTGGTTCGGGTTCGTCTGGTGGCGCAAACGCGACATCCCGCAGACGAAGTGGTTCCTGCGCGCGGTGGCGGTCTCGGGGGTGGCGGTTGCCCTGGCCGTCGAAGCCGGCTGGATCGTGACCGAGGTGGGCCGCCAGCCCTGGATCGTCTACGAGGTGATGCGGACCGAGGACGCGGTGACCGGCGCCAGCGGGATCTGGGTCACCTTCTGCGCTCGCGCTCGTGCTCTACGCCGCCCTGGGCATCGCGACGATCCTCATCCTGCGCTCGATGGCGCGCCGCTGGCGGCGAGGGGATCGCCGACGACGAGGTTCCCTACGGGCCCAGCGAGCGGCGCCCCGCCGCGACCGCCCCGACCGCCGGGGGCTCGAAGTGAGCACCGCCGACGCCGTCGCCGGCGTGCTCTGGGTCGGCGCCACGCTCTACGCGGTCTTCGGCGGCGCCGACTTCGGCGCGGGCTTCTGGTCGCTGTTCGCGGGCAGGCGGCGAGCGCGGCAAGCGGGCGCGGGCGCTGATCGACTGGGCGATCGGCCCGGTCTGGGAGGCGAACCACGTCTGGCTGATCTTCGTGCTGGTCGTGCTCTGGACCGCGTTCTCGGTCGCCTTCGCAGCGATCTTCTCGACGCTGTTCATCCCGCTCAGCCTCGCCGCGCTCGGGATCGTGCTGCGGGGCGCGGGGTTCGCCTTCCACCGGCTGGCGCCCAGCGCTCCGTGAGCGGCAGGCTCGCCGAGCGGGCTTCGGGCTCTCGTCGCTGCTGACGCCCGTTCTTCATGGGCACCGTCGTCGGCGCGGTCGCCTCCGGACGGGTGCCGCTCGGCAACGCCGAGGGAGACCCGGTCACGAGCTGGCTGAACGCGGTCTCGCTGCTGACCGGGCGCCCTGTTCGTCGCCACCAGCGCCTACCTCGCCGCGGTGTTCCTGGTCAGCGACTCGCGCCGCGCCGGCGACCCCGACCTCGAGCGCTACTTCACGGCCCGCGCGCTCGTCGCCGCCGTCGCGGCCGGCGCGCTCGCGGTGGCCGGGATCTTCGTCTTCCGCGCCGACGCGCGCTACATCTACGACGGCCTGGTCGGCGAGGCGCTGCCGCTGGTGATCCTCTCGGCGGTCTGCGGCATCGCCGTGCTCGCGCTGCTGCGGCGCGGCGCCCACCGCGGCCTCGCGCGCTCGCGGTGGGCGCGGTCGTCGCGGTGATCTGGGGCTGGGGGGTCGCCCAGTACCCGTATCTGCTGCCGCAGACGCTGACGATCTCCGACGGCGCCGCGGCAAGCGAGACGCTGACCGTGGTGCTGATCGTGTTCGGCGTCGCGGTTGTCGTCGTCCTGCCGGCGCTGGGCTTCCTCTACACCCTCGCCCAGCGCAGCATGCTCGAGGGTGAGGCCGAAGCTCCGCAGCCGCTCCGGCCGCCCGGGAGCTGATCCGTCAGGCCAGTCGCCGCCTGCCCGCGAGCCACCGCTGGATCACGAGAGTCATCGTCCCAGCCACCAGCAACATGGACACGTTGACCGCCAGCACGGCGAAGGCGCCCCACGCCTTGCCCGCCTCGCCCACGCCTGCAGCCACGCCGACATAGGCGGCGGCCGGGATCGTGGTGATCGAGATCCCCACGCCCACGGCCGAGCTGGCCCGCGTCTCGAGCGCCAGCATGCAGGCGACGCCTGCGGCGAGAGCCACCCCGATGGTCGCGGAGTTGACGGTCGTCAGGCCGGAGAGCGCCGACTCGCCGACATCGAAGCCCGAGGGAAGCAGGTCGAACAGGTCGAGGCCGACGGCAATCACCAAGGCCGTGACGCAGGTGGCAGCCGAGCCCGACGCCGAGGGTCGCGAGCGCGCGCCAAGCGAGGCGTGCACGGCGGCCCGCCAGGCCGACGCAGGCGGCGGCGATCGGAAGCGTGTCGGGACTCACCGCCATCGCGCCGACGATCAGAATCGTGTTCGCCTGGACGACGCCGAAGCCCGCGATGACTCCCGCGATGATCATGAAGGCGAGATAGCGGGCGACCGGTCGGGCGTTCCGGTGAGCCTGGCCGAGAACGTCGGCCCAGATCAGGCTGGCGCCGGTGCGCCCCGGGGCGATCGGCCCGATCTCGTCCAGCCGCGCGATCGCGATGTCCTCGGGCGGCACCCCCCGGCTGACCACGAACTCGAGCACCGCGTCGGCCGACCCCGGGCTGACCTCCGCGGTAAGCAGCGCATGCCCGGGGCGCACCCCCTGGGCGACCACCACATTCCTCGTCTCGCCACGCTCCTCGAGAAGCTCCGCGATTTGGGTCAGCGGGGCGGAAGGAGCGAAGACCCTCAGATGGAGCATCAGGCCGCCAGCTTAGGAGTTCCTCGGCCCCCCAGCGCCACGGAATTCGTCAAAAGATAGCGATCGGATTGAGCGGCGATCCAGTCCCGCCGACGATTCGCAGCGGAGCGGCGGCGAACAGGAACTCCCAGCGGCCCTCTTCCTCGCATCGCCGGACGAGATCCTCGAACTGCAGGTAGTCGAGCAGGTGGATGCCCCATGGCATTGATCGCGAGCACGTGGATCGGGGAAGTCGACTCCCCTCGGTGGTGCTCGGGGCGGTGTCGTTGTTGCCGTCCGACCCCAGCGCGGCGACGCGCCGCTCGCCAGGAAGCGAGCGGCGGTCGGGATGCAGGCCCGGCCCGGGCCTTCGTCGGTGTCCCACGGCTCGAGCTCCGGCGACGGCGCGAGCGTGACCGGTGCGGACCAGCAGGATGTCGCCCGGCCGCGACCCGCGACCCCCTGCTCCGCGCTCCGCCGCTTCGAGGTCCTCTCGGAACACGTGCTCGCCCGGGCTCGAGCCACGGCACGCCCCGCAGGCGCGGGATGTCCAGCAGCACCCCGCGGCCGACGAGGCCGTCCTTGAGAATCTCGATCGAATCCGGTCTCGGCGCCTCGAGGCGGTGACCGAGCGTGTCAGGTTGCCCACCGTAGAGAGACCCGTCGAACGCCACGTGGCAGAGGGCGTCGATGTGAGTGTGCCCGGGGTTGTGGTAATCGAGGCCGACGTAGTCCTTGGCGAAGCGCCCATCCCCGATCCGATGTCGACGTCGGTCAACATCGTCATGTGGTGGTCCGCGGGAGAGGGGTTGTCGATGCGCGCCTCTGTCATCAGCGGTTGGCTGAGCGTCACCGTTGCCCCGCTGCGGGCCAGCCGAGCGGCGGCGGCGATCCGATCGGCGGTGAGGTAGTGGGAAGCGCCCCGCGCTCGTCGCGTTCTCCCCAGCGGCCCCAGTTGGAGACTGCGTCGAAGAGGGCCTGGAACTCGGCGGCCGATACGTCGACGTCGGGATGTCCCTTGCGAGCGCTCGGTGTTCGTCATCCGGGTGACCAAGTCGGCGGCGTTTCGCTTGGATTCGCCACGCCGATCGTCGGCCACGACACGGAACGCTACATCGCCCGAAACGGGTGTACCCCAAAGGTGTGAGACTAGGAAGCGAATGCGCGTCGCCGTCGTCGGGCACGTGGAGTGGATCGAGCTCGCACGGGTCGAGCGCGTCCCGGCGCCGGGTGAGATCGTGCACACGCTCGAGGCCTGGGAGGAACCCGGAGGGGGCGGTGCCGTCGCGGCGGTGCAGCTCGCGCGACTGGCGGGCGAGTGCTTGTTCCTCACCGCACTCGGCGACGACGCCCTGGGACATCGGGCGAAGCGAGAGCTGGAAGCGCTGGACGTCCAGGTCGAGGCTGCATGGCGCCACGAGCCGCAACGGCGAGCGTTCGTCCACATGGACGCCAACGCCGAACGCACGATCACGGTGATCGGCGACCGCCTCGGGTCCGCACGGGGACGATCCCCTGCCGTGGACCGATCTCGACGGCGTCGATGCCGTCTACTTCACGGCTGGCGACCCAGGCGCGGTGCGGATGGCGCGGGCAGCGCGGAAGCTCGTCTCCACCGTGCGCGCGATGGATGCGCTGGCGGAGGCCGGAGTCCAGCTCGACGCGTTGGTGTCGAGCGCCAAGGATGAGGGCGAGCGTTACACGCCTGGCGATATCCACCCGTCGCCTTTGCTCGTCGCGCGGACGACCGGCGCGGCGGGGGGCTCGCTGCTGACGGCCGACGGGCGCAGCAGCAGGTGGACGGCTGCCCCGCTGCCCGGTCCCCCGGTGGACGCTTACGGTGCGGGCGACTCCTTCGCCGCCGGCCTGACCTACGGGCTGGGCGAGGGACGTTCACCCAAGGAGGCGCGTGATGCTGGGGGCACGCTGTGGGGCGGCGTGCATGACGGGACGTGGACCCTATGAAGGCCAGCTCAGGAGGCCGTGCTGACGGAGCCGCGCCGAAGGCGTCGCGGCACGGTCAGCGGCAATGACGAGGCTCGAGGCCCCAGCGTCGCCGAAGGCCGGCGCGCGCGTCGTGAGCGGCTTCTCGAGCTGATCGACCGCCGGCGCCTCGGGGCGGTGCTGCTTCGCCGCTGCGCAAACTTCGCCTGGTACACGGGCGGGGCGGACAGCAGCGTCGAGCGAGCGAACCCGCTGGGCGTGGCCGACGTCGTGGTCACGCCCGCGACGGAGCTCGTCCTGGCGAGCACGATGTCGGGGCCGCGCATGCGGGCCGAGCAGGTTCCGTGGGCGGAGGTGATCGAGCGCCCATGGCATGAGGCTGACGCAGAGGACGCGGGAGCGATCCTCCGCCAGCTCGGCGTCGACGGGCCCCTGGGGGCGGACGTGCCGATCGCTGGGGCGACCGACGTCGGCGAGCAGGTGGCCGCACATCGCCGCGTCCTGGATCCGGACGCGATCGACCGGCTTCGTGGCGTCGGCGCCGATGCCACCGGGGCGATCGACGACGCTGCCGCCAAGGTCGAACCCGGCGTCTCCGAGCCGGACCTGGCGGCCGAGCTCGCAGCGGCGTGCCGGAGGCGCGGGCTGATCGCGACCGTGCTGCTCGTGGGAGCCGACCAGCGGATCGAGCAGTTCCGTCATCCGATACCAAGCGCGAAAGTCGTCCAGAGAACGGGCCCTGCTGGCGATCTCGGCGGTCCGCGGGGGCCTGTACGCGAACGTGACTCGAATCGTCGAGCTCGAGACGCCCGCCGGGGAGCTTCGAGAGCCGGCTCGCAGCCTGCGGGGAGATCCTGACGCGCATGCGCGATCGAGGCGACCCAGCCAGGACGCACCCTCGCCGGCGCCTTCGAGGACTGCCGGCGCTTCTACGCGGGAGGTCGGCTACCCGGACGAGTGGCGCCTTCATCACCAGGGCGGGATCACCGGATATGCGTCGCGCGAGGTAATCGCCACGCCCCACACAACCCAACGGATCGAGACCGGGATGGCCTTCGCCTGGAACCCGTCGGTCACCGGCGCCAAGGCCGAGGAAACGTTCGTGCTAACGGAGACAGGCCCCGAGGTCGTGGCGGGACTGTGATAGAAGAGCGCGATGGACCGGAGGCTTGCGCAGCGGAATTTGACGGTGGGGCTGCTCGCGGCCGGATTGGCGCTGTTCTTCTTCGGCCTCAGCTTCTTCGATCACGGTCTTCTACCTGACCTAGCGATGAGCGACGGTCGCCAGCCACCCGCAGCCCTCGGAGTTGGTCTACGTGCCGGCCCCTTCCTGGCTACCGGTGCTCGCCGCCGCCGGCCTCGCCGGCGTGCTCGTCGGCCTGTTCGCCGGCGTGCCCTACGCGGTCGCCGGCGCGGTCGTCCTGCTTGCCTCGCTTTGGGCCTGGCTCCGCGATACCGGGGACCAGGTCGCGCGGCTTCCCCGCCAGCAGCGCCTGACCTCCGCCGTCCTGCCGGCCGTGCCGCTGCGGCGCGGCGAGCGCGACTCCTAGGCCGTTCCAGTCGCGACCCGCGCTACGCCGCGGTCGCCTCGCTCTCGGGGGACGTCATCCCCGAGGTCGCGCCCTCCGACGTCCAGACGCGCACGATGTCGCGCATCGAGAGGATGCCGACGAGCTCTGCGCCCTCGACCACCACCAGGTGGCGGATGTGGCGCTTCGCCATCTCCACCGCGGCGCGCTCGAGGCTCCAGTCGGGCGCCGCGGAGATCAGCATGTCGCTCATGTGGTCGCCGACCGACTCCGAATCGGGGTCCTCGCCCTTGCCGAGCGAGTTGAGGATGTCGCGCTCGCTGATGATCCGCGGCCCGGGGGACTCCTCGTCGATCACCACGGCAGCCCCCACCCCCTTCTCGGTCATGCGCGTCGCCGCGTCGCGCAGGGTGTGGCCGGGACCCAGAGTGAGGACCACGTTCGACATGCCTTCCCGTACTTCCATTCAGCGCACCCCCAAGGCGACACCACTAGTGCGTATTGAGTCAACCCTAGCTGAAAGCGCCCCGGCCGCCAAGTGCTCCGCCGCAGGTTCCGGCGCGGCGCTTGCGGCGGCGAGCTGCTGAGTCAGGGCCGCTGGGCGCCGCACGCCGACGATAGGATCCGGCCTCGTGGCGAGACGGATGCCCATGTCCCGGCGAGCAGCGCGCCGCGCGGCCCTTGCGCTCTCCGGAATCGCGGTGCTGGCCGCGTCCGGGTGCGGGGTCGCGGAGAGCGGCGACGTCGAGCGCGGGCAGCAGCTGTTCACGAGCAAGTGCGCGAGCTGTCACGCGCTCAAGGATTCGGGCAGCACCGGCGCCCTTCAGGGCCCGGATCTCGACGCCGCCTTCGCCGAGGCGCGCGCCTCCGGCATGGATTCCGACACGATCGCCGGGGTGGTCAAGGCCCAGGTCGAGAATCCTCGGCCGAGCACCGACAACCCGAGTGTCTCCATGCCCGCCAACCTGGTCACCGGAGAGGACCTCGAGGACGTGGCGCGCTACGTGGCCAGCGTCGCGGGCGCGCCGGGAATCGAGGGGCCCCAGCTGCCCGACGATCCGGGGGCGCCGGTGTTCGCCAACAACCAGTGCTCCGGCTGCCACACCATGAAGGCGGCCGACGCGTCCGGCACCACGGGCCCCGATCTCGACCAGGTGATCCCGGGCCAGAGCGCGGCTGCGGTCAAGAAGTCGATCGTCGACCCCAGCGCCGAGCTCACCCAGGGTTACCCCGACGTCATGCCCAAGAACTTCGAACAGCTGATCAGCCCGCAGGAGCTCAATGCCCTGGTCCAGTTCCTGCTCGAGTACTCGGGTCCGCAGGGCGGCAAGCAGAAGTAGCCGAGCCAGCCTGGATCAGGCCGCCGTCTCTGCCGGCCCGGGAGCACCGGCCGCCTCCGCCTCGAGGTCGACGACCACGTGGGTGATCGGCAGCGGCACCTCGCGGCGCGCCCGTTCGACCACCCCCCGCTCGAGCCACCTGGACTTCTGGGGCGGGTGGGTCGAGATGATCACCTCGTCGGCGGCGAAATAGCGCAAGGCGTCCTCCAGCGCCGCGTTCGGCTCATGATGGTCGCCGACGTCGCCGCGCGCGTTCAGGCCGGCCGACTGCATCGTCCGCAGCGAGTCCTCGAGCCGCTGCCTGGCCTCGGCGATCGCCGCGTCGACGTCCGAGACCCAGTGCTCGAGTGGGGAGCTGGTCAGCGCGGGCACGACCACGAGGATCTCGCTCTTCCGTCCCTTGCAGCGGCTCTGGATCTCCTCCAGCAGCGCATGGCCCCCCACCGTCTGGTTGGCCATCACGATCACGCGGTGGGCGTCGTCGGCATCCCGCACCACCTCGGCCTGGCGCGGCAGCGTGCCTCGCGCTCGTCGCCACAGAACCCCGATCCCCAGGCCGACCAAGGCCGCAAAGAGCACCGCCCCGAAGGCGGGACGGGTGAGGAGCGTGAGCGCGATCACCGCGCCCGCTCCGATGCCGATCACCACAACCGCTCGAAAGACGTCTCGCTCTGACCGCAGCGGGTTGTGCATCTCACCCTCCTCGGTGGGTCGTGCCGTTCAGAACTTACCGCTCCGCGCCTCTGGACTGGCCGGCATGGCGCTGGAGGTGCCCAAACGTGCGGTCGAGGAAAGCGTTCCGCAAGACCCAACCCGGATCGAGCTCGCCCTTGAGGCCGAGGAACTCGATCGCATTGTCGCCGTACATCGTCGCCAGCGTTCCTTGCTTGGCGCACACGTTCTTCACCAAGTAGACGCGGCCTCCGAACTTCTCCCAGAGAACATCCGCCAGGTCGCTGAAGGCCACCTTCACACGCTCGATCTCGTCTTCGTCCGATGTCTCGAACGCATAGCTCACGGCGAACCCGGCCAGGTCAGCGCTGGCGGACAACAGGAAGGGGAAGGGGAAGTCCTTCGGCAGGAAGAGGACGTCCTGGACCGTCGGCGTGAGCTCGCGCTCGAGGAAGAAGCCGTGTGCGAACTCGAGCCACTCGACCAGGTCGTCCTGCGCCCGGTTCCAGCCTCCTGCCGCCCCCCGAGCGCTGGGGACAACGAACGTCTGCTGGACCATGCGCAGGGTCACGCCGAAGCGCTTGGCGACGCCCTTCGCGCGCACGTTGCCGTCCATGAAGAACGTGAAGCCCTCGAGGTCGTCGATGTACTTCTCACCGTCGCGGTACAGAAAGCGGAAGCAGAAGCGCCACAGGGGCCCGGAGAGAGCCCGCACCCTCATCAGCCACTCGACGGCGATCCGCATGGCGATGTGGGGCCGATACAGCAGCATGAGCCGACGGCCGCGCGTCGTCGTGAAGGCCGAGGCAAAGAGCAGCGCGGACTGGTTGCCGTCAGCACGCGTATCCAGAGCCGCGGAGATGGCGTCGTGCTTGGCCGGATCCGTTGGGTCGGAGACCTCCTCGAACGTCTTCCTCGCCGTCGGCACGAGGTCCGCCGCGAGGCGTCCGAAAGTCTTGTGTTTCCGGATGGTCGTCAGCACCCCGATCCGGCCGTCAGCCTGGCCGACCGGCAGCACGCGGTACGTGATCGCGACAACGGCGCCGAGGTATCCCAGGCCTCCGATGACCCCGCGGTACGCGCGCTCCTCTCGCGTCCATGCCGGCGGCGGAACTCCCTCGCGAGGCCGGGCGCAGACGAGGAGCTCTCCCCCAGCCGTGAGCAGGTCGAAGCTCTCGATCCAGCTGCCCTCCTTCCCGTAGGCCGGCGAGAACCTCGAAAGACAGTCGCCTGACAGCGTGCCGCCCGCTGTGGCGTGCCTGGTCGTCACGGTCACCCCCGGCACCAGCCCGAGGGGCTGGAGGCTCCCGAGGATCCGACCCCAGGTCGCTCCGGCGCCTACACGCATCCGCTTCTCGTCCGCGAACACCTCGATGGCGTCGAACCGCATCATCGATACGACCAAGTCATCGCCGAGCGACTGCGCGTCGAACGAGTGTCCGCCCGCCCGGAGGGTCACGCGACGCCCGGATTCCCGGGCGTAGGCGAAGATACGGCGCAGCTGCTCCAGATCTGCCGGCTCGAGCACACGGGCGTGAGTCGAATAAAGCCCCGAGTAGCAGTCGAGCTCCTTCTCGCTGCTGACGATGCCGGACAGTGGGTCGCTGGTTGCGCTCACCACGGCTTGCATCACCGTATACCCGCTCCCTCCAGCTCGGCGATCAGGCCCCGGGCGTCGATCCGGCGGGCCAGCTCGAGAGCCTCGCTGAGCCCTCGCTTGCGCCCCTCGGGATCGCCGCGCAGCTCGCAGAGCCGGGCGCGAGCCCGCGCGAGCCTGATCAGGTCGAGGCGGGCGCCGACCTCGCGCGCGATCCCGTCCGCCTCCTCGAGGAGCGTTGCCGCCCGCTCGGCGTCGCCCGGCCCGCGGCGCTCGATCAGCATCTCGGCGAGCGAGTGGCGGACCCCGGAGGAATACGCCCTCACGCCGCGCTCCTCGGTGAGCCGCAGAGCGAGCTCGACCTCGGCGACGGCGCGCTCGTGCTCGCCCGACGCCGCGAGCGCCTCGGCCCGCCACTGGCGCACCAGCGGCTCGTTCTCCAGCCCGGCGCGGCGCTCGGCGATCAGCGCGAGGCTGCGCTCGAAGCAGCGCTCGGCCTGATCGAGCTCGCCGACCTCCGCCTGGACCACCCCGAGCCACCCGGAGGAAGAGGCGCGTGAGAACGCGTCGCCGAGGGCCTCCGCGATCTCCACTGCCTGCCGGGCGTGGGTGACGGTGTCGGCTCCGGCCGGCTCCGCACCGTACACCGTCATCAAACAGTGGTAGCCATGCGTCCAGCCCAGCGACTCGCGATCCCAGCGCCGGCAGAGCTCCGCACCCTCGGCCAGCGCCTGCCGGCTTTCCCTGAGGCGCCCAAGGGTCATCAGCGGCAGGGCGCGGAACGAGGTTGCCATGGCGCGGGGGTTGGCGACGATCACGCCCGCGCCAAGCTGAGGGTCCCCCGCGGTCAGCTCGAGGATCCGATCCGCCCCCTCCAGCGCCTCGTCGTGGCGACCGAGGAGAACGCGGGGGTATACGGCAGCCACCAGCGCGTTCACGATCAGGGCGGGGTCGCCGACCTCCTCGGCGATGCGGACGCCCTCATCCGCGAAACGCGACCCATTCGGGAACACCGCCGCCGCCCGTGCCGAGGGCGACCCCGAGCCCCCCATGCAACAGCGCAAGCGTTGCCCGATCGCCGATCCCCTCGGCGACCTCCCGTCCCTCCTCGAAGAGCCGCCGCGCCTCATCGACGTCAGCGCCGAGGCGCCAGCCGATGGCGATCAGCATCAGACGGGAGGTCGCACGGAGCGCGTCGGCCTCGGCGCTCTCGGGCAGCTCGGGGTCGAGCTCACGCACCCGCTGCCAGTGACCCCGCGCTGCTGCGGGGTCGTTGAAGCCCGCCCAGACCGCGGCGCGCGCATGCCAGCGGGACGCGTACAGCGGCTCGCTCGCCGCCTCGAAGTGGTGGGCGATCAGGGCTGCGTGCTCGTCGAGGCGGTCGGGCTCGAGCCCTTGCAGGGCTGCGGCGATCGCCGCGTGGGTACGGCGGCGCGTGGCGGACAGCTGCGAGCCGTAGGCGACCTCGCGCGTCAGTGGATGCTTGAAGGCATGGCGGGACTCCGGGTAGAGCTCCGTCTCGACGACGAGCTCTGCCTCGGTGAGCGCCCGCAGCGCGGAGTCGAGCTCGGCCTCCGGCAGAGCGGCGACCTCGCCGAGCAGCCGGCGGTCGAACTCGCGCCCGATTACCGCCGCGGTTTGGAGCACCGCCTTCTGGCGTTCCGAGAGGCGGTCGATGCGCGCGGAGAGCACCGCTTGGACGGTTTCGGGCACCTCGATCTCGATCTTGGGGTGGGCGAGCCGGAAGGCGCCCAATCTCCCCTCGATCTCCCCCCGCTCGGCGAGCGCGCTGACGATCTGCTCGCAGAAGAACGGGTTGCCGTCCGCGCGCTCGCGGATCAGGGTCGAGAGATCCCGTAGGGAGGGCTCGGAGCCGAGCAGCTCGGAGATCAACGCCGCACAGGCATCTTTGCTCAACGGGGGAAGCGGGAGCTGGCGGTAGTGCGTGCGCCCCATCCACCCGGCCCGGTAGCCCGGGCGGAAGTTGAGCACGGTGAGGTTTCGGGTTCCGGGGAGCGCCTCGATCAAACTCGCCAGGAAGCGCTCGCTTGCGGGGTCGACCCACTGCAGGTCCTCGAGCACGTTCAGCGTCGGAGCCCGGACGCTTTGGGCATGGACGAGGCCCCTGACGAGGGCGAGCAGGCGGCGCTGGCGTGCCTCGGGGCTCGATCGCCCCGGCGGGGCGCTCGGCGTCGGGGATTCCCAGGAAGTCGAGCAGCAGAGGAAGCTCGTCGGCGAGCTGACCGTCAAATCCCCGGAGGCGCTCCGCGACGCGCTCCCGCGCCAGCTCGTCGGAGTCGCTCTGGGCGATGCCGAAGAAGGAACGCAACATCTCGAGTGCCGCCATGAATGGCACGGCGCTCGTGTGGGCCTGGGCGCCGGCCTCGAACACGGCGATCCCGCGCTGGCGGCAGCGGGCCGCGAGCTCGGCGCAAACCCGGCTCTTGCCGACGCCGGGCTCACCCACCACGCCGACCGCCTGGCCCTCGCCCGCAAGGGCCAGCTCCAGAGCCTGCTCGAGGTGCCCGAGTTCCCCCTCGCGTCCCACGAACCTCGTCAGGCCCCGCAGGCGCGAGATGTCGAGGGCGCCGCGGGCGGGCCCAACCCCGCGCAGGACGTAGACCCGAACCGGTTCGGTCGCCCCCCTGATCTGCCGCTCGCCGAGGTCGTGAAGGTCGAGATAGCCCGCGACGAGCCGTGCGGTTTGCTCGGTCAGGCAGGCGCTCCAGGGCTCGGCTACCGCCTCCATCCGCTGCGCGAGCCCGACGGTATGACCGAGGGCCGTGTACTCGAGGCCGAGATCGTCGCCCATCGCCCCGACGACGACCTCGCCGGAGTTGAGGCCGAGGCGGACCGGGAGCTCGATTCCGTGCTCGCCGCGGAGCTGCGTCGAGAGCTTCACGACGGAGTCGAGAATCGCGAGCGCCGAGTAGCAGGCCCGTCTCGCGTGGTCCTCGTGAGCGATGGGGGCGCCGAACAGCGCCATCGCGCCGTCCCCGGTGAACTTGTCGACGGTCCCCTCGAAGCGGTGGACCGCCTCGGAAATCGCAGCGAGCAGGCGGTCCATGACCGAGTGCCATCTCTCGGCATCGATCCGCTTCGGCCAGCTCCATCGAGCCGACGACGTCGCAGAACAGCACCGTGACCTGCTTGCGCTCGCCCGCCAGCGCCGCTGCCCCCTCGCGGATCCGCGCGGCGAGATGCCGGGGGATCAAGGAGCTCGGGTCGCGCCCGGATCCCGGTGCGGCGTCAGCGGCCAGAGGATCGGCCGACAGCTCGGCCGCACACGCATTGCAATAACGCTGGCCAGCGGGGTTCACCTGGCCACATTGCGGACAGCCGGCCGTCTCCCCGAGCGGCGTTGCGCACTGGCCGCAAAAACTCGCGCCCGGGGGGTTCGCGTGGCCGCAGGCCTGGCAGTCCACCGCGCCGACTGTAGCGCGGGATCGACGCGACTACCGGATGGCGATTGGCTATGGCGCCCGGTTGATGCGCGCCACAGCCTGAGAGCCGCTGTAGGCGGACGTGACGTAGATGCTCTGTCCGTTCGGACTCACCACCACCCCGCCGGGCTCGTTGAGCGCGTGGCCGTCAACGCACGGTCCCGCGCCCGTCTCGCTCATGCAACCTGCGGCCCCGGCGGGCTGGGCGATCGCCCCGTAGGTCGTGCCGCGGTTGAAGCGCACCACGGCGTCGCTTTGTAGGGCGCCGACGTAGACGTTCCTCCCGTCCGGACTCACCACCACCCCACGGGCTCGTTGAGCGCGTGACCGTCGGCGCACGGCCCCGCCCCATACTCGCTCACGCAGCCGGCGGTCCCGGCGGGCTGGGCGATTGCCCCGGTGGTGGTGTTGCGATTGAGGCGAACCACGGCGGCGCTTCCGAACTGGTCACCGCGGGGCGAGGTGACGTAGACGCTCTTACCGTCCGGGCTCACCGCCACCGAAACCGCAATCTTGAGCGCATGGCCGTCGACGCAGGGCCCGGCTCCCGTCTCGCTGATGCAGCCGGCGGCCCCGGCGGGCTGGGTGATCGCTCCGGTGGCCGTGTCGCGGTCGAGGCGCACCACGGCGTCGCTGTATGGCACGGCAACGTAGAGGTTCTTCCCGTCCGGGCTCACGGCCACACGGCCCGGGCCATCGAGCGCATGACCGTCGCCGCAAGGTCCCGCGCCCGTCTCGCTCACACAGCCGCCGGCCCCGGCGGGCTGGGTGATCGCCCCGGTGGTGGTGTTGCGGTTGAGGCGCACCACCGCGTTGCTGGCACTCGAGGTGACGTAGACGTTCTTACCGTCTGGGCTGACGGCCACGTCGCCGGGCCGTCCAGCACATGGCCGTCGCCGCAAGGTCCCGCGCCCGTCTCGCTCACGCAGCCAGCGGCCCCGGCGGGCTGGGTGATCGCTCCGGTGCTCGTGTTGCGGTTGAGGCGCACCACGGCGTCGCTGTATGGCACGGCAACGTAGACGTTCTTTCCGTCCGGGCTAACGGCCACGCCGCCGGGACCGATGAGCGCGTGGCCGTCGATGCACGGCCCAGCCCCGGTGTTGCTCACGCAGCCGGTAGCGCCGGCGGGCTGTGCGATCGCCTCCGGTGGTCGGGTTGCGGTTGAGGCGCACAACCGCGTTGCTCCCAAGGATGAGGTGACGTAGACGCTCTTCCCATCCGGGCTCACCGCCACGTCCCGCGGCCTGTAGAGCGCATGGCCGTCTGCACAGGGGCCGGAGCCCGTCTCGCTGATGCAGCCGGCCGTCCCGGCGGGCTGGGTCAGGTCGCCGGTCACCGCCAGCGCGGCCGCAGTCACGAAAAGCAGCAGCAAGCCGGCAACCGCGAGGGCCACCACTTGTCGGCGGGCTAGTCGCTTCAAGGACCGACGCGAGCGGCTCGCTCGACACTTCGCTCCGCCTATCTCTCCCATGGGCACTCCCGTCCGGCTGGCCGCCTTCCTTGGCCAACCTTACACCCGACACCGCTGCCGTCAACTGGCGCGCCAGGGCGGCGCGGGAGCTGAAAACCGCCTGGCTATGCGGTTTCTAGAGGATGTAGACCGTCGTGTAGACGACGATCCACATCACGTCGACGAAGTGCCAGTAGATCCCCGGCACCTCGACCCCCAGATGCTCCTTCGGCTGCGAGCCGAAGTGGCCGCGCCAGGCGCGGATGTTGGCGGCGGCCAGCAGTGCAAGCCCGACCGTCACGTGGGCGCCGTGAAGGCCCGTCAGCGCGTAGAAGATCGAACCGAAGGCGCCGTCGCGGGCGCTGAAGCCGATGTGCCAATACTCGTTCATCTGGATGAACAGGAAGGTGGCGCCGAGCAGCCAGGTGGCCGCGAGGCCCATGATCAATCCGCGGCGGTTGCCGTGGCGGACCGATTCCAGCGCCCAGTGGACGGTGAAGCTGGAGGAGATCAGGATCGCCGTGTTGACGCCCGCGACCGCCTTTGGAAGCTCGATGCCCTCCGGCGGCCAGGCGTCGACGTTGGCGACCACGCGGAGGAAGAAGTAGGCGGCGAAGAAGGAGCCGAACAGCATCACCTCGGAGACGATGAACAGGAGGATGCCCAGCGTCTGACGGTCGATCCGGGAGCTCTGGTGAGCCTCGGGCGGGCCGTGATGCTCAGCGGCTACCGCGTGCGCTTCCATCAGGCCGGCACCTCCTCACGACCTGCTTCGACGTGCTCCACGGGCTTGTCGGTCATCGCCCGAACCTCGTCGATCAACCCCTCCTCGAGCCACTTCGACTGCTCTCCGGCGAGGGTCGAGATCAGGACCTCGTCGATCCGGTAGTGCTCGATCGCGTTCTGGATGGCAGCCAGCGGCGCCGGGCTCATCGGCTGGCCGGTGGCGTCGATCTCGGAGCGGTAGAGCTCCGCCAGGGTGCGTGCGAGGCGCTCGCACACCTGTTCGCGGCTCAGCTGGCCCGATGGCGGGCTGATGAAGGTGTAGCGGTGCGGACGCTCGGCGGCCTTCCGCTTCAGGCGCGCGACCAGGTCGGCGCCGGCGACGGTCTGAGTGGCGACCACCAGCGTGTGGGTCACGTCCCAACGGATCGCGTCGTCCTCGATCCGGACCGGGATGTGGGTGACGGGAACCTCGAAGCGCTGCTTCGCCCACTCCACCAGGTCCTTGCGCGTCAGCCCGAAGCGGGTGTCGTACAGGCACGAGAGCAGGACCTCGCGGGGCGCGAAGGCGCGGATGGCGTCGTCGAGGGCGAGGGCCGGGTCGGGGTCCATCACCGCACCCGTTGCCTCGATGCCGAAGCCTCGGAGGACCGCCTGGGTCACCTCGACCCGGCTCTGCGCCGCTTCGCGCACTTCGTCGCGATCGACGATCTGGCCGGCCAGCGGCTGGTTCTGCGGAGCGGCGAGCGCAACCCCGTCGGCGCCTGCCTCCACCCGGTCGCGGATCGTCTCCAGCAGCTTGCGCCCCCCCGCGACCTCATTCAGGAAGGCCAGCACAACTCCGCCGCCATCGCCTTCGGCGCTGGCGGGTAGCTGATGGGACGGCTCCTGGTTCGTCACGGGCTCCGGCCTCCCGCCGTTCCGGCCACAGCGGGCTCCGCGGTGCCGACCTCGGCCTCGGCCGGGCCCATGATCGCGTGGCGGGCGCCTGGCACCCCGAACTCGTAGGGGCCGCCGACGACGCGCGGCAACTCGTCGAAGTTGAAAACGGGCGGCGGCGAGGAGACCAGCCACTCGATCGTCTTCGCGCGCCAGGGGTTGTCGCCCGCCAGCGGCCCCCACTTCCAGCTGACGACCATGTTGTAGAGGAAGACGAGCTGGGCGACGCCGAGCAGGAAGCCGAAGCAGGAGATCAACAGGTTCCAGTCGCCGAACTGGGCTGAGTAGTCGGCCACCCGGCGGGGCATCCCCTCCATCCCGATCCAGTGCATCGGCAGAAAGGTGCCGTACATCCCGACCGAGGTCAGCCAGAAGTGGACCCGGCCGAGCTTCTCGTCGTACATCCGCCCGGTCATCTTCGGGAACCAGTGGTAGATGCCGGCGAAGATCGTGAACACCGAGCCACCGAAGAGCACGAAGTGGATGTGGGCGACGATGAAGTAGGTGTCCGAGACGTGGATATCGAGCGGCACCATGCCCAGCATCACGCCGCTGATCCCGCCCATCGTGAAGGTGACGATGAAGGCGAGCGCGAACAGCATCGCGGTGGAGCGCATGTGGAGCTTCGACGCGAACAGCGTCCCGAGCCAGGAGAAGATCTTGATTCCGGTCGGCACCGCGATCAACAGCGTGGTGATCATCATCGGCACGCGCAGCCAGCTGAACATCCCCGAGACGAACATGTGGTGCGCCCACACCGTGTAGCTGAGCACCACGATCCCGATCAGCGCCAGGGCCATCAGCCGGTAGCCGAAGATCGGTTTGCGGGCGTTGGTGGAGATCACCTCGGAGACGATCCCGAAGCCCGGCAGCATCATGATGTAGACGGCAGGGTGCGAGTAGAACCAGAAGATGTGCTGGTAGCTGAGCACGTCACCGCCGTTCAGGGCCTGGAAGAAGTTCGTGTGCAGGGCCCGATCGAAGAGGACCAGGAACTGCACGCCGGCGATGAACGGAGTCGCGGCGACGACCAGCAACGAGGTCGAGAAGTTCGCCCAGACCAGCAGCGGCAGGCGCCAGAAGTTCATCCCCGGCGCCCGCATGGTGATGATCGTGACCAGGAAGTTGAGGGCGGTCGCCACCGACGACCAGCCGGCGAACTGCACGCCGATGTTGAAGAACGACTGGCCCAGCGGCGCCCCGGTGGATAACGGCGCGTAGCCCGTCCAGCCCGCGTCGAACGCCCCGCCAGGGACCAGAAAGCTGGCCACGAACAGGAGGCCGGCGAAGGGCAGCATCCAGAAGCTGAGGGCATTGAGGCGCGGGAACGCCATGTCCGGCGCCCCGATCATCAGCGGCAGCACGTAGTTGGCGATCCCCGCGAACACCGGGATCACGAAGACGAAGATCATGATCGCGGCGTGGGTGGAGAACAGGCCGTTGAAGGCGGCGGGCTCGACGATCTGCGTCCCGGGCTGAGCCAGCTCGGCGCGCATGATCATCGCCAGCAGCCCGCCAATGAAGAAGAAGATGAAGGTCGTGCAGATGTACTGGATCCCGATCACCTTGTGATCGGTGTTGAACTTGAAGTAGTCGCGCCACGACTGGGCGCCGTGGTCGGCGTGCTCGAGCTCCGCCGGATAGGTAGGGCCCCCGATCGCCCACCGCCACCAGTAGTCGAAGGCGCCCAGCCCGGCCAGGAATCCGATCGGCGCGAACATCGCCGGGACGATCACCTGGGGATATCCCGTCTGCTCGGTCTGGAAGGTCTCGAGGCCCGCCAGGCTCCGCAAGGCGACCACGAGCCCGAACCCGAACGCCCCACCGAGCAGGAGGCCAAGCCCCCCGCGCGCCATTCCAGGTCTTGTCAGCGCCGCTGCCACGTCCTACCTCAGGTTCGAGAGCCTAATCATCGTCACGTCCCGTCCGCTGAACTGGAGGGGCCCTCGGGGGTCAGCCCGGTGTCTCCCCCGCTCGGGCTCCCGGGCTGGGGCTCCACCTGCTCCTGCCGTCCCAGCCAGCGGTTGAACTCGTCCTCGGGCACCACCCTGACCAGCGCCCTCATCGTCGCGTGGCCGGCCCCGCAGTACTCGGTGCAGACCACGTTGTAGGTGCCGATGCGGTTCGGCGTGACCTGGACCGTGTTGTCGACATCGTTGCCCCCGGCGCCGGCCGGCACGAGGTCGCGCTTGATTCGCCACTCCGGCACCCAGAACGAGTGGATCACGTCGAGCGCCGTCAGGCGGACGTCGAGCTGGCGGTCCTCCGGCACCACCAGGATGTTCGAGCTCACCACTTTGCCGTTGGGCTGCGGGTAGTTGAAGGTCCACTTGAACTGTTGAGCTGTGACGTCCAGACGAAGCGGGTTCGAGGCCTTGCTCTCGATCTCCCCCAGGATGATCCAGCTGTAGATCGCCCCGAAGAGGACGATCACGGTCGGGATCACCGTCCAGGTGACCTCGAGCTTCGTGTTGCCGTGGATTGGCTCGCCGTCGGACTCGTCACCAGGCTTCGCCCGGTACTTCCAGATGCTGTAGCCGAGCATCACCAGCACGATCGCGAACACGAAGCACGACAGCACGATCATCACGTTGAGCAGCGTGTCGATCTTCGGGGCCTCGGCGGAGGCCTGGGTGCCGTCCCACGCGATCTGGGTCATCGGCACCGCCGTGATGGCAGTCAGCACCAGGATCGCGGCGATCAGCCTGACAAGGGTGGCGCGGGTCATGCGGGCGCCGCCATTCTATTCCGGCACAGGCGTCAGCTCGTCGAGCCGGCCGGCGGAGGCAGCCAGAATTCCCCTGGCCACGCCCTCCCAGCTCCACCGCTCAGACGCCGTCTCCGCCAGCGCCAGCCGCGCCCGCTCGCGAGTCGCCTCGTCCAGGCGCAGCCAGGCGTTGAGCCGCTCGGCGATTCCCATCACGGCGCCGTCGTCGAGAGGGAACGACACGAGCTCGCCCACCTCCGCCGGCAGGGCGGCCGCGAGCGTTCGGCTGACCTCAGCGGCGCCCGAGTGGCCCGCCGAGACGGGGAGAACGCCGGCCGCGGCCGCCTCGGCCGCGACCATGCCGAAGGACTCGGGGAAGGTGCTCGGGAAGACCAGAGCGTCGGTGGCCGGCACCAGGCTGGCCACCTCGTCGTGTTCCAGCCGACCCGCGAACGCGACGCTGCCGGCGGCCTTACGGGCGGCGTCCGCGTAGCCGGCCGGCAGCTCCCAGAGGAAGGCGCTCAGCATCCTGAGCGGCCCCGGCGGCCCGCCCTCGAGCGCGCGCCCCCTCGAGGCGACCTCCCGAGCCTGTTCGACATCCCCGGCCGCCAGCGCCGCCCAGAGGCGCTGCACCGCTTCCGCGTACTCCCCGAAGCCCACCACGAGCAGGCGAGCGCCGGGGTTGGAGGCGTGGACCAGGGGCCAGGCTGCCAGCAGCAGGTCGACCCCCTTGGAGACGATCAGCTTTCCGACCAGGACGACCCGCGGCCCGCTGGCGGCTGCCAGATGGCGGATCGCGTCGGCGGCGGCGCGAGGGTCCCGGGCGAAGGCGCCCCCGCCCCCCGGGTCCTCTGTTGCCACCGTGGCAGCAAGCTCCGCCAGACGCCCCTGCCGGGATTCGCCGGACACGGGCCGGAAGAGGCGGGTGTCCACGCCCGGAGGACCGAGCCGGGTCCTGGCTGGAAGGCCCGGGTCTCCCATCGCCTCCCAGAGGCTCTCGGCGGTGTGGCGCGAGCCGACCAGCACTCCGGCCGCCGCATCGGTCCCCTCGCGCGCGTATGGCAGGAAGCGTTGGGGCTCCGGCTTGACCGTGTACTCGAGCGCCGAGCCATGGATCTTGACCGCGAAGCCAAGGCCCGCCCGAGCGAGGATCACGGGACCCATGACCAGGTGGTTGGCGAGGGCGGCGTCGACGCCACCGACGGCGTCGACGACATCACGGACCGCGCCCACGTTCGCATTCAGGTAGCTGTCGAGCTCATCGTCGGTCAGCTCGGCGAACGTCTTCACTCGAAAGCCCTCGTAACGGTCGGCGACGTACACCGGCAAGAGTCCGCCGATCTCGGGCACGTACACGGTCACCGAGCCGGCCCGCGAGCCCCGGGGACCCGGCTCCACCCGCAGGCGGTCGTTCGTCCAACGGCCGAGGCCGTCCACCCAGTCGAGCGAGCCGGCATCGCGCTCCTGGCACAGAAGATGCACCTCGTGGCCGAGCCGGGCCAGCGCCCGTGCCAGGCTCGCGTTGTAGACGTTGCTGCCCGTCCCGTGCAGGAGGTAGCCGTGGAAGATGAGAATTTTCACCGGCGACATCCTCCGCTATCGCGTCCGCGGGCGCCGAGCCATGCGGTCCCGGGCTAGACGCCGCGGCTGGGGCAAGATGGGACTTCTCGATCAATGTGATTCAAAACCCCCAACTCGCCGGGATAGCCTCGCCCATCGCCTTACCCAGCGGCGGTCCCGGCGCGCCTGTATGTTGTCGCGCGAGTGAACCCGCGGCAGACCTACAGGCTGCGAGCGCCCGCCTCAGGGCGCGAGGCATTGGCGCCCGTGGAGCCGGGCGCCGTGTATGTGGACCGGGAGACAGGCGAGGAGATGCGACCGGTCACGAGGACGCTTCCACTGGCCCCATCGGAGTCCGCACTGCTGCGCGCCCCCGAGAACCTGAGGATCTGCCGGCGCTGCCAGCAGCTGATCGGCCTGGACGTGAGCGACTGTCCGTATTGCGGCCTGCGCCAGCCGGCACTCGACGGCGGGTCGTGAGCCGGAAGCCTGCAGCGTTTGCCGCCCTCGCTTTGGCGGTGGGACTGTTGCTGGCAGGCTGCGGCGGGGACAGCGACGCTCCGGAGGCCGCCTCCCCACCGACGACCAGCTCAACCACGACTCAGAGCACCACTCACACCACTTCGACGACCAGCACGACGTCGTCGCCGACCACGACCACGAGCACCACGACCACTTCCACCACGGGTGGGGGCGGAAGCGGCGGCACGAGCGGCTCGGATGGCGGCGGAGAGGCTTCACGGGGCTCCGGCGAGGACACCGCTCGCCACGACATCCCGCCCCCGCCAGGCAGCCCGGCGGAGCGGTTCGAGCGGCGCTGCGACAGACACCCCGAGGCCTGCTGAGCTCCGGCGCCGAGCTGGGGGGCGGGTCAGCCCGGCCCGATCAGCCGCGGACGTAGTAGGCCCAGTAGAGGAGGCGCGCTGACGTGTAGTCGCAGCCGTAGCCGCGCACCGAGCCGGTCCTCTGGTGGGGCCTGCTCTTGCGCGCGAACCGCCTCACAGCTCCCATGTCGCTGCTCCTCGGCGCACAGTTGCGCCGCGATCGGCTGGCCCGCCACCGGTTCTTTCTCCGGTTGATGTGGCTGGCGAAGTTCGACGACCAGGTCGGGACCGTCAGGGCGACCACCTGGCCCTTCCTGATCCTGAGCGGCTTGTCGAGAGTGAATACCTGCTTGCGGCCAAGTGCCCCCGACAGCTTGACCACCGGACTCTGGCGCAGAAGCTTGTAGCGGTGTCGCCTCTTGTGCTTGATCACGGCGATCCGCGCCGTGGGCGTCTGGCCGAACCTGTCGGACTCGAACAGACCGCCGAAGAAGTCCCGCTGCGACTCCTTGGGCTTCGAGAGGTCGATCGCCCAGGCGACCAGCCTGCCGTCCCGGCGGACGTTCATGGGCCGCTTCTCGCCATCGGCGACCAGGGGAAAGCCGGTGACGCTGCCGATGCCTTCGCAAGGGTGCCGCGTGGTATCCCTCGGGCAGTCGGGCTTGGGCGTGTGTTTCGTATTGCCGAGGACCTTCGCGTCCCTGGCCCCCGCCAGCGAGACCACGCTCAGGCAGACGAGCGCCGCGCACAGCGCGGCGAAGGCAAGCGCCTGGCGGGCGCGCCGCCGCTGGCCGGTTGTCGATTCGCTCGTTCCGGTCATTTGTGCTCCGCACCGCCCGCCGTGCCTGGTTTGCGACCCCCGAAGGGCAATCCCGGCATGGGCCGGACCGGCGGTATGACGCATAGATTAGGGTCATCGGCCGATGACGGCAGCGCGAGACGAGAACGCCGGCACAGGCTCGGGTGAGACCGGCACCGTAGGGCGCTTCGTCCACGCCGGCCTCGAGCTGCTCGATCTCGAGGCCAGCGAGGCCGAGATCGCGGTGATCGAGGCAGCGGACGGGCTCTATCGCCCCGTGATCGACAGACTGCTCGACGCCGAGCTCGATGGAGTGGATCCCGAGCCCGGCACCGACATGTCGCGGCCCCCGGCGTGACCTCGTTGCTTGACGGCACCCTGCGTGAGCAGGCGACCGCCTTGGCCGGCGGGGACGCCGATCCGGCCGAGTTGCTCGATGCCGCCCTGGAGCGGATCGACGCACGGAACCCGAGCCTCAACGCGATCGTCGAGACCTTCCCCGAGCACTCGCGGCGGATGCTGGCGGAGGCGCCGCGCGGGCCGCTCCACGGGGTGCCCGTGGCAATCAAGGACGAGTGGCCCCTGCCGTGGCGGGCGGAGCGCCTCGGGGCCGCCCAGTATCTGGGTCCGCCGCCCAAGCCGGGCGAATCCGGGCCCTATCGCGCGCTGCGCGACGCCGGGGCGGTGATCGTAGGGGTGGCGAACATGCACGAGTACGGGGCCGGAAGCACCGGGCACATCTCCGCCTTCGGTCCGACCCACAACCCCTGGGACACCGATCGCTGCCCCGGGGGCTCGTCGAGCGGGTCCGGTGCCGCCGTCGCCGCCCGTCTCGTCAGCGGCGCGGTGGGCGCCGACGGGATCGGCTCGATTCGATACCCGGCGGCGTATTGCGGCCTCACCGGCCTGAAGCCGACCTTCGGCCGGTCGGCGATGGACGGGCACCACGCCACCTCCACGAAAACGATCGTCTCCGGGCCGATTTGCCGCGACGCCGCCGACTGCCGCCTTTTGGGCGGGGTCCTGTTCGGTGAGCAGCTGACGGCCGGCGGGCCGGACGGCCTGCGAATCGGGGTCGTCCCCGGAGAGCTGTGGGACGACTGCGACCCCGAGGTCAACGCGGCCTGTCGCCAGGGCGTGGAGGCGCTTCGCGAGGTTGGTGGGGTCACCATCACCGAGGTCGACTTCGCGGGTCGCGAGCACGTCCTGATCGCCTCGATCCTGGTCGGCTCGACCGAGGAGCTCGCCGACATGACCCCCGAGCGCGTCGCCAGCCTGGGAGATGACGTGAGCCTGATCGCCCGGGCGCTGCTGCGCTACCGGCTGCTGCTTCCCGCGGTGGCGATCTCGAAGTCGTTGCGCGTGCGCACCCTGGTGCGACGCTCGCTCGCGGAGCTGTTTGAGCGGGTCGACGTCCTCGCCTGGCCGACGGTCGCCGCGCCGGCGCCTCCGCTGGAGAACCCCACCGTCAGCCTCCCCTCCGGCGCCTACCCGGCGGACTACGCCAACCCGCGCCAGGCCGGGATCGCCAACCTGGCCGGCGTGCCGGCGATCAGCGTCCCGGTAGGCCTCAGCTCCGAGGGGCTGCCGATCGCGCTCCAGCTGCTTGCCGCCTGGGGCCGCGACGAGCTGCTGCTGGACGCCGCGGAGGCGCTCGAGCGAGCAAACGGGCGCCAGTGGGTGGACGCCGCCCCGCCGCTTGCCCGCTCGGGATAAGCAACCCCCGCCTCTATCCTCCCCGCGATGGCGGCGATCGAGGCCCAAGGCCTGGAACGGACCTTCTCCGACGACGTCCGCGCCGTGGACGGTGTCGACCTCGAGGTAGCCGAGGGCGAGATCTACGCCTTCCTTGGCCCCAACGGGGCGGGCAAGACGACGACCGTTCGCATCCTGACCACGCTGCTTCGTCCCACCGCGGGCAGTGCCCGAGTGGCCGGTTTCGACGTCGTCTCCGATGCCGGGGGCGTGCGGCGAGCGATCGGCGTCGCGCTCCAGGAGGCGGCGCTGGACCCGCTGATGACGGGACGCGAGCTGATCCGCCTGCAGGCCACGCTTCACGGGCTCCCCCGCGACCAGGGGCGGCACCGGGCCGAGGAGTTGCTCGAGCGTGTCGACCTGGTCGCGGCCGCCGACCGCCAGGTCGGCACCTACTCCGGCGGCATGCGCCGCCGCATCGACCTCGCCTCGGCGCTGGTCCACGAGCCGCGGGTGCTGTTCCTGGACGAGCCGACCACGGGCCTCGACCCGGTCAGCCGCAAGGCGATCTGGGAGGAGGTCACCAAGCTCAACGCGGAGGGCACGACCGTCTTCTTGACCACCCAGTACCTCGAGGAGGCCGACCAGCTCGCCGATCGGGTGGGGATCATCGACTTCGGCCGCATCGTCGCCGAGGACACGCCGGGGC
The DNA here is from genome assembly GCA_963721215.1 of uncultured Actinomycetes bacterium. Taxonomy (GTDB): domain Bacteria; phylum Actinomycetota; class Thermoleophilia; order Solirubrobacterales; family 70-9; genus AC-56. The sequence goes on from CAVRIF010000013.1 coordinate 43,461, forward strand.
GACTGAAGGCCCAGATCGGCCGACCCCACCTCGAGATCAAGCTCGGGGACGGCGGGATGGAGGCGGCCAAGGAGGTTGTAGCCCGCTTCGGGAAGCTGCTTCCCAGCAAGGACGGCGCCGTCCTGGTCGAGCTCGAGCGAGGCGCCGCCGAAATCGCGCCGGTCGTGCGCGCGCTCGATGAGGCGGGACTGATCGTGGAGGCGCTGGACCTGGTCGAGCCGAGCCTGGACGACGTCTTTCTGACCAAGACCGGCCACCATTTGGAATCAACCGACGACTCCTCCACCGGCGGCTCCTCGGCTGACGCCTCCGGGGCCGCCGGGTGAGGGCGCCATCCGTGTGGACCCGGGCAACTCGCGAGGGATCTCGTCGCCGTGAGTGAACCCGACATGCTCCGCACGAACCTGCGGGTGATCGGGGCGCTCGGCGTGCGGTCGGTCAAGCAGACCCTGCGCCGGCCACAGCTCCTGGCACCAATCATCCTCATCCCGTCTCTGCTGCTGGCGATCCAGACCGCCGGCGCCGGCCGCGCCGTCGACCTGCCCGGTTTCCCCGAAGTGAACGGCTTCCTGGACTTCATGCTCGCCGGAGCGATGATCCAATCGACGCTCCTGGCGGGTAACAGCGGGGGGATCGCGCTCGCTGTCGACATCGAGATGGGATTCACCGACCGCCTGTTGGCGGCGCCGATCGCGCGCTTTTCGATCGTCCTCGGACGGCTGGCTGGAACGGCGGTGCTGGGGGCCCTCTCGGCCGTCTGGTTCATCGCCATCGGGCTGATCTTCGGCGCCCGGATCGAGGAGGGGGTCGGCGGGGCCGTGCTGATGGTGCTGTTCGTGACCCTGTCCGCGGTTGCGTTCGGTGGCCTCGGCGCGGCAATCGCCCTGCGTACCGGGCGCGCCTCGGTGGTTCAGGGCCTGTTCCCGCTGGTCTTCGTGATCCTCTTCCTCTCCTCGGCCTTCTTCCCCGACGACCTGATGCTGGAGCCGGCGGCGACCGTCGCCAAGTACAACCCCTTGAGCTTCATCGTCGAGGGGATCCGCGATCCGGTGATCTCGTCCCTGTCGGGGCGGCACCTGCTGGAGGCGCTGGGGTCGATCGCCGCGATCGGGGCCGTCAGCATCTGGCTCAGCGCGATCGCCCTGCGCCGGCGCCTGAGGCTGGGAGGTTGAGTGTCTGGGGCGCTTAGCCGAGCCGGACGGAAGGAGCGCTAGCCATGGGCTGGCGCGCGGACCTGGACACGATCAGGGCGCTAGTCCGCCGCGCTTCGAACGAGCTGTTGCGGGTCCCGGGCGCCGCGATCCCCGGGGTACTGGCGCCGACCATCTTCTTCCTTGGCCTGACCTCGGTGTTCGGGAGCCTGAACGCTCTGCCGGGCTTCACCTCCGAGACCTATCAGAGCTTCCTGATCCCGATCAGCCTCATGCAGGGGGCCGGATTCACCGGTGCGGCAACCGGCGTCAATCTGGCGCGAGACATCGAGCAGGGCTGGTTCGACCGCCTGCTCGTCTCCCCCGCTCCCCGCGCCGTGCTGCTCGCCGGCCTGGTGATCTCGGCGAGCCTGCGGTCGCTGATTCCCGCTACCGTGCTGCTGATCGTCGGCTTCTCGCTCGGGGTGAGCTGGCCGGGACTAGGGGGCCTGGCGATCGCGCTCGTGATCGTGCTCGGCATGGGCACGCTCGCCGCCTGCTGGGGAACGGTGCTCGCGCTCCGCTTCAAGTCGCAGTCCGCTGCGCCCCTGATGCAGATGGGCATGCTCCTGCTGATCCTGACGACGACCGCCTACGCGCCGCTCGCACTGCTGACCGGCTGGTTGCACACCGCCGCCCGCTTCAACCCGGTGACCCAGGTCGTGGAGACGGCCCGGCAGGGGTTCGTCGGCGGCGTCACCTGGGGCGACACCTGGCCTGGCCTGCTCGCCCTCGCCGGCCTGCTCGCGCTGCTCAGCGCGTTGGCCCTGCGCGGCATGCGGCGCACGGCAGTTTGAAATAACTCCGGCGACTTGGCCCTTGGAACATCATGATTCCGGCGACATCCTCGGCTCCGCCTCCGTCACAACTCCGCCCACATCCTCGGCTGCGCCTCCGGTGTCGGCGGGCTCGGGTGCGAACGGGGCGGCAGGCTCAGCGGCGTGAACCGGGACTTCGTCCCTAGCCCGAACGAGCTTGCGGCGGTTTGCCGGCGCGTGCTCTCGGCGCAGCTGGGCCGAGGGAGAGCGTGACGGCGTCCCCTACGCGTACACGCGCCCGAGCCCGGCCCGCTATCCGTGGCAGTGGTATTGGGATTCGTGCTTCGCGGCGATCGTCTGGCGCCGCTTCGACCCCAGCCGCTCCCGGGCCGAGTTGGAGACACTGCTTCGGGGCTGCCGGCCGGACGGGTTCGTCGGCCACGTGATCTTCTGGGACCACCCGATCTCGTTCCGGCGCGCCGTCTACTACAACATCGCCTCGCGCTCCGACCCGATGACCGGGACCATCCAGCCGCCGCTCCTCGCCTGGGCATGGCGAATTGCAGTCGGCGATCCGGCGGCCGAGCCGGCCATCGCCCGCCACCACGAGTGGCTCGTCGCCAACCGCGACCTCGATGGCGACGGCCTGCTGTGGCTCGTTCAACCGGACGAGTCGGGGCTCGACTCGTCACCCAAGTACGACCCCGTTTGGGGGTGGCGGGCACACGCGAAGCTTGGATTTCCGCTCCTCGTCGCCCGCAACCGGCGGCTCGGCTGGGACGCCCGGCGGGTCCGGGACGCGGGCGGGCCGGTGCTGTGCGAGGTGATGACCAACGTGCTGTGGGGGCTCGCCCGCCTGGCGACGGGCGAGCCCTCGATCACCCCTGCGTTGGTCGACCGCCTCTGGGACGACAGGCTCGGGTTGTTCCTCGACGAGGCGCAACCCGGCGGCTTGCGTCCCCAGGTCGAGACCTGGGCAGCCCTGGCGCCGCTCGCCCTGCCCGACCTGCCGGAGGCGATCGGCCGGCGCCTGGTCGAGGACCATCTGCTCGACCCGAGGCGCTTCTGGCTGGCGGTGCCCCCGTCCTCGGTCTCGGCCGCCGAGCCCAGCTTCGAGCCGGGGCGCGGGTCAGGCTGGAAGCGCCGCTACTGGCGTGGACCAACCTGGGTCAATGCCGCCTGGATGCTGTGGATCGGCTTGGTCCGGCTTGGCTATCGCGACGAGGCCCTCCAGATGGTCAGCCGACTGAGCCAAACGGTGCTGCGCCACGGCCTGCGCGAGTACTACAACCCCCTCATGGGCGAGGGCCTGGGGGCCACCGACTTCGCCTGGACGAGCCTGATCCTCGAGATGGCGGACCCGGCGCCGAACGCGGCCAGCAGCTATCTGTAGCGTCGCAGCCCTCCCCGGCCGAGTTGCGATTCCGTATGAATCGCAACTCGGGCCCGGAAAGCCGCTTCGGCCCGGGTGGCCCCGGAGGGTCGCGCGCGTGACGCCCAACACGTGCTCCGGTTCTTTCGCGACCTGGTCCCACGTGAAGCGGATTACCTGCCAACCGGCGATCGTCAGGAGTTGATCGCGCCGGCGGTCGCGCTGGAAGGCCTGGTGCGTTCCGTGGGTGCGAAAGCCGTCGGTTTCCACGATCACGCGTTGCCCTCGCCATACGAAGTCAACCTGCATCTCCTCGCCTTCCAAAGTCATCCAGACGTTCACCTCCGGCTGCGGCAGATCACTGCGCCGACAGAGCCGGAGGAAGCGCTCCTCCAACGCGCTGCGGGAGATGCCCTCTCGCGCGCGGCCCGTGTCCAGGGCGGCGCGCAGCCGCCCGACACCGGGGTGCCGCTCCCTCCGGGCAAGAAGTTCACGTACGGCATTCATGTCCAAGACGCCGAGCACCTCTGCCTGGTCGCAAGCTCGCTCGAGGACTCGATGACTCACGACCTGGGCGAGATCGAGCAAAGTTCTGGGCACCGAGGTGCACGGGATGCCTCGAACGACTGCTCGATCCGCATCACCGAGGCGCTCGGGGCGGTGTACGCGGAGCCCCGGTCGCGACAGCCCGCGGCGGCCAGCGATCGTGACGTCGATGCGAGATCCACCAGGAGGCAGCAACTGGTGAAGTGCGACCGCGGACCAATGCGACAGCAGCGCTCCCTCCCCGCACGCCAACACGGCGGCCATCCATCGACCCTCGACAGGCAGATCGCGGCGACCCAGTGCATAGACGCCGCGATGCACGCGGTGCAGTCGCCCACGGGCAACGCGTCGGCGCACGCCGGGGGCACTGAGCCCCACAGCACGTAACTGATCGAGGGAGAGAACCCCGTACTGGCACTCGGCAAGGGCACAAAGACGCCGTTCACGCTCGATCGAATCACTGCCCGGGACGAGATGCGATTCAGATGGGATCGCAACTCGGCCAGTGGCGGGCATGCGAAAAGCATCGCGCGAGATGGGTGCCGGATGGCGCACGTCGCGTAACGAAAGTGGGACGGCGGCGGGTTCGGTGACCGGGCCGAGCCCGCAGTTACTTGTACCGGTAGGTGATCCGGCCGCGGTCGAGGTCGTAGGGGGAGAGCTCGATCTTCACCCGGTCGCCGGGGAGGATGCGGATGTAATGGCGGCGCATCTTGCCCGAGATGTGCCCGAGGACCTCGTGGTCGTTGTCGAGCTTGACCTTGAACATGGTGTTGGGCAGGGCCTCCGTGACCTCCCCCTCCATCTCGATCTTCTCTTCCTTACCCATGGGCGCCGAAGAGCGTAGCGGACGGCACTAACGGCTAACGGCCCTCAAAGGTGGCCTTGCCGGGGCCTTCGGTGAGGAACGACTGGACCGCACGCTTCAGATCCTCGGTCTCGAACAGCGAGCCGGCGACCCCGGGCGTCACCCGATCGGCCTCGTCGACGCCGCCCTCCAGGTAGGCGCGGACGATCCGCTTGGTCGCCGCGTGCGCCTTGGTCGGGCCGGCAGCCAGACGCTGCGCGAACCGCATCCCCTTCTCGAGCAGCTCGCCATCGGGGAGCACGCGATTGACGACGTTCCAGCGCTCCAGGGTCGCCGCGTCGTAGATGCCCTGCGACATCACGAACTCCCTGGCTCGGGCCGGGCCCGCTCGCTCGGCCATCCGCTGGGTCCCGCCGGCGCCAGGCGTGAGGCCCACCACCGCCTCGACCAGGCCGAAGCGCGCGGACTCGCCGGCCCAGATCATGTCGCAGCCGAGGGATACCTCGAGCCCGGCGGTGAGACAAAGGCCGTGGACGAGGGCGAGCGTCGGGAGCGGCAGCGCCTCGAGGCGCCGCACGGCGCCAAGCAAGGGCTCGAAGCTGAGATCGGAGCGGTCGCCGCCTGCATCGACGATCTGCTGGAACACGTTCACGTCGGCACCGCCCGTGAACAACTCGCCCTCGGCGCGCCAGACCAGCGCCCGGGCGTCCGAGCCCTCGACCTCGTCGAGGCATTCGTTGAGCGCCTGAAAGGCCGCCGCCCCGAACAGGTTCAGGGGCGGGTCGTGGAGCACCATCGAGGCGACGCCGCCATCGCGCTCAAGTCGAACCGGAGCGCTCATGGGGTCGCCTGCCTGATCCGATCGGCCAGTTCTGCGATCTCCTCGGCCTCGCCCCCGCGCGGTAGCCAGGGCAGCTTCAGGGGGTCGTCGTCATAGCGTGGGATGACGTGCAGGTGGAAGTGGAAGATCGTCTGCCAGGCCGCCGGCCCGCACGAGTTGAGGACGTTGAAGCCGTCGGGCTGGAGCGCGGCGCGTAGCTTGCCCGCCAGGCGGCGAGCGGCGAGCGTCGTCAGCTCCAGATCCCGGTCGGAAACCTCGAACAGATCGGCGCAATGGGCGCGCGGCACCACGAGGGCATGTCCCCGGGTGGCCGGGTTGATGTCCATGAAGGCGACCGTGTGCTCGTCGGAGTCGACGATCTGAGCCGGCGACTCGCCGGCGACGATCCCACAGAACAGGCAATCGCTCGCCATCCGCGCGCCAGCCTAATTCAACCGACGACAGCTCGCCTCCGGCTGCCCTGTCGTCGGGTTCGGGCGCCAGCGGGACGGCAGGTCCACAGTCGTGACCCGCGACTTCGTCGCTAGCGCGAGCGCAGACTCCGCGCCAACTCGACCGCCTCCTCGCGCGTCGAGATCTCGCCCGCGAACACCGCCGCCTCGATCTCGCCCAGAAGGCGGCCCAGCTCGGGGCCAGGCTCGAAGTCCAGCTCCGAGGCCAGCTGATCGCCGCGGACCGGCGAGCGCGGTGGGCCCGAGCGACGCCAGGACAGGGCCTCGGCGATCATCTCGCAGGCCAGCTCGAGGTGGGCGTCCACAGCCTCACGCCGAGTGCGCTCGCCCTGGGTGGCGAGCCGGTCCGCGACCGTGAGCATGGTGACATCGACGGAGTCCGGATCCGTTGCTCGCAGGTACTCGTAGACGTGGCGCCGGGACAGCGGCCGCTCGTGGACCAGGAAGCCGAGCCTCAGGTGGTTGAGGGTCAGGTGGGCCAGGTAGTCGGCCAGACGACGGCTCGTTCGCAGACGGGAGCACAGCTCGCGAACTAGGCGCGCACCAGCGCGATCGTGGCCGATGAACAGGATTCGGCCTCCCTCGCCCACGGCGCGCGTCGCCGGCTTGCCGAGATCGTGAAAGAGGGCCGCGAAGCGCAGCGCATCGCCCCGGGTGAGCTCGTCGGCGAGCGGCTCCTCGAACAGCTCCCGGACGTCAGCGGCCGTGTCGCCCACGAAGGCCTCGAGGTCGGCGTCCACCTCGATCAGCCGCGCCAGTACCTCCATGGTGTGCCCGTGGACGTCGAGATGGTGGTAGGGGTTTTGCTCCACTCCGCGAAGCGCCTCGAGCTCCGGCAGGAGGGCCGGCGTGGCCGCGAGCTCGTCCAGGATCTGCAAGCCCCTCACCGGCTCGGCGCCGGTGAGCAGAAGACGCAGTTCCGCGAACTGGCGCTCGCCCGCCGGCTCCGCCGCCCGCCTCGCCTCCGCGCGGGCGAGCGCGGCAGTCCGGGGTTCGACCTCCAGCGTCAGGTCGGCGGCAATCCGGGCCGCCCGCAGGATTCGCAGTGGGTCGTCGGCGAAGCTGCCGGGTGTGACGGCCCGCAGCACCCGACCCTCGAGGTCGTCCAGTCCGCCGTGCGGGTCCAGGGGCGGGGCCGCTACATCGGCCAGCGGGACCGCGATCGCGTTGACCGTGAAGTCGCGCAGGGCGAGGTCCGACTCGATTCCATCGCCTCGCAGCCTGGTGATGTCCACATGCCAAGTGCCATCCGCCGCCAGTGCACGCCAGCTGGCGAACTCCTCGGACAGCCTGAACACCGGGCCGCGGGAGGCACCGCCGATCTCGCGGGCCGCCTGCCGCTCGTCGCTGGCTACCGCGAGATCGACGTCCTTTACCTCCTTGCCGAGGGCGGCATCGCGGAGCGCGCCGCCAACGATCCAGACTCCCTCCGCCGCGCCCAGGGCCGCCTGGCATGCGCGGACGGCCGGAGCGGCGGCCAAGAGCTCTGGGATCGGGGCACTCACGGGCCGGCAGAGCGGACCTGCACGCGGGGCACCCGCGACGCGATCCCGCAGGTGATCTCGTAGTTGATCGTTTCCAGGCGCCGTGCGACCTCCTCGCAGAGGATTCGGTCCTCGCCTTGGGCGCCGATCAGGACCGCCGGCGAGCCGCGCTCCACGCTTGAGACGGGGCCCAGGTCGACCGTCACGTTGTCCATCGAGACGGTGCCGACGAACGGGTATCTCTTGCCGCCCACCAGTGCCTCGCCATTGTTCGTGAGCCCGCGACGAACGCCGTCTCCATAGCCGATCGGCAAAACCCCCACCCAGGTGTCCGCGGGGGCCCGCCAGCGCCGGCCGTAGCCGGCGCTCGTTCCGGCCGGAAAGCGCTTGGTATCGGCGACGTAGGAGCGCAGCTCGAGCGCCGGCTCGAGCCCGCGGGCGAAGGGATCGGAGTGGAAGGGGTCGAGGCCATAGATCGCGATCCCGCAGCGAGCCATGTCGAAGTGGGAAGCGCCGTCCCGGAGCGTTGCGGCGCTGTTCGCCGCGTGCACCAGCAGATCGGGGTGCTCGGCGCGCACCCGTTCGGCCAGCCGGGCGAAGCGCCCGAGCTGCTCGCCGAAGAAGTCCGAGTCCGGCTCATCGGCCGTGGCGAAGTGCGTCCACAGCCCGGCGAGCTCAAGGCGATCATCCGCCGCCACAGCGTCGGCCATTGCGAGCACGGCGTCCGGGTGACGCTCACCCAGGCGTCCCATGCCGGTGTCGTACTTGACGTGCAAACGCGGGCGGACCCCCAGCTCGGCCCCGCGCTCGCCGGCCAGGCGGACGAAGCCGGGGCACCATACGGCCACATCGGAGTCTGCCCCGAGCGCCAGGTCGAGCTCCGCCTCGGTCAACGCCCCCATGGTCAGGATCCGGACATCCGGAAGCTTGCTCCGCAGCTCGGTGGCCTCCCGTGCCGCCGCGACCGCCAGCCAGGTCGCCCCCCCGGCTAGCGCCGCCCGTGCGCACTCGACCGCCCCGTGCCCGTAGCCGTTCGCCTTCACCACGGCGCAGAGTCGCGACCCGCCCAGCTCGGCGGCCAGCCGCGCGCAGTTGCGCTCGACGGCGCCGGTGTCCACCACGGCAACGGCGCGCTGGACGCCGACCTCGGTCATGCCTTGAGCGCGGCCGGCAGAGCGGCGATCACGTCGGTGGCGATCACCGACTCGGCCGCGCCCAGCCGCCCCGCGGCGATCTTGCCCGCGAGCTGATGCGCGTGGACGCCTGCGCAGGTGGCCGCGAAGGGTTCCGCGCCGCGAGCAAGCAGCGCACCGATCGTGCCCGAGAGCACGTCGCCGGTGCCGGCGGTGGCGAGCCCGGGGCTGCCGCCGGCGCTGATTGCGAGTCGCCCCTCGTCGACGACCAGCGAGTCGTCTCCCTTCAGCACCACGATTGCCCGGCTTCGCTCCGCAGCCTCCCGCGCAGAGGCAAGCCGGTGCGCGGTCACGTCGCGGGCCTCACGTCCGAGCAGGCGGCCGAGCTCGCCGGCGTGAGGCGTGAGCACCGTCGGGGCGGCTCGCTCGGCGATCGAGTCGAGGCGCTCGGCGTGAGCGTTCAGTCCGTCCGCATCGATCAGGAGCGGCACCTCGATCCGCCGGGCGAGAACACGGGCGAGCTCGAGCGAATCCTCGTCGTGTCCCATGCCCGGGCCCAAGACGACTGCGGCCGCGCGCTGCGCCGACTCGAGGATGGCCTCAGCCGAGCTCGCCGCCAGGCGACCCTCGGCCCCGGTGAACCCGCGAGACATGACCTCGGTCAGCTTGGCCTCGAAGATCTGCTCCAGATCCGCGGGGACGGCTACCGTGGCGTAGCCGGCGCCCACCCTGATCGCAGCGTCCGCTGCCATGCACACGGCGCCCGTCAGGCCCCGGGAACCGCCCACCACCAGCACCTGGCCTGAGTCGAACTTGGTCGAGTTCGGTTTCCTCCGGGGAGCAAGAGCCAGCACGTCGCCGGCGATCACGCCTCCCGCGGGCTCGCCCGGCGCGCCAACCGGAATGCCGATCTCGGCAACACGAAGCTCGCCGGTGTGCGCCTTCCCAGGTGCAACCCAGTGCCCCAGCTTGGCCCTGTGGAAGCTCACGGTGACGTGGGCCTCCACCGCCACTCCCTCTACCTCGCCCGTCGAGGCATCGATGCCGGAGGCGATGTCGGCCGCCACGACCGGCGCCCCGCAGCCGTTGATCGCCTCGATCGCGGCGTCCGCTGGCGGGCGCGGCGCCCCCGCGAACCCGGTGCCGAAGATCGCGTCCACGATCACCCCGGCCCCCGCGAGCCGCGGCGCAACATCCTCCGCGCCCACCTGGACAGCTGCGCCCTCGAATCGCCCCAGGTTGGCCGCTGAGTCAGCCGAGAGCTGGTCCGCGGGCCACAGCAGGAGCGCCTCGACCTCGTACCCGGTGTCGGCCAGCCGGCGGGCTGCGACCAGCCCGTCGCCGCCGTTGTTGCCCTTGCCGCAGACGACCCGGACCGGTCCACGGCGCGCCACCGAGCGGGCGGCCTCGGCCACGGCCGCGCCCGCCATCTCCATCAGCTCCAGCGACGGCACCTGCTGCTCCTCGATCGCCCAGGCATCCGCCGCGCGCATCCCAGTCGCGTCGTAAACGGGCTCGAGCCAGGCTTCCATCTGGCCCGCAGCGTAATCCGAGTCCAGCGCGGGGATCCGCCCGCGTTCGGCTCAGTCTGCGATTTGGCTTTGTAGAGCGGTTTCTGGCGGCCGATCCGGGAGCGTCGCGCCATGCCCCGCTTCTTGTGAACGACTATGGACAATCTGGCACCCGGTGCAGATGAACTTGGGCCATCGCGTCAGGTTTGGTGCTGCGCAGTTGGGTAGCCGTACCTTTGGAGAGACGACCCCCCACCGGAGCGACGAGTGGGAACGGAACTCCGCTCGGCTCCCACTGCCCTGGGGTTGGTCGTCTCTTCGTTTCCCCGCCCTTAAAGGAATCCGACCAAGGAGGCCACGATGGCCCAGACGAAAGCAAGCACATCGCGACGCCGGGCAGCTTCGAATTCCCGGACTCGCTCAAGCAAGACCTCGCGCAGCCGGTCCAACGCGAGCCGTGCTCGGAGTGCAAACCGCGCCCAGTCCTCCCCCAATGGGGCCAGCGGGGCGGAATCCATCAAAGAGACGGTTAAGGCCGGCACCCAGAGCTCTGCCCGGCGAGTCGCGGCCTTTGCGGAGAAGGCGAAGACGCCACTGCTCACGGGCGGCGCAGCGCTGGCCGGAGCTGCTGGGGCGACCTTGTTGGCTGCGCGCTCGCGACGCCGCACCAAGGTGCTCGGAGTATCGCTGCCAAAGCGCAACGGGCTCAAATTGGATGCCCAAAAAATCACGGAGGCGATAGCCGACGCGGCAAAGCGCGCCGATCGGATCGGCCAGCGTGTGAGCCGCGCTGCAAACGGCGTTCAGACCACCGCCGAGACGGCCAACGCGACGGCCAAGAAGTCCTAATTTTCGTCTTCTTCTCGAATCGGCTCGGCTGTCTTGGGTCCCTAGCGGTCACGGCGCTGGGCACGCTGATTCTGCTCGTGATTTTTGGAGTCATCAACTAGCGGTCCTGATTGCAGACCTTCTAGCTGCCCCCCACCGTGGGTACCGCCAGGACGGCCGCGGCGGCGAGCTCCTGCGAATGGGTGAGCGAGACCTGAAGCTCGACGCCCCGCTTGCCGGCCAGCGCGGCGGCACGACCGTGCAGCCGCAGCCGCGGCGCCTCGCGGCCGCCGCCGGTGACCTCGATTTCCCGCGGCGCCAGCGCCCCACCGCCAAGCGCCTTCAGGGCGGCCTCCTTGGCGGCGAAGCGGGCCGCGAGGTGGCGTCCGGGACGGCGCCGCGAGCGTGCGTGGGCCAGCTCGCCGTCGGTGAACAGTCGCTCGGCAAGCCGGGGGCGTCTCTCGAGCGCCTGCTCGAGCCGCCCGACCTCGAGCAGGTCGAACCCAATCCCTGTCGCGGGCCCCGCCGCGGACGAGCCTGACGGTTCCGGCACCTTCATTTGCCCACGACCGCGGTTGCCGCTCCAGACCCCTCTTCCTCCCGGGCCGGAGCATCTCGCAGGCCGAGCACCATCCTGACCTCGGCGCGGTCCTGATCACTGCGGGCGCCGAGCACCAGGTAGTCGAGGTGATCTAGGTACGGCTTCGCGCTTAGGTAGTCGGGATCGCTCCGGACCTGCGGAAAGCTCCCGACGAGCTCGAACAACGGCACGAAATCGACGAAGGTGACCGGGGCGAAATCCTCCCCGAGCGCGTCGGCGGCCGAGTTGAACACATCCGAGTCGCCGAGCGTGGAGCTGGGAGAGAACACGTCGGTGACCGAGTCGGCGAGGCCGGCCACCACCTTGTCGCCACGCTGCACGACCTGGAAGGAGATTGGGGCGCCCCGCAGGGTCACGGAGAACCCATGCTCCCCCGCCTCGGTGAGCGGCTCGACGCTCACAGCCGGATCGGTGCCGAGCATTCGCTGCAGCTGGTCTAGGGTCCTCGCCGACGCCTGCTCGTCGCTCGTCTCCACGACCAGCGCCCCGCTGAGGCCGAACAGCGAGGTCCCGCCCGCGAATCCTCCGAAGTCCCCGGCCCAGCGAGTGACTTGGTTGACGAGGTCGAAGCCCAGCCCGCCGCCGAGCGGGGAGCCCGCATCGGCCCGGATCCGGTCGAGGATCCGCCCGTAGGCCCGGCCGGCGTCGGTGACCGCGAAGGCAAGCCACACGTCCCGTGGGAAGTCCCGCAGTAGCGGCGACTCCTGGGGAGCCGGGGTGGCGCCGGACGCGGCCGATGCCTGAAGTGAGAGCTGGTCCGAGGTCGCCGAAACCGACAAGGTTGCCGGCTGGCTGAGTAGGGCCTCGACCCGGGGGCCCTTCGACGTCACCTCGGCCGAGGTCACCAGGCCCGACTTCTCGAGCGCGTCCAGGATCGCCCTCGGGTCGGCGTAGGCGAAGCCCACCCGGTCATCGGGCGCCCGATCCAGCTCCTCCCTGAAGTCGCTGGACTCGGCAAGGGACCGGCCCTTCGAGGCGTCAACCGCGTCGCGGAAGGCGTTCTCGGTACCGACGACGAGGAAGTCACCGACCACGCCGGCGGCCGTACCGCCTCGGTCCAGGCGATAGTCGACGCCCTCATACGAGCGGCGGCGCTCGGGCTCCTCGTCAGCAGCAGCCGCTTTCTCGACCGCCTGCTCGGTCGCCTCGGGATCGGTCGTGGCGACCACGCCCGCACCGTCGGCATCCGCGGTGAAGGTCTGGATGAAGACGCCGGCTTGCTCGCCGAGCCACGGTTCGATGTCTTCCTGGAAGGTGAGGCCGACGTCGCTGTCGCCCAGCGCCTTATCGAGCTGCTCGACGACGAAGGCTCCCGGATCGTCGGTGGCCAGAAGCTTGGAAAGCGCGGAGTCCAGTGCCTCCTTCCGATCCCCCTCGGGGCGAATCACGGCCTCGGCGAACAGCGGTGCGCTCACTGGCGCCAGGGTCGCCGGATCCGGCCCGGCCGGCGCGGAGGGGGCCCCGTCCCCGTCCCCGCCGCAGCCCCCGAGCATGGCTACGACGGGCAACAGCAGCAGGGGTATCAGCTTGGGAGGGCGCCTTCTCACAGCCTGGGATGCCTACTCGACCGTGACGGTCTTCGCCAGATTGCGAGGCTGGTCCACGTTGAGGCCGTTGAGCCGGGCAACGTGGTAGGCGAGCAGCTGGAGCGGGAGGATGGCCAGGATGGGCTGGAGGATCCAGTCGGTCGCAGGCACGTAGAGGATCTGGTCGGCAACCTCCGCAACCCGCTCCGACCCTTCGGTTGCGATGGCGATCACATCGGCGCCGCGAACGCTCACCTCCGCCATGTTGGACAGCACCTTGTCCAGGATCGGGCTGTCGGTGGCGACGCAGACCACCGGGGTCGATTCGTCGAGCAGGGCTATCGGACCGTGTTTCATCTCGCCTGCCGCGTAGGCGTCGCTGGGGATGTAGGAGATCTCCTTCATCTTCAACGCCCCCTCGAGGCAGACCGGCAGGCCGATGTTCCGCCCCAGGTAGAGGAAGAAGCGCCCCTCGTGCTCGGCCGCCGCGATCTCCCGGACGCCGTCCTCCACCGACTCGATCGTGCCACCGATCATCGACGGCATGCGCTTCAACTCGGTGATCAGGGCGGCGATCCGCTCCGCAGGCAAGGCACCCCGGCACCCGGCGAGCCAAAGCCCCAGCAGGTACATCGCCGCAACCTGCGCGGTGAAGGTCTTGGTGGCGGCGACGCCGATCTCGAGCCCGGCGCGAGTGAACAGCACCGCGTCGGCGTCGCGGGTCGCCTGGCTACCCATGATGTTGGTCAGAGCCATCACCTTCGCCCCGCGCTCCCGCGCCAACCGCATCGCCGCAAGCGTGTCGGCGGTCTCGCCCGACTGGGTGATCCCGATCACCAGGTCGTCGGCGCCCACCACCGGGTCGCGGTAGCGGTACTCGGACGCGATGTCCATCTCGACCGGGATCCGCGCCCACTGCTCGATCGCGTAGCGGCCGACCAGGCCGGCGTGATAGCTGGTGCCACAAGCGACGATCACGATCCGACGCACCCCTGCGATGAAGTCGTCGGAGAGCTCGAGCTCGGAGAGGTCCACGTGATCCACCGCGGACAGGCGATCCGTGATCGTCTCCGCGACTGCGTCGGCCTGCTCGTGGATCTCCTTCAGCATGAAGGTCTCATACCCACCCTTCTCGGCCGCGTCCTGGTCCCAGTCGATCTCCTCGGCCTCGCGGCTGACCCGGTTGCCCCCGGCGCCGGTAACCGTCGCCCCGGAGGAATCGATCGTGACTACCTCGCCATTCTCGATCAGGAGCACGCGCCGGGTCTGGGTGAGGAAGGCCGGGATCGCCGAGGCGACGAAGGTCTCTCCGTCGCCCAGCCCGACGACCAGCGGGCACTCCTGCCGCGCCGCAACGAGCGTGTCGGGATGGTCGGCGTGCATGGCGGCGAACGCGTAGTGACCGCGAAGCTCGGCGAATGCCGCTCGCACCGCCTCCGTCAGATCGCCCTCATCGTGGCGCTCGATCAGGTGGGCGACGATCTCCGCGTCGGTCTCGGAGCTGAACCGATGGCCCTCGGCCTCGAGCTGGCGGCGCAGCTCCGTGTGATTCTCGACGATCCCGTTGAGGACGATCTGGACCCGGCCATCGCAGTCCCCGTGCGGGTGGGCGTTCTCCTCGCTCACCCGGCCGTGGGTTGCCCAGCGTGTGTGGGCGAGGCCGATCGTTGCCGGGGGTGCCGCCACCGCAGCGCCGTTTTCTGCGCCGTTGAGGCCGATCGCGGCGCGAAGGTTGGCGAGGTTGCCGACCGACCGCACCGAGTCGATCCGGCCGTCGTCGAGCAGAGAGATGCCAGCGGAGTCGTAGCCGCGGTATTCGAGCTTCTCCAGCCCGGCCATCAGCAGGTCTCGACAGGGCCGCTTGCCTACGTATCCGACGATCCCGCACATGGAGTGGCGATCAAGGGTAGAGCGTGCTGAGGGGGCGACCCCGCCTAGCGGAGCTCCTGGTTGATCACAGCCACGAGCCGGGTGCAGATCTCGCCGCACTCGACCTCCGTGGGCGCTTCGACCATCACGCGCACGAGGGGCTCCGTGCCCGAGGCCCGCACCAGGACCCGGCCCCGGCCGTCCAGCGCCTCGCTCTCGCGCTCGACCGCCTCCCAGGCCGCGCTGGCGTGCTCGAGGGCGCCGGGATCCGGAACCTCGACGTTCTCGAGCACCTGCGGAAGCTTGCGCATCGGGATCGCCCCGGCGAGCTCGGCGTCCCCGAGCGCCCGCAAGGCGAGTAGCGCCGCTGCGATCCCGTCGCCGGTCGGCCCGTACTCGGTCCAGATGATGTGGCCGGACTGTTCCCCGCCGAGAACCCAGCCGCGCCCCTCAAGCTCCGCGATCACGTGCCGGTCTCCGACCGGCGTGGTCCCCACCTTGATTCCCGCCTCGGTCATCGCTTGGTGAAACCCGAAGTTGCTCATCACGGTCACGACAACGCCACCGTCGAGCGCGCCGGCCTCGGCGAGATGCCGGGCACAGAGCGCGAGCAGCTCGTCGCCGTCGCGAATCCCGCCCTTGGCGTCCACGGCAACCACTCGGTCGCCGTCGCCGTCGAAGGCAAATCCGACCTCTGCGCCGCTTCGGCCGATGCTCTCGGCCAGCAGCTCCGGGTGTACGGAGCCGCATCCTTCGTTGATGTTGCGCCCGTCGGGCTGCACGCCGATCGCCTCCACCGTCGCCCCCAATTGCTCGAAGACGAGTGGCGCTGCCCGGTAGGTCGCACCGTTGGCACAATCGAGGAGGACGCGGCGTCCGGTGAGATCCAGGCGAAAGGCCGAGAGGAGTGCCCGCCGGTAGTCGTCGAGCGCTCCATCAAGCTCGCGGACCCGCCCCAGGGACACGCCCGGCTCCGAGCCGCCCTGCGCCAACCGCGCCTCGATTGCCGCCTCGGCGTCGTCATCCAGCTTGCGGCCATCTGCGCCGAAGAACTTGACCCCGTTGTGCTGCCAGGGGTTGTGTGACGCGGAGACGACCGCGGCGAGGTCGAGGCCGTGGCGGCGAGTCAGGATCGAGGCGGCGGGCGTTGGCAGCACGCCCCCGAGCCAGGCATCACCACCCCCCTCGGCCACGCCCGCCGCGAGTGCCGCCTCCAGCATCGGACCGGACTCACGCGTGTCGCGGACGATCAGGACCTGGGGCCGGGCGCTCGCACTCTCCATCGCCGCCGCCCTGCCGAGCGCCAAAGCCATCTCGGCGGTCAGCTCGGTGCCGGCGACCCCACGGACGCCGTCCGTGCCGAAGAGACTGGCGGCCACTACCTCTTCGAGAACTGCGGCCGCTTGCGGGCTTTCTTGAGTCCCGCTTTGCGTCGCTCCTTGGCCCGCGCATCCCGCGTCAGCAGACCCCGGCGCTTCAGCTCTCCCCGCAGATCGGCGTCGATCTCGGTCAACGCCCGAGCGATTCCGTGACGGACGGCGCCGGCCTGCCCCGAGATGCCGCCTCCGTGGACCCGAACCCGGACATCCACCTTGCCCTCGTAGCCGGAGGTGAGCAGGGGCTGGCGAACAAACGTCTGGTGCTGATGGCGGGGGAAGTACTCCTCCAGGCTGCGCTTGTTGATCTCGAAGCTGCCGCTCCCGGCGAGCACGATCACGCGGGCAATCGAGGTCTTTCGCTTGCCGGTCGCCTGAATTCGGGCATCGCTGGGCACCTCGACGGCGGGTTCGCGCGTCGGCACCGGTTCCTCGCCACCCTCTGCGGTGGCCTCGGCCTCCAGCCGCGCCCGCTCCTCGGCCTCGGCCTCCAGCCGCGCACGTTCCTCGGCGTCCAGCTCGCGCTGGGGCTCGATCGCAATCGGCTCGAGCTCAGCGCCTGGGGGCCTCTTTTCCTCGGAATCCTCGGTCTTGGGCGCGGCTCCTCGCTCAGGTTCCGCCGCCTCGGATTCCTCGGAGTCGTCGGGCTCAGACCGATCGCTGGCCTCCTCACCGGACTGGTCCTCCACCCCTGCCTCCGGTGCTTGTTCCTCGCCGCCCTCCGCCTGCTCGGGCGTCTCAGGCTGCTCCTCGGCGCCCTGCTCCTCGGCGGGCTGCTCCTCGGCGGGCTGCTCCTCAGAAGGCTGCTCCTCGGCGCCCTGCTCCTCGGCGCCCTCGGGCTGTTGCTCCTCTTCCCGGCGCTCGTCGTCGGCCATCAAGCATCGACCTCCATCCGCGTCGGCTTCTGCGCCTCGTGAGGGTGCTCGGCCCCGGCGTAGACCTTCAGCTTCCGCAGTTGCTGACGCGCGAGCCGGTTACGGGGAAGCATCCCCTTGACCGCCCTGCGGATCACCTCTTCGGGTCGCCGCTCGAGCATCTCGCCGAGCGTGCGCGAGCGCAATCCGCCTGGATATCCACTGTGGCGGTGGTAGATCTTGTCGCTGAGCTTGTTGCCGGTGACCCTGATCTTTGCCGCGTTGACGACGACCACGAAGTCCCCGGTGTCACAGTGGGGCGTGTACTCCGGCTTGCGCTTGCCGCGAAGCGCGTCGGCGATCTGGGTGGCAAGCCGGCCGAGCGTCCTGCCGTCGGCGTCGATCACGTACCAGTCGCGCTGGCGGTTCTCCGGTGTGGCTACGTAGGTCTTCATCTCGTTGCTGGCGGCTCGGACGACCGGACCGCGAAAAGCCGCCCCCATCAACCTCTTCGCACTCGGCCCGCAAGCGGGCGTCACGCTCTTCGGGCGCGGCCGGGGCATGATAGTCGAGCGCCGTCTGATCGCAATCTGCGCAGGGTCACCCCGCCGTGTGCCTGGGTATACTGCCGCCGCCCAGATGACCTGCCGAATCCGAGGCGGCCCAGCCGCAGCGGAGCGGGGGAACCAAAGGGACGGCGTCGAAAAGCCGTCCTGGGGGCGAATCGGACCACAGGGTGGTCCGTAGCGCCGCTCTTTCGGCGCGAGCCCGACAGCTAACCCCGCAGGCCCGAGAAAGAGAGAAGCTCCGTTTGAGGCCCCAGGGAATGGCGCCGGCTCGGCGCGGATGGCGACCAGCGATACCCATGGCAGTCGCGGGCGTTTCGTTGTCCCTGTTCGCCGGCTTGGCCTTCGGCGCGGGTGGCGGGATCACCCCGCCTGAGACGCCGAAGGTTTCAGACGTCGTTTGCATCTCCAGGTGCGCCGGCGTCCGCAAGGCGACAACGGGCTCCAAGGTCCAGGTGAGCGGCCGTCACCTGGGCGCCATCTCGCAGGTCCTTTTCAACGCGGAACAGGGCGGCAGGATCGCGGTCGATCCCGTCGCTGTCACCAGCCGCCTGGTCACGGCAAGGGTTCCCGAAGGCGCCAGTACTGGCAAGCCGAAGGTCACGGACTCCTACGGAAACAGCGCCCGGTCCCCCGCCGCGCTGCGGATCGTTGGGCCTGGCCAGATCCAGTCCGGAAGCTTCAAGCTCCGGGACGCCTCCGCGAAGCCGCGAAAGTCCTACTACTTCGGTACGAGGCAGCCGCGCGTCACCTACATGTTCACGAACAGCGAGCCGACTGAGGTGCGAATCGACGTCGTCAAGCGGGGGAGCGGCAGGGTGGTGGACAGCTGGGTGGAGCCCGCCCAGGAGCCGAACACGAGGCACACGGCCACATGGAACGGCCTTCGGCGCGGCAGCAACAAGCCGGCTCGCGACGGCACGTACAGGTTCAGCGTCGGTCCCGAGAACGGGACCATGGACTCGACCACCGATTCCAGGTTCCAGTACCACCGTTTCAAGTTCCCGATTCGGGGCGGCCGCCACAGCTACGGTGACCGGGTCGGCGCCGGGCGGGGCCATCAGGGGCAGGACGTGTTTGCCCGTTGCGGCACCCCGCTCGTGGCGGCCCGCGGCGGCCGGGTGCAGTGGAAGGCCTACCACGGAAGCGCCGGTTACTACCTGGTGATCGACGGCAAGAAGACGGGCCACGACTACGTCTACATGCACCTGAAGAAGCGCTCCCGTCTCCGCGAGGGCCAGAGGGTGCACACGGGACAGCGGATCGGCCGCGTCGGTCAGACCGGCAACGCCTCGGGCTGCCACCTGCACATGGAGGAGTGGAGCGCGCCGGGCTGGTACGCGGGCGGGCATTTCCTCAGGGCGATCACCAGGCACCTGAAGACGTGGGACCGCTGGAGCTAGTCCCGCCCCGCCGGGGCTAGCAGCCCTGGCCAAGCTCGCTCGCCTCGGACTCGTACCTGCGGCCGCCGCGCTCATCGCCGTGGCGGGGGCAGGCGCGGCCGGTGGCGAGGCCCGCTCATCCGCCCGGCCCCCGAAGCCGGCGCAGACCAGGTGCCTGGAGCGCTGCGCAGGCCGCCAGGCGGCGGCCGTTGGAGCTACGGTCCGGATCACGGGGCAGCGACTCCGCCGGGTGACCGCAGTCGAGTTCCGGAATGGGCCGGGGCGGATATCGCAGACGCCGACTACGACCGGCCGGCATCGCGTCCTGGTCCGGGTCCCCAGCGGCGCCAGCACGGGGCGACCTCGCCTGGTGGCCGCCGACGGCCATCACGTGGCCGCCCCCCGGCTCCGGATCGTCCCGCCCAGTGCGCTGCCGCCGCCGGGCAGCTTCGCCGTGATCGGATCGAGGGTGCGGCCGAAGAGGGCATTCTTCGACGCCAAACGGGGAGTCCGGCTTCGCTACCGCTTCCGAAGCTACGGAGCGCTGGATGTGACCGTGAAGCTGGTTCGGCGCGGAAGCGTCGTCAGGGCCTGGACCAGGAGAAGCAGGCTGCCGTACACCTCCCATCGCCTGACCTGGAACGGTATGCGCAGGCACGGCCGCCCGGCACCGCGCGGGCGCTATCGGTTCAAGCTCAAGGCCCGGGGCCACCCCGCCCGCCCCACCCGGGGGTTTCGCCTGGCTGACGGCAAGTTCCCGGTCCGCGGGCCACACGGCTACGGCGGTGCCGTGCAGAGGTTCGGAGCTCCCCGCAGCGGCGGTCGCATCCATCAGGGCCAGGACCTGTTCGCCGCCTGCGGCACCCGGGTGGTCGCGGCAAGGGGCGGCCGCGTCCAGTCGCGCGGCTCGGACCCCGTTCTGTACGGAAACTGGGTGGTGATCGACGGCCGAGGCACCCACACCGACCATCGGTACGCACATTTCGCGCGCCCGGCCTCGGTCCACGACGGCGAGCGGGTCAGGACCGGTGAGCGGATCGGCCGCATCGGCAGGACCGGCAACGCCCGCACCGTCGGCTGCATGCTGCACTTCGAGGTCTGGCCCTCAGGCTGGCACCGCGGCGGCCCCATCAACCCCTTGCCAGGCCTGAAACGCTGGGACGGTTGGTCCTAGGGGAATGTCATGAACCGCACACCCACTGGCTGGGGCTGGGTAAGGGAGCGGAACGCCGTGACAACGCCCCACTCGACGGGCCCCGAGGAGCGAGTGTGGATTTGACCCCGATATTCACTGAGAACCCCACACTCAAGCGCTGGAGAGCGACGAGCGTGGCGTTGTCGGGTCAGCCAGGGAATTGGCGCTTTTGTTGTCCACGTGAGGAACAAAGGCGCCCAAGACATAACTCCGGCGACTCCTCGCTCGACACCATCCCTGGCTCGCTCGGAGTCGCCGGATGTCTTATTCCCACTCGATCGTTGCCGGCGGTTTCGAGCTGACGTCGAGGGCGACGCGGTTGACGCCCGGAACCTCGTTGATGATCCGGTTGGACACGCGCGCCAGCAGGTCGTAGGGCAGCCGCGCCCAGTCGGCGGTCATCGCATCCTCAGAGGTCACCGCCCGGACGACGATCGGGTAGGCATAGGTGCGACCGTCGCCCTGCACGCCCACGGAGCGCACTGCCGGCAGGACGCAGAACGATTGCCACAACTCCCGGTACAGACCGGCAGCGCGGATCTCCTCCTGGAGGATCGCGTCGGCCTCGCGGAGGATCTCCAGCCGCTCGGCCGTCACCTCGCCGCCGACGATGCGAATCCCGAGGCCCGGCCCGGGGAACGGCTGACGCCAGACGATTCGCTCCGGCAGGCCCAGCTCGGCGGCGACCGCGCGCACCTCGTCCTTGAACAGCATCCGAAGCGGCTCGACCAGCTCGAGGCCAAGATCCTCGGGGAGACCGCCAACATTGTGGTGCGACTTGATCGTCGCGGCCCCCGTGCGCCCGTCCCCTCCCGACTCGATCACGTCCGAGTAAAGGGTTCCCTGGACCAGGAAGCGGACACCCGGAAGCTTCTCCGCCTGCTCCTCGAACACGCGGATGAACTCCTCCCCGATGATCTTGCGCTTGTCCTCGGGCTCGACGACCCCGGCGAGCCGCTTCAGGAAGCGCTCCTGCGAGGCGGCGTGGATGAGCGTGATGCCCCGGTCGCGAAAGGTTTCGACAACCTGCTCAGCTTCGTTCTTGCGCAGCAGACCATGGTCAACGAGCACGCAGGTGAGCTGATCGCCAACCGCGCGGTGGACGAGCGCAGCCGCAGCCGCGGAGTCGACGCCTCCCGAGAGGCCGCAGATCACTCCCCCATCGCCGACCTGGGCGCGCACTGCCGCAACCTGCTCGTCGATCACGGAAGCGGGCGACCAGCGCTGCTCGAGGCCCGCAACTCGGCGCAGGAACCGATCAAGGATCTGGGTGCCGTAGGGGGTGTGAACGACCTCGGGGTGGAACTGGATCCCGTACAGCCCGCGCTCGGGACTCTCGCAGGCCGCCACCGGCGACCCTGGGCTGGAGGCGAGTGCGATGAAACCGGTCGGCGGCTCGAAGACGCTGTCGCGGTGGCTCATCCAGCACTGCTGCTCATGCGGAAGCCCCGACAGCAGGTGTCCGCCGCCGTCGGCCAGGACCAGCGAGGTGCGCCCGAACTCTCCCGTCTCGGCGCCCTCGACCCGGCCGCCGAGAACATGGACCATCGCCTGCATCCCGTAGCAGATCCCCAGCACCGGGACGTCGAGCTCGAGCAATTCGCGGCGCAGCTCCGGTGCGCCCTCGGAGTAGACCGACGCCGGCCCGCCCGAGAGCACCAGCGCGGCGGGACGCCGCTCGCGGATCCGCTCCAGGTCGGTGTCGTGGGGGAGCAGCTCGGCGAACACCCCGCACTCACGGATCCGCCGGGCGATCAGCTGGGAGTACTGCCCCCCGAAATCGAGGACCAGTACTTCCTCAGTCATCCGAGACAGCTACCCCCGCGGCCACTGCCGCCCGCCCGTTGGACCCCATGCCAACCGATTGCTCGCGCTGTAGCTGCTTGCCCTCGGTCTGCAGAGCTGGGGCGACCATCACCTCGGCGCGCTGGAAGTCGCGGATGTCCTCGTAGCCGCAGGTGGCCATCGAGGTCCGCAGCGCACCGATCAGGTTGAAGGTCCCGTCGTTCTCCTGGGCGGGGCCGAGCAGGATCTCCTCCAGGGTGCCGTCTTGCAGCGTGGCCACCCGCGCGCCACGCGGGAGCGAGGGGTGGAAGGTCGCCATTCCCCAGTGAAAGCCGCGCCCTGGCGCCTGCTCCGCGCGGGCCAGGGGCGAGCCGATCATCACCGCATCGGCCCCGCACGCAATCGCCTTCGAGACGTCGCCGCCGGTGCGCATGCCTCCATCGGCGATCACGTTGCAGTACTCGCCGGTCTCCAGCATGTGCTGGGAGCGGGCCGCTGCGACGTCGGCGATCGCCGTCGCCTGGGGCACACCGATTCCCAGCACGCCCCGGGTGGTGCAGGCGGCGCCGGGACCGACGCCGGCGAGCACGCCAACGGCGCCCGTGCGCATCAGGTGCAGGCCCGTGGAATAGGAGGCGCAACCGCCGACGATGCACGGCACCGGCACCTCGGCGATGAACTTCTTCAGGTTGAGCGGCTCAACCTTCGAGGACACGTGCTCGGCAGAGATCACAGTCCCCTGGATCACCAGGAGGTCGAGCCCCGCCTCGAGGGCGACCTCGTAGTGCTCGGCGACGCGCTGGGGGGTGAGCGATCCGGCCGCGACGACGCCCTGTGCCTTGATCTCCTCGACCCGCTGGGCGATCAGCTCCGGCTTCACCGGCTCGCGGTAGATCTCCTGCATCGTGGCCGTCGCCGTCTCGGACGGCGCCGTGGCAATCCGCTCGAGCTGCTGCTCAGCGTTCTCGTACCGAGACCAGATCCCCTCCAGGTTGAGGACCGCGAGACCGCCCAGCCGGCCGACCTCGGCAGCGGTCGCCGGGCTGACAACTCCGTCCATGGCCGACGCCAGCAGCGGGAGCTCGAAGCGGTACGGGCCCAGCGTCCAGCTGATGTCGACGTCGTCGGGATCGCGCGTCCGCCGTGAGGGCACGATCGCGATGTCATCGAACCCGTAGGCCCTTCTCCCCTTCTTGCCGCGACCGATCTCGACTTCCATCGCCTATGCAGCTCCCCTCCGGTGGTAAGGGCCCAGGCTATGCGCGGGCGCGGACGAAAAAAGCCTCGACGAGCGAGGCGAAAAGCGCGCTTGCGGCAACTGGAGGGCCGGCTTGTCCAAGGCCCCGGCGATGTTAGCAGCGCCTGCACGACCTCCTTCAGGGGGAGGAGGGGCGTGCGCGGTCGCAAAAGGGGACTGGTCCCGAACACGGGAAACCCACCGATGCCGCGAACACCACACAGGCGGAAAAACAAGCATGAGAAGAGGCCGGCACCGGCCTCGAGGCTCCGCGCCACCCTGGCGAGCGCGGCCGTCGCCTCGGCCGGGCTCGCATCAGTCGTCGCGCCGGCGCGGGCATCCGCGCCACACACGGTCCTGCCCGGCGAGACCCTGTGGTCGATCGCGGCCTCCAACAACTTCACGACCCGAACGCTCGCCGCCTACAACGGCCTCTCCGAAGGCGCCTCCCTCTACGCAGGGGAGACGATCCAGGTACCGACCGAGGCCGAGGGCGCCGCGGCACTCGCATCGGCGGGGAGCACGTCCTCCCCGGCTCCTATGGCGCGACCGGTTCCCACATCGTGACGCCGGGCGAGAGCCTCTGGTCGATCGCCAGCGCGAACGGCCTTTCAGTCGAGACGCTCGCCGCCAGCAACGGCCTCTCCGCTTACTCGCTGCTTCTGATCGGGCAGACGATCGAAGTGCCCGTGTCGAGCAGCTCGGGTTCGACGACCGGCAGCGGTTCGCCCCCGCCCTCGCCCCCGTACTGGACCTCACCCATCTACTGCCCCTGTGGAGAGGTCTACCTGGCGTCGAACGCCGCGGCCGCGTGGGAGGCGATGCGCCAGGAGTCGCTGCGGCTCTACGGAATCGATCTCTACCCGGACGGCACCCTGTCCGGCTACCGGTCCTACGCACAGCAGCTCTACCTCTACAACCTGTACCTCTCGGGCCAGGGCGGCCTCGCCGCCGTGCCGGGAACCTCCTCCCACGAGTATGGCGCCGCTGTCGACCTCGCGGAGCCCTACATGCGCACCGTAGTCGACCAGATCGGGGGTAGCTTCGGCTGGGCCAAGACGGAGGCCCCCGATGAGTGGTGGCACGTGAACTACGTCGGCCCTTGATTCCCGGTCAGCCCACCCCGGCGGGGACATCCAGCTCCCGGACCTCGACCCGGGGCAGGAGACGCTCGACCTCGTTCGGGTCGAGGCTCCCGGCGCCGAAGTGCTGGGTGGATTCGGCGCCGCAGGCGACGCCGTACGCCAGGCACTCGCGAGCCGAGCCGCCTTCGTACCGCGCCGCCACGTAGCCCGCCAGGAAGCAGTCGCCGGAGCCGACGCCCGAGATCGGCTCGAGCGGCGCGATCTCGACCTCGTAGCGACGGCGGTCGTTGCCGTTCCCGACGATGGCCACGCAGCCTGCCTCGCGGGTGATCACCGCCTCGCCGGCGCCCATCTCCAACAGCCCGGCGAGCCCGAGCGCGAAGTCGTCGGCATCGGTGAACTCGTGGCCGATGGCCTCCTCGGCCTCGTCCGCGTTGGGCGCCACCACGGCGGGCTCAGCGCGCAGGCCGAGGCGCATCGGCTCGCCATCGGTGTCGAGGACCGCCGAGACGCCGAGCCGGCGGAGCTCGCCGACCAGGCGCGCGTACACGGCGGGGTCGACGCCGGGCGGGAGGCTGCCCGCGAGCACGCACAGACTCGCCCCCTGGGCCAGGTAGAGGAGCTTCTCGACGAAGCGATCGATCTCCTCCGGCTGCACCTCGGGGCCGCGCTCGTTGATCTCGGACTGCTCGCCCGAGGTCGGATCGACGACCGCCAGGTTGGTCCGAGACTCCCCCGCGATGCGGGTGAAGTCGTGGAGGATCGACTCTTCGGCGAGCCGCTCGACGATCCGGGCTCCGGTGACCGCGCCGGCGAGCCCGGTGGCGATCACGGGGCGACCGAGCAGTTTCAGGGCGCGCGCCACGTTGACGCCCTTTCCCCCCGCGAAGGTCCGCGATTCGACCGCCCGGTGGCGGTGCCCGAGGCGGAAGTTCGGCACCGCGACCGTTCGGTCGATTGCGGCATTCAGGGTGACGGTGAGGATCACTGGGGCGTTCCTTGTCCCCGCTTACCGCGGTTGCGATGGCGATGGGTCAACGCAAGCCCAATGCCTATCACGATCGCGACCGCCGCGGCTGCGGTAGCAGCCCAGACGACGGCTCGGGGCCCGGGGACGGCGTCGTCCACCCGGGATGCCAGGGACCTGCCGACGGGCGGGAGCGCCGAGCGCTCGCTGAGCAGGGGGACGCGTCGAACCACCTCGCCGTCCAGGGTGACGACGCCGGTCCCGAGTCGGCGGCCCCGGGGCAGCGGTCCCTGGACTTCGCGCGGAGCGTGAACCACCACCCGAACGGACTGGCCGCGCCGGGCCGTCAACCGCACCGAGCGCGCCGCGACCAGGGGCAGCGTCTCGTCGCGGCCACTCACCGCCGGCGCCGCCAGCCGCTCCCCGCTTCTGACCGGGGTGCGGCGCACGTAGAACGAGAAGCCGTAGCGGAGCAACGACAACGTGTCCTGCTCGCGCGCGGCGACGCTGGGAGCGCCGAGCACGACCGAGAGCAGGGTGACGCCCTTTCGGGTGCCGGAGCCGATCAGGACGTACCCGGCATCCAGCGTGTAGCCGGTCTTCACGCCGTCTATCCACGGGACCTTCAACACCAGTTCGTTGTGGTTGACGATCGTGCGCGGGTGAGCGCCGGTTTGAAGCGTCGTCTGGGCGGTGTCGACGATGCGGCGGAAGAGCCGCTGCCGGCGCAGCCGCATCGTCAACTTCGCCAAGTCTCGGGGACTCGAGTAGTTGCCCGGCTCGTCGAGCCCGATCGGATTGGTGTAGCTGGTATGGCGCAGCCCCAGGCGGCGGGCCGCGCGGTTCATCTCCTCGACGAAAGCCGGCACCGAGCCCGCGACCCCCTCGGCAAGGGCCACGGCGGCGTCGTTGCCGCTTGGGAGCAGCAGGCCATAGAGCAGGTCGCGGACCGAGATCCTCTCGTCCGTCTCGAGCCCGAGCAGCGACTCGGCCGGGAGCGGGTTGTAGGGCGGTGCGACCAGGCGCTCATGGAGCGGCAGCTCGTGCAGGGCCAGGTAGGCGGTCATCAGCTTCGTCGTGCTGGCAATTGCCGCCGAATCGCCGGCATCCTGGCCAGCGAGCCGTGTGCCGTCTCGCGCATCCACCAGGAGCCATGCCCTCGCGGACAGCGGCGGCGGCTCTCCGCCAGCGCTGGACGCGCGAGCGCCCACAGCCCCATGACCGAACGCGGCAAGGACCAGCAGGACAGCGAGGACCCCTCGTGCTGGGCGCACTGGTGGAAGGGCTAGAGGCTTGATGTGGGCTAACGATGTGCGCGGGGGCGCCTGGAAGCGAGCCGGGCGTGGCCGGCGGGCGAAGCGCGTACCGGACAGTACGGGCGAGCTCGACGGGCGCGATCCGGCGACGCTTCCAGGCGTCATCCGCGCGCGTGGGGAACCCAAATCAAGCCTCTAGGTGCAGGGGGTCGGGGACCCTCCGCTGGCGAGCTTCTTGCAGCCCTCGGGTACCAGGTTCACGCAATTCTCGGGCTGGATGCTGAACTGGTCCAGGTTCGGATTCAGCTTGGCCAGCCGCGTCTCCGGGACTCGCGCCTCCGCCGCGATCGCGGCAAACGTATCCCCGGCGCGGACGACGCAGTAGCCCTCGCGCTGAGCCCGGCTCTTCGCCGGGCCCCCCTGGTCCTGTTCGGACCCGCTCCCAGACCCGCCGGTCGACCCCGCGACCACGACAACGACCACGACCGCAGCAACCACGAGCGCCAAGACCGCGAGGATCCTCGCAATCGGAGCCGTGCTCGGCCTGGTCTGGGTGGGTTGTGGCTCCATGTCTGACCCGGTGGGCGGGGACCAGGCGCGATGCCGGGCGCGGCGCCAGCACGGCCGATCGGGATTGCATGGCGATGGTAACTCGCCGGTCAGCCGCCAGCGAGCGCCCAGAGCTCGGCACGCAGCTCGTTGGCGGCCACCGCGGGATCCGGCGCACCCGCGATCGAGCGCGACGCGGTCACCAGCACCGACGCCGGATGCTCGCCCAGCGCCGGACCGAGGTCGGCGGCGAGGCCACCTTGCGCACCCACGCCAGGCACCAGGAAGATCGAGTGTGGCATCAGCTCGCGCAGGCGCGAAAGGTGACCGGGCTCGGTGGCGCCGACCACCGCTCCCACGCCGGAGAGCCCGCACTCGCCCATCAGGCGGGCGGACCGCTCGGCGACCATGGCGGCCAGGCGCTCGAACAGGGGCGCTTCGGGGGCAGGGAGGTCCAGCAGGTCAGCGGCGCCCCTGTTGGAGGTCCGCACCAGAACGAACAGGCCGGCGTCCGCCCGCGCCGCCCCATCGAGCAGGGGCTCCAGCGAATCGCCCCCCAGCAGCGGGCCCGCGGTCGCCGCATCCGCCCCCAGGCCACCTACCTCGCCCCAAGGAGTAGGCGTCGATCCGAACAGCGCCTGGGCGTAGGCGGTGGCGCTTACCGGGACGTCGTTTCGCTTGCCGTCGGCGATCACCAGGAGGCCGGCCTCGCGAGCCACGGCCGCGGTTCGATCGAGCGCCGCCCAGCCGGGGGCGCCAAGTCGCTCGAAGCAGGCGAGCTGGAGCTTGACCGCGACGCAGGCCGAACCCGCGCTCGCAATCAGGGACCGGCAGTGGGCGACGACCGCCTCGCCGGCCCGCTCCGCAACGCTCTCGCCCACCGCCCGGTGGTCCGGGGGCAGCTCGGACGGATCGGGATCCAGCCCGAGGCAGAGCTGGCTCTGCCGCTCCTCGACGCGGGCGGCCAGGCGGTCGGCGAAGGGCGGGCTCAGCCCTTTACCTTGGACTTCAGCCCCGCGCCCGCAGAGAACTTGGGCACGCGCCCGCCGGCGATCGTGATCCGCTCGCCCGTTCGCGGGTTGACGCCCTGGCGCGGGCCGCGCTCGGCGACGCTGAACTTGCCGAAGCCCGTGAAGTTGACCGAATCCCCGCCGCGCAGCGAGTCGGCGATGGCGTCCAGCACCGCCTCCACGGCGTTGGCGGCGTGCTTCTTGCTGCCGATCCGGCCGTCCCGGGCCAGCCGATCGACGAACTCAGCCTTGGTCACTGGTCTTCCTCCTCGTCGGGTGCAGGGGGGGCCGGAATCTAACAGCGGTCTCGCGAATCGTGCCTACATGTGCTCCGGGGCGCTGACCCCGAGCAGATCGAGCGTCCGGGAGATGACCCGCTTCGCCGCCACGCAAATCGCCAGGCGAGCCTGCTCGAGGCCGTCGGGCGCCCCGACGACCTGGCAGTCCCGGTAGAAGGCGTGGAAGTCTGCGGCGGTGGCCGTCGCGTAGGCGACCAGGCGATGCGGGGCGCGGCGCTCGGCGGCGCCGGCCGCCTCCGCGGGAAACTCGAGCAGCCGCCGGACCAGCGCCCGCTCGGCCGGCTCGGCCTGCGCCCCCAGCGCCCCCTCGGCCCCGGCCGCTACGGCCAGCGCCGCCTCGTCCGCAGCACCGTCGCCGCCCGCGGCCGGAGCACGACCGTCGGCCACCGCCTTGCGCATGATGCTGGCGATCCGGGCGTGTGCGTACTGGACGTAGTAGACGGGGTTGTCCTGTGATTGGCGTCGCGCCAACTCGAGGTCCAGGTCGACCGCGGTCTCGTGGCTTCTCTGGAGCATCAGGAAGCGCGCTGCGTCCGCGCCGATGTCGTCGATCAGCTCGTCGAGGGTCACGAACTCGCCGCTCCGCTTCGACATTTGGGCGCGCCCGCCGCCCTCGACCAGATGGACGAACTGGATCAGCGGCGCCTCGAAGCCGTCAGGATCGCCGCCGAGGGCGGCGATCGCCGCCCGCATCCGCGCCACGTAGCCGTGATGGTCCGCGCCCAGCGGGTCCACCAGGCGGTCCGCGCCCCGTTCGAGCTTGTCGCGGTGGTAGGCGATGTCGCCGGCGAAGTAGGTGGGCTCGCCGTCGGAACGGATCAACACCCGGTCCTTGTCGTCATCGAACGCCGTCGTCCGCAGCCAGACCGCCCCCTCGCTCTCGTAGACCTGGCCGCGGGCGCGGAGCGCCTCGACCGACCGCTCCAGCGCGCCGCTCGCATGCAGCGAGCGCTCCGAGAACCAGCTGTCGAAGCGAACGCCGAAGCGATCCAGGGTGGCCTCGATCCGCCCGCGCATCGCGTCGACCCCCCGCTGGGCGAGGTCATCGAGATCCCCGGGATCGGCACCCGCCGCGGACAGCTCCTCGGCGAGCTCGGCGACGTACTCGCCCTGGTAGCCCTCGTCGGGCGGCGCGCGTCCCTGCATGCGGGCGGCGATCGACTCAGCGAAGCGGCGCACCTGGGCACCGGCATCGTTCAGGTAGTACTCCCGCTCGACCTGGTGGCCGGCAAGGGCAAGGAGGCGCGCCAGCGAGTCACCGTAACCCGCGTGACGGCCCTGGGCCGCGGTCAGCGGCCCGGTCGGGTTGGCGGAGACGAACTCGACCAGCACTCGCTCCGGACGCTCCGGGGTTCCGTGGCCGAAGGCATCGCCGGCGTCGAGCAGGGCTGTGAGGCTCTCGCGGTGCCAGCGATCAGTCAAGAAGAGGTTGACGAATCCGGGGCCCGCGACCTCGATGCGGTCGGCGCTCCCCCCCAGCATGCCGTCGAGCTGATCGCGCAGCTGCTCGGCGATCTCCCGCGGCTTTGCCCCGCGCGCGGGGGCCAGCACCATCGCGGCGTTGGTCGAGTAGTCGCCCAGCTCCGGATCCGGAGGTCGCTCCAGCGTGGGCGCGATCGACGCGGGCGCGCCGTCGCCCAGCGAATCCGCGGCGGAGCGGATCGTGACCCGTAACTGCTCGAGCGGGTCGGACATGCCGCGATAGTAGTGGTGGTTCTGAGTCCGGCGGTGTCGGTGCTCGACCCTTTACCCTCACCGGGCTCCGCGCTCGTAGGCGACCGCCGTCCCGATCCGATCGACCGTGGGGGGATGCGTCCCGACCAGCGCGGTGACGATCGGAGACGGGTCCGGGTTGGCCAGGTTCCTGGTCGCCAGGCGGCGCTGCACCTGGATCAGGGCGCCAGGGTCGCGGGTCAGCTCCAGGGCAAAGCTGTCCGCGCTCGCCTCCACCTTGCGCGAGAGCTGATTTCCGACCACCCCGAGGACGAGCGAGGCCAGTGCCAGGCCGAGGGCGTAGGCAGGCAGCGACGCAGGGCCGCGACCGTCGGTCCCGGTGCGCCAGGCCACGGCCCCGCCCAGCTCTCGTGCGAGCAGCAACCCGAACGGCGCGACGAGCCCCACGAACGCGAGCCCGCGCAGGATGTCGTCGTGCTTGACGTGGCCAAGCTCGTGGGCGACGATCGACCGCAGCTCGGGGCGATTAGTGCGCTCCAGCAGTGTGTCGTAGAGGACCACGCGCTTCGTCGACCCGATCCCGTCCACGTAGGCGTTCAGCGATCGCACCCGGCGGCTTGCGTCGACGCGATAGACGTCCCCGATTTCGACCCCGGCCCGACTTCCGAGCGCCAGCACCTCTGAGCGAGCCTTGCTGTCGGCCGATAGCGGCGAGAACCTATTGAACAGCGGAGCCAGCACCACCGGTGCGAGCCAGACGAAGACGGCGGCGATCGCGACCACCGTCAGGCTCCCGGGCAGCCACCAGCGGCTTCCGAAACGGCGCACCAGGGCGATCAGTAGCGCCCCGCCCCCGGCGGCCAGCGCCGCCCCGATCGCCACCGATTTGCCAGCGTCGGCGAGCCAGAAACCGAGCGACTGGGTGGAGATCCCGTAGTCGACGGCGCGCTCGTGCGCGGCGATGCCCGCCGGCAGGGCCGCGGCGCCGAGGGCCACCGACAGCCCGGCGCCAGCCGCCGCCGCTCCGATCACGGGCCGGGCTTCCAGCCTCTGAAGGCCACGCCGGACGATCGCCGGTCGCCCGAACGCGAGGGTGACGAGCACAGCGCCCTGAGCGCCCACCGCACCGAGCAGCAGCCAGAGCTGCCCCTGGCTGTAGGCACGGCCGCGGTCGATCTGGGCAGGCGTGAAGTAGTCGCTCACGGAAACCGGCGCCGGCTCGATCGGCCGCTCCCGCGGCCGCAGGAGCCAGACCGCGGCCTCGGCAACCAGGACCATCGCCACGGCCGCCGCCCCAACCCGCACCAACCGCCTCCTGCCGCTGGGGTTGGCCATGTCCCTACGATAGTCCGCCCGGCTCGTGAGACTGGCGGTCCTGAGCGACATCCACGCGAACCTCCCTGCCCTGGAGGCGGTGCTGGCCGACGTCGACGGCGCCGGCCTCGATCAGCTGTGGTGTCTCGGCGACGTGGTCGGCTACGGCGCCCATCCGGACGAGTGCACCAGCCTGGTCGCCGAACACTGTGCGCTCTGCCTGGTCGGCAACCACGACCTGGCCGTCCTGGGCGAGCTCGACGACTCGTCCTTCTCGCCCGCGGCGGCCGCCGCCGTACGCTGGACGCGAGAGACAGCCAAGCCCGAGACGATCGAGTTCCTGCGTGGCCTCGAGCCGGCCGACGAGGGCCGCGAGGTAGCCCTGTACCACGCCTCTCCACGGGATCCTGTCTGGGAGTACGTGTTGTGGCCCGATCAGGCCGCGGAGTGCATCGCCGTGCAGGCGGCACGGGTCAGCCTGGTCGGCCACTCCCACGTGGCCCTGTTCTTCGTCATGGCCGAGGACGGCCGCGCGAGGGTGTCCCGCGGCGAGGCGATCGACCTCGACGATGCCGCCAAGGGCGCTCCAGCCGGCGCCGGCACCCGGCTTGACCTCACTGAGGGCCGCTGGCTGATCAACCCCGGCAGCGTCGGCCAGCCCCGCGACGGCGATCCGCGCGCCGCCTGGCTGGAGCTCGATACGGATGCGTGGGAGGTCGCCTATCACCGGATCGAGTACGAGATCGACCGCGCCGCCGACGCAATCGCGGCCAGCGACCTGCCGGAGCACCTGGCCAAGCGCCTCTACGTAGGGCAGTGAACGCGGATGGGGGTTACTAGACTCGCCGCGATGCCAGGGACGAACAGGCTCGCCCCCGTGCTCGCCCTCTTCGCGGTCATCGTGACCTTGTCCGGCTGTGGCTCGGATGAGATCAGCGGCGAGATCCCGCCAGCGAACGCGCAAGAGCTGAACGACGCGCTGGACGCCGTGAGCTTCGCGGTCGAGTCGAACCAGGACTGCGAGGCGGCGCAGGCAGCGGCGGATCAATTCGTCGAGGAGGTGAACGCCCTCCCGGCCGACGCCGGGACCGAGCTGAAGACGGAGCTCCGGAAGGCCGGCGACAACCTGCGCACCCTGGTGAGCGACCGGTGCCCCTCGACCGAGACGACCACCCAGCCATCCACAACCGAACCGACCTCCTCCACCACGGAAACGACGACCTCGTCCACCACGGACACGGCGACAACGACCACCACCACGTCGACGACCAAGCCCGAGCCGCCGGGCGGAGACAACGGCGGTGGCCCTCCCGGCGACGGCACCGGCGACGGCACCGGTGGCACGGGCGGCGACACGGGCGACGAGACCGGCGACTAGGGGCTCGATGAGCGCGACCCTGATCTCCGACCGCTACCAGCTCGGCGACCGGCTGGGGTCCGGCGGGATGTCGAGCGTCTACAGGGCCACCGACCGCGTCCTGGAGCGCACCGTCGCGGTGAAGATCCTCGCGGAGCACCTGTCGGACGACGAGAAGTTCGTCGCCCGGTTCCGCCGCGAGGCGCTTGCGGTGGCCAGGCTGATCCACCCGAACATCGTCCAGGTCTATGACACGGGCGTCGACACCGATCGCCACTACATCGTCATGGAGTACGTGGAGGGGCGCTCGTGCGCGCAGCTGCTCCAGGCCCGGGGTCGGCTGGACCCAGCGATCGCGGTCGAGATCGGCGCCCAGGCTTGCGCCGGCCTCGAGTACGCGCACCGGCAGGGGATCATCCATCGCGACGTCAAGCCGGGGAACCTGATGGTGATCGGCGGTCCTGTGAAAGGTGGTGATTCGCCCACCACCGCCCACGAACCTCCCACCGGGGAGATGACCGTGAAGCTGACCGACTTCGGCATCGCGCGGGCGGCCGAGCAGACGCGGTTGACCCAGGTGGGCTCCGTGGTCGGCACCGCCGCGTATCTGGCTCCCGAGCAGGCCCGCGGCGACGAGGCCGCCCCGGCCTCCGACGTGTACGCCCTCGGGGTGGTCATCTACCAGCTCCTCACGGGGCGGCTTCCGTGGGAGGGGACGACGCTGGCCGAGCTGTCGATCCGCCGCGAGAACGAGCGGCCGCTGCCGCCCAGCTCCTACGACTCAGCGGTCCCCCAGACGTTGTCCACGGCAGTGCTGCGATCGCTGCAGGGCGACCCGGCGCTGCGTTACTCGACCGCGCGTCAGCTCTCGGCTGCGCTGCGCGCCGGGCTCGCCGGCCACGAGCCGCCGGAGGCCGACGCCGAGGCGCCGACGAGGGCGCTGGCTGGCGGGACGACCGAGGCGACACGGCGCCTGCCGCCCAGCAAGCCGGTGCGTCCCGCCCCCCGCCAGCCCCCGGCCCCCCGACGCCCCGCCCCGCCCCGGCGCGCCGCGCCCGCCGAGGCCCAGCCGCGCCGCCGCTCGCTGGGCAGCCGCCTCGCCAGCGCGATCGGAATCCTGCTGGTGGTTGGGCTCCTGGCGGCAGTGATCGCGGCCGTCGTCCTGTTGACCACCAACGCCGGCCAGAACACCGACCTGGTCAAGCAGACCGTTCCGGATCAGATTCAGGAGCTTCGGGACTTCATCAACTCCCACACGCAGTGAGCGTGGTCAGGGCCCGCTTGGCCTGGGCCCGGCTTGCCAGGGCGGAGCCCCGTTGAGGACGGCCTCCTTGTAGTTGCCGAAGCGCCCGCCTTCGATCGCCTCGCGGGCGCCTCGGACCAGGCGCTCCAGGTAGGTGAGGTTGTGGAGGACCAGCAGCCGGACCCCGGTCAGCTCCTCGGCTCGGGAGAGGAAGTGGATATAGGCGCGGGTGTGCGCCGCGCACGCCACGCACGGGCAGCCCTCGACCAGAGGCCGCTGGTCGGCGGAGAATTGGGCGCGGCGGATGTCGAACCGAAACCGCGCCTCCGGGAGCGGAGCGAGGGCCATTCCGTGCCGGGCGAGGCGGGTCGGCACGGCGCAGTCGAACAGGTCAATCCCGAGCGCGATCCCCTCGACGAGGTCGTCGGGCTCGCCGATCCCGAGCAGGTGGCGCGGGGCCTCGCCGTCGAGGTGCGGCACGGTGATTCCGATCACGCCTCGCATCTCCTCCTTGTCGCGGCCCAGGGTCCCGCCGATCGCGAGACCGTCAACGGCCGCCGCCGAGACGCGCTCCGCCGCGGCGCGACGGAGGTCCTCGTGCACGCCCCCCTGGACGATTCCGAACACCGCCTGGCGTCCCGGCCCCCGTCGCTCGTGCCAGGCGAGGCAGCGGTCCAGCCAGCGGTGGGTGCGCTCCATGGAGCGGGCGGTGTAGTCGCGGTCGGCGTGATAGGGGGTGCACTCGTCGAAGGCAAGAGCGATGTCTGAGCCGAGTGCCGCCTGCACGGTCATCGACTCCTCGGGGCCGAGGAACTGCTCCGATCCGTCCACATAGGAGCGGAAGCGCACCCCCTGCTCACCGATCTCGAGCACCTTCCCCTGGCCCGGCTGGCGTCCGCGCCGCCCCTTGATCTCGTCGGCGACCGTACCGTGGGCCAGCGAGAAGACCTGGAAGCCGCCGGAGTCCGTGATGATCGGCCGCTTCCAGCCCATGAACCGGTGCAGCCCGCCGAGCGCCGTGATTCGCTCCGGCCCCGGCGAGAGCATCAGGTGAAAGGTGTTCCCCAGGACCAGCTCGTAGCCGAGCTCGGCCACTTCCAGCGACGCCAACGACCGAACGCTGCCGCGCGTGGCCAGCGGGATGAAGGCCGGCGTCTCGACCAGGCCGTGAACGACGTGGAGCCGCCCGGCCCGGGCGGCTCCGTCTCGCGCTGTGATCTCGAATCGGAGGCGTTCCGGGTCGCTGCGCACGACCCGGAAGCCTAGGGAGCTACTTCTCGCGCGCCTTCGGGGGCCTCGATGAGAGAGCGCCCCGTCATCTCCGCGGGCTGCTCGATCCCAAGCAGGGCGAGGCCGGTGGGTGCGACATCGGCGAGGATCCCGCCGTCCGCGAGCGACAACCCGGCGACCGTGGCGATGAGGGGCACGCGGTTGGTCGAATGCGCCGTGTTGGGCGAGCCGTCGGGCTCCAGCATGTGGTCGCAGTTGCCGTGATCGGCGGTGATCACGCAGGCGCCACCCGACCGGTGGACCTGGGAGACCACCTCGCCCAGGCAGCGGTCCACGGTCTCGACCGCGGCCACCGCCGCACCGATCACGCCGGTGTGCCCGACCATGTCGGGGTTGGCGAAGTTGATGATGGCGAACCGGTAGCCGTCCTCGGCCCAGCGCTCGCAGAAGGCGCCGGCTACCTCGGCGGCCCTCATCTCGGGCTTGTGGTCATAGGTAGGGACATCCCTGACCGACGGGACCAAGCAACGCTCCTCCCCGTCCCACTCGGCTTCGTGGCCGCCGTTGAAGAAGTAGGTGACGTGGGCGTACTTCTCGGTCTCGGCGACGTGCAGCTGGCGCTCCCCCCGCCGAGCGATCACCTCGGCCAGGGTCGTCCTCGGGGTCCGGGGTGGAAACGCGACCGGGTACTCCCAGCCCTTGCGGTACTCGGTCAGGGTGGTCAGGTGCACCCGGGGGGCGCGGCCGCGGGGGAACTCCTCGAAGTCCTCCTCCCCCAGGGCCCGCACCAGCTGTCGCGCCCGGTCGGGACGAAAGTTGAAGTGCAGGACCGCGTCGCCGTCCGCCACTCCGTCGTACTCGCCGATCACCACCGGCCGCACGAACTCGTCGGTCTCGCCGCGCCGGTAGGAGTCGCCGATGGCGTCCACGGCGCTCGAGGCGCGTGGGCCACGAGCCTCAACAATTGCGTCGTAAGCGAGCTGCGTCCGATCCCAGCGGCGGTCTCGATCCATCGCGTAGTAGCGACCGCCCACGGTCCCGATCAGCCCCGCTCGGTGTAGCCAACGCTCCAGTTCCCGAATGTACCCGGCACCTGCCGTCGGCAGCGTGTCGCGGCCGTCGGTGAACGCATGCACCACGAGGTCGGCCACGCCCTCGCGCGCGGCCAGCTCGACGCACGCCTCGATGTGCTCCCAGCCCGAGTGGACGCCGCCGTCCGAGACGAGCCCCATCAGGTGTAAGCGGCCGCGGGGACCGGAGCGGGCCGCCTCGCAGGTGGCCCTCAACACGGGGTTGTCGAAGAAGCTGCCATCGGCGATCGCGTCGTCGATCCGCGTCAGGTCCTGCTGGACGACCGATCCCGCACCGAGGTTGAGGTGCCCGACCTCGGAGTTCCCCATCTGGCCGTCGGGGAGCCCTACATCACGCCCGCTGGCGGACAGCGTCGTGTGCGGGAAACGCTCCCAGAGATCGTCGAAGACGGGCGTTGAGGCCAGGCTGATCGCGTTTCCCGGCCCCGGCGACGCCAGGCCCCAGCCGTCGAGCACGACCAGCGCCAGCGACGGGACGGGCAGCTCAGTCGCGCCCTCCGAGCGGCTCACGGCTGTGCGGCCGCGGCGATGGCCGCGAAGTCGTTTGGATCCAGGCTGGCTCCGCCGACCAGCGCGCCGTCCACCCCCTCGGGGCCAAGGACGTCGATCGCGTTGTCGGGCTTCACCGAGCCGCCGTAGAGAATCCGAATCGTCTCGCCGGCCGCGTCGTCACGGTATGCGACCAGCGACCGGATGAAAGCGATCGCCTCCTCCACCTGCTCGGAAGTCGCGTTGCGCCCGGTGCCGATCGCCCATACCGGCTCGTAGGCGATCACCACCTCGGCTAGACGGCCCTCTGGGACCTTGGCCAGGTCCGCCTCCAGCTGCCGGCGAAGCACTGCGTCGGTTCGATTCGCGTCGCGCTCGGCCTCGGTCTCTCCGACACAGAGGATCGGTGTCAACCCCGCCTCGAGCGCCGCCGGCACCTTGCGGGCGAGAGCCTCATCGCTCTCCGCGAACAGCCGGCGTCGCTCGGAGTGGCCCAGGATCACTCCGTCGACACCGACCTCGGTCAGCATCGGGGCAGCCACCTCGCCCGTGAACGCGCCCTGCGACTCCTCGTGCATGTTCTGCGCCGCCACCCGCACGGCGCTCCCGGCGCAGCGTGCCACCGCCGCGGCCAGGGACGGATACGGCGGACAGATGACCAGCTCGATGTCGCCGAGCTTCGCCACCCGCGGCAGGAAGGCGTCCAGGAACGCCTCCGTCTCGGCGATGGTCTTGTGCAGCTTCCAGTTGGCGGCGACGAGGGGCATTCGCTCAGCCATCGGAGCCGATCCCCTCGCTGTGCCCGGCTACTTCCTGGGGCCTGCGGTCCCGTGCCTCGGTCGCATCCATCAGCGCCTCGACCCCCGGGAGCTTCCGCCCCTCCATCAGCTCGAGCGAGGCGCCGCCCCCGGTGGAGAGCCAGTCGACCCGGTCCACCAACCCGAATGAGGCGAGCGCGGCAGCCGAGTCGCCGCCGCCGACAATGGTTGTTGCGTCCGCCGCCGCCACGGCCTCGGCCACGGCGCGAGTCCCGGCGGCGAAGGGCTGGAGCTCGAACGCGCCCATCGGGCCGTTCCAGAACACGGTGCCCGCACGAGCGATCGCCGCGGCGTATTCACGGACCGTGCTCGGCCCGATGTCCAGCCCCATCCAGCCGTCGGGCACCGCGACGCCATCCAGCTGGCGCCGCTCGGTGTCGGCCGAGAGCTCGCGGCCGAGCACCAAGTCGACCGGGAGGGAGAGCTCACACGAGGATCCCTCCGCGTGCTCCAGGATCCGGCCGGCGAACTCGATCCCCTCCTCCTCCACCAGCGAATCACCTGTGGCGACTCCCTGCGCGGAGAAGAAGCTGAAGCACATCGCCCCCCCGACGAGCAGCCCATCCGCGACCTCCAGGAACCGCTCCATGACGCCGATCTTGTCGCTCACCTTGGCGCCGCCGAGCACCACGCAGAGGGGGCGGGCGGGATCGTCGCGGACGGCGGTCAGCTCTCGCACCTCGCGCTCGAGCAGCAGGCCGGCGTAGGCGGGAAGCAGGCGCGCCACCCCCTCGGTAGTGGCGTGCGCCCTGTGGGCGGCGCCGAAGGCATCGTTCACGTACAGATCGGCCAGGGCCGCCAGCCGCCGCGCCAGGTCGGGATCGTTGCTCGTCTCACCGGGCTCGAAGCGGCTGTTCTCCAGCATCAGCACCTCTCCGGGCCCGAGCTGTCGCGCCAAGCTCTCCACCTCGGAGCCCACCACGGCCGGCGCCAGCGCGACCTCCACGCCGAGCAGCTTCCCCAGGCGAGCCGCCACCGGCGCCATCGAGAACGCCGGATCGGCTCCCTTCGGCCGCCCAAGGTGCGAGACGAGCACCAGCGCTGCGCCGCGCTGGCGCAGCAGCTCGATGGTCGTCAGCGCGGCGCGAATCCGCGCCTCGTCCTCGACCTCGCCGTCTGCAAGCGGCACGTTGAAGTCGACCCGAACCAGAACGCGCCGGTCCTCCACGGGCGCGTCCCGGACGCTCGCCTTGTCGAAGCTCCCGGTGCTCAGGTTCCGACCGCCGCCGGCTTCGGCTCGAGCACCTTCGCGGCCAGCTCGACGCAGCGGTTCGAGTAGCCCCACTCGTTGTCGTACCAGGCGACCGTCTTGACCATCCTGCCGTCCATAACCATCGTCTGCTCGGCGTCGAAGATCGAGGAGTGGGGATCCTTGACGATGTCGGTCGAGACGATCGGGTCCTCGGTGTACAGGAGGATGCCTGCAAGTGGCCCCTGGGCCATCTCCCTGACCGCTGCGTTGATCTCCTCGACGCTGGTCTCCCTTGAGACCTCGCAGACCAGGTCGACCACCGAGCCGGTGGTCACGGGGGCGCGCACGGCCAGACCGTTCAGCTTCCCCTCGAGCTCCGGCAACACGAGTCCCACCGCGCGCGCCGCGCCGGTGGTGGTCGGGATCAGGTTGACGGCGGCTGCCCGTGCCCGGCGCAGGTCCTTATGGGGCATGTCCTGGAGCCTTTGGTCCGCGGTGTAGGCGTGGATCGTGGTCATCAGGCCGCGCTCGATGCCCACCGAGTCGTGCAGGACCTTCGCCACCGGCGCCAGGCAGTTGGTCGTGCAGGAGGCGTTGGAGATGATGTTGTGCTGCTCGGGGTCGTAGGCGTCGTCGAAGTTGACCCCCAAGGCCACGGTGACGTCGGGATCGCCGGCCGGGGCGGAGATGATCACCTTCTTCGCCCCCGCCTCGAGGTGCTTGCCGGCGGCCTCGCGGTTTGTGAACAGCCCCGTGGACTCGACCACCACCTCGGCCCCCAGCTCACCCCATGGGAGGGCCGCGGGATCTCGCTCGGCGAGCACCTTGATCTCGCTGCCATCGACGACGATCGCATCGTCTCGCACCTCGACGCTGCCCGGGAAGCGCCCGTAGATGGAGTCGTACTTGAGCAGATGGGCAAGGGTGGCGGCATCGGCGATGTCGTTGACGGCCACGAACTCGAGCTCCGAGCCCGCCTCGTGGGCCGCGCGATAGAGGTTCCGCCCGATCCGCCCGAACCCGTTCACCCCGACCCTCACTGCCATATGTGCCCTCCTTCGATGTGTCTCGCTCGCCGGCTCAATCCGTGCTCACCGCCACCTCTACCCGGTAGCCGTCCGGGTCACGAAGGTATGCGGAGTAGTAGGCGGGACCGTACTCGGGGCGGCTCCCCGGCGCTCCGTCGTCGCCGCCGCCCGCGGCCGTGCCCCCCTCCCACGCCGCCTTCACGGCCGGGATCCCGTGGGCGGAGAAGCAAACGTGGCCGCCACCGCTCCCGGCGGGCCGGCGGGCCGAGGCAAAGAACACCGGCTTGACCATGCCCCAGCCGATCAGCTCTTCGGTTTCGACCTGACGCCGCCAGCCCAGCGGTCCGAGCAGGGCATCGTAGAAACGCCCGCTCCGCGCCAGGTCCGAGACCTCAACGCTGACGTGATTGATCACGGCCGAAGCCTAGTGCCCGTCAACCGATGGTGGACGCGGTACTAACCGCGGCGACTCGCGCCCTCACGCCTGGGCGTCCAGCGGAAGGTTCGAACCGCTATCGCGAGGCCGCCGAGCCCCCAGATGCCGACCACTGCCAGGTCACCCCACTCGAAGCCGGCTCCGACGGTGCTCGGGTCCCAGGCGGTGAAGAAGGCCTCGAAGAAGTGGCGGATCGGGAACACGTCCGCGACGTGGAGCACGCCGTCGGGGATCTCGCTTTCGGGAATGAAGACACCCGAGAGGAAATAGAGGGGCAGCAGCGCCACGTTCGTGACCGGCGCGGCCGCGTCCTCCGACGGGATAGCGGCGGTGAGCGCGATCCCGAGGCAGGAGAATGCCGCCGCTCCGACCGACAGCGTCACCAACACGGCTGGGAGGCGCTCCCAGGGGATTTCGACTCCGTACAGCACCCGCCCCAGCGCCGCCAGGATGATCAACATCAGCACCGAGACGACGATCGAGTTGCCGATCCGGCCGGCGATGAACACCCGGCTCGGCAGTGGAGTGCCCCGGATCCGCTTCAGGAGCCCGTTCTCGCGGTCGACGGTCAGCGAAATCGCCAGGCTCTGCATCGTCGCGGAGACCACGGCAAGCGAGATGATCGCCGGCACGTAGTAGGTGGTGGTCTTGACCCCGCCCAGCTCGTCGATGCGGTCGTTGCCGAAGATCGTCGCGAAGATCAGTAGGAAGATCACCGGCAGCATCACGGTGAAGAACACCGATGCCGGGTTGCGCCAGAAGGTCTTCTGGTCGAACCGAAACTCGTGCAGGACGAGCGCGACTCCGCTCATTCCTAGACCGACTCCTCGCGCT
This sequence comes from uncultured Actinomycetes bacterium, assembly GCA_963721215.1. Lineage (GTDB taxonomy): Bacteria > Actinomycetota > Thermoleophilia > Solirubrobacterales > 70-9 > AC-56. The sequence goes on from CAVRIF010000013.1 coordinate 84,647, forward strand.
CGCTGCCTGCGGTCAACTCCAGGTATACGTCCTCCAGGCTCGGCCGCCTGACCTCGAGCTCCGCGAGCGGAATGCGGCGCGCCAGCGCCCAGGACGTGAGCTCGTGGAGGACGCGGACCGGGTCGTCCGCCTGAAGGCGAACCTCACCGTTGCCCACCGCGGCCCCGAGCTCTTCCGGCACCTCGGCGCTGGCGACGCCTGCCGGCATCCGGAAGCTGATCCGGGCGGCGGCGTCCCCGCGACCCGCCAGCTCGCCTGGAGAACCTTGCGCCACGATCTGGCCGCGGGCGATGATCGCCACCCTGTTCGCCAGTGCCTGCGCCTCCTCCATGTAGTGGGTGGTCAGGAACACGGTCTTGCCGAGGTCGCGCAGGCTCGCCACCACCTCCCAGGCGTGCCGCCGCGCCGAGGGGTCGAAGCCCGTCGTGGGCTCGTCCAGGAAGAGCAGCTCCGGGTCGCCGATCAGCGCCAGCGCCACGTCGAGCCGTCGCTGTTGACCGCCGGAAAGGCCGCCCACGCGGTCCTCCGCCTTCTCCGAGAGGCCGGTGAGGTCGATTGTGCCGGCAACTTCCCGTGGGTTGCGGTAGTAGCCGGCGAACAGCTCCAGCGACTCTCGCACGGTGAGCTCCGGATGCATCTTGCTCTCCTGCAGCACGATCCCGATCCGCTCGCGCCACTCGCGATCGGCCCGGGCCGGGTCGGACCCCAGCACCGTGACTTCCCCGCCGGTGCGGCCGCGGTAGCCCTCGAGAATCTCCACCGTGGTCGTCTTGCCCGCCCCATTTGGCCCCAGGAAGGCGAAGATCTCCCCCGCAGCCACCTCGAGGTCGATGCCGCGGACCGCCTCCAACTCGCCGTAGGACTTGCGCAGGCCGCCGACTGAAATCACCGGCTCGGTCATCGGGCAGGATTATGAAGCTGCCCTCGACTCGCCGGTCAGCGGCCGGATTGGCAAGCTGAAGCCAATCGAGAGAGCCTCAGTCCGGCTCGACGTCCCTGTGAACGATTCGCAGCGAGACGTCCTTGTGGTCGGCGAGGTGACTCGCGATCCGATCGGCGACGGTGAGAGAGCGGTGGCGCCCGCCGGTGCAGCCGATCGCGATCGTCAGGTGCGTCTTGCCCTCGTTCACATAGGCGGGCAGGACGAAGTCCAGCAACGGGAACAGCCGATCGTAGAACTCTTGCGCGAGCTCGCCGGCCTCCACGTACTCGGTCACCTTCGCATCGAGCCCGGTAAGGGGGCGAAGGTCTTCGCGATAGTGCGGATTCGGCAGGAAGCGAACATCCAACAGGAGGTCGGCCTCGCGCGGCGGACCGTTCTTGAAGCCGAAGGTGATGATCGTCAGGGCGAGCTTGCCTGGGGCGCCCTTCGGCCCCAGAAGCTCCGTGACCACGCGACGCCGCAGCATCGCTCCGGTGAGGCCGCTGGTGTCCATGACCACGTTGGCGCGCTCGCGCAGCGGACCGAGGACCTCACGCTCGGCGCGAATGCCCTCCAGCACGCGGCCGTCAGGGGCCAGCGGATGGCGGCGGCGCGTCTCCTTGAAGCGGTCGAGAAGCGTTTCTTCGTCGGCCTCCAAGAAGAGGACCGTCGGATGGAGCCCGGCCTGATCCAGCTGGCCCAGGACCTCGACCAGCTCCTCGAAGTAGTCGCCACCTCGCACGTCGGAGACGATCGCAGCGCGGCGGACGCGGCTTCCCTCGTGGCGGAAGAGCTCGCCGAGGGCGCTGATCATCCGCGGCGGCAGGTTGTCGACGCAGAAGTAACCGCCGTCCTCGAAGGCGGCGATCGTCTCGGACTTCCCGGCCCCCGAGTAGCCCGTGATCACGACCAGGTCGACGAACCGCGTGCCGTCGCCTTTCGCAGCCATCTTCACCACCTCCACCAGCCTGTCACCTCGCAATCGCGGGCTTCACCCGCTCTGCTCGACGCCATCATCTACCCGCCTTGTGCAGCTGGCGATGGATCTGGCGGGCCAGCTTGCCGGGGATCCCGGGGACGGCCTCGAGTTCCTCACGGCTCGCGGCCACCAGGCGGTCGGGCGAGCCGAAGTAGTCGAGCAGGGCGCGCTTGCGCACCGGCCCGACGCCGGGCAAGTCGTCGAGCAACGACCGGGTCATCGCCTTGCCCCGGCGCTCCCGGTGGAAGTCGAGCGCAAAGCGGTGCGCCTCGTCGCGCACGCGCTGAAGGAGGCGAAGCGCCTCCGAGTCGGGCGCGATGGGCGCCGGCTCGGAGCGGCCGGGGACGAACACTTCCTCGATCCGCTTCGCCAGCCCGATCACGGCGGTGCCGCGCTCCACCAGCGGGCCGAGCGCGCTCACGCCCGCCGACAGTTGTCCCTTGCCCCCGTCGATCAGGATCAGGTCGGGGAGCGCCGCAAAGGCCTCGTCCCGCTCGGGATCGTGCGGAGAGCGATCGGCTTGCTGGAGCAGGCGAGCGGCACGCCGCCCGAGGACCTCCTCGACGGATGCGAAATCGTCAGGGCCAGCCGCGTCCTCGCCCCGAACCTTGAAGCGGCGGTAGTCGGCCTTTTTCGGGGCACCACCCTCGAACACGACCATCGAAGCCACGGTGTGGTCGGGGCCCAGGTTCGAGACGTCAAACCCCTCGATCCGCACCGGCAGCGACTCCAGATCCAGCGCTTCGCGCAAGGCTGCGAGCGCGTCCACCCGCTGCTGGCGCCTCCGCTCGGCCCTCAGCTTGTCCTGGGCCAGGGCAAGCCGGGCGTTCCGCTCGGCCAGCTCGCGCAGCCGCCGCTTCTCGCCGCGCTCGGCGACGCGCACCTCGACCGGGCCGCCACGGCGGCTTGACAACGCCTCCGCGAGCAGCTCGGCGCGGGCCCGCAGCGCGGGGCCCACGACCACGAGCCGGGGCACCGCGGGCACTGCCGAGTAGTACTGGGCGGCGAACTCCTCGGTCACCTCGTCCTCGCCTCGCTCCCCCTCGTTGGCGAGATAAAAGCCATGGCGCTCGGCCAGGACGCCGTCCCGGACCTGGAACACCTGCGCGTTGGCTGCGGGCCCGTCGGTGGCGACCGCGATCAGGTCGGCGGTCTCCAACGACTCCCCGGCGACGCTGCGGCGCTGCATCAGCGAGCGGACCGCTTCGAGACGGTCGCGATAGGTCGCCGCCCGCTCGAACTCCTCGTTGGCGGCAGCCTCCGCCATCTTGCGCTGCAGGTCGCGCTCGACGTCGCGATAGCGGCCGGAGAGGAAGTCGATGATCGCCTCGATGTTGCGCCGGTACTCCTCACGGTCGATGTAGCCCACGCACGGTGCCTGGCAGCGCTTGATGTAGTAGTCGAGGCACGGAACGCCCGATCGCCGCCCGGGCTCCGGCCCCTCGCAGGTCCGGTACTGGAACAGCTTGCCGAGCAGGTCGAGTGTCTCGCGCACCCGACGTGCGCTCGAGAACGGCCCGAAGTACACCCGCCCGGAGCGGTGGCGCTCGCGGGTGAAGTAAACGCGCGGAAACTCCTCGTCCAGGCTCACCCCCACGTAGGGATAGGACTTGTCGTCGCGCAGGCGGATGTTGAAGCGGGGCCGGTGGCGCTTGATGAACTGCTGCTCGGCGAGCAACGCCTCGGCCTCCGTCTCGGTGACCAGGAAGTCGATCGAGGCGACCTGGCTCGATGAACTCCGAGACCGCCGCGGTGGGGCCCGGAGAAGTGGGAGGCGACGCGCTTGCGGATCGACAACGCCTTGCCGACGTACAGCACCCCGCCGTCGGCGTCCTTGAAGATGTAGACGCCGGGCTGGTCCGGAAGCCGCTTGCGCTGCTCATCAAGTCCCGCCGCCTCCTCGGCTGCGAGGGAGCCGAAGGGGACCGGTCACGGCCTTTGCCGGACGCGGGGGCGTCTGGGTCTGTGTGTTTCGGCTGCTGTGCCATCTCAACAAGGTTAGGCTCCTGGCCCGCTGGCCAATGCAAACAGGGAGTAACCATGAGCACGACCACCGCCCCCAGCCCCCCGAGTTGAAGCACCTCCGCCTCGAGATCGACGGCGAGATCGGCACTCTGACGCTCGACCGGCCCAAGGTCCTGAACGCGATGAGCCCCGAGCTGATCGCCGAGTTGGTCACGGCGGCGGCCTGGCTCGCCGACCGCGCCTCACTTCGCGCCCTGATCGTGACCGGCGAGGGGCGGGCATTCTCGGCCGGGGGCGACGTGACCTGGTTCAAGCGCGGGCTCGAGGAGTCCGGCGCCTACCTGTCGGCCGACGTGCGCCGCGGCGCCGACATCCTGCATCAGGCGATCGTCGACTTTCGCCGCATCCCGTATCCGGTGATCGCGGCGGTCAACGGCGTCGCGGCGGGCGCGGGATTCTCGCTGGCCTTGATGTGCGACACCAGGATCGCCTCCGATGAGGCGGCGTTCGTGTGCGCCTACGGGCGGATCGGGGCCTCGCCCGACGGTGGCATGACCTACTTCCTGCCGCGGGTGGTGGGGCAGGCGAGGGCGATGGAGCTGCTCCTCCAACGATCCGCTGCTGAGCGCCGCGGAGGCGCACGCGGAGGGCATCGTCGCCGAGGTGGTGCCGGACGACCAGTTGATGGAGGTCGCCCGGGAGCGGGCCGAGGAGCTTGGCCGCGAAGGCCCCCCACTACGTGCGGATGTCGAAGCTGCTGATCGGACAGAGCCTCGAGAACACGCTCGCCGACCATCTACAGGTCGAGCGGCACGGGATCGCCGACAGCATGGCGACCGAGGACCTGCGCGAGGGCGTCACCGCGTTCCTCGAGGGCCGTCAGGCGACCTTTACCGGTAGTTGACGCGGCGGGAGATAGACTCGCTGCCATCCGCACGAAAGGGGATTCCCGGATGAGAAAGCTCACTGCTGATGGCCGCTCGGCATCCTCGCCCCGCTGGCGCTGACGGCCTGCGGCGACGGCGACGACGAGACCACGGCCCAGACCACAGCGCCCACAACGACCGGCAGGCTGGCGGCGGTGGCGGCGGTGGCACGATCAGCCTCTCGACCGACCCCGGCGGTGCCTTCGCCTTCGAGGAGACGTCGCTCTCGGCCCAGGCGGGGAACAACACGATCGACTTCGACAACCCCGCTCCGCATTGCTCATGACGTCTGCGTGGAGGACTCCAGCGCCAACGAGCTCGGATGCAGCGACGTGGTCACCGAGGACAAGACCTCGCTGACCGTGGACCTGGAGCCCGGCAGCTACACCTACTACTGCGACGTGGACGGCCATCGCGCCGGGGGCATGGAGGGCACGCTCACCGTCGAGTAGCCGCGCGGTCTCAGGCGACCAGCGCCCGGCCGACGCTCTCGGCCACGCAGACGGGCTTCTCCGACTGCTCGCCCTCGATCGTGAACTTGGTGACCACGTGCCACCAGCCGTCGCCCAGCTCCTTGACGGTGAGCAGCTCGGCGCGCGCTCGCACCCGGGTCCCGGCGGGCACGGCGGCGGGAAACCGGACCTTGTCGAAGCCGTAGTTGATCCCCATCTTCACGCCGCGGTTCTGGATCAGCTGGGGGCGAAAGGAGTCGACCAGCGACAGGGTCAGGTTCCCGTGCGCGACGGTGGTGCCGTAGGGGCTCTCCTTCGCTGCCCGCTCCGGATCGGTGTGGATCCACTGGTGGTCCCGCGAGACCTCCGCGAACCGGTCGATGTCCTCCTGTGTGATCTGCACCCAGTCGGTCGGCCCCAGCTCCTGGCCGATCAGCTCCTTGAGCTGCTCGATCCCCTCGACCTGCACCGGCTCCATGGGTGCGGAGCTTAGTCTGCGCAGCCGGCGTCGGCTGACCGTTCGGGTTCCGGGCTTTCACCCCACCCGCAGCTCGTAGAGGAGGCCGTCGTTCGGCGGCGGGCTCGTGGCGTTGTTGTCGACGTGCCGGTCGACGATCCAGTAGTTCATGCGGGACGGCCTGTCGTTGGGGTTGAAGCTGGGCGCTATCGTGACGTCCGCCACGAGCGAGTTGGAGGTCCGGATCGCGGAGAGGTTGAATCTCCGCAGGAGGAGACCGCCCGTGCCGACCTCGTACATCACGTCGCTTCTCCAATCGACGGCGAGGAGCGTGTCGCGGCCCCGACGGTCGATTCCAAGGCCCTCGCAGTCGCGGGCGCCGTACCGGGCCAGGTCGAAGTGGGTGACGACATCGTTTCCGTCGCCGAACCTGCCGTTGATCGCACGGACGGCGTAGATCTCGCGGTCGATGCCATCGCAGACGAACACGCGACGCGTTGCCGGGTCGAATGCGACTCCCTCCGGATCGGTGCTGCCGAAGGCGGCGGTGCTGAAGTTGGAAATGATGTCGTCGGCGGTGCCGTGGCGGCGGTCCCGCCCCGGCCACAGGCGCGAAATCCTGTCCTTGTCGTCGTTCGAGACGTAGAGCCCGCCGGTTTTCGGGTTGACGCCGAGATCCGAGGGCTCCTTGTTACCGGGCAGCACGGTCCCGCTGCCGAATCCTGAGCCTCTGCGTGTCGCCGTGAACAGATTGAAGCCTCGGTAGCGCGACGTCTCGTCGACCTCGGAGTCGGCGATCAGGAACCGGTTTCGCCTCGGCAGGTAGACGATGCCCGAGGGGTCAGGGCTCGGCGGCGTGAACGCGGCGGTGCGGATCGTCCGGACCAGTTTCGGGCGCACCACCTTGGCCGCCGAAGCCGGGGGCGCAGGCCAAAGCAACGCGCCGGACGCCGCCACCAGGACGGCGCACGCGAAGCGCCGGATGCCGGCTGACGACGCCCGCGGCGCTAGGTTGGGAAACCCCACCCGATGTTCTCCCTGCCAGAGATGCCACAGCGAGGATAGGTTTCGCCGGACGGGAATGCGCCGGTTAAATCTTGCCGGTCAAGGCGCCCGGTTGAAACGCGCCACGGCGCCGCTGACAGCAGAGGCGGCGTACACGCTCTTCCCATCGGCACTGACCGCCACCGATCGCGGGCCGTCGAGCCCATGGCCGTCGGCGCACGGCCCCGACCCCGTCTCGCTGACGCAGCCGGCGCTCCCGGCGGGCTGGCCAATCGCTCCGGTGGTCGTGTTGCGGACAAGGCGCGCCACGGCGTCGCTGTTGTACGACGCGACGTAGACGCTCTTCCCATCGGCACTGACCGCCACCGAGAACGCGTCGATGAGGCCGTGGCCGTCGGCGCAGGTCCCCGCCCCCGTCTGGCTCACGCAGCCGGCGCTCCCGGCGGGTTGGGTGATCGCCCCGGTGATCGTGTTGCGGTTGAGGCGCGCCACGGCATCGCTGTCGAGGGAAACGACGTAGACGCTCTTCCCGTCGGGGCTGACCGCCACCGACTCCGGGATGTCGAGCCCATGACCGTCGGCGCAGGGCCCCGACCCGTCCTCGCTCACACAGCCGGCCATGCCCGCGGGCTGCGTGATCGCCCCGGTGGTCGTGTTGCGGTCGAGGCGCACCACGGCGTTGCTGATCCACGAGCTGACGTAGACGCTCTTCCCGTCGGGGCTGAGCGCCACCCCATTCGGGACTTCGAGCCCATGGCCGTCGGCGCACGGCCCCGACCCGTCCTCGCTCACACAGCCGGCGGTGCCCGCGGGCTGCGTGATCGCCCCGGTGGTCGTGTTGCGGACAAGGCGCGCCACGGCGGAGCCGCTGTACGAGGCGACGTAGACGCTCCTCCCGTCCGCGCTGACCGCCACCGAGTGCGCGCCGTCGAGCCCATGGCCGTCAGCGCAGGTCCCCTCCCCCGTCTCGCTGACGCAGCCGGCGCTCCCGGCGGGCTGGCTGATCGCCCCGGTGGTCGTGTTGCGGTTGAACCGCACCAGGCTGTCGCTGATGATCGAGGCAACGTAGACGCTCTTCCCATCGGGGCTGACCGCCACCCCGGTCGGGTAGGAGAGCCCATGGCCGTCAGCGCAGGTCCCCGCCCCGGTCTCGCTGATGCAGCCGGCGGTGCCGGCGGGCTGGCTGATCGCCCCGGTGGTCGTGTTGCGGACAAGGCGCGCCACGGCGGATCCGCTGTACAGGGCGACGTAGACGCTCCTCCCGTCGGGGCTTACCGCCACCGAAAACCCGTCGTTGAGGCCATGGCCGTCGGCGCACGGCCCCGCCCCCGTCTCGCTGATGCAGCCAGCCGTCCCGGCGGGCTGGGTGAGGTCGCCGGTCACCGCCAGCGCGCCAGCGGTCACGACGAGCAGTACGGATGCGGCCAGGACGTACGCGATCACCTGTCGGCGCGCCAGTCGTCTCAGGGATCGGCGTGAACCACTGGCCTCGACGCTTCGCTCTCCCATGGTGCCTCTAGCTGGCCAGTCTTCTCCGGTTCCGTTTCAGTGCCGCGTCTTGGTCTCGCAGCCCGTGATCGCGGACTCGGGATCCTGGGGGAGGACATCCAGGTCGGCCTTGTCGGCGGTGCCCGAGGAGCTCCCGCCGTCGCAGTTGATGGTCGTATCGGAGCTGAGGTCGCGGCCACGGAGCTCATCGTTTCCGTTCAGGCCGATCATCACATCGGGATCCGGCCCTCCAGCCACGAAGTCGTTGGCCGAGCCGCCCCAGAGCTTGTCGCTGGCACTTCCGCCGTACAGCGAGCCTCGCACGGCAGTGGAGTTCACCACCCTGTCCGCCTGGTCGCCCGCGGAGACCTGGATCCGGGTGATCCCGGAGGCGGAGCAGTTGGCGGTGTGGTCATCACTGCGGGTGCAACCCGGGCCTGTGTGGACACCAGAGCCCGTGTAGGTGCCGCTGGGGAGATCGGTCACCCGCAGGACCGAGGCCGAGGGACGGGTGATCGCGAAGTTGTCCCGGGCACCCACAGCCGCAGTTACCACCAGGGTGGAGCCCGAAACGCCAACCGACGCGGTCCGGACCGTGAACGTGCGGGTCGCGGGGGTGGGATCCGTGTTGCCCTCCGCGTCAGTGGCCCGGACGTGGAAAGTGTGAGAGCCGTCCGCGAGATGTGTGGTGGTCGTTGGCGAGCCGCAGGGCGAATAGGAGCCGGAGTCGACCTTGCACTCAAAGCTTGTTCCCGGCTCGGAGGTGAAGGTGAAGGTGGGGGTTGGGTCGTTGGTCCCAGCGCTCGGACCACCGGCGATCGTGGTGGTCGGCTCATGGCCGACCCGCACCATCCTCGCCAGCGAGGGCGCGCCACTCGCACCGATCACGAAGAGCATGTAGACGCCTGGCGGTGCGATGTTCGCGTTGGCCGGGGAGGTGGCGTTGAGCACTCCGCTGCCTGCGGTGAACGAGAGCGGCACATAGCGCTGCTCCATGTTCACCGAGTGCGTGACCGCACCGAGCCGGACCAGCGCCACCTTGCGGATTGAGGCGGCGTTCGGAGTGGAGATCGCAAACGGAGCGTCGTAGGTCACCTCGTCGGGAACGGAGGCGATCTGGGGCCGTGGGGCGAGATCGCCTGACCCGTCCTTCTTGAACAGGTATGGCGGGGAGAACACTTCCGCGTTCTTCGCCAGGTATCCCTCTGAGTCGCAGGTGCCGCAGATGCCGCCGCCTGCGGACAGCACACGCGCGTCGGGCAAGAGGAGCGCAGTGGAGTGGTACTGGCGGGTCACCTCCATAGCCGCAAGCGTCCGCCACTGCCCGGTGGCGGGATTCCACAGCTCAGCCGGGTAAACCCCGTTGTCCAAGTCCACGAGCGGGGCACCGGACGAATTGCCTCCGGTGGCGAGCACGGTGCCGTCCGCCAGCACGGTGAGGTTGTGCTGTCGGCGACCACTCGCCATCGGCGCCGTCGCCGACGCCTGCGGCGTCGCCCCATTTAGGTCGATGACGCTGGCGCTGTTGCTCGAGGACTCTCCCCCCGCCACGAGGATCTTGCCCACGTCATACAGCGCGCGGCTGCCGTAGTGGCGCTGGAGGGCATCGCGCTGGCCGAAGCTCTGCCACGAGCCGCCTCCGGCTGTGTTGAGGCTCCGCATCGTCTGATCGGGGCCCGAGTAGAAGGCGCGCCCATTGGGCGCCACATCAATCCACGGGTAGAGCGGCAGGTTCAGGGACGCGGTATTGAGCGAGCGCAGGTCACCGTCGGTCTTTCGCACCTCCGGCATGTCGGGCCCACCCTCTGTAATCAGCAGCTCTCCGTTGCTCAGCGGGGTAACGCTCGGGTACCAGCGGCCAGCCGCCATGTTCGGACCAAGGCTCCACGCGTTGGCATCGGAGTCGAACAGGTGCGTTTGGACAATGCCCTCGAGCTGGTCGTTCTTGTTCCCGCCGGCGAGGAACAGCGATCCGTTCATGAGGTGGGCGAGGCCGCTACAGAAGACGTTGTGGCCGGTGGTCACGTTCACCGGCGTCTGCGTGCCGGTGGCGGGGTCCCAGACGGTCGCGCGGGTGTGATCGTGGACGGGGTAGCTCTCGGCGGCATTGTCGCCCACCGAGTCGTACGCGAGCACCTTCCCGTTGGCAAGCAGCGCCACGTGCACGCCCACCACCGGCCAATCGACGACGGGACCCCACTGGCCCTCCTGGCCCTCGTTGCCGGTGACTGCCGCTGCCGCCACCTCGGCGTCCCTCGCCGTGGCCGCGCGGGTGCGACGCTCCAGGCGCGGCTCTTCGGCGGGAGCATGTGCCACGGAGTCCTCCTCGAGGTGGCCTTGAACCGTGCTCGCGGCCCCTTCGTGAGCAAGCCCGGTCCCTGGGCCTCCGATCGCGAAAATCGAGATCACCAGGGCGACGGAGAAGACGAGCGGGATCCAGCGCATTACCGGGCCGCTGGCTCGGCGCACACAGGACAACCTTCCCGTTACACGTGGGCTAATTGCTGCAGCCTCCTCAGGCTGACTACCGAAAATGACTCCGCGACACCAAGCACGGGGTCGGCCTTTCAAGGCCGACATTAGGCCGGTGCCCGTAGCGATGGATGTGAAACCTGTGTACCTGTATTCGGTACTGCGTTCAAGTAGGCACGCTGGCCGAGGTCTCCCGAGCGATCAGTCCACCAGACGCACCTCCAGGCTCGGCACGACCAGCTCGCCCGCGCCGCCCATCAGGCCGAGGATGCGGGCGACGTAGGCCTGGGTCTCGGGGTAGGCCGGGACGCAGTCGCAGGCCGCCACCGGCGCCGGGCCCGCGTTGTACGCGGCGAGGGCCAGAGGGACGGAGCCGAACTGGCGCAAGAGGTCCGACATCAGGTGCGCCTGGGCGTCGATCGCCGCCGGAGCGTCGAAGGGGTCGCGCAGCCTGTAGGCCCGCGCAGTGTCGGGCATGAACTGGGCGATCCCCCGGGCTCCGGCCGTCGAGACGGCGAACGGGTTGAAGTTCGACTCGGCCAGGAGCTGAGCGGAAAGCAACCCTGCGGAGACGTTCCAGCGCGCCGCAGCGCGCTCGATCGTCGCGCGGAACCGCGGCGGGACGAAGCCGGGGAGCCCTTGGGCCGCCAGACGCTCGCCCCCGATCGGCGGCATCGCGGCCACGCGGTCCCCCGCCGCCGAGCACGGTGCAGGGCTCTTGGTGTAGCCGAAGTGCCACGGTTCCCAGGAGTAGCGCTTCAGGAAGCCGAACCGAGGCGCGTTCTCGGCAAGCCACCCGTATGCGGAGGACGGTCCGAGGTCGAGCTCGGTCGCGCAGCGGTGAAGCGAGCGCCCCGGAGGCGCGACCCAGCGGGGATCCGGGTGCTGGGCGAAGAGCCTTGCCTGCTCGGCGTCCGAACGGTAGGCCGAGCTGATCACCAGCGAGATCCGGGTACGGCGAGCGGCAGCCGCCATCCGGTCGAACGCGGCGGCGACATCCGGACGCATCGGCTTGCCCTGCCTGTGGGCGAGTCTCCCCGAATAGCCGCCCCCACTGGCCATGGTCGGCATGCCGCCGCTCGATGATGGCGGGGACGCCTGGGCCTCGGCTCTGACCTCGATCCGAATTGCCTGGCGCGCGGACGAACGATCGCCGGCCGAGCTCACCCGCTGCCCCGGGAGCGCCTCCGGATCGACCGATGCGACAATCTCGGCACGGATGCGCAGCGGCGCGAAGGACGCGGCGTCGGGGAACGAGACACGCAGCCGGTCGGGGTCGACGTCGTTGCGGGTCGCGGCCTGGCGCGCCGCTTCGGCCGCCCGCGCCAGGTACTCGCGCCGGTCCAGGTGACGCGAATTCGGCTCCCCGCCGGGGAGCCGCGGCGCCGTGAACAGGCGCGGGAAATCGTCGCGCAGCGAGCGCGCTCCGGAGAGCGCTACGAGGTCCGCCGCCCGCTGCGCTCGGGCCGTACCGGCGAGCGCACCCCCGAGCGCCGCCAGCAGCATTCCCGCGAACAGGATCGCGAAGGCCGCGCCGAGCACCATCAGCAGCGCCTGGCCTCGTTCGGCGGCAGGTGCGCCGGCACGTCCGACCAGGCCGCGGGCGAGCCGGCCGACCCGTCTGGTGACGGCCCCGCCGGCCTCCAGGCCGGCGACAGCGCGGTGTGAGGCGACTCGGCCCAGCGGTCGCGCGGCGACCCGCACCGGCAACCGCCTCTCGCGCAGCTCGGCCACCGCGAGGGCCGCCAGCGCCCGGTCGGTTGGAAGGTCTGCGCGAAGCAACCCCGCCCGCGGGCGCAGCCCTGGCTGCTCCAGGGCCAGCGGCCACAGCCGTGCCGGCAGGTGTGCGATCGCCAGCGTGGCGCCCTGCACCGTCTCTGACACCCGTGGCAGGTCTCCCAGCGCCTCCTCGGTAGCCGGAAGCCCCAGCCAGCAGAGCCTGCCGCGGGCGGCGACCCGCTCGAAGCCGGCCTCGCGAAGCCTCCCCTCGAGCTCTCGCGCAGGCGCCGAGGCGAGCATGGTGGGACCCCGCCCTCGCTCGGCTCCAAGCTCGGCGAGCAGCACCCCCGAAGCTCTCCCTGGCTCCTGGGCGACCGACACCGAGACCCCAACCGCGGCCGCAATGGCCAGACCGCCGCGCGCCTCGCCAAGGTCGGTGGCGAGCACGAACGAGGCGCTGCCCCGCGGGGCAAGGAGGACTCCTCCCTGGGATTGCGACCCCTGGGTGTTCATCTGTCCTCGGGCCTCCTCACCCACGCCGAGGAGCTGACCTCGAGGCGGCGTGCGAGCGCCCTCAGTGGGGAGGGCGGGCGCAGCCGCACGATCAGCCGCCCACCGTCGACCTCGACCCCCACGCGCCGACGCGCCCAGCCGGGCAGCGCGTCCCGAACCGCGGGGGTGGCCCGGCGCCCCGTCGCGATCGCCATCGCCCCGGCCTCCGCGGCCCCGTCGGCGAGCGTCAAGGAGTAACCGGCAGCGAGGAGCTGAAGAGCGATCAGGCCGGCGAGCACGAGCGCCGGAATGCCCGCCAGCACCTCGATCGAGGCCTGGCCCCGCTCACCGTCCAACGCCCTCCCCCAATCCGAGTCCTGCCCGAGCCGTGACCGGAACGCGCGGCAGCCCGGGGACCAGCGACGGCGCCCGAACCTGTACCCGGACCCCGTTCCGGTCGCTGATCGAGGCGTCCTTCCGCAGCGCTCCTGGCAGCGAGGCTCGCGCCGCGCGCTCGGCATCTCCGCCCACGTACGCCGCCCTCGCTCCCGCCCGTGCGGCGACGCCGGCGCTCCACAACGCGTGGCCGGCAAGGGCGAACTGGGCGGCGAGGAGGGTGACGAGCAGCAGGGCCGGGATCGCCGCGATCAGCTCGACCGACGCCTGACCTCTCTCTCCACCCTGCCGCGCCATTGCGGCGAAGCTAGGCCGGTCGGTAACGCGCGTGACGCGCTAGGTGTGGCGAATCACGGTCGAGCTAGTGGAGAGTTCCCTGCGCCCCGAAACGTTGGGAGGAGCCCGGTCAGTAGGCGCGGGAGCGGGTCCAGACGCCGACGATCGCCAGCACCGCACAGGCGAGCAGCGTCACCCAGAGCACCGCCCCGAGGCCCCCGCCGCCCAGCATCTCGTCGGCGCCGGCGACCATCAGCACGATCACGCCGACCGATCCGAGCAGGACCGCCCTCTGGTCGTCGGGGAGCGTGTCGTAGGTGAGCCGGTTCTCGCGGTAGATCTGGCGGGCGCCGAAACCGAGTGTGGCCAGGAAGGCCATCATGAGCACGGTGATCGCGGCCTCCGCGGCCTGGCCGCCGCCGGGCAGAAAGGCAACTGGGACGGCGATCAGGGCGACGATGGCGATGTTTCGGGCGAGGCGCACCAGGGCGATCTTACGCCGGCGCTAGTCCACACGAAACGAGCCCGAACCCGGCGGCTTCGCCAGTAGCCGCCGGTTGATGGATGCCTACTTGCTCGTCATCACGATGATCCCGAACGTCACCGCCGCTGCGGCGGCAGCGAGCGCAACGATCGCCAGCGCGCCGAACGACGCCGCGGCAACCGGCCGTCCGTCCCGGCTCAGCTCGGCGAAACGCGCCGCCCCGAGGATCGCCAGTGAGAAGATCACCGTCACCCCCACCCCGGCGACGAAGGCGGCGGCCACCGTCTTCAGCAGCGCCTCGGTATCGACGACGGTCGACAGCATCCGCCCGACCTCAGGGCGCCGCCACCGGGAGGGCCCTGCCGAATCCGGCGCGTGAACGCGGCAGCAACCAGCGCCAGCCCGATCGCGCTCACGATCGCGGGCCCCAGCGCTCCGGTGCCGAAGATCCGGGTCACGCCATAGGCGAGGGCCCCGATCGCCGCCGCCGCCGGCAGGGTCAGAAGCCAGGCGGTGACGATGTTCCCGGCGACTCCCCACCGAACCGCCGACAGCCGCTTCCCGGCCCCGGCGCCCATCACGGCGCCCGAGATCACCTGCGTGGTGGACAACGGAAAGCCGTAGTGGGTGGAGGCGAGGATGACCGCCGCCCCTGCTCCCTGGGCCGAGAAGCCCTGAGCCGGGTCCATCCTGATGATCCGCATTCCCATCGTGCGGATGATCCGCCAGCCGCCCGAGTAGGTCCCCAGCGCGATCGCGGTCGCCGCCGAGACGATCACCCAGGTCGGCGGGTCGGCATCGGCCGACAGGTTGCCGTTGGCGATCAGGGCGAGGGTGATCACTCCCATCGTCTTCTGCGCGTCGTTCGTCCCGTGGGCGAGGGCCAGCAGCCCCCCGGAGACGACCTGGCCGAGCCGGTAACCGCGCGTCACGGGACCGGGCCGCAGCCGCCCGACGGTCCGGTAGCAGACCACGATCGCGATCCCGCCGACGACGAACGCGACGACGGGCGCCACCACCGCCGGAATCAGCACCTTGCTGAGGATCCCGTCGCCGAGCACCGCGTCGGCGCCCGCGGCCACGAAGGCCGCGCCAACCACCCCGCCGATCAGGGCATGCGAGGAGCTCGACGGAAGCCCGTAGTACCAGGTGATCAGGTTCCACGAGATGGCGCCGATCAGCCCCGCGAAGACGACCGTCGGGGTGATCGCGTCGCTGGCCACCACATCCTGGGCGATGGTCGCGGCAACGGCGATCGACAGGAAGGCGCCGGCGAAGTTCAGCGCTGCCGCGTAAGCGACTGCGAGCCGGGGGGGCATCGCCCGGGTCGAGATCGAGGTGGCGACGACGTTCGCCGTGTCGTGAAAGCCGTTCGTGAAGTCGAAGGCCAGCGCCGTCCCGACCACGATCACCAGGATGACGTCGTTGTCCATTACCGGCTGGCGGTCAGGGAAGCGCCAGTCATGCGTTCTTGATCACGATGCCCTCGATCACGGTTGCGGCGGTCTCGGTCGCATCGATCGCGCGCTCGAGCCTGAGAAAGATGTCCCTCCAGCGGATCACCACCATCGGGTCAATTCCTCCAGCGAACAACGAGGCGAGGGCCTCACGGAAGAGCCGATCGCCGTCGTTCTCAAGCCGGTGGATCTCGATCCAGTACTTGTCGAGGTCCTTGAACCCGCGCAGATTTTCGAGCAGCCTGGCGAGCTGCTCGCAGGCCTTGACGAGGACGTCGGCCATCGCCAGGGACTGGTCCATCGGCGCCTCGATCCCGTAGAGCCCCATGAAGTCGGCGGTCTCCTCGATGTGGTCGACGATGTCATCGACCTTCCCCGCCAGGCTGTAGATGTCCTCGACGTCGATCGGCGTAACGAAGGTCGAGTTGGCACGCTGCGTGATGTCGTGGGTGATTCGGTCGCCTTCCTGCTCGACGAGCAGGATCTCGCGAGCCAGGCCGCTCTCGTCGGGCCACTTGTGGAGCATCTCCTGGAGCATCCGGGCGGCCCGCACGGTGTTCTGTCCTGCCTGGTTGAAGAGGTCGAAGAAGACCCGGTCCCGGGGAACGAGGCTCGGAAGCGGCACCGGCCGAACCTACCAACCCGCTAGGACATCGGCGACCCGCGCCGCAGCGCGTCCATCCCATAGTGGCGGGGGACCGGGAGCCCGTCCCTCACCAGACCTTGCCGCCCCCGGAGTCGAAGACGAGGAGGCGGCAAGCATTTGTGGTATTTCCGGGATCCGCGCCGGGTCGAGGCCGAGCAGCGTGTTGGTTCCTGCCCGGATCGTGACCGGTCGCTCAGTGTTGTCGCGGAGCGTGAAGCAGGGAATTCCGAGGTAGGTCGTCTCCTCCTGGATCCCCCCGGAGTCGGTGAGGACGGCGCCGGCCTCGAACTCGAGCGAGAGGAAGTCGAGGTAGCCCACCGGGTCGGTGACGGTGACGCCGGGGTAGGAGGCGCCGTCGAGCATCTTCCGGGTGCGGGGGTGCATCGGGAACACCACCGGCATTTCGCGCCCCACCTCCGTGAGCCCCTGCATCGCCTCGGCCAGCAGCGGCCCGTCGACCAGGGCCGGCCGGTGCAGCGTCACCAGCAGATAGCCCCCGGGCTGGAGCCCGAGCGCCGCGCTCGCGCCGCGCTCGCGGATCCGATCGGTAAGCGTCACCAGGGTGTCGATCATCGTGTTGCCGACGAACTTCATCCGGGACTCCTCCACCCCCTCCGCACGCAGGTTCTCCTCGGCCTCGTCGCAGTGCAGGAAGCACAGCGAGGCGATCAGGTCGGCGCCGATCCGGTTCGTCTCCTCGGGCATCGTGCGGTCGAAGCTCCGCAGACCGGACTCCAGGTGGGCGACCGCGATTCCCAGCTTCGCCGCGCACAGCGCCGCGCCGAGGGTGGAGTTGACATCGCCCGGCACGATCACCAGGTCGGGACGCTCCGCCCGAAGCACCGGCTCAAGCCCCTGTATCACCCGCGCGATCTGCTCCGCGTGGCTTCCCGATCCGACCCCGAGCAGGTGGTCGGGCTCGGGCACGCCGAGCTCCTCGAGGAAGATCTCGGACATCAGTCGGTCGTAGTGCTGGCCGGTGTGGACGATCGCCGTTGGCCACTCGGGAAAGCGCTCGCGCAGCGCTCCGATCACGGGCGCCATCTTGACCAGGTTCGGCCGCGTTCCGACTACGTGGACCAGGCGCATGGAGCCGCGAAAGCCAGCGGCTGGCTATCCGCCGCGGCCTACCTCGTCGACCCGCTTCGCGAGCTCGAAGTCGTTCGCGGTCAGTCCTCCGGCGGCGTGCGTGGTGATCGAGACCCGCACCTTGTTCCACGACACGCTCAGATCCGGATGGTGCCCCATCTCCTCAGCCGGGTGGACCAGCTTGTCGACGAACTCGATCGCGCCGACGAAGTCGGCCAGCTCGAATGTCTTGACGATCGTCTCGCCCTCCCGCTCCCAACCGTCCAGGTCGGCGAGGCGGGAGTCGATCTCGCTGTCGGAGAGCAGCTCCACAGCGCCCAGCTTAGTGGTCGCGCCCGCGCCCGCGCGACCGCCGGTTGGCTCCACCGGGTCGGCGTGCCATAGTCGAGGCATGCGGATCGCCAGCCTCGTCCCCTCGGCTACGGAGGCCCTGTTCGCGCTAGGCCTCGGCGACCACGTGGTCGCCGTCACTCACGAGTGCGATCACCCTGAAGAGGCTCTGGGGCTCCCCCGCCTGACGCGCAGCGTGATCCCCTCGGGCCTCGAGCCGCTGGAGGTCGACACCCGCGTGCGCGAGGTGACCGCGCGGGGCGAGGCCCTGTACGAGCTCGACGAGCCCACGCTCGCGCGCCTGATGCCCGACCTGATCGTGACGCAGGCGCTGTGTGCTGTCTGTGCGGTCTCCTATGACGACGTGCGCAGGGTGGCTGAGCGCCTCGACACCCGCCCAGAGGTGATCTCGCTCGACCCGCGAACCCTCGGAGAGGTGCTCGACGACCTCGTCCGCCTCGGCGAGGCGACGGACGCGCGACGCAGCGCCGAGGTGCTGGTGGCCGAGCTTCAGGCGCGGCTGGATCGCGTCCGCGATGCGGTCGCCCGAGCGCCGCGCCCGCGCACGGTCGCCCTCGAGTGGCTCGACCCACCCTACGCAGGCGGTCACTGGGTGCCCGAGATGATCACGCTGGCGGGCGGGCGGAGCGTGACCGGCGAGCCAGGCCGCGACTCCCGCGCGGTGAGCTGGGGGGAGCTCGAGGCCGCCCAGCCCGACGTGGTCGTGGTGATGCCGTGCGGACTCTACGTCGAGGAGGCCGCCGAGCAGGCGCTGGCCCGCCGTGAGCAGCTCGAGGCGCTGGGTGCCGAGCGCGTCTACGCCGTCGATGCTGCCTCCTCGTTCTCCCGCCCTGGCCCACGCCTGGTCGAGGGAACCGAGCTGCTCGCTCACCTGCTGCACCCGGATTGCGCTCCCTCACCCAATGGCCTGGGCTGGAGGGAGCTGACCCCCGAGGCCCGGCGGGCCGCCGCGAGCGGTTAGGCAGCGCTGGCGGCGGCGAGCGCGCCGGCGATGCTGGCGGCGCCGATCGAGACCAGCCCCAGCACCTCGAGCAGGACCGCGCGAGAGGCGCGGCGCTCGGCGAACGTGATCACGAGCGCGGCCAGCCCGCCGCCGACCAGGCCGCCGAGATGCCCGCCGACGCTGATTCCCGGCACGCCGAACGTGAACACCAGGTTGAGGACCACGTAGAAGCCGATCTGAGAGGCGAGTTGCTCCAGGCCCCGATGCCGCGCGACGATGAACGCCGCCGACATCAGGCCAAAGATCGCGCCCGAGGCACCAACCGTGGTCTCGTTCGGGTCCAGAAGCAGTGCCCCGAAGGAGCCGGCCAGCAACGAGACGAAATAGACGGCGAGGAACCGGGGCGTGCCGATGCCGGGCTCGAGCAGGGTGCCGAGGATGAAGAGGGCGAACATGTTGATCGCGATGTGCAGGAACCCGGCGTGCAGGAACCCAGAGGTGACGATTCGCCACACCTCGCCGTCGGCGACGTCGGGGCCGTTCAGGCCGGCATCGCGGATCACGGTGCCGCCACCCTGAATGGAGGCGGCGCCGCCCCCCGCCAGCTCCACGAGAAAGGCGGCTGCGTTGAGAGCGATGAGCACGTAGGTCGCCGGCGCCACCCCGGTTCGCAGGCCACCGCCGACCCGGCGAACCTGGGTGCGCTGCCGCGCGCACTCCGGGCATCGCATGCCCACCGGGGTGACGGTCATGCAGTCGGGGCAGATCGGCCGCTCGCAGTTGGAGCAGGCAACATTCGTCTCCCGACCCGGGTGGCGATAGCAGGCGGCCATGGCGGCGGAATCTACTGGGGGGACGGGTTGGCTCCGCGGGGGCTCCAAGCGTGGATCAACACGTCCGCCCGCACCAAGATAGTTGGGGCGGTCGACTCCACCTCGAAAGGGAGAGCCAGGATGGAATCATCGAGCCCGGCAAGGCTCTACGCGACCCTGGTCGGCGCGGCCTTGACGATCGCCGGAATCATCGGCTTCTTCTACAGCGCCAGCTTCGACTCGCCGGGGAATGTCGACGACGTGTTCGGCATCCTGGCGGTCAACGGGTGGCACAACGTCGTCCACCTGGCGACCGGCCTGCTCGGCCTGGCGGCCGCCGGCTACGCGGCGCGCCAGTACGCGCTCGGCCTCGGACTCGTCTACCTCGTGGTGGCCATTTGGGGATTCGTCATCGGCAGCGGCGACTCGATCCTGGGCATCGTCCCGGTGAACACGGAGGACAACATCCTGCACCTGATCCTCGGCCTCACCGGCCTCGTGGCGGGCGCCACGACCCCAAGTGGCGTCCGGCCCGGGCTAGCGACGAAATAACTCCGCCGGAAGCCTCGCCTGCGGCTACCAGGGAGCCGCAGGCGACCGGTCATCCGGCGAAGCCGGATGCGGCGGGCGAGGGCTCGCACCCGACCCGGCAGGCACCTCCGCATCAGCGAGCAGGATGCGAGCGGTGCGGGAAGCGAGGCCGTCGCCGGCGACAGGGAGGTCGCCGGCAGGGCGAGCCGCGGCGACTTCGTCGCTAGCCTGAGCGAGGCTCAGCGCACTTGTCTTAGGACGTTCTCCGCGGTGGCGCGGAGGCGGGTCGGTCGGCGCCGCCGGCGCAAGCCGACCAGCACCAGCGCACCACCCGCGGCCGTGCCCACGGCGACCGCGGCGACCGGCCGCACCCAGTTACGCGGGTCCCGCAGCGCTTGGAGCTCGCCCTCCGAGAGCTCTTCGGCCCAGCTCGAGAGCTGGGCGGCGGCCTGCTCGGTGATCGCGCTCAGGGTGCTCTCGACGCGGGTGGCGAGGTCCTCGGGAGGCTCGATCGGACGCAGCGCGTCGCTGAGCAGCGCCTCCAGGTGCAGCTGTCCGGTCTCTTCGGTCATCGGTGGTCTGTCCCATGGCTGCCGGTCATGTCCCGCCCATCTCCTCCTCGAGTTGCTTGATCGCCCTGTGGATCAGGACCTTCGTCGCCCCGTCCGTGCGCCCCAGCGCCCGCGCGATCTCCCGATTCGACATCCCGAGCGCGAAGCGCATGATCAGAGCCTCCCGGCGGTCGTCCGAGAGGCGCTGGACCCTGTCGATGACCAGGCGCAACTCCTCGCGTCCCTCGACGATCTGCTCGGTTCCATGGGGGTGTGAGGGTGGCTCCACAGCATCCAGGGCCGCTTCCGGGCGCCGGGCGCGATCCCGGTGATAGTTCGAGGCGAGATTGTGGGCGATGCGGATCAGCCAGGGTCGCAGCGGGCGTCCGTTCGACTCGCGCCGCGCCCGCTCGAAGTGCCGGTATGCCTGCAGAAAAGCCTGCTCGGTGAGGTCCTCGGCGTCGTGGTGGTTGCCCACCCGATAGAACGCGTAGGAGTAGACGTCGCGTAGATGACTGCGATAGAGCTCCTCGAAGGCGCGGTCGAGCTCCGCCTTCGAGTCCGGCTCCGCGGGCTCGCTCTCCTCCATCGCGGCACTCACATCTCAAGCGTAGACCTCCCTCCACCTAGGCCGCCCGCCGAGCGCGCTCAGCCCGCCGGAGTCCAGCCACCCACTCACCGGGATCTATGCGACCACTGATCAGGGCGGCGAGTCCATCGAGCCCTGGTGCCTCGATTCCCGCCCCGGCGAGCGACTCCGCAAGCAGCGGCACGGCATCGAGGCCCTCGGACGCCTGACCGATCCTGCCCGGGATCTGCTCCGTGGCCACGCCGGCGCCGAGCAGCTCTCCAGCCCGGCGGTTGCGGCTCCCGGGCGCCATCAGCGTCGCGGTCAGGTCACCGACGCCCGCGAGCCCGGTGAAGGTGTCGAGTTGCGCGCCGCTCGCCAGTGCATACTCGACGCACTCGCGCCAGATCGTCGCGGCGGCAATCCCCGCGGCATTGAGGCCGTGGGCTTCCGCCGCCGCCGCAGCGAGGGACGCGGCGTTCTTTGCAGCGCCCGCCATTTCGACGCCGACCACGTCATCGGTTCGTTCGCAGACGAGCCCCGCTCGATCGAAGACCTCGCCCAGCTGGGCCCGCAGGTCCTCGTCGCTCGAGCCCAGCACCAGCGCGGCCATCCCGGCGGCCGCCTCGCGCGCGTGGGCGGGGCCGCCCAGCGAGGCGATCGAGCGTGCGCGGATCCGGCTGCCGACATAGTCGCTCGGCAGCTGGCCCAGCGGCTGTACCAAGCCCTTGGTGAGCAGCAGCACCGCGGTGCGCGAACCGATCCGATCGCCGAGCGCGCCGACCGCCGCCGGGAGGGCCGCGGATGGCACCGCCAGGCAGACGAGATCCACGCCCGCGAGCTCGATCTCACCGGCCCGCTTCACGGCGACGGTCTCGGGGAGCCTCACGCCGGGCAGATATCGAGAGTTCAGGCGCTTCGCGGCGATCTCCGCTGCCTTCTCCTGCGAGCGGGTGCCGAGCTGGACCTCGAGCCCGCCGCGCGCCAGCAGCACGGCCATCGCGGTGCCCCAGCTCCCGGCCCCGATAACCGCCGCCTTGCGCAGCGGCGGCAGGCCACCGAGCCACTCCCACTGGAGCTCGACGCTCGGCCAGATCCGGGCGGTGACGGTGGCGGCGAGCGCCGGCGAGGGATGCTGGGTGCGCGGGAATGTCGCCGCCCTGCCGACACGCAGCTTGACCTTCCGGGGCCGAATTCGCCAACCGCGCCGCACCTGTTCGCTGCCGAGCACTGCCACCGGGGCAACCGCGGCACCCGTCTCCAGCGCCAGGCGGCCGACGCCGCGCTTCGGCGTCGCCAGCGAGCCCGACCGGATCCGCGTCCCCTCGGGGAAGATGCAGACGGTCCCGCCCCGCTCGAGAACCAGCCGCGCGGTCTCCATCGCGGTCTCGTCCGACTGTCCGCGCCGGATGGGAAAGGCGCCGACCCGGGACAGGATCCATCCCCGCCAGGGGCGCTCGAACAGCTCCACCTTGGCCACGTACTGCATCGGGCGGCGCCACGGAAGCGTGGTGGCGATCACAAACGGGTCGAGGAAGCTGCGGTGGTTTGAGGCGACGATCAACCCCCCCTTGACGCCACGTACGTGCTCGCGACCTACACGTGAGAAGCGAAGCCAGAGGAGGAACGCCGGCTGGAGGATCAGGCGAGCCAGCACGTAGAGGACCCTGTTGACGCCATGCCGGCGCGCGTAGGCGTGGTAGCGCTGGAAGCGCTCCTCGCTGATCACCTCGTCCGTGCGTGGAGGCGCGGACCTCCGCTGGGCCTCATCCACATAGATGCCTACACGCCTGGGGGCGCGGCGTTACTGCTCGTAGCGCCCGATCACGAGAGCCCGCAAGCGGGCGTGCGCTACCAGGCGGCTTCGAGCAAACGCTCGAGCTCCTCCCGGGCGGGCGGGTCGGGAGTGTTCTGAAGCTCGGGGCGGGAGAGGATCGCGTCAAGCGCCCGCCGCAGCCGGCCGCGGTCAGCGCCGAGGTCGCCGAGGCGTCGCGGCCCGCCGCCCAGAGCCTCGATTCGGCCCCGGATCCCGGCGGGGTCCGCTCCGAGCGCCCGGGCCAGCGACTCGATCGGACCGGGAGCCCGGGGAAACATCGCCTCCATCGTCAGCGGCAGGATGGTGGCGTTGGTCTCCGCGTGGGGCGTGGAAAGCACCCAGACGAGTGTCTGGCAGACGACGTGATGGAGGGCGTACCCGGCCGAGTCGAGGGCGTGGGCGCAGAGCAGCGACCCGAGCGCGAGCCTCGCGCGGTCTCGCTCCACCGCCGGGCCGTCGAGCGCGGCGGCGAGCAGTTCGGCGCCGCGCAGCGCGACCACCGTCGCCACCGGGTTGGCCAGGGGCGTGTAGAGGGCCTCGGCCCCGTGGGCCAGCGAGTTCATGGCGCTGGCCCGCAGGGGCAGGTCGTCGAGGGTGGTCATCTCGAGCGGGTCGGCGATCACCAGGACAGGGCGGACGAGGTGGCGGGCCTCGTGTTCGTGGCCGGCCGGAAGCCGGTGGATGGTGGTCATCTCGGCCCCCGAAAGTGTGGTCGGCACCGCGCAGACACGCCCTCCACGCACCGCCGCGATCGCCTTCGCGGTGTCGATCACCCTGCCGCCGCCGAGCGCCACGAGGGTCGGATTGCGAACCGAGTCCAGGATGGCTGCCGCCGCGTCGGGCACCGGACCACGGGGCACCTCGTGGACGGCGCTCGCCCGCTCGGCGAGCTCCAGCGGCGCGGCCCCCAGGGCCCGCGGGGTGGTGACGAGCTCGAACCGCTCCCAGATCCCCCCGGCGAGGAGCTGGGGAGTTTCCGCGAGCCCACCCTGCGAGAAGACGACCGTCCGCTCCCCGTCGCGCCAGGTGAAATCGCGCTCGCCGGACACAGAGCCCGCCCCCGGATTCGAACCGGGAATCTCCTGATTACAAATCAGGTGCTCTAGCCAGTTGAGCTAGGCGGGCAGTTCGTAGTCGCTTGCAAACTTGATGCGGCGTTTCTGCCCATTTAGTGAAGGGTCCACCCTCAGATTCATATGACTTCTGGGAGCTTCCTCCACGGGGACAGCATAGATTCGACCGTTCTCAGGCCAGTACACGAGGAAGAGATCAGCCTCGCCTGCATATTCCCTCGTGAACCAGCCCGCCCGGTTACTTCGAACGCTGACCGTCGAGAACTCGATACACCCGCCACGACGTCGGCCAGTCTTGCACTGGACTCGCAAGAGGCGTTCGCCCAGATCGAGGACGAGGTCGTACCGCTGATTGACGCCGAACGGCAGCAGCACGGAATAGCCGCGACGCACGAGCTCGGAGAGAATCGCGGCCTCGGTCCGCTGACCGACATCCACGGGGTGATTCGTCAGTTTCGGCTTCGTCAGGCGTAGCTTCGAGTCGCTCACGCATCGAAGCTATCCAGGAACCAGTCGCGAAACAACGCCCCCGCGTTCCTGGTCTCCAACGGAAATGTGCCGACTTGGCGGACCCGGGCTGGCGCCTAGACCCTGACTTCACGAGAGGCCAGGTGGAGGCTGACCTTGCGCTTGACGCGCTGGAGGGCGTTGTCGACCGTCTTCGTATCGCAGTCGAGGCGGTCGCCGATTGCCTCGTAGGAGTGCCCGTCGAGGTACAGGGAAAGGACATTGCTCTCGAGCTCCGAGAGCACGCTGGACAGGCAGGAGACGAGGCTCCGAAGCTCCTCGGTGGCGATCACCCGCTCCGACGGGTCCTCGCTTCCCGGCCCTGGGAGCACCTCTTCCAGCGTCGCGTCCGAGTCGCCGGCGCCGGCCGGCGTCTGGGCAAAGGAGACGTACTGGTTGAGGGGCGCGTGCTTATTGCGGCTCGCCGTCTTCACCGCCGTGATGATCTGGCGGGTGATGCAGAGCTCGGCGAAGTTGCGGAAGCTGGACTCCCGATCGGTGCGGTAGTCGCGGATCGCCTTGTAGAGGCCGAGCAGGCCCTCCTGGATCAGGTCGTCTGCATCGCCGCCCAGCAGAAAGTACGACGAGGCCTTGAGCCGCACGAAGCCGCGGTAGCGCTTCACTATCCGGTCGTACGCGTCGGCGCTGCCCCGCTTGGCGAGCGCTACCAGATAGACATCTTCAAGCTCAGGTTGAGCTTCTGGCCTGGGCGCGGGCGCCGCGGCCGGGCCACCGTGGGACGCGACGGCGGTGAACTCGTGGGTCGGTGCAGCCACTGGATTCCTCCGTTCGGATCGGAAACAGTGGCGCCCGTACCTCCCCTGGGCGCCTCACTTTTTGGGTAATCGGCGGATCGAGACTCGACCTTTAGTTCACCCTTATGCGGGAGTGTATGCAGCCGGGCGGCGCCGTGTCAACCGACCCCATCCCAAGGTGCACGATTCGTTGCAAGAGCCATGCCGAATCGGCCGGTGCGCGCAGGGCCCAAACCGTTCCATCCGCGAACGCTGCTAGTGCCGTCCCCTTGCGCGGGCTACGTGACGGCCCGCTGTCTGGCCGCCTCGAAGAGGAGCACCGCCGCGGCGGCAGACACGTTCAGCGACCCAACGCGTCCACGGACGGGGATCGAGATCAACAGGTCGCAGCTGTCGGACACACGGCGGCGGAGCCCTCTCCCCTCGCTGCCCAGCACGAGCACGAGCTTGCCGCTCAGGTCGGCCTGCGCGTAGGAGGTGGGGGCACGCTGCTCCGCCCCGTAGATCCATCCGCCGGAGTCCTTCGCCTGGAGGAGCCAGTCGGCGAGGTTCGAGACGCGGGCTACGGGCAGGTGCTCGACGGCACCCGCGGACGCCTTGCAGGCCACGGCGGTGACCGTCGCCGAGCGCCGAGAGGGAATCACCACTCCGGCGGCGCCAAACGCCTCCGCCGAGCGGCACACCGCGCCCAGGTTGCGCGGGTCCTGGACCTGGTCGAGGGCGATGACAAGGGCATCCGGACGGTCCAGCAGCAAGTCCGGATCGGCGTAGGGATACGGGTCGACCTCGGCGACGACCCCCTGGTGATCCGGCGAGCCCGCCAGACGCGTGAGCTCTGCCGCGTTCACCTCGCTGGTCGTCCACATGCGGTGAACGCGCCGCCTCCCACGCTTCGCCTCGGCCACGGCCCGCCGGCCGTAGACGAGCTCGCCCTTTCCCGCGCTCGGCGAGCCGATGTCCGTGCGCGGGACGATGCTCCCTACCTCGAGCGTCTCACCAGTCGCGGGCCCTCGGGGGTGTCGCGGACCTGGTAGCCGCGGGAGGCCAGCTCGTCTCGGATCTCGTCGGCCCGCTGGAAGTCGCGCCCTGCGCGGGCGTGCTCGCGCGCCTCCATCAGCCGCTCCGCCTCCGAATCGATCTCGTCCGCGGGCTCCAGCAGCGACTCCAGCCCGAGCAGCGGCAGCATCTCCTCGAGCGCCGCGCGCACTCCGGAAAGCTGCCTGCGGTTTCCCTCGGCAATCAGCTCGAACAGGGCAGCGAGCGCCCGCGGCGTGTTGAAGTCGTCGGCCAGGGCGTCGAGGAGGGCGTCGCAGCACGAGGCCACGAACTCGTCCTCTCCCACATCGACACCGTCGGGAAGGTCGAGCACGTAGTTGCGGATCCGCTCCACCCTCGCCCCCGTCTCGGTCAGCGCTCGCTCCGAGAACTCGAGCGGCTGGCGGTAATGGCCCGAGATCAGGTAGGCGACCACGATCTCCCGCCCGTAACGGTCGAGCGCCTCCGAGAGCTGGAATATGTTCCCGGCCGACTTCGACATCTTCTCCTCGGCGATCTGGACCATGCCGTTGTGCATCCACAGCCGCGCGAGCGCGACGCCCCGGGCTGCCTCGGTTTGCGCGATCTCGTTCTCGTGGTGAGGGAAGACGAGATCGGCGCCACCGCCGTGGATCGCGAAGTCGGTGCCGAGCAGCTTTTCGGCCATGGCCGAGCACTCGATGTGCCAACCCGGCCGGCCTTCCCCCCAGGGCGAGGGCCAGCCGGTGTCCTCGTCGGTTTTCCGGGCTTTCCAGAGCGCGAAGTCCAGGCGATCCTCCTTCAGCGACTCGGTGCCCGCCTCCTCGCCCTGCTCCATCTCGTCGGGATCGCGATTCGAGAGCTTGCCGTAGCCGGGGAAGCTGCGTACCCGGAAGTAGACGTCGCCGCCTGACTCATAGGCGTGCCGGCGCTCGATCAGGGCCTCGATCAAGCCGACGATCTCGGGAAGCGTCCCCGAGGCCAGGGGCTCGTCATCCGGGCGGCCGAGCCCGAGGCGGCCGGTGTCCTCGAGGTAGGCGCGGGTCATCTCGGCGGCGAATCGATCGGAGGGCGCCCCGGCCTCGCGCGCCGCGGCATAGATCTTGTCGTTGATGTCGGTGATGTTGACCACCAGCCGAGTCTGGTAGCCGAGTCGCCGGAGGAAGCGCCGCAGCAGCAAGAAGATCACGTACGGCCGCGCGTTGCCGACGTGGATTCGCGAGTAGACCGTGGGCCCGCAGGCATAGATGCCGACCCTGCCCGACTCGCGGGGCTCGAGGGGTCGCAGCTCGCCGCTCAGCGTGTCCCTGATCGAAACCTGACGCGGCATCTCCCTGATGCTATTTGCGGAAACCTGACCCGTCACCTTCTTGATGCTATTTGCGGAATACGGTGCGCGGACGAGGCCTCGGTGGCCGGCAGGGCCACTAACGTTCCCGCTGTCCATGGGTTCCATCTCGCTGCATGCGCAACGTGTGCGGCGCGTGGAGGAGGCATTCGCTTCGCTCCCCGCGCGCTACCTGGGCGCCGAGCCCGGCTTCGACGCCACCTTCCAGGTCCGGCTCGGCGACGTCGGCAGGACGTGGGAGGTGCGGGCACGGGGCAAGCACTGCGCCGTGCGCCCGTCCCCCGTGCGCGAGCCTGACGTCGTGGTCGGCACCGACGCGGCCACCTGGCTCGGCCTTCGAGAGGGAAGGCTGTCCGGGCTGGACGCCTTCGCCCAGCGCCGCCTGTACGCGCGGGGAAACCTGGACCTGGCACTCGGCTTCGAGGGGCTGTTCCGGCTACCGGGCGACCGTCCGCCCCTGCTTCGGGTGGCCGAGGTCGAGACCCGCGGCGCGACGATCTCGAGCTTGATCTCCGGCCAAGGCCCCGATCAGGTGGTGTGCCTGCACGGACTGGGGTCGAACAAGACCTCCTTCTTCGAGACGATCGCCACCCTGACCCCGGACCACACGGTGCATGCCATCGACCTGCCCGGATTCGGCTCTTCCTCGAAGCCGGCCCGCGGAGGCTACGACGCCCCCTATTTCGCCCGCTCGGTGCTCGACTACATGGACGCGATGGCGATCGAGCGAGCCCACCTGGTCGGCAACTCGATGGGCGGCCGGGTCGCGATAGAGCTGGCCCTGACCGACCCCGCCCGGGCCCAGACGCTCAGCCTCCTGGCCCCGGTGCTGGCCTTCCGGCGTCGGCGCCAGCTGGTGCCGTTGGTCAAGCTGCTCCGCCCCGAGCTGGCAGCGATCCCGCACCCGCTCCGGGCCGCGCGCGTTCGTGAGCAGTTCTGGAGCCTCTTCGCGCGACCGGAGCGACTCGATCCCGCCGCCGCCGACATCGCCGCAGACGAGTTCTGCCGCACGTATCGGTCTCGCTCGGCTCGGATCGCCTTCTTCGCCGCCGCGCGCAACATCTATCTCGACCCCCCGGAGGGCGAGCGCGGGCTTTGGACTCGTCTCAATGGCCTCAGCACGCCCGCCCTGTTCATCTGGGGCGACCGCGACCGCCTCGTTCCGGCCGCCTTCTCCAGGCACGTTGCCGGCGTGCTCCCGCACGCCCGCCAAGTCGTGCTGACCGAATGCGGCCACGTTCCCCAGGTGGAGCTGCCAGAGCGCGCCAACCGGCTGATCCGCGAGCAGGTCGAGTCCGGCCGCGAGCCGCAGGCAACGCCCGTGCGGGCTCTCGCTCGAACCCTCCTCGGCCGCGCCGTCGTTCAACGCGGCGCTGACCGCCGCCGCATGGCATCTTGAGCGCGTAGCGTAGGATCGGCCGCCGATGGCTGACGAGGCGAGGCTCGCCGAGCACGCGAAGCGAAACGGAGGCGAGGCCGGGCTCCTGCGAGACCGGTTCCCGGACCTGAACGGGATCACCAGGGCCGGCGGTGGCATCGTCAGCGCCGGGCGCGGAGCCGCCGGCGGGATCGCCGAGGGGCTGGCACGGCGCATCCGGCGCCGCCTGACGGCGAACCTCGACGATCGCGACCCCGACTACATCCGCGAGAACCTCCCGCTCGCCTGGCTATTGACCACACTCTGGTTCCGGGGCGAGGTGCGGAACATGGGCAACGTGCCCGAGAACGGCCCGGTGCTGCTGGTGGCCAACCACTCCGGCGGCAACGTGACGCCCGACACGCTGCTGTTCACGCTCGCCTTCTACACCTACTTCGGCGTCGAGCGGGCCTTCTACCAACTCGCCCACAACCTCGTGCTCGCCTCCCCCGTGGGCCAGATACTGCGCCGGTACGGGACCGTCCCAGCTTCGCCCGAGAACGCCCAGAAGGCGCTCGACGCCGGAGCCGCCTTGCTGGTCTACCCGGGTGGAGACTGGGAGGTGCATCGCCCGACCTGGGAGCGAAACAAGGTCGACTTCGCGGGTCGCAAGGGGTTCGTGCGGCTGGCCCTCGACGCCGGAGTGCCGATCGTCCCCGTGGTTTCGATCGGAGGCCAGGAGACGGCACTCTTCCTCAGCCATGGGGGTCGGCTGGCGCGAGCCCTACGCGTCGACCGCACGCTGCGCCTGAAGGTGATCCCGATCTCGTTCGCGCCCCCCTGGGGGATCAACGTCGGCGACCTGCTCGGCCACATCCCTTTGCCGGCGAAGCTCACGGTCGAGGTCCTGGCCCCAATCGACGTCCAGTCGGAGTTCGGGGACGAGCCTGACGTCGACGAGGTCTACGACCACGTCACCACCCTGATGCAGGAGACGCTGGAGACGCTGGCAGCCGAGCGGCGCTTTCCGGTCATAGGCTGACGAGCATGAGCCACGAAGCTCGGCTGATCGGATGGGGCGGCGAATGAGGCTGAACGAGTCGATCGTCATCTCGGCCCCACCGAAGCTCGTCTGGAACTACCTGGCGGAACCGTCGAACTACCTGCACTTCATGTCGGGGATCACGCGCTGGGAGGTGGCCGGCGAGCGGCGAACGGGTCTGGGCGCCCGGTACCGGATGCTGATCAGGGTGGGCTCAGCGGAGGTCGGCGGCCTGATCGAGATCGTCGAGTGGCACGAGCAGCGCGACATGGCATGGAGCTCGGTGCTCGGGGTCGACCAGCGAGGGCGATGGCGCCTGCGCGAGCTCGACGACGGCCGCACCCGGTTGGAGCTGCGCTTCGCCTACGGGGTCGCCGGCTCCGGGATCCCCGGCTGGATCGCCGAGCTGGTCTCCGCACCCCAACTGGGCGGCCACCTGCGACGTTCGCTGCGCCAGCTCAAGAGCCAGGTCGAGCACGAGCGGCTGCGCACCGAGGCGGCCCGGCGCCGAGGCGAGCGAGCCGCGGCGGGGTAAGGGCGCTAGCTCCCCTTCTGGTGAAGCCGATCCGGGGAGGTCTGCTTTCGGCGCTCGGGGCCGCGTTTATCCTGTTCGCGACCCCGGCGATCTCCTGGGCAGCGTTTCCGGGGGCCAACGGACTGATCGCCTACTCCCAGGCGGTGGGGAACTTGCCCCAAGGGGGGCACAACTGGGAGATCTTCACGATTTCGCCCGCGGGGGGTGATCCAACCCGGCTGACGGACAATGCGATCTCCGATTTTTTACCCTCCTGGTCGGCCGATGGACGAAGGCTCGCCTTCATCCGGGCATCGGCGTACTTCGCAAACGTCTGGACGATGCGCGCGGACGGGACCCATCAGCGCCAGGTAACCCACGGCTCGCTCCCTAAGAGGTCGCCCTCCTTCTCCCCCGGTGGCGGTCGGATCGTCATGACGCGTGGCTGGAACGGCGGCATGGGCAACATCGTCATCGTCCGCACCGACGGGACCAAGAGCGTGCGGCTGACCAGCGGCCGTTGGGCCAGGGACCCCGCGTTCTCGCCCAATGGCAGGCGGATCGTGTTCGCCGGAGCGCCGCGAGAGGAAGCTGCGTCAGGGATCTGGGTGATGCGCCGAGACGGCACCCACAAGCGCCTGCTCGCCGCCGACCCGAATTCCGACTCCCCTGACTTTGACCCCGACGGCTCCCACATCGTCTTTCACCGCTTGCATAACTGCATTTCACATGGCTGCGACGACTCCCTGATCCTCATGCGCTCCAACGGACGCCGAAAGCGGGTGATCAGGGAGATCGGCGATATGCCCGTCTTCTCCCCGACCGGAAAGCGCATCGCCGAGGTGTGGGTCAGCTGCGACGCCTTGACCGAGAGATGTAACAGCAAGCTTCTCACCGTCGACCGTGACGAGACTGACGCGCGGGTCGTTACAGACCCCGAGCCTCCGTTCGATTCGATTTACGATCCAAGCTGGCAGCCGATACCCCAGCCTTGATGGTGGCGGGTTTCGCGGCCCCTTCTAGGCCAGCTCGCGCTTCAGGATTTTGCCGGTCGCGTTGCGCGGCAGAGAGTCGAGGAACTCGACCTCCCGGGGAGCCTTGTAGCGAGCGAGGTTGGACTTCACGTAACCCTGGACCTCGTCGTGCGTGAGATCGGCGCCCTCGTTGAGGACCACGAAAGCCTTCAGCCGCTGGCCGAATTCCTCGTCATCGACGCCGATCACGGCGACCTCCTTGATCTGGTCGTGGTCGGAGAGCAGGTCCTCCACCTCGCGAGGGAACACGTTTTCGCCGCCGGAGACGATCATCTCGTCCTCCCGCCCATCGATGAACAAGCGGCCCTCGGCATCGAAGTGGCCGACGTCGCCTGAGGAAAGCCGTCCGTCCAGCACGTCCTTGCCGCCGCCTCCCGTGTAGCCCTCAAAGGCCATCTCGTTGCCGACAAACACACGGCCGGTCTTTCCGGGCTCGACATCGTTGCCGTCGGCGTCGACTATCCGGACCGAGGTGCCGCGTGGCGGACGGCCGGCGGTGCCCGGCGCAGCCCGCAGGTCCGCCGGCGTCGCGATCGTCGCCCAGGCGACTTCGGTGGACCCGTACAGGTTGTAGAGGTTGTCGCCAATGGTGTCCATCCACTTGGTTGCAAGTTCGCCTGGGAGCGCCGAGCCGCTCGCGGCGACGACCCGCAGGCTGCGCAGGTCGTACCTGTCGAGCGTCTCGCTGGGCAGCTCCAGGATGCGCTGAATCATCACCGGAACGACTACCAGGGCAGTGGCCCCGCTCTCCTGCGTGGCGCGCAGCGTCTCCTCCGGGTCGAAGCGGCGGCGCAGCACGTAGGCGGAGTTGAGCGCTAAACCAAGGGTGAAGTGGGCAAATCCCCAGGAGTGGAACAGCGGCGCCGCGATCATCGTCGACTCCCGCGCCCGTAGCGGGATCTTCGAGAACATCGCCGCCAGCGGCCCCAGCGTGTCGGGCTGGCTGCGCTGCGCCCCCTTCGGCGTCCCGGTCGTGCCCGAGGTCAGGATCACGAAGCGGCTCGACTCGTCCGGCGGGTCGAGGTCCGCGTCGTCGCTGGACTCGATGAGCTCCTCCACCGGGGTGTCCGTCACCTCGTCGCCGCCATCGATCCAGGAAACGAAGCGGCGCAGGCCGATCTCCTTCCCCGTCTCGGCCGCCTGCTGGAGCAGACCGCCGAACTCGCTGTCGTAGATCAGCGCCACCGGCTCCTCGCGCTCGACCACCCCGGCAAGCTGCGGTGCCGCGAAGGCCGTGTTCATGTAGAGCCCGTTCGCGCCCAGCTTCGAGACGGCGAGCGTCGCCTCGATGAAGCCCCGATGGTTGCGGCACATGATGGCGATCCCGTCGCCCTCCCTGACGCCCTCCGTGGCGAGCCCTCGGGCGAGAGCGTTGGAGCGGCGGTGGACCTCGGCGAAGGTGACCGACCCGGCCTCGTCCTCGAGCATCACTTCGTCGGGATGGTTGACCGCCGCACCGGCGATCCCGCCCGCGGGCGAAGCCCCCCAACGCGCCAGGATGCGGACCATCAGGGCAAGCTTGTCCGGGCGCACCGGGTGGATGACACCGGCCCCGGTCAGCGTCCTGACGTTGAACGGGACGTCGCTCAGGGGCCCGAGCTTTCCGAGCTTGATCCTACGGCCGAGTGAACTCATCCTGCCGGTGACGATGTCCGGGGAGAGCTTGCCGGCCATCGAGCGAAGCATCAGGCTCGTAGCCTAGTGCTCTGGGTCGAAGAGGTCCGTGCGCCCGCTGGCTGGCGATGGGGGACATCAGTCGACCTCCAGGAGGCCGACGGCGTAGCAGGCGATGCCCTCCCCACGCCCGATCCAGCCCATTCCCTCGTTGGTCGTCGCCTTCACGATCACGGGCGCCGAGAGCACTTCGGCCAGGTTCCGCTCCATCTCCGGGCGGTGGGGCCCGATTGGCGGTGACTCGCAGATCAACGTCGCGTCCACGTTCACCACCCGCCCGTGCACGTTGGCGAGCGCCACCCTCAGCAGGTCGAGCGAGTGGGCGTTTCGCCAGCGCTCGTCGTCCGGTGGGAACAGAGTGCCGATGTCCCCCAGCCCCGCCGCCCCGAGCACGGCGTCGATCACGGCGTGCGTGAGGACATCGGCGTCGGAATGGCCTGCCAGCCCGACCTCGTGTGGAAGCTCGACACCGCCGAGCACGAGTCGGCGCCCGGCGGCGAACCGGTGGGCGTCGTAGCCGATCCCGACGCGGGCGCTCATCTCCGGCTCCGCGGTTTGGCGCCAAAGCTCATCCGAGGGGCTCCAGCCGGCGTTCGCGGCGCTCGAACACGGCGATCTGCTCGATCCCCCAATCGCGCATCGCAGCGACCGCGCTCGCGTAGGCGTGGCCGACGTCGGTGGGCACGTGAGCGTCGGAGGATAGGCTGAAGGTCGCGCCGGCCTCGACGCACATGGCAGCAAGCACCGGCGCCGGGTAGATCTCTTCCACCGGCTTCCGGAGTCCGGCGGTCGAGACCTCGACAGCGATGCCGGACTCGCCGATCGCCACCACCGCCGGCTCGTAGTAGAAACGTGGATCGCGCTCCGGATGGGGCCTTCCACGGCCCCACATCTTCACCAGGTCGGGGTGGGCCAGGATGTCGAACAGGCCGCAGCGCGCCGCCTCGGCGAGGGTTTCGAAGTAGCGGCGCCAGACGGCGTCGGGATCGCCGTCGGCCTTCCAGATGTCGTAGCCGTCGTGATCCACCGCCCGATCGCCCAGGAAGTGGACCGAGCCGATGACGTAGTCGAAGTCGCGGGCGTCGAGCAGGTTGGCGATCCGGTCCTCGGCGCCGGGTACGAAGTCGACCTCGAGGCCGAGGCGCAGGGGGGTTGTGCGCACGAATTCGCAGTAGGCGTCGAGGTCGTCGCGAGCCTGCTCCTCCCAGAACGGGTGCCGCCAGATCTCGAGCGCATCCGTGAACCGGTAGACGTGCTCGGAGCAGCCCAGCTCCCCGATCCCCGCCTCGTCGGCTGCGACCAGATAGCGCTCCACGTTCTCGGCCGTGAACGCCGCGCGCTCCGGGGGCCGATCGTCGTCGTCGGGGCGCAGGTGAAGGTGGTAATCGGTCAGCACGGCGCCTGTACGCTAGCTGGCGAAATGGTCCACCTGCGGATCGTGGTCCCGAGCTACCAGGCCGAGCACACGCTCAACCTGCTCAAGCACTCGCCGTCGGTGGTCAACCTGATCTATCTCGAGCGCGTCGCCCAGCGTCCCGAGGGCGACGTGATCCTCTGCGACGTCGCTCGCGAGGAGGCCAGCGTGATCATCTCCGACCTGCGCGAGCTCAACATCGACCGCGAGGGTTCGATTGCGATTGAAGCGATCGACTCCCAGATCTCGGATGCAGCGATCGCTGCCGAGAAGGCGAGCGCCGGCCTGCCTTCCGACGCCGTGATCTGGGAGGAGGTTGAGACGCGCACTTCGGAGAACGTCGAGCTGTCCGCCAGCTTCCTCGCCTTCATGGCCCTCGCGATGCTGATCGCGACGGTCGGCATCCTCACCGATCAGCTGATCCTGATCATCGGCGCGATGATCGTCGGCCCGGAATTCGGCCCAATCGCAGGGCTTTGCGTGGCTGCGGTCGAGAGGCGACGCGACCTGCTGAGGAGGTCGCTCACCGCGCTGGCGGTCGGCTTCCCGCTTGGGATCACGGTCACCTTCGCGGCCACCCTTCTACTCGACGCCGTAGGCCTCGTGCCCGACAACTTCTCGCAGACGGGGCACCCGTTCACCGGCTTCATCTCGAGCCCCGACCACTGGAGCTTCATCGTCGCCTACCTGGCGGGGACGGCCGGCGTGCTCTCACTGACCTCGACCAAGTCCGGGGCGCTGATCGGCGTTCTCATCTCGGTGACGACGATTCCGGCCGCAGCGAACATCGGCGTCGCGGCCGCCCTCGGCGACTGGCACGAGTGGGTCGGCGCGATGGAGCAGCTCGCGCTCAACCTGTGCGCGATCCTGCTCGCCGGCATCGGCACCCTGTTCCTCCAGCGTCGCCTCTACGTGCGCCGCCGCGTCAGGCATCTGCACGACGAGGCGCGGGAGATCGCCGGCCTCCCGATCGGCGAGAGCCGGCGAGGCAAACGATCGGCGACGACGATCCTCAAGTGAGGGGCGCGGCGCTGAGGCAAACGGCTGGCGACCTGGCGATCCTCTTCGGAGCGTTTGCGGTCGTCAGTCTCCTGGCCGGCGCCTTCGGCGCGGCGAACTTCGGCACCGCGCTGGCCTTCGGACAGATCGGCTTCGCGGCGGCGCTCGTCTGGGTGCTCTTGAGGCGCTGAGCGCTCAGCGCCGGTGGGCGGCCCGCCGGACGCCCTCCGATGCAGCCTCGCGCCCGCAGCGCAGGCAAAGGCAGCGATGCCCGACCAGCGCCCAGCGATGGCCATCGACGGCGCAACCGAATCTGCTTCGAAGCCGTTTCATGTGCTCAGTATCAGTCGGGCGCCGGTCGGACCTCAGCCGTCGAGAGTCGCGCCGTCGCATACTCGAATAACCCGGCTGAAGACCCCGAGTTGCGCTGGTCGGCGCGACTACCGCCGACACCTGACGGAGCTACGATCCGCGTTCGGCCAGCAGCAGCTCGGCGATCCTCAGGTCGAGCTGCGTGGTCACCTTTAGGTTCTCGGTGGAGGCGGGGTGGATCAGGACCTTGCCGCCGGACTTCTCGACCAGCATCGCATCGTCGGTGGCGGCGGCGATCCGCTGCGGGTCGGTATCGAATGCCTCGCGAAGCGCCAGCACGCGGAAGACCTGGGGGGTCTGAGCAGCCCAGAGATGGTCGCGGCTGACCGTCTGGGCCACGGTCGGGCCGCCGCGCGGAACCGGCCCCTCGGCCGGGCGCGGTTCGCGGGTGCGCTTCACGGTGTCAGCCAGCGGCGCGGCGGCGATCACGCCGGCCGCGTCGTGACGGGCGGCGAGCTTCTCCACCAGCTCGTCGATGAGGTCCGGCGTGATCAGCGGGCGGGCGGCGTCATGGACCGCAACCAGGTCCGTCTGCACCCGCTCGAGCCCCCGCGCGACAGACTCCGAGCGGGAGACGCCGCCGGCGACCACTCGCAGCTCCAGGTCGATGTCGGAGGCGAGCCCCTCGACGGCCGCCTCGTGTCCTGGCGGCGCAGCGACGATCGCCGACGCCACGCTCTCCGACCGGGCGAAGGCGTCGAGCACCCAGGCGAGCAGCGGCCTGCCGGCCAGCGCCACGAAGGCTTTCGGGCCGCCGGCTCCGAGTCGCTTGCCGGAGCCGGCGGCCGCGATGACCGCTGAAGCTGATGGATCGTCAGGCAGGCGCTTGGGCCCCGAACCGCTCCTCCAGCAACTCGTCCAGGTACGCCTCTGCACCGTCCTCATCCTTGCTCAGCGCGTACATGAACTCCGACGCGAGGATCTTCTTCGCCCGCGTGTACATCTGCTTCTCGCCAGTGGAAAGACCCTTCTCCCACTCGCGGATCGCCAGATTCCGGACCACCTCGGCCAGCTCGAAGACGTTTCCTGTCTTGATCTTCTCGCGGTTGTGCTTGAACCGCCGGTTCCAGTTCTTCGGCATCTCCGAGACCTCGTCGGTCAGCACCGCGATCACCTTGTCGACCTCTTCGCCATCGATGACCCGCCGCAAGCCGGCCCGGTGGGCGTTTTCGCAGGGGACCATGACGGTCATGTTGTTGTGCAGGATCTTGATTGTCAGGTAGTCCCGTTTCTCGCCGAGGAGGTCCTTGGTCTCCTTTTTCAACACCATCCCAGCCCCGTGGTGCGGGTAGACGACGTTGTCGCCAACCTCGAATGTGCACTCAACGGGGCCGAGCTCGGGTCCGATCTCTATCGCTTCCTCGGTAGCTAGCTCTGGAATTTGGGCCTCCTTGTATCGGACGGCAGCCGGGGCGGCCGTCGGGTTCTCACGGATAGCGGTCGACGATGTCGACCTCCTGAAGCCTGCGAAGTCCTTCTCGGATCTCCCTGGCCCGTGCTTCCCCCACGCCCTCGATGGCCTCAAGCTCTTCCAAAGAGGCGTTCAAGATCGCCTCCAGATCGCCGAACCGATGGACGATCTTCTGGACCACCAAGCGCGGCAGCCGCGGGATCCGCGACAGGATCCGGTACCCCCGCGGCGAGACCCCGAACTCGAGCGTGCTCGTCTTCCGGTCGTAGCCGAGCAGCTCGGCGAGGCGACCGAAGTCGAGCAGCTCCTGGTGCGGAAGCCCGGCTAGCTCGCCGATGGTGCGCTCGATCTGCTCCTCCGTGTCAACGACGATGTAATCGCGTACCAGTGCCGACCGATCTCCGATCACGCCGACCACCGTCTCCTCGAGCTGCATCTCGATCAAGCGGCCCTCGGTGCCCAGCTCGATGATGTACCGCTCCACCTCGGCGGCCATCCGGGTGACGAACTCGGCCCGCTGGAGCACCGAGAGGACGTCGTGAAGCGTGCTGCCGCCGAGGAACTCGAGATTGGTCAGACGGGCCGACAGCTGATCCAGACGGGCGCGGTACTTCTCCAGGGTCGCCAGCCCCTGGTTCGCCTTGGAGAGCACCATCGGGATGTCCTGAAGGATGGTCTTCATCCCTTCGATGTAGAGCGAGACCACGTCCCGGCGCTCTGAGATCGAAACCACCAACGCGCTGGTCTGCTTCGAGACTCGTTCCGCGGTGCGGTGGCGGGTGCCGGTCTCCATCGAGAGGATGGTCGGATCAGGCATCAATTGGACGTTGGCCCAGCAGATCTTCTTGGCGCCGGGATCGAGGACGATCGCGCCGTCCATCTTCGCTACCTGGTAGAGCAGCGCGGGCGTGTAGTCGATGTCGAGCTTGATCCCGCCGCTGAACAGGAACGAGACCTCGTCCGTCTCGGCGACCAGGATCAGGCCGCCGGTGCGCGCGTGGATGATGTTGTCGATCCCCTCGCGCAAAGGGGTTCCGGGCGCCACCGTGTCCAAGGCGCGGAGCAGACGGGGATCGAGACGGGTCTCAAGCTCGTGTAGCTCATCCCCGTCGTGCGGCGGCACCATCGACGAGCATCATGGCAAAAAGCCCCTGCTCTCCGCGCTCACCTGAATCCTGTGTGGAGAGGTCGGATTGCGGCTTGTCAAGCGAGGGAGCCGATCGAGCTCGGCCAACCGGGCTCACGCCGCCGCTCGCACCTCGCCCCCGACGCCCCGGGCCAGGACGGTTTGCAGCGCCGCCCGCAGGGTCCCCTGCGGGCTCAGGCCCTTGACCTGCTCGCTCGCCGGCGGGGCGACGATCGGCCCGAGGCCGAACTTGACCGCCTCGGCCACCCTGCGCTCGGGGTGCGCGACGAAGCGCAGCTCGCCGGTCAGGCCCACCTCCCCGAAGCAGGCGAGGGGCTTGCCCCCGCCACGGAGCGGCTCCCCTCGATGGGCCGAGGCGACGGCGAGCGCCACTGCGAGGTCGGCGCCTGGCTCGTCGACCCTCACCCCACCAGCGACGTTGACGAACACGTCGGCCGAGGCGAGCGATGGCCCGCCGTGGCGGGCAAGGACCGCGAGGACCATCGCCAAGCGGTTGCGGTCGATCCCGGTGGCGACGCGGCGCGGCGGCACGATCTCGGTCGGTGCGACGAGCGCCTGGACCTCGACCAGCAGCGGTCGAGTGCCCTCCATGGCGCACAGGACGCACGACCCCGCCGCTTGGCTCGCCTCGCCAACGAAGCGCGCCGAGGGATCGGCGACCTCGATCAGTCCCCCTGAGCGCATCTCGAATACCCCAACTTCGCTGGTCGCGCCGAAACGGTTCTTCAGCGCCCGCAGCGTGCGGAAGCTCCGCTCGCGCTCACCCTCGAACAGCAGCACGCAGTCGACCAGGTGCTCGAGCGCCCGCGGTCCGGCGACAGTTCCGTCCTTGGTCACGTGGCCCACCAGGGCCACGGCAACGCCCAGCCGCTTGGCCACCGCCATGATCGCCGCCGCCGACTCCCGCACCTGCCCCACCGATCCGGGGGCCCCGGTCATCCCCTCGACGTGCAGGGTCTGAATCGAGTCGATGACGCAGGCATCGGGGCGCTCCGTCTCCAGCGCGGCCAGCACGGCCTCGACCGAAGTCTCGGCGAGAACCGGCACCCCCAGCGCCTGGTCGCCAAGCCGCTGGGCGCGCACCCGCACCTGGGCGGCAGACTCCTCCCCGGAGACGTAGAGGACGCGCCGCCCGGAGCCACACAGGTTGCCGAGCGCCATTCCGGTGAGCGTGCTCTTGCCGATTCCGGGCGCGCCGCCGACCAGGACCAGCGAGCCGGGGACCAGGCCGCCCCCGAGCACTCGATCGAACTCGGCGATCCCGGTGAGCAGGCGATCCGTGGCCGGCATTTCGACGTCGCGCAGGGGGACCGGCCGCGGAGCCTCGCCGACGCCGGACGATCGAAGGCCGCCGCGTCGCCCCGGTCGCGACCCGCGACCCGACGCCGCCGCCGGCCGCAGCGCCTCGGCCAGCGTGTTCCACTCGCCACAGCCGGGGCAGCGGCCGGTCCAGGCCAGCGCCGCGTGGCCGCACTGCTGACAGACGAACTGAGAATCCCGGCGTGTCACCTCTCTGAGACTAGGAACCCGACCCGACGGCTCCGCGCCCCGGCCGCAGCGACTCGGCCCCCGGCCGGGTCATTGGCGCGAAGCAATGGAACAGGCTCCATGCAGTTGGGAGCGCCGCCTGCGATGCAAGCGACGCTCCCGGAGGGGCGCCATCCCGAAAGAAGGCGACCCTCAGTTCCCGCCAAGCCCCCCATCGTCAACGTCGCCCGGCCGGTTCTTGCGACAACGCTTGCGGATCCTGGACTAGCGCTGGCGGCAGTAGACGTACGCGGTCGCCGTCCCAGGGTCCGGGCCGAAGACGCTGAGCGCCGAGGTACGCCAGACGCGACCGCCGGAGGCCCGCCTCGAGGTGATCGCCGCCGTGCCCCTCGGCTCGTTGCCTTGCAGCTGGATGTGGCCGTCGAACCCACCGGCAAACGTCATGGTCCCGCGGGGGCAGCGCACGTCGAAGGTCTCGATCTCGCCGGGGGGCGGTGTCACTTCCTTGGACCTGGTGACGAGCTCGAAGGGCGCCGCCGCACAATAGGCGTGGGCGATCAGGGTGCCGGCTTCCATGGCGTTGAAGTTGACTCCGACCACCTTCCAGCGGCGCTCGGCAAGCCGCATCGATGTCAGCGTGAGCACCTGCGGCCCGTCGTCGGGGGAAAATCGATAGGTCCCGAACCCGCCCCCGACCGCGATCGTGTCACGGGGGCACCTGGCCACGGCCGATCCCACGGTGTTTGGTTCGACCCGGGTGCTTGCCGATTTCACCCGGAGCCCATGGCCGCGCAGGGCGCAGTAGGCGAAGGAGACGAGGTCGCCGGCCTCGTCACCGAAGTTCAACGCCCGGGTTTGGATCCCCCGCTTGCCAACCCGCTGGGAGCCGAGTCGGCCGATCGTGGCGCCGGCGTTGCCCGGATCGAACCCGGGGGCGGCGAAGCCGCCCGAGACGGCAGTTCTCCCGTCCCGGCACTTGGCAACCACGGTTCCGAACGACCCAGGGG
Source organism: uncultured Actinomycetes bacterium (assembly GCA_963721215.1). Classification (GTDB taxonomy): domain Bacteria; phylum Actinomycetota; class Thermoleophilia; order Solirubrobacterales; family 70-9; genus AC-56. The sequence goes on from CAVRIF010000013.1 coordinate 125,600, forward strand.
CGATCGTCGTGCTTTGCCGGTCACGCTGCAAGGCCATCGCGACGGAGCTCCCCGCGGCGACCACCAGGATCACCGCAATCGCCAGAGCTCGGCCCAGACCTGTCGTGGTCGACTTCCACTGCTGCATCGACGGCTCCTTTGCTCGAATCGCTCGCTGGGCGGTGACCTGATCCCGACGCAGAGGTTCGAGATCGTGAGGCCCAATCCTCTCCCGCGACCCGAGACCCGTGTGAACCGCCCCGGGCTAGATCCCGTAGATCTCGGCCGCCCGCTCGCGAAGCTGGCGCAGGTAGGGGCCGACGTCGATCGGATCGCCAACCAGCCGCTCGATCATCTCCTTGGGCGTGAACTTGGCACCGTGCCGGTAGAGGCGGTCCCGGAGCCAGTCGCGCAGCGGCACGAACTCGCCGCTTGCGATCTGCCCGTCGAGGTCGGGCAGATCGCTTCGGGCGACGTCCCAGATCTGGGCGGCGATCACGTTGCCCAGCGAGTAGGTGGGGAAGTACCCGAACACGCCGGCCGCCCAGTGCACGTCCTGGAGCACGCCGCGGGCGTCGTCGGGGACCTCTATCCCCAGGTACTCGGCCGTGCGCGCGTTCCAGGCCTCGGGCAGATCGGCGAGCTCGAGCCGACCCTCGAAGAGCTCGAGCTCGAGCTCGAAGCGCATGACGATGTGGAGGTTGTAGGTGACCTGGTCCGCCTCCACCCGGATCAGCGATGAGCTCGACCTTGTTCGCCGCCCGGTAGAGCGTCTCCGGATCCACGGCATCGAACTGCGCCGGGAAGCCTCGCGGAGGCGGGGATGGAGCCACTCCAGATAGGGGCGGCCGCGCCCCACCCAGTTCTCCCACATGCGGCTCTGCGACTCGTGAAAGCCGTAGGGAAGACCGGGCCGCAGAGCGGCGAGCGCCAGAGCTCCGGCGCGATCCCGTTCTCGTACAGGCCGTGGCCTGCCTCGTGGATGACGGCCCACAGCGCGGCGCCGATGTAGCTCTCGTCGAACCGGGTCGTGATCCGGATGTCGGAGGGAGCGATCGCGGTCGCAAACGGATGCACGGTCGGGTCGAGGCGCCAGGCGTCCTGCTCGCAGCGGCAGGTCCGTCACCACCTCGCGGGCGAGCTCGCGCCTGGGCATCGAGCGGGAAGTGGCCATGGAGGCATGAGTCGTCCACCGCCCACGGCGATCGGCGAGCTCGGCCGCCAGCGGGCGGATGCCGTCGCGGAGCTCGGCCAGCACCGCACCCACCTCCGCGGTGCTCATCTCGGGCTCGAAGTCGTCCAGCAGCGGATCGTAGACCTGCTCGAAGCCATCGAAGCCCTCGAAGCACTCCGCGTAGCGGCGCTTCAGCTCGACGTTTCGCTCCAGCTGGGGCAGGAAGGAGGCGAAGTCCGAGCGATCCTTCGCCCCGACCCAGGCGTGCTCGGCAAGCGAGGAGGCGCGGGTGATCTCGGCACGCAGCTCAGCCGGGCACCCTGCGCGCCTTCTCCCACTCCCGGCGCGCCACCCGCACCAGGCTCGCCTCGTCCGACTCGTACGGGAGGTCGTCCGTCTGCTCGGCCGCCTGATCGAGCAGCCGGCCGAGCTCGTCGGATACCAGGCGCTGGTGGCGAACCCGCGCCAGCGTCGCCTCCTGCTCGGCGCGAGCCTCCGCGCCCGCAGGGGGCATCACCGTCCGCTCGTCCCAGGCCAGAAGGGCCCGCGCCCGGCCGAGGTCGCTGATCTCGGCGAGCACCGTTCGCAACTCGTCCAGCCGAGGCGCCATGGGCGCCCAAAGTAGCGGAGGCAGGCTCGACCGTCGAGGTCGCCCCTCGACGCCGTCGTCCGCTGAGGGCAGGCTACTCCGGCTCGGCAGGCGCTTCCGGCGGCTGCTCGGACGCCGGTTCTCCCCCGGCGTCCTGGCCCTCGTCCTCGGGCTCGCGATTGGCGCCCGAGTCCGAGGGCGCGCCGTCGCCGTCACCCGCCTTCGCGGCGACCCCGACCGGCTCGCGCTTCTTGGCCAGCTGCTTGCGCGGCCTTGACCACCGTCATCTTCAGCGGGCGCTCCTCCTCGTCACCGGAGGGGTCACGCTCGACCAGCACCGTGCTCCCGGACTCGATGGCGCCCTGGCGCAGCACCTCGTCGGCCAGCGGGTCCTCGATGTAGCGTTGGATCGCCCGGCGTAGCGGCCGCGCCCCCATCGCCGGGTCCCAGCCGCGGTCGGCCAGAAGCTCCTTGGCCCCCTCGTCGAGTTCGAGCTGGAGCTCGTGCTCGGCGACCTGAGCCCGCACCCGGCCGATCATCAGGTCGATGATCACCTTGATCTCGTCCATGGTCAGCTTGTGGAAGACGATCACCTCGTCGATCCGGTTCAGGAACTCGGGGCGGAACACCTTCTTCAGCTCGCCCATGATCCGGTCCTTCATCTCCTCGTAGGAGGTGCCGGTCTCGTCCGAGGTGCCGAAGCCGAACGAGACGTTGCGGGCGATGTCCTTGGCGCCGATGTTCGAAGTCATGATCACGATCGTGTTGCGGAAGTCGACCGTGCGGCCTTGGGCGTCGGTGAGCCGCCCGTCTTCCAGGATCTGAAGCAGGATGTTGAAGACGTCGGGGTGCGCCTTCTCGATCTCGTCGAGCAGCAACACCGAGTAGGGCTTGCGGCGCACCGCCTCGGTGAGCTGGCCGCCTTCGTCGTAGCCGACGTAGCCGGGCGGTGAGCCGACCAGCCGCGACACCGCGTGCTTCTCCATGTACTCGGACATGTCGATCCGCACCATGGCTTCCTCGTCGCCGAACAGGAACTCGGCCAAGGTGCGCCCCAGCTCGGTCTTGCCGACGCCCGACGGGCCCAGGAAGATGAACGAGCCCGCTGGCCGCTTCGGATCCTTGATCCCGGCGCGCGAGCGGCGGATCGCCTTCGAGACGGCTGTGATCGCGACGTCCTGGCCGATCACCCGCTTGTGCAGCTCGTCCTCCATCCGCAACAGCTTCTTGGTCTCGGCTTCGGTGAGCTTGAAGACGGGGATCCCGGTCCACATGGAAACGATGTCAGCGATCTCCTCCTCGCCGACCTCGGGGCGCTCGCCGCCCTCGCCCGCGGTCCACTGGTCCTCGAGCTCGCGCTTCCGGTTGGTCAGCTGGCGCTCGGTGTCTCGTAGGTTGGCGGCCTTCTCGAACTCCTGCGCCTCGATCGCGGCTTCCTTGGAGCGCCGGGTCTCCTCGATCTCCTCCTCGAGGTCACGGTAGACCGGCGGCTGGGACATCGACTTGATCCGCATCCGCGAGGCAGCCTCGTCGATCAGGTCGATCGCCTTGTCGGGCAGGAAGCGGTCGGAGATGTAGCGGTCGGCGAGCTCGGCGGCGGCGCGCAGGGCGTCGTCCGTCAGCTTGACGTGGTGGTGCTCCTCGTAGCGCTCCCGCAGGCCCTTGAGGATTGCGACCGTGTCCTGGATCGACGGCTGGTCGACCTTGATCTGCTGGAAGCGGCGCTCGAGCGCCGAATCGCGTTCCAGGTACTTGCGGTACTCGTCCATGGTCGTCGCGCCAATCGTCTGGATCTCGCCGCGGGCGAGCGCCGGCTTCAGGATCGAGGCGGCGTCGATCGCGCCCTCGGCGGCCCCGGCACCCACCAGGTTGTGGAGCTCGTCGATGAACAGCACGATGTCGCCGCGCTGGGTGATCTCTTTCATCACCTTCTTCAACCGCTCCTCGAACTCGCCCCGGTACTTGGACCCGGCGACCAGAGCGGCCAGGTCGAGCGTGTAGATCTGCCTGTTCTTGAGCAGCTCCGGCACCTCGCCCTTGGTGATCCGCGACGCCAGCCCTTCGACGATCGCGGTCTTGCCCACGCCCGGCTCTCCCACCAGGACAGGGTTGTTCTTGGTGCGTCGGGAGAGGATCTGCATGATCCGCTCGATCTCAGTCTCACGGCCGATCACGGGGTCGAGCTTCGATTCCGCCGCAAGCTTGGTCAGATTGCGCCCGAACTGGTCAAGCAGCTTCGAGGACTTCTTGCCCTCACCCGTGCCCGCCGCGGCGCCCGAACGCCGGCCACCGGGGCCGGAGAGCATGCGGATCACCTCGTTACGGATCTTCTCCGAGTCTGCGTCGAAGTCGAGCAGGATGCGCGCCGCCACCCCTTCGTTCTCGCGCACGAGCCCGAGCAGGATGTGCTCGGTGCCGATGTAGTTGTGACCGAGGGAGAGCGCCTCGCGCAGCGCCAGCTCGAGCACCTTCTTGGCGCGCGGCGTGAACGGGATCTGGCCTGAGGTGACCTCCTCGCCGGAGCCGACGATCCGCACCACCTGGGCGCGGACGCGCTCGACGGTGATGTCGAGTGACTCCAAAACGCGCGCGGCAAGCCCCTCCTCCTCGCGCAGCAGCCCGAGCAGGATGTGCTCGGTGCCGATGTAGTTGTGCTTCAGCGTCCGGGCCTCCTCTTGGGCGAGGACGACCACTTGGCGGGCGCGCTCTGTGAATCGCTCGAACATAAATCTGCCTTTGCTCTAGTGAAACCCTTTCGCCTCCACTAGTTTCGGGATCCATCCCCACTTCAGTATGGCTTACTCGGTGGCGGCCCCGGAGACCCTACGCGGGGACGCAAGATCACCGGGGCCCTGTCCTCCTTTTCGGCTGAGCCTTGCCGACGGATTAGACCTCCGGTTTGTCGCTGACGGCGAAGCCCAAGTATATCGGCGCCCCTTCCGCGCCCAACGGGTTGAATCCTCCTTTCGACGATTCCCCTGCACTTTGCGAAGGACGCTAGACGGCCCGGGCTAGCGACGAAGTCGCGGTAGCCACGTGTAAACCTGCCGGGTCAGGTCCGCGCCCTAACCCGGCGGAAACGTAGGCGAAGCCGAGGCTTCCGCCGGAGTGATTCCGAAGGAGGCGGCGTTAGATGGGAAGGCGGCGTTCGATTCATCTCATCGCTGGGAACAGCACCACCTCGCGCAGGCTGCGAGCGCCCGTCAGGATCATCGTCAGGCGGTCGACTCCCAGCCCCACCCCGGCCGTGGGCGGCATCCCGCGCTCGAGCGCCTCCAGGTAGGCCTCGTCGAAGGGCTGGGCCTCCTCGTCACCGCGCTCGAGTTCGTCGCGTTGCTGCTCGAACCGGCGACGCTGCTCGTCCGGGTCGTTGAGCTCCGTGAACGCATTCGCGATCTCCATGCCGCCCACGAACGCCTCCCAGCGCTCCGCGAGGCCCTGCTCGGACCGGTGGCTCTTTGCGAAAGGCGACAGCTCGACCGGATAGTCGAGCACGAATGTCGGTTGGAGCAGCTCGGGCTCGACGAGCTTCGAGAGCAGGGCGTCGACCAGCTTTCCCCAGCCATCGGCGGGGTTGAGCTCGGAGCCCATGGCCGCCGCAAGCTGATCGCGGCTCGGCTGGTCCGCGAGATCTATGCCGCTTCGCTCCGCGATGGCCTCTCGGAGGGCGACGCGCCGCCACGGCGGAGCCAGCTCGATCTCCGTTCCGTCGCGCTCCACCCGGGTCGTGCCCAGGACGCGCTCGGCAACGTGGGCAACCAGGTGCTCGAGCCGCTCGGCGGCGTCGCTGTAGTCGGCGTAGGCCTCGTACCACTCGAGCATCGTGAACTCGGGGTTGTGCTTCGGCGAGATGCCCTCGTTGCGAAAGTCCTTGCCCAGCTCGTAGACCCGCTCGATGCCCCCGACCACGCATCGCTTCAGATAGAGCTCGGTGGCGATCCGCAGGTAGAGGTCGCGGTCGAGGGCATTGTGGTGGGTGGTGAAGGGACGCGCCAGCGCGCCGCCATACAGAGGCTGGAGCACCGGGGTCTCGACCTCGAGGAACCCCCGCTCGTCGAGCCACTCGCGGATCGTGCTCACCACCCGCGCCCGCTTTTCGAACAGCTCCCGGGCCTCCGCGTTGGCCATCAGGTCAAGCTCGCGATGGCGGTAGCGGAGCTCCACGTCCTCGAGCCCGTGGAACTTGTCGGGTGGCGGACGAAGGCTCTTGGCCAGCAACGTCCACCCGTCCAGGCGCAGCGACAGCTCGCCGCGCTGGGTGGCGAAGACGATGCCCTCGGCCCCGACGATGTCCCCGAGGTCGAGGCCCACCAGAAGCTCGAAGGACTCGGTGCCAAGCAGATCCTCCCGCGCGTGGAGCTGGAGCTTTCCGGAGCGGTCCACCAGGTCGATGAACGCAGCCCTCCCGTGCCCGCGCCGGGCGACGATCCGTCCCGCCACCCGGCGGCGGTCCTCGGTCTCGGCGCTGGCAGCCAGCCCTTCGTGGGCGGCACGAATCTCGGCGATCTCCGTGCGTCCCTCTAAGGCATGAGGGAATGGGTCGATCCCCGCCTGACGCAGTCGCTCCAGCTTCTCCCGCCGCTCGGCGAGCAGGTGGGACTCGGGGCGGCCTTCCTCACTCACAGGCCGCCGAGCCTATCGCCGGTTTAGGCGGCTTCGATCTTGGTGATCTTCAGCTTGCGCTTCGGTCCACGCGGGACCTCGACGCTGACCACGTCGCCGCGCTTGTGGCCGACCAGCGCACTGCCGATCGGCGATTCGTTGGAGAGCTTGTCCTCCATGGGGTCGGCCTCGGCCGAGCCGACGATCTGGAACTTCTTCGAGTCACCCGACTTCTGGTCCTTCACATGGACGCGGACGCCAACCGAGACGACATCCGTGTTGACGTGCTTCTCGTCGACCACGGTCGCACGGCGCACCCGCTCCTCGATCTGCGCGATCCGCTGCTCGAGCAGGGCCTGCTCGTTCTTGGCGTCGTCGTACTCGGCGTTCTCCATGATGTCGCCGAACTCGCGAGCTTCCTTGATCCGCTCGGCGACCTCGCGACGCTTCACGGTGGTCATGTGCTCGAGCTCCTCGCGGAGCTTCTCCAGACCCTCCTGGGTGATCAGTGATTCACGAGCCACGTGTCTCGAACCTCATCGTCATATTCGCGCTGACCTTGATGATCAGGTGCCCCCTCCAACTACGAAACAAACGCCCGAACGCGGCGCCTGCGGCGCTCGCGGACTCGGGCAGGCGGGCGATTATAGCGAGGAGATCGCGGCGCTCAGTTGTCTTGGAGCTCTCATGCGGCCATCGCGAGGGGCTCTCCCAATGACGCCAGCAGCTGCCTCGCCTGGTCGAGGCTCTCGGTGCGCTGAAAGACGTTCGCGTCGCGGCCGCGGATCCCGAGCCCCTCCAGATACCAGGGGTACAGCTTGCGTGCGTAGCGCGCCGCGCGCCGCGCGCCGAGGTGCTCCTCGGCCCGCTCCATCGTCCACAGGAGCTCGTTGACGATCTCGGCGCGCGTCGGCGGTCGGGCCCCCGGGCCCGCCCGGCGCCCGCTCAGCTGCTCGAAGATCCACGGGTTTCCGAGCGCGCCGCGGGCGATCATCACCGCGTCGGCGGCCGATTCCCGGTAGGCGCGGCGCGTCTCGTCCGCTGTGTCCAGCCCACCGGAGAGGATCACGGGCACGGCCCCGGCCAGCTGCTCGACGAGTTCGCGGACGAGCTCGTAATCGGGGGTGCCCCTGTGTTGGACCGCGGCACTTCGGGGGTGCAGCGCGACCGCGGCGACGCCCGCCTCGTCGACCAGTCGCAGCGCCAGATCCAGCCCCGAGCGATCCCCCGGGTCGATTCCGGAGCGCAGCTTCACGGTTACCGGAAGGTCGGAGCCCTCGGCGGCGGCCCGAGCGAGCCGCAAGGCAAGCTCGGGGCGCCGCAAGAGCGCCACCCCGGCGCCTGCCGCGCGTACCTTGCGCACCGGGCAGCCCATGTTGATGTCGATCAGGTCGGCGCCGGCATCGGCGGCGATCGCCGCGGCGGAGCGCATCACCGCGGGATCGTGGCCGAACAGTTGGATCGAGACCGGGTGCTCGGCGGGGTGAATGCGCAGCAGCTCACGATGGGTGCGCTCGTTGCGGTGGTGAAGCGCGAAGCTGGAGACCATCTCGGAGACGGCGAGCCCGGCGCCGTGGCGGCGAGCCTGGAGCCGCACGAACCAGTTGCCGATCCCGGCGAGCGGCGCCAGCAGAACGCGGTTGGCGACCGTCACGTCGCCGATCCGAAACGGCGTTGTCAGAGGCGGCTGCGTCAATTGTTCCTCTGGTAGACCAACCGTAGGCCCGTCAGCGTCAGCAGGTCATCCACCTCGTCAATCGTCTCGCAGAAGGGGATGATCGCGGCGGCATGGCCTCCGGTAGCGACGAACTCGGTCTGCTCCCCAAGCTCGCGTTGCACCCGGCGCGCGATCGCGTCCACGGCTCCCGCAAATCCGTAGACGATGCCGGACTGCAAGCTGGCGTGAGTCGTCTTGCCGATCACGCCGCCGGGCTCGCCCAGGGGCTCGCCGAGCTCGATCGGGGGTAGCTTCGCCGTCCGCCTCGCGAGGGCCTCCATGGAGATCTCAACCCCGGGCCCGATCACGCCGCCCAGGTACTCGCCATCCGCTGAGACCACGTCGAAGGTGATCGCGGTCCCGAAGTCCGCGACCGCGCATGGACCACCGAGCCGCTCGTATGCGGCCACAGCGTTGACCAGCCGGTCCGCTCCCAGCTCGAGCGGGTTGTCGAGCCGGATTGGCATCCCGGTCTTGACTCCGGGACCCACGATCAGACAGCCGCCATCGAGGTAGCGCTCGCACATCCCCGCGTACTCGGGCGTGAGCTGTGGCACGACCGACGAAACGACGGACCCTTCCACCTGGCCCGGCCGCAGGCCGCGCAACCCGAGCAGGGTCGAGACCCGCACGGCCAGCTCGTCGGCCGTCTCCTGGGCTTCGGTTGCGAACCGCCAGTGCTCGGCGAGATCGTCGCCGTCGAAAATGCCCAGGTGGCTCTGCGTGTTGCCGACATCGATCGCTAGCAGCACCGACTGATTATCCCGTCAGGGCCGGCCGCGGAGCCCACACAGTGGCGTAGGATGCCCGCGCCATGGCCCAGCCCACCGAGGCGACCCTGTACGTGATCCCCGGCTCGCATCCCGCGATGGTCGCTCGGCGGATGCTGGAACTGAAGGGAATCCCCTACAAGCGCGTCGACCTGATGCCGGTGATCTCGCGTGGCGCCCTGCGCGTCCTTCGCTTCCCCTCGAACACCGTCCCGTCGCTGAAGATCGACGGGCGGAAGCTGACCGGCTCGCGCGAGATCGCCCGCGAGCTCGACCGCGTCCGCCCAGAGCCACCGCTTTATCCCACGGATGCCGACCAGCGGGCGGCGGTCGAGGACGCCGAGCGTTGGGGGGACGAGGCCCTCCAGGCCCCCGTGCGCCGGATCCTCTGGAATGCGCTGAAGCGCGACCGCGCGCCCCTTCGCACCTACGCCGAGGGCGCCAGGCTGGGGGTGCCGATCGGGCTCGCGGTCAGGACCGCCGCACCGATCGTCGCAGCCGCTTCCCGCATGAACAGTGCCGATGACGAGACGGTCCGCGCCGACGTGGCGGCACTTCCCGGCCAGCTCCAGCGGGTGGACGACTGGATCGTGGAGGGCGTCCTCGGGAGCGATCCGCCGAACGCGGCCGATCTCCAGATCGCGGCCAGCCTTCGCCTGGCGATGACGCTGGACGACCTGCGGCCGGCGATCGAGGAGCGTCCCGCGGGACAGATGGCGTTGCGCGCCATTCCCGACTTTCCCGGCCAAGCCCCACCGGTACTCCCGCCTGCTTGGCTCGAGCCGTTGCGGGCGACCCAGAGCGCGGCCACCTAACGAAGCGCGGGGCCCCGGCCACGGGGTTTACCGCGAGAGGGGGATTTTCAATCAGATAGAGCGAAAGTCCCAGCTCGCCGCTCAGAAAGCCCCGACCTTCTCCACCTGCTGCCCCGGGCCGAGCTCGGCCAGGGCATCCGCGAGCCGCGTCCCGTCGGCAAATGCCAGCTCGGGGTCGAGCTCGAGGAGCGGCTCCAGCACGAATCGTCGATTCATGACCTGTGGGTGGGGGAGCGTCAGCCGGTCGGTCTCCAGCTCCAGGTCGTCGAGCAGCAGCAGGTCCAGGTCGAGCGGGCGAGGACCATGCCGCTGGCCCCCGAGCATCCGTCCCTGTTCGACCTCGATCGCCTTGCAGAGATCGAGCAGGGCCTCAGGCTCGAGCTGGGTGCGGATCCGAACCGCGGCGTTCAGGAAGTCGGGCTGGTCGAGAACCTCGCCGACAGGCTCGGTCTCATACAGCGAGGAGGTGGCCTCCACCTCCACCCGGTGCTCGCGAAGCGCCGCGACGGCGGCCTTCAGATGGGCGGCCCGGTCGCCTACGTTGGAGCCCAGGCCCAGGTAGCCGACCCTGGTGAGGCTAGCGTTCACCGCTTCGGCTGCCGCCAGGCTGCGGAGCGGTCACTCGGGCTCGTCCTCCTGCACGGGGCGGATCGGGCGCTCGTGAACGACCTCGACGGCCACCTCGCTGACCGCCAACGGAATGGGTGGCTCGGGCTTGGTGGCGCGAACGCGAACCGACTCGCAGGCAAACCGCTCCATCAGGCGTTCCCCGATTACGTGGCAGAGGCGCTCGAGCGTCTTGTAGCTGCGCTCGGTCGCGGCCAGCATGACGATGTCGCAGGCCTGGGCGTAGTCGACCGTGTCCTCGAGCCGGTCGGTCAACACCGCATCGCAATCGGGCACGTCGAAGCTGACATCGATCTCGAGGCGCTGGCCGATCTCGCGCTCGGCCTCCGTGACCCCGTGATGCGTGTAGATGGAGAGGCCGCGAACCTCGATCTCGACGGCGGAGTCAAGCCCCTGGCGGTGCGCCTCCACTACCAGGGACCGTACCAGCGAAGCGGAGACGATCGAACTCGAGTGCTCTCCGCACTTGGCGGCGGGACTACGCGGGGGTCAACGGCGCACGCCGCTCCCAGGCACGGCGGCCCAGGATCGCCTCGGCGACGTCGAGCGCCTGCCTCAGCTCAGCGACGTCGTGCACACGGAAGACCTCCGCTCCCCCGAGCAGGGCCAGCACGTTGGAGGCGATCGTGCCGCCGAGCCGCTCGCCCGCCTCGCGGCCAGTGAGCTTGCCGAGAAAGCTCTTGCGGGAGGCGCCGATCATGATCGGTCGACCGAGCTCGCCCAGCTCGCCGAGTCGGCGGAGAAGCTCGAGGTTGTGCTGGACGGTCTTGCCGAAGCCAATTCCGGGGTCGATCCAGATCCGTCCCTCGGCAACACCCTGCGAGGTCGCAAACTCGATCCGGTCCGCCAGGAAGGCCTTCACGTCCTCGACCACATCGTCATAGCCGGGGTCCTCCTGCATGGTGCGGGGCGTGCCCTGCATGTGCATGAGCACCAAGCCGCAGCCCCGCTCGGCGCACAGCGCCGCCAGCTGAGGCTCCGCCCGGAGCGCCGTGACGTCGTTGACGATCTCCGCCCCGGTGTCCAGCGCCACCTCCGCGACCGCGACCTTGGAGGTGTCAATCGAGATCGTGACGTCGGCGAGCCGGCCCTCCGCGGCTCGCACGCCCTCCAGCACCGGCCCAACCCGATCCAGCTCCTCAGCAGCCGAGACCGCGCCGGCCCCTGGCCGGGTGGACTCGCCACCGATGTCGAGCAGGTCGGCGCCCTCGTCCACCAGCCGCCGCGCGTGGTCGATCGCTCGCTCGGCCTGGAGGAAGAGCCCTCCGTCGGAGAACGAATCCGGGGTCACGTTGACGATTCCCATCAGGCGGGCCATTGCCGGCCAGCCTACCCCCGCCCCCGCCCTTCTTGGGCGTTGGTCCGCTATGCGTCGGGTGGGTTGGCCCGCATCTCGGCGCTGCCGGCGAAGCCCGGGCGTGGACGGGGCACCGGCCGCGGTCCTTCGCGCTGGGTGCCCTTCTCCGGCTCCGCTGGGGCCTCGGGCACCTTCTCCTCCTCGTCGGCCGCGCCAAAGACCTCCTCTTCGGAGGCGCCCTCGAGCAGCTTCACGAACTGCTCGGCATCGATCGTCTCCCGCTCGAGCAGGATCTTCGAGATCCGGTCTATGCTCTCGCGGCGCTCGCTCAGGATGTCCTTCGCGGTCTGGTGCGCCTCCTCGACGATGCGGCGGATCTCATCGTCGATCTCGCGCGCGATCTCGTCCGAGTAGTCGGGCTCCGAGGAGAACTCGCGACCGAGGAACGGCTGCGAGCGGTCGTGGCCGAACACCCGGGGACCGAGCCGTTCCGACATGCCGAACCGCATCACCATCTGCTTCGCGGTCTCGGTGACCTTCTCGAGGTCGTTGGAGGCACCCGTGGTGATCTCGCCGAAGACGATCTCCTCGGCTGCGCGGCCCCCGAGCGTCATCGCCATCGTGTCGGTGAGCTCCGCGCGGGTGGTCAGGAACTTGTCCTCGGTGGGCAGGGAAATCGTGTAGCCGAGCGCCTGGCCGCGGCTGATGATCGAGATCTTGTGAACCGGGTCGCAGTTGGGCAGGACGTGGCCGACAATCGCGTGGCCGAGCTCGTGGTAGGCGGTAACCAGCCGCTCCTTCTCGCTCATCACCCGGCTCTTCTTCTCGGGGCCGGCGATCACCCGCATGATCCCCTCCTCGAGCTCGTCCATGGTGATCTCGCGCCTGCCCGAGCGCGCCGTGAGCAGCGCGGCCTCGTTGATCAGGTTCGCGAGATCGGCCCCGGTGAAGCCCGGCGTCTGACCGGCGAGCGCGTCCAGGTCGATTTCCTTGGCCAGCGGTTTGCCGCGCGTATGAACATCCAGAATCTGCTTGCGGCCCTTGCGATCGGGGCGATCGACGACGATCTGGCGGTCGAAGCGGCCCGGCCGCAGCAGCGCCGGGTCGAGGATGTCGGGCCGGTTGGTGGCAGCGATCAGGATGATGTTGTCCTTCATCTCGAAGCCGTCCATCTCGACCAGCAACTGGTTGAGTGTCTGCTCGCGCTCGTCATGGCCGCCGCCCATGCCCGCGCCGCGGTGCCGCCCGACGGCGTCGATCTCGTCCATGAAGATGATGCAGGGCGAGTTCTGCTTCGCCTGCTCGAACAGGTCGCGGACGCGGCTGGCCCCGACGCCGACGAACATCTCGACGAAATCCGAGCCGGAGATCGAGAAAAACGGCACACCGGCCTCGCCCGCCACGGCGCGCGCGAGCAGCGTCTTCCCGGTGCCGGGTGGCCCGTAGAGCAGGACGCCCTTGGGGATCCGGGCGCCCAGCGCCTGGAAGCGCTTCGGGTTCTCCAGAAACTCCTTGATCTCCTGAAGCTCCTGCACCGCCTCGTCGACTCCGGCGACGTCGCGGAAGGTGATCTTCGGCGCGTCCACGGACATCCGCTTGGCACGCGACTTGCCGAAGCTCATCACCCGCGAGCCGCCGCCCTGCATCTGGTTCATCAAGAAAACCCAGAAGCCGAAGAAGAGGAGGAACGGGAGGATGTAGGTGAGGATCGAGAGGAAGCTCGAGCCGCCTGTGCCCTCGGCGTTGAACGGGACGTGGCGACGCTCCAGGAGCTGTTGCAGGCCCCGCTCAGTGTTGTCGGGGTAGCCGACCGAATACTCGCTGGCGTTCGTCGGGTTGACCTTGATCGTGTTGCTCTTCGGCTGGAAGGTGACCTCTTCGAAGGCATCGGGGTCGTTCCTCACCTCGGCGATGAACTGGCTCAAGATCGGCGGCTCTTCCTCCTTGGGGTTGCTGAGCAGCCGCTGCGCGAAGAACGCGAGCACGATCACGATCAGGATCGGAAAGGCAGCGCTGCGGAAGAATCGCCTCATCGCGGATCAGCCCGCGCGTCCGGCGACCAGGGTCGCCGACAGGCACCGTGAGGGTGGGTGTTGGCGGATTTTGCGCATGAACAAAGCGGGTTGCCTAAGCCCCGCAAGGTTTGAGATCAGCGTACCAGGGTCCTTTCGCCCCGTTGGCGAAGTGTCCCTTCTATTTGCCCTGTTCATTCAACACAGCTACGTAGCTCAAGTTCCTGTGCCGCTGTGCGTAATCCAGCCCGTAGCCGATCACATAGCGGTTCGGGATCTCGAACCCCACGTAGCGAATCGGCAGCTCGACCCGACGCCGCTCGGGCTTCGTGAGCAGGGCGCAGACCTCGAGGGAGCCCGGGGCTCGGGCGCGGAGGTTGCGGACCAGATACTGGAGCGTCAACCCCGAGTCGATGATGTCCTCCACGATCAGAACGTCGCGGCCTTCGATCGGGGCGTCGAGATCCTTGAGAATCCGCACCACGCCGGAGGAGTCGGTGGCCGAGCCGTAGCTGGACACGGCCATGAAGTCCACCTCACAGGTCACGGTCAGGTTGCGCATCAAGTCGGCCAGGAAGAAGATGGCCCCCTTGAGCACGCCGACGAGAACCAGATCTCGGCCCTCGTAGTCGCGGCTGATCTCCGCCCCCAGCTCGGCGACACGGCGCTGCAGGTCCTCGGCAGGGACGAGGGTCTCACCAATGGCCGGCGTGTTCATCAATCCAGGACCCGGGCGGTCAGCACCGCGGCCTCGAGGGCCTGCGGACCGAGGCGGAAGTCCTCCGAGACGGCCACCCCGGCAACCCAGACCACGTGACCGGCCGCCGTCACCACAGGCAGGTGGTGCCGCAACGAGCGCGGTACGCCGCGATCCGTGAACAGGTCCTGGAGGCTCTTGGTGCCCTGCATGCCGAGCGGCCGCATCCGGTCGCCTTCTCTCCATGTGCGCACCACGAGCTCCGCGCCGAGGGTCTCGGCGTCGAGGGTCGCCAGGTCCGGGCCCGCCGGCTCGACCGGGCCAGGGCGGACCTCCGCCCGAACCTCCCAGCGCCCGAACCGGCAGCTGCCGGGCACCCGCAGCGAGACCGGCTCGGGTGCGGCGTCGGCCTCGGAGGAGGTCCGGAAACGAACGAGCCCGTGCTCACAGATCGCCCGAACGCCGTGCCCCAGCTCGACCTCGCCGCCCTCGGGAAGTGCCGCGAGGCGCATGATCTGCTCCGCGCGCCTGCGTCCAAGCGGGACCGCCCGTCCGGCGGCGCGTTCCGCGAGCGCCCGCAGTGCAAGGCGCTGCAAGGCGGGCTCGGAGCCCTCCAGCGCATCGGCCCGGATCGCTACCGCGCCGGCGCCGGCGCCGGCCGCCTCGAGTGCCTGCAGCACGACCCGCTCCAGGAGGTGCGCCTCCTCGGCCAGCTCGGCCTGCGTCTCGGCGATGTTCCGCTCGGCCGCCTGGCTCAGCTCGTGGAGTACCGGCACCACCTCGGCGCGCACCCGGTTGCGCGCGAAGTCGAGGTCCAGGTTCGTCTCGTCGTCGGCGAACGGCAGGCGAGCCTCGGCCGCCAGGCGGCGGGTCTCGGCACGCTCCAGCTCCAGCAGCGGTCGCACGACGCGCCCGCTGTGCGCCGGCAGGCCGCGGAGAGCCCGCGTTCCCGGCGAGACGGCAAGCCGGTACAGCACCGTCTCGGCGAGGTCGGTCCGCGTGTGGCCGGTCGCGATCCAGTCGCCGCCCGCGCGCACGCGGAGCTGCTCGGCAGCGGCGTAACGGGTCTCGCGCGCCGCGGCCTGGAGGTTTCCATGAAGCTGTCCTGGGCGCTCGATGTGGAGGTCTATGCGGAGCCGCGAGCAGAGGTCGCGGCAGACGCGCTCGTCGCGATCGGCCGCCTCACGAAGGCCGTAGTTGACATGCAGCGCATGCACGTTCGCCGGCCCGATCGCACGGGCCAGTCCGGCCGCGGCGCAGGCGGAATCGGCGCCGCCCGAGACCAGCACGACCCCGGAGGAGAGCGGGTCGATGAGGCCGCCACGACGCACGACCTCGGCCAGGGCGCCAAGCGCATCGTCTGTGCCCGCAGGCCCCATCCGGGCGATCTTACGACTCGCGGCCGCGGATCCTCTAGTTGTCGGTCCGCCTGTTGGGCGCCGCGTCAGTCCCGACGGGCTTGGCGACGAAGAGCTCCACCGGCTGGGGAAATCCCTTCAGGTCGACCTCGCCGATCGGGTCGAACTCGAGGTAGGCCGAGCTGCCGATCCCATCGACGACCGCGGTGGTGACCATCACCTCCCCGCCGAGGGCACGGGCGACCACGCGGTGAGCCAGGTTGACCTCCGTCCCGAAGTAGTCGCCGTCACGGTAGACCGCGCGCCCGTAATGCACACCGACGCGAGGCTGTGGTCGCTCCTGAAAGAGGGTCAGGAAGCCCACCGCCCACTCGGTGAGCATCACCGGATCGGGCGAAACGATCATCACCTCGTCTCCGATCGTCTTCACGATCGTCGCCTCGGCGGGCAGGGTGGCCTCGACGGTCTCCACGAAACGCTCCACCAGGTCGAAGGCCTCTTCGTCGCCCTCCTCCTCGGTGTAGCGAGTGAACCCGGTCAAATCGACGAAGCAGAACACCATTTGGACCCGGCCCAGCTGCCGGTGCCCGCCAAGCTCCGCCTCCATGTGCCCCACGACGTCCTGCTCGATGTAGAAGCGCAGGTAGCGCTGGTGGATGTACTCCATGAGCGGCGAGGTGAGCGGGAGCAGGTCGCGCGCCAGGCCCTCCATCTCCTCAGCCATCTGGAGCGCACCGACGCCCTGGCGGATCAGCGGCTCGTGAACGTAAAGGTGGAACAGGCGTACCTCGGCCTCGGCGATCTTGCGGATCGATTGCGCGTACACCCTGATCAGCTGCAGAACCGCGACCAGGGGGAAGCCGGCGCGAAGCACGTCGGCGATCCGCTTCATTGCGATCAGGTCCTGCTCGTTGAGCGTTCCCTCGATCGCGGTCGGCGTGCCAAGCAGCGCCATCATCCGCTCGATCAGCGCCTCCTCGAGGTCGGCCTGCTCAGCGGCCTCCTTGCGAGATAGGACGCGCTCCCTCCCGGGCAGCAGGTCCTCGACGTAGCCGAACGCCAGACGGCCCTCGCGAACCGCGCGGCGAAGCTCTGCGAGCGAGTGGCCGCGCTCGCGCATTCGGCCGACCACCCGCGCCTGCGCCGCGGCGGCGGTGGTCCAGCGACCCTTCTTGACCGGGATCACTCCCGCGCGAGCCCAGCGCTGCAAGGTCGACGGGGAGACGCCCGCGATCCTTGCGGCCTGGTTCAGCGAGATCAGGGCCTCCGCCACCGGCCGATCCTAGTGGCCTGTGGCTCGGTTCCCACTTGCGAATCGGGGCCTATATATAGAGCGACGGGGCTCGCGCTCCCCGTCGCTCCGTCCCTTTGGACCCCGCGCTGCGCGTCAGACGAGGAGGTGCGGATACTCGCGGCGAACGAGCCGCCGGTACGGCCCGACGACGAGCCGCAGCGCGGGTACGTAGACGAGCGCACAGCGCGTGTCGCCATCGAACCGAATCCGTCCCCGCGCGATCGCAATCGCCAGGCTCTCCTTGCCCTGCAGGTAGGCATTGGCGATTCGCGAGCCCATCCTCAGGGTCAGCTTCGGCTCCCAATCCACCGCGTCCGAGAACTCCCAGCGCAGGTGATGTGCGGGATCGTCGCTGGCCGCGACGTTGAGCACCAGCCCGAGATCCGTGAACTCGAACCGCATCCGGAGGCCGGCTGCGCGCAGCATCGGCCCCGACCTCTCGTCGGCGTCCAGCTCGGAGAGCGCCTCGTTGAGCAGCTCCCGGAACTCGGCCGCGGAGCCCTTCGGGCTTCGCGTTGCCACCACCGTGCCCATGCTGGCCTGGAGTCTATTGCCACTATCCCTGCGAACGAACCCCGCGCCTACTCACAGAAAAGTCGATCCGCGCTTGACCAGGTTCTCGTACAGCCTTTCCTGGATCGTCTCCCGCACCTGCTCGGAGATCTCGAACAAGAGCCGTCGATCGTGGGCGGCTTCGGGTCCGTGGCCCGAGAGCTCGACCGGTTCACAGAACTCGATCCGCCAGCGCGAGGGGAGCGGGATCAGGCCCAGCGGCCCGAGCCACGGAAACGTCGGCGTGATCGGAACGAAGGGGGCGCCGATCGCCCGCGCCAGGGGCTTGGCGTCGGCGAGCTTCGGGTAGATCTCCTCCGCCCCCACCACCGCCACCGGAATGATCGGCGCGCCGGTTCGCAGAGCAACCTCGACGAACCCGCCCCGCCCGAAGCGCTGCAGCCGGTAGCGCTCCGAGAACGGCTTGCCCGTCCCCTTCGCTCCCTCGGGAAAGGCCATCACCAGCTGGTCCTGCTCCAGGAGGCGGGCGGCGTTGTGTGGGCTTGCCGGAACGCCCCCCACCCGTCGCATGAAGGTGGAGATGAACGGCAACACGAATGCCCAGTCGAGGACCAGGAAGCGCGCCCAGCGGGGCAGCGGGTGCTCCTTCATGATCGCCCCGAGGATCATCGAGGCGTCAAAGGGGAACAGCGACCCTCCGTGGTTGGAGACCAGCAGCGCCCTCCCGTGCGAGGGCACGTGGTGGACCCCGTCCGCCTCCACCCTCCACCAGGTGTCGTAGAGAAACTCGAACAGCGGATAGACCGCCTCGGCGAACTGCTCGTCGAAGCCCCACTCGTCTTCGTGGTACTCGCCCCGCAACCGTTGCGACAGACGCTCGACGGCGTCGCGCAGGCTCTTGGGGAGGTCCAGTGCAGCCTGCTGAGCGGCGTTCCGGGGATCGAGGCCGTCCTCGATCCCAAGTCGCATGCGGCGAAGGAAGTCGGCGAGAGCCTCGGCATTCGGCAGCCGCGGCGCGTCTGTCTGCGGCTCCGTGCTCACCGTCCCACCCCCGCGAGCCTGCCCGCCAGCTCGCCGGGGTGGAGCGAGGGCGCGACACGGCGGCTGCGACTCTTGGCGGCAAAGTCCCTGACGGTGGCGACGGCGTCGAACCTGGGCTCGTAGCCGACTTCGACCCGAAGGCGCCGATTGTCTACCCCGCGCCCGAACCGAAGCAGGCGCACGCCGTCGCCGTAGACGGGACCGGCGCCGAGCTGCCGGCCGAGCCGCTCCAGCGCCGGACCGAAGAGCGGATGCGGGACCGGCAACGACGGCCGCCGGGCCAGACGCAGGATGTGGCTCAGCGAGATCGACCCGGACGGAGCGACGTTGACCGCCCCGCGAACAGGGTTGCGAGTCGCCGCCTCGAGCGCCCCGGTGGCATCGTCAGCGTGCAGAAGCTGAAGGCGAGGATCAAACCCGAGCTGGGTCGGAACCACGGGGAGGCTCAGGTAGCGGACCAGCGGCATGTCTAGGTCGGGGCCGATCTCCGGTTGGTAGCGGAGCATGCAGCAGACGAGTCGTGGGTGCCGTCGAGCGAAGGTCTCGAAGTACCCCTCGAGCTCGGAGATGTCGCGCTGGAAGCGGGTGCGAAGCGGGAGCTTCCCGGCCATCGGCTCGGTGAAGAAGCTGGGCGACGGTCCCTCGCACCCGTAGATCGCAGCCGAGCCCCGTACCACGACCCGCTCCAGGCTCTCGGTGCGCTGGCAGGCCGCCAGCAGCTGGAGCGTCCCGATCACGTTGACGTCGTGAAGGATCCCGGCGGGCTTGTCCGGCTCCGGATACCAGAGGATCCCGCAGTGGACCACGGTGTCGGCACCCGTCCCGGGCAGCAGCCGCGAAAGCAGTGGGGCGCGGATGTCGGCCTCGATGAAGTCGGTCCGCTCGAGCTCGACCGTCGGCGGCACGGTGTCGATCCCGGCCAGGTAGTCAATCGAGGGGTCGCGCTCGAGTCTGCGCGCCAGCTCAGCCCCCCAGTGGCTGGCGATCCCGATGATCACAACGCGGCGCGCGGACGGCATCTAATCCTCGGCTTTAGGCTTAGGCTTTGTCCGAAGCGCGTCCTCGAGACGGGCCAGCCGCTGCTCCAGCGCTTCGAGCCGCAGGGTCACCTCCTCGCGGGCCCCCTGTCCCCGGCGCGCGAGCTCGTCTCGCGCGCCCTGTCCACGGCGAGCAAGCTCGCCGCGGGCATCTTGGCCGCGTCGGGCAACCTCGTCGAGCAGCTGAGTGGCCCGTTCGGGGCGCAGGGCGGCCGAGCCCGCCCGAGCGCGCTTGCCGACCTCCGACAGCGTCCCCTCGATCGCCGCGCGCAGCGCCTCGGTGACGCCCTTCTCGCCCGATGTCCCGGCTCCCTCCGGCACTACTACGTCGACTGGCCGCGCTCTGGGACCGAAATGTGCTGATCTCGCTCGCCCGAGCTCGGCTCAACCGCCGCCAGGCGTCGCCGAAGAGCCGCCACCTCGTCGCTGAGATCGTCGACGCGATCCTCCACCGACTCCAGCCTGTTCGAGAGCGAGCGAAGGCGTTGCTCCAGTCGCTCGAATTCGGAAGCCGCCGGAATGTTGAGCGCTCCCATCGCCGAGCGTTGCGCCTGGGCGGCACGTTCGCCGGCCCCCAGGGCGGCGGTCAGCGCCTGGTTGAAAAGCGGATTCTCGAGCAGTGCCTGGGCGAGATCGCCGAGCGCCTCCTCACCCCGCGCGCGAAGCCCACCGCCTGCTACTTCCTCGCTCAACATAGAGCCTGCTCGATCCTCGCTCGTGACCATGCCTGGAGCCCGACTGTGGACAGCGCCATTTCCCGCCCAGCGTAACGCTTCAAGCCAAGTGGGCCGGGTGCCGATGCAATACCCCGAGCGAGCTGGAAGGCCCGCACGGCCAGCGGTTGACCGTGTGGGATACGGTTATTCGGATTGGTTCCACGTTGCAAGCCGCCCACGGAACAAGTAGCGTTTCTCACAGCCCGGAGGAGGGCCCGTTTGCCGTACCCGCATTCGCGGTACCCGGCTGGGTAAGCCCGTTAGGCTGGGGAGAGATCCGAGACTGGACAGAATGAGAAGGAAGCTCCTGCTCGCAGTTGCGCTCGCGGTCCTGGGGACCGCGGTCACCGCTGCGGTCGTGAACGGCCAAGCCGTTCAGGAGCCGCCGATCGACGGCGGCGGCCTCCCGAACGAAGGCCCCCCTTCCGAGCCCCCGGCGACCTGCTCGAACCAGAAGGACGATGACGGCGACGGCCGGGTCGACCTTGCCGATCCCGGCTGCTCCGCGGCCAGCGATGCCGACGAGTCGGACCCCCCGCCTCCTCCCCCGCCCCCTGACCCAGGTGGCGGAGGTGGCGGCGGCGCCGGTGGCGGCGGTGGTGCCGGCGGCGGAGGCGGCTACGGGACTGGCGGCGGCGGAGCCGGACCGGGCGGTCCCGGCGGATCGGGCGGCCGGGGAGCCGCCGGTGACCCCGCGGGCAACGGCGACGGCGGAGCGAATGCCTCCGATCACGTGCGCAAGCCATCCGAGCCGCCGACGCGCGCCCGCAACGGCGTCCCGACGAACGCCAACCCGAGCCTCACGATCGCTGACTTCGGTCCCGCCCCGCTCGGCGTTCCGAGCTTCCTCATCGACCAGTTCACCATCCCCCCCTTCTTGCTCTCGATCTATCAGGCCTGCGGCACCCAATACGGCATCCCGTGGGAGGTGCTGGCCGGAATCAACCGGATCGAGACCGCCTTCGGCACCAACCTGAACGTGTCGACCGCGGGGGCGGTCGGCTGGATGCAGTTCCTCCCCTCGACCTGGGAGGCGTACGGGGTGGACGCCAATGGAGACGGCCGCAAAGATCCCTACAACCCGCTGGACGCGATCTGCGCCGCGGCACGCTACCTGCGGGCGGCGGGCGGCGAGACCGACCTGCGGCGCGCGATCTTCGCCTACAACCACGCCGACTGGTACGTGGACGAGGTGCTGCTCTACGCCAGCCAGTACGGCAAGCTCCCCGAGGATCTGGTCGGCTCGGTTGTCGGCCTGACCCAGGGCAACCGCTTCCCCGTTGCCGCCAAGGCGCGCTACGCCGACGACATCTCCGAGCGCAAGGCGGCGAAGCGCTCCAGGCCGAACAAGCGTTCGTTGGGCAACGTCGCCGACGTCGTCTCCAGCTCACCGACCCGGCGAGGGATAAACATCTACTCCCGCAGGAACGCGCCGGTGGTCGCGGTCAACGACGGGACCATCAAGCGGATTGGCCACAACTCGAAGCTCGGCGACTACATCGTGCTCCAGGACACCTACGGCAACCGGTTCACCTACGCGCAGCTCGGCCACGTCGCCAAGGTCTACCCCGTGCCGAAGCAGCGCAAGCTCTCGGCCTCCGACTTCAAGCTCGTGACCCCCAAGAGGGACAAGGCGCCCTCCCGACCCGCCACCCGCAGCAAACCGGCCGCCGCCAAGGCCAGCGACGGCCCCGTGAACACGGAGGACCTGCGCCAGCGACTCTACGCGCTGCCGGAGCGACCGCATAACGTCGACCGGGCCGACATCACGGGCCAGCTCGACCAGCTGCTGTCCAAGAAGTTCCCCGGCTACGAGACCTTCAAGTCCTACTTCGGCGGCGTGCTCCACTTCAACCGCGACTCGATGGAGCTGCGCCCGCTCCGCAAGGGATCGCAGGTCGTGGCCGGCACCGTGCTCGGGCGGATCGGCAAGAAGACCGACAAGCTCGCATCGCACCTGCACTTCGCCATCCGGCCCGCCGGCCGGGGGGCGCCGAGGATCGATCCCAAGCCGATCCTGGACGGCTGGAAGCTGCTCGAGGCGACGGCGATCTATCGCGCCGCCGGCAAGAACCCCTTCTCGTTCTCGAGCACGAACGTCTCGCAAATCCTGCTGATGCCCAAGACGCAGCTGGAGCGCCGGGTGCTCGCCGATCCGCGCCTGTCGATTTACGAGTGCGGCCGCAGTGACATCCGCACCGGCCAGATCGACCAGCGGACCCTGGCGGCGATGGAGTACCTGGCGGGCAACGGCTTCCGGCTCACGATCACCTCGCTCAAGTGCGGCCACAGCGTGTACACGTCCGGAGGCAACATCAGCGAGCACGCGACCGGCGATGCGATGGACATCGCCGCGGTCAACGGGCTCCCGATCCTCGGCAACCAGGGCAGGGGCTCGATCACAGAGGGGGTGGTCGAGACCATGATGCGCCTCCAGGGCACGATGCAGCCGCACCAGCTGATCTCGCTCATGGACCTCGGCGGGCCGTCGTTCTCAATGGGCGACCACGCCGACCACATTCACGTCGGCTACTACCCGAGGGGCCAGCGGCCCGGGGCCAGCAAGCAGTTCGAAGCGCTCCTGAAGCCGGAGCAGTGGCAGCGGCTGATCGGGCGGATTGCCGAGATCGACAACCCGAAGGTCCCCACCTCGCCGTCGCGCTACTCGATCCCATCCCGCAAGCACAAGGGCGGGTCGAAGCGGGCCAGCGCCGCCCATCGCGGCGACTAGCGCAGCGGTCCGCCACCAGTAGGCTTGCGACGCGGTGACCGACCGCTTCGCCTGCGTCCAGCTTGACGTGCCCGGCCACCTCGGGCTCGATGACGGGCGCTACCTGCTGCGCGGCAGCGATCACGAAGCAGATGAGACGGTGGTCGTCGTGCAGGCGCTGGGGGGCGTGGCGCCCAGCCGCCGCCCGCGGCGGCGACCGCGCCGCGCCGAGCCCGTCGGAGACTCCCCGGAGGTCCCCCTTACGCGCCTCACCGTGATCCCCGCCCACCCCTCTCAACCGGAGGCCGCCGCGCGGGGGCTCGAGCGCACCGCGGGTGATCCCGAGGAGGCCGAGGCGAGGGTGACGGAGGGGCTGCGGGCGGTCAACGCGGTCCTGCGCGCCTACCGGCTGGTCACTCGCGATCCCTACGGTCACGAGATCGGCCGCCAGGCGATTCTGGTCGCCCGGGTCGGATACGGCACCGGCGACGGGCTTGCCGGGGGGCGCTGGGAGGAGGCCGTGGAAGTCTCCCAGCCGGCCGGCCGTCGGCGCCGCGCCGAGGCGTTGCGCCCGCAGGAGCGCCTGGCGGCAGTGCTCGCCGGCCGGGAGCCGATCGACACCTGCGAGACGCTGCTGCTGCGAGCGCGCGCCGACCTGGATCAGGGCCGCCCTCGGGAGGCAGCGCTTCAGCTCCGTGCCGGCCTGGAGGCGCTGCTCGCCGAGCTTCCGGGTCGCGCGGGCGAAGACCAGGCGGAAGACCTCGCCGCCCTCCGGGAACGCCTGGAGAACACCGCCGAGGCAGCCCAGGAGGCCCTTGCGGGCGAGCTCGAGGGCGAACGCGCCGACGAGGTCGCCGAGACGCTCGGCATCTGCGAGCGGATCCTGCGCCGCCGGCAGATCCTCCGCCCGAACTAGATCTGGGCCAGGACCGCAGTCAGGTCCTCGGCCACGTCACCGTCGAGGCGAACGGTGGCCGCCGAGTCGTACGGGGTCGAGCTCTGGGTCACGATCGCCAGCCTGCCGCCTCGGCCGAGGGTGAGCTCGGGAAGCCCGGCGACCGGGTAGACCTCCAGCGAGGAGCCGATGCAGAGCAGGAGGTCGGCGCCGGAGCACAGTTGCTCCGCCTCCGCCATCGCGTCCTGTGGCAGAAGCTCGCCGAACAGGACGACGTCAGGCTTCACCTTGCCCGCGCAGGATGCACAGGTCGCGACTCCATCGGGGTCGAACAGGGACTCGACCTGCTCCAGCGGGTAGCTGGCGACACAGCTCGTGCAGCTTGCTGTCGCAATCGAGCCGTGCACCTCGATCACCCGTTCGGACCCCGCCTTCCGATGCAGGCGATCGATGTTCTGCGTGATCACCGCCTGAATGAGCCCGCGGCGCTCGAGCTCGGCCAGCACCTCGTGGGCCGGGTTGGGCTGCTTGTCGGTCAGCAGATGGAAGCGGGGGCGGTAGAAGTCCCAGAAGCGCTTCGTGTCGCGGTGGAAGGCGTCGATCGTGGCCACCGACATCGGGTCCACCTTTTCCCAAAGGCCCTTCCCCGGCGTCCGGAAGTCCGGGATCCCCGACGGCACCGAGACCCCCGCCCCGGTCAGGGCAACGACACGCTCGCTCTCCTTGATCATCTCCGCCAGCGCCTGCGGGCGGGTGCGGGGGGTTCCCTGCGAGGGGTCGGCTTGGGCTGGCAGCGGGGGACCCCCCGTGCCCGCCCTTACTTCCCTTCCCACTTCGGCTTGCGCTTGCCGAGGAAGGCGGTGATCCCCTCGCGCGCGTCCTCGGACGAGAAGGCGGTCGCGAAGCCGCCCTTCTCGGCCTCGATCCCCGCGTCCAAGTCGCCCTTCGCCGAGACCTTCTTGATCTGCTCGACCGCCACCGGCGCCTGCCCGGCGAGCTTGCGCGCCCAAGAGAGCGCAGCGTCGAACAGCTCGTGGTCTGGGACCACCTCGTTGGCGAGTCCCAGGTCGGCGGCCTGCACGGCCGAGATCGGCTCGCCGAGCAGGTTCATCTCGAGCGCCTTCGCCTCGCCAACCAGGCGCGCCAGCCGCTGTGTGCCGCCGAACCCGGGGATGATCCCGAGGTTGATCTCGGGCTGGCCGAAGCTTGCCGATTCGGCCGCGATTCGGAAATCGCAGGCCATCGCCAGCTCGCAGCCGCCGCCGAGCGCCAGGGAGTTGATGGCGGCGATGGTCACCTTGCTCGACTGCTCCATGCGGCGCAGCACGCCGTGGCCGCCGTCGAGCAGCTCCTTGCCGGCTGCCGGGTCGGTCATCTTCGTGAACTCCTTGATGTCGGCGCCGGCACAGAAGACGGCGAAGTTCGAGGAGGCGAACAGAACCGCGCGGATCTCGTCGCGCGACTCGATCTCGTCCCAGAGCGCCGTCAGGTCGCGGATCATTTGAGGGGAGATCGGGTTGGTCGGCGGCCTGTTGAGCCACAGAATCGCCAGCTCGTCCCGGGTCTCGAGCAGCACCGTCTCCGTTTGCTCCGCGCTCTCGTCGGGTCGCGGATAGAAGAAAAAGCCCTGGCCCGTCCTCTTTCCGAGCCGGCCCTGGTTGACGAGCCGCCTCAGAAGTAGTGGCGGCGCGAACCCGTCGCCCCACTCGCGCTCGGCCGCCTCGAGCCGCTCGAGCATCGAGTCAAGTCCCGCCTCGTCGGCGCGCGCCAGGGGCCCGGGCAGGATCCCGGCGCCCATCATCATCCCCAGCTCGACGTCCTTGGTGGCGGCCACCCCCTCGTCCACGAGCATCACGGCCTCCGCGAACGCCTTCAGCTGGAAGCGCTCGACGACGGTCATCTGTGCGGTCGCCGCCTCCACCTCAGCCTCCGTGGGGGTAGTAGCCCTGGCCGGTCTTCTGGCCCAACTTTCCGGCCTCGACCAGCTCTTTCATCATCGGGTGGACGTAGAAACGATCGCCATAGCTCGCCCGCAGATGCTCGGCGACGTGCAGGACCGTGTCCAACCCCAGCAGATCGGAGAGGAAGAACGGGCCCATCGGCGTCACCTTCGCCTCGGCGATTTCCTTGTCGATCTCCTCGGGCGAAGCGCCGGACTCCTCCTGATACCGCCAGATCTCGGAGGCTGCCGAGTTCAGCACCCGGTTGACCACGAAGCCGGGGTCCTCGCCGCAGCGAACCGGGTTCTTGCGAATTTGCATCGCGAAGTTGGCCGCCGCCTGCGCCGTCTCCTCGGAGGTGTCGTCGCCCTCGACCACCTCGATCAGCCGCATCACCGAGGCGGGATAGAAGAAGTGGAAGCCGACCACCTTGTCGGGCCGGGTGGTTGCCGAGCCGATCTCCGAAATCGACAGCGCCGAGGTGTTGGAGGCAAGGATCGCGTGGCCAGGCGTAACCTCGTCGAGCTCCGCGAAGACCGCCTGCTTGATCTCCATTTTCTCGGGCACCGCCTCGACCACGAAGTCAACCTCGCCGAAACCCTCGTACTCGGTGGTGCCGGCGATCAGCCCGAGGATCTCCTCGCGGCGGGCGTCCGCCTGCTCCTGGGTGATCTTCTCCTTGGAGACGAGGGTCGCGAGCTGGCCCTGGGTGACCTCGCGCGCCTTCTCCAACCCGGCGTCCACGAGCTCCTGCTTGACGTCCTTCATCACGACGGATACGTCCGCAGAGGCGATCACCTGGGCGATCTCGCCTCCCATCGTTCCCGCGCCGAGCACCGCGGCCTTGAACACGAACATGAGGGCGCGAAGCCTATAGGGACCGCGGCCCCGGACGACACCGGGGCCGCGGTCCCGTCGCCCTACGGGATCCCGGACTCGGTCTCGCAGTTGAGCGCCGCGTCCGTGCCCTCGTCGCCGTGGCACGCGTCGGTGTCGGCCCCTCCGTCGAGGGAGTCGGCCCCGTAACCGCCGAACAGCGCGTCGTCACCGCTGCCGCCGTCGAGGCTGTCCTCCTCGTAGCCGCCGCGGAGGATGTCCCCGCCCCCGGCGCCGTTGACGACGTTGTCTCCGCCCAAGGCGTCGATCACGTTCGCGGCGCCGCTGCCTGTAAACACATCGTTTTCATAAGTGCCGGTGAGGTTTTCCAGCGAGCCCATGACGTTGTCGCCCTCGCACTGTTGAGGGCAATTGGCCCCGTCGTTGGGGGCACCGTCGAGCGAAACGGTCACCGGGCCGTCGTAGTTGTTGTACCTGGCCCTATCGATATCGGCGCCCCCGCGGTACGTATCCGGGGTCAAGTCGTCGTCGGGAATCACCGTGTCCTTGCCCGGTCCCCCGTCAACGATGTCCGCACCCGCGCCTCCCATCAGATACGGCTCGTCGCCGCCGTCGCCATAAACCTGATCGGAACCGTCGCCCCGTAGACCTCGTCGTCGCCGCCCTGTGTCTGGCCTGGGGCATCGCCGTGCAGGACGTCATTGCCGTCAGAACCGTCGACGGAGTCGCTGTCTCCATCGCCTTGGACCCTGTCGCTGCCCTCCTCGCCGAGGAGATAGTCCGCCTGGTTGCCGCCCAAGACCTTGTCGTTCCCGAGCCCGCCACCGATCGCGTCGCGCCCGACACCGCCCTTGACGCGATCCTTGCCCGGCCCCGCGCAGATCAAGTCAGCGCTTCCTCTGCCCTTGATCCTGTCGTTGCCGCGACCGGCGTAGATCACGTCCGGTCTATTCGTGCCGGTGATCCTGTCGGCATGCTTGGTGCCCCTGATCGTCGGGCGCTCGCCGAAGCATGCCTGCGCCGCCGACGCGCTTGCCAGCCCCAGGGCGACAAGCCCTGCTGCCAGCGCAATCATCAGCCCTCGCCGCGTCCCGTGTGTCCTTGACTGCATCTCGATCCCTCCTGACCGTGTGCGCTTCTTCTGACAACCGCATCGTCGGTCGCGCGGAGGCGATCGACCAGCCACCCTAGGGTGATATCTCCGACACCTGAGCGTGAAATCGGCCGGCGGTGAGCTCGGGCGTGCGCGCTACTCGGCGCCGGCCAGGGCCTCGACCTCGAGCTTGAGGCGGGCCAGCGTTCGCGCGAGCGATCCGCGCAGCTGGGAGCGGATGAAGAGCCGGTCGGTGAGCCACGCGAACGGGCCACGCTTTCGCAACCCGTACTCGAGCTCCTGGGTGACAACTGTGCTCTGGCCCGCGATCTCGAACGTCGTCCGCAGTTCGCCGGCGCTCTCCGGGTCCCGGAAGGCGATCCTGTGGAGGCGACGGGGCTCGTGCTCGAGCACGTGCTCCGTGACCTCGCCCCGCCCCGCCGGGATCGAGCGCCAGCGCAGCGAGCCGCCCGCCTCCGGATAGCCGTCGGCCGTGTCGACGCTCCCGAAACCGTCCACCCAGGCCGACCATCCCCGCGGCTCGAAGTAGAAGTCCCAAACCTCGGCCAGAGAGGCTGTGATCACCACCGACTCGGAGACCTTGCTCACTGTCGGCCCCCGCGGCGTGGCGCGCTCCCGTATATCTCGCGCTTGATCAGGGTCACCGACTCGATCACCGAGTCGAGGAATGGCTCCAGCTCCACGACCAGCCGCCGGTACTCCTTGCGGCCCTCGGAGGTGATCGAATAGAAGCGGCGGGTTCGCCTATCCGGATGCTCCCACTGCCCCTCGATCAGGCCTCGCTCCTCCAGATCACGCAGCAGCGGATAGATCGTGTTCGGGTTGGCCTGAATTGCGCCGTCTGTGATGGCCTCGATCGCCTCGATCAGCCGGTTGCCGTAGGCCGGCTCCGTCGAGATCAGGTGCAGGACAAGCAGCGGGAACAGATCGCGGCGGCGGATCTCGCCGCCGAACACGTCCATCGCGCCGGCGCGGCGCCGGCCTGGCGATCGGGGCTCGATCGGCGCGGCGCGCGCCCTCGCGGCCCGCGCTGCCTCAGCCAGTTTGCGGCCGCGCGGTTCCGCCTGTTCGCCCCCACGGGCCATCCGGCGCGACTATAGGCGGCGGCGCCCCAGTCGCGCGCTGACGGGGGCGCTGTGTGACGAGCCGCACCGCCCGCGGCGGCAGCCCGGGTGTAGCCTCTTCGGGAAGCGGAACGGGAGGACGTACATGGCGAACATGAGCAGTAGCGATCGCGCTCAGTACGAGCGACCCGAATTGAGCGCAGCCGACCGGAGCATGCGGGTCTCCAACAGGCGCCCTGTAATCGCCTTCACGGCCCTCAGCCTGGTTATCCTCGCCGCCCTGGTCTACGCGGTGGCCTGGGGGATCGACGGGTGGCCGCACGCTCTGGTGCTTGGCGTGATCGTGGCGACCACGATCGGGCTGATGATCGCCATCAGCCCCAACCGCCGCGGCTGACAAGGGCCGCGGCTGACACCTAGGCGGCCGCGGGCGCTTCCTCGGCGGCCTTCTCGCTCGCCTCGCACCTCTTCCTGGGTGGTCTCGGGCTTGGGCTCGTCGACCTGCCGCGGCGCCAGGATCTCGCGGGCGATCACGAGGCGCTGGATCTGCGAGGTGCCCTCGTAAAGCTGCATGATCTTCGCGTCGCGCATGAGCTTCTCGACCGGGTACTCCTTGATGAACCCGTAGCCGCCGTAGACCTGGACGGCATCGACCGTGACCTCCATCGCGGTGTCGGCGGCAAACCGCTTCGCGTGCGAGGAGACCAGCGTGTTGCGCTTGCCCTGATCCAGCAGGACGGCTGACTCCCAGACGAGCAGCCGGGATGCCTCGACCTTGGTCGCCATGTCAGCGATCATGAACGCGACCGCCTGGTGCATGGCTATCGGGACGCCGAACTGGACGCGCTCCTTCGAGTACTCGCAGGCGAACTCGAAGGCGGCCCGAGCGATCCCGACCGCCAGCGCGGAGACCCCCGGGCGGGTGCGGTCGAGGGTCGTCATCGCGAGCTTGAAGCCGTGATTCTCCTCGCCGAGCATGTTCTCGGCCGGGACCTCGACTTCGTCGAACGAGATCGTCGCCGTGTTCGAGGCGCGCTGGCCGAGCTTGTCCTCCTTCTTGTCCACCGTGACGCCGTCCGCGTCGCGGTCCACGACGAAGGCGGTGATGCCGCGGTGGCCCGCCTCGGGATCGGTCTTGGCGTAGACCGTGTACCAGGACGCGTGGCTGCCGTTGGTTATGAAGCACTTGGAGCCCGAGATCACGTACTTGTCGCCGCTCTTGACCGCCCGCGTCTTCATGCCGCTGACGTCGGAGCCGGCGTCGGGCTCGGTGAGGCAGAAGGAGGCCAACTTCGGCTCCTCCGTGAGCATGCCGAGGTACTTCTTCTTGGTCTCCTCGGAGGCGCCGATCAAGAGCGGCGCCGAGGCCAGGCCGTTGGCCATCAGGCTGGTGCCGATGCCGGAGCAGCCCCAGCCCAGCTCCTCCTCGATCAAGCAGCCCGAGAGGTAGTCGAGGCCCGGGCCGCCATAGGCCTCCGGGATGTGCACGTTCATGAGCCCCACCTCGAAGGCCTTCTCCACGATCTCCTGGGGCCACGTGCTCTCGCGGTCGTACTCCCAGGCGACGGTGCGGATCTCCTTCTCGGAGAAGTCGTGGGCGAGCTCTCGCAGGTCCTTCTGCTCGTCGGTCAGCGTGAAGTCAACCAAGGCTGTGGCGCTCCTTTGCGTTCGTGAACCAATCCGAGCCGATTGACTGGTCAGTCAACCAGCCGATGAACCGGAAGGATATCGGAATCCCGGGCCTCCCCCGCCGATCCCGGCGGCGCCGGTTGCGCCACGGGCCAGCGCCTCGTACCCTAGGCGGGTGCCGCCTGTGGCGCTCAGCCTCAGCACCGGCGAGGTGATGCTGATCATCGTCCTGGCGGCGCTACCGATCTCGCTGGCCACCTTCGTGCTCGGGGCCGGGAACGCCCTGAAGCAGATCGGCAAGGGCCCGTTCGCGGTCGAGTTCGACAGCGACCTGACCCAGCGGGTCAGCGACGGCCCCCAAGCCGGTCTCGGGAAAGGCCCGCGAGGCCGAGATCCGCCAGATGCTGGAGGCGAAGGCCTACCGGCAGCGCGCCCGCGGCGAGGCGCCGCTCGACGTCGAGGCCGAGCTGGCCAGGCTGCTCGCCGATCGACGCCATCAGAGACCGCGGGCCCGACGCGGGGCTGGCGGAGGAGGTGCGGCAGCTCGTCGTGGCGCGCAACGAGCGTCGCATCCGGCAGGGAAAGGAGCCGCTCGACGTCGACGAGGAGGTCGAGTCGCCAGCTTCGCGAGCTCGAAAACCTCGGGCAGTAATAGGATCGGGCCATGACTCCCGACATCGAGAGCCGCACGGTCGACGTCGAAGAGATGCTGCGTTCGTCCCGGCACCTACTTCAACCCTCAGACCGAGATCGTGGTGATCGTCGACGACTCGACCTCGATCGACCAGGAGATCTTCAACATGGAGGCCTACGAGGGGTCGGACTGGGTGCGGATCTCCGACGACCTCCCGGTCGACGAGAACGGCCTCGAGCAGACGCTCGAGGAGTTCCAGACCCACTATCACGGCGGCACAGCCGGGCTCGGTCTCGGCCACCGCGCTCGAGCAGGGCGACGGGACCGACGACGAGGACGAGGAGGACGAGCCCCAGGACCCCGGACGGGAGGACTGATGGCGGACTACTCGGTTGCCAAGCGGGAGGAAGCCACCGACTGGATGGCCGACTACCCAGGATTCGGCGAGATGCGCTGGTACTCGGATGCGCTCGGGACCGAGCAGGTCTCGTTCAGCTGGCGGACGATGCCGCCGGGCACCGGCGGGCGCGGCAGCTATGGCCACCGCCACCCCGGCCAGGAGGAGGTCTACTTCGTGATCGGCGGTCGGGTCACGTTCAAGATCGACGATGACGTCTTCGAGGCCGGCCCGCAGACCGCGGTGCGGATCGGCGCCGACGCATTCCGCTCGGTGCATAACGACACCGACCAGGAGGCCGAGCTTCTCATCTTGTCGACCCGCGACCCGGACGCCGGCACCGAGCAGATCGAGGACTTCTGGCCGGAGTAGTCCGGGCTTCAGGTGGCCACGACGTAGACGATGAAGGCCGCGAACAGGGCGGTCCAGAGGACGATCGACAGCGGCTCGAAGCGCCCACGCAGCCGCAGCGCCCAGTAGGCGACTCCACCGCCGGCGAGGCCGAGCGCGCCGGAGACGACGGCGTAGCGGTCGAGGTCCCAGTCCGCGAATGCGAGGCCGAAGGCGATCGGGATCGTCGACTGGAAGACCATCGCCCCGGTGATGTTTCCCAGCGCCAGGCTGTCCTTGCCCTGGCGGACCCAGAAGAAGCTGTTCGCCTTCTCCGGCAGCTCGGTGGCGAGCGGCGCCAGGATCAGGGAGAGCACCAGCGGCTCGGTGCCGAGCTGCTCGGAAACGGTCAGGAGCTGCTCGACGAACAGGTGCGCGCCACCGACCATCGCCCCGAGTCCGACCAGGAACTGGAAGCGCGATCGCTCCGTTGCCGGGCTCGTCACCGGGGGTCGTGTCGAGCAGCAGTGGCTGCAATGTGTCGCCATCCTGGGCGTCACCGCCGCCGCGCAGGGTCGACGGACGTAGACGCCGTAGGCGAAGACGAATCCGACAGCACATGGGATCTGCACCGCGTCGGGTACGCCCAAGCCGAGCCCAAGACCGGCCGCAAAGAAGATTCCGAAGAAGACGAGGTCGCGGTCGAGCACCCGTGTGTCGGCGCGGAGGCGGGTGCCCTCGGGGCGCCGTCCCCGATAGATGAGCGCCGAGATCCCGACCACCGCCATCGCGATCGTCGCCAGCAGGAAGGGCGCGCCGATGATGGCGCCGATGGCTACGTCATCGGCCCCGGCGGAGCCGCCGACTATGGCGACGATCGGAATCAGGGTCTCCGGCATCGCCGTGCCGACGGCCGCAAGCAGGCTGCCGGTGGCCCCCTCGGCGAGATCGAGCCGGTGGCCCGCCCACTCGACCGCGGTGGTGAACAGCAGCGCGCCGGCGAGGATCACCGCGAAGCTGAGGGCAAGGAGCAGCGCGCTTCCCATCAGGTGCGCCTGGCTGGCGGTGGGGCGGGCGCCGTCACGCGTAGTAGAAGGCGATGCCGACGATGGCGTAGACCGCGAGCAGCTGCACGCCCTCGAACCAGTTCGACTCGCCGTCGCTGGTGACCGTGTTGGCGATCAGGATCGCAAGCACGATTGCGCCGAGCTCGAAGCCGTTGAAGACCAGTGGCAGCGGCCCGGGGCCGATGAAGAACGACGCGATCACCAGCACGGGGGCAACGAACAGCGCGATCTGGGCGGCCGAGCCGATCGCGATGTTGACCGCCAGGTCCATCTTGTCCTTGTAGGCGACCAGGACCGCTACCCAGTGCTCGGCGGCGTTGCCGACGATCGCGACCACGATCACGCCGATGAAGAACTCGCTCAGGCCCACCGACTCCGAGGCTTCGCTGATGGAGCCGACCAGAATCTCCGACATCAGCCCAACCACGATCCCGGCGAGGAACAGCATCAGCACCGATCGCCGCACGCTCCAGCCGAAGCCCTCCTCCTCCTGCTCGGCGTATGGCGGGTTGAAGAGGTCGCGGTGGGTGCGCAGCGAGAAGAAGAGCCCGGCGACGTAGGTGCCGATGAGAACGATCGCCACCGCGAGCGAGAGGTTCTCGACCGTGGAGCCGTAGTTCACCAGCTCGGCTGTCGGGCTCGGCAAGCCCTTGCCCTCCACCAGTTCGAAGATCGCCGGCATCATCAGCGCAGCGGCTGCGAGCAGCAGCATCGACGACTGCGCGCTGGCGGCGGTGGCGTTGAACGTCTGGCTCCGGCGGCCGATACCCCCGACCAGCATGGACGCGCCGAGCACGAGCAACGCGTTGCCGATGATCGAGCCTGCTATTGACGCCTTGACCACCTCGTGCAGGCCCTCGGCGAGGGCGAACATCGCGATGATCAGCTCGGGCGCGTTGCCGAAGGTCACGTTGAGCAGCCCGCCGATACCGGGGCCGGAACGTGCTGCAAGCTCCTCGGTCGCCTGGCCCATGAGCGCGGCCGTGGGGATGATCCCCAGGGCCGCCGTGAAGAAGATCACGGTCGCCGACGCGTGGGCGAGCTCGAGAGCGATCGCCAGCGGAATGAAGGGCAAAAGCAGGTAGGGCCAGCCCTGGGCGGTGAGCAGGAAGCCTGGACCGCGCGCGTTGTTTGATCCGTCGCTTGCCATCGCGCCAACGGAGCCTATGGACTCGGGTGGTCGGTCGAACCCCCGCAACCGCTGATCTAGACTGCGCCGCGTGAGGACTCGCCGCTTCGGCGACACCGACCTCGAGGCATCG
Source organism: uncultured Actinomycetes bacterium (assembly GCA_963721215.1). Lineage (GTDB taxonomy): Bacteria > Actinomycetota > Thermoleophilia > Solirubrobacterales > 70-9 > AC-56. The sequence continues at coordinate 159,717 of CAVRIF010000013.1, forward strand.
GAGATCGGCTTCGGCACCTGGGCGCTTGGCTCGACCTGGTGGGGCGACGTGAGCGAGCAGGCCGGCGAGCGCCTGCTGCTGGAGGCGCTCGACCTGGGCATCACCTTCTTCGAAACGGGCGACGCCTACGGCCAGGGCAGGAACGAGGAGCTCGTCGGCCGCGTGCTGTCGCCGCATCGGGACCGGATCCAGCTGTCGAGCAAGTTCGGATACGTGCTGGCGGAGGGACGCCAGGAGCACTCCGAGGGAGAGCGCCCCCAGCGCTGGGACGGGCCGTTCGTGCGGCAGGCCCTGGAAGCGAGCCTGAGGCGGCTGGGCACCGACCATCTCGACCTGTACCAGCTCCACAACCCGCGGTTCGATGCGATCGACTCCGACGACTGCTTCGCGACGCTCGACGAGCTGCGCACCGAGGGCAAGATCGCGCACTACGGCGTCGCCCTCGGTCCCGCGATCGGTTGGCGCGAGGAGGGCCTGCGAGCGATCTCGACGCGCCAGATCGCCTCGGTGCAAACCGTCTACAACCTGCTCGAGCAGGATCCCGGCCGCGACTTCATGGCGGCAGCCACGGAGCATGGCGTTGGCGTGATCGCGCGGGTCCCGACATCGTCGGGACTGCTGGACGACAACCTGACGCTCGAGACGACCTTCGGCCCCGGGGACCATCGTCGCCACCGCCCGCGCGAGTGGCTGGTGGAGGGCCTCGAGAAGATCGAGCGGATCCGCTTCCTGTGCGGCCCGGAGACCGGCCGCACCATGGCCCAGGCGGCGCTCCGTTACATCCTCGCCCAGCCGCAGATGGCGGTCGTGATCCCGACGATCACCAACCAGACCGAGCTGCGCGAGTACGCGGGCGCCACAGACGTCCCGGACCTGACCGAGGACGAGCTCACCCAGGTCACCGAGCTCTACGACCGCAACTTCGAGGTCGCCGTTACCGGCTCCGGGCTAGCGACGAAGTCGCGGCTAGCGACGTGTAGGCCTGCCGGGTCAGGCCGGCGCCCTAGCCCGGCGGCAACGTAGCCGGAGGCGAGGCTACCGCCGGATTCATGCAGGACGAGGCTTCCGGCGGAGTTATCTCGGAGGCGGCGGCGTTCGTTACAGGAGCTCGTCCGCGCACTTTTCGACCTCGGCGGAGCGTGTTGGCATTCTGGATGCATTCCAGGTAGCTCCCGGGGCAGGACCGCCACCGCCCACGCTGCCGCCGCTGCCGCCCGAGGACCCAAACCCGCCGAGGCCCTCGAGGCCGAGGTCGCCGAGCAGGCCGGAGATCGGCTGGGCATCCGACGGCTCGCTGATCGTCTGAGGCTCGTTGACGTCGCTGAGCGTGAACGAGAAGTCGATGTCGACGCTGCTCACCGTGGACGCGTCTGTGATCCCCGTCGGCTCGATGACCAGCGACACCGACAGCTTGCGCAGGATCTGGTCGTCCTTGCCCGAGTACACGTCCAGGCTCGCCTCGTCGATCGCACTCTCCACCTGGTCGAGCTGGGCCTGGTCGACGGAACCCCCGGGCACCCGCTGGGCGATCCTCGCGAGGTCCGAGAAGATCTGCTCAACATCGGCGTCACCGTGGATGTGGATCGTCTCGGTTCCCTCCACATCCTCGTCGCCCTCGTTTGAGAGGTTGGTCAACCAGGTCTGCGGATCGACCCCGAGCTGCTCGAAGAACGTGGAGGCGTCCTGGTTGCCCTGCTGTTCCTGGGCCTGCCGGACCGACTGCTCGTAGGCATCCTTGAACTGCTGGAAGAGGGAATTGCCGACCTCATACGCCTGTCCCTGGTACTCGACGAAGGCATTGTCACTCGGTCGCGATCAGGCCGCCTTCGAACTCGAAGCTCTGTCCCGACCCGGAGGCGCTGATCTGACCGCTCAGATCCAGCTGCGGAAACGCCGTGCGGTCGCCTTCGGCGATCTGGAACGGCCCCTCGACCGTCACCGTCAGGTTGCCGGATTGTTCGCCCTCGGCAGATCCGTCGAGGTTGATACCGAGCTGGCCGCTCGTGATCTCGGTCGGGTTGTTGAAGGTCTGGTCGAGGACCTGAGTCGGGTCCTCGCCGCCACCGCCCCCGTCGCCACCGCAGCCCGCCAACGCGGCGGGAAGGACGACGATCAGCGCGAGGATCGCGACGCGGGCTCGGATGCGGGTCAAATCAAGCTCCCTTTCTCAGGCTGGCTTCGACGCTCTCGGTCAGACGCGCCAGGGTAGCGGACCTCCCTCACGGGCCTGGACGTCTGTTTCCCCGCTTGCGGAACGCCTTTCACGTGATGGATCTCACAGAGGGCCGCGGCCGCGAATGCGTATCGTTCGTCACGTGGGCGGAGGAGTTTGCCCTGGCTGTGGCACCGAGAACCCGGAGAGGGCCCGGTTCTGCATGTCATGCGGCGCGGGGCTGTCCCCGACCTGTCCGACGTGCGGCGCCGAGAACCCGCCAGCGGCCAAGTTCTGCATCGAGTGCGGGACGGGGCTCGGCGCCGGCGGTGCGGGCGTGGTGGCGCCCCCGCCGGGGACGACGCCGCAGCCTCCCTCGACACCCGGGGTAACTGCCCAAGCGGCCCCTCCCGCCCAGCGCGGAGGGCTGTTCGGCGGCCAACTCCCGGGCGTTGCCGCACCGGCTTGGGGCTCGCCCGGAGCCGGCGCCCTCCCCGAGGAGCGCCGCAAGGCAACGGTGCTGTTCGCCGACCTGTCCGGCTACACGGCGGTCGCCGAGCGCATGGACCCCGAGGCCGTGAAGTCGATCGTGGACCGGGCGTTGCGCCGCCTCGGGCAGGAGGTCGTCCGCTACGGCGGCCGCGTGGACAAGTACATCGGCGACAACGTGATGGCGGTCTTCGGCGCCCCGGTCTCGCACGAAGACGACCCGGAGCGCGCCGTGCGCGCCGGCCTCGCGATGCAGGCCGCCATGGACGAGATCAACCTGGACATGGCGGGGGCGGCCGCGGAGGCGGCCGGCGCCAACTTCTTGCTGCGGGTCGGGATCAACTCCGGCGAGGTGTTGGCCGGTCAGGTCGGCGACGGCTACACGGTGATGGGCGACGCGGTCAACGTCGCCGCCCGGTTGCAGGCGGCGGCGAAGCCGGGAAGCGTCACCGTCGGCGAGATCACCCACCGCCTGACCCGGGACGCGATCGAGTACTCCGAGCTCGAGCCTCTGACCCTGAAGGGCAAGTCCGAGCCCGTCGCGGCTTGGGAGGCCGCCCGCGTCCTGGATCCTGGCCCGGCCACCCGAGGCGCCCGCAGCGAGGCGCCCCTGATCGGCCGGGAGGACGAGTCGGCGCTGCTCATGTCGCTGTTCGACCGCGTGGGCCGCGAGAGCCGCCCGCATCTGGTCACCGTGATCGGCCACGCCGGGGTGGGCAAGTCGCGCCTGCTGCGCGAGTTGGAGGTGCAGACAGGCGCGCGGACGGAGAAACCGGCCTTCCGGGTCGGGCGCTGCCCCGCCTACGGCGCGGGGCTCGCCTACTGGGCGCTCGGTGAGATCCTCCGGAGCCAGTTCGAGCTGGTCGACACCGACGATTCCGAGCTGGCCTGGGCGAAGCTCCTAAGTGGGGTCGAGTCGGTCGTCTCCGACGCGGAGACCGACGAGCCGCCGGAACGAATCGCTGCGACGATCGCCCGCCCGCTCGGCATCGAGCCGCCGCCCGAGCACGCAATCCCCACCGGCGGGCATGACGTGGACGACGCCCAGCAGACCCGCGACCGGTTGTTCTCCGCGGTGCGCTCCCTGGTCGAGGCCGTGAGCCGGCAACACCCGGTGGTGATCGCGCTCGAGGACATCCACTGGGCCGACGAGGGCATGCTCGACCTGATCGAGTACCTGGCGCGCTGGGTGCGCGGCCCCGCCTTGATCGTCTGCCTGGCGCGCGACGAGCTGCTCGACCGCCGCCCGGGTTGGGGCGGTGGGCGGCGCAACGCGACCACGATCTCGCTCGAGCCGCTGTCCCAGGACGAAACGCGCGAGCTGGTCACCGCTCTGCTCCCCGATGGAAACGGCACCGGAACGAACGGCCCGGGAGAGCTCGTACCCCAGGTCGCCGAGCGCTCCGCCGGCAACCCGCTGTTCGCGGAGGAGATGGTCAACCGGATCCGCGAGGAGGGCTCGCAGGACGTCCAGACGCTCCCCGAGACCGTCCACGCCGTGCTCGCGGCCCGTCTCGACTCGCTGTCCGCGTCGGAGCGGCGAGTCCTCCAGCATGCCTCGGTGGTCGGGCAAACCTTCTGGGAGGGCTCACTCGCGGGCATCGAGCAGGAGGAGGGCATCCACCTGCACGACGCCCTCGCCGCGCTTCAGGAGAAGGACCTGGTCGTGCCGAGCGCCGGCAGCCGCCTGGCCGGAGAGCACGAGTACGCGTTCAAGCACGTGCTGATCCGGGATGTCGCCTATTCGACGCTGCCGAAGTCGGTGCGGGCATGGAAGCACGCTCAGGTGGGGGGCTTCATCGAGGAGCGGGCCGCCGACCGCGCGGAGGGGGTGGTAGCGATGGTCGCCGACCATTACGGCAGGGCCGCCGCGTTGGGCGCAGACGCCGAGATCGAGCAGTCTGAGCTGGAGCGGATCAACGAGAAGGCTCTGTCTGCCCTCGAAGCTGCCGGCGACGCGGCCGCCTCGCTGTATTCCAACCTGGAGGCCCTCGGCCACTACGAGACCGCCCTCTCTCTGCGCGGCGAGAGCGGTTCCTCGCGCGCCGACCCCGCGGTGCGTGCCCGGATCGCCGAGAAGCTCGGCGACGTCGCGCTTCGGCTCGGGCGCGTCGACCAGGCCACCGAGGTCTGGGACGAGTGCCTGGATTTCCATCGTCGCGAGGAGGACCTGGCCCGGGTCGGCGACCTGCACCGCAAGATCGGCGCGGGGCTTTGGCACAAGGGCGACCGCGAAGGCTCGATCGAGCACTACCAGAAGGGGATCGACCTGCTGAAGGACGGACCCCCGTGCCTGGAGCTCGTGCGCCTGTACGAGGAGGCCGCCTCGCTGTACATGCACACCGGCGACAACATGCTCGCCATCTACGCCTCCGAGAAGGCGCTACGACTGGCGGAGCGACTTGGCGAGGCCGCGGCAGCCAGCCGGGCCCACGGGATCTTCGGCCGCGTCTTCGGCCGCATCGGCGACTCCGAGCGCGCCCGCGAGAACCTGGAGCGCTCGGTCGAGTTGGCGCGCGAGTCCGATCCGGCCGAGGCGGTTCGGGCGCTGCTCACACTCGGCTACCACCTCGAGATCTCAGAGGCCGACTACGAGGGCGCCGGCGCTGCCTACCAGGAGGCGCTCGAGCTCGCCGAGCAGACGGGCGACCTGCCTTCCAAGGTCGAGCTCCACGCCGCGCTTGCCCAGCTGGCCGCCCACAGCGGCGATTGGGAGGCGGTGGAGCGAGAGGCCGAGGCATCCGGGCAGCTCGCCGAGCGCGAAGGCCTCACCGGCAAGCTCTGCTTCCCGTACATGATGCGCGGCATGCTTCGCTGGCGCGAGGGGAGATTCGACGAGGCAACCAAGGGCCTGCGGGAGGCCGCTGACCTTGCCGAGCAGGTGGGCCGCTCCGAGGTCGCCTTCCAATCGCTCTTCTGGCTGGGGGCCTCGCTGCGCCAGCGAGGCGACCACGCGGACGCCGACACCGCGCTGGCCCGCGCGCTCGACCTCTGCGAGCGCGCCGGCCTGGTCGCCCAGTCGGTCGAGGCGATCTCCTCCCGCGCCGTGAACCTTGCTGTGGCCGGGCGGCTCGACGCTGCCCGTGAGGCGGCCGACGAAGCGGAGCGGCTCGCCGACCGGCTGCGCTACCCGGTGGGCAAGGCCGCAAGCCTCGAGGCCCGGGGGGCGGTGGCGGCCGATCCGGATCAGGCGAGCGCGGCGCTGACGGAGGCTCGCGCCGCGTGGCAGGGGCTAGGCCGGCCGCTGGATGCCGCCCGCTGCGAGTACCTGCGGGGGCGCCTGCTGCGCGAGTCGAATCCGGAGGACGCGCGCCAGGCGCTCGAGCAGGCCGCCGCGGAGGCGGAGCGCTACGGCGTCGGCCACCTCGCGGAGCTGGCCCTAAGCCTGCGGCCGGCCTAGTGGCCCGCTTCTAGGCCAGTCCCTCCGCTTCGTATTCGCGCAGGAAGCCCTCGAACAGGCGCTTGTGGCCCTGCTCGTCGCGGAGGATGTCGATCACCATGTCCTGGGTGACCGGGTCCACGCCCTCGGTCTCCTCCACGATGCGGCTGTAGTGCTCAATCGCGCCCGTCTCGGCCGCGATCACCCCTTTGATCACGTGCACGATGTCGGTCTGATGCTCGGGGGGCTGGAGATAGGACTGCTCGGCACCGAACTCCTCGGAGCCGGGGACGACTCCGTAGAGCTCCTTGATCCGTGCGCGCGAACTGCTGGGCGTGGCCCAGCTCCTCGGTGATGTCCTGCTCCAGTGACTCCTTGATCTCCTGGGCCCGTACACCGTCGGGGTTCACGGAGCCGGCGATGTAGCTCATCACGGTCTCGATCTCCATCCAATACGCCGTCTCCAGGAGGCCGACGATCTGATGCCGCTTGTCGGCGTTCTCCTCGGCCATGATGTCGCCGGCTAGTTGCGGTCTTGCTCATCTGCTTCCTCCTCGCCTGGACATGACTTCAATCCGTCCATTACCCGGACGCACCTGGGAGAATCGCATCCGTGGCGTGACTTGAGCGTGAGAACGGGCATCGCGATCTACTGGGAGGAGCGCGGTGAGGGACCGCTGGTGGTCCTGGCGCCCATATTCGATCTTTCACCCCTCGGTGTACGACCCGATCGCGGCCGAGCTGGCGCCCGACCACCGCGTCGTTCGCTATGACGATCGCGGCACCGGCCAGTCGACCCGCACGCGGTCCGTACGACATGGACACCGGCTCGGAGGACCTTGCGGCGGTGATCGAGGCAAGCGGCTGCCCGGCGGTGATCGTGGGCCTGGGCGATGCCAGCCACCGCGCCGTTCGCGTCTGCGCCGAGCGGCCCGATCTCGTGCGAGGCGATGGTGATCCCGGGCGGCATGCCCGCCGGGCGGAAGAGGCTGGAGCACTACGAGGCGATGGCCGCGTCCGACACGGTCGTGGACGCCTTCCTGAGCATGTGCGAGACCGACTACCGCGGCGCGCTCCGCTCCCTGGTCACCGCCGGCAACCCGCAGATGAACGAGGAGGAGATCCGCGAGCGGGTTCGCCTCCAGGCCGAGTACGTGCCCCAGGAGACGGCGGTGGCCCGACTGCGCGCCTGGGTGGAGGACGACGCGCTGCAAGCCGCGCTCGCCTGCGGCGACCGGCTGTGGTTGCTCTGTGCGGAGAACACCGGAGGCGGATGGTTTCCGTCGGGCCGGGAGGCCGCGAGGCTTTCGCGCGAGCTGTTCCCCGACGCGCAGGTCGAGGTGGTCGAGGATGGAATCATCAGCCGGCCCGATCTGACCGCGGCGGTCGTCCGCCGGGTGACCGCGCCGCTTCGTGCGGCGCCGGCCTGATCCATGGCCAGGCTCGAGCGTTCGGGCGGAGTCGAGCTCCACTGGGAGGAGCGGGGCGAGGGCCCGCTGGTTGTGCTGGCTCCCTACTGGTCGGGACATCCCGGCGTCTACGAGGGCCTGCTCTCGGACCTCGCCCGCGATCACCGCGTGGTGACCTGGGACGCGCGCGGCACCGGGGAGTCCACTCGCGCCGGTCCCTATGACATGGACACGGACTGCTCCGACCTCGAGGCGATTCTCGAAGCGGCGGGTGGCGACGCGGTGCTCATCAGCATCGCCGACGGCGCCAACCGGGGCGTCCGCGTTGCTGCCCGCCGCCCCGACCTGGTGGCCGCCGTGGTGGCGCTGGGCACGGCCCCATTCGCGCGCATGCACTTCGAGGGCAGCGAGGGGATGATCGCTTCGGACACCGTCGTCCGCGCCTTCATCGAGATGGTCGAGCGCGACTACAGGGGCGCGCTTCGCACCATGCTGGCGGCGACCAACTCGCAGATGTCCGAGGCGGAGCTGCGCGAGCGCGTCGGCTTCCAGATCGCCTACTGCCCTCAGGAGCCTGCGGCGGCACGGGTCCGCGCCTGGGCGGAGGACGACCCAACGGCCGCGGCGCGGGAGATCGGGGACCGCCTCTGGATCCTCACCGCCCCCGACGTGGCGGGGCCCTGGCTGCCACCGATACACGAGCGCCGCCGGTTGACCGAGGCGCTGATCCCGAAGGCGCAGATCATCGAAGGGGTGGGAACGGGCCCGATCTCCCACCCCGAGCTCGCCGCCGAAGTGATCCGGAAGATCACCGCCCCGATGCGCCTGGAATCGAGCCGGTGAGCGAGCTCTTCCGCTCGTTGCCGCCCCCGGCGCGGCTGGCGGCGCTCGGCGCCCTCTCGGTGCCGGGCAGCATGTTGTTTCCCTGGTACGGGATCGAGTTCTCGAGCGGCCTCTCGCTGACGGGGTTCGACTCCTTCGGCCTCGGTCAGCTCGCACTGCTGATCACCGTCGGCGCTGCCCTCTTCCTGATCGCGCGCTGCGCTGCCGGGTATGAGCTCCCGCGCCCGCTGCGCGAGGGGAGCCTGCTCGCGGTGGCGGGAGGATGGACCGCCGTGCTGGTCGGCTACCTGATGCTCGACAAACCGGACGCGATCTCCGATCGCACCGGCATCCATCTGCGCTACGGGATCTTCGTCGCCCTGGGCGGCTCGCTCGCGCTTCTGCTCGGCGGCCTGCGCCTGCGCCGGGACGAGATCGTCGCCGAGCGACGGCAGAAAACGTGAAGCGGGGCGCTTGCCAGCGCCCCGCTTCGACATGAGGAGGTGCCCCGCGAGGACCCTTTCGGTGTCCCCGCAGTTGATGGATGTGCAGGGAGGACATCGGCAGCCGAGCGCCCGACTCGAGCGGCCTGGTGCGGGTCCGTGGACGCTTATCCGAGGCCGGCCGTGCGGGCCACGATGCGATCGCGAAGGCGATCGGGTAGCAGCTTCCTGAGGGCGGCCAGCACCTTGGCGTCGGCGCCGACCAGATAGCGCGTTCGGGGCCTGCGCGCGGTCAGCGCGTGGGCGACGACCGTGGCGACCTTCTCCGGCGGCGCGCCGCGCTCGGCGTTCTGGCCCAACATCTCCTCGGCGCGCTCGAGCGACTCGCCGTACAGCTCCTGGCCCTCGGCCGACAAGCCGCCGCGGACCTCCTTGGCCGTCGCCTTGCCCTTGTCCCAGATCGGGGTCGCGATGGCACCCGGGCTCGACGATCGAGACCTGGACCCCGAATGGGCGCAGCTCCAGGCGCAATACGTCACCGATCGCCTCGATCCCGAACTTCGAGGCGTGGTAGGGGGACATGAACGGATTGGCGACCAGGCCGCCGATCGAGCCGATGAAGACGAGTCGCCCGCGCGCCTGCCGCAGCGCCGGGATGAATGCCTGGGTGACCGCGACCTGGCCGATCAGGTTCACCTCGATCTGGCGGCGAAAGTCGCTGATCGAGAGCAGCTCGAGCGGTCCCGCCGACCCCGATCCCTGCGTTGTTGACGAGTCCCGCCAAGGCGACCTCCGGTCGCCTCGAAGACACGCTGGGCCGCCCGGGAGATGTGCTCCGGGTCGGTGACGTCCAGGATCAGCGGCTCGAGCTGCTCCGAGGCCTCGCCTCGGAGTCGTTCGCCGTCTGCCTCCTTGCGCACGCCCGCGTAAACCTTGAAGCCCAGGCGATCCAGGTGGAGCGCGCAGGCTCGCCCGATCCCGGTCGAGCTTCCGGTGACTACGACCGCGCCACCCGCGCCGTCACTGCGGCTCAGGGCGCCGCCTTGGTCGCCTGGCGCTCGGGGCTGATCCTCACCACGTCCCAGACCAGGCCCAGCCGCTCGAGCATCCGAATGACCGCCGCGGAGGGATCGAGCTCCCAGCGCCGCAGCCCGTGGACAGCCGAGGTTGGAAAGGCGTGGTGGTTGTTGTGCCAAGCCTCGCCAAACGTGGGGAGGGCAAGCCAGAAGACGTTGCGGGACTCGTCCTCGGTCTTGAACTTGCGTCGCCCGAACACGTGGCAGACGGAGTTGATGCTGTAGGTGAAGTGATGCAGCAGGAAGACCGAACCGCGCCGCCCCAGAGCAACGCGGTGAGACCGGCGACCAGCGTGCCGCCGATCGCGTAGCCGAGCGCGAATGGAACCGCCAGCCCCAACACCGCCCAGAGCAGGAACGTCCGATCGACGAAGCTGATGACGGGGTCATCCATCAGATCGCCCGCGAACCGCCGCTTCGCCCCGCGCTCGGTGTGGATGAACAGCCAGCCCATGTGAGCGTGGAACAGCCCGCGCAGGGTGCCCCGCCAACCCCCGCCGTGCCCGACGTGGGGGCTGTGCGGGTCGCCCTTCTCGTCGGAGAAGGTGTGGTGCTTGCGGTGGTCGGCGACCCAGGAGATCACCGGCCCCTCGATCGCCGCCGATCCCAGGGCCGCGAGTATCCCCCGCAGCGCTCGGCTGGTCTTGAAGCTCCGGTGAGTGAGCAGTCGATGGAAGCCGACCGTGATCCCGAGCCCGGTGAGGAGGTAGAGGACGCCGAAAATCGCCAAGTCGCGCCAGTGAAGCGCCTCGTTCCACACCTGCCAGGCAGCGACGCCGAGCAGCAGGAAGGGGACGGCGGTGACCAGGCCGGTGATGATGCGGTCGGCGGTTTCGTGCTCCGACGGCTGTGTGAGTGTCTCGTGCTCCAACGGCTGTACGAGTTCGGTCGAGCCGCCGGCCTGCTCGGCTTCAACAACCTGGTTGGCGACTCCCACTCGTGTGCTCCTCGGTCCAATCGAGACCCTGGCCGAACGGCGGTCCGGGCTCGGTGTCCCGCCGCACACCGTACTGGTTCCAGAGGCTGCGATGGCCCCTGGGCCTTTAGCCCGGGATCGTGAACATCGACTGGATCTGGGCCGAGAACATCAGATCGCCTTCGATCTTGAGCTTGCCGCTCATGAACAGCATCGGGCCGGCAGCATTTCCGGTCACCAGCCGCATGAAATCGACCCCGTCCAGCGTCAGGGTGACGCGCGGCTCGTGCTTGGGTTCCTTGCTGGCGGTGCAGGCGCCGTCGCGGACCACGACCTCGTAGTGGTCGAAGCCGCCGTCCGGGCGGCCGGTGATCTTCCAGTGGATCACCGCGTCCACGCCTGCGGCGCCGCTCGGCTTGAAGTGCTCCTCCATGCGGCGGAATACCTCGCCGATCATCGCCTCGCGCTGCGGGCCGCCGAGGGCCTCGCGAAGCTGCTCGTCGGTGACGGACGAGATCGCCCCGGCCACCTGCTCCGGATCGAGCGACGAGAAGTCGGCGTCACCGGCTGTGTCTTGCGCTTGCGCCTCGGTCACTGGCTGCTCCTCTCTCATTGGATGCGGGCTCCCGAGATCGCTCGGGAGATCACCAGTCGCTGGATCTCCGACGTGCCCTCGAAGATCGTGTAGATCTTGGCGTCGCGGTGCATCCGTTCCACCGGGTACTCACGGGTGTATCCGTTGCCACCGAGGATCTGGATCGCCCGCTCGGTGACCCAGACGGCCACCTCGCCCGCCTTCAGCTTCGACATCGAGCCCTCTGCGGCCGTGAAGTCCTTGCCGATCCGCCCCATCCACGCGGCGCGCCAGACGAGCATCCGGGCAGCGTCGATCTCCATCTTCATATCGGCGAGCGTGAAGGCGATCGCCTGGTTCTCGACGATCGGCCGCCCGAACTGGACGCGCTGCTTGGCGTAGTCCAACGCGTACTCGTATGCGGCGCGCGCGATACCGAGAGCCTGCGCGCCGACCGTCGGCCTGGAGACCTCGAAGGTCCGCATCGCTGCCTGGCCACGTGATCCCTTTCCCTCGCGGGCACGCGCCAGGCGCTCGTCGAGCTTCTCCTTGCCGCCCAGCAGGCACGAGCCGGGGACCCGGCAATCGTCCAGGTGGACGTCGGCCGTGTGTGAGGCGCGCAGGCCGTGCTTCTTCACCTTGGCTCCCTGCTCGAGTCCCGCCGCCCCTGGCGGGACGACGAACGCGGCATGCCCGCGCGAGCCGAGCTCGCGATCGACGCTGGCGATCACTACATGGACGTCGGCGATCCCGCCGTTGGTCGCCCAGGCCTTCTGGCCGTTGAGGACCCACTCGTCCTTGGCCTCGTCGTAGCGCGCCGAGGTGCGAATCGCGGAGACGTCGGACCCGGCGTCGGGCTCCGAGGAGCAGAAGGCTGCCACCTTGGGCTCCTCCGGCGTCCCGTAGCACTGCGGCACCCACTCCACGAGCTGGTCGGGCGTCCCGGAGGCGTAGATCCCGGCCACTGCCAGCGTCGTGCCCATGATCGAAAGGCCGATCCCGGCGTCGCCCCAGAACAGCTCCTCGTTGGCGATCGGAAGCTGGAGCCCGGTTGGGTCGGACCAGAACTGGGCGAGTGCCTCGAAGCCGTAGAGGCCGATCTTCGCGGCCTCCTGGATGATCGGCCACGGCGTCTCCTCGCGCTCGTCCCATTCGGAGGCCGCCGGGCGGACCACCTGCTCGGCGAACCCGTGCACCCAGTCACGGATCTCCCGCTGGTCGTCGCTCAGCTCGAGGCTGAACGCGGGGGCGTCGTGCTCCTTGTTGCCGTTGACGGCGGTGGCAACGGCTTGCTCGGCGCTGGCGGCTGCTTGCTTTGGGCTGGCGGCTTCCATGGCTCTCCTTAGTGCGCGGCAGGCAGACCTCTCCGCCTGCGTCGGTCGACTTCCATACGTTACACCAATTGATGTCACATGTTTCGGTGTCCTCGAGGGCTGGTCTCCCCTCGAGGCCGGCGTCAGGGAGAATCACCCTGACGATGCGCATCTCAGCCAAGGCCGACTACGCGATGCGGGCCGCGCTCGAGCTCGCGGCCGCCGAGCATCCACCCCTGAAGCGCGATCAGATCGCCAGCGCACAGGGGATCCCGGTCAAGTTCCTGGAGACGATCCTCGGCGAGCTCAAGCACGCCGGCATCGTCGCCAGCCAGCGGGGCGCCGACGGCGGCTACTCGCTGGCCCGCCCCCCGACGAGGTGACGCTGGCCGACGTCCTTCGGGTGATGGAGGGCCCGCTGGCGAGCGTTCGCGATCAGCGCCCCGAGTCGCTCTCCTACGGAGGGTCCGCGGAGATGCTCCAGGAGGTTTGGGTGGCCCTGCGGAGCAACATGCGGGCGGTGCTGGAGCGCGTCACGCTCGCCGACGTCGCCCGGCACGATTTGCCCGCCGAAATCACTGCGCTGGCCGCCGACCCCGACGCCTGGAATCCACACCCGAGGGTGTAGCCAAGGTCCTAGAGTTGGACTGATGCTGTTTCGCCAGGTCATCCACGAGGATCTCGCGTGCGGCTCCTATCTGCTCGGTGACGAGCGCGCGGGCGTCGCCGTGGTGGTCGATCCCCAGTGGGACATCGATCCCTACCTGCGGCTCAGCCGTCTCCATGGAGTTCGGATCGAGCACGTGCTCGAGACCCACAACCACGCGGACCACGTCTCCGGTCACGGCCGCTTGGCCAGGGCCACAGGAGCGACGATCCACATCCACGAGCTTGCCCAGGCGGAGTACCCGCACGAGCCGTTCGCCGACGGCTGGATGCTTCGCATCGGCGACCTGGAAATCGAGGCCGTGCATACGCCGGGCCACCGACCCGAGCACACCTCGTTCGTGCTGCACGATGCCGCCCGCGCGAGCGATGCATGGGCGGTGTTGACGGGCGACTCCCTGTTCATCGGCGACGTCGCCCGGCCCGATCTGGCGGTCGAGCCGCGCGACGGCGCGGCGGCGATCTTCGACTCGCTCCACGATCGGCTGCTCGTCCTGGACGACGACGTCGAGGTCTGGCCGGGGCACCTTGGCGGATCGTTGTGCGGAAGCTCCGCGATCGACAACAAGACCTCCTCGACGATCGGCTTCGAGCGCCGGCACAACCCCGCCCTCCGCATCTCGACCCCCAGGTCGTTCGTCGACGCCATGATCGGTGAGCTTGGCGATCGCCCGCCGAACGTCGAGCACATCGTGGCGCTGAACCGGGGCCCACTGATCGAGGAGCTGGGCACGCCCGCGCCGCTGACCCCTCGAGCGGTGGAGGTGGCGATCGCCGAGGGAGCGATCCTGGTTGACGCGAGAACCAACGAGCAGTTCGACGAGGCCCACATCCCCGGCGCGATCAGCGCCTCTGCCTACGACACGGGCTTCGCCACCAAGGTGGGCAGAGTCGTCCCCGCGGGCGTCAAGCTGATCGTCGTCGCCGCCTCCGACGGGTACGAGCTCGAGGCGGCCGAGCTGCTGGCATCCGTCGGCCTCCAGGTCCGGGGCTTTCTGGAGGGTGGGATGACCGCCTGGCGCTCGGAGGAGCGGCCCGTGAAACGGGTCGAGATGATCGATCCCGACGCCCTCGCCGAGCGGCTCGCGGGCGACAACGGAATCATGGTGCTCGACGTCCGGGACGACGACGAGTTCGCCGATGCCCACATTCCCGGCTCGGTTCACATCCCCTACGGCCACCTCATAGAGCGCCTGGGCGAGCTGCCCACCGACCGGGTGATCGCCACGGTCTGCAGCGGCGGCAAGCGCAGCGGGCTGGCCGCCTCCCTCCTTCAGCGCGAGGGCTACGACTCCGTGATCCACGTCGGCCACGGCGGCGTCGGCAGCTGGCAGCGCGGCGGACACCCGGTCGAATCGAACCCGGGCTAGTTGGGGCCGGTTAGATCGCCGCTACCTTCTTCTGGGGGTTCAGCAGGCCCTTGGGATCGAATACTCGCTTGACCGACTCGTGCAGCTCGAGGGCCCGCGGCGACCACTGGCGCGCCAGCTGCCCGCGTTTCGCCCAACCGATCCCGTGCTCGCCTGAGATCGATCCCCCCAACCGCACGGCGAGCTCGAACAGCTCCTCCGCCGCGTCGTGTGCCCGCTCCAGCTCTCCGCTGTCGTCGGGCGCAACCAGGAAGGTCGAGTGGAGGTTTCCATCGCCGGCGTGGCCCCAGCTGCAGGCCTCCAGACGGTGGCGTTCCCCGATCGCGACCGTCTCCTCGATCGCCTCTTGGAGGCGGTCGAGCGGGACCATGATGTCCTCGCTCACCTTCCCTCCGCGCCGGGCCTCGATCGCGATCGAGACGCCGTCGCGCCACCGCCACAGCTCCTCCACCTCGCGCCGCCGTGTGGGCGCCAACACGGCGAGCGCCTCGGTGCCCAAGGCCTCCACCAGCTCCCCCTGAACGCGCTCGGCCTCGGCCTTGGCCCCGTCGGCCTCGGCCATCACCATGAACGCTGCGCCCTCGGGTACGCCGCCCGGGAACGAGCCGCCGGCCGCGGCCAAAGCCCCGCCGTCCAGATACTCGAGCGCGGCCACGGTAAGCCCGGCGCCCAGCACACCCCTGATCGCCTGGCAGCCCGCCTCGGTGCCGGCGTGGAAGGCGACCACGGGCAGCGTCACCTCGGGTGCCGGCAGGAGCTTGAGCCAGGCCGCGGTGATCACGCCCAGCGTTCCCTCCGACCCGACCAGGAGGCTCTTCAGGTCGTACCCGGCCACGTCCTTGCGGACCGCTCCGCCGATCGCGACGATCTCGCCGGGCGGCACTACCGCCTCCAGCCCCGTCACCCACGCACCCGTGACCCCGTACTTGAAGGCGTGCGGACCACCGGCGTTGGTGGCGATGTTGCCGCCGATCTGCGACTGCTCGGCGGCGCCGGGATCGGGCGGGAAGAAGAGGCCGTTCTCGCGCGCCAAGCGGCGCACCTCGGCCGTGGTCAGCCCCGCCTCGACGCAGATCCGCCACAGCTCCGGGTCGAAGGCGCGGACCCGTGTCATCCGCTCGAGCCCAAGAACGACGCCCCCGTTCATGGGCACGGCGCCGGCCGCGAACCCGGTGCCGCCCCCGCGCGGAACGATCGCCACCTCGTGCTGGTAGCACCAGGCGACGACGCCGGCGACCTCCTCGGTCGTCGCGGGCAAGGCGACCGCGTCCGCGCTGCCCTTGATGCCGCGGTGCTCGGTCGCGTCCGTCAGGTAGGCCGCCGTCGCCGGGCCGACCGCGGCCGGCCCGAGCAGCTTTCCCAGCTCCGCCTGAATCTCGGCGGAGCGCATGGGCTCCTCCTTTGCCTGTGGTGAAACCAAGGTGGGGGCTGTCTGCCCGACCTGAGTATCCCATCGGTGCAAGTGCGTACACTGATGGCGAGAGGGGGTTGGAGCGATGACCGGAAAGGAATCCGTGGCCGTTTACATGTGTCCGTCCTGTGGGGCGACCGCTTCCCCGGTCGCGGGCTCGGTGATGCCCCGGCCATGCCCCCGCTGCCTGGAGACCACGGGGCGGGCGGTCGAGATGGTGCCCAACGAGCACTCAGTCGCGGAACTCGGGCCTGGCGGAAGAGACCTAGCGGCAAATTGACTGGGAAGGCCGACTTCACCCCGGAGGAGTGGGAGGCCGTGCTGAAGGGACCGCCGAGTGCCGGCACGATCGTGATCACGGCACAGCGCGGAGGAACCTTCCGCGAGACCTTCTCGATGGCGAAGGCATACGCGGAGGCGCGCAAGCAGCACGGCGACAGCGAGCTGCTGGACGAGATCGCCTCAACGAAACCCGAGATCGATCACACGCGATACCACTCCCCCGAGGAGCTCAAGGAGCACGGCCTTCGGCATCTTCGCGAGGCCGTCGAGCTGCTGGAGCAAAAGGCAACCCCGGAGGAGGTCGACGAGTACAAGCGGTTCGTCCTCACCCTCGCGAACCAGGTTGCCGAGGCTCGCAAGGAGGGCTTCCTAGGCCTCAGCGGCGAGCGTGTCAGCGAGTCGGAGGAGGCCGCCGTGGCCGAGATCGCAGAGGCTCTCGGCGGGGAGCGCCCTTGAGGCTGTTTCAGAACTCCCGCGCGTGCGGCTGGCGAGCGCCGGATCAAGCGGGGCAAGGACGCAGGGAGGCCAAATAGTCGTGCACTATTTGGCCGACCGAGGACGCAGCATCCGCGCCGATCCGAGGCCGCCAGACGTGCATGCGGGGGTTTTGAGACAGCCTCTTAGCCCGGCCTAGTCGTCATCGCCCAGATCGCCACCAGGTAGGCAACCAACAGCAGCGAGGCGAAGATGGCCGAGGCCCGGCTGAAGCCGCCTCCGCCCGGGCCCTCCGCGCGGCCGGTGCGGCGCAGGGCGAGGCCGGCGAGCACGGTCGAGATCAAGAGCAGCAGCAGGCCAGGGTCGGAGATGCTGTAGCCGAGGTCCACCCAGGAGGGCACGTCGTCTCCGGTCAGGTTCTCCTTGTCGGCGATCCACTCGGCAGCGCCCCGCATCACGATCCAAGCCGGCAGGGCCCCGATCAGCAGGGACCGATAGCCGAGCCTGACCAGCGAGACGCTGCCATCGCGCCAGGCCAGGGCCAGCGCCGAGGCAGCGAGAACGAGCGCGCCCACCAGGAGCATCGCCCCGAGCACGTGGAGCAGGAGCGGAAACCCCCAGGCGTCCGGGCGGATGCCCCGCGCGACTTCGGCGGCGAGCAGCATCAACCGCGGGCGCTCGCGATCGTGGTCATGCTCCGGGCTTGTAGATCATCACCACGAGCAGGGCGAGGATGACGAGGGACCGCAGCCAGTGCATCAGGGCGGCCGGCGGGGCGCCGGTGGTCGCGGCAGCTTCACCGCCCGCGGGCGCCGGCGTGTAGCCGAGCTGAGCGCGGCGCCCGAGCTCGGTGGCGATCGCAAAGAGCACAAGCGCAGTGACGATCCAGCCGTCCCAGATCTCGTAGTTGTCCAGGTAGAGCGCCAGCCAGATGCCGAGCACCAGGGTGCCCAACCCGCCCACGTTCCAGAGCGCGTTCGCGACCGCGAGCAGGCGCGAATCGGTCGCGGTGCCGAGCGCGAAGGCGCTGAAGATCACCACCGTCGCGACCAAGGCGAAGGCGGACAGCACGTGCAGGAAAAGCAGCCAGTCGTACACGCGGCGAGAACCCTACCCGCCGGCCAGGCGAGAACCGCCGGCCAGCGATCGGCGGCCGATCACCGACAGTCGAGTTTGCCGCGTGTATTGCGGCGAACTCGACACTCGAGCCGCTTAGGCCGCTACTCGACGGTCCAGGTGTCGCCGGAGCGGAGCAGCGCGTCCAGCTCGTCCGTGCCGATCCCCTCGCGGGCGGTCTCCAGCTCCCTGGCCATCGCCTCGCCGTAGAGCGGTCGCTCGAAGGCGCGGAGGACGCCGATCGGAGTCGGGCCGTTCGGCCGTTGGCTGAGATGGGCGAGGGAGAAGGCGAGGCTCGGGTTCGGGTCGTGGGCATCGTGGACGAGCAGCGCCTCGGGGCCGACCTCGGAGACCTCCTCGATTGCCAAGCGGCCGTCGGCGCCGCGAACCACCCCGCGCTCGCCCTCGGCGCCGAAGCGGATGGGCTTGCCGTGCTCGAGCCGGATCTGGTTCGCCTCCCTGCCCTTCCCACGCACTGCATCGAAGGCGCCGTCGTTGAACACGTTGCAGTTCTGGTAGATCTCGATGAAAGCCGAACCCGGATGCTTCGCGGCGGCGCGCAGCACCTCGGCCTGGTGCTCGCGGTCCGTGTCCACCGTGCGCGCCGCGAAGCTCGCCTCGGCGCCGAGCGCGAGCGCGATCGGGTTGAAGGGGTGGTCCAGGGAACCGAACGGGGTCGACTTGGTGACCTTCCCCTCCTCGCTGGTCGGCGAGTACTGGCCCTTGGTCAAACCGTAGATCTGGTTGTTGAACAGGAGGATCTTGATCGGCACGTTGCGCCGCAGCGCGTGGATCAGGTGGTTGCCGCCTATCGACAGCGCGTCGCCGTCTCCGGTGACCACCCAGATCGAGAGATCGGGACGGGCCAGCGCCAGCCCGGTCGCCAGCGCAGGGGCGCGGCCGTGAATTCCGTGCACCCCGTAGGTGTCCATGTAGTAGGCGAAGCGGCCCGCGCAGCCGATGCCCGCCACCCAGACGATCCGCTCCGGCGGCAGCCCCAGCTCGGGGAGGAATTGCTGGACGGTGGCAAGGATCGCGTAATCGCCGCAGCCAGGGCACCAGCGCGTCTCCTGGTCGGAGGCGAAGTCCTTCTTGGTCAGCGTCGCGGCGCCCTCTGGGCGCAGCGACGCCGCGGCGCCGTTTCCGCGCGGAGCGCCGTTTTCGGATCCCTGGCTCATGAAGCGCCTTTCACAATGACGGCGTGCCCGGGGCGGTCCAGGACCGCATCCGGGGGTGGCGTTTCATTGTGGAAGTCGCTCATAGCCTCTCCACGATCGCCTCGTCGAGCTCCTCGGCGAAGATCGGCAGCCCCTCGACCTTGGTGTAGCTGAGCGCATCGACCAGGAACTCCCCCCGGATGATCTTCACCAGCTGCCCGGTGTTGGCCTCGGGGATCAGGACCGTGGGATAGGAGCGCACCACCTCGCCGGTGTTCGAGGGCAGCGGATTGACGTGGTGGAGGTGGGCGGCGGCGACCTTCTTGCCCCGACGCCGTACCCGCCTGACCGCGCCGGTGATCGCACCGTAGGTCGATCCCCAGCCGAGCACCAAGAGCTCGGCGCCTCCCGGGTCGTCCACCTCCAGCTCCCCGATATCGGACGCGACTCCCGCTACCTTCTCCGCCCGCAGACGGGTCATGCGCGCGTGGTTCTCCGCCTCGTAGCTGATGTGGCCGGTCTCGTCCTCCTTCTCGAGCCCGCCGACCACGTGCTGAAGGCCCTTCGTCCCCGGCAGCGCCCAGGGGCGGGCCAGCCTCTCGTCGCGCACGTACGGCCAGAACTCCCCGTCGCGGTTGGGCTCGGTGGCGAAGTCGGGATCGATGCGCGGCAGGTCCGCCACCTTGGGCAGGGGCCACGGCTCGGACGAGTTGGCCAGGAAGGTGTCCGAGAGCATGATCACCGGCGTCCGGTAGCGAACCGCGATCCGGACCGACTCGAAGACCGCCTCGAAGCACTGGGCCGGGGTTGCGGCAGCCACCACTGGCAGCGGCGACTCGCCGTGGCGGCCATGGATCGCCATCAGCAGGTCGGCGGCCTCGGTCTTGGTCGGCATCCCGGTCGAAGGCCCGGCGCGCTGGGTGTCGATCACGAGCAGCGGCAGCTCGAGGGCGACGGCAAGGCCGATCGTCTCGGCCTTGAGGTCCATGCCGGGGCCGCTGGTGACGGTGACGCCCGAGGTGGCCGCCGAAGGAGGCGCCGAGCGCCATGTTCGAGGCGGCGATCTCGTCCTCGGCCTGCACGGCGCGAACGCCGAAGCGCTTGTGGCGCGAGAGCTCGTGCAGCAGCTCGGAGGCGGGCGTGATGGGGTAGCTGGCGAGGAACAGCGGCAGGCCGCTCCGGACGCTGGCCGCGATCAATCCAAGGGCCGTCGCCTCAGTCCCGTTGACGCTGCGGTAGGTACCGGGCTGGGCCGGGGCGGGCTTGACCTCGTAGTGGACCTGAAGCAGCTCGGCCGTCTCGCCGAAGTTGTGGCCTGCCCGGAAGGCGGCCAGGTTCGCCTCCATCACCGGCGGCGTGGAGGCGAACTTCTGCTCGATCCAGCGAATCGTCACGTCCACCGGGCGGCTGTACATCCACGAGACCAGCCCGAGCGCGAAGAAGTTCTTCGAGCGCGCCGCGTCGCGGGCCGTGATCCCGTCGATGCCGTCGGTGGCTCGGACGGTCATCGAGGTCATCGGGACGCGAAACACCTGATAGTCGTCGAGCGTTCCGTCCTCGAGCGGGCTGGACGAGTACTCGGCCTTGCGCAGCGTGGTGTTCGTGAACCCGTCCTCGTTGACGATCAGGATGCCGCCGCGCTCGAGCTCGGGCAGGTTCATCTTCAAGGCCGCCGGGTTCATCGCGACCAGCGCGTTGGGGCGGCCGCCGGGGGTCAGGATGTCCCGGGAGGCGAAGTGGATCTGGAACGCCGAGACGCCGGCCAGGGTCCCCGCGGGCGCCCGGATCTCGGCCGGGAAGTCGGGCAGCGTCACCAGGTCGTTGCCGATCAGGGCGGTCGCCGCGGCGAAACGGTTGCCCGCGAGCTGTATGCCGTCGCCCGAATCGCCCGCGAAGCGGACGACAACCCGCTCCTTTTCCTCGAGAACCTTGGTCAAATCGCTCAGGAGCGCGGGCGCTCCTCGATCGATTCTACGGATCAGGGCGGATCAGCCTGCTCGGCGGGGAGCCCAACACTCCAGCTCGATTCGGCGGTTCCAGGCTCAGCCCTGCCCGCCGAGGACGTTGCGGAGAAATTGGCGAGTCCGCACCCCCGCAGGAATGGTGGCGTCGTAGAGATCGGCGACGTGGCCTGCACCGTGGTCCACGAAGTACCGCGCGTGGGGAAACTCGTCGGCGACCAGACGCCCTCGTGCGATGAGGTGACGTTGTCGAGCTCGCCGGCGACGACCAGGACGGGCGCTTTGGTCGGCTGATCTCCAGGCGAGATCGGCGGCTCGTACAAGGGTGAGGGCCGCGGCGCCGTCGAGGCAGTACTGATAGAGCGTGTCCGAGGACAGGCCGACCTCGCGGGGCGTGAACGGGTCAAGCAGGTCGCTCCGGTAGCTGCGAACCGCTTGCTCGAGCTGCTCGCGGCGCTCTTGTTCGGAGGCGTCCTTGTCCCACAGCAGCGGGTAGTCGTTGCAGCTCACGACTCCCTCGGCTTCCACGGAGTAGTGGTGCAGGTGCCCGTAGCCAGCCTTGGCCTCGGCGATCAACACCTTGTACGGGGTGGCGTCCCCGTGGCGGAGCGCGGTGCCGGCCCGGTCGATGCGCAGGTAGGAGCTCGGAACGGAGTTGCCCGCCTCGGCGAGCACGTCGATCAGGGGCCCCACGCCCCGGTTTCGCTCACGCAGCCACTGGACGAGCTTGCGAAGGCGCTCGCCGGCGTCTCCGGAGCACGAGGGAGAGCGCCGGCAGGCGATCGAGATCGACCGGACACCGGTCGAGATCAGGGTCGGATACCAGGGGCTCTCGCCGCGCGCCGGATAGGCAGAATCGAGCACCAGCGCCTCGAGCGTGTCCGGGTGACGGAAGGCATAGGACTGGCCCAGGAAGGTCCCGTAGGAGTCTCCGTAGAGGGTGATGCGACCGAGGCCCAGGGCTCGGCGGACGTCGTTTATGTCGTCGGCGGCCGCGGAGGTGCGGTAGGAGCCGTATCGCGGGCCCAGCTTGCGCGCACAGATAGCGAACGCGATCCATTCCGGCGCCCGGCCCCGTTGGAGGTCGGGACAGTCCAGGACACCCGAGCGTCCCGTGCCACGCATGTCGATGGTCACCATCTCCCGGCGGCGAAGCAGGGAGCCGAAGAGCTTGACGTAGGAGCGAGCGGTCCAGGAGCTGGAAATGCCGGGTCCGCCCTCGACCGCGACGATCGTGCCCAGCGACGGCCGGTGGCGCTCCTCGCGCCGACGGACCGCAAACGCGACCCTGGTCTGTCCCAGCGACAAATCGCGGCGCTCGAACGGCACCTTGATCGCTCCGCAGCGCATCTTCGGCGGGCTCGGCACCGACCTGCACGGATGGAGATCCTTGAACCTCAGCGGAGCCACCCGGTAGCCGGGCCCGGCTTCCTCCTCCCCTCCGCCGCAAGCGGCGAGCCCCGTAAGGCAGGCCGCTGCGCCGGTAGCGAGGACCGCTCGCCACGGGGATGCTCGGCTCCAGCGCGCCAGCGCCATCCGTTAATCATGGCGTGGTGCCGACCGCGGCCGCCGAAAGCCCTGCTGAGCGCGACGGGTTCGCGCGGCGCGGCCCGCCCCGGAGGGCGCTACGCTCGTCCCGATGGAGGGGAGGGCCCGGGGTTGGAGACCCTATGTAGTGAAGGTCGCCCTGCTCGCGGCTGCCTACTACGGCGCCGCGAAGCTCGGCCTCAACCTGGCGTTTGCCTCTCCCAGCGTGACGGCGATCTGGCCGCCCACCGGAATCGCCTTGGCGGCGGTCCTGCTGTGGGGGTACCGGGTCTGGCCGGGAGTGGCACTCGGCGCCCTGCTGGCGAACAGCTGGACCGGGGTCCCCTTCTACGCGGTGCTGGGAATCACCGTCGGGAACACGCTCGAGTCGCTTGCCGGCGCCTACCTGCCTACGCGAGCTGGCGGATTTCCGCGCCTCGCTGGAGCGGGTCAAGGACGTGCTCGCGCTGGCGGTTCTCGGGCGGCGTCGTGAGCACGACAATCAGCGCCTCGATCGGAGCCACCAGCCTGCTGGTGAGCAACGAGATCGCCTCGTCCGACTTCGGCTCCGGTATGGCGCACCTGGTGGCTTGGCGACATGGGCGGCGACCTGCTGGTCGCCCCGGCGCTCCTTGTCGCGGCCACCCACTGGCCTTACAGGCGAGCGCCGGGACGGCCGCTCGAGGCTGCCGCGCTGGCGGTCGTGGCGCTCGGCGTCAGCGGCACTCGTCTTCACTACCAACACCCCGCTCATCTTCGTCCTCTTCCCGCTCGGGCGTCTGGGCGGCGCTGCGGTTCTGGCAGCCGGGCGCCGTCGTCGGGATCCTGCTCGTGGCCAGCGTCGCGATCCCGTTGACCGAGGACGACAGCGGTCCCTTCGCCGGCCTTCCTCCCGACGACAGGCTGCTGTTGGCGCAGGGGTTCCTGGGCATCGCCAGCGTGACGATGCTGATCCTGGCAGCGGTGATCACCGAGCGCCGGCGGGCCGAGAAGACGGCCGAGCGCATCGCGGGCGACCCTTCAGGAGAGCCTGCTCCCGTCGCGCCTGCCCGTGATACCCGGAGTCGAGACCGTGGTCGACTTCCGTCGCCGCCGGCAGGCAACACCTGGTCGGAGGCGACTTCTACGACCTGTTTCAGGGCGATGACGAAAGCTGGACAGTGATCGTCGGCGACGTGATGGGCAAGGGGGCGACCGCAGCGGCAACCACCGGACTCGCTCGCTACACGCTGCGCGCCGCAGCGGTCCACGAAAACCGGCCGAGCAGCATCCTGCGGCTGCTGAACGACGCGATCCTGCGACAGTCTCCCGACCAATCGTGCACCGTCGCCTGTGGGCGGATCGACCTGAAGCCGGCGGACGGGGCCCGGGTGACATTCTCGGTCGGCGGCCACCCATTGCCCCTGGTGCTGCACGCGGAGGGATGGGTCGAGCAGGTGGGTCAGCCCGGGACCCTGCTCGGCGTGCTGCCCGACCCCGAGCTCGCGGACCACACGACCGACCTCGCCCCCGGGGACGCGCTGATCCTCTACACCGACGGGCTGACGGACGCCTACGCCCCCAGTCGGATCGTGAAGCGCGCCGGCCTGGTGGCGACCCTGGAATCGTGCGCCGGCCAGAGCGCCAGCGAGATCGCCAGCGGAATCCAGGAGGCGGTTCTCGGCGACCGGGGCGAGCCCCGCGACGACATCGTCCTCGTCGTCCTCCGCGTTCAGGAGCACCCTGCGGCGGTGGATGCGCGATAGTGCCGGCGTGGCCGCCGTGATGCCTCTCGGCGAACTGAGAGCTGGAATCGATCGGCAGGGCTGCCGGTGGCGCACTTCTCCGGCGAGATCGATCGATCGAACGCCGCCGAGCTCGGCGATCGCGTGGCGCTCGCGGTCGACGACCAAGCGAGCGGGCTGGTGGTCGATTTGAGCGAGCTCGCATTCCTCGACAGCACCGGCATCCGCATGCTGTTCGAGCTGGCGGAACAGCTGAAGCACCGCCAGCAGGCGCTGCGGGTGGTGGTGCCGGAGGGAGCGCACCTCGGGGAGCTCCTCGATACGGTCGGGCTGAAGCAGACCGCTGCCACGGACCAGACGGTGGACGAGGCCGTGGAGGCACTGACCGCGCACCACGTAGCGTTCTGTCGGCCCCGGCTGCTACGGTGCGCGGGTAATGGGCCAGGCATGTCGCCTGGCAAATCGTGCCCGCGCTCGCCGTCGTTGCTGTATTGCATCCTCCGCGTCCGCAGCACACATCCGCAGAGGAGAAACAAAATGCCAACTGGAACCGTGAAGTGGTTCAGCGACGAGAAGGGCTTCGGCTTCATCACCCCCGATGACGGCTCGCAGGACCTGTTCGTCCATCAGAGCGCGATTCAAGGCGACGGCTTCCGTTCGCTTCAGGAAGGCGCCAAGGTCACCTACAACGCCGAGGCCGGCGACAAGGGACCGCGCGCCGTGGACGTACAAGCGACCTAGCCGACGGCAACCGCGTGAGTCGCAGCTGGACCTGCGGTCGCTGTGGCGTTGTAGCCAGTTACGGCGCGGGAAGGCTGAACCCGGCCAGCCCGAAGGCTGGACGCAAGAGGACGGAGCGTGGCGCTGCCTCAGGTGCCGTCGCGAGGACGCGATGGACAAGGCCGCCACCGGAACGACGGCGGAGCAGAAGGCGGAGCGTCGGCGAGCGCTGACGGAGTTTGAGCTGCGCCGCGATCCGGACGCCTCGGATCAGGTGATCGCCAAGCGAGCGCGTTGCACAACGGCGTCGGTCCGGCCGGTTCGCAGGGCGCTCCTCGAGCAGGGAACGCTCCCGTCCTGATCGCCTGGCGGGCGACTGCGAAGGACGACTAGGGCGCGGTCAGCCGGCGGCGACAGGAGCCGGCAGGTCGAAGTGGACGCCGGTCGCCTCCTCCGAAACTGCCCACAGCCGCGCGGCGACGGCCTCGTCGCGGGCGGCGCGGGTGGTCACCGCTGCCGGCTGCGGATGGCCGCGCTGCTCGCCCCGTCCGTCCGGCCCAACGTACGTTCCCCCCTCTAGCCCCGGCTCGGTCGCGGCGTAGAGCAGTGACAGCGCCCCGACCTCTGCGTCCTGAGCGATCAGCCGGTTCGTCACCACCATCACCGCCCGATCGAGCGCGGGGGCGGCGGCGGACTGGAGGTTGGTCGCGGCGTAGCCCGGATGGGCAGCGAGGCTCTTGATCGTCGAGTCCGCCGCGCGAAGTCGCCGATCGAGCTCGCAGCGCGAACAACAGGTTGGCGAGCTTCGACTGGCCGTACGCCCTCCAGCGCCGGTAGCGGCGTTCGCCATGCAGGTCGTCGAAGTCGATCCGGCCCATCCGGTGAGCGCCGCTGCTCACCGTGACCACGCGCGCACCCCTCCGGCCCTCGAGGGCGCCGAGCAGCAGCCCGGTGAGAGCGAAGTGGCCAAGGTGGTTGGTGCCGAACTGGAGCTCGAAGCCCTCCTTGCTGGTGCGTCGCGGCGGCGCCATGACGCCGGCGTTGTTGATCAGCAGGTCGAGGCCGTCGTGCGCCTTCGTGAACTGCTGGGCGAAGGATCGGATCGACTCCAGGCTGGCGAGATCGAGGGCGGCGAGCTCCGCCTGGGTCCCGGGCGCCGCGGCCGTGACCTCGCGCAGCGCGGTCGCGCCCTTGTCTGTGTTGCGGCAGGCAAGCACGACCCTTGCGCCCGCGCGGGCCAGCTCCCGCGCCGTGATCAGGCCGAGGCCGCTGTTGGCGCCCGTGACCACGGCGACGCGACCGCTCTGATCGGGTATCTGGCCGGCCGTCCACTTGTCACTCATCCGGGCTCCTCCGGCGCGCGGCTAGGTAGCGGCTGGGACGTTACCGCTCAGGCGCCTGGACGGGGCACGCTGAGAGCTGCCGCCGCCAGCGCCGCTGGGGACGTCGCGGCTGGGGGCTGGTGGTCGCGGGCGATCGTCTGGTTGCGACCGTTGCGCTTGGCCAGGTAGAGCGCGGCGTCAGCCTCCCGGAAGAGCGGCTCGAACTGGACCTGGCCGCCGCGCGCGGCGGCGACGCCGAACGACGCGGTGACCGGCAGCCCGCCCGGCCTCGAAGCCTGGATGCCCGTTCGTAGGCGCTCGGCGAGTCGGCCCCGTCCTCGAGCGCCGAACCAGGCAGGACGACGAGGAACTCCTCGCCGCCGAGGCGGTAGACGAGCTCGAAGGAACGGAGGTTCTTGCGCATCACGTAGGCGGCGTCCTTGAGGACCTTGTCGCCGCGATCGTGGCCGTGAGTGTCGTTGACGTGCTTGAAGTGGTCGAGGTCGCACTCGATCACCGAGACCCAGGCCGCCGGTCAGCGCCGCCTGCTCGGCGAGCTCGGCGAAGCGCCCCGTCGAGCGCCTTGCGGTTGAGCAGGCCGGTCAGCGGGTCGAGAGTGGCGTGCGGCACGCTGCTCGATCTCCGCACGCATCAGGGTGTAGGCGAAGGCGGCGAGCCCGGGGATGGCGGCGAGCCCGATCAGGGTGTACGTCGGGTCGTCCGCGAAGCCGCTGGGATCGACGGCTACCGTGGAGCCCAGCAGCACCGACGACCGTGATGACGACGCCGGCGACGACTCCCCGCGCCGGAGAAGCGGGCCGGAAGGGTCACGATCGGAAGCAGCAGAAGCGGGATCGCCGGGCTGGCGGACCGCCGGTCAGTGCGATACCCGCACCGATCAGGACCTGGGCGTTGACCACCGTGGCTGCGATCACGTACTCCGGGCGATCGCTCGTGGCGATCAGCGGGCGGAGCAGGGCGTAGCCGAGGACCGAGCCGACCAGGGACAGCAGGATCCACGAACCCAGCCAGGGGATGCCGATCACGAAACCGACCGCGAGCGAGCCGTACATGATCGCCCGCGGGCCCCGGCAGCTTCGCCTCCATGTCGAGCAGCCGCGCCCGATCGAAGGCAGTCGGGCACAACCAGCTTCCACTGGCTTCCATGCTCCGGTTATCGGCAGTGCCGATGCCGGGCTTCAAGGCGGTGGACGTGTTGCACCAGCCGCTGAACCGACAGGGTCTGCTCAGCCTATTCTTGCCCTCTGTGCGCCGGCGCCGGTCGAGGCTCAGCCCCAACACGTTTCGCCCGCCCCGCTCTCCGCTCGTGGTGGCATTCGTGTCCTCCGCGCTGGCCGCGCTCGCGGGATTGGGAGACGCACCGCTCGCTTCGGGCGCGCTCAAGCGGCTGACCTTCGGGCACTCCGTGGGGGGCACCGAGCTGCGCGCCGTCCGGCTGGGCGATCCGAACGCGACGCGGAGGGCGCTCGTGATCGGCTCGATTCATGGCGACGAGCGCGAGGGGCACGAGATCGTGCGCAGGCTTCGACGCTCCCATCGCGACACGCCGGGGGTCCAGCTGTGGGTCGTGAAGACGGTCAACCCCGACGGCGTGGAGGCCCGCACACGCAAGAACGCCCGCGGCGTCGACCTGAACCGCAACTTCCCCCGCCGCTGGCGCGGCGGCGTGCCCCAGTCGAGCGGCTATTACCCGGGCCCCCACCCGTTCTCAGAGCCCGAGAGCCGTGCCGTGAGGCGCCTGGCGAAGCGGCTGAAGCCCAGGGTGACGATCTGGTACCACCAGCCTTGGGGGCAGGTGCTCCTGCCATGCGACGGGCGCGCCCGGGTGCAGAAGCGATACGCGCACCTCGCACGCCTTCCCGTCGAACGCTGTCGAGGAGCCGGACTACGCGGCACGGCGACCAGCTGGCAGAACCACCGCCTCCCGGGCACCGCGTTCGTGGTCGAGCTGCCTGGCGGTGAGCTGCCGAACTCAGCCGCCCGGCGCCACGCTCGCGCCGCCGCGAAGGTGGCGCGAAGCGGGGGCGGGCGGCGGAAGCAGCGGTCCGACAACGCCGTTCGCGCGGCGGTCACCCGCCCGACGGCGAGCGCGGCACGCCCGAGGCTGCGGCGACCAGCGCTCGACCGCGACCCGATTCCCTACGGACGCAACCGAAAGCGTCAGATGGCCGCATATTCGGCGCGGCACTACGGTCGGCACAGGTGGCGCCTCCGCCATCCCCGGGTGATCGTCTTGCATTTCACGGCCGGGCCGAGCTACAAGTCCGCCTGGGAGACGTTCGCCTCCAACGCCCCCAGCCTGGGGGAGCCGCCCGGGGTTTGCTCACACTTCGTGATCGAAAAGCGCGGGCGCATCCACAGGCTCGTCAGGCCGGCGATCCGTTGCCGGCACACGATCGGGCTGAACCACCGCTCGATCGGGGTCGAGATGGTTCAGGAGGCTGGACGCGGCTCGCACTGGGCCGACCGCCAGATCCTTCACCGCCGCCGGCAGATCCATGCGGCGTTGCACCTCGTCGGATGGCTCAAGCAGCGCTTCGGGATCCGGATGCGGGACATCATCGGCCACGCGATGGCCGACCGCAGCACCTACTTCAAGGACCTCCAGGGATGGCGGAACGACCACACCGACTGGCTACGGCGCGACGTGCGGAAGTTCCGCCACCGGCTTCGAGGGTTGCTCAGGCGGTAGTGGGACCCCGGTGGCCCGCTCAATCGGTGGTTACGCGGCATACTCGAGCCCATGCCAGCGCCGCTGATCGAGTTCCCCGCCGACGACCCCGATCGCGCTCGCCGTTTCTGGCACGGAGTGCTGGGGGCCGCGCTGGCACCGCGGGCGGCCGAGGCCGGCTCCGGATGGGAGATCGAGGATGACGGCCTTCGCCTCGGCATCCACCAGCGCGGACCGGGGCCAGGTGATAACGCCTCGCTCCCCTACTTCACCGTCGCCGATCTGGAGGCGACGCTGGAGCGGGTTGGCGAGCTAGGCGGCTCGGTGATCCATCCCGGCGAGCGTTGGGCCGTGTGCCGTGACTCCGAAGGCAGCCCGTTCGCGCTGGCCGCCGCCCCGACGGGTACGCGGTAGCGCCTACCTGGCGCGTGAGCGCGAGGCTCCTCGCGTGGTGGTCCGCCGCGTGGTCCGCTTGGCGGTCGACGTCCGGCGTCCGCGCG
The DNA here is from genome assembly GCA_963721215.1 of uncultured Actinomycetes bacterium. GTDB lineage: Bacteria > Actinomycetota > Thermoleophilia > Solirubrobacterales > 70-9 > AC-56. Next base: position 189,173 of record CAVRIF010000013.1, read on the forward strand.
CTGCGGTTCGGGACGCGGGCCGCTTGGCGGTCGAGCGTCCTGTCGCCCGCTTGGCGGTTGAGCGTCCCGCCGCCTGCGTCGCGTGCCGCTACGGCTCGAGGCCTTCGTCCGGGAGGAGGGCGCGAGGCGCTTTTGCACCCCCCCGATTTCCTTTCCCACTTCCTTGCGGAGCGACGCCAGCGCATCCTGCGCGGCATCGAGCGCCTTGTTCAGACGCCTGATCGCTGCCGGCTCCTTGGCGGCTGGTCGCTTTCGCGCAGTAGCGCGACGGCGGGATGCGGGCTTCTTCGCGGCGGGCTTCCTGGCTGAGGGCTTCTTCGCGGCGGGCTTCTTCGCGGCGGGCTTCTTCGCGGCGGGCATATGAGCTCTCCTCGGGGTCGTCGTTGCTCCGGCAGGCTATGCGGAGCCTATTCCCTATTTGCCCGAGGCATCGCAACGAAGTCGAGGTCGCGCAGATCCCGCGCGTTACACGCCGTCCGTACGGGGGGTGCCTTCGGTCAGAAGCCTGACCGGCAGGCGGAGCGGAGCCGGGTACTCGCTGAACCTGGCTAAGGCTCATCGGTAGACGCCCGCGACAAGCGGTTAGCCACCGATCGATGTGGGTACTTGCCGTCCGGTCGTGACCAGCCTTGCCCACATCGCATCGGCCCCCCGCCTCGGCGCCCGTCAGGGCAACGTGCGCGCCTATCTGGCCGGTGTTGGGGCGACGGCGGCGCTGACTTCGGGCATCCTCGTGGCGTTCCTCTCGCTGGCGACCTTCGTCGCCTTCAAGGGGCTCCCCTTCGAAGGATCGAACAGCGGCGGGGCGGCCTACCTCAGCTCGAGCGCCAGCGGCGCGCCCACGGCGGCCGCGGCCGCGCTCAGGGCGGCGCCGAGCGCGGTGGCGAAGCGACCGGTCGCCGGCTCCCACGGGTCCGGCGCGGCCGCTCGGGTCAGTGACGTTCGCTCCATCGGCGGCGCGTCCGCCAACGGGTCGAACGGCTTCAACCCCGGCTCGGGGGATCCGGATGGCCCCGGGACCGCTCCGCCCTCGGAGCCGCCCTTTAATCCGCCGGTGCCACCGCCGCCTGGCGGCGGCAGCCCGCCCCCGGTCGCCCCGTCGCCCCCGATCGTCCCGTCGGTGCCCACCCCGCCCGCGATCCCCACGCCGCCCGCAATTCCCACGCCCCCCATCCTCACCCCGCCCCTGATTCCCACTCCCCCCGCGATTCCCACTCCCCCCCTCGTCCCGTCGGTTCCCACGCCCCCGTTGATCCCCACTCCGCCCGCTCCCACGCCGCCCCCGATCCTCACGCCGCCCCTCATTCCGACCCTGCCGCCCATCCCGACTCCGCCCCTCGTCCCCTCGGTGCCCACGCTGCCCTCGCTGCCGCCCATCCCCAGCCTCCCCCATCCTCACGCCGCCGCTCGTCCCGTCCCTGCCGCCCATCCCGACTCCGCCCCTCGTCCCCTCGGTGCCCACGCCGCCGATCATCCCCAGCCTCCCCCCCATCCTCACGCCGCCGCTGGTCCCCTCCCTCCCCTCCCCGTCACCGACACTCACCGAGCCCCTGATCCCGTCCGTGCCTGACCTGCCCGGAGCGCTCGACGGAATCGGGAGCGGCGCCGCCAATCAGGCCAGCGGTGCCGCGGGGACCGCGGCCGGGGCGGCCAGCGGCGCCATCGACGCCGTCAGCGGTACCCCCCAGCCGACCCCCGCCCCGTCCGTGCCGACCCCGCCCCCGACTCCCGCTCCCGCCGCCAACGCCGGCCAGGCGGTCAACCAAGCCGCGGGTCCGCCCGCGCCGACCAGCGGCGCCACCGACGCGGTGGCACCCAGCCGACCCCCGCCCCGCCCGTGCCGGCCCCGCCCCCGACTCCCGCTCCCGCCGTCGATGCCGGCCCGGCAGTCAACCAGGCCGTAGGCGCCAGCCCGGCGGCCGGCCCCGCGAGTGGAGCACTCGATGACGCGGCGCCACCGGCCCCACCGGTGGGAAGCCTGCTCGGCAGCTAGCCGGGTCTCGGGCCTCTTATCCCCGCAGCCCTACTGTTTCGAAAGCCTGCTCCGGCTCCAAGTAGACCGTACGCGGGCGATCTTGTCTTCCTGTACCAACCACACGGCGGCGGATTGGTCCTCGACAGCGACTGCGTCACGCGTCGTCTGCGCCCGTACGCACACGAGGGAAACGACCTCGTCGCCTGCGTCGATGACCTCCTCCAGCTCGATGTAGTAGCTCTCCCACGCCTCAAGCCAATCGCGCCAGGCCTCGGCGAACCCTTCGGGGCCGCGAGAGGCTGGCCGCAGGGAACCCGCCGTTTCCGAGATTAGTTCGACCTCGAAATCGTCCTCAAAGACTGTCACGTCAATGCCGGTGGTAGCGGGCGTCGCGGCGGGGTCCGGAGTTCGAGCCCCGGAACAGCTTGAACATGTCGATGCCCGTGGGGTGAGCTCGCTTGACGATCTCGACGTTCCGCCGCGACATCAGCGTCCGCAGTATCTCGCGCTGCGGGCAGGGCTGATGTGCAACGCGGCCAAATAAACGTGGGAGCGCCGCTCGGGGTGCACGAGCGACGCTCCCGGAGAGGGCGCCATCCCGAAAATCCAGGCGACCTCAGACCCACAGTTTCGACGGCACCCCGGCCGCTCCTTTACCCACGCTCGCGACTTTCGACGTGTATATGACCTTCGACGTCATAAGCTTCTCGGCAGGCGATCACCAAAGGAGGAAGCCGTGATCGGTGCGCTCATTCTTGGACTCGTTGCTGGCTTTATCGGGAAGGCGATCATGCCGGGCAAGGATCCGGGCGGATTCTTCGTCACCATCCTGCTCGGTCTCGCGGGCGCCGCGCTTGGCTGGGTCATTTTCACCCTGGGCCTCGGAATCGGCGACGAGGACGCGTTCGACCTCGGCGGCCTGGTCGGCGCCGTCATCGGCGTGATGATTCTTCTCGGGCTCTACCGCTGGTGGGCTGGGAGGCAGTCCCCCCAACCCGGATGACCGCCTGACCCCCTCGCGGGAACGGGAAGACGCTTCCCAGCGTCGTCAGCCGAGAAGCTCGTCGATGTTCGAGGGATGCAGGTGCTCCTTCGCCTTCTCGTCGGGGAGCCTGGACTGAGCGATTTGGATCAGTGTCCCATGTGCCTCCGACGGCCGAAGGAAGGCTTCCTTCCAGTCCGGGTTGTCGAGATTGACGTCCACCAGCTCGTACCCGCGGCGTTTGAGCTCCTCGACAGCCTCCCGGATGTTGTCGGTCTTGAAGGTGATGTGATGCAGGCCCTCCCCATAGCGCTCGAGGAAGCGGGTCAGGAAGCCCGCCCCAAGGGGCTCCAATAGCTCGACCTTGCCGCCGCCGGGAAACCGGAACTGAATCCAGCGCCAGCTCCCGTCAGCGTCGCCCCCCATCAGGTACTCGCCCCCGAGGGCGTCCCGGTAGAGCGGCAGCGCCGACTTGATCGAGCGCACGGCGACCGCGACGTGGTCCAATTGGAGTTGCGGCACGCGCTCCACTCAGTCCGGGTACTCGTCCTTGCGCCAGTCGCGAGGCTCCTCGGGCTGGGGCTTCGGCGTCCGGTCGAGCAGGAAGCTGGTGTAGGGGGCCACGAACGGGTCGGGCGCCATCACCGTGTAGGTGTGGTAGACGGTGCCGTTGTCGCGCGCGAAAGCGATCCAGCCAGGGCCCTCGCGCAGCCCGTCCTTGAGCTCGGCCCCGACCTGCCGCGACCACTCCTGGAGCCATTCCGGCGGGTTGTCGATCATCTCCTTCACCTCGGGGGTCTCCTGTGCCTGTTCCTCGGTCATCGCGAGGCCGAAGTCGAAGGGGAAATCGGTGTCGTAGGTGGAGACATAGGGGAACTGCCAGCCCATCCGCTCCCTGTAGGCGGCCAACCGCTCGATCGGCGCCCGCGAGAAGCAGAGCAGCGTCACGTCACGGTGGTTCATGTGGACGAGCGTGCCGTCGAGCCCGTCAGCCACGCCCGTACACCCCGGGCACGCACCCACCTCGTAGTCGGGCCCGTACATGACGTTGTAGGCCAGAAGCTGCGAGCGGCCTTCGAATAGCTCGGCGAGGCTCTTTTTGCCGTCCTCGGTGTCGAACACGTACTCCTTCTCCACAGGTACCCAGGGGAGCGCGAGACGCTGCTTCTTGATCTCAACGTTTCGCTCCGCCTGCTCGGCCTCGAGCTTCGCCAGCTCGTCCCGGGCCGCCTGCCATTCCTCTCGGCTTCCGATCGTGTGTTCAGCCATCTCAGTTCCTCCTGTTTTCGGCCGCTCCCGGTGCGATGGAATCCACCGTCGGTTGGAACGCTACTCGGATCATGAAATGAGACCCCGGTGCCGCGGAAAACTCATCGCGGCGGGCACCTTGCGACGAACCGCAAGGCCACCTGGTCCAGGAAGCCGTTGTTCCCAGGCACGGTGATCGAGTCGGCCAGCTCGAGCCCCGCCTCGCCTGCCTCGTCCTGGACCTTGACCGGCGTGAGATCGGCGTAACTCCTTTCAGTGGCGCTCTCCTGGCCGTCGACCCGCCGCCACCAGACGATCCGAAGCGATCGCTCGCCGTTGTGGGCGCACCAGTAGCTCTCCAGCGGCTGGGTCTCGAAGATGCGTCCGTCGAGTTCAGTCACGTGTGGCGGGAGCGGGTCGTCCTCCTCATCACCCCAGGCCTGCTCGAGGTCCGGATTGAAGGTCATCCAGAAGGACGAGCCGTCCACCCGCGACAGGTGGCGGGCGGCGCACTTCATGATCGCCACGCGATCGGCCCGCATTTCGAACATCTGCACGAAGACCTGCGGGGCGATCACGAGGTCGAAACGACGCCCGAGGCTGATGTCGGAGCGCGCATCCGCGCGGATCGGAGAGATCTCTCCGATCCCACGAGCCTGCGTCCGACGCACGATCTCGTCGAGCAGCTCCTGCTCGCTGTCCAGCGCCCAGACGTCCGCGCCGAGGGCGCGCAGCGGGATCGACACCCGCCCGACGCCGGCGCCCAGCTCGAGCACAGTCTTGGCGCCAAAGTTGGGCGCGGGCGAGCCGCCCATCGGCCCTGGACTGCAGAGGCCCGCCCAAAGGTGGAGATCGGCCGTGTAGCTCGCGTTCTCGATCTCGCACCAAGCGACCTCGTCGCTCATCCGCCCAACGCTACTGGGCCCTGTGGGCAATCACTAGAGTCGAGCAACTGCCCCGGAAGGAGGAGCGACGTTGGCCGAGCAGATGGTCGAAGCGAACGGCGTTCAGCTCTGCGCGGAGTCCTTCGGCGATCCGGCCGACCCGCCAATCCTCCTCGTGATGGGGATCGGCGCATCGATGCTCTGGTGGGAGGAACCGTTCTGCCGGATGCTCACCGGCGGCGGGCGGTTCGTGATCCGCTACGACCACCGCGACACGGGCCGCTCGGTCACCTACGAGCCGGGACACGCCGGGTACACCGGCGCCGACATGGTGGCCGACGCCGCCGGCGTGCTCGACGCCCACGAGATCCGAGCAGCCCACGTGGTCGGCGTTTCGGCGGGTGGAGCGTTCGCGCAGCTGCTTGCGCTCGACTATCCGGATCGCGTCCTCTCGCTCGTTCTCATCAGCACCTCCCCGGCAACGCCGGGCGACCGCGAGCTCCCACCGCCGACGGAGGCGTTCAGGCAGTTCGTGTCAACCGCGCGGGTGGACTGGTTGGACGTCGAATCGGTGATCGAGTACCTGGTCGGCTACTCGCGCGTGCTCGCCGGAGGAGGGCGGCCGTTCGATGAGGCGGCGGCGCGAGACCTCGCGCGTCGCGACGTCGAGCGGGCTCGCAACTTTGCGGCCATGCAGAATCACGACTCGATCCCGGACGACGGCCAACAGCGGGGGCCACTGATCGCGATTGCCGCGCCCACCCTGGTCATCCACGGCACCGCCGACCCGATGTTCCCCATCGACCACGGTGAGACGCTGGCCACGGAGATCCGCGGTGCCAGGCTCAGGCGGCTGGAAGGGGCCGGCCATGGAGTCGAGCGCGCCGACTGGGAGACAATCGTCCGTGCGGTCCTCGAGCACACCACTACGGAGCATGAGCCCGGCGAGCCACCCTCCAACCGCTTGTAGGGTTTTTGAAGCTCAATGTCCGCCCCGGTTCTACTTGCCGTCGAAGCCGACCCAGCCGTCCTCGGCGACGTTGAGCGCGAGCTGCGCGAGCGCTATGCGAGCAACTATCGCGTCGTGTGTACGTCCTCGACGGAAGAAGCGTTTGCGCGCCTCACGCAACTCGCCGAGTCCAGGGAAGAGGTGGCATTGGTGCTGGCGAGCCAGTGGCTACCCGAGACGACCGCCGGCGACCTGCTGGAGCGCGTCCGACAGCTACACCCGCACGCCAAGCGCGGCCTGCTGATCGCGTGGGGAGCGTGGTCGGAGCAGCACACCGCGGAGGCGATCTTCGACCTGATGGCCATGGGACGGATCGACTACTACGTGCTCAGACCTGCGGCGTCGCCGGACGAGCTCTTTCATCAGACCATCTCCAGCTTCCTGCTCGAGTGGACCAAGGCTCGCCACACCGCGCCGCACACCGTGCACATCGTCGGCGAGGATTGGTCAGGGAGGGCATACGAGCTGCGCGATGTCCTTCAGCGCTGCGCGACCCCCCACGCCTTCTACCTGGCCGACTCGGAGGAAGGCCGAAAGCTGCTCACCAAGGCGGAGCCGGAGGCGAAGCTTCCCTTGATGTTCCTCCCCAATGGAGACGTGTTGAGCGACCCCACGAACCGCGAGATCGCGGAGGCGACCGGGGGCGGACTTGACGTCGAGCGGGGTCACCTTGACGTGGTCATCGTCGGCGCCGGACCGGCCGGCCTTTCCGCGGCGGTCTACGGTGCCTCGGAGGGGCTCAACACCCTCGTCATAGGTGAAGGTGGGATCGGCGGGCAGGCGACATCCAGCTCGCTGATCCGCAACTACCTCGGGTTCCCCCGCGGGGTCACCGGCAGCCAGCTCGCCGAGCAGGCCTACGAGCAGGCCTGGGTCTTCGGAGCGAGCTTCGCCCTCATGCAAAGGGCCACCGCTCTCAGTCGCGACGCCGACCGACTGCTGGTCACGGTCGACGATGAACGTCGCCTCAGCGCCCGGGCGGTGATCCTCGCGACCGGCTCGAGCTACCGTCGTTTGGGCGTTCCGGCACTCGAAGACCTGATCGGCGCCGGCGTGTTCTACGGTGGACCGGTGTCGGAGGGGCACGCGATGTCGGGCAAGGACGCCTACATCGTCGGCGGCGGCAACGCGGCGGCGCAGGCAGCCATACACCTGGCCCGCTACGCCCACCGGGTCACGCTCATCGTGCGTGCCCGGGAGCTCCGCGCGGGCATGTCGCACTACCTGGTCCGAGAGGTCGAGGCGACGCCGAACTTGGTGGTTCGGACGGGCACGACGGTCGTCGGAGGCGGAGGCGACGGGCGACTCGAGCATCTTGTGCTGCAGAAGGGAACGGATGGAGACCAGGAGACGGTCGCGGCCGACGGCCTCTTCGTGCTCATCGGAGCCCGCCCGCACACGGAGTGGCTGCCGGACGAGATAGCCAGGGATCGGCACGGATTCCTGTTGACCGGTGAGGACCTGACAGACGATCATCAGCTCCAACTCGACTGGCGACCCTTCTCGCTCGAGACGAGTATGCCCGGCGTTTTCGCGGTCGGTGATGTGCGGCATGGGTCGGTCAAGCGCGTCGCCTCTGCGGTCGGCGAAGGCTCCATTGCCATCCAGCTCGTCCACAACTTCTTCGCTGCCGGCCAGCTGAGCTCCGGGCGGTCGGCCGGGCAGGCACGGCCGGCGCCAGTGCGTTAGCGCCCGAGCGTCGCCGGACGGTTTTTCAGGCGGCCCGCTCGTAGATCATCACGGCGACGCCGTCGCCCACGACCTTCGATTCCTTGAGCCGCAGGTTGCGTCGCTCGGGCTTCTCCTCGAAAACCTTCTTGCCCGTCCCGAGGATCACCGGAAAGACCATCAGGTTGACCTGGTCGACGAGGTCGCTCTCGATCAGCTCCTGGACGAGCCGGTGGCTGCCCGGCACCTGCAGCTCGCCATCGAACTCCTCCTTGAGCTTTCGGACCTCCGCAGTCGCGTCTCCGCTATCGAGGACCGTCGTGTTGTTCCACTCCGGGTCCTTGAGAGTCGTCGAGACGACGAACTTGGGCATCGAGTTGAACTTATCGGCGAACTCGCCCTCGCGATTCGGCCAGGCGCCGGCGAAGCTCTCGTAGGTGCGCTTGCCGATCAGCAGGGCGTCGGCCTGCATCGTCTCGTCCATCTTGAACTGGTTCCCGTCGTCACCGCGTTCGAACTCGAAGCTCCAACCGGGGTACTTGAAGTCCGGCTCGCCTCCCGGCGCCTCCATCACGCCGTCGAGCGATACGAACTCCGTCACAACGATTCGTGCTGCCATCTGTCGTCTCCTTCGCCGGGCCTGGTCCGCGTCGGTCGCGTAAGCCCGTGGGGTCTATCAACTTGTCGTTTGAAGGACCCGCGTCGACTCGCGAACTCATCGCACGATCGACGATGCGACAAGAAAGCTACGGCGGCTGCCCTGCTCGAGGATCCTCCGCACGACCTGTTGGTGACGGGGCGCCACTCCCCTCCACACCGCGCGCGCGGGCAGGCTCTTGAGCTGCACAAGCGTGCCGGCGAGCAGCTCGTTCCGCTCGCGCTTGCAGAACACCTCCGCCTCGAATCCCAGGCGGGAGCTGGTACCGAGAAGGACGCAGTCCGGGTCGCTGCGGCGCACCGGCCAGCCGAGGACTAGCAGCTCGTCGTCCGTCGAGCCGAGGCGCAGGCCCAGCGAGACCCATCCCAACCGGAGCGCCCTGCGCGTCGCCGCCGGGGAACCTTCCAAGAGCGCTCGTGCCCATTCCTCAGCCGCGCGGTCACCAGCCGAATCGTTCTCGACCGCAAAGCAGTCCTCGTAGTCGATGCGCGGCAGAGCGCTGCGGGCCCGTACGTCGGCCGGCACCGCGACCTTCATGCCGAGAGCATGGCGGCGATCGCGAAGCACGCCGTCGATGTGCCGGTGATGAGCACCGGTCCGTAGAACCAGAAACGGAGCGAAACGATGAGGTAAACCGCGGGCACGGCGATCGTCAGCGGCCGGATCGCGTCGATCTCTCCGACCAGGTCGAAGTCGTGCGCTGCAATCAGCAGGCAGAGCAAGCCGAACGTGAAGACGCCGAGCCCGTGGCTGATGTTGAACCCGAGCCAGGCGTTCCACATCGATGGCGCGGCGCTGCCGCCGAAGCGCATGCGGGTTGCTTCCAGCGGGAGGTTGAGCGAACGGTCCGTCGGAGTGAAGTAGGTCGGACGAACCGTGTCGACAACGGTGAGGAGCGCGTGGAGGCCACCGGCCAGGATCGGCGGGATCGTCCCCGCGATGAAGAAGGCCTCGGCCGCGTCGTTCACATCCTGTAGTTTACATACATATATGAATGTACGTATGCCTACTGCGGCGGCTCGTGCGACTTCGGGGCGGGCGCCTGCTCCCCGCCCGACCCAGGCCGAGCGACGCGCAAGAAGCAGGAGCGCCCTGCTGGAGTCCGCAGCCCGGGGCCTCTCTCGCTACGGCTACGGCAACCTGGTCCTCGAGGAGGTCGCGCGGGAGGCGGGCTATACGCGCGGCGCGCTGTACCACCAGTTCAAGGACAAGGAGGACCTGGCGCTGGCGGTTATCGAGTGGGTCACCGATGGCTGGATGCACGAAGTGGGTGACCCCGCCAGGCAGGAGCCCGACCCGGTCTCGGAGCTGCTCGCGCTCGCACGCGGTCACGCGGTCTTCTGCCGGAGGGACATCGCCCGGTGCGTAATGGCGCTCAGGGTCGAGTTCAGCGGCCAGGACCACCCTGTCGGTCGGAGGATCGAGCGGATCTCACAAGGGGCCGTTAAGCGTGTCGCCCGCCTCGTCGAGGCCGGGCGACGAGATGGATCGATCCCAGCCGGTCCGGCTTCCAAGACGATGGCACGGGCCTGCATGGGCGCGCTCGAGGGAACCGTGATCGCAGTCGCGGGACAGGCGCCGCATGACGCCCTCCTGGCCGCACGCGCGGTCGCCGGGGTCCTCGGCCTCGATCCCTCCCGGACGACCTAGACCCCGGGTCATCTTTTCGGCGTAGCGCGCACCTCCGGATCCTCAGCGAGCGCCCGTCCAACTGCATCCATGAATGGAATCGGGGTGACATCGAAGAGCTCGGCCCCGGAAGTGTCGGTGACAGTGGTTGGTGTGGACAGGCCCTCGACCAGGGGGCGGGCGACCCCCGCATCGACCGGGGTCACGAGGCCGATCCACAGCGAGGAAAGCCGTGGTGTGAGCAGCGGTACCGGCACCCTGGGGCGCCGGCGCACGCCAAGCGCATCCGCCATCAGGTCCAGCATTTCGCCGTAGGAGAGGACGTCGGAACCCCCGATCTGTATTTCGCGACCCTCGGAGGTGGCCACCTCGGGCGTTGCCACCAGATAGGCGATGACGTCGTCGATCCCGATCGGCTGGGTCGGTGTCGCCAGCCAAGCCGGCCCGATCATGGCGGGAAGCCGTTGCACCAGGTAGCGGAGCGCGCGGTACGACTCGCTCTCGGCGCCGATGATCATCCCGGCCCGGAAGAACGTGAGCGGTGGCCCAAGCTCGGAGAGCATCTGAGCCGTGTGCAGGCGGCTGCGAAGGTGCCTTGATTGCGGGCGGTCGCCGAGGCCACCGAGGTAGACGATCCGGGCGACTCCCTCCCGCTTCGCCATCTCTGCGAAGTTCAGCGCGCTTCGTCGCTCGCGCTCCTCGAAGTCTCCGCTCCCCCCGCGACCCATTGAGTGAATGAGGTAGTAGGCGATCTCGACCCCCCGCCCGGCTTCGCGCAGGGACTCCGGTTCGAGCACATCCCCCTCATGGAGCTCGAAGGAGCGGTCGGCCAGTCCACTTGCGCCGGAGCGATCGCGCACGAGGCATCGCACCGTCCACCCCCGATCGCTGAGGGCGCCCGCGAGGCGCCCGCCAACGAACCCCGTGGCGCCGGTCACCAGCGCGCGGCGGGCCAAGTTCAAACACCTCCCCGCCAGGCAGACATGTGGCCGGGCTCCCAGGGCACGCGCCGAGTCCTACCCTAGACCCGCAATGGCCGAGGGCGACACGATTCATCGCACCGCCCGCCGCTTGGAAGCCGCCCTCGCGGGCCAGCCCCTGCTCGATGCGGCCGTCCCGAACCCCAGGAGCCCGTTGCGCACCCAGACTGCAAGGCTCGTCGAGTTGCGTGGCGAACGCCTGAAGGTGGCCGAGGCGAGGGGCAAGCACCTGCTGCTCCACTTCCAGCCCGGCCTGGTCCTGCATTGCCATCTGGGAATGCGCGGGTCATGGCAGGTTTGCGAGCCCGGCTCCACGTGGCGACGTCCACGCCGGGAGGCCTGGGTGGTCCTGTCGACTGCCGCCGCCGAAGCCGCGCAGTTCGGCGGTTCTCACCTGGCTCTGCGCAGCGAGGGCGAGCTGCGCTCCGATCCGCGGATCGCCTTGTTGGGCCCCGATCTGCTCGATCCGGTCTTCCAGACCTCTGCGGGCGTCGCCGCCTTCCGCGCAAGCGCGCGGAACCGAACACTGGGGGAAGCGCTGCTCGATCAGAGGGTGGTCTCCGGGGTGGGGAACGTCTATAAGAGCGAGGGATGCTTTGCGGCATCGCTTGACCCCTGGCGCTCGGTATCCGATCTACCGGACGCCGACCTCGAGCGAGTGCTGGACGCGCTGAGGCGCCTGATGTCTGCTGGGCTGGAGCACGGGCGCCGACCGCGCCAGGTTTATCGGCGCGCCGGCCTGCCCTGTACTCGATGTGCGGCGCCGGTGCGGTCCCACGGGCAGGGCGACGCCAATCGGATCACGTACTGGTGCCCCAGCTGCCAGGCCTGATCGTCCTCAGGTCTCTCGCTCCAGGTCTGCCACCTCGTCGGCCTTCTCGTCGGCCTTCTCGTCGGCGCGCTGGAGCTCCTCCTTCTTCTTGCCCTTCTTCTCTTCCTTCCGGCCTTCGCGGTGAAGCGACGGCTCGTCGGCTATGTCGCCGGCAACCTGCTTCGCCTTACCGGTCAGCTTGTCCTTGAGGCTCATGGTTCTCCTTTGTCCTTGATCTGCTGCTCATCCCTTTCCCCCACGCGCCTCTCTTGAAACGAGGAGCGGGCAGCTTCCTGGGGCCCAGCGCGTCGACGCCCGGGTACGATGCCCGCGATGCCCAGCCTGGTGGTGGGACCGCTGTTGCGCTATGTAGGCCGCACCGAGGCGACGATCTGGGTGGAGACCGACGGCCCGTGCGAGGTCGAAATCCTGGGCCGCAGTGCGGCGACGTTCTGCGTCGAGGGACACCACTACGCCCTGGTAGTGCTCGAGGATCTCGAGCCCGGCTCAAGCGAGGAGTACGAGGTCGCGCTCGACGGCGAGCGGGCCTGGCCTCCGCCGGACTCGAGCTTCCCGCCCAGCGTCTTGCGCACCTTCAGCGACCAGGAGCAGATCGAGCTCGTGTTTGGCTCCTGCCGACTCTCACTCCCCCACGAGCCTCCCTTCACCCTGCCCAAGGAAGGCGATGAGGAGCATGGGCGAGGGTTCGACGCGCTTCACGCCCTTGCCCGTTCCCTGCTCGAGGCGGACGCCCCCAGTTACCCCGACCTGCTCTTCCTCTGTGGCGATCAGGTGTACGCCGACCAGGTCTCGCCTCGGACCCTCGAGTTCATCCGCCAGCGCGACGACCGGCCACACGACGCACCGCCAGACGAGGTCGCCGACTTCGAGGAGTTCACGCGTCTTTACCGGGAGGCCTGGAGCGATCCCGTGATCCGCTGGCTGCTCTCCACGGTGTCGAGCTCAATGGTGATCGACGACCACGACATGCACGACGATTGGAACATCTCGCGTGCGTGGCACGAGGAGATGGAGCGCCTGCCGTGGTGGCGCGAGCGGATGATCGGCGGGATGATGGCCTACTGGCTCTACCAGTTCATCGGCAACCTCTCGCCGCGCGAGCTTGGCGAGCGCCCGCTCTGGAAGCGGGTCCAAGCCGCCGACGACGCAGGCCCTGAGCTGCGCGACTTCATGGCCAAGGACGACGAGGAGCGCGAGGGCAAGCGCTGGTGCTTCTACCGCGACCTCGGCACGACCAGGCTCATCGTGTTGGATGTGCGCACCGGCCGCTGCCTCGAGGAGGGCGAGCGGAAGATCGTCGACGACGATGAGTGGGAGTGGATCGTCGAGCGCTCGACCGAGGGCGATTTCCACCATTTGCTCTACGGCACGTCGGACCCCTGGCTACTGGTCCCAACCTTCCACAATCTCGAGGCCTGGAGCGAGCAGATCTGCGCGGGACGCTGGGGGAGCCTGGCCGCCCGGTTCGCCGAGCGCCTGCGTCAAGGGCTCGACTTCGACCACTGGGGAGCCTTCCAGACGTCGTTTCGGCGGCTCGCCGAGCTCGTCCGCGAGCTCGGTGCCGGCGAACACGGGAAGCCGCCGGCAACGATCGGCGTGCTGTCGGGTGACGTCCACCACGCCTATCTGGCCGAGGTTGCCTTTCGCCGCGGCGCCGGGGTCCAGAGCGCCGTCTACCAGGGCGTGTGTTCCCCGTACCGCAACGCACTGGACAGCCGCGAGCGGCACATGGTCGAGCTCGCCCGCTCGCGGCCCGCCGCCGCTCTTGCCGGCCGTCTCGCCGCCGCCGCCGGTGTCGAGGACCCCGGCATCCGCTGGCGGCTATGCGAGGGACCTTGCTTCGACAACCAGGTCGCCACGCTCAAGCTGGATGGACGCCACGCGAGCATAAAGCTGGAGAAGGTCCCGCACGACCCCGAGGGCCGCGACGAGCGGCTCGAGCTCGCCTTCGAGCGCGAGTTGAGCTGAGCGCGGCCTGCGCTGGCTGATCAGCCCGCTGCGCCTTGGTAGACGGCAGCGGTCCTAGCCGCCCAGCCCGCGGGCTGCCTGTTCATGGAGTCCTTCCAGTCGCAGGCGCTGCTCTTCGGCACGCCGGCCAAGGGCCGCGAAATCGAGCTGCGCCATGCGCGGGTCCGCCGAGGCGATCTCGGCGAGCGCCCGCCAGAGTTGAAGCTTGCCGCTGACCCCCACAATCAGCATCTCAAGCTCGAGAAGATCGCTGAGGGGGGATCGGCGGAATACTCGGTCGTTGAGCTTCAATCGCGCAGCCTTCTCACCGAGCCACCCGAGCACCGTCTTCGGTAGCGATGGTCCCAGGTCGAGTGACGACATCAAGTCACGAAGGATCTGGCGGTCGGACTCGATTTCGCCTGCGATTTGCTTCAGGGGCCCGTCCGGCGACTCCCGTGACATTCGCTTCGCGAGGTCAAGACCAGCCGTCGCACCCGCGAAATGGTCACGGAGGTATGTGTCGAGCAAGTCACGCTCGTTCAAGCTCATCCCCCTGCACCGCCAGGAGGATCTTGGCGAGCGCCTTGCGCATGACCCGCGAGACCTGCATCTGCGAGACCCCGAGGCGGCGGCCGATCTCGCGCTGGGCGAAGTCGTCCTCGAAGCGAAGGCGAAGAACCGTGTGCTCGCGCGTTGTGAGCTCGGCGCCCTCGGCGGCGAGTTGCACGTCGACCCGGTCATAGCCTGGCTCTGGCCCGCCGACCGTCTCGATCATCGGCTGCGGCTCCGCACCCTCGTGGCCCCGCGGGGCGTCAAGCGAGATCGTGTGTCGTGCGGCGTCCGCCTCGAACGCTTCCAAGACCTCCTCCTCCGAGAGCTCGGCACGCCGCGCGATCTGGCAGACGGTCGCCGTCCTTCCCAGCTCCTCGGAAAGCACCGCCGCCACCTCCCGCACGACCATGGTTCGCTCCTGGAGGTTGCGCGGCAGCCGCAGCTCCCATACCCGGTCCCTGAAGTGCCGGCGAAGCTCGCCCAGGATCGTGGGCGCCGCGTAGGCCTTGAAACTATGGCCGCGTTCGGGATCGAAACCGTCGAGCGCCTTGACCAAGCCCAGGCTCGCAACCTGGATCAGGTCCTCGAGCTGCTCCGGGGTGCCGCGGTAGCGAAGCGCGAGACTTCGCGCCAGGGGAAGGAAGCGGCGCACGAGCTCTTCCTTGAGCTGCGGATCGCGAGTCGCTGCGTAGCGGCGCAGAAGCGCGGCCTCATGGGCCACCAGTCCTGCCTGCCCCCCGGTCCGCCCGTTCGGGCCAACCCGAGCCGCTGCACGGCTTCGCACTGTCGACCTCTCCTCGCCTACCGGCGCCGCACGATGTCGTTCCACAACCAGGAGCCCTCCATCGACAGAAAGAACGTTCTTTCTACCACATACACAGACCGGCCTGTCTAGCGGTAGGCTTAACGAGCGTGCCAGATTCCGAAGTACGAAGCGGCAAGGGCGAGCCGGAGGCCCGTGAACGAATCCTGGATGGCTCGTACGAGCTGTTCTCGCAGCGGGGGATTCAAGCGGTGGGCGTCGATGAGGTAGTCGACAACGCCGGGGTCGCCAAGGCGACGCTCTACCGGCACTTCCCTTCGAAGGACGATCTCGTGATCGCCTTCCTCCAACGACGGGAGGACCGCTGGACTCATGACCTTGTCGAGGCGAAAGCAAGAAGCCGAGGCTCCACTCCGGAGGAGCAGCTACTGGCGATCTTCGACGTCTTCGACGAGTGGTTCCGCCGTGAGGACTTCGAAGCCTGCTCGTTCATCAACGTGCTGCTCGAGCTGGGTCCTGATCACCCCGCGGGCAGGGCCAGCGTCCGTCATCTCGAGAACATCCGCTCCATCGTCCATGGCCTCGGCCAGGAAGCGGGGCTACGAGATCCCACTTCGTTTGCGCACTCGTGGCACATCCTCATGAAGGGCTCAATCGTCGCAGCCGCGGAAGGGGACCACGAGGCGGCACGTCGGGCACAGTCGATGGGCCGCCTGCTCATCGACCAACACCGCTAGCACCCAGACCCTTCGCGGTCCGACGCGATTCGCGGGGAAGGCATTGGGTAACGGAATGAGGGACAACCGAATGAAGGGAAGCACGGATGGCAGCAACGAATGCACAAAAGACAAGAAACCGCACGGCCTCAAGCAAGCGGGCCCGCAGCACGAGCCAACGCGGTAGGTCAGGGTCGGCAAACGGATCCAGGAACGGATCCAGGAGCGGGACGCGGGCGCGCTCCCAGGGCCGGTCCAATGGCGCTCGGAACTCAAGCGCCGCCACACGCTCACGCCCGCGTACAGGCGCCGCCACACGCTCACGCCCGCGTACAGGCGCCGCCACACGCTCACGCTCGCCTAAGTCCACCACGCGGAGCCGCCCCCAGGCGAAGAGCCGCCCCCAGGCGAAGAAGCAGAACGTCCGTGCGCGGACACAGCAGACCGGGCAGGCCGTCGAGCGAGCCGCGAAGAGCACCGGCCAGGCCGTCGGACAAGCAGCCAGCAAGGCCAAGGGCCCGGCGATCGCAGGTGGCGCCGCCCTCGCCGGGCTTGCCGGAGGGCTCGCGATCGCCGCTACCCGCGTTAGAAACCGCAGGGTGCTCGGTGTGCCGGTGCCCCGTCGGAGCAGGCTCGCGAAGACCGGCAAGTCGCTCGGTCAGGTGGCGGGTCAGGTCGGCTCGGCGAGCCGTCAGCTCGCGGTGCTGACGGAGGAAGTACGCCGCACTCGCGAGCAAGCCGACAGGGCAGATCGCCGCTCGCCGGTAGAGGTGCTCCTGTCGGGCCTCACGAACCGCAAGCTGGGCGGCTAGGGCAAAGCGAGCGGGCGTAGCGCTTCTTCCGGCATGCCCGCCGGGCGGCACCTCTCGCTTTGGCTCGACGGCCCCGCGACTGACTACCCCGCTCTCACTGGAATCCACCGCTGCGACGTCGCGGTGGTGGGTGCGGGTATCACGGGCCTGACCGCGGCCCTCCTCCTGGCCCAGGAAGGCCGCTCCGTGGCGGTGCTCGACCAGGGCCGGATCGGCACCGGCGCTACAGGCCACACCACCGCCAAGGTGACCTCCCAGCACGGGGCTACCTATCTGCGTCTGCGGCTGACCCTGGGCCAACAGGCAGCCGCGACCTACGGGGCTGCGAACGAGGCGGCCAAGGAGCGAATCGCCACCTTCGTGGACGAGGGCATCGACTGCGACTTCCGACGTCAGCCGGCCTACCTGTACGCGACCTCGCGGCCGCATCGACTCCTGGTGGAGCGAGAGGCAAAAGCCGCTGCGGAGGCGGGGTTGCCGGCCAGCTTCGTGGAGGAGGTCCCCTTGCCCTACGCCACGCACGGCGCCGCTCGCTTCGAGGACCAGGCTGAGTTTCACCCGTACAAGTACATCCTCGGGCTGGCGCGGCAGCTTGAACAGGCCGGAGGCCGGATTTTCGAGGGCACCCGGGTCACCCATGTCCACGAGGATGCGCCCTGCCGGGTGGAGACCGAGGCCGGGGAGGTGTTCGCGGACCACGTCGTCGTTGCCACGCTGATGCCGTTCCTCGACCGCGGCGCGTTCTTCGCGCGAGCCTTCCCCAGCCGCTCCTACGTGATCAGCGCCCGGATCGCGGAGCCCGGCCCGAACGGAATGTTCATCAACGTTGGCTCGCCGACACGCTCCCTCCGGTCACATGCTGATGGGAGCAACGAGCTGCTGCTCGTCGGAGGGGAGAGCCACCATGTGGGATCCGGTGAGGCCCAGCCAGAGCGATACGAGCGGCTGATCGAGTTCGCTCACCTTCATTGGAAGGTCGACTCGATCGAGCATCGCTGGTCGGCGCAGGACTACAGCCCGGACGATGGAGTCCCTTATGTGGGCCGGGTTCACCTGCGGTCGCGGCGGGTCTATGTGGCTACTGGCCTGAAGAAATGGGGGATCACCGGGGGCACCGTGGCGGCGATGCTGATCCGCGACGCAATCCGGGGACGAGAGAATCCGTGGGCCAAGCTCTTCTCGTCAACCCGCGTTCGACCCCTCGCCGAGGGCCCGAAGTTCGTGCTGGAAAATGCTCAGGCAGGGCTGCACTTCGTCGGCGATCGCGTACGTCAGCGGGGAACGCGCCCAATCGGTGACCTTTCGCCAGGAGAGGGCGACATCGTCAGCGCGGGAGGGCACAAGGTCGCGGGCTACCGAGACGAGGAGGGGCATCTGCATGCAGTCTCGACGAGATGTACTCACCTGTATTGCCAGGTGCGCTGGAACTCGGCCGAGCGGACGTGGGACTGCCCCTGTCACGGCTCGCGCTTCACCCCTGACGGAGCCGTATTGAATGGCCCCGCCGTCAGGGACCTCGATCCACGCCCCACCGAGTAGCAGGAATCAGCCTTGCCGCAACCGGACCGTGACACGCCCGCATTCGTGGAGGGATCAGCTCTCCTTCAGGGCGCGTTTCGGATGGCACGCTCGGCGCACCATGGCCCGCCTCGCCGCAGCGATACCGACATCGATCATCCGGTAGCGGTGGCTGAGCTTCTAAGCGAAGCGGGGTTCGACGAGACCGTCGTCGCCGCGGCCCTCCTTCACGACACGATCGAGGACACGACCCTTTCGCCGAGCGAGATCCGCGCCCGATTCGGCCCTGATCTCGCCGATCTGGTCGCGGAGATGACGGAGAACCCCAGGATCGAGCGCTACCCGGCACGCAAGGCCGAGGCCCGCAGCCGGGTCGTACGCGACCGTCGGGCTGCGGCAATCTATGCGGCCGACAAGCTCGCCAACACCCGTGAAATGCTCACCGCCCACGAAGACGTTTCCGGCGAGAAGCTCGATCACTACATAAAGACTCTTCGGCTGCTTTCCGATGGGCACCCGGATCTTCCCTTTCTGGACGAGCTCTCCGACGAACTTGCCAAGCTGGTCGAGCGAGAGGCAAGCTAGGTCCAGGCTGTTTTGCTCTCCGCAGCCTGGGTAAGGGCGTTACGTCGAAAGGAGAGACATGGCGACCAAGATGGACAAGGATCTGTTCGCTCGAATGCGCTCGCTCGGGGTTCGGAAGAGCCGAGCCAAGGAAGTGGCCGGCGCTGTCCGGACTAGCTCCAAGGCCGCGCCGAAAGCGGCCCGACGGGCGATGGCGGACCTGTCAGGCGCCGTGGTCGAGATTCAGGACCGTCTCAACCATGGGCCCCAGAAACGCAAGGCGGCCGCAAAGAAGGCAGCCCGAACGAGGAAACAGAAGGCCAAGCGCAGGAGCGAGAGCGCCAAGAAGGCCGCCCGTACCCGCGCAAAAGCCTGAATCGCGCGACACGAAGGGAGGAGTCATGCTCTGGCTGATACTTGGGGTGATCCTGCTGGTGATCGCGATCGCCGGTGGAACGATCGTCCATCCGGTCCTATTCGCCCTTGGGATCATCGCCTTGGTCATCTTCATCGCCGGGCGCTGATCTCCGCGGCCCGAAGGGGAAACACGAGCCGTACCCGCGGTTGCGCGTGGCCCGAGTGGGTATCTGTGGAACATGTCAACGATTCTTGTCATCGCCATCGTCGTAGTCGCGCTCGCTGTACTCGTCGCTGCCATCGCATACATCCGCAAACGGGCGGAGCGACAGAGGGCTCTACGAGAGCGGCTCGCTTCCGAAGCAGCGGCTCACCGTCAAGAGGCGGACGCTCACGCGGCTAAGGCTCAAGAGGTAGGGCGGTCGGTCGATGCGCATCGGCGCCAGGCAGACGAGCACCGCGCCCTCGCTGAGCAGCACGCGGAGCAGGCCGAGAGGCACGCTGAGCAAGTGGATGAGCAGGAGCAGCGAGTTCAGCGGGAGGGTCGAGCGGCCGCCCGACACGACGAGCAAGCCGCTGACAAAGAACGAGAGCTGAGCTGATCCACGAGGAGAGTCTTCGATGACCGTCGCCGCAATCGTCGCCGTATGCCTCGTCTTGCTTGTCCTGGCCTTCCTGCTCCCGCGCCTATCGCGGTACCCGCAACGAGGGGTGGACAGAACTCTGGGGGTCGGGCAAAAAGCGGGAGCAAAGGCCCCAGGCCCGTTGGGGCGGTTGCTGCAGAAGGCATTCGGCACTTCCCGCCGGGCCACGAACAAGAGCGCCGCGACCGGTCGGCGAGGACGCCGGAAGCTGCCGATGTAGCACGGGGCCGTGATGCCCTCTTCTCGGAAGGCCCGCTGATGATTACCCACTCGAAGCGCGGGTAAGACAAGCGGGGCACGCCCCCAGACAACGACGAGGAGGACCGATGGCCGAACTGACGACCCTGGAAGAAAAGCTGGCGGAGGTATGTGGCTTGGCGATGGCAGCTCAGGAGGCAACCGAGAAGGTCGAGGGTCTGGTCGAAGATCAGGAGATCGCGCAGGTCCTGCAAAAAATGCGGGAGGAGGCAGATGAGACCGAGCGACGCTGCACCGAGCTCGCCGATAAACGGAATGGAAGGAAGACGGCGATCCTCGAGCAGGCCCGAGAGACGAAGTCAGAAGCGAAGGAGATGATGGCGACATACCTCGGCGAAGACGCCGATGCCCTCGACGGCTTCGAGTTCCTGACCATGGCCGAGGCAGGTGAAGTTGGACATTGGGCTGTGCTCGGAAAGCTGAACGAGCGCGCCGGCGAAGACGAGCTGGCCGAGCTCGTTGAGTGGGCGCTGCCGATCCAGGAGCGGCACCTGAGTGATGCAAGAGATTGCGCGCTGAAGCTTGCCGCCGAGGAAGACCCGAACGCCGGCTGATCGAGGCGCGCGCAGCAACATGAGCGTGAGCTGGTTGAGACAACTCGCCAACGTGCCCAGCGCGGCGTCGAAGGTCCGTCGGCTGGTGTCCGGCGGCGGCCCTTCTCGCCTTCGCCTGCAGGGCCTCAGCCAACCCTCCGGATGGATCATCCCGAGCTCGCGACTGAAGCTCGAGGTCGAAACGAGCAAAGGAACGAAAACGCGCTGGGAGCCCGAGATACCGGTGCCCTTTCCTTATGCGTGGGCGTACCGCCTTTCGCGCTGGCTACGGGTGCCAGTGATCTCGAGTCACGACCCGGAGGGCTTAACCTTCTCGGTGCCGCTTCTGAAACGCCGAAACAGGCGTAGCCAGGAGCAGAATGGCAAGTAAGGACGAGACTCTCGATGCTGAGTTGGCGCGGGAGCGCCTCAACGCCGCACTTTCCCTTCAGTACCGCTCGGCACTCGGATACATGCTGGCTTCCGGCAGCCTGTTCGGCTTCGAGTACCAGGCCCTCGGCGATCGGCTGTGGGAGAACTCACAGGCAGAACTCGCCGATGCCCGGCTCCTCGTGGAGAAGATAGTCGCGCTCGAGGGGGAACCGACGACGGAGATTGCCCCACTGAGTTGGACCGGCGACCCAGCCGGCGCGGTCAACTGGCTGATCGAGACAGAGAGCGAGGCGATCCAAGCTCTGCAGGAGGGGATCGAACCGACCGGCCGCGAAGGGCGATCGGAGGCGCTCGAACATCTGCTTGAGCACCTGATCCTGCGCAAGCAGAACCAGATCGACTTCCTCCTCAGGGCCCGCCGCAGATCGTAGACGGGGACAAGAGCACATCCACCGGCGTTTTTGCGGAGCCCACTGCGGGTAGACAGCTCGCAACGGTTAAGGAACAGACACGCCAACGGCTCGGTAAGCGACGGAGGAAGGCAGATGGCGACACAACGACAGCGGCAGGCCGCTCGCAAGAACGTCAAGAAGGCCCAGGCCGGCGCCCGTAAAAAGAAGACCATTACGAAGCTGTCGGCAAAGACACGGAGCGCACTTGGTCGCGAGGGAGCGAAAGCGGCGGCGCGCAAGCGCGGCGCCTCCAAGGGGACTGGTAGCGGTGCCGGGGCGATGACGGTGAGCGAGCTCCAGCGTGAGGCGGCCAGGCTTGGGATCGACGGACGCTCCAAGATGGGCAAGGCGCAATTGATTCGAGCTGTAGGTCAGAAGCGACGCCGGCGGTCATCCTGATCGCCATGAGAGACGATCACGCAGCGGAAGACCGGACAGCGACCGAGCGCACGGCCAAGGACGAGCCCGCGCAGGATCGCAACAAGCAGTCCGAGGAGAAAGGCGGCCCTCGTGGGAATCCAAAGGTTGACGAGGAGGCGCTGCGCAAGAAGCAGGAAGAGGCTCGCCGCCGTGAGAATCAGGAAGACAGTTGACTTGAGTCCATGACAAAGCTCGAGCGGCGACTGGACGAGCTCTTTCGCGGAGCCCCGGAAGGCTTTACGTCCGGTCGCAACGAGCTCGCCGCCGAACTCAAGGCGGCCGGGGAGACCGAGTCCGCGGCAGACGTCAAGCGGCTGAAGCGCCCGACCCAGGCGGCGTCGGTGGTCAACCGGCTGAGCCTGGACCACCCGGGCGAGACGCAGGCCCTGCTCGATGCCGCCGAACGGCTCCGCGACGTTCACTCGCAGCTCGGCACCGCGAGCTCCGGCGAGCGTCTGCGCAAGGCCGCCCAGAAGGAGCGCGAGGCGCTCGAGCGGCTCATGGAGCTCGCTCGCCAGATAGACCCGCGCCCGAGCGCCGCGGCCCTCGACCGCGTCGGCGAGACCCTGCAGGCCGCCGGCAGCGACGAGGAGGTGGCACGGCTGGTTCGGACGGGCCGCCTGGACCGCGAGCGACGGGCAGCCAGTGTCACGGGCGGTGCGACGCCGGCCCCGCTCACGGCGGCGGCCAAGCCGGCGAAGGACCGCTCCCGCGAGCTCAAAGATGTGCGCGCCGCCCTCGCGGAGCTGCGCCGTCGCGAGAAGCGCACACGAACCGCACAGAAGAAGGCTCTGCAGAGACGCGCGAAGGCGGAGTCCGGGCTGAAGGACGCGCGAGCGGCCGTCACCGAGATTGAAGACGAGCTCGCCTCGATCGAAGGTGACATCGCCGACAGGGAGCGGGAGCTTCGGCGCCTGGAGGACTAGCGGCGCTCAGTCCGCCGCGCCGCGGATGAAGTCCCCGAAGCCGCGGTCGGGGGCGTGGATGTTGAGGACGCGGCCCCTGCCGTCGCGGACGTGGCGGAACGTGTGACGCACCCCGCGCGGGATCGACGCGAGCGTGCCGGGACCGCGGGGGTGCACCGCGTCCCCTACCGTGAACTCGATCTCTCCCTCCAGGACGTAGAAGGAATCCACCTGGTCGTCGTGGTCGTGCACGGGAGGGCCGTCGCGCGGCCCGTCGTAGGCGAACTCCAGGAAGCAGATTTGCGGGAGTACCGCCTTCACGACAGCGACCCGGTTGCCTTCCTCGACCCGCTCCCCCCCATCGGGGCCGACGACGATCGTCTCGGACGCCGGCCTGCCCCCGTCGGCCGGCGGGTCGAAGCTGTCGAACCCGATGTCCGCGCCGTCGCGGGCGCCGCGCATGAACCCGGCGAAGCCGCCGTCCGGCGTGTGGAAGTTGAGGAAGTGGGCGTCGGCGCTGGCCTCGTTTCGGAACGAGTGCGACACGTTGGGCGGCACCGCGACGAACCCGCCGGCCGGCACCTTGACCGGCTCGCCGCCGGGCCCGAGCGCGAACGTCAGCTCCCCGTCGAGGACGTAGAAGGAGTCCGTGTGCTCGTGGTGGACATGCGGGTCGGGGCCGCGCTCGCCCGGCCCATAGCGCGAGCGCGTCATCGTGATGTCGTCGTGGACCGCGATCAGTGCGACCTCGCGGTTCTCCCGGTCGGTGATCACCTCTCCTTCGCCGGGTCCGACGAGGACGTCCTGCTCCGAGAGCGCGCGTGGCTCCATCAGCGCGGCCCCGAGCGCAAGCTGGTCAGCGGACCTCGACGACCATCAGCGTGTTGCCCTCCGGGTCGCGCAGCCAGAACAGCGGCGGCACGGGGTCGCCCATGCGACTGATCTCAGGGTCGACGTCGACGCCGCGATCCCGCAGCTGCGCGTGGAAGGCATCGATGTCGTCGGTCTGCAGAGTGATCCCGGTGTCCTTGCCGCCGGCCTTGCCGCTCGGGCCCGGGGGGCACAGCGCGATCGGGGTCTCCGCGCCGCTCGGCGCGACCTCGATCCAGCGGTTGCCCTCGTCGTCGCCGAAAGGCACGTCCGCGCGCTTCTCGAGTCCCAGTTTCTCGGTGAAGAACGCGAGCATCCCGTCCTGGTCGTCGACCGGGATGATCACGTTCGCGACCTTGCTCACGCTGGTCGTCTTGGTGTCGGTGGTGTTCATGGCTCCTCCTGCGGTTGCCGGTTTGACCAATAGACCCGCGCCTGCGCCAGGACTCATCGCTCCCGCCGAGACTAACGCCTGCCTTCATGCTGCTGCGAGGTCATCGAGCGGCCTCGCTCACGCTCGACACAGAAGCCGTGACAGGATCCGAGCGTGCGCAGGATTACGGTCGCGGAGCGTCGAGCCCGGCTGGCCCGTCGCCACCGCGTGGCGCCGGCCAATCGCGCGGAGAACGTCGTGGACGCGGCCAGGAGCATGGTCTGCCTGCACGGCACGGATCCCGCGACCGTCTACCTGTCCGCTTGGGCGCGGGTCGACGGCATGCAGATCGGCGATCTGGACCGTGCCCTCTACGACGAGCGGTCGCTGGTCAAGCACATGGCGATGCGCCGCACGCTGTTCGTCTTCCCCCGCGAGACCATGGGCATCGTCCAGGCAGGGGCCAGCAACCGGGTCGCCGACAGCGAGCGGCGCAGGCTGATTCGCGACGTCGAGAAGGCCGGGCTGCGACGCAACGGCAAGCGTTGGCTCTCCGAGGCCTCGAAGGCCGTGCTGGCGGCGCTGTCCGACGGGCGGGAGGCCACGTCGTCGGAGCTGCGCGACGACATCGCGCTGCTCGAGGGCGCCATCGCCTACGGCAAGGGGAAGTCCTGGGGAGGCAAGATGTCAGTCGGCCCGCGTGTGTTGACGGTGCTGTCGGCGGAGGGGCAGATCGTTCGCGCGTCGAACGACGGGCGATGGACCACGTCTCGGCCGCGCTGGGCCTCCATGAAGTCCTGGCTGGGCGAGGAGCTCGCCATTCCGCCAGAGGCGGAGGGCGTTGCGAGGCTGGTCGCGCAGTGGCTGCGCGCGTTCGGCCCCGGTACCGCCACCGACATCAAGTGGTGGCTGGGCTCGACGGTCACGGCCGTGCGCGGGGCACTTGGCGACCTCAATGCGGTTGAGGTCGATCTCGACGGGCAGGTCGGGTACCTGCTGCCCGATGACCTCGAGTCGACCGATCCGGTCGCACCGTGGGGCGCACTCCTGCCGCCCCTCGATCCGACCACGATGGGTTGGTCCGAGCGCGACTGGTACCTCGGCCCGCACAGAGAGCAGCTGTTCGACACCAGCGGCAATGCCGGGCCCACCGTGTGGTGGGACGGGCGGATCGTGGGCGGGTGGGTTCAGCGCGAAGGCGGCGAGGTCATCCTCCAATTACTGGAGGACGTCGGCTCCGATGGGGTGCGAGCGCTCGAGTGGGAGTCGGAACGGCTGACTGAGTGGCTCGCCGGCACACGTGTGGTGCCGAGGTTTCCCACGCCGCTCTCGAAGGCACTCGGAGGCTCAAGCGGCTGAGGTCGCTCGGTCCCTCGGCTGTTCGGCCAGCGGCAGCCGGTTCTGGCTCTCCCCCGCCTCACGATCTCACCCCCCACCGCCGATCTAGATGTTGTGGCGGACGCGACCACTTCCCAGGTCGGCATCACCCTCCAGACATATGGAGCGGCCGCGCCTGGGCGGGGCGGCGGTGACGCAACTCACGGAACGGTCAGGTATCTGCCACATGCCGTCGCAGCGACCGCCACGGTCACGCTCGCACCAGCGGGCCTGGTGTGGGGCCTTGCGGTCGCCGGCATGGTCACGGGCTTCGTAGCGCTTCTCGCCGTCGGGCTCTTCGCCTCGTTGCTGGTCGCCTACGGCGGTCGCGTCCTCTGGCAAACCCGGCCCGAATCCCGCGACCTCCTCTTCTCTGACCTGATGCTGTGGGGCTGGCTGCGCCGCTTGCGCCTGGAACGGCGCCTCGGCGACGCCGGCGCCCTGCTGGGGCTCGACACCAAGGGTGTCCCCGAGCGGAGTGACGAACTCGATCCCGAGGCGCAAATCAAGGCCTTGAAGAAGCTCGCCACCGCCCTGGAGGCGCGAGATCCGTACACGCACGGGCACTCCCGTCGGGTCGCCCGGTACTCGACGATGATCGCCAAAAAGCTCGGTCTCCCGGCGACCGATGTGGCCAGGATCCGCCTCGCAGCCACGGTTCACGACGTCGGCAAGCTCGTGGTCCCACTGGCCATTCTCAACAAGCCCGGCAGGTTGACCGACGAGGAGTTCGATGTGATCAAGCGCCACGCATCCATTGGGGCGGACATGGTCAGCCGGATCGGGGACGATGAGCTCACACAGATCGTCGCCCATCACCACGAGCGGCTCGACGGATCCGGATATCCCTCACAGCTCTCCGGCAGCGAGATCCCACTCGGCGCTCGAATCATCGCCGTGGCCGACACCTTCGACGCGCTCACCTCGACGCGCGTCTATCGGCCCCCGAAGCGACACCGCGACGTCTTTCGGATCCTCCGCGAAGAGGCGCCCACCAAGCTCGACCCGGACGCAGTCCAGGCCTTCCTCCGCTGCTACTCGGGCTTCGGCGGAATTGCAGCCTGGTCGATCTTGTCCGGCGCGCCGCAACGGATGCTGTTCCCGCTCGCGGGCCAAGCCCCGGTGGGGGGCGGCGCCCTTGGCGCCAAGGCGCTGGCCGCGCTCGCCACAGCCACTGCGCTGACGGGGGGCTTGACAGGCTCGCTGCTCACCAACCCCGGAAGCACCCACGCCAACCCACGCGGCGTGTCGGCGCTCGCCGCCGTGGGCGCGGCTGCACCCGGTGTCGGAAACCCAGGGCCTGACGGGAGGGCTGAGGCTCCCGCTCGAGGTGGTAAGCAGGATGAAAGTCCGTCAAGAAGTGGCCGGGACGGCGGTTCTGGGGAAGGGGGGGCTAACGGTGACCAGCCGAGTCCCAGCGGTCAACCCACCCCCGGAGGTGGACCGGGCAACGGCGACGAGCCAGGATCCGTGCCGGCTCCTCGCAACCTGCCCGTCCCGGACGCACCGGCGATCCCGGGCAACCCTGGGAGGACCGCCGGGCAGGTTGTGGAGCGCCAGGCCAAGCGAGTCGAGGAGGCAGCCGGCCAACTCCAGCAGCAATCGGTGCGGCCTCCGGTGCCATCCTCGGGGCAGCCCGGGCGGCAGCTCGGGTAGTCGCGAAGCTCTTCAGCTCAATCGTTAAGGTCCCGCGCGTGCGTGACCTCGATCTCGTCCTCTTCGGCGCGACCGGGTTCGTCGGCAAGCTGACGGCGGAGTATCTGGCGCGCGCGGCGCCCGACGGGGCGCGCATCGGACTCGCCGGTCGCTCGCAGGAGAAGCTCGAAGCGCGTGCGCGAGCGAGCTCGGCGCCCGAGCCGCGGATTGGCCGCTGATCGTCGCGGACTCCAAGGACGGCGCCAGCACTCGCCGAGCTCGCGGCGCGGACGACCGCGGTCGCGACGACCGTCGGGCCGTACCGCCGCTACGGCATGGCGCTGGTCGAGGCGTGCGCCGCGGCCGGCACCCACTACGCCGACCTCACCGGCGAGACGCTGTTCATGCGCGAGACGATCGAGCGGTTCGACGCGCCGGCGAAGGCGAGCGGCGCGCGCATCGTCCACAGCTGCGGCTTCGACTCGATCCCGTCGGACATCGGGGTCCTCGTCCTGCACGAGGCGGCCGGCGAGCTGACGGACACCACGCTCGTCGTGCGCCGGGTCAGGGGCGGAGTCAGCGGCGGCACGGTCGCGTCGCTGAAGGGCACGGTCGACGACGTCAAGCGGGACCGCTCGCTCGTGAAGGTCCTCGGCGATCCGCTACGCGCTGTCGCCTGACCGGGACGCCGAGCCCGAGCTCGGCGACGAGGCCGATCTGCGCGGCGCCGAGCACTCCGAGGAGCTCGGCACCTGGTTCGGCCCGTTCGTGATGGCACCGGTCAACACCCGCGTCGTGCGCCGCTCCAACGCGCTCCAGGACTGGGCTTACGGGCGGCGCTTCCGCTACCGCGAGGTGATGGCGTTCGGCTCCGGCGCTCACGGGTCGCGCGAAGGCGCTCGGCGTCGGGGGCGGCATGGCCGCGCTCACGGCTGGGCTCGCCCTGCCGCCGTCGCGATTCGTTCTCGACCGCGTGCTGCCGGAACCCGGCGCGGGGCCGAAGGAGGAGCTCGTGCGGCAAGGGATTCTTCGTGATCGAGATCCACGCGCGCACCCCGGCCGACGAGCGCTGGGTCTGCCGGGTCGAAGCGCAGGGCGACCCGGGCTACGGCGCGACGTCGGTGATGCTCGGCGAGAGCGCGCTGGCGCTCGGGCTCGACGGCGACAAGCTGCCCGACCGCGCCGGCGTGCTCACGCCCGGCGACCGGCATCGGGCTCGGGCTGGCCGATCGCCTGCGGGCCGCCGGGCAGACGTTCGATGCCACCCGCGCGGCCGCTGCTTGAACGCGATCGAAGGAGCGCTCATGCACGCGGTCGAGCCCAAGGCAAAGCTGGAGCCGTTTCAGGCGCTGATCGGCGAGTGGACGATCGAGATGACCCATCCGATGGTCGAAGACACGGTGGTTCGCGGGCGGTCCACCTACGAGTGGCTTGAAGGCGGCCGGTTCCTGATCCAGCGTGCGGTCAACGAGCACCCGGACTTTCCAGACTCACTCTCCATGATCGGCGTGATGGAGGGCGAGAACGACCTCTCGATGCAGTACTTCGACTCGCGGGGCGTCCATCGCGTCTACGCGATCGGGTTCGACGACAGGGAGCTGACGCTGAAGCGCGATGCCCCGGGGTTCGCTCAGCGCTGCAGCGCAAAGCTCAGCGACGATGGCTCGACTCTTACCGGCGTCTGGCAATTGAACGAGGACGACCAGGGATACCGTGACGACCTCGCGTTCACCTACCGGCGGGCTTCCTCACGCCCTCACGAGTAGCTCTCGGCGATTCGCTCCAGCAACTGCACCGACTCGTCGACCGGCGGGAGGGCGCGCATGGAATCCGCGATCCGGACCGCCTCGCGTCGATAGGTCGCATCGTCGATCACCGATTCGACGGCGCCGGCGAGCTCGCCGACCGTCTCGGCTGCGGGCAGCTCGAGGACGTTGCGGGCGGCTCGGTCGTCGGCGACCGTGATGCCGGCGCCGGCGCGGGCAACGGCCTCGCCGTTCGCCCATTGATCGCTGCTGAACAGCGGCAAGACGACGAGCGGCGTGCCGTGGGCGAGCGCGCCCAGCGTGCTCCCGAAGCCGCCGTGGCAGACGATCACGTCCGCGCGTCGCGCCACGTCGTCATGGGTCACCCAGGTCTCGACGTGGACGTTGGACGGCACCTCCCCGAGCTCCTCGAGCTCGCGCGCGGCGTCGCCGACCGTCACGAGAAGTCGAATCGGCAAGCGGTGCCAGCGCTTCGATCGCCGAGCGGTACAGCGCCGGGTAATAGGGCAGATGGGCGCCGGCGGCGACCGAGCCGAAGGTCAGGTAGACGAGCGGATCCTCGTTGCCCGGCCACCACTCCGGTAGCTCCTCAGCACCGGGACCGACCTCGAAGCGGAAGCGGCTCGTGCGACGCCGGCGACGTGACGGCCGGATCCTCGAGCTCCTCCGGGATCGTCGTCAGAAGCGGCGCGGCCGCGAGCCGCTCGCCACCTGGGTCGCGTGGCAAGTCCAGCTCAGCGCGGGCCTTGTCGACCTCCGGCGCGGCCAGCTTGATCGTCAGCTCCTCCATCTCGGCGAGCCCCAGCCCGACGCGGACGATGGGAATCCCGTAGCGCTCGGCGACAAGGGTCGAGCCGAACTCCCAGCTCTCTCGGACGATCATGTCCGGGCGCCGGATCTCGACGATCTCACGCAGGGCGGGAAGCTCGGCGCGGAGATCGAGCCCGGCGAAGAACTCGCTGATCATCACGCCGTTGGCGGTCTCGATGTCCAGCTCCGCGAACTGCTCCATCAAGGGCATCCACTCGTCGCGCGAGGGCTCGTCGACCGGCGCGAACGGAAGCCCGGCGCGTTTGATGTTCGGCTCGAACTGACGCTGCGCCGCGACGAGAACGTCGTGTCCGGCGCGGAGGCAGGCGTGCGCGAAAGGAGCCAGCGGTCCGACGTGGCCAGAGCTTCCGCGAGTGGTGAAGAGGACGCGCATGCGCGGAACCGGCCGATAGCTTTGCAGCGATGGCGCGAGCCGGCGGCGGCGGGCTCCCGCCTCTTACGCCGATCCACGGGAGCCGGTCGGTCAAGTGGCCCCCGAATGTAGTAAGGCGTCCCCATAGCCGCAACTTCCCAGCCAGGCGGCTGTTGGTGGTGGCATGTTCTTCAGCCAGCGGCTGAGCTTGCCCCCTCTCGCGCGATGGTCCGCCAGCATCGGGCGCACGGCTTGCGCCGTGATGGCCGCCTGCTGTGGGCTGCTTTGGCTTGCATCCCCCGCGTCGGCGGAGGTGGTGCAACCGGACCTCGTCCAGACGATCGACACCTCCGCTTACAGCCCGTCGAGCCCGGACCCCGCGGGGATCGCCTACATGCCGGCCCAGGACAGGCTGCTGATCAGCGATTCCGAGGTCAACGAGATGCCGCTGTTCCAGGGGTTCAACCTGTTCACGGCGACCCGCACGGGCTCCGGGGTGGGTAGTGGGAACGTAGTGTCCTACTCTGGGGAGCCCGCCGACCTAGGGATCGACACGGCCAACGGCAGGCTCTTCATCGCGGACGACGATAAGAACAAGGTGTTCGTCGTCTCGGTTGGGCCCGACGGCGTCTACGGCACCGCCGACGACACCAGGAGGAACTTCCGCACCTCGACCTTCGGGAGCGACGACCCCGAAGGGGTCGCCTATGACCCGGTGACGAACCACCTGTTCGTCAGCGACGGCCTCGGGGTCGAGATCTACAGGATCAACCCGGTCAACGGCGTGTTCGGCGACGCAAACGACATCGTCACCCACTTCGATCTCGCCCAGTACGGAGCCGGCGACTGCGAGGGCCTGGGGATCGATCCGGCCCTCGGCAGGCTCCTCTGTGTGGATCCCTCGACCCCCGACAACATCTACGAGGTCGGAAAGGACGGGACCCTGTTCCGCGTCTTGAGCATGGCGGCACTCCCGACCAGCCATGCGGTAGTGGCGGACGTCACCATGGCTCCTTCGTCCAATCCGAATGACGATCCGGCGACCATGAACTACTGGATCGTCGATCGCCACCTGGACAACGGCAATCATCCGGACGAAAACGACGGCCTCCTCTACGAGATGTCGCTGGACGCGTCGCCTCCGCCTCTGCAGCGGACCCTCACGGTCCAGACTCAGGGCGCCGGCACCGGCACGGTCACGGGCCCGGGCATCAACTGTCCCGGCGACTGCACCGAGGCCTACACCGATGGCGAGCAGGTCGTCCTGGCCGCCATACCGGCCGGCGGCTCGAGCTTTGGCGGCTGGAGCGGCGCCTGCTCCGGAAGCGGCTCATGCCAGCTGACCATGGACGCCGATAGGCAGACCACTGCCACGTTCAATTCCGACCCATTGCCGTTGTTCAGCCTGCCGGTCAGCGCCGGAGCGGATGACGCGGATGAGACCCAGAGCGGCACGGTGCGTCGGACTAACGGCGACATCAACCTCGGGTCCGGGTCCGGGGGTTCGCCGACGACCGCGGCACTCAGATTCACGGGGGTGCAGATTCCCAACGGGGCAACGATCGTGAACGCCGAGGTGCAGTTCACCGCCGACGAGACCGGGACGAACGCCGCGAACTTCGTCGTCAGGGCGGAGCGAGCCGACAACTCAGCGGCGATCGCGACGTCCGCCTTCAACATCTCTTCGCGTCCTCGCACGACGGCCTCGGTCGCATGGTCTCCGCCCGCGTGGCAGACCGTCGGCGCCGCGGGCGCCGGGCAGCTGACGCCGAACCTGGCGGCGGTGATCCAGGAGGTCGTCAACCGCCCCGGCTGGGCATCCGGCAACGCGCTGACGGTGATCGTCACCGGGTCCGGTAGGCGCGCCGCGGAATCGTTCGAAGGCGGAGCGCCGCCGGTCCTCCGGGTCAGGTACTCCGCGCCCTGACACCCGGGGCTCGCGGAGCTACATCCACATGCAAACCCTCCAGAAGGAGGGCTTCGCAGTTCCGGCTCCAGGTTCTCAGTCGCCTAGCACTCGGAAAGGTGCGCGGGCGAGAGCGTTGCCGTCCACAGCTAGCTCCCAAACGTAGCCCCCTGGCGGCAGCGAGACAGGGCCGAAGCTCAACGCGAACGGTGCATCTATTGGCGACCCCGGCTTCATTCCTGGGGGCCGTCCGACTTCGACTTGACCTTCAGCCTTGATCGGGTTCCCTTCGATCTCGACCTCGTCTCCGTCGTCGGTTATCAGCTTGGCCTCTATCTGATGGGGCTCATTCGCCTGATCCCAAGGCACCGCCATCTTCACGGCGAGCGCCATCGGCGTCGGAATGTTCGGAACCTGGATGATCGACCACCCGCCGCCAAGCACAAACAGCTTTCCTCCTGACTCGGCTGCCGCGTCACAGAGAAGCATCGTGACCTCCATCGGGAGAATTATCCCGGCGTCGGACTTAGCGCGATCACGGGGTCGGACTTAGCGCGCTCGGGCCGCACCCATGGAGGTTTCAGCTGAGCTGCTCGGCCAGTCCGATGATGATGCCCTCAGGGCCACGCAGGAAGCAGAGCCGGTAGCTGTCCTCGTACTGCGCGATCTCGCCGACGAGTTCGGCACCGTGGCTGCGCAGGCGGGCAACGACGTCGTCGATGTCGTCGACAGCGAACATGATGCGGCGTATGCCCAGCGTGTTCGCCGGCGCGCTTTCCGGCTCCGGTCTGACCGCCGGCGGCGTGTGGAACTTCGCCAGCTCAACCCGGCCATGGCCGTCCGGCGTCCGCATCATGGCGATGTCGGAACGGACGTCGTCGAGCCCGACGACGCGGTCCACCCAACGCCCCTCATTCGTCGCCTCGCCTTCAAGCTCCATGCCGAGTTCGGCGAAGAACGCTTTGGCAGCCTCGAGGTCGTCGACAACGATGAGAACGTTGTCCATCCGCTGAAGCGTCATATCCCCGGAGCATAGGGTCCCCCAGACAGCGAAAAGCCTCGTGTTACCGGGGCTTCTCGTATAGCGGGGGTGGGATTTGAACCCACGACCTCCGGGTCATGAGAAGCCCTCCGGTCGTGCTGCAGAGTCCTCTCGCCTTCGCTCAGGCACGATGAGGTGCTCTGAGATCAGCTGAGTTTCGCTCAGTTCGGTACCACGGCTGGTACCAAGAGGGCGAGCGTGGTCCCACTTCCGTGTGGACTCAGTGCCCGCGTCACGCTCGCAGTCGCCAGCCGGGAGTCATTGGGAAGCCAGTACCCCGCTTGGGTATGCGCCAGGCATTACGGGTTTCGCGGGTCACCTCCCGCAGTAGTCTGTGCGGCCAGTGGCTGGGGAGCGTCGAGGGGGTAGTGCGGTGGATAGGCAGCGTGGAGGTAGTGCAGGAGGAAAACGGGTGACCCGCCTCGCGCTCATTCTCGCTGCGCTCGCGTTATCGCTGCTCGCCGTGGCCCCGGCGGAGGCGGCCCGGACCGAGTACTTCGGGATCTCCCAGGGAACGGAGCTCGATGCTCGAGACCTCGGCGGGACCGTCGTCAACGGGGTGAGGCAGAAGGACGGCATGGACGACGCCCGAATTCGGACTGCCCGCTTCCTGCTCCAGTGGAAGGAGGTGAAGCGCGTCCAGGGAGCCTGGGACTGGCGCCAACCGGACCGGATCATCGGTGGCCTTGCCAGCCACGGAATCCGGCCGCTCCCATTCGCGTGGGGATGCCCGAGTTGGGTATGCGCGGGCCCCTCGCGCGCCCCAACGCAGACCACTTTCGCCCGGACGGCTTGGCAGAACTTCCTCAAGACAGCGGTGGCGCGCTACGGGCCGGGTGGCACCTACTGGAGAGACGACGGCCCATACAAGCAGCGGTACGGAGCAAACGCGACCCCCTGGCCGGTCACGGCGTGGCAGGTCTGGAACGAGCCCAATATCCAAAAGTACTTCAACCCCGGGCAAACGACAGGGCACGGCATCCAAAAGTACGCCGAGCTGGTGAAGATCTCCCACGCCGCGATCAGGAGCCGTGACCCCCAGGCCCGGATCGTGCTCGCGGGGATGCTGGGCTATGGGAAGCCGCTGGCCTGGGAGTTCCTCAAAGGCCTCTACAAGCTGGCCGGGTTCAAGAAGTACTTCGACGTCGCTGCCCTGCACCCCTATGCGGAGCACCAGTACCAACTCCGCAGTCAGATGGTGAAACTCCGCACGGTGATGACGACTTACGGCGATAGCGCCACGCCGCTCTGGCTGAGCGAGTTCGCCTGGGGCTCGGCGCCCCCCGACCGCTTCGGCATCAACAAGGGCGCGCTCCAAGACGACTATCTCAGAGACTCCTTTGAGATGCTCCTGAAGCACCGCACGGCCTGGAACGTGCAGCGCCTCTATTGGTTCCTGTGGCGCGATCCGCCCACCTCCGGGGGCGCCGGATGCAGCTTCTGCGGCAGCGCGGGGCTCTTCAGGTTCAACCGCACCAGGAAGCCCTCCTACTCCGCCTTCAGGAGCTTCTCGGCCGAGTGGGTCCGACCGCAGGTGGTCATCAGCGGGGGGCCCGCTCAGGGAGGCGTTACCTCGGACCGGACCCCGACCTTCTCCTTCAGGGTTGGCGCGCCCGTGCGGGACGCCGGCTCGACCTTCGTCTGCCGGGTGGACGCAAGGCCCTTTAGGCCCTGTCGCTCCCCCTACACGGCCCCGGCGCTCTCAAACGGCAGCCATTCCTTCTACGTCCGGGCGATCGACGCCCCCGGAAACGAGAGCCCGCTCGTGGGGCGGACTTTCACCGTCGAGGCGCCGTAGAAGGCATCGGCGGCGTCGCCGGCAATCCCGCATACGAGGCGACGAGGTCGGCGAACGCCCCGGTCCACGCTGTGAGCAACCGCGACGATCTTCGTGAGCAGCTTCGCTGAGTAGCGGGGGTGGGATTTGAACCCACGACCTCCGGGTTAGGAGAAGCCTCGGGGTCGTTCTGCCGGTTCCCCTCACGTTCTCTCAGGCACGATGAGGTGCTCTGAGATCAGCTGAGTTTCGCTCAGTTCGGTACCACGGCTGGTACCCCACCTTTGGGCTCAAAGCCTCCTGGCGGACACGAGGCCCGCCCATGCGTAGGCCAGTAGCACGGCCGTTGAACGCGACCGTCGAGCGCGTCAAACGCTGGCCTGCGCTAGACACGAATCCCGCCGAGCACGAGGTATGCGCGCGCAGGCCCATGCGCGTGACTACGAGCCGGCGGCGGGTATAGGCGAGACATGCGGATCGTTGAGGCACCGCACGAGCAACTACCACCGCTCGACCTGCGCCGGCTCCGGGATCTCGATCTGAGCGAACCGCCGGAAGAGGGCCGTCCGGCTCACATCGCTTCGGCGTCCGGGATCGCCAAGCGCGGGAACTTCACCTATGTGATCGGCGACGATCTGCTCGAGGTCGGCGTCTTCGAGCTCGCGGGCGGCGGTCCCGGAACGGTACGGCGCGTCTTCGCCGCCGCGGCCGAGGCGGGCGGAGAGCCTGACAAGCCCGACCTCGAGGGCCTGACCTCGCTTCCGCCGGTCGACGGCGAGCCCAACGGCGGCCTACTCGGCATCGGATCGGGATCCAAGCGCTCCCGCGACCGCGGCTTCTACTGGTCATTCGGGCCCGACGGCTCGCTCGCGGGAGAGCCGCGACCGATCGACCTGCGGCCCGTGTACGAGATCATGCGAGCCGAGCTCGAGGGCGAAATCAACATAGAGGGGGCGGCTGTCCTCGGCAGCCGACTGTGGCTGTTTCACCGCGGGAACGAGGGCGAGGCACCCAACACCGTCGCGGAGTTCGAGCTCGGCGACCTATCGCGCACGCTCCGCGAGGACCTCGTCATCGAAGCCGACGAGCTGGCTGCGATGCACGCCTATCAGCTGGGCGAGCTCGACGGCGTGCCGCTGTGCTTCTCGGACGCCACGACCCTGACCGAGGAGTGGGTCTGCTTCAGCGCCTCGGCTGAGGCAGACGACGGTGAGATCCGCGGCTCGGTAGTCGGCACGATCCGGGCTGACGGATCGGTCCGCCGTCTGCGCACGATCGACCCGCGCTGGAAGGTTGAAGGCGTCCACGCGACCATCGACTCTGGCGTGGTCGACTTCCTATTCGTCTGCGACCAGGACGACCCCGAGACGCCGTCGCCGCTTCTCAGCGCCACGATGCCGATGGAGCGCGACCTCGACGAGGATCGGGCCTGACACCGCGCTTTATGAGATTGGGCGGGCTTCCGAAGGCCGCCTTGCCGCTCACGACCTCCGGGTTATGTAGAAGCCCTTCGGGCGTTCTGCCGGCTCGTCCCATGATCTCTCAGGCACGCTGAGGTGCTCTGAGGTCAGCTGACTTTCGATCAGTTCGGTACCACGGCTGGTACCACGGGACTCCCCGCCACCGGACAGCCACTGGATACCTCTCACACGAACTGGACCCCACGAACTGGACCCCGCCTCTGGTGGTCAACATCGGCGGCGGTGGTCCCGTCGCTCGAACGCGCTCATCGACTCGTCTCCGGCGCGCCCCGCCCGGCCAGCTGCTCCGCCGCGGCGACCGGATCCCCGGAGAGGAGCTCGGCGTCCGCCCGGCTGCAGGACGCCTCGTCGGCGCCCGCGCCGGCCAGCAACACCCGGGCCCGCTCGCCGAGACGGGCGATCTCGCCCGCGGCCGAGCGTGAAAGGCTCTTCGGTTAGCGCCGCCAGCACGACCACCCGTGGCGCGAGGCGCTCCGCCGCCTCCGCGACAGAGGCGATCGGGGTGTTCGCTCCCAGGTACGCGATCCGCCACCCGCGGGCACGAAGCACGAGGCCGAAGACGAGCAGGCCGATGTCATGCAGCTCCCCGGGCGGGCAGGCGAGGATCGCGAGCGGGCCCGCGCCCACGCCCCAGTTGCGCGCCAGGCCGGCGAGGCGCCCACGTACGACGTTGGTCGCGAAGTGCTCCTGCCCCACGGAGGCCTCTCCGCGCTCCCAGCGCTCACCGACCTCCTCAAGCGCCGGCAGCACGACGCGGCTCACCATGGCCTCCACCGAGAGCGCAGCGATCGCCTCGTCCAGGACAGCGTTCGCCTCTGCCTCGTCGAAGCGCTCAAGCGCCTCACGCAACCGTCGGTCCGCGTTTGCAGGAGAGGCAGCGCCTGGCGAGGGCGACGGCACCACCCCTGAACGCGCAAGGCGCGCCGCCTCGGCAGCCGACAGGCCCGAGTCGATCAGCGCCCGCGTCGCTCGGACCCGCTCCTCGTCCTCGCCGCTGTAGAGGCGAAAGCCGCCGTCGCTGCGCGCGGGGCTGAGCAGGCCGTAGCGCCGCTCCCATGCGCGCAGGGTGTCGGCGTGCACCCCGGTGCGGCGGCTGAGCTCGCCGATCCGCAACAGCGGCCCCGTCGTCTTTCTCACCTTTGCGCTCAGACATTGGACAAATCCTTGACAATCGCCGAGTCTACCTGGTACAAAGCCTGACGAACTCTCTACAAACCTGTGGCGAACTCTATACAGGTGAACACATGGACATGAAAAGCGGACTCACACAGCGTTCGACGGCGCGGGGGCTCGTTCTCGCCGCCGCGCTTCTCTCCTTCGCCCTCTCGGTGCTTCTCTACTTCGCGGGCGACGAGACGGAGGGCATCTTCGTCGCCATCTGGGTGCCCTCGATCCTCGCGCTCGGCGCCTTCATCGCACCGCGCCGCGAGCCCCACCGGCCGGCCGATGGACGGGAGGAGCGGCGATGACCTTGGTGATCTTCATCTACGGGACCGTCGTGTTCGGGATCGTCTCGCTCGCCCTGAGCCTGATCGCCTGGGGCATCGTCAACGAGCGGCGTGATCGCATCCGCTTCGAGCAGGGTCGCGAGGTCTTCGGAGAGGTGAGCGCTTCGATGCACGCATCGGAGGAGCACGGAGCGCCGGCCCGATGACCCCGCGCCCGCTCGACCGAGCGCTCGACTTCACCGTCGTGCCGGGCTACTCGCGGCTGGGGTTCTCGCTGCGCGGCCTGCGTCACCAGGACGCGATCGCGGGCGACCTGAGCGGACGAACAGCCCTGGTCACCGGGGGCAGCGCGGGAATCGGCGAAGCGGCCTGCGAGGGCCTGCTGAGGGCCGGCGCGACCGTGCACCTGCTCGGCCGCGACGAAGAGCGGACCGCTCGGGCCGTCTCCAGGATCGAGTCCCGCCTGCTGGGCACTGGCGAGCGGCTCGTCCCCGAGCTCTGCGACATCTCGGATCCTTCCCGGGTCGGTCTCTTCGCCGAGGAGTTCTTGGCACGTCAGCCGACGCTCGACCTGCTCGTCAACAACGCCGGCGTCCTCACGCAGCGGCGGGAGCGCACCCCCGCGGGGCTCGAGCGCACCTTCGCGACTAACGTCCTCGGGCCGTTCCTGCTCACCGGCCTGTTGCTGCCGTCGCTGCGCGCCGCCGCTCCCTCGCGAGTGATCACGGTGTCCTCGGGCGGCATGTACTCGGCGAAGCTCAATGCCGACGATCCCCAGCTCGAGGGCCGGGAGTTCGACGGTCCCGCCTTCTACGCGCACAGCAAGCGCGCCGAGGTGGTGCTCAACCGCCTCTGGTCCGAGCGGCACGCCCGCGACGGCGTCGCCTTTCACGCCATGCACCCCGGTTGGGCCGACACCGGCGGGCTTCGCTCGTCCCTGCCCCGCTTCCGCCGGCTGATGCGGCCGCTGCTTCGCGACGCAACCCAGGGCGCCGACACGATCGTCTGGCTGGCGACCGTCCCGTCGCTCGAACCCGCCAGCGGCGGGTTTTGGCACGACCGCGCCCCGCGTCCCGAGCACCGTGTCCCCTGGACACGCGAGACGGCGGCCGAGCGCGAGCGCCTGTGGGACTTCTGCGAGCGGCTCGCGAGGCCCGCCAACGCTCGGCACGGCGTGGCGAATCCGTCCGCCTGACGTCAACCCCCAACCAAGAAGGAGAACGAAATGGCCCGATACAAGGGAACAGTCACCTCGCCCTCACCCGGCAGGCGGAGGTCTGGAGCTACCTCGCCGACCTCCGCTCGGTCGCCGAATGGGATCCGAGCGTCGAGGACATCCGGCTCACCTCCGGGGAGGCCAGGACGGTTGGCGCCCGCTACGAGCTCGAGGTCAGCTTCCTCGGCAGCAGGCTCAGCCTCCCCTACGTGACCGTGGCGGTCGAGCCGCCCACCCACGTCGTCTTCGCCGCCGAGACCAAGGGCGTCTCGGTCCGCGACGAGGCCCGCATCCGCCCGATCGCCGACGGCGGCAGCTCCGTGGTCTGGGACGCCGAGCTGCGGTTGAAGGGCGCCCGGCGACTCTTCGACCCACTGCTGCGACTGGCCTTCAACCGTCTCGGTGATCGGGCCCAACGGGGCCTCCGTGAGCGCCTCAACGAGCTCGAGCTGCCGCGGTCGCTCGAGGGGGTGCGAGCGTGAGCGACGCGCGGCGGAGAGAGCGGATCGCGGTGGTCGGCGCCGGGGTGTCCGGCTTGGTGGCCGCCGCCGAGCTTAACCGCGCCGGCCACGACGTCCACGTGTTCGAGGCCGGCTCCTACCCGGGCGGCCACACCAACACCGTCGAGGTCGAGCACCGACGGCGGGCAGCTGGGCCGTCGACACCGGCTTCATCGTCTTCAACGAGCTCAACTACCCGAACTTCGAGCGGATGCTCGACGAGCTCGGTGTTCGCTTCCCAGCCGGCGAGCATGAGCTTCTCGGTCTCCGACGACCGGGGCGACTTCGAGTGGGCGACCCGGGGGCCGCGCGGGCTCTTCGCCCGGCCCGGGCACGCCCTCGATCCGCGCTTTCACCGGATGCTGCGCGACCTCGTGCGCTTCAACCGCGAGGCTCGCAAGCTGGTCGGCAGCCGCGACGACGGACCGTCCCTCCGCCGCTTCCTCGCCGACGGCGGCTACTCCGAGTACTTCGTCGAGCGGCTGCTCGTGCCGCAGGCCTCGGCGGTCTGGTCCGCGGACCCCCGTCAGATGTGGAGCTTTCCCGCCGAGCTTCCTCGCGGAGTTCTTCGAGAATCACCGTGTGCTGCAGCTGCGCGGGCGACCCTCCTGGCGCTCGATCGCCGGTGGCTCGCACCGCTACGTCGAGGCGCTGATCGCGCCCTTCCGCGACCGCGTTCACCTGCGCGCTCCGGTCCGGTCCGCTCGCCCGTGGACCGCCGACGGCGTCACGGTCGAGCTGGACGGCGCATCGCGAGCGCTTCGACGAGGTCGTGCTCGCGGTCCACTCCGACGAGGCGCTGGCGCTGCTCGCCGATCCCAGCCCCGCCGAGGCCGCAGGTCCTGGGAGCGATCCCCTACCAGCGCAACGAGGCGGTGCTGCACACCGACACGAGCGCTGATGCCGCGGCGGCGCGCTGCCTGGGCGAGCTGGAACTACCACCTGACCGAGCGAGGCGACGGGCCGCACCGACGGTCACCTACCACATGAACCGCCTCCAGTCGCTCGACGCGGACCGCGAGTTCCTCGTCACTCTCAACCGCACCGAGGCGATCGATCCGGACAGGGTGATCCGGGTGATCGACTACGCCCACCCCGTCTTCACGCCGGAGGGAGTCCGAGGCGCAGGCCCGCTGGGCAGAGATCTCCGGCGTGCGCCGCACCCACTACTGCGGCGCCTACTGGCGCTGGGGCTTCCACGAGGACGGAGTTTGGTCCGCGCTGCGCGTGTCGCGAGGCGCTCGGCGGGCGCGGGCCGCTTGCTCGGCCGGACGAGGACGGCGCCGTGGTCGCGCTCCCCGAGCAGGCTCCGTCGAGCTCGCGGAGGCCGCATGAGCGCCTCGGCGATCTACGAGGGCTGGGTCGCGCACCGGCGGCGGGGCCCCGTGCCCCACGCCTTCCGCTATCGGATCTTCCTGCCGCTGTTCGATCTCGCCGAGCTGCCCGAGCTGCTCGACCGCGATCCCCCTCTGGTCCGCCCGCCGGCCGGCGCCCGCACGGTTGCGTCGCGACGACTACCTCGGCGATAGCCCCCTCCCCCTCGCCGAGAGGGCACGCGACCTCTCCCTCGACCGCATCGGGCGCCGGCCGGCGGGCCCCGTGAGGCTGCTCGCCAACCCACGCTACCTCGGCGTCGGCTTCAACCCCGTGTCCTTCTTCTTCCTCTACGGCAGTGACGGGAGTAGTGTCGAGGCGGTGATCGCGGAGGTCACGAACACCCCGTGGGGTGAGCGCACCTCGTACGTGCTCGACGGCCGCTCACGAGAATCCTCCAGCACGATCCACGCCGGGTTCGAGAAGGGGATGCACGTATCTCCCTTCCAACCGATGGATGCAGAACTACGAGATCTCGGTCGGGGAGCCCGGTGATCAGCTGCGGGTGGGGATCAGAAGCCTCGAGGCCGGCAGCGAGGTATTCGCCGCAACCATGACGCTTCGCCGGCGCGAGCTGACCCGAGCACGGATGGTCGGGCTGCTGCTGCGCTATCCACCGATGACGATCGCGACACTGGCGCGCATCTACGCAAACGCGGCCGGGCTCAAGCTCAAGGGCGCACCCTTCCACCCCCATCCTCGGAGCGCGGCGCGGTGAGCGCCCTGCCACGCGGCGCCGTTCACGCCGTCCTCGCCCGGATCCGATCGGGGCAGATCGAGCTGCACGAGACCTACTCCGGCGCAGGGCGAAGCGCTTCGGCCCGCCCGACGCCCAGCTTCGCGCGGCGATCGAGGTCCACGACCCCCGCTTCTACGAGGCGGTCTCGCGCCGGCGCAGCGTCGGCCTCGGCGAGAGCTACGCCGACGGGCTCTGGGACACCCAGGATTTGGTTGCGCTGCTTCGCATCGGTGCCCGGGAGATGTTTCGGCTCGACCCAGCGCGGCGCCGTCTCGCTCCCGTCACCCGACCGGCTCACCGCCTCGCGATGCTGCCGCTGCTCAACACCCGACGCGGCGCACGGCGCAACATCGCCGCCCACTACGACCTCGGCAACGAGCTGTTCGAGACCTTCCTCGACACCGAGTCGATGATGTACTCGAGCGCCTGCTTCGAGCACGAGGACCAGTCGCTCGAGGAGGCGCAGCGCAACAAGCTCGAGCGCATCTGCCGCGGCCTCGAGCTGAGCCCCGACGACCACCTGCTCGAGATCGGCACCGGCTGGGGCGGCCTCGCCGTCTACGCCGCGCGGCGAGCACGGCTGCCGCGTCACCACGACGACGATCTCTCGCGAGCAGCGCGACTACGCGGAGAGCCGGGTGCGCGCCGCCGGGCCTCGAGCAGCGAGTGACGGTTCTCGACGCCGACTACCGCGAGCTGCAGGGCCGCTTCGACAAGCTCGTCTCGATCGAGATGATCGAGGCGGTCGGGTGGGAGTACTTCGACCTCTTCTTCCGCCGCTGCTCGGAGCTGCTCGAGCCGAACGGCCTGATGTTCCTGCAGGCGATCTGCATCGACGACCGCGCCTACGAGGCGGAGAAGTCCACCCGCAGCTTCGCAAACCAGCTCATCTTTCCCGGCGGCTGCCTGCCCTCGATGGAGCGTGATCCATCGCTGCCTGGCCTCCCAGACCGACATGCGCACCGTCTGGCTGGAGGACATCTCGCCCTCCTACGCGCTCACGCTGCGCGCCTGGCGCGAGCGCTTTCGTGCCGCCGCGCCCCGCGCTGGAGGAGCTCGGCTATGACCGGCGCTTCCGGCGGCTGTGGGAGTTCTACTTCGCGATCTCCGAGGCCGGGTTCCTGGAGGGCCGGCTCAACGACGTGCAGATGCTCTGTGCGAAGCCGGGTTGGTCGCGGCGGGTGTCGGCGCAGGCGCCACAACGGCTGATCGCTGCCAAGCGGCGCTTCACTAGCGGGACCAAGAATCCCGCGGTGGGCCCCTCAGTCCGAAAGATCGAGCCCGGCGAGCGAGCGCAGGAAGCCTCGGGTCGTGAGCCGATGGACGCGCCGCTGCGTGGCGCCGTAGAGCCTGGTCCCGAGCCTCGCCAATCGCCCTCTGCTCCGAATCGAGGGGTAGAAGTCGTGCACCTCCATCGTCGCCTTCAGGGTCGCGGCTCCCGGGGCTTCGTCCTGACCGGTTCGCTCGATGGAGAGGCGCAGGAATCCGCGCTCCCGCCCTTCCCGGGAGACGAGCAACCCATCGACGATCGGCCAGGTCATCGAGCCACCTCGGTCGAGGCGCGCGTACCGTGGCGGACCGAAGCGCAGAAGGACGAGCGACCGCACGAGCAGCACCACCGCCGGATGGCCTTGCCGGCTCACCGCCCGGATCACGCCCAGGAAGCGTCGGCCGAGATAGCGCCAGTAGGAATCACCCGCTCGCTCGAGCAGACGGCGGTCGGGCTCCGCGGAAGCAGCCTGAGCCGGCAGCAACTCCACGCTGTGGACCGACTCCAAGGGACCCGTCGGGGGCAGCTGCTCGACCTCCTCATAGAGCAGGCGCACTCCGGTCTTGCGCATGGCGGGCGCCTCCGGATCCTCCGCCAAGGCCCGGCGCAGCGCGTCGAGGAAGGGAATCGGGTCGACGTCGAAGCGCGCAGCTCCCGAGGGATCGGTGACCGTGGTCGGCGTCGAGAGCCCCTCGATCAGCGGCCGCGCGATCGCCGCGTCGACCGGGGTGACGAGGCCGATCCACAGGGAGGACAGCCACGGGGTGAGCAGCGGCACCGGCAGCCTGCGACGGGTCCGGAGACCGAGGGCCTCGGCCATGCGGTCGAGCATGTCTCCGTAGGAGAGGACGTCCGGTCCGCCGATCTGGACCTCCCTGCCGCGGGAGGCCGGAACGTCGGGCGCCAGGGCGAGGTAGGAGACCACGTCGTCGATCGCGATCGGCTGGGTGGGCGTCGCCAGCCAGGCCGGAGCGATCATCACCGGCAGCCTCTGTACGAGGTAGCGGAGCGTGCGATAGGACTCGCTGCCCGCGCCGACGACCATGCCGGCGCGGAAGTAGGTCAGCGGGGGCCCGTTCTCGGCCAGGAGTTGAGCGGTGCGGTGCCGGCTGCGCAGATGTTTGGACTGCGGTTGATCGCCGAGTCCACCCAGATAGACGACCCGGCCGATCCTTTCGCGCACGGCCATCTCGGCGAAGTTGAGGGCGGCGCGCCGCTCACGCTCCTCGAAGTCCCCCTTGCCGCCGCGGCCCATCGCGTGCACCAGGTAATAGGCGACCTCCGTGCCCTCCCCCGCGCCCCGAAGCGAGGTCGCGTCGAGGACGTCTCCCCGGTGGAGCTCCAGCCCGCCCACAGACAGCGAGCCGGCCCTGTCGGGGTCGCGCACCAAGCAGCGCACCTCCCAGCCTCGATCGGCGAGGGAGGCGGCCAGCCGCCCACCGATGAAGCCAGTCGCTCCGGTTACCAGTGCCCTGCGAGCCACCCGAGCCGATACTACCTTCGCCCCCCATGCGCACCCTGATCGTGCTCTTCACCAGGGACCTGCGCCTGCACGATCAGCCGGCTCTCGCCGCCGCGGTCAGAGACGCGGAGCGCATCGTCCCCGCCTTCGTCCTCGATCGTGCGCTGCTGGCCGGGCGCTGCGGGGCGCCCAACCGACTCTCCTTCCTCCTCGACAGCCTCGGTGACCTGGACGGCTCGCTGCGCAAGCGCGGGGCGCGGCTTGTCGTGCGCCGCGGCGATGCCGTCGCCGAGGCGCTGCGACTGGCGCGGGAGAGCGAGGCCGACGGGATCTATCTCAGCGACGACGTCAGCGGGTACGCCCGTCGCCGCAGGCGGCGCCTGGCCGAGGAATGCGCGAGCGAGCGGCTGGCGCTGCGCACCTTCCCCGGCGTCACCGTTGTCCCGGCCGGCGAGCTCGTCCCCGCCGCCGGGGACCACTACCGGGTCTTCACCCCCTACTGGCGGGTCTGGCGCACCGCCAAGCGGCGGACCCCCTCGCGGGCGCCGCGGCGACTCTCCCTGCCGCCCGGAGTTCGGGATCAGTCCCCGCCCGACATGCGGCGCCTCGCCGACGTGGCGCCCGCCCAAGGCCTGCCCACGGGCGGCGAGACCGCCGGGCGGGCCCGGCTCGAGCGCTGGCTGCGGC
Source organism: uncultured Actinomycetes bacterium (assembly GCA_963721215.1). Classification (GTDB taxonomy): domain Bacteria; phylum Actinomycetota; class Thermoleophilia; order Solirubrobacterales; family 70-9; genus AC-56. Next base: position 233,981 of record CAVRIF010000013.1, read on the forward strand.
GCGGTCGGGAGACCTATGTGGAGAACGCGGATCAGCTCGCGGCGGACGCCACCTCCCGGCTCAGCCCCTATCTGCATTTCGGCTGCCTCTCGGCGAACGAGCTGCTCGCCCGGGCCGAGGACCGCTGGGGCGGCGAGGCCGTCGCCCGGCAGCTCTGCTGGCGCGACTTCCACCACCAGGTGCTGGCGGCGCGGCCCGACCTGCCGTACGCCGACTACCGGCCCCGCCGTCGGCGCTGGCGCACGGACGAGCGCTCGCTGGACCGCTGGAGGGAGGGGCGAACCGGGTATCCGATCGTCGACGCCGGGATGCGGCAGCTTGCCGAGGAGGGCTTCATGCACAACCGAGCCCGCCTGATCGTCGCCTCGTTCCTGACAAAGCGGCTCGGGATCGACTGGCGGCTCGGCGCGGCGCACTTCGAGCGGCTGCTGGTCGACGCCGACCTCGCCTCCAACGTCGGCAACTGGCAGTGGTCCGCCGGCACCGGCAACGACACCCGCCCCAACCGGGCCCTGAACCCGATCCGCCAGGCTCACCGCTTCGACCCCGACGGCGAGTGGGTCCGCCGCTACCTGCCGGAGCTGCAGGAGTTGAGCGGCCGGGCCGTCCACGAGCCGTGGCGCCTCGAGCCCGGCCTGCGACGGGCATTCGACTACCCCGATCCGATCATCGACCCGGAGTCGCCTCCTCGATGAGCGCTTCACCGCTACCTGCCGCGACCTCCGTTCGTCGTCCAGATTCTGTATAGTGCTTGTCCAGATATTGTCCCACCTCCGGAAGGAGTCTCACATGTTCCGTTCCATCCGCGCAATCGCCCTCGTGGCAGTCGCTTGCCGCGGTGGCGGTGGCGGCCCCGATCGCCCAGGCCAGATGACAAGCAGCTGAAGGTCAAGGGCGGAAAGACCGTGCTCAGGATCAGCCCCGGCGCCGCTGATGCCCTCGACAGCCTCGGGGTGGCCGCGTCGCCGATCCGCTCGGCCCACGCCTGCGGGGCGCGCTTCGGCTTCCCGATCACCGGCGGCAAGGTGGATGCCGAGACGCTGGCGGGACAGATCCGTCACAGCGGCGGCATTCGCCTGTCCGCGGGCTCGACGCACCTCGACCTGCGCAGGTTCCTCATCAACATCGACTCGAAGCCGAACCTGACCGCGAAGGTGGGCGACGCGCGAGTCTCGATCCTGCGGCTCGACCTGAGCAAGGCGAAGGTCCGCAAGGGCGACCACCGGGTCGTCGTGCAGAACGTCGTGGCTCGGCTTACCGCTACTGCCGCGACGGCGCTCAATGACACGTTCAATGTCAACGCCTTCACCCGCGGTCTCGAACTCGGGCGAGCGAAGGTTCGCGCCCGGGTCACCGAGCGCCACCACCACTAGCGCGCTAGCGTCGAGCCAGGGGTAACGAGGGGGCGGCCTTGCGGCCGCCCCCTCGCTTGACCGGGATCGCCGCGATGGCGCGCCGCCGGTATCGGGAAGTGGCAAGCGCGCCAGGTTCCTCTGCCAGCGCCAGCGCCTCGCCGAGCACAAGCCCGAACAGGGCATGCCGCCAGGTCGCCTGCGCGAACGCGCGGCGGTTGCCGGTCAAAGTCGTGAGCTCCCTGCGCGCCGGGTGGTAGCGATCCGTGACCCGAACCAGCGGCCACAGGGCGAGGTGCTCGATCTGGGCGGCCAGCACTCCGCGTGCCCCGGGCGGGCCCGGCAGTCGCGGGTCCACGATTCGCGTAACCGGCTCCGAATATCGCGCCGTTGGCCAGATGGAAGAGCGTCCCCGCGACCCGCCATAGCGGCCGGCGCGTGACCAGCTTGCCGAGCAGCTCGACGTCGTCGTAGTCGCTGCGAAGGAGCCGTTTGTCGAGCGGCTGTTGGACCGCCCAGATCCCGGCCGCGAGGGCGCCGGCGGCGGCTCCGCGGACCATCGCGACCCGGGCTGGAACGGCGGCAGTCAAACGATCTCTGACCTAAACGTACTAAGTGAACCGCTTGGATAAGCCGGATCCGGTCCTTCGTCACGATCATGATCCGCGTGTCGCAGGTTCGAGTCCTGCCTCCGGCATCGCTTGACGAAGCCGTTTGCGCACTCCGGCTACTTGACACCGCCGTGGATGCCTTGCGCCCAATCCGGACCAGCAAATCCCATGGCGGGACTGGTGGGCTTGAGGCGAAGGAACAGTGAGCGAGCCTCGGCCTCGGTCCAGCGCCGAAAGACGCTGAGGGGCGCAGGTGGCGAGTCAATGTTTGCGCCGACGAAACGCGGATCGGCCGTGCGACACGTCGAGCAGCCCACGTCGATCAGGTCGTCGTTGTTGTGCCACAGCAGGTTGTTCTTGACCACCGGGGTGCCGCCCGAGCGGTAGTAGATGCCGCCTTGGCCGTTCCAAGCGTTCCCGGCGATGATGTTGTTGGCGACCACGTTTCCGCCGCTCTCATGTGAGTCGTGGATCACGCCCGCCCGCCCATTCCAGATGATGGTGTTGTTGGCGACGTGAACATCGTGCGGGCGCGAGTAAAGCTGCACCCCACGGGTCCAGTTGTGGACGATCGAGTTCTGCGTGATCGACCCCGACCCGCTCGACCAGTAGATGCCGTGCTGGCCGTTCTCATACCTCGTCCCGCAAACCCCGAAGCCGCCGTTGTCGTGGATGAAGTTGTGGTCGATCTGGATCCCCGATGGATCCCCTGAGACGTATATCCCGGCATTTCCATACGAGTTGCTGACCTCGGAAGCAAAGACACGGGTGTCGTTTCCCTTCATATGGACGAGGACGGATTCGCCGGGGTGCGCGGCGCAGCCAGCGTTCCCACCGACGTTCCCGGTCGGCCCCTCGACCCTCACGAGCCGCAGGCGAACTCGCGCGCCCGCGAGCTTGAACTTGCCGTGCAGGATGGGGAGATGCCGTCCAAGGAAGCCCGAGTAGGTGATGCCGAGGCTTGGATAGGGTCGTGTACTGGCCCCGCTCTCCGTAGGTGCCAGGTTCCATCCAGACCGTCTGTCCGCTCGAGGCGACACTCTGGCCGCGCTCCATGGTGCGGCAAGGCTCAGCCCTGGTGCAGGGACTTGAGTCGGAGCCACTGGGAGACAGATGTACGTCGGCCATCGCGGGGGCTGCGAACAAGGCGAGGACCACCGCCGTTGCCGCGAGGATTGAGCATCGCATGGGAGTCTCCCTGCCCGCCATGGGATTCCCCCTGCCCGTCTAGCTCCTGTCGCAAACCGAGCCTCCTGCTAGTGAGTACCGAATGGAGGGAATGCAAAAGACAAGCCGGCGTTTACCCGCCTCTGGCTCAAGGAAGCGGAATCCAGAAGGTGGGTGGACCTGACCGCGGACGCGCTCGACGCTACGCCGTAGCCGGCCGCCCATCGGAGGCGGCCGGCCTGCACACGCCCTCGTGTGCCTAGAACCCGATGCCCAGGGCGCTGGCTATGCCGGCGTGGTCGGAGCTCCAGAACCCGTTCACGGGGAAGCGACCCGTCACCGTCGACCTGACCAGGTTCACCCGGCCTGGAGTGTCGGTCAGCACGTGATCGACCTTGTGGTCGAAGTCCGAGACGCTTCCGCCTCCGCCCGCCGTGAGCACGGACGAATTGAGGCAGCAGCTCAGCGGGTTGTACGTGTCCCGCTGCACGAAGCCCGCGTTCCGTAGCAACCGATGGGCGGACGCGTCGCCGAGATTGGTCGCGGTCGTGACGTCGGAGTTCAGGTCACCGAGCAGGATCACCGGGAGGCTGCCGGTTGCCGGCCCGCCTGGGGCGATCAGTTCCTGAGCCTGCGCCCGGCGCACCCCGCCCCTGGGGAGGTTCGTGTCCTGGTTGGTGGGGTTACTCGCCTGGCTGTCGAACGCTTCGAGGTGCGTGTTCACGAAGCGGAACGTCGGCGCGTTCCTCACCTTGGCATTGACGCTCGTCCACCCGCGCGTGACATCGATGTCAACACCCGCGGGCTCCACCTGAAGCAGCGTGTCGAAATTGCCCCTCTGAACGTTCGATGTCTGGACTCCGCTGTTGGTGCGGACGAGGATGGCGTCACGCATGGTCAGCCGCCCCTGGATCTCACAGCCGAACGGCGAACCAGTGCCTTCGTCGCCATCGGTGTTCGCCCAAACCTGGAAGTCGAACTCGGGCTGGGTGACCACGAGGCGATAACGCGGCCGATCCTGGTTGAGCTGGCTGAGGAGCAGCCCCAGGAAGTCCCCACCGGGCCGAACATGAGTCGCGGTGAAGTCGAAGGGATCATCCGAGCACGGCGCGTCACGCCAGAGCGCCGCCTCTTGGAGCCCGATCAGATCCGGGTTCTGGTTGCGGATCTCCTGGGCGAGCCCCCTGGCTCGGACCGGGAACCTGTTCTGGTCGACTTCGTTGAGGATCCCGCCGGCGGCGTTGACCAACTCCTGGACGGTGGCCGCGTCAGTTCCGGGCGTCAGGTCAGCTCCGAGGTAGACGTTGCGGGTCATCACCCGGACCCGCTCCGCCGCCTGCGACGTCGCCGGCGCGATCAGCGCGATCGCGACAAGCGTGGCCGCGGCGAGTGCTGCCATGGCAATGATCGGCATGGCCCACAAACGGCGACCAGGCTCAAGCTTCGATGTCTGCGTCACAAGACTCCCCCTTATCGCTGACTGCTACTGACTGCTAGTTCGGGACCACCCGGAAGCTACCACGCATGAAGGGATGGACCCGGCAAAAGTATGTGTAAGTGCCCGGGCTGAGGTTCTGTGGGGTGTCCCACGTGTCGCGGCCGACGGCCGGTCCGCCGAAGCCCGCGTAGTTGAAGCCGAGCTGGCCAGAGTCGAGGCTTCTTGGCCCGTTGGCGATCGGGTAGGCGATCCCCGGTGAACGGTTGCACGGCGCTTTACACCCCGTGATCGTGTGGAAGACGTTCTGGGACTGCTCCGCGTCCTGGTTCAGGAACGTCAAGCTCAGCCCTTCGGGCACCCGCGGCGGGTACCTGCCGCTCCCCGGCGCGTACATGTCTCCCTGCTCGTACGCATACTCGTCGATTCCGATCGGGTCGACGGGCGCCACAGCCGGCAGGGTGCGCGGGTCCGGAAGGCCCATGGGGTCGCCCCCGTGATTCCTGTTCTCGGCGAGGTGCCCGTGCGTCAGCACATTCTGCTGTGGGATCTGGTTGCTCAACGCGTCTTGGCCGCCGACGTCGGTCCCGTTGTAAACGGCCACGGGCATGATCCCCATCACCTCGTACCAGTCCGCCCGTCCTGTGTCGTAGGTCGCGGCCACGCTCAACCTGTCGCCCGCCCGGAGCTTCACGCGCCAACCCGGAGGCGTGGCCCCCATCGAGACATCCCACGACACCGCCCCGGCCGGCTCGTAATAGCGGGCGTTGGAACGGAACAACCCCTTGACCGTGTTTCCACGGCGAACTCGAAGGCTGGTGCTGAGGCCGCCCGGATGGAGGTGGCCCGCCGTGTTGATCAGGGTCACCGGCTGGTTGGGGGTCCAGGTCTGCGAGTCACCGATGAAGTTGCGCTGGGCGCCGGTCGCCTGGTCGGGGAACGTGTAGCGATCGTTCTGGCCCATCCTTCGCAAGGCGTCGAACACCGGGTAGATCGGGCTGGAAACTCCGACCCGCGGACTCGGCCCGGCCACGTCCATCCACCTGGTGCGCACCCGCTTGATGGATGCGGCCGCTGGAGACGTGTCGGGCACGAAATCGATCCGCCACACGATGTCCACGGTCTGCGACCTTCCGACCAGGTCGTGGAGCATGTCGTTAAGGAACCAGTTGTCAGAAGGGACCGACCGCCAGCCGAATCCCCTCGGGGCCTGGATGATCGTCTTCTCCTCGCCGGCCGCGAACTGCGGACCGCCGTTCACGACCCACACCGCGTGGTGGAGATGGACCACGTCCACGCGAGGGACCGCGCCGTTGGGGTAGACGAGCTCGGGGTCGAATCGGGTGATGTATCCGGGCTGCTGCGGGAAGAGGTTCGACCCGTTGAGCCGGATGATGTTCTGCCCCGGCTTCACCGTCACGCGCTGGCAGTAGGTCAGATGCCGGGTGCCCTCGTAGTGGACGTGCGGTATCGCGCCGGGCTTGTCCTGGATCGGCGGACAGGCCGCGGCAGCCGTCCCCGGCGACGCAACCCACAGCGCCCCCAGCGCGCACAGCAGCCCCGCCACCAGGCTCCGGACTACGGGCACCGGCGACGCCCCGCGTAGAGCAGGCGTGGGATTAGCGGAAACGAGAACCCCCCCGACCGCGCGTCCGTGCGGCACCGACCATGGGGCCACCGTACCACGCTCGGCCCGCCCTCTCCGAAACGGCTCCCGCGATTTGGACCATGCGCCGCCCTCCAGTTGGCCATTGCGTCACCCACTGACCGACGATAGGATCGGCCGGCGTTTGCGAGGGAGTGTTCGTAAGTTCCGATGGGGTGTCGGCAGGTTTCCGATTGTGCTCGTCGTGCTCGCGTCGGCGGTGGCGGCAGGCGCGCGGGCGAGCGAGCCCTCGCCGGCCGGAGGGAATGTCTCCGAGGCGCAGATTCAGACAGCCGAAGCCATGCTCCTGGGGCACGAGCACGCCGCCGAGCATGCGCACGCGCGGGCCGCTCAGGCCGGCGGGAAGAGGCTGTCGCCGAGCGAGGAGCGGCAGCTCGCGAAGGCAGGACCGGCGCGAGGCCGAACAGTTCGCGGAGCTCACCGCAAGCGCCGCCGCGCCGAGCGCGAGCGAGGTCGGGCGCTGGACTCGTGCTCCCTTCAGGCTCCCCCACGCCGCCGTCCACGCCGCCATGCTCCCCACCGGCGAGGTGATGTTCTGGGGGACGGCGTTCCCGAACGAGCCCCGCAACCGCGGCAACGCGGCCGTCTGGGACCCGGCGAAGGGCTACGGAAGCGATGCGTTCACCGAGGTTCCGCCGCCCAGCATCGACCCGGACGGGCCGGGCCCCCAGGGGACGGATACGGCGCCCATCGTCTGCTCCGGGCTGTCGATGCTCCCCAGCGGGGAGGTCCTGGTGACCGGCGGCAACATCGTCTGGCCGGACCAGTACACCGACGACGCGTATTCGAGCTTCGGGGGGCTGAACCGTGTCTACACCTTCAACCCCTGGACGAAGACGTGGACCGAACAGCCCCAGATGAACGCCGGCCGCTGGTACCCGGGGCAGGTCGAGCTCGCCGACGGGCGGACGGCCATTCTCGGCGGATTCACGGAAGAGGCGCCCGGCGCCCACCTGAACCACGATCTCGAGGTCTTCACGGCCGCCCAGCAGCTTGGCGGGGTCGGCTCGTTGAGCCTCAAGCCGTCCGCCGAGCGCACGACCTCTCTTTATCCCCATCTCTTCACCCTTCCCGACTCCAGCGTGCTGCTCGCCGGCCCCGGGCGGTACGACTCCGCCGTGCTCCGGACCGGCGGCTTCACCTGGACTGAATACCCCCGCATGTCCAGGAACCGGATCGGTGGCAACGCGGTACTCGATCCCGGCCCCCCATGGGGCTCCTGGCAGGTCACCGAGATCGGCGGCTACGACCCGAACGTCAAGGACGGCGGAGGGCAACCGCCCGGCCACGGCATCGACGGCGACGCTCCACGTGCAGCACCCGTGGACGGAAGGAGGGTGGAAGAACGGCCCCTCCCTGAGGCTCCCCCGCTCCAGCCAGAACACCGTTCTGCTGCCGAACCGCTCGATGGTCGCCGTGGGCGGGGGCACCGGGTACACCGTCGCCGACCGTTCCTACGCGGTTGACCCCCAAGGCCGGCTGCGGCAGGTCGAGCTGTACAGCCCCGCGACCAAGACGTGGCGCCTGGGGCCGGCCCAGATCGAGGATCGCGGCTATCACTCGACGGCGCTCCTGCTGCCGGACGGGCGTGTGTGGTCGGCCGGCGACCAGAAGCATCCACCCGCGCCGGAGGGCGGCTCATCGCTCACGGACACCGCGGAGATCTACTCGCCGCCCTACCTGTTCAAGGGCCCGCGACCGACGATCGTGTCGGCGCCGGCCAAACTGCGCTGGGGCGACGTGTTTCGGGTGCGCGCTGGAACGAGCGTTCCGGCCCAGTCGGCCGTCCTGATCGCGCCCGGCGCGACGACACACGCCAACGACACGACGCAGCGTCTGGTGACGCTCAAGACCCAGCGCACCTACGCCGGTGGCATCGAGCTCGCCGCACCGCCGAGGCGAAGCGTCGCGCCTCCCGGCTACTACATGCTCTTCCTGCTCAACAACGGCGTGCCGTCTGTGGCCTCGTGGGTGCAGCTCACCGCGAACGCGCCGGACGCTCCCCCGTAGCGGGTCCGGACCCGGTAGCGGATCTCCTCGGACTCAGTTCGTGAGGAAGTACGGACCGCAGGGAGTGCTGCCGTTGGAGTCGAGCAGGACGTTGCCGTCCTCGTCCTTGTACACGACCTTGAGCGTGCTCTGGGTCACGACCACCACGGCATAGCTGTTCTCGCCGCCCTGGGCGCAGTCCATGCCGACGCCGTTCGGCGGATCGGGCTTGAAGAAGGCGTTGGAGACCAGCTGGCCGTTGCCCTCGTCCCCCGTCGTGTCGTCGATCTGCTGCCAGAGCGGCCTCGTCGCCACCGGGCCGATCGAGAAGTCCCGATAGGCGGTGTTGACCGGTGCGGTGGCGGGCGCGTTCGAGGGCGCCACGTCGCCGGGCAGCGTTCGCTTGCGCACCACGTTGGCGAGCGCGGCGTGGACGTCCGTGCTCAGGAAGACGAGGTGGTTGATGTTCCGGCTCTGCAACCCGTTCAGCAGCTGAAGCCGCTCGTACGCGTAGCCCTCCCAGCGATCGAAGGGAAGCGCGTAGAACTGCTGGATCGGAAGCTCGTTCATGACCACCTTCCAGGTCGCCGTCGAGTTGTCGACGGCGTTGAGGAAGCGGCCCAGCTGCGCCTTGCCGAGGTAGGTGCGGTTCGGGCTGTTGATCTTGTTCTTGCAGGTCTGCGAAACGGGCTGGGAGAGGGAGGGAACGAGCGCCGAAAACACGTTGCGGGTGCTCTGCGGGGCCGTCGGCGCCAGGTCCGGCTCGTCCGTCTCCGGGTTGTCACAGGCCCCGTTCGCCGATGCCTTGCCGCTCCGGAACGAGCGCTCGTCGAGGAAGAAGACCTCCAGGTTCTTGCCCCAGCGGAAGCTGCGGTAGATGCCGCGCTCGTTGCTGTAGGTGACCGGCATGTAGTTGCGGAAGGCCCGCACGCCGCGGTTGTAGAGGGTGCGGCTGGTCTCGGGAATCGAGAAGTCGTTGATGAACTCGTGGTCGTCCCAGTGGTTGTACATCCCGGTCGCCTTGCGAATCCTCTGCATGTTCTGGACCGCGAGCTTCTGCCGGTACATGGCCCACTTCTGCCCCACCAGGAGAGCGTCCGGAACGCTGAACGGGACCTCCGGATCGGAGTACATCGTGTCGCCGAGGTCGACGTTGAAGTGGGTGTTCTCGGCCAGCATCGATCCCCAGGCCTTGTGGTTCCCCCAGTACGGAGTGGAAGACCCCGGCGCCCTGATCCCAGTCTCGTCGGCCGTGAACCCGAAGCGAATCGTCGCGCGGTAGTTGGGCGGCGGAGCGGTCTGGAACCTGCCCACGTCGCTGCAACCGCTGCCGCCCGAAATGCAGAAGCGATAGAAGTAGACGCGGCTGGGCTGGAGCCCGGCGAACCTGGTCTGGACCGTGTTGTTGTTGCCGGTCACCGCGCGCAGGATCCGCTGTTTGACGATGCTCTGGAAGGAGCTGCTGCGGGAGACCTGGGCCTGTACGTAGCCCTGGTTGGCGGCGCGACCCCAGACGATTGCCGCGTCGTCGGTGATCTCGCCGGCGGTCACCCCGCTGGTGAACTTCTGAGCCATCGCCGAAGCCGGCAACAGGAGAGCCACCACCGTCGCAATGGCGGCGGTCGTTGCCAGATGGCTCCGACTCCTCCCCACGAACATGGAGTCTAGTCGAAATCGGGGCTCCGAAATCGGGGCTCGCGTTAGCGCTCGGAACGGTCCTCTCGCGACTCGTGGCCGCGGCACTCGCTGACCGGCAGGCGCGGGTAGCGCGGAAAGGTCGGATCGGTGCGCGAGCGCTCACAGAGCGAGAAGCTCGAGCCGCGTGTCGTGCGGACGATTCGCTGGTGAACGCAGGAGTCGCAGAGGCCGGCGGGGGCGCGCGACATGTCCCAAGTATCCCCGGTGGCCGGGACCGTGCTGCTCAGCAGTAGTCGTCGGGGTCGGTACCGGCGCCGGTGGGCATCGCGCCACCCGTGCACTCGACGTAGCGATCGCGGCTGTAGACGATCTCCGTCGGCAGGGTGAAGTTCTGGGTTCGCGCGTCCGCAACTACCCGCGCGTTGGAGTCCAGGTGCAGCGGTCTTGCCCGCGATCGCGCCGCAGAACTTCGAGTTGCTGTTGAGTTGGATCTCCGAGCGCGGACCGTAGATGACGAAGCTCTGATCGCAATTCGGGTCCACAGCGGTGTTGCTGTTGAGCTTCACGAAGGTGGTCCGCGTGTCGGAGCCGACGAACAGGAACGCGACGCTCGTCGGATCGTGGTCGGTGGTCAGGATCCGCGTGTTGCTGCTCAGCTCCATCTGAGTCGTGCCGCTCGACTGCCCGCAAGCCTCGGGGGAGTCGAAGAACACCCTGACGTCGGCGCCGGCGGCGATGAAGATGATCGAATTGCTCTTCAGCACCAGCTTGCAGAGGTAGTAGTTGGTGCCCCCCAAGGTCAGCGTCGAGTTGCTGTCCAGCGTCAGCGTCTTGGTGGTGGAGTCGTAGGTCACCTTGCTGGGGTTTCCGCTCTTGATGTCCTGGGAGAAGAACCTGCCGTTCGAGTTGTTGGTCGCCACGTCGCCCAGGACGACGGGCGGGAGATTCAGCTCCGTCTGCTGCGTGCCATATCCCGAGCACTGCTGGGCGTTGCCGTTCAGGATCAGCGATTCGCCGACGCCAACGCTCGCGTCTCCACAGAGGACCGCGTTGCTGTTCAGGGTGATGTCGCCGTTCGAGCCGGCGTTGCCGTCGACTCGCGCGTTCGAGTTCATCGTGATGGAGTTGCGACCGATCACGGACGAGCTGCCGAAGACGTAACCGCCGTCGTCTGCGCTCGCTACGACGTCGACCCTGCGGCTGACGCTGTCGGCGTTGCCGACCGAGACGATCGAAACCTGGCGCTTGAAGCCGGTCTGCGCCGTGCCCACGAGGGCCCAGGGCTTCACCCGGTAGGTGTAGGTGCGAGTGCCCACCGTGCCCGTCCACGCGGGGCACCAACCGTCGGCGGCCGCGCTCCCCGGCACAAGAGCGCCGCCCGCCCCGGGCACGACGCAGGGCTGAGCGCTGGTGGTCGCGATCTTGTTTTGTCGGTAGAAGGCGAGCTCGACCCCGGCCTCGGCAGCCGCGAGCGCGTCCTTTGCGTCACCGTCGCGGACGCTCCCGCTCTGGGTATTGATCGAGGCCACTACGGCCGCGCTGCCGAGGCCCAGGCCGGCGACAACGATCATCAGCACCGCGGGCAGGGCGAAGCCGCGTTCGGAACGCCACAAGCGGCCTAGGGCCGCGCGCATGGTCGACTGCCGGCGCATCGCGTCTCCACTCCAATCGGCGCGTGAGCGGGGGCGCTTGAGATGTGCTCCGCCAGATCGGCTCTTCGTCGGCCCGGCCAGCCTTCGCCCACCTTACTTCACTTTGTATAGTCAGAGGCCGTGACCACCTTCTGGCGGCTGCTCGGTTTCCTTCGCCCCTACCGCCGCGCGGTGGTCGGATCGCTGGTCTTCGCCTGGCTGGCGATGGGGATGACAGTGCTGATCCCGTGGCTGATCGGCGACGCCGTCGACGCGATCGACGACCAGCGGCGCCCGGACCTGCTGCCGCTGGCAGTGGTGATCGTGGGGGCCGGCGTCCTGCGGCTCGGGTTGACCGTGATCCGGCGCCTGGTCGCGGGCAAGGTCTCGGTGGCGGTGGAGTTCGACCTGCGGGAACGGATCTACTCCCACCTCCAGGCGCTCGAGCTGGGGTTCTTCGACTCGCAGCAGACCGGGCAGCTGATGTCGAGGGCGACCGTCGACCTCCAGTCGATTCGGTTCTTCCTCGGCTACGGGCTGATCTTCCTGACCCAGAACGCGCTGACGCTGTTGCTGGCGGGCGCCGTCATGTTCGCGATCAAGCCCTGGTTGGCGGCGCTGGCGCTGCTGCCGGTGCCCTTCGTCGTGCTCACGGCGGCCCGCTTCAACCGCCTCTCCCGCCCGGCGGTGCAGGAGGTGCAACAGCGGATCGCCGAGCTCACCGCCGAGGCGGAGGAGAGCGTCTCCGGAATCCGGATCGTGAAGGCGTTCGCCCGCGAGCAGCACATGCTGGGGCGGTTTCGCCGCTCGGTGGCCCGGGTGTTCGACCAGAACGTCTACTCCACGCGCCTCCGCGCCTTCTATTCGCCGATGCTCGGCTTCATCCCCAGCCTCGGGTTGGCGGTGGTGTTGCTGATCGGCGGCCGCCAGGTGATCTCCGGCGGGATGACGCTGGGCGAGTTCACCGCCTTCTACACCTACCTGGTGATGCTGGTGGGGCCGATGCGGATGCTGGGCATGGCGCTGGGGATGGCACAGCGGGCGGTCGCCTCCGGAAACCGGATGTTCGAGATCCTCGACCGCGAGCCGAGGATCGCCAGCCCCCCGGATGCCGTCCCCCTTCCTGCGGGACCGGGGCGGGTGGAGCTCCACGGCGTCACCCTGCGCTACAACGGCGCCGAGCCGGCGCTCACGGACGTCAGCCTGGAGATCGAGGCGGGCCGAACCGTCGCCCTGGTCGGCCCGACGGGGTCGGGGAAGACGAGCCTGGTGGCGCTGATCGCGCGCCTGTACGACCCAAGCGAGGGAGAGGTGGTGGTGGACGGCGCCGACGTGCGCTCGGTCGAGGTGCCCTCGCTGCGCCGGGCGATTGCCTTCGTCGCCGACGACAGCTTCCTGTTCTCCGCCTCGGTGAGCGAGAACATCGCCTACGCCCGCCCCGGCGCGACTCGGGGCGAGATCGAGCAGGCGGCTCGGCGCGCCCAGGCGCACGGGTTCATCGAGCGGCTGCCTGACGGCTACGAGACGCTCGTCGGCGAGCGCGGATTGACGCTCTCGGGCGGACAGCGACAGCGGATCGCGATCGCGCGGGCCCTGCTCGCGGACCCGCGAATCCTGATCCTCGACGACGCGACCTCGTCGGTGGATGCGACCACCGAGGCCGAGATCAAGCGCGGCCTCGCGGAGGCGATGAAGGGCAGGACGACGCTGGTCGTCGCCCACCGGCTGTCGACGATCTCGCTGGCGGACGAGATCGTGGTCATGGACGGCGGCCGGATGGTCGACCGCGGCACGCACGACGAGCTGCTCGCCCGCTCCACGCTGTACGGCGAGATCGCGGAGTTCGGTTATGAGGACGTGCTCTTCCTGCAGCGCGACCTGGAGGAGCGCGAGGAGGTGGCGCGGCTTTGAGCCCGGCTAGCGACTTCCGCGCCGAGGACACCGAGGACCAGGCGAACCAACCTGGGCGGTTCGCGGGCACGCTCCTCCTGTTGCGCGACCTTTGGCGCCTGATCAAGGGCGAGGACCAGCGCGGGCGCAAGCTTCGCTGGCTGCTGGGCCTGCTGCGCCCATACCGGATCCAGGTGGCGCTGATGATGGTCGCGCTGGTGATCGCCACGGCGGCGGCGCTGGCGCCCCCGTACCTGGCCGGGAAGGCGATCGACGACGGCATCCGCGCGGACGACCCCGGGGCGCTGACCGTGATCGTGGTCATCTTCCTCGCCTCGGTCCTGGTGCTGTGGGCGGCCACCTACGCGCAGACCTACCTGGTCGGATGGGTCGGGCAGCGAGCGTTGCAGGACCTGCGCGAGCGGATCTACACCCACCTCCAGGGGATGTCGATCGGGTTCTTCACGCGCAACAAGCCCGGGGTGCTGATCTCGCGGCTGACCAACGACGTGCAGGCGCTCGACAGCCTGGTCACCGACGGCGTGGTGACGCTGTTCTCGAGCACGCTGACGCTGCTGGGCGTGGTCGTGATCCTGCTCGCGCTCGACGTGCCGCTGGCGCTGGTCACCTTCCTCACCTTCCCGCTGCTGGCGATCGGCAGCGTGATCTTCCGGATCATCTCCGCCGGCGCCTACCGGCTGACGCGGGAGAAGATCGCCAACATCACCGCGTACCTCCAGGAGACGCTGTCCGGGGTGCGGGTGGTGCGGAGCTTCGGTCGCGAGGACCGGCATCTGGAGCGGATGTCGGAGCTGAACGAGGAGAACCGGGTCGCAAACATGCGCACGGTCTACCTCAACGCCTCCTATTTCCCGGCGGTTGAGCTGCTGTCGGCGATCGGGAGCGCGGCGATCATCCTCTACGGCGGCTATCAGGCGATCGACGGCAAGGTCGAGATCGGGGTCGTGGTCGCCTTCATCGGCTACCTCCAGCTGTTCTTCGACCCGATTCAGCAGATCTCGCAGCTCTATACGACCTACCAGCAGGGGATGGCGGCGCTGGACAAGATCTTCGACCTGCTCGACACCCGGCCCGACATGGTGGACAAGCCGGACGCAGTCGACCCGGCAAGGCTGCGGGGCGAGGTGCAGCTCGACGACGTCTGGTTCTCATACGCGGGCGGTGGCGACGCGCCGGACGCCGACGGGGACTGGGCACTGGCTGGGATCGACCTGCGCATCCCCGCCGGACAGACGGTGGCGCTGGTCGGCGAGACGGGAGCCGGAAAGTCGACCTTGGCGAAGCTCGTGGCACGGTTCTACGATCCCCAGCGCGGGCGCGTGCTGGTGGACGGCCGGGACCTGAGGGATCTGCGCGCAGGGGCGCTCCGCAGCCAGCTCGGGATCGTGCCCCAGGAGGGCTTCCTGTTCTCGGGCACGATTCGCGACAACATCGCCTTCGGCCGCCCCGACGCCTCCGAGGAGGAGATCCGCTTCGCGGCGGAGGCGGTTGGCGCCGACGCGTTCGTGGATCGGCTCCCCGACGGATTCGAGACCGAGGTCGGCGAGCGCGGGGTCCATCTCTCCGCCGGCCAGCGGCAGCTGGTCGCCTTCGCTCGAGCGCTGCTGGCGGAGCCGCGAATCCTGATCCTCGACGAGGCGACCTCGAACGTGGACGTGAGGACCGAGCGGACCATCGAGCGCGGGCTGGAGCGGCTGCTGCTGGGGCGAACGGCGATCGTGATCGCCCACCGGCTGTCGACGATCAGGCGGGCGGGGCTGATCGTGGTGTTGGAGCAGGGACAGATCGTCGAGACCGGGACGCACGACGAGCTGATCGAGGCGGGCGGCGCATACTCGCGCCTCTACGGAGACTGGGCCGAGCAGGCCGCCTGAGAGCCACGCTCGACCATTGATGACGCGGCGCTAGGGAGAGACGCCGCCGCCCGTGCCGCCGGTGCCCCCGCCCCCGGTGCCCCCACCGCCAGCTCCCCCACCTCCGGTGCCCCCGCCTCCGGTGCCCCCATCTGCACCGCCGCCGGTGCCGCCGGTCGGCGGCGAAGGTGGTGTGGTCGGAGCGACAGTGGTTGGCGTGGTTGGCGTGGTCACCGTCGGAACGGTCGTCGTTGCTGACGTCGGCGGGGCCTCGCTGGCGTTCGCACAGTCGGTGAAGCCGTAGTCCTGGGCGGCGGCTTGGGCGCTGGACGCGGCGCTGCTTGCCTCCGCGTCGGCGGTGGCGGGGTCGTCGCCCTGCTCGAGCGCCGTCTCCTTGAGGCTCAGTGCGTCCACCTGGCCCTGGAGGGCGGACAGAAACTCCTCGAGGACAGAGCGCTCCTGGTCGGGCGGGCTCAGCGATTCCAGGGAATCGAGCTCGACTTCGGGTGATCAGGAGCTCCTGCGCGGCCTGGAACTCGGGATCGCCTGCGTCGAGGGCCGCCAGCGCGGCGTTGGTTTCGCCGCAGATCGCGTCGGCCTGGTCGATGAAGGCGGCCTTGTCGAGCGGGGCCGGGCTCTGGTTGTCGCCGGCGCTCGGCACGGGCTCCAGCGGCGCCGAGTCATCGCCGCCGCAGCCGGCAGCGAGCAGCGCGGCCGCGCACGCAAGACGCCCGCCAGCGAGGAGGTAATGCACGCCCAGCCCACACCGGGCGCAAGGTAGCAATTGGTCGCCCCCCGCCCCGTCTGGCTGGCTATCGAGTGGACGGTTGTGTAGTCCCAGGGCTACAAGACCGTCCACTCGTTGCTCAGTTCAACTGCGGGCCAGGGACTTGAACCCCGAATTTCCGCTCCAGAGGCGGACGTGTTGCCATTACACCAGCCCGCATCGTGCTGGGTTCGAATCGTGCGCCCGCAGCGCAGATTCGAGATGCGACGTAGAGCCTAGCCGGATCCGACGGTTTCCAGATCCGAGCCCGCGTCCGCCAGCGCATCCTTCTGCCCCGACACGTCGGCGCCCGACTCCAGCAGCCGCCGCGCGTGCGCGAGGTCCTCGGAGCGCCCGACGCTGAGCGCCGCCGCCACCTTGCCGCCGTCGAGATACCAGACGCTGAACTCGCCCGCGTCCCGGTCGCCTCGCCAGACGATCTCGTCCCAGCTCTCCGCCGGCCCCACGTACTCGAGGCTGGTCCAATCGGCCAGGTCGCTGAAGAAGTAGGGCACCACCCTGTAGGGCTCCGCCTCGCCCAGCAGCCCGCTCGCCACGTGCTGGCCCTGCTGGAGCGCCACGTCCCAGTGCTCGATCCGCAGCCGCCGGCCATGCACCGCGCTGTCGTACGAGCACACATCGCCGGCCGCGTAGATCCCGCTGACCGACGTCTCGAGCTTCGAGTCGCAGACGATCCCGTTCTCCACCGCCAGCCCGGCGCGCTCCGCGAGCATCGTGTCGGGGTGCACCCCCGCCCCCACCACCACCACGTCGCCCTCGATCTCGCGCCCACTCTTGGTGCGGATCGCCCGCACCCGCCCTTCCCCCAGAAACGCCTCCAGCTGATCGCCCGGCACCAGCTCCACCCCATGCGACTCCAGGATCTCGTGGAAGTAGCGCCCCACCTCCTCGCCAAAGGCGCGCGACATCGCCACGTCCTCCAGCATCACCATCGTGCACTTGGTCCCCTTCGCAGTCAGCGACGCCGCGACCTCGCTGGCGATGTAGCTGCCGCCGATCAGCACCACGTGCTCCGCACCCTCCGCCTCTTCCCGGATCGCCTCCGAGTTTCCGAGCACGCGCAGGTAGTGGATTCCCTCCAGCCGCGCCCCCTCCAGGTGGTGCAGGATGTTCACCCGCGCCCCCGTGGCGATCACCGCCTTGCTGAACCCCACCTGCTCCTTCGTCTGAAGCGTCGCCGTCCGCGCCCCCAGGTCCAGCGACATGACGCTCGCTCCCGTGAGCAGCTCGACGTCGTTGGCCTCGTACCAATCCACCCCGTTCACGTAAGCGTCCTCTCGACCGCTCTCCCCCCGCATGTACTCCTTCGACAGCGGTGGACGCTCGTACGGGGGATCCGCCTCCCGACCCACCAGCAGGATCGACCCCTCGGACTCCCGCCGGCGCAACTCGGCAGCGCAATGGGCCGACGCCATGCCGCCGCCGATCAGCAGGTAGTCGACCCTCCGGTCCGTCATCCGCCCGACGCGGTCACTTCGCCTAGCCGCCGTCCGGTCTCGAAGTACGTCTTCAGCTCCTCCTCCACGCCCGGATCGAGCACGGCGAGCACCTCGTCTCCGGGCTCGAGCACCGTCTCGGGGCCGGGTACGAAGCCGGTCCCCCCGCGCAGCACCGAGATCAGCAGGCTCCCCTCCGGCAGCTCCAGGTCCCCCACCCGCTGGCCGGCAACCGGCGACTCATCGCCGAGCAGCAGCTCGATGATCTCCAGGCGCTCCTTCTCGAGATCGAGCAGGTGAACCAGGCCGTACTTCGGCACCTCGTGCTCGATCAGACGCAGGATCAGGTCCGTCGCCGAGACCACGGGCCTGATCCCGAGCAGCTCGAACCACTGCTTGTTCCGGGGGTTGTTCACCCGGGCGATGATCTGCTCGACCATGTACTTCTCCTTGGCCACCTGGCAGATCAGCACGTTGTCCTCGTCGTCCCCCGTGACCGCGATCACCATGTCCGCCCGCGAGATCCCGGCCCGCTCCAGCACCCACAGCTCGGTCCCGTCCCCGTACTGAATCGAGTGCTCCAGCTCCTGCTCCACCGTCTGGTAGCGCCTGCGGTCCTTTTCGAGCAGGGTCACCTCATGGCCCTTCTCGAGCAGCTCGCGCCCTAGGTTCCATCCCACCTTCCCCGCCCCGACGACGATCACGTACATCCGTCGCCCCTCAACCTACGTGCCGCTCGCGGTCTTCGCGGCGGCTTCCCTGACCTCGCTCTCCAGCATCTCGATCGCCACCCGAGTCGGGCAGATCGTGTGCAGCCCCTGCTGCTCGTACCACTCAGCCCGGTAGGGATCGAGGATCCGCGCGATCACCGTCGGCACGTTGAAGCGCCGTTTGGCTATCTGGGCGATGACGATGTTCGTGTTGTCGCCGTCGGTGGCGGCCACGAACGCATCGGCGTTCTCGATCCCCGCCTCCTCGAGCGCTTCGAGCTCGAGACCGGTGCCGACCGTGAACTGGCCGCCCATGTCCTCCCACGACTTGTCCAGCTCGATTTCGAGCCGCGCGTGCGACTCCGAGTCCTCATCCAGGCAGGAGACCTGATGCCCATCTCGGAGCATCGCCCGGCCCAGCGACGAGCCGACGCGGCCTGCACCAACGATCAGGATGAACATCGCGTGGATGCTACCCCTCGCCCGCGGTCGGCCCGGGCGCGGTCGGGAACACCGGGCTGATTTCATCGGTTCACACAGAGATTGAATGGGGAACCTCGGGCCAGGCCCTGAGAACGCCTCGGGTTGCGCTTGACAGGGCCAGGCTCTATCGTTTATCGGTAACCGTCTACGGAAACCGATAGTAGCGAAACCGAGGGGAGAGTGTCAACCGCGCAAGAGGAAACATAGTCCATGAGGATAACTGGATACGACACGAAGACCGCCGGAAGGTCTTCACATCCTGACCGGGTCACAAGAGAGATTCTCCTGAGCTTCTGGAAGGTACATATTCTTCACCACGCTGAGGAGCGGCCCATCTACGGGCAGTGGATTGCGGAGGAACTTCGTCACCACGGCTACCGCATCAGTCCAGGAACCCTCTACCCCTTACTCAAGCGCATGGAAGAGAATGGTTGGATCAAGAGCACTACATCACGGAAGACGTCCGCACGCCTCCGCAAGGAGTATCGCCTCACCCGGGAAGGGAGCAGGATTCTTTCCTTCCTTCGTGTGCAGCTTGAGGAGTTATACGGCGAGGTGGTCGGGGAAGCCCGCAGGAAGCGGCGATCCGTTCTGCGTGAGGGCCAGGCCCGAAACCCGGGAGGAAGATAGGCCTGCTGTGAGTTTGTGCCGGGCCTTCGGCCCTCAATCTTATCGATATCCCGAACGCACGCCCTTGACGGGCGTGGCTGATTCTCTGGCGGGCCTGTCGGCCCTGAAGGCGTCCAACGGTTGCCGTTTTCACAAATTTGAATGGTCTGTACCATTCGATTCGATGACGTAGGCCTAAAGGCCCGGGCACTTCCTTTGTGCCCCGCCTTCGGCGTTCCATCTTAGATCGATCGACGTTCTTGGCGGCCGGCCTACCGTTCGAGCGCTACGATAGTGTTGCCATGCATGTCTTTCGAGGCGCCCTGGCCGGGAAGAACCACAATGGTTGAGTCGCGGCGTTCGATGACTGCCGGACCCTTCAACGTGGCGCCCGGTTTCAAACCATACTCATCATAGATCTTGGTTTCGTGGTACTGGCCGTTGAAGAAGACCGGTCGGGTTCCTTTAACGGCACTTGGGCCGGTCTCCACGCTGGTTTGAGACGGCAACTCGATCGGCGGCAAATTGCCGATGGCTGTAAGGCGAATCCCGACGAGTTCAGTCGGGTCATCCGGTTCATAACCGTAGGTCTTGCCATAAAGAGAGCGGTAGTCGGTCTCTATTGCCTCCATATGGGCCGCCCCCATCGGGCCCGGCGGCACGAGAACCTCGAGTTCGAATCCCTGCCCCACGAATCTCATTTCGAGGCTGCGTACCAGCAGGACCTGCTCGCGGGCAATCCCTTCCCGGATCATCTGTTCGATCGCCCTTTTCTCCTGTGCGCGGAACAAGGTTTCGAGTTCCTGCGGCGCGAAGTCTCGAAATCTTCCGAGTACCGTTTGCACAAAGTCGTGGCGAAAATCAGCCAGGATGCAACCGAGCGCCGATCCGACTCCCGCGACGGCCGGGATGAGTACGATGGGTATGTTCAGTTCATGGGCGAGCATGGCTCCGTGCAAGGGGCCGCCGCCGCCAAAAGCAAATAAGGCAAATTCTCTGGGGTCGTAACCCCTTTCCACCGAGACGCGCCGAATTCCTCGCACCATGGTGGCATTGGCCACTCTGAGAATCCCTTCTGCAGTTGCCTCCAATGCCAGCCCCAAGGGTCGAGCGATACGGTCATGAATGGCCCGGCGGGCAGCCTCGACGTCGAGTTTCATCTCGCCGCCCAGAAAGTAGTTCGGGTTCAATCGGCCCAGCACGAGATTGGCGTCGGTGACAGTCGGTTCCCGGCCTCCGCGTTGGTAACAGGCGGGTCCAGGATCGGCGCCCGCGCTGGTGGGCCCGACCTGGAGCCCTCCGCCCTGATCAATCCATGCGATGCTGCCGCCGCCGGCTCCCACGGCATGGATATCAATGGTTGGCACTTTGATGACGTGGCCGCTGACCTGGCTTTCCTTGGCGTACGTGAGCTTCCCGGCATGGGTGAGCGCAACATCGGCGCTGGTACCTCCCATATCGATCGAAATCAGATTTTCGAACCCTGCTTTCATGCCAATCCGCATGGCAGCGATGGCCCCGGCGGCTGGACCCGACAGGATGGTATGGACGCTCTTCTGCGTTGCGGTAGCCGCCGTCATCACGCCGCCGTTTGATTGCATGATGTACAGGTCGGAGCGGACGTTGCTGTGGTGCAACTCCTGCTCGAGGCGGAGCAGGTAGTGGCTGACCGTCGGGAGCACATAAGCGTTGACGACGGTGGTGATGGTACGTTCATACTCTTTGATCTCCGGGAGTACTTCGCAAGAGAGCGAGACTCTCATCCCGGGCAGCTCTTCCTGAATCAGCTTCAAGAGCTGTTGTTCGTGGGCCGGATTGGTATAGGAATGGAGCAAGGAAACGGCGATTATGTCGACCTCGCCGGAATCCCTGATTGTTCGCAGAACCTCGCGCGCGGACGCCTCGTCCAGAGGCACTTTTACTTCGCCGGTGTGCAGTATGCGTTCTTTGATCTCGTAAGTGCGGTGACGCGGCACCAGGGGCGGAGCGTGTTGGGCGAAGTAGTCGTATAACTTGGGGCGTTCCTGCCGGACGATCAACAATACATCGCGAAATCCCTGGGTCACCAGGAGCCCGACACGGGCCCCTTTGCCCTCAAGGATGGCATTGGTGGCGATCGTGGTTCCGTGCACCAGGAAGCTGACGTCTTCGGGCCGCCGGCGCGTCTCCTCGAGAATGCGACGAACACCATTGACCACCGCCTGTTCCGGAGCCGCGGGAATCGATGGCACTTTCGCTATATGCGCGGTTCGGGTGCTATCGTCAAAGAGACAGAGATCCGTGAAAGTACCCCCGACGTCCACTCCAATCCTGACCGACATTTGCTCTCTCTCTAGTTGAAGGGATGGGTGAAGTCACCTCGGGACAAGACCCGCGTGCGCTTCAGTGTCAAGTGATCATGGGGAACCGGAGTCCTCAAAAAAGTGGAAGTCTCTCAATGGCGCGCTTCCGGCCAGGGCCTTGGAGTACACGTGAGCCGCGGCCACTATGTCCTGAAAGCCAAGTCCCACGCTCTTGAACAGGGTGATGTCTCGTTCGCCGCGCCGCCGCTCCGGATTTTCGATGATCTCGCCCAGATCCAGCTGGAAATGCTCTTTCGCGATCAGTCCCTCCCGCAGAGGGATGAGCAGATCTCCAGCCTCCATCAGGCAAGCCCGGAAAGAATCACAAACGACTCGGGCTCGCGCCACGGTCATTCCGTCCACTTCCCGGGTGTTGGGACTGGCATTCCCGATCGCCAGGATGCAGGTTCCGTCCTGGACCCACTCTCCCTGCAAGATCGGTGTGCTGGAGTTGCTGCACAAAACCAGAACATCTGCTTGCCTGACGACCGACTCTGCGGAGGCGCCGATTTCTATTTCGGCCGAGACTACCGGGCGAAGCTGCGCCAGGAAGGTATCTTTCTTCGAGGCAAGATTGGGCGAGTACACGGAGACCTTTTCTGATGCCGCGGACTTCAGCCACGGCCTGGATTTGAGGGAGCGATTGGGCTCCGCTGCCCAGCACGCCGAGACGGCGGACATCCTCTCGCGCCAGATATTTGGTCGCCAACCCGGAAACGGCGCCGGTCCGGAACGCAGTGATAAGAGTACTGTCCATGATCGCCTTTGGAACTCCAGACTTCATGTCCAGCAGAATGATCAGGCCCAGGATACTGGGCAGTCCAAAACGCTCCGGGTTTTGTTTGAAGTTGGTATTTACCTTGATGCCCAGGCCCTCGATTTCAGGCACACACCCGGGCATGAAGGCGGCGTAGCCTGAACCATTGGGCAAGGCTAGTCGCACTCTCTCGGGCATTTGAACATTGCCGCGATGGAACGCGCGGAAGGCGATCTCCATCCGAGCAATCATCTCACTCATCGAGAGACAGCGCTGGACGTCTGAGCGCGACAGAATGATGGTCATGATCGGGTGGGGCTGCCGGCAGCCGGCACAGGCTCCGGCTGGGCGGCAGCCATTTTCTTGCGGCGCAACTCGGCGGTGGCTGCATCGTCGATCTGGGAGTTCTCCCCGATGACCACCCCGTAAACATCCCGGGCGCGCTCTCGGCCGATCAGTCCCTCGACGACGTCCCAGCGCACCCGAAACGGGTCCCGCTCCAGGGGATTGCCGTAACCGCCTCCCCCCGCCGTTATGCAGGAAAGCCGGTACCCTTCGTCCACGCGACGAGTTCCCTTCGAAGGTAGTTGGATGACGGTGTCGCTCTGGTCGGTGAGCAGAAACTTGCTCGTGCCGCCGGAAGCGCCCCGTAAAGCCCCCAAGGGGCGATCCGGACTCGATCGGTAGATGTCGTGATGGTGTTTTCGCTGCTGAGAATGGTGATGTCGCGGCGCTTGCCAAATCCGCCCCGGAACTTGCCCGCGCCTTCCGATTCGGGCACCAGGCCGTAGTGCTCGACGAACATGGGATGGCTGGCTTCGAACACTTCGATGGGAGCGTTGCGAGTGTTCGTCATGTGCATCTGAACCCCGGACATGCCGTCCCGATCAAACAGACCACCCTGACCGCCGCCGTAGGTTTCAATATAGCTGTAGCGCTTTCCGGTCCTCGGATTGTGCCCTCCGATATTGAACAGCATGTTCGACTGGCAGCCGGCGACGACTCGTTCTGGAATGACCTGGCTCAAGGCTCCAAGCAGCGCATCGACAATTCGCATCGTGGTTACAATGTTGGCGTTGCACAACGCTCCCGGGTAGTTGACCTCGACGAGTGAACCCGGTTCGGTAACGATCTTCACCACCCGGAAGGCGCCCGCATTCGCCGGTAGATCCGGGTCCAGAACCGCCTTGAGCACATAGTAGACGCATGCGGCTGCTGAAGCCGGCCGGCAGTTAACCGGACCTTGAGCTTGCGGGCTGGTGCCGGTGAAATCGACGATGAAGCTGTCATGGGTGATCTCGATGGACACTTTGATCTTGATCAGATCCTCCGTCCAGCCATCGCCTTCCAGAAAATCTTCAAATACAAACTTGCCCGGGGTCAGTTTTCGGAGATTGGCGAGCATCCGGCGCTCGGAATAGTTCATGATCTCTTTCATGTACCTTTGGACCGTTTCCTTTCCAAACCGGTCCATCAAGTCGCAAAGTCTCTTCTCGCCGACATTGTTGGCAGCTATCTGCGCCAGCAGATCTCCTCTGGAGTTATCCGGGTCCCGAACATTTTCCAGAATCAGGTCCAGAACATCCTGGTTGAGCCTTCCGCGGCGGGCGATCTTTACCGGCGGGATCTGAAGCCCCTCCTGGTAGATCTCGGTCACCCCAAAGGGCATGCTTCCGGGTGCGTACCCTCCCACATCCACGTGATGCGCCTGATTGGCTACGATGGCCACGAGCTCATCCCGGTAAAAAACGGGAGAGATGACGGCGATATCGTTCAGATGGCCAGGGCCGGCCGGGTAAGGATTGTTCATTATGATATCGTCGGCTGGTTCCAGCGTCTCAATTGGAATTCGTGCCAGCGCGGTTTCGACGGCGGCTCCCATGACGCCCAGATGCAGAGGGGTGCCGATCTCGCTCTGGGAGATAACAGCGATCTCACCGCCGGTGGTATAAAGAGCGCACGAGGCGTCCCGGCGGTCCTTGATGTTGGTCGAACGTGCGGTCCTGACCAGCGCAACCGACATCTCTTCCGCAATCGAATACGCCGCACTGGTCAATACCTGAAGAGTAATGGGATCAAAATCGTGGGTCATAAAGCCGTCCTGAGAGATCAGATGAGGGCTTGGAGGGACTTGATTCCTGAATGCTTAACCGGGCCGGAGTTTCACGAGGATACGGCGGCCGCTGCTTTCTCGCCTACCAGGCGGTTCTCGCTGAATCGGGACAGTTGAAACGGCCGAATCAGCTCAGGAGTTTTACCGGTCGCAATCAATTCAGCAACCCTGTAACCGGCAACCGGTCCGGCCTTGAAGCCATAGGTTCCCCACCCGACATCCAGGATGAATCCCTTGAGACCCGGCACCTCTCCGATGATCGGACTGAAATCCGGCGTCATGTCGCACACTCCCGTCCATTGACGCATCACGCAGACGTCCTTAAGGCAAGGGAACAACTCCAGGGTGTGAGACGCGATAAGCTCCAGGGTGGGGAATGTGGATCGCAGGCTGTAAGAGATATAGGGATCGATTTCGGCCCCCAGAACCACCTCGCCGCGATCGGTCTGATTCACGTATACATGGAGATTCGCGGATACGACTACCTTATCCAGAAATGGCTTTAAAGGCTCGGTCACGCAGGCTTGCAGAGGATGGGAAGTGACCGGCAGGGAAACCCCAGCCAGCCGGGCAACGCTTGTGCACCACCCTGAGGTCGCGTTGACCACAAATTCGGTCTGGATGTCGCCGCGCGTCGTCTTCACCGAGTCAATTCGGCCGTTCTGGCGCCCGATGCCAATCACCTCGGTGTGAGTGTGAATCTCGGCTCCCATTCGGTCTACGCCGCGCGCATAGCCCCAAACCACCGCATCGTGGCGAATGATCCCGCCCGGGGGGGTGATAGAGAGCGCCCAGAACGGGGTTGCGCACGTCGAGGCTCAGATCGAGTTCGGGAACCAGCGTCTTGATCTCGTCTCGATCCACCAGACGGCTATTGACACCGATTACCCGATTGGCATCGGCTCGCACGCGCAATCCGATGAGAGCCGAGTCTGTGTGCGCCAGCGTGAGATGCCCCTCCTGGGCAAATAGAAGATTGAATTCCAGTTCCTCTGAGAGGCCTTCGTAGAGTTTTATGCTTTCGTCGTAGAACGAAATACCTTCCGGCGTTCTATAGTTTGAGCGCAGAATGGCCGTGTTGCGGCCACTGTTTCCGCCGCCCAGGTAGCCGCGCTCCAGGATCGCGATATTCCGGACTCCTCTTTTGCAGAGGTAATACGCTGTCGCGAGGCCGTGGACCCCGGCGCCGATGATCACAACGTCATAACGGTCCCGCAAGGGCGACTTGCGCCACATCCGGTCACTTTTGAATAGCTGCCACATTGCCTATCCCTTGATCAAGGCTTCGCGCCGCTGACAACCCATAGCAACGCATGCCAGACTTCTGTCCGGCATGCACAACGCCTTCCCAGACATACTCGCCGTAGTCTCTGGAGACCAGGATGAGATAGTTGGGCAGATCCCCGATGTCGTCCCGCAAGAGCACCGCTCCTACCCGCGCCAGCGAAGCCTGGGCACACCGTCCGGATGCGAACGATCTGCCATCGAGGTTGATTGGACAAATCTTCTTCAGAACCTGCGTGCTTTCCGGACCTGAGAGCCGGAAGGCAGCAAACGCCGACGTCATATCGGTCACGTGCGCGCATTCCTCAGCCGGCGCCAGGTCCCGAAATCGATGGAAAAGAGCCTGACGGTGAGCCGCCGGCCCCAGGATTAGAAACCGATCCGCCCTCAGGCGGGCGACGCGAACGGCGGTCTTGCCCTCATCCGCAGGGACGTTTCCCCGGACCCAGAATCCCGCATCGGGCATGGGTCCCGATTCCAGGGATGGCGCCAGCACGGGAGTCAAAGATTTTCCCTGGAGGTCTATCTTGGTCAGCGGCGTCACATCGCAGATGCCGACTCGAGTTGAGACCGACTCGACCTCGTCCTCGGCGTTGCCGTAACTCTCGACCCGTTTCCAGCCGTCTTCGATGATGAACCTGGCGCCGTTTTCGGCGTGCCAGTGATGGATCGGCGTCAGCCGATAGATATCGTTCATTCAATTCACCCCTGTCGGATCAGGCGCCGTTCTGCACCATCCACGGCCGAACCACGGCAGCCATTGTGTTCGAAAAGCGCTCGGAGGGCCATGTATTTCGGACCGGCGACAGGACCCGACGGTTTCATGTATCACTTGCGCGGATAGTTCTCCGGCCAGTCGGCTTTGAGCACAGTGTTGGTCCGGGTATCCCTTTCCACCAGAAACCACTTGCCACAGCCGTCGCGGTGATACCACCATTCGGTCTGGATTCCCTCGATGTTGCCCCGGGTATACAGGTAATCAGTCCAGATGTCGTCCGATGCATCGGAATTGGGGCGAGCCCGATATTCGCCTCCAAAGCGATATTCGTAGGCGCTTCGTTCCCCGCAATTCGGACATGGAACTAGAAAGGACATAGGCTCTCCTGGATGTCGCACGCGACTACCACGGTAGTCCGGCTGGTGCGATCGCGCCCGTCAGTTGGTGACATCATCCTCTCGCTCGCTCAGTGTCGAAGGTGCACCGGCGGGTAGCGCCTGTGCCAGATTCAGAAAGTCATACATCACTTCGCCCCCCGCAATTCGCCGCCGCACTTCCTGTTCTTTCTCCAGCACCTGCCTGGCCCCGCGAAAAACCTCTTCGATGGACTGACACGGCACAACCACAACCCCGTCGTCGTCTCCAACCACAAGGTCGCCCGGCTCGACCGCAACTCCGGCGCACGAGATCGTGCAGTTTATCCGTCCGGGGCTCTGTTTGAAAGTCCCTTGAGGATTGACGCCCCGAGAAAAGACCGGGAAGCCGAGCGCTTCAATCTGGATCCGGTCGCGCGAGTGACCGTCAATGATCACACCGGCAATTCCCCGCTGCATGGCCGACAGCGAGAGCAACTCACCCCACGGAGAAGTCCACGGGTGGCCTCCGGTATCGACCACCAGTACGTCACCGGGCCGCGCTACCTTGACGGCATAGTGACACATGAGATTGTCGTTAGGGGCGCACCGTACGGTCAGCGCGGGCCCAACCACTTTGGCGCCCCGGTACAGAGGGGTAATGCCCCGCATACACCCGGTGCGCCCCATGGCGTCGGAGATACTGGTTGTTGCCAGGGTCTGAAACTCCCGAATCAGGAAATCACTCAGCTGGTTTCTTTCATCGCGAAACCTTTCCATGGACAAGCCTTTCTCAGAACGTCGGCACCAGAATGCACGCGCTGCAAGGATCGCACAGGTCTATCTTATATCCGCTCGATTCTAGAAAATAATCTTCAAACCAAATTGGACTTGTCTGGGATCACCCGCACTGCTGATCACGCCGAAAGCACCGGTCCCAAAGGTTGTACCAGGAGGATTGAACGGGGGAGTGTTGGTGATGTTGAAGAATTCGGCTCTGAACTGAAGCGACACGCTTTCCACCAGCCTCCAGTTCTTGAACAGAGAAAAGTCGAAAGTATTGGTCGGCGGACCTTCTATGATGTTCTTGCCCGAGTTGCCATAACTGAATTGCGCCGGAAGGACAAAAACACCGGTGTCGAACCACCTTTCCACGGTTCGCGGTCCATTGTTGGGATCGCCGGTAAGATTGGGCCGATCCTGAAGCAGGCCCGTGTTGCTGTTGTCGAAGCCCAGAATCGGAGTTATCGGGTATCCGCTCTGCAGCGTCAAAATCCCGTTGACTTGCCACCCTCCGAGTAATTGTTCCGTGATCCCCGACCAGTCGTGGCCCACTTTGCGTCCCCTTCCCACCGGCAACAGCCAGACGTAACTGCCGACAAAGCGGTGCCTCACGTCGAAGTAATCTCTCCCCTTTTCCGCGTTGGGGTCCAGAGGGTTGCGAATCGGCGCAGCGCCCAGGTCGCCCGGATCCTGAATGCCGCCGGTGGCTAGCAGCTTGGCCCAGGTGTAGGAGGCGAGAAAGGACAGATCGCCGGAGAAGCGTTTCTGGGACTCAATGAACAGGCTGTGATAGCTGGATGAGCCGATGTTGTTGTAACTCGTGATGGTCGAGAAGGCCGGATAAGGCCGCTTGGCCTGCAAAACGCCGGGCCCGGCCACCGGGGCATTGATGTTCTGGGCGTTTCGCAGCCGGTTTCCTCGGTTCCCGAGATAGGCGACCTCGAGGGTCAAATTTCTGACCAGCTCATGCTCGAGGCTGAAATTCCATTGCAGCAGATATGGATCCCGGAAGTCCTTCTGAACCGTCTGCAGCGTCGTGGCCGGTACGCCCAAACCGGCAGGGAAGGCGTTCCTCAGGGTCAGAGTCGGGATGATCGGGTCGCCAAAAAACGATTCCGCGGTGAAGAACGGTTCGTTCTGAAGATTCACGAACGGCGTGGGATTCATGGTCATGGGCATGAAGTAAACGCCGTAACCGCTTCGAAGCACCGTTCGATTGCTTCCACCGATGCGGTAGGCGAACCCGAACCGGGGTTGAAAGTCCTTGCGGTATGGTTCACGCAATCCCTTCGGGTAACCCTTCGTCTCGGGCAAGACAATTGTCCCTGTGGCGGTATCAAACCCACTCATGTTATTCCTGAGCTCATAGCCCGGCTGAAAGTATTCGTACCTGAAACCGAGGTTGAGGGTGAGAGTCGGGCTCACTTTCCAGTCGTCCGTTACGAAGGCGCCGTAGCGATTCTGACGGAAATTGCGAAAGCCCACTCCCAGACCTCGCGCCGAGGTGGAGGGGAACCCGAGCAGGAAATCGGCCACGGCGGACCCGGTGTTTGCGACATTGACCTGAGTGGTATACCGGTTGGTGAAGGTAAAATTACCTCGCGCATTTGGATTGATACCGCCGTTGACCTGGTCCAGAGCAACGTTGAAGCCGAAGTTCAGGGCGTGTTTCCCTAGATTGTGCGAGAGGTCTTCGTAGATGTAATAGCCGTTGTCCGAGCGGTTGTTGGGAGCATTGCCGATCGGGGCGGTGCGGTTCAAGCCCGCGATGCTGATGGTGGGATTGCCCAGAAATCGAGTCGAGGTGCCGGTGATGCCGATCTGCTGGTTGATCGGTACTTCAATCTGGAAGTCTTCTATGACTTGAGTCATTCGGTGATAACCGAGGCGAAACTGATTCACGGTGTTCGGTCCGAACACATGGGCATTCACGATGGCGACATTCTGTGACGGGGTGTTGAAGTTGTCGCCGAAGTTCGGCAAGTTGGTAAAGATTCCCGTTTGTCGCCGATAGTTGTAATAGATATAGCGGCCGAACAGGGAGTCGTTGGCGCCGAGCTTGTGGTCAATCCGAACGCTGAACTGATCGTTGGTGCTGTTATCGGGCGGATTTCCGACTAGATTGCTCACGGTGCCCGGAAACGTGGGGCGGGGATAGAGCATCTCGAGCGCCTTGGACGATTCCGGAGAGATTCTGTTTGCCGGAATAATATTGTTGGGAAAAGGATCCCGGGTTCCGGTCGCAACATTGTAGGTGGTAGGATCGAATATGGGAGCACCGCCGGCGAAGTTGCCGCTCCGCTGGGCCTCAGTAGGAACCGTGTAGCGAAAGGTTTCCTGCTTCACAATGCGCAAGCCCTCGTATCCGCTAAAGAAGAAGGTTTTGTCCTTGACGATCGGCCCCCCCAGGCTGAAGCCGAACTGATTCTGGCGAAACGGAGGCTTGGCGGTGGCGAAGAAGTTTTTTGCGTCCATCTTGTCGTTCCTCAAAAACTCGAAGACGCTGCCGTGAAACTCGTTGGTACCGGCCCGGGTCACCAGATTCACCTGGGCGCCCCCCGCCTGTCCCTGCGCCGCCGAATAGGTGCTTTGAGCGGCTTGAAATTCCTGGATCACATCCGGGTTCAGCGCGATATTGATCCGAGGATCGTTGACGTCCCGTATGTTGATTCCATCGATGGTGACGGAGGTGGCCGCTACCGGAGCCCCGGCGACCACGTTGTAACCGCCCAGGTTTCGGAAGAACGATGTGCGGGGAGAAGGCACCGCATTGGGTTGCAGGGCGACCAGTTGTATGAAGTTGCGGCCATTCAAGGGCAGGTTCAATACCTCCTCGCTCGGAACGAAACTCTGCACGGCAGCCGACTCGGTCTGTACGGTGGCAACGTCTACCGCAACTTCGACCGTAGCGACTCCCCCGGCTACCTGGAGAGTAATTTCGGCCCGGGTGGATTGGCCGAGCGTGACCGTCAAATCGCTCAACTCCCCCTTCTGAAATCCAGTCGCCTCGGACGAGATTTTGTACGGGCCGACGGGAACAATCGGAAATCGAAAGTCTCCGGTCTCCGAGGTTACCGTCGTCTGAGACACGTTCGTGGCTTTATTCGTGAGGGTGACGGTTGCGCCCGGGATGACAGCGTTGGAGTTGTCTTTCACCGTACCCACCACCAGACCGCTGATCTGAGCCTGAGCCGGGATCACCAATGCCAGCACTAGCAACACGATGTTGACCGGCACGAATCGGATGGTTTTCATGGGAGCTCCTCTCGTTTCTGAAAAGTCTGTTTGATGCGCTATCGACTGGATGCCGTGGAGGTCTGGCAAGGCCGGCTGCCGGCCGGAACAATCGGTAGCACGACATGCGACGGATGCGCGCCGTCGTGATAGACCTTCTGGCGCGCAATCAGAAACTCGCTGTCCTCGCCAAACTTGCGGCCCGTATTGGGATTCCGATCGTATTTCGGGAAATTGCTGCTGGATATTTCGATTCGAATTCGATGCCCCTTCAGGAAAAGATTGCTCGTGGACCATAGATCCACATAAAACTGGTAGATCTGGTTCGGCGTGAGCAGATTCTGTTCCCTGAAACTCTTCCAGTAACGTCCGCGGATCACCCCTTCCAGGAGAATCTGCGCGTAGCCATTGGGATGAACGTCGACCAGTTTCGCGGTGAAATCGGTGTCGGTCCGATCCGTCGAGGCGAATAGTTGAACCACGACCGGACCGGTAACCTCGATGTCCTCCTCCAGTGGGGGTGTCGAATAAACCAGGACATCATTGCGCAGTTCAATGGCGCTCTGGTCGTAGGGACCGACTCGGGGCGGGTGCATGGCGACGTTTCCGCCCAGAGTCGGGACCGCTCGCCCCGGGTCGTAGGTGAACGCGTCGTTGGGTTCCTGGCCGGGAGCGGTTAGGTTCAGGCTGCCGTTGCCGGCCAGACTATTGGCCTGTCCGCGGCTGTGGAAATAATACTTGGTGTATCGAGTGCGCTTGAGCGGCCACTCGCACTCATTGCGCCAGCGATCGGCCCCCATCACGTAAATGTAGACCGGTGGCTCCTGGTCGAAATCATTCTTGATTTCCTTCAGCCAGAAGTCGAACCAGCGCAGCCGCCATTCCAGACCATCGGGGGCCGCTTGATTCGGAAGCGTCAACTCACCCTGCTTAGTCTGAAATAACCCGCCGTGTGTCCATGGACCCATCATGAGCCGATGGCTCTTGCGCAAAGGCTCGGGTCCGTGCTGCGCCATCCCAAGATAGTTGTTGATGGTGGCCTGGCTTACCTGGTCATACCACCCGGCGATATTGAAGGTTGGTACCTTGATCTGGTTGTATTTCCCGGGACCGTTCTTCCCGGGCGCGATGCGCTCTCCGGGACCTACCCAGTAGCTGTCACGATCAGGGTGGGAAACCAGGTCGCGCCAGAGCTGCGCATTCTGAATGCCTGCGAATGCTGCCATATCTCTGATGGGCAGGTGGTTGTACCATTTCTCCCAATTCATGACCTGGATAGGCGCATTGGTCCTGCCGCCACAGCAGAACCAGAGAAAATCGAGGCTGTTGGAGAGTTGAAAAGCTCCGGAAGGATAGACGTTGTCGTAGTGATCGTCGGGTGAAACTTCGGGAATCAGGGCGGTGAGGTTGGGGTTCTGATGGAGCGCGCCTTCCCACTGGATGAAACCGAGATAGGAGCCGCCAAACATGCCGATCTTGCCCGTCGACCAGGGCTGCTGCGCGATCCACGTCTGCATGGCGTTCAGATCGTCGCCATCCTTTGGTCCATACAGATAGGCGCTTCCCTCGGAGTCGTAACGCCCCCGCAGATCGTAGGCGACGAAAGCGTAGCCGCGGCGTGCGAAAAAGAAGGCGCGGTCGACCTCTCTGGGAGCCACCTTGTTGTAGGGTGTGGCAATGAGAACAGTCGGGAACCGCTGATCTTTTACATCCGGGGTGTACACCGCCACGTTGAGCTTCACGCCATCCGGCATGGCAACGTCGTACAAGCGATACTTGATCTCGGAGGGGCCAACCTTGGACAGCTTGTCCTGCCAGTTCTCAGTCGGAGATTGACCGGGGGCCGGCCCGTTCAGGACGATAATCACTAACAGGATTGCACCTGTTTTCAAACCGTGGGTCTTCATCGCGAACCCCCATTTCGGCGCTCAACCGATGCAGTCGCAGTCTGACAAGGCTTACTTCCGGCCGGAATGACCGGCAGCAGGATGTGCGACGGGTGCGCGGCATCGTGATACACCTTCTGCTGCGCGATCATGAACTCGCTATCGTCGCCGAATTTATGGCCGGTATTCGGATTCCGATCGTATTTCGGGAAGTTGCTGCTCGAGATTTCGATCCGTATCCGGTGACCTTTCAAGAACAGATTGCTGGTCGACCATAGGTCGACGTAGAACTCGTAAATCTGGTTCGGCGTCAGGAGATTCTGTTCTCTAAAGCTCTTCCAGTACCGTCCTCGAATAACGCCTTCGAGCAGGATCTGCGCGTATTCGTTCGGGTGAACATCGACCAGCTTGGCCGTGAAGTCCGTATCGGTGCGGTCGGTCGAGCCAAAGAGCCGGACTATCAACCGGCCCGGTGACCTCGACGTCTTCGGTCCAGGGGCGGGGTGGTATAGACCAGCACGTCGCTGCGCAGTTCGATCCTGGCTTGGTCATACGGACCCACTCCGAGGGGGGCGCCGGGCGATGTTGCCGCCTTCGCTGGGCACCGGTCGTGCCGGATCGTAGGTGAATGAGTCGTTGGGTTCCTGGCCGGGTGGTTGCGGGCTAAGCGTTCCGTTGCCCAGAACGCTGTTCGCTTGTCCGTTGCTGTGAAGGTAGTACTTGGTGTATTGCGTCCGCTTCAGCGGCCATTCGCATTCGTTGCGCCAGCGGTCAGCGCCCATGACATAGATGTAGACCGGCGGTTCCTGGTCGATGCCGTTGCTGATCCCTTTCAACCAGCGATCGAACCAGCGCAGCCGCCATTCCATCCCATTGGGCGCCGCCTGGTTGGGAAGGGTGAGCTCTCCTTGCTGAACCTGGAAGAGACCGCCGTGTGTCCACGGACCCATCATGAGCTTGTGGGCGTCGCGCAGAGGCTCAGGACCGTGCCGGGCCATCCCCAGGTAGTTGTTGATGGTTGCCTGACTTACCTGGTCGTACCAGCCGGCAATGTTAAAGGTCGGAACCTTGATCTGGCTCGTATTTCCCAGGCCCGTTCTGTCCGGGGGCGATCCGCTCCCCGGGCCCTACCCAGTAGTCGTCACGGTCAGGATGCGAAACCAGGTCGTGCCAGAGCTTCGTGTTCTGCACGCCTGCGAAGGCGGCCATGTCCTTGATCGGCAGGTGACGGTACCACTTTTCCCAGTTCATCACCTCACTTGGCGCATTGGTCCTCCCTCCGCAACAACTCCAGAGAAAATTGAGACTGTTGGAGAGTTGAAATGCGCCGGACGGGAAGACGTTGTCGTAGTGGTCGTCGGGTGAGACTTCGGGAATCAAAGCCGTCAGATTCGGGTTCTGATGGAGAGCGCCCTCCCACTGTATGAAGCCGAGATAGGAACCGCCGAACATGCCGATCTTGCCGCTGGACCAGGGTTGCTGCGCGACCCAGGTCTGCATGACGTTGAGGTCTTCTCCGTCCTTCGGTCCGTACAGGTAGGCCTTTCCCTCCGAGTCGTAGCGTCCCCTCAGATCGTAGGCCACGAAGGCGTATCCGCGCCGGGCAAAGAAGTCCGCGTGCTGGATATGCCGTTCTGCAACTTTGTTGTAAGGCGTGGCAATGAGAATAACGGGAAATTTCTGGCCCGGGACATCCGGCGTCCATACCGCGACATTCAGCTTTACATTATCGGGCATTGCGACGTCGTACAGACGGTACCTGATCTCGGAATAGCCGATCTTTTGACAGGCTATCTTCCGAGTTAGGAGTTGCCGACTGACCCTTCAGTTCTGGGGACCCCACGAGAGCAGGACCAGCGCGGCCGCCTGGACTAGCGATTTGCCGTAGGGAACTGTCATGAATCCTCCTGCCGGTTTGAATACATCACAGCGTCTTTGGGTTTCGACTTGCCGGGGTTACGCCCTGCGTCCAGGCGTCAAGCGTGGTTGTCGTCGTCTGCGCTATGCTCATCAGTTCTCACCTGAACCCCCGCCGACATGGACAGGCCCTGAAAGAATTCAGGGTTTTGCAAAACTGAACGAGGCTGGGCGAAGCAAGCTTCGCCACACCAAGGCCGTCTTTGGAGTGCGCAAGCTTGCTTGCGCCTTGTGCTCGCGGCAGCTTGCTGCCGCGCCCACGAAATCGCGACAAGATCTGTGGGCCGAGTTTGTAGGACTTGTGAGCCGGATCCATCTTCAGATCCACCCAAGCGAGGAATTGCGAGTCCCGGCGGCGGGCACCTGAAAAAAACCGGGATGAACTGCTTGAAAATCCTGGTTCAGCTCATGGCGGGATCGGAATGGGCGTGTTTTCCGGCACCACACATGATGGCTGGCGCAAACAATGAGTCAGCTGCTTTTAGCGCCAAATGGTAAAGATGTCAAGTCACAATACGAGTCGTGTCG
>CAVRIF010000014.1:0-101655 GCA_963721215.1 uncultured Actinomycetes bacterium
CGGCGCAGTCGGTAGCTCGCTTCGGCTACATGGCGCGGGTGGCTGAGTGGGAGACGCCGTCCACCGCGCAAAGGCCCAGCGGATGGATGCTCACCGGCCTTCGGGGAGCGGTCGAGGCGAACGTGGTAGACGAATTGGCGGAAGCCCAGGACGGGGAGCGGCCCTTCTACGACGTGCTCGGTGATGTCACGGCCTTCTTCCTGCTCCGGGAGCCGCTGGACGTTCCCTACGATGCCGATCAGGGATTCGCCCTGATGTGGACGATCCCCGGCATGGGCGGAGAGGTCCGGGCACTGGTCCGGGACAAGACGTTGCGCATGGTGCTTCAGCGCGACGGCGAGGGCCTCAGAAGCCCCGCCGGCCCAATCGAGGGCGCGACCCTCGAGGACTTCCAACGAATCTGGAAGTACGGCTTCCTCCTTCGCAGCTTCGAGGAGTTCTTCTGGGAGGACGGCTAGCTAGTTATCTGGGGCGCTAGCGTTGGCCATGAGCCCGCTCTCCTGCAGCGGGATCTCCGAATGCGCTCGGCTGGCGGACGTTTCCCGTCTCGGCGACGTGCTGGCGCGCCAGTCGGCGGAGCACCTGCGAGCGGTTGAGGTCCTCGCGCCTGGCGATCTCATCGAACGCGCGAGCGAGCGAAGCCGGAGCGTAGAAGCCCATGTAGATCTTCTTCTCGGCGGCCGCGGCCATTGCCGCCAATGATTTTGGCGCACCCCTTCGATGCTTTGGCCCCCTGCGGCGAGAAAAAAGCAGCACTTTGCGGGTTGCGGCCAGTATCGGAAATACTCAGGCCGGATGTAGCCACCGAGGGAAGGAGAATCCATGGCTGAATTTGCCTTTGCGGTACCGGTTCTCCCGGGCCAGGAGGACCTCGACCGCAAGACGCTGGGCGAGATGAGCGGGGCGCGTCGCGACGAGTACGAGGCGGCGGCGCGACGGGCAGGGATCACGCGGCAGATCGTCTGGCACCAGCAGACGCCGCAGGGAACCGTCGCGGTGGTGTACGTCGAGGCAGACGACCCTGTTGCTGCGCTGGGCGAGTTCGGATCATCGGACGAGCCTTTCAACAGTTGGTTCCGAGACCAGATGAAGGAAGTGCACGGCATCGATATCTCTGAGCCGGGCCCTCCCTCGGAGAAGGTGTTTGACGCTAAGACGACCTGAGTCGTCCCTCTTTGCCTGGCCCTGAGATCAGGTACTGCATCCAGGTAGGCAGGCTGGACGAAAAGGGCCCTGACCGAGGAGCATCACAGGTGGGGCGACGGCTCCGTCTCGGGATGGCTTCGCGTACTGAGGAGAGGCCGACGGAGACAGCGTCGCCCCCTTTTCGTGTTCTCGAGGAGCCATCCAGCCTTGGGCGCGAGATACTGCGCGGGCGATGTCGGAGGAGAACGTTGAGGTCGTGCGACGCGTCCTCGGTCTGTGGAACGCGGGCGGGGTAGAGCCGGAGAGGCGGCCCGAGTTCTTTGACCCAGGGATTCGAATGGATCTTCGCGGGCGCAAGATCAACCCGGCCGTCTACGACCGGTATGAGGGCCTCGATCGCTTTGCCTCCGACGTTGCCGAGGTCTGGACTCAGTTCTCGGTCGAGTTGGTGGAACTCATCGACGCCGACCCGCACGTGGTGTCGGTCATGCAGGTGACAGGGCGCGGGCAGGGCAGCGGTATCGAGGTCGAGAGTCAGCTGGCGTGGGTATGGACGCTTCGCGACGGTCGAATCCTGCATGTCGAGGGGGACTTCGACCGAGAATCCGCCCTTGAAGCCGCCGGGCTTTCGAAGTAGGCGACGAATGAAGCCCGTCCGGGCCGCTAATCGCCGCGCGTATTGACGGCGATCACGGCGCCGAGCGCCGCGAAGCAAATCCCCCCTAACACGACCCACTCCGCCCACGAATTCAGATCGAATGCCGCGGCATAGGCCAGCAGCAGGAGCACCAGGACCAGCACGCTGGACAGAACCGTGATGTGCAACCGCTGCCGGGCCAGCTTCCGCTCATGGCTCAGCTCGTCGGTGGGCGTTCGGAGGTGGTGCTCGTGATGGCGGGGGGGCGGATGGATCCGTGAACTGGCGCGCACCCTCGTCGGACATGACTCACTCTCCTCTGTTTCCGTGATGCGGTTTCTGCCCGATGCAATGTCTGCGAGGTTCCCGTTGTGTTCCGTGGTGACACCGCCATTCGTTGACGTCTCGTTGACGCCGAGCGCCGCATCAAGTGCCTCCTCGACGCCCTCGAACGCATCCCCTTTGAGCGTACGTCACTCCGTCCCGAAAGCGGACCCGCCGCCCCCGTCGGAAATGGTGCCCAAGCGGGGTCGCGTTTTCCAGGTGCCTACCTCAAACGCGTACCGGGTTTGTGCCCGAGCAAACGAAAAAAGCGGGCCGCCCTGGGAGGGCAACGGCCCGCTTCAAGCCTGGATGGTGTCGAGGCTCAATCATCTAGATACCCGCGCCCGCAGAGCGAAACGGGTCCATAAAGGGGGCGACGTTCTCTCCGCAGGACTCTCCTCCGTTACGGTCAGAATCCTCTCCCGGTACGGAGGCCGTCGCCCCCATGCCTGCGGATTCCCAGCGGCTCGCGTCTTGAAACCGAGGGAATCGGTACCGCACCTGCCTAAACCCGGAGTGCTACTCCCGCAGCCCAGCGGCTTCGAAAGCTTCTTCCAAGTCGGTGAAGCGGTCGATGCGAACGATCTTGCCATTGCGCAGCGTGATCAGTGGTGCGAACCGGTAGTCGACATCGATTCCGCTATGGGGTCCGCTTCCGCGGACTCGAAGCAATACCGCCACCTGATCACCGAGGTCACGGACCGCTTCAACCTCATAGCTGATGTCCCCGAAGGCGTCTGCCAGACCCTCAAACCACTTGCGGACGCTTTCGAGGCCGCGGTACACGCCGGCGTCTGGGAACGGAGACTTCGAGTTATCGAGGACGACGGCGGGGTCGTAAAACACCTCGGCTGCGTCAGCACCCCCCTCATTGAACGACTTGAGCGCTTGACGGACCACCTCCACGTTCTCCTGCGACATCGCCCGCGCAGTATCTCGCGGATAGAGAGGGCGCTACTCCCGCAGCCCGGCGGCTTCGAGGGCCTCGGAGCGATCCGTGAACGTCTGCATGCGGACGGCCTTACCGCCCCGGAGCTGGAGCAACCAAGCGGCGGGCTGGGAGTCGAGTTCGACCCCGCTGCTTCGCCCGCGTGCCCTCCAGGTGCCGAGTGTCAGGAGCCGGTCGTCGCCGAGGTCGCGGATCTCCACGGGGCGGGCTTCGAAGAAGTCCCAGTCTCGGTTCATGTCCTCGATCCACTGTCGGACACCGTCGTGGCCGCGATACCGGGTCCCTCCAAGGCGGCGTTGATCGGAATCCATTCCACGTCGGGATCCAGGAGGCGGTAAAGCTCGTCAAGCGCTCCAAGGTTCATGGCGCGACCCGCCGCCCCGAACATCTGGCGCACAAGCTCCACGTTCTCCTGCGACATCGCCTACTCCGAAAGCGCCAGGTTTCGAGGGCCTCCGCGTGATCCCAGAAGTGCTCGATGGCGAAGATCCTGCCCTTGCGCACCGTGTAAACGCCCGTCCCCTCGATGTTCGACTCAGGACCGTAGCCCGCCCCCCGCCAGATGAACCTCACGGCAACCCGGCCCCAGCGTCGATG
Source organism: uncultured Actinomycetes bacterium (assembly GCA_963721215.1). Lineage (GTDB taxonomy): Bacteria > Actinomycetota > Thermoleophilia > Solirubrobacterales > 70-9 > AC-56. Next base: position 3,654 of record CAVRIF010000014.1, read on the forward strand.
AAGTCGCTGATCAGCTCAAAGTTGTCGGCGTCCCATGTCTCGCGCATCTGGCCCAACTGGCGCATGACCGCCTCCCGACCCACGTAAGGGCCCGGCTCCGGCCAACCTTCCGGGGCCCGCCAGATGATGTCCGGGCCGAACAGCTCGCGAATGGCATCCATGTCCCCTGCGTTCCATGCTTCGAAGATCCGACGCACTATCTCCACGTTCTCCTGCGACATCGCCTACTCCGAGAGCCCTGCGGCTTCGAGGGCCTCGGCTTCCGTCCTGTAGAAGCACCACCAGGCGACCGTGCCGTCACGGACCCGGAAGGCGTGCCAAACCGTCTGGCCCAACTCGACGCCCTCGGCCTCCCCGGTGAGCCCGAACGCGGCACACGCCTGCGTTGTTCGAGGTCTCGACGTTCTCGATCACAGAGTGCATCCCGCCGAGCGAGAGGACCACCGACTGCCACCAATCACGGACCCCCGCGTGACCGTGATAGTCACGGCCCTCGGCCTCCGCGACCAGCGACCGAAATTCGACCTCGGGATGCACCAGCGCGAGAAGCGCATCGAGGTCGCGGCCATTCACGGCCTCGTGCGTCGCTCGAGCAAGGTCGGCGGTCTCCTGCGACATCGCCTACTCCGAAAGCCCGGCGGCTTGGAGGGCTTCCTGCCGCGTCCCAGTACTCCCGACCCCGAGCGATCTTTCCGTCTCGCACCCAGTAGACGACGGCATATGCCACCTCAGTCTCGACGCCGCTCAGCCTTGCGCGACCGCTGGCCTTCAAGCTCGCGACGACCGTGTCGCCTCCGCCATGGATGACCTCAGCGGGCTCGACCCGGAAGTCCGCGAACGTGTCGCGCCAGTCCTGCACATAGGCGAAGAAGGCCTCCTTACCGTGGATCGGACCTGGGTCATCGGCTGCACCTCCGACCGCCCGGTAATCGAGTTCGTCAGTCCAGTACCCCAACCAGGCGTCGAGTTCGCCATGGTTGAAGGCCGCAGCCATATCGAGGACGATCTCGGTGTTCTCCTGCGACATCGCCTACTCCTTAAGCCCAGCGGCTTCGAGGGCCTCGGCACGGTCCAGGAACTCGTCCCGGCGAACGATAAGGCCATCGCGCAGAAGCGATACCGACCAAAGCTGCATGGCGACCTCTACGCCGCTGCGCTTGCCCCGCCCTTTATGCGCCTCTCCGACGACGACATGGTCGCCCCTATCCAGGAACTCCGTCGCTTCTTCCTGGAACGTGTCCCAGGTGTCCAGCCAACCCTCGAAGTAACGGCGCACCGCATCGAGCCCGTGGATCGTTTCAGACTCCTCGAACGGCAGGTACTTCACGTCGTCGTGGAAGAACTCCATAATTCCGTCCAGGTCGCCGCTGGTTACCGCGGAGTACCACAACCGCCAGCGCTCAGGGATCTCCTGCGACATCGCCTACTCCGAAAGCCCGGCGGCTTCGAGGGCCTGCGTGCGATCGGGGTACGTGTCCACCCGCGTGATCAGCCCAGCGCGAAATGTATTGACGTACCAGATCGGCTGCTCGAATCCGGCTTTGCTCTGTCTTCCTCGGCCCCTCGCCGTAAGGGCGATGAAAACCTTGTCGCCGACGGCCCGAACCTCCGAAGCCGAAAAGGTCAGTTGCTCGATGTCCTCGTCGAGTTCCTCAATGAGCCGCTCCACCCCGGCGGGCCCGCGATAAACGCCCCGATCCGCGAACAGGCCGCTCGTATGCCACTCCACGTCCGGGGCGTATGCGGCAAGCGTCTCGTCTCGGTCGCCTCGGTTCCATGCGTCAATCCCCCTGCGCACGGTCTCGACGTTCTCCTGCGACATCGCCCGCGCAGTATCTCGCGCCAAGGGGGGACGGTTGCCTCATGCGCCGTGAGATGGCAGGACGGCGCTACTAGCTCGGCTCAAGGAAACGCCTTTTCTGGCGTCTACTTCCCGCAGCCCGGCGGCTTCGAGGGCCCTCGGTGTGATCGAGAGAGCTTCTTCAGCCCACCGGCTCGCAACCTGCCGCGGCTTGTGCGGCAAGCATCTGCTCCTCGTCGGGCATCGGATGGTCCGCCGGGGGGAGCGTCCGGCTGCGAGCGGGGTCGCTCGTCGCCCTGACGAGGTCCTCGAAGCCACCCGGGGTGAGAATGAACAGCATCCGGGAGCCGGAGTCGCCCACCGTGTACCTGTGCGGGATGTCACGCGGGCCGAAGACGAAGTCGCCAGCATTTGCCTCGATCGTCTTGCCGCCAACCTCGAAGGTGACCTCGCCCTCCAGGACCCAGAAGGCCTCGTCCTCGCGGTGATGAACGTGCAGCGGCGCTTCGACGCCGGGGGGGTCGGTGACATCCACGACGGTCAAGTGTCCCCCGGTGTCCGCTGCCGTCGCCTTGATCACGGCCAATCCGCCGAGCCACCAACGTGCCTCTCCATCATCACTTCGCATTGCAAATGCGTCCGTCATCGGTCCTTCCTTTCTGGCGTGTTGCATGGCATCGCGTCACTCCACCTCGGGGTCGCCCACCTCCAACATCCTCTCGATGTCTCCGCGGTTCATCGCCTCCATCCTGCGCTTGAAGGCCTTCACGTTCTCCTGCGACATCGCCTACTCCGAAAGCCCGGCGGCTTCGAGGGCTTCGTCGCGGTCCAGGTACTCGTCCATGCGGACGAGCTTCCCGTCGCGCAGCGTGTGGACCTGGTGAGAACGGGCGTCGACCTCGACACCGCTTCCCTTTCCGCGACCTTTGAAGTGGAGGGTGACTACAACACGATCCCCGGCATCGATGAATTCCTCCGCCTCCAGCTCGTAGTCGTCCCATGGCTCTTCCCACCGCTGTATGTAGGCGAGGACGGCGTCGTGGCCGTGCATCGGGGGTTCCTCAGCCGGATTGAAGACGATGTCCGCGTCGTGGTGCGCGAGCGCCGCAGAGAGGTCCCGGCGCAGATACGCATTGAAGCCCTGCCGAACGAGTTTCACGTTCTCCTGCGACATCGCCTACTCCGAGAGTCCGGCGGCTTCGAGGGCCTTACCGTGATCGAAGAAGGCCTGCTCGCGGATCACCAGCCCAGCGGAGGAAGTGAAGATCTCGGCAAACTCATTGTCCACCGGTGCCCCGCTGCTGGGGCCGCTGCTCTTCACACGCCCGACAACCAGCACCCGATCGTCTCCGAGGTCGACGACCTCCTCGAGCTCGTACCGAAGCTTTCCCCATTCGGCGATCCACCTCCGTTCGAACCTCATGCGGCCTTCGAGACCGCGATACACGGTGGGGTCGAGGCCGAGCCCGACGAACTCCGGAGGCACTATCAGCTCGACCTCCGGGTGGTAGAGCGCGACGGCCGCTTCGACGTCGTCACGGTTCAAGGACTCGAAGCCCATCTGCGCGGTGCGCCGCATAAACACCCGTCGCAGCCGGGAGCGCGGAGGCAACCGGAAGACCGATCGGGCCACAAGGGCCAAGGCACGCGGGAACCGCACGGCCAGGCGCTCTTCCAGGCGGCGGCGCGTCTGCTCTCTCAGAGCTATCGGCTGGCGCACCACCTCCACGTTCTCCTGCGACATCGCCCGCGCAGTATCTCGCGGATAGAGAGGGCGCTGCTCCCGCAGCCCGGCGGCTTCGAGGGCTTTCTCGCGGCTGGCGTATTCACGGCCTCGGAGTGAAGGAATCCTGGATTCCGTGGGTCTCATCCTGCCCGCGAGGAGCCCGCCGGTACGAACGGCGCGCGCCGCTCAGCATTTCGTTGACGCGTGATTGATGCGAAAGAACCAGCTCCGCTTGAACAGCGGGAAACTGCCTGCTTCTTCAGATGTGGTACATGCCCGCTCCAGCCTCCTCGGCCTCGCGGCGTGCGATGTCGGCGATCGTGGTGCTTCGGAAGACGTCGCGAAGCGCCTCGACTCCCTGCTCCCAGATGCCGCCGGCCTCCTTTCCCTCCTCCCCCACCTTGCCGTCGAGCGACTGCACGACCTCGAGCACGGTGATCTGGGGGGCGGGTCGGGCGAGCGTGTAGCCACCCTTGACGCCGCGATGGCTCTGTAGGAGCCCGTCGCGCCGGAGGGTCGTGAACAGTTGCTCGAGGAACTGAACCGGCATCCCGCGGCGCTCTGCGATCTGTGCGATCGGAACCGGCCGCTCCCCCGAACGCGCCAGCTCGGCGAGCGCGACCACCGCGTATCGCGACTTCGAGGTGATCGAGATCATCCAAGGCCTTTGTACCGGAATCGGCGGCGTCGAAAAAGGCCGCTGTTTCCGCCCGGCTCGTCGCACACCCCGACAGCCGCCGCTAGGATGGGACGCCGGCCTGGCATGGTCGGTGTTGTGATCTCGGGGAGCTAACGACGGCTGCTTTGCCTCGGAGTCGTGGCTTGGAGTAAGAGTTGTGAGTGAGGACCGACGCTGCATGGTCATAGACGCCCAGCCCACGGCGCGCCTGGGAGTGCGCGAGGTGCTTGGGCGCCGGTATGAGGTGGAGGAGGCCGAGGACGGAAGCGGCGCCCTCGAGCTCTTGACGTCGATTGGTGACTTCGACGTCGCGATCGTCGACCTGGGTCGCGCCAACGGGCGGGAACCAACCGACGACCTCTCGGGCATGGGCGCTATCCGCGCCCTGCGAAAGGCACAGCCGGGCCTCGGAATCGTCGCTCATGGCCCCCAGGCCCAGCATCAGGCCGCCACCGAGGCGATCAGGGCCGGTGCCACCGCCTACGTGGTCAAGAGCTCACCGGTGGAGGAGCTGAACCGCGCCGTGGATGCTGCCGTGGAGTCCGAGCGGTTCGTCGACCCCGCGGCCGGCTCCGGAGGTCGCTCTGCGCTCACCCGGCGCCAGCGCCAGATCCTTCAGCTCTACGCCGACGGCCAGTCGACCGCGCGGGCGGCAAAGCGCCTCGGCCTCAGCGCCGAGACCATCCGCACACACACGAAGGCGATCCTGTCGCGCCTCGGCGCCCGCGATCGCGCCCATGCGGTAGCGATCGCCCTGCGCCTTTCGCTAATTGAGTAGCGAGGACGCGGCAAGCATCCCGGCTAAAGGTGGATCGCCGGGGCTAGGGACGAAGTCCCGGTAGCCGCGTGTGGACCTGCCGGGTCAGGTTCGCGCCCTAGCCCGCCGGAAACGTAGCCGGAGGCGAGGCTTCCGGCGGAGTGGTTCTTCCTAGCTAGATCCAGCCGCGGTCGCGTGCGATCAAGACCGCCTGTGCGCGGTCGACCGCGTCGATCTTGCGATAGACGTTGTGCAGGTGGGTGCGAATCGTGCTCACCGAAAGCGACAGCTCGGAGGCGATCTGCTTGTAGACCTTGCCCTCGGCGAGCCCGCGCAGGGCGTCGACCTCACGCACGGAAAGCGGGCACGGGTCCGAGGCGCGTCGGCGCGGCTCGCCGGAGTGGGGAAACTCGTACAGGAGGGGCGCCAGTTGCTTGCGCTCCAGCCCGAGCTGGGACGCTGCGTCAACCATCGCGTCGGCGGGGGCAGCATCGCCCTGGACGTGGTGGACGACCAAGTCGGCGAGCCGGATCGCTGCCGCGTGTCCGCCGGCCCCCGGCGTGTGGTGTCGCTCGACCGCGACGACGACGCCGCGTGGAAGGCCCCAGCGACGGACGAGGACCGCGCCCACCAGGGCATGGTCAATGCCCAGCTCCCGACGCTCGCACCGCACTCGCGCGCCGGGTGCCATCTTCCGAGCGTCGAGTTGGTCGAACTGCTCGTACATCTCCGCAAGCACCAGACCGCCGATGTCGTGAACGAGGGCCGCCACAGCCAGCTCGTCGCGTTCCCCAAGCCGCGCTAGCTCGGCGATCCGATCGGCGGCATGGCGGGTGGACACCGCGTGACGGCGGAACCGCTCGTGGCGCTCCGCCGCGGTCCCGGGCGAGTCGAACGGGTCGTAGGTCTCGACCGAAGTGACCACCTCCCGCACGCCTGGTGCCCCCAGCCCGTCGATCGCCTGCCGGACTCCGCCGGTTCTACCCTTCTCGTCCTCGATATCGCCAGCCGCGCGCATGACGGCGATCGTCAGCGCTACGTCAGACTCGACTGCCTCGGCTAGCTCGCCCGGCGACGAAGCCCGGCCCTCAGAGGCGCGAAGAAGGCGTCGGCGGGACTCGGCCAGCGCGGGCAAACGGGAGGCGGCGTCGAACGCCGTGGCGAGGCGGCGCCCGCCCTTCCCCGCTCCGCGCTCATTGCTTGCGGCCGGTTTGGATACGGCGCCGTTCGTCTTCGATGCCTTGGCCGTCCGGGCGCTGGACTTCCGTGCCTCGGCATGCGTCTTCGGCCGTGCCTGCTTCCGGGAAGCTTTCGCGGCCCTTTTTCGCGGCGCTGGCGAGCGCCGCTGCTTGGTGGCAACCTGAGTCACGGGCATCCTTACCCGTATTGATGATCGGCAAGGCGAAGCCCCTTGTTTAGCCGGCGCGCCGGAATCGCACACTGACGCGCCTTGGGTGGAGCCCCCAGTCGGGGGTCACCCGAGCCTCTTCAGCGCCTCCTCGATCCTGGCCAGGGAATCGTCGCGGCCCAGGGCGGCGAGCGAGTCGAAGATCCCCGGCGAAACCGTGGTTCCGGTAATCGCAACCCGGATCGGCTGATAGACGGCCTTCGCGCTGCGGCCCGAGCGCTCAACGACCCGGCTCAGTGCCGTCTCGATCGAGGCCGGGTCGAAGACCTCTACAGAGCGCAGGGCCTCCAGGGCTGCAGCCAGCGTGGGGCGCGCCTCCGCCGTCATCACCCGCTCCCAGGCGGCTGGATCGCGGACCGGTCGCGTGAATAGGAACCCGACCAGGGGCCAGACCTCATCGAGGGTCTGGGCCTTGTCCTGAACGATCTCGCATGCCGCCCGCCGTCGCTCCTGCCCGGCGGCACAGAAGGCCTCCGCCTCCCCCTGGCCGCCCAGTCGCAGGTGGGCGACCAGTCGCCGCTCGTACTCGTCCAGAGGCAGTTCGCGCATGAAGCGGCCGTCCAGCCACCGCAGCTTGCGCTCGTCGAAGATCGCCGACGAGCGTCCCACCCGGTCAATCGAGAAACGCTCGATCAGCTCCTGGGTGTCGAGGATCGTCGTGTCGTCCTGGGTCCCCCAACCCAGCAGCGCGAGGTAGTTGCGAACCGCGGCCGGCAGGTACCCCTGCTGGCGCAACTCCTGAACCGAGGCGGCGCCGTGCCGCTTCGACAGCTTGCGCCCGTCCGGCCCGTGCAAAAGCGGCAGGTGCGCATATCGCGGCGCGGCAGCGTCGAGGGCGCTCAGGACGAGCAACTGCTTCGGCGTGTTCGATAGGTGGTCGTCGCCGCGAACCACGTCCGTGATTCCCATGTCGGCATCGTCGATGGCAACCGCGAGGTTGTAGAGCGGGGTGCCGTCGCCGCGCGCGATCACGAAGTCGTCCTGGGTCCGGTTCTCGAACTGCACCGGCCCGCGGATCAGATCCTCGACCACGGTCACCCCCTCGTCGGGGACGTGCAGGCGAACCGCCGCGCCTGGCTCGTCGCGGGGCTCCCCCCGGTAGCCAGCGCCGCCGTGGGCCTCCTTCCAGGACCGCACATCCTCGGCTGTGGCCGGATCGGGGTATGCGTGACCGCCTTCGACCAGTTCCCCCACCCGCTCGCGGTGACGCTCCCGGCGCTCGTACTGGCTCAGTGGGCCTTCGTCCCACTCGAGCTCGAGCCATCGCAGAGCGTCGAGGATCTGTTCGACGTTCTCGGGCACCGAGCGCTCCCGGTCGGTGTCCTCGATCCGCAGCACGAGCGTGCCGCCCGACTGCCTGGCGAGAAGCCAGTTGTAGAGTGCCGTCCGGGCGCCGCCGATGTGAAGTGCCCCCGTGGGCGAGGGGGCGAAGCGAAGGCGAGGTGGCGCGGGAGTACTCATCATGCTGATCGGCGCGCATGTTTCCACAGCAGGTGGGCTGGTAAACGCCGTCGAGCGCGGGGTCGAGCGCGATTGCGCAGCGATCCAGATCTTCCATCAGAGCCCACGGATGTGGCGACCGACCGCATACGCCGGCGAGGACTTCGAAGCGTTTCGGGAGGCGATGGCGGACTCGCCGCTCCAAGCCATCGTGATTCACGCCGTCTACTTGATCAATTGCGCCAGCAAGGAGCGCGAGGTTCGGCGAAAGTCGCTGACTTCGCTGCGGCACGCGCTGCGGATCGGGGATGGCATCGGCGCTGCCGGGGTTGTCCTGCACGCCGGGGCGCGGAAGGGAGAGCCTCACGGGCCTTCCGTGCGACGCGCGGGCAAGGCGATCCGGGAGGCGCTCGAGAGCTCTGAGCGCTCCCCGCTGCTGCTCGAGAACACCGCCGGTACGCAGGGCCCGCTCGGCCGCGACTTCGACGAGCTCGCCGAGCTGATCGACGCAGCGGGAGGCGGCAAACGCCTTGGTGCCTGCCTCGACTGCTGCCACCTACTGGCCTCGGGGTTCGAGATCCGCTCGCCCAGCCTGCTCGCCGAAGTGGTGGACGAGTTCAACGCAAAGGTGGGGCTCGACCGCCTGCGCTGCCTGCACGTCAACGACTCGAAGGTGCCGCTCGGCTCCAACCGTGACCGCCATGCCAACCTCGGCAAGGGGGAGCTGGGGCCCAACGGCCTTCGTGCCTTCCTGTCGGAGCCCCGGTTCGAGGACCTGCCGGCGCTGATCGAGACCCCAGGGCCCGACGGCAAGGGCCCCGACCGCAACGAGGTGCGAGTCGCAAAACGCCTGCGGCGAGAGGGCTTAGCCCGCCGGCACTAGCGGCGCGTAGACCTGCCGCGCCCGGCAAGGCCCTGGTTGGCCGGGGCTAGGGACAAAGTCCCGGTAGCTACGGAGGTGCCTGCCGGGTCAGGCCCGGTCCTAGCCCGACGGCGGCGCAGCCGAAGGCGAGCCGCCGGCGGAGTTATGCCAGGGCGTCGCGCAGGTCGAGCTCGCCCGTATCGCCGCAGTCGAAGAAGCCCGGATTGACGCACTCGTGGGCGGGGCCGACGTGCTCGTAGGCCGGCTCGACCCGGAACTGGCATTGAGGCAGCGGCTCGCCCGTCATCTTGATCCCACCGTAGCCGCCGTTTCGCTCCGCCGCCTCGAACATCGCCAGGTCGATCTCAGCGCGAAACACATTCCGCATGCAACCCATGTAGTGGCCGCCGCTCAGCGGATCGAGATAGCTGTAGAGGTACTGGCAGCGAGCCTCGACGCAGCCGCGCGGGTCCACGAGCCGGTCGCAGAAGGTTCGGCACTGGCGGCACTCGCCGGCCTGGACCCCCTCCTCTGCTCGTTGCTTGAGCGGCATGTTGGAAGTCTACGCAGCTAAAGCCCGTGGGCCGAGTAGGTGGTCGAGCTCGGCCCGGAGGGCCTGGGACGGGGTCACGGAATACTCCTGACCGAAGCGCAGCCGCCGGGTGCCCTCGCGGGTCTGCATCTCGAGCACCACCTCGCACTCGCCAGGGAAGCTCTGGAAGACCGACTTCAGCTCCTCCACCAGCTGGGCCCCGAACTCGGCGGCGCTGACCCGCAGCAGGATCCGATCGGGGTGGCGAACCTTCGCTTTCGCCCGCGCCGCCGCCAGCTCGTCTTCGCCGGGCTCGAACGGCTCCGCCTCGGCGACGACGAGACTGGTCTCCCCCCGGCCCTTGTGATCCACTCGGCCTCGCACCAGGACCACGCGATCGAGCTCGATCCGCTCCGCCGCCTCCGAAGCCGCATCGCGAACGAACAGCTCGACGCGACCTTCCAGGTCGTCCAGGGTCGCGAACATCACATAGGCGCCACTGCGTGTGCGCACCCGCTTGCACTCGCTGACTATGCCGCCCACAGTGACCCAGGCGCCGTCCTCCTTGCGGGCCACCTCCGTCAGCGGGCAGTCGACCCGTTCGCGAAGCGCGTCGCGAACCTCGGCCAGCGGGTGTGCGGAGAGGAAGGTCCCAAGGGTCTCCTTTTCGAGGCGCAGCAACTCTCGCTGGTCGAACTCGTCGCTCGGGACCGGGGGCCGCTGCTCGCCACGCCCCCCGCCAGCCGGCGATCCCGCGGCGCCGGCCGGCTCGCCGCCAAGGTCGAAGATCGATCCCTGGCCACGTCGCGCGTCCTCCTGCGACTTCGAACCGCTCGCCTGCGCCTGCGACAGCACCTCGAGCATCCCCTTGCGGCTGCCGCCGGTCGAGTCCAGCGCTCCGCACTTGACCAGGCATTCGATTGCCCGCTTGTTGACTGCCCGGGCGTCGACCCGGTCGCAGAAATCCCAGATGGACGAGAACGGGGCACCCTCGCGCACCGCGATGATCGCCTCGACCGCCTGGTGGCCGACGTTCTTGACCGCGTCGAGCCCGAAGCGGATCGACTTGCCGCTGACCACGAATCCGTGGTCCGACGAGTTGACGTCGGGAGGCAGCACGTCGATCCCCATCTCCTCGCAGCGATTGACGAAGAAGGGCACCTTGTCCTTGGTCGCCATCACCGAGGAGATCACGGCGGCCATGTACTCCGCCGGGTAGTTGGCCCGCAGGAAGGCGGTCCTGTAGGCGATCAGCGCGTAGCAGGCGGCGTGACTTCGGTTGAAGCTGTAATCCGCCGCGGCGGTCATCAAGGACCACAGATCCTGGGCGACCCGCCGATCGGTGCCCGACTCGGCCAGGCCGGCCAGGAACTTGTCCCTCATTTGCGCCATCAGGTCCCGCTTCTTCTTCCCCACCGCCTTGCGCAGGTCTTCCGCTTCAGCCGGGCTGAACCCGGCCATTCGCTTGGCGATCTCCATCAGCTGCTCCTGGTAGATGCAGCAGCCGTAGGTGGACTCGGTGATGGGGCGCAGGCGGGGGTCGGCGTAGCGAACGGATGAGGGGTCGAGCTTGCCGCTCGCGTAGTCGTCGATGAACCGCATCGCGCCCGGCCTGTACAGCGAGACGAGCGCGACGATGTCATTGAAGTCGGTGGGCCGGACCCGGCGCAGCGCGTCGCGCATCCCGTCGGACTCGAGTTGAAAGACGCCGATGGAGTCACCCCGGGAGAGCATCTCGAAGGTCGTGGCGTCATCGAGGGGGATCCCCTCGATCTCGATCTCCACCCCGCGCGAGCGCTTGATGATCTCGACCGCATCCTCGATCACGTCGAGGTTGCGAAGCCCCAGGAAGTCCATCTTCAAGAGGCCCATCTCCTCGATCGGCCCCATCGAGTATTGGGTGACGATCTTGTACGAGCGCTCCGCTCGGCCGCCGTTCTGGGCCCCGGACGCGTTCGGGTCCCGGTCCCCACCACCGCCTCGATCCTCCGCCAGCTGAAGCGGCACGATCTCGGCCAGCGGCCGGTCGGCGATCACAACCGCGGCTGCGTGGATCGAGTTGTTGCGGACGATCCCCTCCAGCCCACGCGCAACGTCGACGATGCGCCGCGCGTCCGGATCGGAGTCGTAGGTCTGCTTGAGCTCCTGGCCGTCCGCGAGGGCCTCCTTGAAGCTGGGGTTGCGACCGAGTACCGGCTCCGGGATCTGCTTGGCGATCCTGTCGCCGGTCGCGTAATCGAATCCGAGCACACGGGCGGCGTCGCGGGTGGCGGCGCGCGGCGCCATCTTGCCGAACGTGATGATCTGGGCCACCGACTCGCGCCCGTACTTCTCGGCCACATAGCGGATCACGCGCTCGCGACCGCGGACCGAGAAGTCGATGTCGATGTCCGGCATCGACTTTCGCGCAGGATTCAGGAAGCGCTCGAACAGCAGCTGGTTCGAGAGTGGATCGAGGTCGGTGATGTTGAGGCAGTAGGCAACGATCGACCCCGCCGCGGAACCCCGTCCCGGTCCGACGGCGATGCCGCCCTCCTTCGCGTACCTGACGAAGTCCCAAACGATCAGGAAATAGGAGTCGAACCCCATCTCCGCGATCACCGAAAGCTCGAACTCCAGCCGCTCGAGGGCCTCTGCGGGGGCGGGATCCCCGTAGCGGCGGTGCAGGCCCTCGGTGGCGAGGCGGCGCAGCATCGCGGCAGGCTCCTCGCCGTCGGAGGTGGGGAACCTCGGCAGGAGCAGCTGCCCGAGCTCGATCTCGACATCGCACCGCTCGGCAACCTCGAGCGTCGTCGGCACCGCCTCCGGCCAGCGCGAGAACGACTGGGCCATCTCCTCGTTGCTCTTGAGAAAGAACTCGTTGGTCTCGAAGGTCAGTTTCGGCTGCTCGATGGTCGACTTGGTCTGCACGCAGAGGAGCGCCGCGTGGTTGTCGTAGTCCTCGCGACGCAGGTAGTGGACGTCAGCCGTGGCCACCAGCGGGCGTCCCACCTCCGACGCGACCCTCTCGATTCCCTCGTTGGCCTTCTCCTGTTCGCCGAGCCCGTTGGCCTGGATCTCGAAGTAGACGTTGTCGGACCCGAAGACGCCCATGAGCTCGTCCACATGGGCGCGCGCGTCGCCCGGTCGGTCCTCGACGAGGCGCCGGCAAAAGCGCGACTGGAGGCACCCGGTGAGGGCGATGACACCTTCCGAATGGCGATCCAAGAGCTCCAGATCGGCGCTCGGCTTGCCGCGCCCGAACCCCTCCAGGAAGCCCGCCGAGGTGAGCTTGACGAGGTTACGGAAGCCCGCGTCCGAGGCCGCGAGCAGGGTGAGATGATTCCTTTCGACGCGCTCCCGGGCACGGCGACGGTCGTCAACCAGGTAGGCCTCCAGCCCTACGATGGGCTTGATCCCGTGCCTTCGGCAGGCCTTGTAGTGCTCCACCGCCCCGTTCATCACCCCGTGGTCGGTGAGACCAAGCGCCGGCATGCCGAGCTCCGCCGCGCGCGCCGCCAGCCCGACGTCGGCGCCGTCATCGTCCTTCGTGGCGATCTTGCAGGCGCCGTCCAGCAGCGAGTACTCGCTGTGAACGTGCAGATGTACCGCTTCCCCGCTCACGGGTTGATCATTTCAATCGGCTCAGATGCCACCGTCCCGTCTTCCCGCAAATTCCGCCGGCCACTAAGCTGCCCACTTCCATGGAGGCGCTGGTAACCGGTGGGGCGGGTTTCATCGGCTCCAACCTGGTCGACGCCCTGCTCGAGCGGGGCGACCGGGTGGTGGTGATGGACGACCTCTCGACCGGGCGCCGCGAGAACCTCGCCGGGGCCCTTGAAAAGGGGGCCGTGCTGCTGGAGGGCGACGTCACCGACGCCGCGGCGGTCACCGACACCTTCGAGGCCCACCGCCCCGAAGTCGTCTTCCACCTCGCCGCCCAGATCGACGTGCGCCGCTCCGTCTCTGACCCGGTCTTTGACCTCGGCGTCAACGTCGCCGGGACCCTCAACCTGCTCGAGGCAGCGCGGCAGACGCAAGCGCGGCGCTTCGTCCTGACCTCGACCGGGGGGGCGATCTATGGCGAGGGTGCCGGGCGACCGCTTCCCCTCGACGAGCAGGCCGAATGCAGGCCGGATGCCCCCTACGGCCAGAGCAAGTATGCGGCCGAGGGTTATCTGTCCCTTTACGGGCGCCTGTATGGCCTCTCTGCGATTGCCCTGCGGCTCGGCAACGTCTACGGGTCACGCCAGGACCCGCTGGGGGAGGCGGGCGTGGTGGCGATCTTCTGCGGCGCCCTGCTCGGCGGCAGCACCCCGAAGGTGTTCGGTGACGGGCATCAGACGCGCGACTACGTGTACGTCGGTGACGTGGTCGAGGCGTTCCTGGCGGCCGCCTCGTCGGAAGTGAATGGCACCTACAACATCGGCACGGGAGCCGAGACGAGCGTGCTCGAGCTGGGCCGGCTGGTGGCGGGGGCCTGCGAGCAAGAGTTCGATCCGCAGATGGCTCCGCCGCGGCCGGGGGAGGTCCAGCGGATCGCGATCGACAGCGCGCTCGCGGCCAGCGAGCTCGGCTGGCGGCCCCGAACGACCCTAGAGGAGGGCCTCCGGGCGACCGCGGATTCCTACCTCTAGCCCGGCCTGGTCCGGCCACTTCGACCGGTAGCTTGCCCACGATGCTGGCCGGCCCCGAAGCCACCGCCGAGCCCGGCGGGCGCCAGGACCTCCGGACAGGGAGCCGGCGGGTGGAGCCGGCGGCGTTGCTCGTGATCGCCGTGCTCGCGATCGTCTGGTCGTGGTGGGCGGCCAAGGACGGCGCGTTCTTCGGAACGGTGCTTCTCCCGGGAACCATCCTGCTCTGCGGCACCACCGTGCTGCTTGCCTGGAGTGCCCCGTGGCGTGGCAGCCTGCGGCGCTCGTGGCCGGCGACCATCGCGCTCGCCTCGCTCGCCGGCCTCGGCGCCTGGGCGGCGCTATCGGCGCTCTGGAGCCCGACCCCGGACGTCGCGATCGGCGACGGCCAACGGATCCTCACCTACGCGCTCGCCTTCGGTCTCGGGATCTGGCTCTGCAACCTGTTGGCCGACCGCCCGCAGTTGGCGCTGGTTCCGCTCGCGGCCGCCGGGGCGTTCGCGGGCGTCGTCGCCGTGATCGGAATGCTCACCGGGGACGACGTCGGGCGCTACCTCGACGACGATGGAACCTTCGAGTTCCCGCTGGGTTACCGGAACGCGAACGCGGCGTTCTTCGCGATCGCCTTGTGGCCGGCGCTGGGGTTGGCCTCGCGCCGCGCCAGTGCGTGGCCGCTACGCGCCGCCGCCCTCGCTACCGCGACCCTTTGCCTCGAGCTGGCCATGCTGAGCCAGAGTCGAACGTCCTTGGTCGCCGGCGCGGCGGCGCTGTGCGTCTATCTGCTCTTCTCGGAGGATCGGGCCCGCAGGCTGGGGTGGCTGGCGCTCGCCGTCCTCCCAGCGCTGCTGATCCTTCCGTCCCTGATCGACCTCTACCGTGCCGCCACCGCGGATCTCCCGGTGCGCTCGGCGCTCGACGAGCTGCGCGAAACGGGCCGGACGGTGGCGCTCACGTGCGCCGGCTCGCTGGCGATCGGGGCCGGGGTCGCCCTGCTGGGCAGAGGCATTCCCGCCTCGCCGCAGCGCGCCAAGATCGCCAACCGTTCTGCCCTTGCCGGACTGGTGGCGGTGCTGCTCGCGGGCTCGATCGCCTTCGTCGCGGCGGTCGGCAATCCTGTCGACTGGATCGACAGGCGCGTCTCCCAGCTGGGCAGCGGACGGGAGCCCAAGCTGGCCGACCAGTCGAACCGCTTCTCCGGCCTCAGCGCTGCCACCCAGCGCCCCGAGATCTGGCGGGTGGCGCTCCTCGACGCTCGCGAGCATCCCCTGCTGGGCGAGGGTGGCGGCGGCTTTCTGTACAGCTATCTGCGCGAACGACGACGTCACAGCCCCAGGTCGGTCCGCGATGCGCACAGCGTCGAGCTCGAGAACCTGTCCGAGTTCGGCGTCCCTGGGCTGCTGCTGTTCACCGCTGCGATCGGGGCGGCCGGCCTCGGGGCGCTGCGGGCACGCCGGCTGGGCCCCGAGCCGGCCTTGTTATCGGTCGTCGCCCTGACGGCCGGCGCCTATTGGCTTACGCACGCCTCGTTCGACTGGTTCTGGCCCTACCCCGCCGTCACGGCCCCCGTCCTCGCCCTGCTCGGCTCGGCCTGCGCACCGAGCCTCCGGACCGCCGGCGAGGCGTCGCCGGGTAACGGTCGGCGGTGGCTGACCGCCGGGGTCGTGGTGCTCGCGATCTCGGCGGTCCCCCCCTTCCTCAGCCACCGGTACGTCAACGACGCCTACGACGAATGGCGGTCCGACCCCTCGCGCGCCTACGACGATCTCGATCGGGCTCGGTCACTGAACCCGCTGAGCGCCGATCCGGTGCTCGCCGAGGGTGCAATCGCCCGGGCCAACGGGGATCGCACCCGCGCGATCGACGCCTTCCGCCGGGCAACAGAGGTGCGCCCGGAGGAATGGGCGTCGTACTACAACCTGGCGGAGCTCTACGCCCGGAGCTCACCTCGAATCGCCCGCCGGCAACTCGCGATCGCAAAAGGGCAGAACCCTTACGACCCCGAAGTCCTGGCGCTGGAGGAGAGGTTTGCGACCGAGCGACGGGGTGGCCGCGAGTGAGTCTCGCCAACCCTCGCCGCGGCAGGCTTTTCAAGGTCAAGTAGAACAGCACCCGGTAACCGTGGTCACTTGGTTCCGCAGGTCGGAACCAGATCGCTTCGGTTCGTCGACGCAGGCCTGCTCCCCCTACTTGCCTGGCCGGCGCCCCGCCGCGGTTGGCGGAGCGGTGCTCAGGCCGGGTTGATCATCCCGTGCTGGAGCGCCATGGCCACGGCCTGGGCCCTCGTTCGCGCCCCGAGCTTGGCCTTGGCGTTGCGAACGTGGGTCTGGACGGTCGCCGGGGAGAGCTCGAGCATCTGCGCGATCTGCTCGTCGGTGGCCCCAGCTGCGAGCAGCCCAAGGACCTCCCGCTCGCGCGGCGTCGGACCGCCCCGGCCGAACCGGACACCGCTGTTGGCCCTGGGGGGGCGTGCCTGTGCATCGGGGTGGACCCCGTGAGGAGGCTCGACCTCGCCACGGTGCGACCCGGTCCCCGAGAGGATCAGCAGATGGCGGCCTGGCAGGACGTTCGCCACGACACTCAGATTGACCTCGTGGACCTCGGCGGACTGGGAGCTAAGTTCGAAGGGCCCGGCGTGCCCACCCCCTTCGCGGAAGGCGCGCCAGACGTGGTCGAGGCGCCCGCGCATGCCCGAGGCGAGAAAGTCGTCCACCGTCCTGCCGAGCGCGGCTCTCCTCGGAAGACCGAGCAGCCGGCAGGCGGCGAGATTCGCCTCCAGACACCGTCGCTGGTCGTCGACGACCAGGATCGCGAGCTGGGCCGGAATGGTGGTCGTGCCCGCGGCGCCGGTGAGCTCTGGGCTGGAGCTACTCACTGACCTCACCCACGATGAACCGCTGGCGCGGGGCACGCAGCGCCCGATGGGCGTCGCGTCCCGCCTGGAACATGGTCTCGACGATGATCAGCGAGTCGGCCAGGATCGACCGCCGCTTGATGTAGAAGAGGTCGTGGCACAGCTTCCATGCGGTGCCCAGCTCCGAGCCGGCGTAGCCGCAGCGAAGCTGCGCCCAGCCGGTGATCCCCGGCTTCACGAGGTGCCGGCGGATGTAGTGCGGGAACCGGTTCTCCAGCTCGGCGCAGATCTCCGGACGCTCGGGCCGCGGGCCCACCAGGGTCATCTCGCCCCGCACGACGTTCCACAACTGCGGCAGCTCGTCGACGTGGGTCCGGCGCAAGAACCTTCCGAGGCGGGTGACCCGCCCGTCCCCGGGCTCGGACCACTGCGGGCCGCCAGTCTCCGCGTCGGGCACCATCGTCCGCAGCTTCACGATCTCGAACTCCTTGCCACGCTCGCCGACGCGCCGCTGTCGATAGAACACCGGCCCTCCGTCGGCCAGCTTGATCGCCAGCCCCGCGATGCCGACCAGCGGCAGGACGATGACGGCCATCCAGGCCGCGTTGAGCAGGTCGAAGCACCGCTTCCACAGCGGCGATGTCGGCCGGAAGCGCGGATGCATGATGTATCGGAACCAAGCCGCGTCCGTGGTCCCGAGCGGCACGTGACCCAGCAGGTCCTCGTAGAGCTGATTCGCCTCGAGCATCCGCACCGGCAGGTCGAGACACGAATCCGCGATCAGCGCGTACGGGTCGCGCTCCCGATCGGCCGCCTGGTCGGCGTCGACCGGCTCCACGCGCCCGCAGACGAGCAGCTCGATCTGCCGCTGCAGGACAGCCGAACGAACCTGGTCGAGGTCGCCGAGGTAATCGAGGCGGCCGGTGAGCACGCCGGGTGTGTCCGGTCCGGGAGCCTCGCGCCCGAACCAGCCGATCACCTCGTACGCGCGGATACCGGCCGCCTCGAGCTCATCCGCAAGATCGGAGGCGAAGCCCGGCGACCCGATCACTGCGACCAGCGCGCGCCGGTCGTCGTCGAATCGAGTCGTCACCCACGCCCCGAGAGCCATGACCAGCCAGGCACCGGCCACCGGAGCCTGAAGCTCGGCCATGGCCAGCGATTGACCCGCCGCCAGGGCCAGCGCCGCGGCGGCGGCGGCGCCAAGCGCCGGCGCGCAGAGGGCCAGCACCAGCCGTGCCGCGGGCATCAACCCGAGCGGCAGCGTGGAGCGCTCGACGAGCTGAAACGCGCCGAGCATCGCTGCCGCGACCAGGACCGCGGAGCCGGCTTCGCCCGTATGCACGTAGGCGATCAGTCCAGCCGCCACGGCCGGATTCGCCTTCAATGCGATCAGGTTGACCAGCCGCTGGGCCTCAAGGGCGCGCAGCGCGACGGGCACGATAACCCGAGTGTTGCTGGCTGAATCCAGCATCTCTCGCCCCTCCGCTCTCTCTCCGCGGCTCGCTCTTGCCTCCTGCTCCTATTCCTCCCGGTCTAGGAGGACGACCGCCTGGCCGGATCGGACAGCCGTCGCAGTGTCAGGCCGGAGCCCAGCAGGGCGACCGACGCGAGCGCGAGGATTCCGACATCGAAGCCAGTGAACGGAAGGCCACTGATGACGGCCTTGTTGCTATCGCCGTTCGAGGGGCCGGATGGCTCCGAGGGCCCACCGTCGCCACCGCCGGCGGCGATCTGGTGATTGGTCGTGTCGTACTCGGATTGGGTGGGTGAGCCAGCCAGCGAAGCGGACGGAACCGCGAGCGCAACGATGGCGAGCACCAGTGCAGTCCACAATCCCCACCTAGGCCGTGGATGCTGGCCTACGAATCGATTGAACATGCTGTTTCTCCTGCGCCGTCGAGCGGACGACGCTGTTACCCCCCCGATAAATACGACGGGGGACGGGGGGCAACCCTGCCTGGGATCCACCCCACCTGGATTTTCGGGACCTGATCAGGATTCCCCAGAAACATGGTCATAGTCAACCGATGAGGCGCCAATTACCTAGAATTGGCTGCCCCGTTACCGCAATGCGGTTAGTGGTAGCCTCCGCAAAAGCTAAGCTTTCGCCGTTGAGCAGGACGGCGGGCCGCGAGACGGAGGACAGTTGACTGAAGACAGGAACCGATCCGCTCGCGGTGACGGTCAGGGGGCGCGTCTCTCCGTGCGTGAGCGTGAGATCCTCGGGCTGATCGCCGGCGGGGACAGCGGGGCACAGATAGCCGAGGCACTGGTGCTGTCACCGGAGACCGTGCGGACCCACATCCGCAACGCGATGTCCAAGCTCGGTGCCTCGAGCCGGGCTCAGGCCGTAGCGCTGGCTTTCCAGCGCAACGAGATCGGTGATCAGGCAAACGTGCGTGGGGACGCCTCCGCCTCCCCCGCGGAGCCCGGATCGGAGACGACGGCGACGGTGGACGGCCGGGCACGCGTCCGGGCGGACCTGGCAGCCGGGAAGTCCGACGCTACCCTGTCCGCCCTGCTCGCGGGGCTCGTCTCCCTCTACGACGTCGACGGGGGTACGGTCTTCCTCGCTGAGGAGGACGGCCTCTCCCTGCGTCGTGCCGCGATCCAGGGCGCCGGCGACGAGAATGGCGACCACCATCACCCCGAGCGGGCCTCGCTCGGGGTGGGCACGCTGGGCCGGGCGGCATTGGAACGCCGCGCGCAGCTGGTGCACGGTTCGGGCTCCCGCGGCGACGCGCGCGGGCGGTCGACGATCTACGCGCCCATGATCTCGTCGGGAAGGCTCGTGGGCGTGATCTGCCTGACGACGCGGCCGAGCAGGCTCACCGGGCGCAGGGAGCTACTGCTGTTGCAGGCGTTCGCGAACCGGGTCGGCGAGATCCTGGCCTCCGCAAGCGGGGATCGCCCGGCCAGGTTGAAGGAGACGCTGGAGAGCTTTCGCTCCTCCTGGGCAGCCGCCGGCGCTCGTTAGGCCGGTTCAGCCAGGTGCTCCAGCGCATCGTCCACGGTCGCGTCGATCGGCGCCGCCCGGTCGATGTCGCACAGCTCGAGAACACGGCGCATGGGGGCATCCACCGGCACCACGAGTCGCAGCCGTTGGCGGTGCGTCCGTAGCCTTCGCGCCAGGTCGAAGAGCAGCTCGATTCCGGCGCTGTCCAGGTAGGTGACCCCCGACAGGTCGATCACCAGCCCGGCCCTGTCGCTCGTCAACTGCCCCGCGAGTGCCCTGCTCATCTCCTCGGCGTTGACGCTCTCGATCTCGCCCTCCACGCGCCCCACGACCACGTTGCCGGCCGTCTCGAAGCTCAACTCTGCCAGGGGGTCTCTCATCCCGCACCGTCCCCGCGCAACCGCCGTCGCAGCGTCACGGTCGTGCCCTGCTCCGAGGGCTCGATCTCCACGTCGTCCATCAGCTCACGCATCACGGCGAGCCCGCGCCCCCGGCCCTCTTCGCCGGACGCTCGCCACCGGCCGGTGTCCCGAACCGTGATCTCGACCAGCGGGCCCTCTCGCCCGGCATGGAGCTCGAACGTCGAATCGGAGAGCGCCGGATGGGCATGGGCGACCGTGTTCGCGCAGGCCTCGCCGCAGGCGACCAGGACCTCGTAGATCTCGTCCTCCCCGGCCCCGGCGAGGCGCAGCCACTGCGCCACGGCGCGCCGCATCGAGGCAAGCGAGGCCGGCCGGGCCGGAAGTGCCAAGGCGAGCGTCTTGCCGGGGGGCGTCAGCTGAATCGCGAGCAGTGCGAGATCGTCGCTGGAGCCCGCCCGGACGTCGAGCGAGTCCAGCACGGCGTGGCACAGCGCGTCGGGCTCGCGGTCCCCCCCCTCCATGGAGCTCCGCAATCCCTCCAACCCCTGGCCGAGCGGCAACTCGGGGCCCTCCACGAGGCCGTCGGTGTAAAGCAGCACGGTCGACCAGGGGTCGAGCGTCGTCATGCTCTCCTCGTACGCGGAGTAGCGTGCCACCCCGAGCGGGCTGCCGGCCGGCGCCTCCACGAAGGTCGACCCGCCGCCCGGATCGAGCACGAGCGGCGGCGGATGACCCGCGCTCGCCACCTGCACCGTGTGCCCGTCCGGGTCAACGATCGCGTACAGCAGCGTGAGCATGCCGCCCTGCTCTCCCTCGAGCACAAAGCCATTCATACGTTCCAGCACCAGGGCCGGTCGAAGGGCCTCGAGGGCGTAGGCGCGCAAGGCGCTTTGCAGGTGCGCCATCCGCGCCGCCGCCTTGACCCCCCGACCCACCACGTCGCCCATCGCGATACCGACCTTCCCGCCTCGCAGCGGGATCGCGTCATACCAGTCGCCGCCTATCCTCGTCTCCGCGCTCCCGGGCCGATAGCGGGCCGCCAGCCGGAGACCGGGCACCGTCGGCAGTTTGGGCAGGAGGCTTCGCTGAAGGGTCTCGGCGACTCGCCGCTCGATCTCCACGCCTTCCGCGGCCTGCTTCAGCGCATTCAGAGTCGCGCCGAGGATCGGGTCCCCCTCGCCGGGCTCCCCTCCGCGTCGTGCCCACTCGTCCGCGGCCGGCGACTCGGGGTTCGCCGGTGCTTCCGCGGCGGCGTCTTCTCGCTCCGGATCCACCACCTGGCTTGCGAGTCTAACCCCGCGGATTACCGAACCGGACACGCGTGCCCAGCGGGGCGCAATCGGCGCATACGGGCGGGTGTTTGGCCATCATGGAGGTCCATTCTGCAACGAAAACGGCGGCAGGAACTTGCTAAAAGTTGCGGAAAGTGCGAAAAAGTTAGTCGAGAACCGCACCAAACGGGTCCTTTATGCGATTTAGCAACTGAATGTCAGGAGCTAGACACTGATGGGAGGACAGATGCGACTACTGAACGTTGGCCAGGCGGCCGCCTATCTGGGCGTCAGCGCCGCCTCGCTACGCAGCTGGTCGAACCAGGGGCTGGTTCCTGTTTACCGGACGCCTGGCGGCCAGCGCCGATTCTCGACCACGGATCTCGACCGGTTCATCCGCTCGATGCGTGAGCCGTCGGCGAACGGCGAGTCCGTCGCCGCGATTCGCAGCTAGATAACCGGTATGCCGGGTCGTCCGAGCAGGAGGGTCATCACCCTCGAGCTGGCCGCACTGGTCGCGGCGCTCGGGGTGGCGATCCTGTGCAACGGCGACTCGAACTGGGACCTGGCGCTGTTCGGGATCCTGCTTGCCACGTCAGTCGTCGGCGACCTGACGGCGGTGGACACCCCCGACGCCAGCCGGATGTCGATCTCGTCGAGCTTCCTGACCATCGTCACGGCGACGGTCTTCCTGGGCGAGACCCCGGCGGCGCTGATCGGGGTCGCCACCATCGGCGCCGGATGGCTCCGGTTCCGCTATGCGCCCGCGACCCTTTTGATCAACCTGGTCACCTACGCCTGGTTTCCCCTGATCTCCGGACTGGCCTTCACGGCAACGCTGCAAGCGACGGGTATCGGCCCGACGGACGCGTTCTTCTACCTGTCGGTGTTCGGCCTCTTCGTCGTCGCGCTGGCAATCGACTTCATCCTGATCGCGGGTTACTTCAGCTACGTGGAGGGGACCTCGCTTTGGGCCAAGACGCGACGAGCCCTCGCCCCGCTGCTTCCCTCCGAGCTCGCCTCCGCCCTGCTGGCCGTCGGCGTCGCCTACCTCTACGTGCAGTTCGGCCTGCCCACCGTCGCCCTGTTCGCCGTCGTCGTCATCGTCTTCCAGTACCTGATCGGGGCCCTGCTCGTCTCCCAGCAACGGGCCGACGAGCTCGAGCTGCGGGCCAAGCAGCTCGCGGGCTTCCAGGTCGCCCTGCTGAGCGCCCTGCTGCGCACGCTCGACCTCCGCGACCGGATGACCGCGCGCCACAGCGCCGCGGTCGCCCGCTACGCGCGGGAGATCGCGCGCGGCCGCCGGGCTCTCCGAGGAGGAGCAGGAGCTGGCGCACACGGCCGGCCTGCTGCACGACATCGGCAAGTTCATCCTTCCGGACCGGATCCTGAAGGGAAACGTGGAGCTGACCGAGGCCGACTGGGTGGAGATCCGCAAGCACCCCTACGAGGGCGCCCGGATCGTCTCCGAGATCGACGGCTACCAGCCAGTCGGCGAGATCATCCTGGCCCACCACGAGCGCCTCGACGGCCTCGGCTACCCGCTGAGCCTCCACGGCGACGAGATCCCGCTGCTGTCGAGGGTGATCGCCGTCGCCGACACGTACGACGTGCTCACCGCGCGGGACTCTTACCGGCGGCCGGTGAGCACCTACGAGGCGATCGCCGAGCTACGCCGCTCGGCAGGCACCCAACTCGACCCGACCTTCGTCGAGATCCTCGCCGAGCTGCTGGTCGACAAGGACCTCCCCTACCGCCACGGCGAGGACGCGGACTTCGAGACCGAGCTGGCACTCGACCGGAGAATCCACGAGTACGCGACCGCCGGCACGAGGCAGGGGCCGCGACTCCCGATTTGAGCAGGACCCTGGCTTCAGAAGACCCCTGCTGGCCTAAAGAAAAACCCCAGCGACGCCCAGCACTTTGGCGGGCGCCGCCAGGGAATCCATAGGGTTTCGTCGAAGCCAAGCTTCCTAGGGGCCCTAGCCGGGCCCGCAAGTGGACTGACCTAGACGTGTGACTGCTCAGCGACCGCGATAACCCATGAAAGATCCTTTCCTTTCTTCCGTGAAAGGCCCCAATCCTGAGAGGCCGATGCCTTACCTGCGAAACCTTAGCGAACTCGGCGGAAACTTACCACTACCGCGTTTAAGGTAGCTCGGTGCCCGCTGCCCTTCGCCCCCTTCGCATCCCGGCCTTTCGCCGCTTGGCCCTGGCCCGCTTCGTCGACGAGCTGGGCGATTGGCTGGGAGAGATCGCCTTGGCGGTGCTCGTCTTCGATCAGACCGGAAGCCCGCTGGCCACCGCGGCCCTGTTCCTGGCGCTTCAGTTCGCGCCCGCGCTGGTCACGCCGCCGCTCGTCGCCCGCCTCGAGTCTCTCCACACCCGCGTCAGCCTCCCCGTCCTGAACGCCGTACAGGCGGCGGCCTTCGCGGGTCTAGCGGTGCTGTCCACCGACTTCTCGCTGCCACCGGTGATCGCCTTGGCGGCGCTCGCCGGCACTCTCGCGGTCTCGGGGCGCGCGCTCACGCGGGCGGCAGCGGCAACGGTGCTGACGCCCCGCGGACTGCTGCGCGAGGGAAACGCGCTGCTCAACATCGGCTTCACGGTCGGCGCAGCAGTTGGACCGGCGCTGGCCGGCGTGGTCCTCGCCACCGCCGGGCCGCGCACGGCGCTGTTCGCCGACGCGGCCTCCTTCGGCGCGGTCGCGATCCTGATCGCAACCGCCTCAGGCCTGCCGCGAGCCAGAGCCGGACGCTGCGCGGTGGACGAAACGGCTGCGAATGGGGCTGAGCTACGTCAGATCCCATCGGCCGCTCCGGCTGCTGCTCGCCGCCCAGGCGATGGCGTTCATCTTCTTCGCGATCGTGATCCCGATCGAGGTGGTATTCGCAAAGCGCACCCTTGGTGCTGGTGACGCCGGCTACGGCGCGCTACTGGCCAGTTGGGGCGCCGGCATGGTCATCGGCGGGCTCGCCTTCGCGGTCCTGCGCCGGACCCCGCTTCGCGTCCTGCTTCCGGCCAGCACCCTGGCGATCGGCTGCGCCTACCTGGCCACGGGCGCGGCGCCCACACTGCTCGTCGCCTGCCTCGCATCGGCGGTCGGAGGCGCCGGAAACGGCATCCAGTGGGTCGCCCTGATCACGGCCGTCCAGCAGCTCACCCGCGCCGACTATCAGGCGCGCGTGATCTCCCTGCTGGAGTCCCTCGGTACTGCCATGCCGGGGCTGGGGTTCGTGATCGGCGGCGCCGTGGCTGCGGTCTTCAGTCCCCGTATGAGCTTCGTGGTCGCGGGGGCGGGCGTCCTGGCCGTGCTGGCCGTCGCCTTTGTGGCGCTCTCCCGGGTGAGATGGCAGGGCGAGCCGGTCGAGGACCTAGCGGTCACAGCGGAGGCCGTGCTGCCGGGAGCGGCGGCCGCCCGAGCCCCCGGCGGCGGCAGGCTCGAGGCGCCGGATCCGGCTTCGCGCTAGCGGGGCCGGGACGAAACCGCAGTTGACCCGCTATGTCAGGGACAAAAGCAGTTTCGCCCGCGCTGTGGGACCCAGCGCTACTGGGCGCATACCCACGCGCTCGCTCCGGAGTCCGCCCAGATCCGCGAGGCGATGGCGCTCTGCTGCTGCGGTGAGGCGCTTTGGGGCGCCCCGCGGCCACCGTAGAGCCGCCAGGTCGAGGGCAGGATCTGGTAGGCGCCGCCGGCACCCGATGACGGGTTCACGGCGCCGAAGTTGCCGCCCGACTCGCACATCACGATTGCCTGCGGGATCGCCCACTCCCCGAACCAGCCGGAGACCGTCTGCTGCGCCTGCGCCGCCGAGACCTGCTGCGCCTGCTGGACCTGCTGCTCCCAGTCCGCGACCTGGGTGCGGACGCTGGAGAGCGCCGCCGCCTGCTCGGCGCGGGCCTGCTCGAATTCCGCCGCCCGAGCCTCAGCGCTGGCGCGGACGCTGGCTATCTGGTCGCGGGCCGCTGCGATGCGCTGATTGAAGGCGACCGCCTCCGCGCGAGCCTGCTTCACCTGGGCGAGCTGCGCCGACACCAGATCACGGAGCGCGCGCACGCGAGCAGCGAGCGCGGCGTCGGCATCCTCGATCCGGCCAAGAAGCTCGGCGCGGTTGGCGAGATCGTCGAAGCCCTTGGCGTCAAGCAGCAGCGCGGTCGCGTCCGGGGCGTCCCCCTTGTAGATCGACACGAGGCGGGCCGAGAGGGTCCCGAGGGCGCGGCTGAGGCGGACACGAGCCTCGGCGAGCTGCGCCGCGGTCTGCTGGACTTGGACCTCCAGCTGGGCCTGGCGCTCCTGGCCTTCGGCCAGGACGGCGGAGAGCTCAACCTCCCGCGCGGCGGCGGCGGCCGCCTCGGAGCGGGCGACGGCGAGTTGCGACGTGCTGGCCTCGAGCTCGGCGCCCAGGCTCTGCGCCTCCGACTGGGCGGAAGCGATCCTGGCGTTCAGCTCGTCCACGCTTTGGGCGCCGGACTGCGCCGCACACAGAGCGATCGCCACCCCCACTGCCAGCATGACCACGCCGGCACGGCGGCGTCGCCGTGCGGCGGCACTCAGGCTTGCAGCGGGTGTCAGGTATCCGGGGCCCATCCTTCACTGCCTGCGGGGTTAGCTGACGGGCTCGCGCCGAAGGACTGGCGCTACGCGGCGGTCGCCGCGACTCGCCCCAAGGCCGGCCGTCTGGCCGCCTCAGTGGTTCCCCCGCCGTCCCGGAGAGACCCGGGAAGTTCGGCGGTGTCAAGCGCGGCATCCTAGCGAATTGTTAGGAAGTTATGAGTTCCCGCGTGGCTCGCGCGTCTAGCCCTCGGGTGGATCGCGCGTCGCCGCCAGGTAGGCGCCGGCCACGATCCCCGCCACGCCAACGCCGAGCGCAATGCGGATTTGACGCTTGTAGCGGGCCAGGATGAACCGCACAACCAGGCGACCGATCAGCTCATAGATGGCTGCCATCACTCCTCTTCCCTCTGCTCTCGCTGCTCATTGGCGCGGATCCGAATCCGGTGCGCCATCCGGCTTTGAAGGGTGAACAACTCGATGAATCCAGGGCTCGCGGCCTGGCTGAACTCGCCCCGCGACTCGTCGAACGAGGCCAGCGACCGATCATAGAGCGCGTGGGGCGAGCTCCGCCCCACCGGCGTCGCCGAGCCCTTGTAGAGCTTCACCGTGACCTCCCCGGTGACCAGCTCATTCGCCGAGTCCATGTACGCGTCGAGGTCGTAGCGCAGCGGCTCGTGCCACAGCCCCGCGTAGCACAGGTACGCCCACCTGTCCTCGAGTGCCCGCTTGAAGGTGTTCTGATGGATGGTCGAGACGAGCCGCTCGAGTTCGCGGTGGGCGGTGAGGACGATCGCCGCCGCCGGCACCTCGTAGAGATCCCGAACCTTGAGGCCGACAACCCGATCCTCGATCTGGTCGACGATCCCCACTCCGTGGCGCCGTCCAAGCTCCGCGGCGCGCTCCAGCAGCTCGACCAGGCCGAGCCGCCGGCCGTCGAGCGATACGGGACAGCCGCCTTCAAAGCCGACCGTCACCAGCTCGGGCTGGTCGGGGGCATCCTGAGGCGATGCCACCAGCTTGAAGACATCGTCGCGCGGCGGTTCGCTGAGGTCCTCGATCGCGCCCCCCTCGGACGAGCGTCCCCAGAGGTTGTCGTCGATCGAATAGGGCGGCGCCTCGGTGCCACCCTTGACCGGGATCCCGTGCTCGCGAGCGTAGGCGATCTCCTCCTCGCGTCCCATGCGCCACTCGCGCACCGGCGCAATCACCCCCAGCTCCGGGTCGAGCGTCGCCACAGTCGCCTCGATCCGCACCTGGTCGTTGCCCTTTCCCGTGCAGCCGTGGGCAACCGTGTCGCAGCCCACGCGGCGGGCGTGCTCGACGGCCAGCTTGGCGATCAGGGGACGCCCGAGCGCTGTGAACAGCGGATACCCGCCGCCGTACAGCGCGTTGGCTTTGATCGCCGGCAGCACGTAGTCGCGCGCGAACTCCTGGCGAGCGTCGACCACGATCGCGTCGAGCGCCCCGAGGTCGCGCGCCTTGCCGACCACCACGTCCCAGTCCTCATCCGGCTGGCCGAGGTTGACGGTGAGGGTGACGACCTCAGCCCCATACCGCTCCTGGATCCAGCGCAGCATCACCGAGGTATCGAGGCCCCCGGAATAGAGCAGCAGGACGCGCCCTACCTGCGCGGGATCGGCTTCATAGGAGGCGGTACGCTCGAGGGGACGCTGGCTCACGGGCGCGAAGTCTCGCACGCCCCAACCCGGTATAGAAGCGCCCTCGACATCGCGCGGGTCCGCAATCATTGGCGGCGTGGGCCGAGCGCTTCGCATCCTCTCCGTGGCGCTGATCACCGCCGGCTTGGTGGTGCTCGCTGACGTCGCCACGACCCTGGCCTGGAAGGAGCCGGTGTCGACCGTCTACGGGTCGATCCAGCAGGGCAAGGCCGAGGACGAGCTCGCCGAGCTGAAGAGCAGGTTCCCTGCCAGGGCCGACCTGCGAGAGGTCGAGCACGTCGAGGGGATCAGCCAGAAGGTGAAGATCCTCTCCGGCCTGTTCGCGAAGCGCGTGCATGAGGGCCAGGCGATCGGCCGCCTCCGGATTCCGAGCATCGACCTTGACGTGGTCGCAGTCCAGGGCACGGACACCGCCAGCCTCCAGAAGGGACCGGGTCACTATCCACAGACGCCGTTCCCGGGGCAGGGCGGAACGTCCGCATTCGCCGGACACCGCACTACCTACCTGGCCCCGTTTCGCCATCTCGACCAGCTGAAGCGAGGCGATGAGATCGAGATCGAGATGCCTTATGCGAACTTCGCCTACCGGGTCCAAAAGACCAGGGTGGTGGACGACTCCGCCGTTGAGATCATCCACGACGTTGGCTACGAGAGGCTCGTGCTGACGGCCTGCCACCCGCTATATAGCGCCGCACAGCGGATCGCCGCCTTCGCCAGGCTCAGCCAGATCAGCTTCTTCGCTCTTGGGAACCAAAGATGGAGCGACCCCTAAGGATCGGGACGCCCGTGACTCATTCGGGTCACGACCCGCGCGCGGCGTCGCGAAGGAATTCCGCCACGCGCTTGATCTCGGCGGTTGCTGTCCGAGCCGCGGCGTAGTCGTGACCCGCCCGAACGAGGCCCTCGCGCAGCGCCTGATCAGCCGCGATCGCCCGTAGCTCGGAGGCGGCGGCACCGGCATCGCCGGCAGGGACCAGGCGCACCGCCTCCCCGACCGCCGTCGCCACTCCCCCTACGTCGGTCGCGACCACGGGCAGGCCGGCCGCGAACGCCTCCACGAGAACCTGCGGAAAGCCCTCGGTCCACGACACGTGCAGCAGCACGTGACTGTCGCGGTAGAGCGCGAGGAGCCGGGGCCCGTAGGGGACGTAGCCCAAGAGCTCCGCCTGCTCAGCGACTCCCAACTCGCGGAGGCGATCCTCCAGCATCGGCTGCATCGCGCCCTCGCCGCAGACCGTGAGCCGCCAGCGATCGCCGTCCTGCCGCAGGCGCGCCAGGACGTCGGCGAGCAGCAGCGGGTTCTTCTCCGTCTCCAGCCGGCCAACGCTGATCACTCGGAGCTCGTCCGCGTAGGAGCGTTTCAGCGCCACCTGCGGAGGGACGAGGTCGCCCTCCTCGATCAGGGAAACGGTGATCTGAAGCAGGTCCCTCGCGTGGGCGTACTGAGCCGCGATCTCCGGGCCGACGACCACCACCGGGAACCGGCGGGCAAGTCCGCGCCATGCCGCGTCGAGCGCAGCGGCCGCCAGCCCAAGCGACCGCCGGCCCGGATGCCGGGATTCAACGTACGCCCGCGTGTCCTGCCGCACGCCGAGCACAACCGTCTTTCGCCGCATCGCCGCCAGAGCCGCGAAGGCGATCGCCAGGGGATGCGGCCCCAGCAGCCAGACGCCATCGACGCCGCGCAGGGCTCGCCAGAACCTCGCCACCGACTGGATCGACGCACGCAAGACGGCCCATGGCTCGGACAGCCTCCGGTAGTAGGGAAGCGACACCAACTCGACTCCGGCTCCAACCGCATACCGGGCCTGGCTCACCAGGGGAGCCTCCCGCCCAACCAGGAGGAGGCGGTCCAGTTCTCCCGCCAGCCGCCCCAGGAACAGGGCAAAGGCACGCTCCGCGAAGACCTCTTCCCCCACCCGGTGGTAGGTGTAATCCGTATATACGGCCAGCCGCACGCGGCGAGCGTAGATCAGTTCGCCCGCCGAGCCGTGCACGGCCCCGGGCGCCCGGCGCCAATGCAACAATGCGGAGCTCATGGAGGACGGGCTCAGCCCCCAGCAACGCCGCGCGCCCGCTGCCGACTGGATCCAGCCGCCCCAGGAGGAGGCAGGCCTCACGCGCTATATCCAGACCCTGCGCGAGCGGCTCTGGGTGGTGGTCGCCGCAGTGGTGATCACCACGGTGATCGCGATCCTGTATGTGGCCACGGCGGACAAGGTGTACGAGGCCGAGGCCGATCTGCTGATCGCCCCCGTAACCAGCACCGACGCTGTTCCCTACGGTCTGCCGGGGTTGATCCGCGAGTCCTCCGATCCCACCCGCGACGTGGAGACTGCCTCCCGCCTGGTGGAAAACGTGGACGTCGCCGAGCGCGTCAAGGCCGAGCTCAACTCGCCCCTGAGCCCCCAGAAACTGCTTGGGAAGGTGACGGCGGAGCCGGTTGCCTCGAGCAACATCGTCGCCGTCACGGCCGAGGGGGGCTCGCCTGAGGAGGCCGCCGAGCTCGCCAACGCTTTCGCCACCGAGGCGGTGGCCGAGCTGACCGAGGAGCTTCAAGTCGCGGTCAAGCAGACCCTTGACGGGCTACAGACGCAACTGCGGGGCGGGTCCGGCGACCCGGTGGCGATCAGGGCCTCGATAGCCGTGCTGGCGCCGCTGAGAACGGGCCCGAATCCGAGCATGACCGTGGAGACCAAGGCCACCCCCCCGAGCCGCCAGGCTTCGCCGCGTCCCGTGCTCAGCATCGTCGGGGGACTGTTCGCGGGCCTGGTGCTCGGCATCGGCGTGGCGTTCGCCTTCCAGGCTCTGGATCCCCGGTTGCGTCGCGAAGAGCAGCTGAGGCGGCTGTACCGGCTCCCGATTCTGGCCCGGATCCCGCGGCAGCCCCGATCCCGAGGAGACAAGCCGCTGGGCCCGCTGGAGCTCTCGCCGGCGACCTCCGAGGCCTACCGGACGCTGCGAGGTACGCTGGCTGTCTCGCGCCGGAGCTCGGGTGCACAATCACACGCGATTCTGGTCACCGGATCCTCTGCCTCCGAGGGAAAGACGACGACCGCCGTCAACCTTTCCTCATCACTGGCGACCGCAGGCCACAACGTGATCTTGATCGAAGCCGACCTGCGACGGCCGGGGATCGGCGCGGCGCTCAACCTCCAGTCCAGGTACGGGGTCGCCAGCGTCCTGGTCGAGAGCGTCGCGCTCCAGGAGGCTCTCGTGACGACTCCCACATTCGGCTCGAACCTGGGGATTCTGCTGGCCGACTACGAGGGGGGCTGGATCAGCGACCTGTTCGCTCTGCCGGCGGCCCGAGAGTTGGTCACCGAGGCGCGGCGGCTGGCCGATTTCGTGATCGTCGATTCTCCTCCCCTGACCGACGTGATCGATGCCCTGCCGCTGGTCGACTACGTCGACGACGTGGTCCTCGTCGCGGGGATCGGCAAGACACACCTCCGAAAGCTCGCCCAGCTGGGAGAGCTGCTTGCCGAACATGGCATCCGCCCGGCCGGGTTCGCGGTGGTGGGAACGCCCAGGCCGAGTCGGTCCGAGTACCACTACTACGCCGGACGCCAGCCGCGGGCTACGCCTCCGCCAAGGGAGATCGCCCAGCTGCCGCCGAGCGGCAACCGCTGGAGCGGTAACACCGCGGCGACCCTCCCGCGGCCGGGACTCAGACCTCCGACCAGACGAGCGATCTCAGACGGGTCAGGACCTCATGCGCCGGTAGGGCTGTGTCGACGACGTGGGCCGGCACCGCCTCCCAGTCGACCTCCCAGACCTCCGCGCCAGCGGGCGCGGACGAACTCCGCCGCCTCATGCGGCTTGCGGGCCTCGGCCGTTTCCGGATCGACCCGCAGCACGATCAGCACGTCAGGACGCGTCATGGCCCGGTAGTAGCGCTGTTCGAGCGCGGCCAGCCCGCGGGTGAGCCGGTTCCAGCCGTCAGGATCGGCAATGCGGGTGACCCGAGGGGCGTCCATCAGCGTCAGTTGCGGCAGCGGGAAGCGGTCGCAGATCACGAGGTTGCCGTTCGTGGCGATCCGGCGAGCCCGCAGCAGGTGCGGTAGCGGTCGCGGGCCAGGGCGACCGCCAGCACCGCCCGCCGGTGGTGCGCGACGGCCCGCGCCCAGAGCGGATGCGGCGCGAAAGCCGCAGCAGCGTCGACCGCCCGCGAGCGACCGTCGTCGATCGACGACTGTCGTCCACGATGCGGGCGGCTTGCCCAGGTGCACGCAGGTCACTGCGAACGTCCGGACAAGCCACGCGGTGAGTGCCTCGACCGCGGTCGACTTGCCCGCGCCGTCGGCGCCGACGATCGCGATCACCGCGCCACCTGCCGCCAGTCGCTTGCGCCGTACCGGGCGAAAGAGGAGCCGTTGGGCGATTCCGGTGCCGCGGCGCCACAGCTTGAGGCAGACGTCGACGGTCCGTGACCGGCGCGCGCAGGGCGCCAAGGCCGCCACCAGCCGTTGCCCGGCACGGATGCCCTCGCCCCTCCCGGCGTCAGGCGCCAGCGCCCGCTCGCAATCGGAGAACGTCTGGGACGCGACGAACGGGAGCCATTGCTCGAGCTGACGCGAGACGTGCTGCTGATCGACGCGGGCCTGGAGGAAGGCGAGTTCGGCGCGCGCCGAGGCCGGGACCTTGCTCCGCCGGGCTAGCACGGCATCCCACGTCAAGTGCTTCAGCACCAGCCGGACAACCAGGAGGATCAGCTCCAGCTCGCGCGGGGGGACGCGGAACTCGCGATCCAGCTCGGCTGCGTCGAGGAACGCGTCCTCGAGCGGGATCCGGTAGCTCTTGGTCAGGTCGTCGCCGACGATGAGCTGATAGTGGGCGTGGACGTGAACGAGTCGCTCGGCCTCGGCGTCATAGCCGTAGAAGTCCAGGACCCCGGGGAGCGGCGATGGTCCCCATGCGAGCTTGAAGCCGAGGCGATGCATGATCTCCGCGAAGCGGTCCTCGTCGGCGCGAGCGACGAGGAGGTCGAGGTCGTTCTCGGCCGTTCGCGAGCGATCTAGGAACGCGTTGCTCTTCCAATGGCAGTAGCGGACCCCGTCGGCCTCCAGCGCGGCGCACAGGTCGCGCACGAGCGCGATCGCGGGCTGGCCGGTGACCGCCTCCGTGTCGTGAACGCTCACGATCCGTCGACCTCTCGGTGCGAGCGCTCTCCCCCGGCACCGGCGCCGCCCGGCTTTCCTGACCCCCCCACCAAGGTGGCGAACCCGGTAAGCAGACCGGCCCCCCAGGCGGCGTGAATCGTCGCCAGGGCGGGGAATGTCCGCCATCCGCCGCCTGCCCGCGCCGCAACGATCGCCAGCACGCCGCAATACGCCGCCAGTGCCGCGCGAGCCGGATTCGCCAGCCGCGAAGGCATCGCGGCCGCGGCGGCCGCGGTCAGCAATCCGACCGGCCCGAGCTGGCGCGGCCTCAGCGAGCGTGGGTCGGTCCTGATCATCAGTGTCTTGAAGCGCCCGAAGTCCCAATACTGGCGAGCGATCGCACGCAGCGATTCCCGTGGGTGGTAGATCGACCAGATGGCGGGGTCGAAGACGATCCGCCC
Source organism: uncultured Actinomycetes bacterium (assembly GCA_963721215.1). Taxonomy (GTDB): domain Bacteria; phylum Actinomycetota; class Thermoleophilia; order Solirubrobacterales; family 70-9; genus AC-56. The sequence continues at coordinate 36,712 of CAVRIF010000014.1, forward strand.
TCCGGCCCGGCGCAGCCGATGGTTGAGCTCGAAGTCCTGATTCCGAACGAAACGCTCGCTCCAGCCGCCCTGGGCACGAAGATCCTCGGCTCGCCACGAGCCGAGATTGAACGTGTCGACATCCACCCGGCCCTCACCCGGTCGCGGTCGGCGCCAGAGGCGGGGATTCCCTATGCCGAAGCGGGACCCGAGCGCTGCGGCGAGCGCCCGGCCCCAGGGGCCACTGGCCTCGACCTGCCGCCAACCACCCGCACCTACCGCGCCAGGCTCCTCGTCGAGCGCTTTGACGGAGGCCTCGACATAGCCCGGCGGCATCACCGCGTGGGCATCGAAGCGTACGACGACCTCCCCACGCGCCTTGGCGAGCGCCGCGTTCAAGCCGGCCGGCGTAATGCTCAGCGGGTTGTCGACGACGATGGCGCCCGCCTCCCGCGCCAAACGCGCCGTTTCATCCGAGGAGCGCCCATCGGCAACGATCACCTCGAGCTCGCCCCGCACCCGCTGCGTGACGATCGATCGGACGCAGGCGCCGATGTAGTCAGCCTCGTTCCGGGCCGGGACGATTACGGAGACACGCGGCATCTATCAGGCAGCGGATTGGGAATCAATCATCTAGCGCCGGCGGAAGGAGGGAAGCAACCTCCGGACGCTCCCGGCGAGGGACCGGGACCGCTCGCGGATCCGGGGCGGCAGCCGCCTGTGGACTCGCCAGAGGGCCACCTCGGCGCCCGCCACCAGGCGCATTGGGTGGAGGGAGCGGGCCAGGATCACGGTCTCAACCGGGCGTGCGTCCGTGGCGAAGCGCTGTTTGTATGTCTCCTCGCCCAGCAGCAGGTCGTACTCCGAGGCGGCCTCATCGATCGCCTCGCGGACTGTGTGGGCCAGGAGCAGGAGCCCGACACTGGCGTCCGACCACCGCGGCTCGAAGCCGGCCAGGTAATAGGAGTAGCGATCCCCCAGCCGCCACCCGTACCAGGCGGCGACCGAGTCGCCGTCGACTTCCATCAGCCAGAGGCGCAGCCATCCGCGCTCGAGTGCCGCCTCAGCGAAGTCCGCGTGGAAGCGCCGGACCCGTTCGGTTGCCGAGCTTGAGCCGCCCCGGGACTCCCAGCGTGCGTCGTGCAAACGGAAGAACGTCTCCAGGTCACTCGTCAGCTCGGAGGCGACCTGGGTGCGACGGAAGCGAACCTCATGACTACGCTCAAGCGCCCGCAGCTTCCTGCCGAGCTGGCTGCGGAAGTTGCGGCTGCGACCGGCCAGATAGGTCTCCCAGCTTTCCGGCAACTGGATGCGCGGCAGGGTCGTCTCGCGGTAGGAGAACGCCACGAGGGACACGGGGGCAGCGGACATCATCGCTCGCCACCAGCGCGCGTCGGCATCCACGTTGTCGAGGACAATCGTGCTCCAGCCCGAGATCTCACCGCCGAGCCTGGCGCCGGCGGCCAGCGCCACCGCCTCCTCCTCCTCGATCGCCGCGGCGGCGGGATGAAGGTGATCGGCGACGTTGGCGCCGCCGAACCTGAGCGAGCGTGGCCGCGCCGCCCTGTCCCGGGCCAGGGGCATGACGCCCTGAAGGTCCCCGGCCGGGGAACGCAAGGTCACCACCGCCGAATCCGCCTGCTGGCCGTAACTCCTCAGCCAGGCGAAATACCACTCCGGGGTCAGGAAGGCATTGCCTCGCCGCTCCGCGAGGGACCGCCAGTCCGGCTCGATCTCACTGAGGTGATCGGGGTCGGTGATCACCTCGGCGGTCCCCCCGCGAGCCTCCCTGGTCGCTGGCCGCGTCATGGGACGAGCATATCCAGCCGCCCATAACCTCTCCGCGGGCGGCGCCCGGCTGCGAGAATCCCACCGTGCCAGCAGAGTCGCGCCTCGGCAGATGGGGGCTGTCGGCCAGCCTCAGCGCGGCCGCCGCCGCGGTCGGGCTGATGGCCGGCATCGATCCGCGCTTTGCGATCGCGGCTGCACTCAGTTTCGGGTTCGTGCTCCTGGTGCTCGGCGACCTTTACGTCGGCCTGATTCTGTTCACGCTGCTCACCTTCATCGCCCAGGTGCCGACCGTGGCCGGGCCCGGGCTGAGCTTCGCGAAGATCGCCGGGCTGCTGCTGGCGATCTCCTGGGTCGCGACCTTGGCCACCAGGCAAGACGCGAGGTCGGACTTCATGTCGGCGCACCCGGGGCTCACCTATGTCGTCGTGTTGTTCTTGAGCTGGTCTGCGGTCAGCCAGCTCTGGGCGGAGGACTCCGGGCAGGCGCTGACGTCCTTCTCGCGGCTGGCCTTGAACGCGGTGCTGTTCCTGATCATCTTCACGGCCGTCCGCACGCCCAAACAAGCGATCGGGTTCGTGGGCGCGTTCGTCGCCGGAGCGACGCTCAACGCCCTCTACGGGGTGCTCTTCGCCCCCTCCGACCCGGCAACCGCATCCCGTCTCTCGAGCTCGATAACCAATCCCAACGAGCTGGCCTCCATACTCGTGGCCGCGCTCGTGCTGAGCTTCGGCCTCGCGGCAGCCTTGAAAGATCAGCCGCTGGCCCGCGTAGCAGCGCTGAGCGCGGGCGCCCTGTGCACCGCGGGCATCTTCTTGACGGGCTCCCGTGGCGGCTTGGTCTCCCTGGCCGTCGCCCTGGCCGCCTTCCTGGTGGTCGGCGCCCGGTGGCGCGGCCGCTTGCTGATCGTCGTCGCGGCCGTGGCCCTCGCCGGGGTCGGATACTTCAACTACGTCGCCTCGTCCGAGACCAGGGCCCACGTCTCGACCGTAGGCAGTGGCACGGGCCGGCTTGACCTGTGGACCGTCGCCTGGCGCATGGTCGAGGATGAACCCCTCCACGGGGTGGGCGCGGGGAACTTTCAGGTCTCCTCGGTGCACTACCTCCTGCAGCCCGGAGGGCTCGCGCGAAGCGACTACATCGTCGGCGCACCCAAGGTCGCCCACAACACCTACCTCGAGTTGTGGGCGGAGCTCGGCCTGGTCGGGCTGACCCTGTTCGTGTTCCTGGCGGGCTTCTGCCTATATTCGGCCCTCAAGGCGGCGAACTCCTTCGCTCGCCAGAGAGATGCTCGGATGGAGGTCATCGCTCGCGCCCTCTTCGTTGCCCTGGCCGGCCTTCTCGCGGCTGATTTCTTCGGGTCGAGGCTGACCAACAAGGAGGTCTGGCTCCTGTTCGGGCTCGCACCCGCGCTGCTGGCGATCGCGCGCTCTCGCGAGGGCCCGGCCCGCTCTTGAGGGACGTACTCGTCCTCGGCTACCACGCGGTCAGCGAGCGCTGGCCCGCTGCGCTGTCGATCGCGCCCCGGCATCTGGAGCAGCACTTGCGGTTGCTCGCCGACCGGGGCTTCGTGGGCGTCACCTTCCACGAGGCCGTCCTGGAACCGCCCGGCCCGAAGACGCTGGCGATCACGTTCGACGACGCCTACCGCTCGGTGATCGAGCTCGCGCTTCCGATCATCTCGCGGCTGGGATTCGTGGCCACCGTGTTCGCGCCCACCGCCTTCGTGGGCACCGAGGAGCCGATGGCCTGGCCGGGCATCGATCACTGGGGCGACACCGAGCACGCAGGGGAGCTGATGCCGATGTCGTGGGCAGAGTTGCAACGCCTCGCCGAGGCCGGCTGGGAGATCGGCTCCCACACCCGCTCTCATCCGCGCCTCCCAACCATCGACGACGACGCGCTCGAGCAAGAGCTGGTGACGTCGCGTCGGGACATCGAGCGTCACCTGGGGCCGTGCCCGTCTCTCGCCTATCCGTATGGGGACCACGACGCCCGCGTCGTTGAGGCCGCGAGGCAAGCGGGCTATGAGGCCGCCGGGACGCTGCCGGCGAGGCTCAGGCAGCCCACCGGGCCTCTGGACTGGCCTCGGATCGTCGTCACTCACGCTGACGACGCGCGCCGGTTCCGCTGGAAGGTCTCACCCGTCGTCCGCAAGGCGAGGACGACCGGAGCGTGGAGCCTGGTGCACGCGGCGCGACGGCGGCTCAGCTAGCGCACGCGCTGGACCCTGACGCGGACTGTGCGTGATTGGCCCAGCGTCCCCACCCTGGCCCGGAACTTGAGCGCGCGCTTTCGCGTTCGAGCACGCAGGCGAAGCGCGAAGTGTCCGTTGCGGATCTTGGTCGCCCTGACCCGCTGCCAGCTGTGGCCGTGGCGCTTTCGGATCACGGCTCGCCCGGAATGCGCGCCGAGCGCCCTGCCCTTCAGCTTCAGCGTGCCACCCAAGCGGACGGAACGCGAGCTGGCCTGGAGGGTCACCGTCGCGGAGCCGCCGGCGGGAGGCGGCGAGGGAGAAGGCGGAGGCGGTGAACTGCCGTCCGGCAGCGACATGGTGCCGGTGTACTTGGCCAGGCAGGAATCACCCGGCTTCAGGCGGAAGTCCCCGGCCGCCGGATCGACGAAGCCGGGCTTGGCGATCAGGTTGCCGGCCTCGCTGAAGACATTCGACGATTCGATGCCGCCGTTACGAGTGTCGCCCGAGCTGGCGTAGACGCAGTTGTTGCGCAGCACTCCGTCCCCGGGGCTTCCGGTGGACCCGGCGTACACGTTCCGGCGGAACCTCGAGTTCGCGATGATGTTGCCCTCGACGATCTGGTTGCTGCCGCCTGAGTAGTTGACGCCCTCGCCGTTGTTGAAGATCACGTTTCCGGTGATGCGAGCGCCGTCAACGTGGCTGTACTGCTGGACGCCCCGGTCGACGTTGTCGTAGATCCAGTTGTCCCGGACGATCGCATCGCGGGCCTCGGAGAGGTAGACGCCGTGGTCCTTGTTCGTCGATGGGAGCTCGCCGCAGTCGTGGATGCGGTTGCGCTCGATCACTACGCCCCGGGGCGCCGGGCCGTCGTACCAGCTCCCGACCTGCACGCAGATCGAGGTGTGATTGTTGGTGATCTCGTTGTCGCGGAGAGTCACGCCGTCGGCGTAGATCTTCGGGCCTATATTGCTGGTGCCGCCGGCGCCGTTCAGCTTCATTCCCTCGATCGTCGAGTCGTGGCCGGCCGGCTTCACCTTGATCGACCCCTTCAGGGTCACGGCTTCACCGCTGTAGGGGGCCAGGGTGATGCCGGGCTGGGTCACGTCCGTCTGCGAGAAGGTGTACGTGCCGGCGCGGAAACAGCCCGTCTGTCCGGGAGCCAGCGAGTCAATCAGCTCTTCAGGCGTGGCGTAGGGATCCGCCAGCGTTCCCGCGCCGTCGTCGGATCCGCCCACTGAAGCGAACCTGTCGCAGCTCACGGCAGCGGCGGCGGGCGTTCCAGCCATCATCACCACGCCAAGCGCCAACGCTCCCAGAGCAAATCCGAGTGACCCCCGCCTGACCCCCATGCAGGTCCACTCGACCGAGGTCGCCGGCGTCGCCAGTACAGGCACGGATTCTGGACGGATGATTGAGCGGCTTCGACCGCCCACCCATGGTTATGGCGCGATCAGCCGAGCGCCTCGCGCAGCACCGCGGTCCACTGCTGTCCAATGGCATCGGGAGAGTGGACCCTGGTTACATAATCACGCCCGCGGCCGCCGATCTGGCGGCGAAGCTCCGGCTCCGTCCACAGTCTCCGTGCCGCCGCGACGAACTCGTCCCAGGACCCGTCGGCGAACAGCCCCAGCCCCTCGTCGGCAATCCGGCCGATCGGGGTCGAAGTGCAACGAGATCACCGGCACCCCTCTCGCCCACGCTTCGAGGAAGACGTTGGGCATTCCCTCGTGACTGGACGTGACTACGACCGCCGCAGAGCGGCCGATCAACTCGAGGACCTTGTCGCGCCATTGGTGCGGCAGCAGCTCCAGATTCGGAGTGTCCCGTGCCGCATCGGTCAACTGCTCGAGGAGCCCTTCCGGGGTGTCGGACGTCCATGGCGCCACCATCCAGAAATGGGCCTCGGGAAGCGCTCTAGCCAAATCGACGTATCGCAGCGGCTGCTTGTACTCGACCAGGCGCGCAGCCCACAGGAACGCCTCGGGCTCCGGCGCAGGGGTCGAGGCAGGGGACGGCTGGGCGAAACTCGGTATCAGCTCCACGCGAGCGCCAGCTCCGAGGCCCTTGCGGGCGAGCTCCAGCTGCTGGGTGGTCTGCACGACGACGCATTGGGCGCGGCGCAGGGCAGCTCGGTAGAGCGCCTGGCCCCAGCGGCTGCGATCGGGACGATCGAAGATGAAGTCCAGATCGCTCGACGCCGAGACGACCAGCCGACGCCGGCGGAGAAGACAGAACGCCGCCCCGATCATCAGGTGGGCGCCGCCGCCGCGGAACACGTACAGGCGGGCGTCCGCGTCGGTCAGCGAGCGCCAGACTCGGAGCGCCTCGGAAACCTTGCCCGGCAAGCCCCGCCGGCCCGCCCACGGCTCGCGCTCGATCAGCTCTAGCGAAGGCACGGGAACGTCGGTCGGGTGCTCGCGCCGATAGATGATGTGAGCGACCTGGAGGCCGATTTCGCGCCAGCGCCTGCGCCAGCAGCGTGGATTGCAACTCCGCCCCACCACCGCCGTGAGGCACCCGGTCCCCGTGGGTCGCCCGGTCCTCGTAGAAGTAGAACGCAAACGGGGCGTAGATCGCGATGTCGTTGCGCGGAGCCAATCCCAGCCGGCCTCAGACCCAGAGATGCTCGGGGAGGACGTCGAGCTGAAACAGGACCAGGCTCTGACTCTCGGTCATCAGGAAGCTCTTCACCACCTCTGCGCGCTCGAGGTCGTAGAGAACGATCCGGCTGGGTGCCTTCGGGTGGCCGTGCCTGATCCGGAACCCGTACTCCCGCCAAGGCGAGAACCGGAGCATCGAGAACGCCGACGAAGAAGCGGTTCGGATCGCGTGGGTCCTCGCAGAGGCCCCGACACCATCCCAGGGTCTTGATGCCGGGCGTCATCGACCCGAGGTCGTGATTTGCCGACGACCTCGAGTGACTCAGGGTCCACCAGCACCACGAACCCCCGCACGGTAGTGAACGCGAGCTGACCCCTGATGTAACGGCCGTCGTGCGGGACCGTCGTTCGGCATTCCGGTCTCGAATGTGAGCCGGCGGCGATCTCCCAGGACGTGCACCGCGCCCGGGATCTTCAGTCCCGTCGCCCACAGCTCGCCGTTTCGAGCCCAGAGGTGGTTCGGGTGCAAGCGATGCGGCTTCGTGTCAGGGAGCCGCCGGTAGTCGAGATCGGGGTCGATGCGCCGCGCCTCCGGGATGGTTTTCCAGCAGATCCCATCTGTGGAGGAGATCCCCGTCCAGAGACACGTGGTCCACCGTCTCGAGTCCGGTGTTCGCGACGGCGAGCCCGCCGTCCCACGGGATGCAGTGGTGCAGGTCGTTGAACCCGGGGATGGCTGATCCTGGCCGCGGGCTCGGACGGCGGCCAGTCGTCGAACCGAACGATCTCGGTGTGGGAGCAGGCATATATCTGGCCGTCCGTCATGCAGTAGCCCGGTGAACTGCATCTTCTGGTTGGGCGCTCGAAGCTCCGGCGGCGTCCCGTACTCGCAGAGGTGAAGGATCTCGCCGGTATCGGCATCGACGATGCCGAGGACAGCGGTGACGCCGCGGACCTGCTGCGGAGTAGGTATGGCGCCCGAGAAGAGAAGCTGCATCAGCCGCGCAAGACTCGCCTGCGGGCCCGTGCACGCGCTTCATGAGTCGGAGTGGACCGCCGCAGCCAGCCGGGGCGAATCAACAGCCAGCACCTCCCTTATCTCCGGCAAGCGATCGGGGTCGGTTGAACGCACGTGATCGAGGAGGGCCTCCTCGCTGGACAGCTCCCGATCGGCGTAGGAAAGCGAGAGAAACGAGAAGTAGTCGTGCCGGGCTGATCGCCATCGCATCGAGCAGAAGCGCCGTCTCGTCGCGCGGTCTGTAGACCGGCGCGACGTGCAGCCGGTACATGCCGGGCTCGAGCACCTCGACCCCCGCCATCCGCAGCCATGCAAGCCGATGGCAGCCGTCGCCCGCATGGATCGTCCGAGCCAATCGCTTTCCGGTCGAGCGTGGGCTCGATCTCGGTGGCCCGTTCGGAGGATGATCGGTCGCCGCGTGTCGTAACCCGACGAGTCGAAGGCGTCGTGAAGCGCAATGGACCTGCGGACGCGGCGCTCGAAGGCCGCGTTGAGGCGCTCGTCGTCGCCGACTATCTCCGGATGGTTACCGCTGGGTACGACGACCCGGGTGAACCAGGTGTAGTAGGGCTGCTGTCGCGACAGCTCCATGAACGCCTCGAAATCCTCTTCGGCGAGCGCGCGCCGCTCGTCGAAGGACCCTGAGGTACCGCTGCCGGACGAGGATGTCGTACCTCAGCGGGCTGACCAGGTGATCGATCGGAATCGGCTCCCGGCCCGGCCGATACGCGAGCCGCACCAGCCCCGGGATCCGCCGCCGGAGGCCGTGGGAACTGCGCTCCATGTAGTCCGTGAGCGCCCGTCTCATCCCGGCTCCGCTCCCGCCAGCGAGGTCCGCGCGGCGATCTGCCGTGACAGTCCCTCCCTGAGCCCGGTTCGCGGAACGTATCCGAGGTCGCCACGCGCCTTCTCCGTGTCCCCGCCGGTGTGGCGCGCGTCCCCCGGCACGGGCGGAAGGTGTCGCACCGGCACGGCGCGGCCGAGGAGCTCGCCGAGGAGCTCGATGACCTCGAGAACCGTTGCCTGGGCTCCTCCCGCGATGTTGTACGCCTCGCCGGGACGTCCCCGCTCGGCCGCGGCGATCGTCGCGCTGACCGCGTCGTCGACGTAGGTGAAGTCGCGGCTCTGGAGTCCGTCGCCGAAGATCTCCACCTCCCGGTCCTCCGCCGCAGCCCGGATGAAGCGGGTGAACGCCATGTCGGGTCGCTGGCGTGGCCCAAAGACGGTGAAGTAGCGCAGCGGCACCGTCGGCACGTCGAAGCGCGAGAAATACAGATGGCACAGATGCTCGCCCGCGAGCTTGGTGACACCGTATGGGGATACCGGTCGCGGCGTGTCGGACTCGAGCGTTGGAAGGCGTTCGGCATCGCCATACACCGACGAGGACGACGCGAAGACGAATCGCCGCACGTCCGTGTCCCGGACGGCCTCCAGCAACAACTGGGTCGCGAGCAGGTTCTCGTTCAGGTAGATCTCGAACTCCCGCCCCCAGCTTCGCCGTACTCCGGGCTGGCCCGCCAGGTGATACACGTCCTCGACTCCGGCCAGCAGATCACCCAGGTCGAGGTCACGGAGGTTCCCCTCGACGAGCCGAAAGCGCTCGGAGCCCGCCAGGCCCTCGAGGTTCCTGCGTTTCACCGCCGGGTCGTAGTAGGTCGTGAACCCGTCCGTCCCGATCACGCTTACCCCGGAGCCCACCAGCCGCTCCGCCAGATGCGAGCCGATGAAGCCCGCCACACCTGTGATTAGCACTGACATCAGCCGAACAGGGTAGTTAACGCGTCACCCGCTGCGAAGAGCCTTGACGGGCAACCGGACAAGCGTCCGGATCTCGTCGAGCGAGAGCGCCCGGGTGGCGAGCAGGGTGGCGAGGAAGGCCGCGCGCGCGAAGGCCAGGCCGACGACCCACTGGAGCGCCGGAGAGGCTGTCGGTGCCGACCAGTGCGAGGACCGCAGCCATACGCCGAACCGGCGAGCGCCGCTCGGCCGGCGGTCGCCGCGAGCGGCTTCAGCGGGAGGCCGAGCAGTCGGTGACACAGCCACAGGTGGGCGCCTCCGTAGACGGCATAGGCGACGTCCGTTCCGATGGCGGCGCCGAGGACCCCGATCTGCGGGATCAGGACCACGTCGATCGCCGCGTTCACGATCAGGGCCGCGAACACGATCGGGATCCGCCGCCTTCCCTCGCCCGCGTAGTTGAGCGAGGAGGTCAGCAGGGAGGTGACGCTGGTCAGCAGGATGAACGGGGTCAGGGCCCTGATCACCTCCGCGGACTCCGAGAACTCCGATCCGAGGACCAGACGCACGATGGGGTCGGCCCACAAGAGCAGGAAGCGCCACGACCGCGGCCTGGAGAATCACGATGTAGCCGATCGCCCGCTCGAGAGCGGCGACCTTGGGGGGCTCATCGGGGTGGCGGGCCATTCGCGGCGCCACTCCCTGCGCCAGGGCCAGGGCGGGATAGCCGACCAACGCGGTCAGGCGCAGCGGGGCGCTGTAGATGCCGACGGCGGCGGTGCTGAGGAAGGCGCCGATCAGGAGGGTGTCGAGGTAGCTGAACAGCGAGCTCGCCCCGCCGGCGATCAGCATGGCCCCGGCGTAGTTCATGAATTCCCGTCGCCTGACTGGACTCGGGCCCGTATTGAAGAACGGAGACCGGCTCAGAAGCCTGCCGAGCAGGAGCGATGCCGAGGAGCGCACCGAACACGTACCCCACCGCCCTCCCGAAGGCGGCGCCCGTCGCCCCGCCGCCGAGCAGGACGAGCACGACCGAGGCGGTGAACTCCATGGCCGACTCCGAGATCACCAGGCCAAAGGTCCGGGATGTCCGTCGCAGGGCGGTGAATGCGCTGCGCGAGAAGTTCATGAGGCTCTGTCCGAAGAACGCGATCGCCGCCCCCCTCAGCGGCCAGGCCAGCTCCGGCGTGTTGTAGAGGTCGGAGATCGGCCCGGCGAGGGCGAACAATGCGACTGCGATGGCTGTCGCCGTCGACAGCCTCGTCCTCAGCGCCATCCCGAGAACGCCGGTGATCGCAGGCTATGTCGCCGTGCCGCTCGGCGATGAACCGGGCGGCCGCCTGGGACGTCCCCCCAGCCGCTGGCCGCAGCACCACCCCCGTGATGCTGACGGCGAGCGCGAACGTCCCGTACCCGGCCGGCCCGAGCTCCCGAGTCAGGAACACTATGAGCACCGCCGTGAACGCCGCGGTGCTCATCTGCGCGGCGAACGCGAAGAGCGCGTTACGGCTGATCGTGTCCCCCCGGTGGGACGACTCGCTGTTGGGAGCGTCGCGATTCATCTCTTGGCGGCTACCGATTCGAGCTCAGTCGGCGGCGAGCAGGCTCCCGATCGGAGCGTACGTGGCCCGCGGCCAGCCACTCCGAAGGCCCTCACTGGGGGACAGCGCCGATTTATACTCGCCTGGCAGGATCGACTCGAAGGCGAGGCAGGGCGCGCTCTGCCCCTGAGCGATCGAGGAAGGGTCCCCCTGCTTGAAGGCCAAAACGCTACGGATGCTCGGTCTTGTCCTTGCCGCAACGGCGCTGGCCTTCGGCCTGAGCGCCTGCTTCGAGGACAGCTCTGAATCCCCGCCCTCGGATGGGAGCTCGGCTGGGAACGGATACGCAGGCAAAGGCGGCCAACCCTTCGTGTCGTCAATCGACACCCCTGCCGTCGTCTGGGCGGTAGGCGACGGGGCCACGGATTCGCCAAAGGCGGCCGACGTCGCACAGCTCATTGCCGATTCTGAAGTGGACCGCCTCCTCTACCTGGGCGACGTCTACGGCAGCGGAACCGCCGAAGAGTTCCAAACGAAGTACGAGCCGACCTACGGTCGTCTGGCGGCCGTGACCGCGCCAACGCCTGGGAACCACGATGCTCCGCTCGCCGAGCAGGGATATTCCCCCTACTGGCAGGAGGCGTGGGGTAAGCCCACCCCCCCGTACTACGCGTTTCGGGTCTCAGGGTGGCAGGTCTTGAGCCTGAACTCCGAGATAGACCACGATCCGGGATCCCCACAGGTCCGTTGGCTCCATCGCCAGGTGGCCAGAGGCGGAGACTGTCGCATCGCGTTTTGGCACCGGCCGCGGTTCAGCGCCGGCCTGGACCACGGTGACCAGCCGGACGTGGATCCCCTCTGGGACGCGCTGCGGGGTCATGCCCGCATCGTCCTGAACGGCCACGAGCACGACATGCAACGTTTTCGACCCCGAAGTGGGATTACCGAGTTCGTCTCCGGGGCCGGCGGAGCCTCGCTCTATGGCATCGACGAGTCCGACCCCAGGTTGCGATTCTCCAACGACTCACGGTACGGCGCCCTGCGCCTGGGGCTGCGCCCTCAACGGGCGCGCTATTCGTTCGTTACCGCGGCAGGCGACGTGCTCGACCGGGGGGAGGTTTCCTGCGACCCCTGATCGGTGGCAGGATCGAGATCGCGGCACGATGGCCATAGGTCCAGGTCGATCTCCGGAACCAGGGCCTTCAACCTCACCGCATCGCGCAGGACCATCTGCCGTGCCGCTTCCTCCACCGCAACGGTGAGGTCCATCCGGGGGTGCGCCCCACCCACGCGCTCCGCGAGCGCCGCCGGCACGTGGTCCACGGGGTCCGCGCCCAAGAACTCGTACGTTCGTCGCAACTGGACAGCTGGATCCTGGACGCAGCGCTCGAATTGGAGCACCAGCACCTGGCTGCCGAACTGCTCCAGCACCGTCTCGAGTTGGCGGCTGTAAAGGCTCCGAGCGAGCGACTCGTTCGCGCCCGCCCCCCGAAGTAGGGACGCCGTCCCCGCCGCACGGCTCGACCGACTATCGCGAGCTCGTGCCTGAGTCCGGATTGGTAACGCTGCAGGGGATCCCTCAGCAGAACGAGGATCTTGGCGTCAGGCGCCGCCCTATGCAGCAGGGCGGGCGTCCAGAAGTCATGCATGTACTTCGGCGACCACTCCCCGATCAGCGATCCCTTGGGTCGAGGAAAGAGCCGGTGGTAGGCAGCAACATCCGCGTCGGAGAACTCGCGTCCGAAGTAGCCGTCGAAGAAGTGGGTCTCCTTCCCCCGTGCGCGCTGGATCCGCGGATGGTCACAGAGCACCCGGTACCACCAGGTCGTCCCCGCACGCTGCGCGCCCACCCCCACGAAGTCGGGCGGGCCGATGACCCAATCACGGGGCCAGGACGGCGGCCGCCGATCGGATCCGATCCATCCCCCAGATCGCAAGCGGCGCAGCACCGGACGGCCGACCGGAGCCAGCACGCGCTTCAGGCCTTCCATCGGCCCCATGGTATCGGGGCAAATAGACTGCTCCAGCCGATCGCGGCAGCCGTATCGCCAGCGGCGAGGGAGATCGGGGGCCAACCATGACCGAAGGGTCGAAACACGCTCGCATCTTGCTCGCTGGCCAGTCAGTCGATGACTTTCGCCACAAGGCCTCCCGCAACCAGGGACTGTTCGCTGTCCTCGACGACCGCTACGAGATTGCCGGGACCGTCGAGCCGCATCTGCCCCGCCTGGAGGACTATGCGATCAAGCTTCGCTACGCGCGGACAAACCGTGATGCGTGGCGCGCGCGGGCCGGGCTGAGCCCCTGGACCTTCCGCCGTCTGACCGAAGTCGCGGAGTCCGAGCTTGGGCCGTTCGAGGGCCGGTACGACCTGATCCTGCTCGTCCAGACTCTGTTCGCCCCCGGCCTTTTGTCGAAAGACCGCCGCTATGCGGTCTACACCGACAACATCCACGTCCTGACGGCCCGCTACTACCCGGCCTGGGCGCCGCTCAGCCGTCGAGATCGAGCCAAGCGCATCCAACTCGAGCAGGCGACCTGCCGGGCCGCCCGCTACGTGTTCACCAAGACCGACTTCTTGCGCGACGCCCTGATCGAGGACTACGGCTGCGAGCCCGATCGCGTGGTCCGAGTCGGCAGCGGCTCGAACATCATGGTCCGGTCGCTCGATGAAAAGCGCTACGACGGACAGGCGGCGCTGTTCGTCGGCATCGACTTCGAACGCAAGGGCGGCCCGGTGCTGCTGCGAGCGTGGAGCAAGGTGCGCGAGCGGCTCCCCGACGCCGAGCTCTGGGTGGTTGGCCCGAAGAGCCGGCCGGCCGCCGCCGAGCAGCCTGGAGTCCGCTGGCATGGCTTCGTCTCGGACCGGCAGGAGCTCGCCCGCCTCTACGAGCAGGCCACGCTCTTCGTGCTGCCCTCACTGTTCGAGCCGTGGGGCGGGGTGCTGATGGAGGCGAGGGGACACGGGCTGCCATGCATCGGAACCGATCGAGGGGGCTTTCGGGAAAGCGTCGACGACGGAGTCAACGGACTGCTCGTTCCCGCCGGTGAGCCCGAACCGCTCGCGGATGCGCTGGTGGCGCTGCTCGGCGATCCGGAGCGAGCGGGGCTGATGGGGCGCCGCGGTCACGCCGAGGTGCTCACGGAGCACACCTGGGATCGGGTCGCCGACCGTATGGCCCCCTACCTCGAGCAGGCGGCGTCCCGGCCATCGTCCTGAGGGCCCAGGCTAGTCGGCGCCGCCGTCCGCCGGAGGGCCGCCCTCGGGCACCGTGGCGGTGGTGGTCTCCGTCACCGTCTTGTTGGTCTCGGTCGTGGTGGTGGTCGTAGGAGGCGGGGTAACGACCGTCGTCGTGGTGGGCCGCAGACGTTCGACACTGGTCGTGGTCTGAGTGCTCGTCCTGACCACCTCCCGAGGGCCTTCGGCGACGATCACGGCGAGCGCCACGCCCAGCCCCAGGGCGAGCGCCGCCAGGAGGGCAAGTGCGATCCTGAGCCGTCTTCGTCCGCCATCATCCGGCGGCGCGGGCGGGGGCGCGCCCCGCGCGGGGAGCGAGGATCTCTCCGAGAGCACACGGCGGGGGTCCGGAGGCGGCGGGGGTCCCTCGGGCGAGGGCATCGCGCACGCGTCCTAGTGAGTCGCCCGGGAACGTTGGCCCACTAGGGCGCTTCCGTTCCGCCGCCCCCGCCGTTGGTCTGGGTGGTCGTGGTGGTGGTCGTCGTGTCAGTCGTGGTGGTCGGCGCCGTGGTCGTGGTGGTCGGCGCCGTGGTCGTGGTGGTCGGCGCCGTGGTGGTCGCGGTCGTCGGTGCGGGGCCCGTGACCGTCGTCGTCTCGTCGCCGCCGTCATCCGCCGCGATCACCGCCAGCGCTGCGACCAGGCCGAGCACCGCCGCCACAAGCAGGGCGATCGCCCACTTGGCGCCGCGGCTCATGCCGCCGGGCGGCGGAGGCTGTGACCCCGGCTGCGGTTCGGGCTGGCCCATGTGGCGGGTCGGATCCTCGTGCACTGGTGGGCGAGTCTAGCCGGCGATGCGGCGGGTTTCGGGTAGATCACCACCCTCAACTCCGCGTTTTCGGGTAGAGACCATGGGGCAGACAGGGTGCCGCCAGCGTATGCTCGCTGACATCACAGAGAGGGGGGAATATCGGGTGGGCCCTCCGGATCTCGCGCGGCAGGCGTCGCCTGCCGGCATCCGGCGTTTCGCGTGCGCCATCCTGGTGACGGCGGGGGCACTGCTTTGGCCTGTGGTCCCGGCTTCGCGGCAGAGGTGGTGCATCCGACTCTCGTCCAGACGATCGCCACCTCCGCCTGTACGCGCCGGGAGTCCCGACCCCGCGGGCATCACCTACATGCCGGCCCAAGACCGGCTCCTGATCAGCGACTCCGAGGTCGACGAGTCGGGGCTCTACCAGGGCTTCAACCTGTTCACGGCGACACGCACAGGGTCGGGGTTCGGCAGCGGCACCCTGCTGCCCGGCAACAAGGAGCCCTCGGGCATCGGCTTCAACCCGGGTGACGGCTCGCTCTACACCACGAACGACGACAAGGACAGGATCTCCCGCGTGCGGCCGGGGCCGACGGCGTACACGGCACCGGCGACGACACCGTCTCGAACTTCAGCACCGCGGCGTTCGGCAGCACCGATCCCGAGGGGGTCGAGTACGACCCGGCAAGCGGCCGCCTGCTCATCTGCGACGGCGCCGGCATCGAGGTCTACACCGTCGATCCGGTCAACGGCACGTTCGGCGACGGAAACGATGTCGTCACCCACTTCGACCTCGCCCGGTACGGCGCCCGCGACTGCGAGGGCCTGGGGCTGGACACGAACCGCAACGCGATCCTCGCCATCGATTGGAGGACCGACGCGATCTACGAGCTCGCCATGGGCGGCGGGCTCCTGCGGACGCTCGACCTGTCGGCGATCCCGACCTCCGACTCGCTGGTGGCGGGCGTCACGATGGCGCCCAGCTCGAACCCCAACGACAGCCCGTCCGCCATGAACTACTGGATCGTCGACCGGCACGTCGACAACAACGCCACGACCCGCCGCCGAGGGACGGCCTGCTCTACGAGATGTCGCTGGGCGCGCCCCCCCTCCGCCGCTCTTCAGGCTGCCGATCAGCGCCGGGGCGAACGACGCCGATGAGACCCAGAGCGGAACCGTGCGCCGGACCAACGGCGACATCAACCTGGGGTCCGGGTCCGCGGGTTCGCCCACGACGGCGGCGCTCAGGTTCACCGGGGTGCAGATTCCCAACGGGGCAACGATCGTGAACGCCCAGGTGCAGTTCACCGCCGACGAGACCGGGACGAACGCCGCGAACTTCGTCGTCAGGGCGGAGCGAGCCGACAACTCGGCGGCGATCGCGACGTCCGCCTTCAACATCTCTTCGCGTCCTCGCACGACGGCCTCGGTCGCCTGGTCTCCGCCCGCGTGGCAGACCGTCGGCGCCGCCGGCCCGGGCAGCTGACGCCCAACCTGGCGGCCGTGATCCAGGAGGTCGTCAGCCGCCCCGGCTGGGCATCCGGCAACGCGCTGACGGTGATCGTCACCGGGTCCGGTAGGCGCGCCGCGGAATCGTTCGAAGGCGGAGCGCCGCCGGTCCTCCGCGTTACGTCCGTCCTTTAGCGCGGATCGAGCAGGACGTCGGCGCCGGCCGGACCGGCCCCGCCCGACGTGCAGCGATCCGCCCGGAACGCGAAGATGCCGCGTCATGGATCGTCCAACCGCCACAGCACCAGCAACGGTGGGGCGCCGCGAGGAGTGGGTGACCGAAACCCGCCGGTTCGCCGAGCTTCGGGACGCCTGGGACAGACTCGCCACGGAAAGCCTGTTTGTCACCTGGGACTGGCTGGACTGCTGGTGGCAGGCGTTCGGCGAAGGCGCGAAGATGCGGGTCAATCTGAGCTGGGAGGGGTCTCAGCTCGTCGGGGGGATGGCGTTCGGCTTACGGGGTCGCCACCTTTGGGCGATGGCCGACGAGCAAACCGATCTCTTTCGTCCCGTGACCCGATCGAGCCAGGACCTGGACCCGGTTCTCGAGGCGGTCGCCGAGGGACCGTGGTCTCGGATCACGCTGCCGGGCGTTCCCGCTGAAGATCCTGACACCGAGCGGCTCCGCGAGACGCTGCGAACCCGAGGCTGGCTGGTGCATGAGGTGTTTCGCGAGAGCTGTCCGATCATCGATACCCGCGGGACATTCGACGCCTACAGCCAGGGCATGAGCGCCAACGCACGACGCCAGGTCGGGAAGGCCCGGCGGAGGTTGGAGCGCGAGGGACACGTCGAGTTGAGGGTCGTCGAGCCCGTCGAGGAGCTCGAGCCGGTGCTCGCCGAGAGCTTCGCGCTCGAGGCGGCGGGGTGGAAGGGCCACTCGAAGAGCGCCATCCTCTCTTCTGCGCGCATGACGGGGTTCTGGCGGTCGCTGTTCGAGCGCTATCAGCGGCTGGGAGGCCTGCGATTCTCCGAGCTCAGGCTCGATGGCGCGCTGGTCGCGTTCTGCCTGGGGATCGTCCACAACGCACGCCTTTACACGCTGAAGACGAGCTACGACGAGCGATACGCCTACTTCGCCCCGGGCAACGTGCTTCGCTTGGGGATGATCGAGCGCTGCTTCGAGCAGGAGATCGACGCGCAGGAGCTCCTCGGCCCGATGCTCCGCTGGAAGGAGCGCTACGCCACGGAGTCCCGGGACACCAACGTCTTGCGCGCCTATCGTCGCCGTCCCGCTTCCCTCGTCCGTTACGGCGGACGGCTGTTCGTCGTCCCGCCGCTGCGGGCCGCGTACCTGCGCTCACGCAGGGCGGCCGATCGGCTTCGTGGCCGCCGCGGCGCATCCCCGGCGCAGGGCGACGAGGCGGGCACGTGAGCCGCTAGGCGGGGCTGCCTACGCCCTGGCCGCGCCGCGCCATGGACGTGTCCACTCGATGCCTCCTCCATTGGTGCGCGACTGCCCTTGGAGCTGGCGGTGGCCGTAGCTCAGCACCGGTCGGGCCCAGCGCCGGTACGCGAATCGAGCCATGGAGGCCGGACGTCGACGATAGGCTCGAAATCGAAGGTGCTCACGCTCGCTGGTGGCGAAGGCCAACTTGTAATCCTCGCTCCCTCCGAGCAGCTCCACAGCGTCCAGCCCCAACTCGAAGGAGTGCTCGATCTCCCACAGCAGCAGCACCATTCCGGGTGAGAGGCGTCGGTAGGTCTCGTTGTACGCCCCCTTCAGCGTCCACAGGCGGTTCGAGTGGAGCAGGCAGAGGTCGAAGGCAGCCAGCTCACCATCGAGGGTGATCGTCGACAGCCGAAGCTCCCCGAGCCGCTGATAGGCGCTGGCCACGGAGCGGTAGAAGCGGGCGGTCTCCTCGGCCGAGACGATCGCGGTTCCAGCCGCGCCCTTCCACCCCGCGGCCTCGAGCGCGTAGGCGCGCTCGAGCTCTGCGTCGAGGTCCGAGGGGTCCTCGAGGAGGACGACCTCAGCCTCGTGGTCGCGCCGCATCTTCCGGCCGAGCTTGGCGAGCTTGCGGCAGCGGGTCGGATGAAGCCGCCCATAGGCCGCGAAGTCGGCGCTCAGGTCGATGATCGGGGATGTGTGGAGCGACTCCACCAGGGCGAGGCGCCCGGCGCCGCGCGAGTCTCTCGCGAGGGCCGGGAGAGCGGAATCGGTCGAGGCGAGCGCCTCGACCTCGAGCGCTCCAGGCGCCGCCTTCAGCGCGGCGCTGAACGCCGCTTCGCGGGCCAGGTGGTCGCACGCGGGCACCTGGAAGACCGGGGTGTGGACGTTGGCCATCGCCCGCAGGGCTCCGCCCTGTCGCCACAGCGGAAGCACGGCCACCAAGCGCCGGCCGCGCCAGACCGCGCAAGTGCTGAGCTCCCCCTCCGTTCCGAAGGCGTTCCACCAGGCGGTGAACCAGGCGTGCCGGCCGAAGGGCGCCGGCTGCCTCGCGGCCAGCCGGTCCCACTGCTCCCGGAGCTCCGCGAACCGCCCCGGCTCCTCGATCCACTCGACTTGATGGACCGCGGTCGGACGGCGGTGGCTGTGGCTGTGGTCGCCCCCGGGACACCACCTCGTGCGGCGACCGGCGCGGGGTCGTCCGCGCCTCTTCCACGTCACTCGCTGTTTTCAAGTAAGAGTCCATGCCTACCCTCCGGGGAAGTGGGTACGGTGTATAGGTAGGAACAGGGCGACGAACCGAGAGTTGCGGTCGGGGCCACTCTCGGGTTTGCGTGAAGCGATGCGGGGCTTCAACCGAGCACGCGCGCCACGATCTCGGTCGCGGCATCCACCTGCTCCTCACCGATGATCAGCGGGGGCAGGAACCGTAGCATTCCAGGGGACGGAACATTGATAACCAGCCCCGCGTCGAGCGCCCGTGCGGCGACCGCCTGGGCGTCCAGGCCGTCTCCCAGCGAAGCGCCGACCATCAGGCCGCGGCCGCGGGCCTCGATGACTCCGTCGAGCGCCGCCAATGCCTCGATGAAACGAGCGCCCAGCTCGCGGACGCGGCGAAGCAGCGCGGGATCGTCGATGACCTCGAGCGCCGCGAGCGCCGCGGCGGCGGCGATCGGGGCCCCCGCGAAGGTGGAGCCGTGGTCGCCGCGCCCCAACACGTCGCCCAGCTCTGCCGTGGTGACGCAGGCTCCCGCAGGGAGGCCTCCCCCGAGCGCCTTCGCCGCGGTGATCAGGTCCGGCCGCACGGGGAGCTGCTCATAGGACCAAAGCGATCCGGTCCTCCCCATCCCGGCCTGGATCTCGTCGAAGACGAGCAGCGCGCCCGAGGCGTCGCAGGCATGACGCGCAGCGAGCAGCACGTCGTCCGCGATCGGGAAGACCCCCGCCTCGCCCTGGATGGGCTCGATGATCACCGCGGCGGTGCGCTCGCCGACCGCGGCGCGGAGCGCGGCGGGGTCGTCGCGCGGCACGGCGGCGAAGCCCGCCGGGAGCGGTCCGAACAGGTCCTCGCGGGCAAGCTTCGGAGTCGCCGCCAGGGTCCCCAGCGTGCGGCCGTGGAAGGCGTGCTCAAGGACGACGATCTCGGGCGCGGCGACACCGCGCAGGTGGGCGTGCTTTCGGGCCAGCTTGATCGCGCACTCGTTCGCCTCCGCCCCAGAGTTGCAGAGAAAGGCCTTGCCCCCCAGGCTCGACTCGGCGAGTCGTTCGCAGAGCCGCATCGCCGGTTCCGTGTAGTAGAGGTTGGAGACGCCTCCCAGTCGCTTCGCCTGATCCGAGATCGCGGCGACAATCCGCGGGTGGCAATGACCCGCGTTGTGGACCGAGAGCCCGGCGAAGAAGTCCAGGTACTCCTTCCCCTCGGCATCCCACAGCAGGGCGCCAGCCCCGCGCACGAACTCGACCGGCGCCCGCGCGTAGGTCGGCATCGCAAACCGCTCCTCCAACGCCTGTAGTTCCGCGACGCTCATCGGCTCGGGCTAGCGACGAAGTCGCGGTAGATGCGAGTTGCCCGGGTCCACCCGGTTGGTGCCCTAACCCGCCGCCCCGGACGCGAAGCGGAGGAGGCGGCGGAGTTATTCCGAGGCTTCCGCCGGAGTAATTCCGGGATGTCGCCGGAGTTATTCCGGATGTCGCCGGAATTATTCACGCCGTAACCATCGTGCCGATGCCCGCATCCGTGAACAGCTCAAGAAGCAGCGAGTGGGGCTTGGAGCCGTCGATGATGTGGGCGGACTGCACCCCGCCGCTGATCGCCTCGATGCAGGCGCCGAGCTTCGGACCCATGCCGCCCTCGACTTCGCCGAGCGCGGTGGCCACCTCGCTCACGGTCGCACGCGAGACCAGGGAGCCGGGATCGTCGGGATCGGCAAGCCACCCGGGAACGTCGGTGAGGAAGATCGCCTTGTGGGCGCACAGGGCCGCAGCGACCTTGCCGGCGGCGGCATCGGCGTTGACGTTGTAGGAGTTGCCCTCGCGGTCGGTGCCCGCGGAGGCGACCACCGGGATGTAGTCCTCGGCGATGTGGTTGAGGACATCGACGTCGACGCGCTCGACCTCGCCGACGAATCCGACCTGCTCCGCGTTGGGATGCGGCCGCACCTCGAACAGGGTCCCGTCCTCGCCAGAGAGCCCGACCGCCGGCTGCCCGTGCCGGTTGAGGCGGCTGACGATGTCGGAGTTCACCTTGCCGAGCAGAACCATCTTCGCCACCTCGACCGTCTCGGGGTCGGAGACGCGCATCCCCTCGACAAACCGGACCTCCATCCCGAGCCGCTCCATGTAGCTGGTGATGTCCGGCCCGCCGCCGTGGACGATCACCGGGTTCAAGCCCACGTACTTGAGCAGCACCACGTCGGTCGCGAAGCCCTCTCGGAGCTCCTCCTCGCGCATCGCGGCGCCCCCGTACTTGATCACCACGGTACGACCGTGGAACTCCCTGATGTAGGGGAGCGCCTCGAGGAGGGTTTGAACGTGGGGCCCGGGTCGTTCGTTCATGTCGCGTACTCCGAATTCAGCTCGACGTAGCCGGGCGTGAGGTCGGAGAAGTAGATATGAGCTCCGCCGTCGCCGCGGTCGAGGCGGAGCACGATCTCGGCCTCCGCCGCGTCGGAGCCCAGCTCCCCTGCCTCGATCGCGTCCGGGCCAAGCTCGGAGAGCTCAACCCCCGCCAACGCCATTCCGGCCGCCTGGGCGATCCGACCCCAGTTGGGGTCCCGCCCGTAGAAGGCGGTCTTGACGAGCGGCGAGTTGGCGATCGCCCGCGCCACCCGCTCCGCCTCCTCGCTCGAGGCCCCACCGGTCACCTCGATCCGGCCGACCCGAGTGGCGCCCTCTCCATCCGCGACGATCTCGAGGGCAAGCTGCAACAGGACAGCCTCCACTAGTCCTGGGGGCAACGGCCGGCCCGACGACCCCGTGGCCTGGAGCAACACCGTGTCGTTGGTGCTCATCTGGCCATCCACGGTGATCCGCTCGAACGACTCGGCGACCGCCCCCCGCAAGGCGACCTCGGGCTCGGGCACCTGGGCGTCTGTCTGAAGGAAGCACAACATGGTTGCGAAGCGTGGCTCGATCATCCCGGCACCCTTGGCCTGGGCGGAGATGGTGACACCGCCACCACGCACCGTGCAGCGCTTCGGGCCGCGATCGGTGGTCATGATCGCCTGCGCGAAGTCGTCACCGCCGCGCGCAGACAGGGCGCTGGCCGCCTCGGACACGCCGTCCCTGACCGCGTCGATCGCCAGCGGAACGCCGATCGGGCCGGTCGCGGCGATCGCCACCAAGCGGGGATCGAGTTGAAGCGCCTGCGCCGCGGCATCGCGCACGGCCAAGGCGTCGCGGTAGCCACGCTCGCCGACGGCGGCGTTCGCGGTTCCCGAGTTGACGACCGCGGCCCGGATCCCTCCACGGTCGCATTGCTCCCTGCATACCCGCACCGGAGCGGCCGCGGCTGCATTGCGGGTCAGGAGCAGCGCGGAGCTGACTGTCTCGGCGTCGCATGCGAGCAGGCCGAGGTCGGCGCTGCCGCCGTCCTTCAGGCCGCAGGAAACGCCCGCCGCCATGAATCCCGGCGCAAGCTCGACTGGATCGAGCTCCTCGATCCCCGCCGGCGCGTCCACCCAGCGTGAGCGGAAGAAGGTCATCCGAGGCCCTCCGTCTCGGGGAAGCCGAGCATCAGGTTCAGGTTCTGGATCGCCTGTCCGGCCGCCCCCTTCCAGAGATTGTCGATCGCGGCGAAGGCGAGTGCCCGGCCTGCCCCGTCGAGCGAGACGTGCACCCGACAGAGATTCGTGTCGCGGACGTCGCGAACCCCGGGCGGTTCGTCGACCAGCTCCACGAACGGCTCGTCGGCGTAGCGCTCCTCATACAGCGACCGGAGCTCCTCCTCCCCCACGCCGCGAGCCAGACGGACGTAGCAACTCGCCAGCAAGCCCTGATCGAGCGGCAACAGGTGTGGAACGAAGGACACCGGCGCCGAGCTGCCCATCCCCCGAAGCTCCTGAACGATCTCCGGCGCGTGGCGGTGCCCATCGACCCCGTAGGGACTGAAGTTCTCGTCCACGTTCACGAACGCAAGCCGCTCCCCCCCACCCCGACCGGCCCCCGAGACCCCCGACGCGGCGCTGATCACTACGTCGTCCGCCAGCCCGGCCTCGGCGAGCGGCGCAAGCGCCAGCAGGGCCGCTGTCGGGTAGCAGCCGGGGTTGGCGACCAGCTCCGCCCCGCGGATCGGCTCGCGGTGAAGCTCCGTGAGGCCGTAGACGGCCTCGCTCAGAAGCTCCGGCGCGCCGTGATCGCCATAGGTGCGCTCGTAGGTCGGCAGGTCGTGGAGGCGGAAATCGGCCGAGATGTCGACCACCGGCGTGTCCGCTCCCCGGAGCGCGCCGACAAGCTCCGCGGCTGCGCCGTGCGGATAGGCGACCAGGGCGGCGTCGTATTCTCCTGCTCGCTCGAGATCGAGCTGCTCCAGCTCGACGGGGACCGAATGGCGGGGGTAGAGGCGATCGAGCCGCGTACCGACCTCGCCGCGAGACGTGGCCGCGGCGAGCTCGAGGCGCGGGTGCGTCCACACCAGGCCCGCGGCCAACGCGCCGGCGTAACCGGACGCGCCGGCAACCAGCACTCGCACCTCACTCACGGAGCGACCCGCCGATCTCCGCGAGCGCGGCCTTGATCGCCTCGCGCCGTTCTGCGACCTCGGCGTCGGTGAGCGTGCGATCAGGAGCGCGGAACTCGAGTCGCAGCGCGAGGCTCTTCCTTCCGTCGCCCACCTGCTCGCCGCGATAGAGGTCGAAGACGGTTGCGCTGCGCAGCAGCTCGCCGCCCCCCTCCGCAACCGCCTCCCACACCGTGGCGGCCGGCAACCCCTCGTCGACCACGATCGCCAGATCCTGATGAACGGCCGGGTAGGTGGTGACATCCTCGTACTGCTCCACGCCGAAGGACGATCCGGCCACCAGCTCCGCAAGCCCGATCTGGAAGCCAACCGCCGCGTCGAGGTCCCACTGTCGGCGAACGACCGGGTGGACCTCTCCGAGCCATCCCGCTTCGAGGCCGCCCAGCAGCACCCTGGCCGCCCGACCGGGATGCAGGAAGGGCTGGGGCTGCGGCTGGAAGGCGAGCTGCGCCCCGAGCTGACCCGCCAGCGCCTCGAGGACGCCCTTGAGCGCAAAGAAGTCGGTCGGTCGATCATCCGCGTTCCAGCTCGGCCCGGCGAGCGGGCCCAGGGCGAGGGCCGCAAGGCAGTGCGACTCGAACGCGGGTGGCTTGCGCTCGCCCGCGAACTCGCCACCAAACACGCCTCCCGCCTCCGATTGCCCCTTGGCCAGGTAGGTGCGGCCCGACTCGAACAGGGCGACCCGGTCGGCGCCGCGAGCCACGTTGTAGCGCGCCGCGTCGAGCAGCGAGCCGAGCAGCGTGGTCCGCAGCTCCGAGTGCTCCAGCGAGAGGGGGTTCGAGACACGGATCGGCGCCCCCCGGGGCTCATCTTCACCCAGGCGCAACCGCCCTGGAAGCCCCGGGTCGGCGAGGCTCAGGTTGACGACGGCGTCGAAGCCCAGATCCCGCATCACGTCCTCGGCGCGACGGCGCAACGCCTGCCCGCGCGTCAACCGGCCCCCCTGGCTCCTCGCCTGCGGAAGGGTGGCGGGAAGGTGCCTGTCATAGCCGTGAATGCGCCCTACCTCCTCCACCAAGTCGACCTCCCGGCTGACGTCGTAATGCCGGTGGAAGGGAACCTCGGCGGCCAGGTCGTCGCCTTCGCGCTGGACCCTGAAGCCGAGCCGCTCGAGGTAGGTGGCGCAGAGCTCCGGCTCGATCCGCATCCCCAGCAGCGCTTCGGCGCGGTGCGCGCGCAACCGCGCCCGGCGGACGGGCGGCATCTCGGCGGCGGCGTCGATTGTCCCGGGCACGAGCTTCGCTCCGCAAAGCTCCACCATCAGCCGGGAGGCCACCCGCTGGGCGCGCATGGCGAGCTCTGGATGAAGCTGCTTCTCGAACCGGTTGGACGCCTCCGACCGCAAGCCAAGCTTTCGAGAGGTGCGCAGGATGTTGACTCCGCTCCAGGTCGCGACCTCGAGCAGGACGCGGGTTGTCGACTCCGAGACCTCCGACGCCTGACCGCCCATGATCCCAGCGATGCCCGAGGGCCCATCGCGGTCGCAGACCAGGACCGCTTCGGCGTCGAAGGTGCGCTCGACCCCGTCCAGCGTCGTCATGCGCTCGCCGTCGGACGCGGTGCGGATGATGAGTTCCCCGTCCGGCACCCGGTCGAGATCGAACGCGTGCAGCGGTTGTGCGGTCAGCAGCATCACGTAGTTGGTGATGTCGACGACGTTGTTGATCGGCCGCTGGCCAGCCGCGATCAGCCGCGCCTTCAGCCACAGCGGCGAGGGGCCAATCGTCACCCCGGTGAACACCCGGGCGGTGAAGCGGGGACAGAGCTGGGGAGCCTCAACGGTCACCGAGGCGTAGTCCGAAGCCTCACCCTCCCCGGCGGCCTCCGCGTCCTCCTCCCAGGGCGCCTGGGCCAGCGGCGCGCCGCTGAACGCGTGCACCTCACGCGCCACCCCGTAGACGCCCAGGCAGTCCACGCGGTTCGAGGCGACCTCGAGCTCGAGCACCGGCTCGGCAATCGGCAGAACCTCGGACAGCGGGGTACCGGGCGCCCATCCCTCACCCAACCCCGCCGACACAGAACCAATGCCCGCCGCCTCCTCGGCTTCGCCTCGGTTGTCGGCGGGGTTGACGGTGGGATGAGCGCCCGACAGCACGATTATCCCCTCGGCGTCCTCGCCGATCTGGAGCTCGGCTTCGGAGAGGATCATCCCGTCCGAGGTGACGCCCCGCAGCTCGGCGCGACCGAGCTCCTTCCCCCCCGGCATCACCGCGCCCGGAAGCGCCACCGGAACCGTCTGCCCGGCCGCGACATTCGGAGCGCCGCAGACGATCGTGCGCGTCGCGTCGCCGGTCTCCACCTGGCAGACGGTCAGCCGGTCGGCGTCGGGGTGCCGCTCGACCGAGACGACCCTTCCGACCACGAAGCCATCGGTGGAGGGAGGCCCGAGGCGCGAGATCCGCTCGACCTCGGTGGTCCGAAGCGCCAGCAGCTCACCGAGCTCGTCAACGCTCAGGTCGGGATCGCAGTGCTCGCGCAGCCAGGAGTAGGGGACCCTCAACGGAACTGCTCCAGCACTCGCACGTCGTTCTCGAAGAACTTGCGCAGGTCGGGGACGCCATGCTTGAGCATCGCGATCCGCTCGATCCCCATTCCGAACGCAAAGCCCTGGATCACCTCCGGGTCGTAGCCCTTGGCCCTCACGAAGCCGAACACGTTCGGATCCACCATCCCCGAGCCGAGAATCTCGATCCAGCCGGTGCCCTTGCAAAGGGAGTCCCGAGAGCCGTCGGAGAGCTCCCCCGATCCCCCACAGCGAAAGCAGGAGACGTCCACTTCGACGCTCGGCTCGGTGAAGGGGAAGAAGCCGGGCCGGAAGCGCGTGGAGCGCTGCGGCCCGAAAAACGCCTTCGCGAACTCGTCCAGGGTGCCTTTGAGATCGGCAAGGGTGACGCCCTCAGCCACCGCGAGGCCCTCGATCTGGTGGAAGACTGGGCTGTGGGTGGCATCAAAGGGGTCGCTGCGATAACAGCGGCCGGGGACGACGATGAAGATCGGCGGCTCCTGTTCCTCCATAGCCCTCACCTGCATCGGCGAGGTGTGGGTGCGCAGGACCACGTCCTCGGGCCCGGGGGGAAGCGCGGGCCCGCCGACCTCGGCTCCGGGAAGCTCCGGTGACGGTTCGATGCGAAGCTCGGGGTCCAGGCTTGCCGGATCGACGTAGAAGGTGTCCTGGGCCATCCGCGCCGGGTGCCCGGGCGGGTGGTTGAGCGCGGTGAAGTTGTAGTAGTCGAGCTCCACCTCGGGTCCCTCCATGACCCGGTAGCCCAGCCCCACGAAGACGTCCTCGATCTCGCGCAGGGTCCGGATCAGCAGGCTCCTGGAGCCGATCGGAACGGCCGGGGCGCCGGGCAGGGTCACGTCGACCGCGGCGGCCGCCAGCCCCTGCTCGAGCTCGGCCGCATCGAGCTCTGCCTGCCTGGTCGCGAGCAGCTCCTCGAGCGCCTCCCTGGCCATGTTTCCGGCCGCGCCGACCGGCCCCCTCTCCTCCGGAGGGAGCTGAGCGATCCCGCGCAGGATCCCCGTCAGCTCGGCCTTGCGCCCCAGGTGGCGAACCCGCAGCTCCTCCAACTCGGCGACATCCGAAGCGGCGCCGATCGCCTGCTCGGCGTCGCGGCGAAGCTCCCCGATTCTCCCCTGGACGTCAGGCATGAGCGGCCATCCTATGACCCAGCTCGTACAGCGCCACGGTGGCCGCCATCGCCACGTTCAGCGAGTCCGGGCCGTCTGGCCGCATCGGAATCCGGACGCGGGCGTCGACGTCTTCGGACAGCTCACCGGGCAGGCCGTGGCGCTCCGCGCCGAGGCAGATCACGACCGGCGGCTGGACCTCCGCTTCGCCCAGCGATGTCCCCGCCCCGGCATCCAGCGCCAGCCTGGTCCCTGTCAGCTCGGCGAGCTCGGCCCGCGCCGGCGGACGCGCGAACACCGAGCCCATGCTGGCTCGCACCGCCTTCGGCGAATAGGGGTCGGCACAACCCGGCCCGAGAACGACCGGACCGTCGCAGAGCGCGTGCGCGGCCCGGCCGATGGCGCCGACGTTGCCCGGGTCGGCGACCCCATGGAGGTAGACAGACAATTGCGCCGCCCTCTCGCCTCCCAGGGAGCCCGAAGGGGCCGCTTCTTGGCTGGGGATTCGCGACCAGCCCTGGCGATAGACGCCGATCACCCGGGCCCCGGAGCCCAGGGTGCTCACCGCGCTCAGCAACGCGGGCTCGACGTCCTCTCCCGCCACCAGGACGAACTCGGGGTTGGCCCCGGCGGCCGCCGCCGCGGCCACCAGGTCCTCGCCCTCCGCCACGAACAGGCCCGTGCGCTCGCGCTCGCGGTGGGACCGGAGCTTGCGGATCCGCTTCAGCTTCTCGTTGTGAGGAGAGGTGATCATCTGCTTGCTGGGCGTGGCTCACTCGCAAAAAAAACGGGCGGTCCAGCTGGTGGGCCGCCCGGGAGTTTGTGCTGTGAGCCGTCGCGTCTAGGTCGCGGTGGCCTCCCGGGCTAGCTCGGCAAATCGGCGAAACGCCTCCGGGTCGTGAACGGCGATGTCGGCGAGCATCTTTCGGTTGACCTCGACCCCGGCCTTGCCGAGACCATGGATCAGCTCCGAGTAGCTCATTCCCTCCCGCCGCGCGGCGGCGTTGATCCGCACGATCCACAGCCGGCGGAACTCCCGCTTGCGAACGCGCCGATCGCGGTACGCGTAGCGGCCCGAGCGCATCACCTGCTCGTTGGCGAGCCGGTAGCTGGAGTGCTTGCGTCCCCAGTAGCCCTTCGCCTGGGCGAGCACCTTCTTGCGCCGCCTGCGCCTGGCGACGGCGTTCGTTGTCCGGCTCACCTCAGCGGTTCCTTCCCGCCAGCAGGGTCCGCACGCGCTTGCGGTCGGGACGCGCCACCTCCGTCGGCAGCGCCATGCGCCGCTTGCGCTTCGGCGACTTCTTCTCGAGCATGTGGCTGGAGTTGGCCCGCCGCCCGCGCAGCTTGCCCTTGGCCGTCTTGCGAAACCGCTTCTTGGTGCCGGAATGGGTCTTCATCTTCGGCATCGGACGGCTATTGAAGCAGACGGCTCTGGAGCCGGGTCAGGCGGCGGGGCGCTCGGCGTCGCCGCCCTTCGCCCGCACCGGGGCCAGCAGCATGCTCATGTTCCGCCCCTCCTGCTCGGGCTCCTGCTCGATCGTCGCCAGGTCCTCGATGTCGTCATAGAGGCGCTGGAGCAGTGCTCGACCGCGCTCGGGATGCGCCTGCTCGCGGCCACGGAACATGATGGTCACCTTGACCTTGTCCTGCTGACGCAGAAAGCGCTCGACGTGGCCCTTCTTGGTCTCGTAGTCGTGGGTGGCGATCTTCGGTCGCAGCTTGATCTCGCGCACGTTGACCTGCTGCTGGTGCTTGCGGGCCGCTTTCGCCTTCTGCTCCTGCTCGTACTTGTACTTCGAGTAGTCGAGCAGGCGGGCGACCGGGGGCTTCGCGTCGGGCGCCACCTCCACCAGGTCCAGGTCACGCTCGGAAGCCAGCGCAAGGGCCTGCTCGGTGGGAATGATCCCCACCTGGTTCCCGTCCTCGTCGATCAGCCGGACCTCGGAGACTCGGATCCGCTCGTTGATCCGGGTCGGGTCACGCTCGGGAGGCGACCGGTCGAAACGCGGGTTCGCCACTAGCCTGGGTTAATGAGGCTCGTCAAGCTAGAGACGCTCTGACGGGGTTGGAGAGACGAGACAGCAAGCAAGCAAGGGCACGGGCGCTCAGCGGAAGCACGTGGGGATGCTGGCGCCGAGCCGCACGGCGAGGCGGCAGGCTGGTGCGGTTGATGTCGGGCCCTTCATCGGCGGCCAGTATAGACGGGAAGGTCGCGGGTTTCGGGGCCAAGGGCGGCGGTCAGCCAAAATAGGGCGATGTGCTGGCGGACTCGTTTCCCATGCATCGGGCTGGGCGTATCGCTTGCCCGGGTACAGCTGGGGCTGGCCCTGCTGGTGGCACTGGTGGCTGCGGGCTGCGGCCAAGCGGAGCCGGAGACCCCGCCCCACCTGGGCGGGGTCGGCCAGTCGACACCGGCGGCCTGCGACCTGTACGCGGCGACCGGGGGCTCGGACTCTGCGCCGGGCAGCCGCGTGAGGCCGCTTCAAACCGCGCAGCGCCTGGTCGACGCGCTGGACCCGGGCCAGACCGGCTGCTTCCGTGGCGGCACCTTCGCGTTCTCCCTCCTCGAGCTCTCCACGCCAAACACCACCCTTGCCCCGTACGAGGACGAGGCGGTGACCCTCGAGGGAGAGATCAAGATCCTGCCCCCCGGCTCAGGCTCGACGATCCAGGGCCTGAGGCTGAACGGCTCCAGCGGCGAGAGCCAGATCGGCCCCAGGATCTACGCCGACGGCGTAACTCTGCGCGACAACGAGATCACTAACGACCACACGCAGCATCTGCGTCTCGGTGGCGCGTTACTACTCGAGCCCGCCGCCACGGGGGGTGGTGATCGAGCGCAACCGGATCCACGGGTGCGGGGCGCAGCCCCCCACCAACAAGGACCATGGGATCTACCTCTCCGAGGCCCGCGACACGATCGTCCGTGACAACTGGATCTACGACAACACCGACCGCGGCATCCAGCTCTACCCGAACGCCGACGGCTCGACGATCACCGGCAACGCGATCGACTCGAACGGGGAGGGGATCGTCTTCGCAGGCGAGGGATCGAATACCTCCAGCAACAACGTGGTCACCGACAACGTGATCTCCAACTCCAATTTGGGCTGGAACGTATATTCCAACCCGAACGGCACCCACGCCGAGGGCAACGTGCTCCGCCACAACTGCCTCTGGGCGGGTGACGCCCTGCCGGACTACGAGTCCAACGGCGGCGTCGAGACCCCCTCGGAGAACTTCACCGCAAAAGCCAACTCGGTGGTCGATCCGCTCTATGTGGATCGCGACGCCCGCGACTACACGCTCTCGAGCGACAGCCGGTGCCCCCTCGCCGGGAGACCGGGCTTCCCCGCGCTCAACGGCTAAGCCTCGGCGTTCACTCGCCCCGCGAATTCTTCCAGTGTCATCTGGCCGAGGTCCCCCTCGTCGTGTGAGCGGATCGAGACGGCACCTGCGTCCTGCTCTCGATCGCCGACGACCAGCATGTAGGGGACCCTGGACGCCTCGGCGTCGTGAACCTTCTTGCCCACCGATTCCGAGCGGTCGTCCACCCGCACCCGCACGCCCGCCTCGTCCAGGCCCGCAGCGGCCTGGACGGCGTAGGGCAGGTGCCGGTCCGCGACCGGCAAGATCGCCGCCTGGACCGGCGCGAGCCAGACCGGGAACCGACCCGCGTGATGCTCGATCAGGATGCCGACAAACCGTTCCAGCGAGCCGAGCAATGCTCGGTGGATCATCACCGGGCGGTGCTCGACGTTGTCAGCCCCCTGGTAGCTGAGGTCGAAGCGCTCGGGCATCTGGAAATCGAGCTGACAGGTGCCGCACTGCCACGAGCGGCCCAGGGCATCGGTGATGTGGAAGTCGATCTTGGGGCCGTAGAAGGTTCCCTCGCCGTGACTGACCTCGTACTCGCGGCCCTGACGCTCGAGCGCCTCGCGCAGGGCCTCCTCGGCCCGCTCCCACTGCTCGTCGGTGCCGATGTGCTTGTCGGGGCGGGTCGAGAGCTCCACTCGCACCCGGTCGAAGCCGAAGCGCGCGTACAGCTCGTCGATCGCCTGGCAGATCGAGTCCACCTCGTCGGTGATCTGATCGGGGGCGCAGTACACGTGCGCATCGTCCTGGGTGAAGGCCCGCACGCGCAGGAGCCCGTGCAGCACGCCCTCGCGCTCGTTACGCGAGACCAGGCCGAACTCGGCCAGGCGCAGCGGCAGGTCGCGGTAGGAGCGCCGGTCCGACGCGTAGACGAGGCAGGCGCCGGGGCAGTTCATCGGCCGCAGCGCGAACCGGCGCTCCTCCACGGAGGTGAAGAACATGTTCTCGCGGTAGTTGTCCCAGTGGCCCGAGCGATGCCACAGCTCCTCGTCCAGGATCTGCGGGGTCTTGATCTCGACGTAGCCACGGCGCTCGAGCTGCGCGCGGACCTGGCGTTCGACCAGGCGCAGCAGCACCGTGCCCCGCGGCAGCCAGAACGGCATCCCGGGAGCCTCGCCTGAGAGCATGAAGAGGCCGAGCTGGGGTCCCAGCCGGCGATGGTCCCGCGCCCGCGCCTGCTCGAGCCGCTCCAGGTGCTGGTCGAGCTCCTGCTGGGAGAAGAAGGCGGTGCCGTAGATACGGGTGAGCATCTGGCGGCTCTCGTCGCCACGCCAGTAGGCGCCTGCGACCGAGCTCAGCTTGAAGGCCTCGATCCGGCCGGTCGAGGGGCCATGCGGGCCACGGCAGAGGTCCACGAAGGGCCCATTCCGATAGAGCGAGACCGCCTGCACCCCCTCATCGCGCGCCAAATCCTGGATCAGCTCGACCTTGTAGGGCTGTCCCTCGGCGCGGAAGCGCTCGATCGCCTCATCAGTCGGGATCTCGGTGCGCTCGAAGGCCTCATCCGCCTCGATGTGACCCGCCATTCGCTCCTCGATTCGCTCCAGGTCCGCCTCGGAGGGCCGGAACCCATCGGGGAACTCGAAGTCGTAGTAGAAGCCGGCCTCGATCGGAGGGCCGATGGAGACCTTGGTGCCCGGCCACAGGTCGAGCACCGCGGTGGCCAGCACGTGCGCGCAGTCGTGTCGAAGGACCTCGAGGGCCTCGGGACGACCGGGGGTCAGGATCTCGATCCGCTCGCCGTCGGCGAGCGGCGCAGCGAGATCGCGAATCTGACCGTCCACTCTGACGGCCAGCGCATCCTCGGCCAGCCGCGGCCCGATTGCCGCCGCCGCATCGGCGCCGGTTGCGCCCTGTGCCAGCTCGAGAGCCGACTCGTCCGGCAGCTTCACGGTCAGCTTGGCCATCGCTGGCCATGCTACTTATGAGGGGATGAGCGCCCGGACCGGACTGATCGCCCGAACCCTGGCCAGGGCGGCACTGCGGGCCGCCTTGGGGCTGGGCAGGGGTCGGTGGCGGCAACCGGAAGTCGAGTTGCGACTTTGCGATCTATGTGAACGAGAATCCCCAGCTCGCCGGGGCCGGGCCCTCCTACTCGCCCGGTTTCTCGGCCCCTGGGTCCGCCCGTTCGCCGACCGCGATCAGGTCACAGGGCCCGTGGCCTCGCGGTGCCGGGTGGGGTCGCCACAGCGTGTAGGGGCCGGCGCGTCGAGCGAGCCGCAGATCGGCGAACGGTGCCCGCTGCGCGGCGCCCTGGGTGATCACGTGCGAGATTCCGGGCGCGGTCCGCCGCGACGAGGGCGACGGAGCGGCGCTCTTGACGCAGACCCGTCCGCCGCGAAGCTCCCAGACGAGGTAGTCGCGACCGTGCTCGGCGGCCAGCATGTGGTGTGGCGCCAGCACCAAGGTGGAGCCCCGGCCGAGCACCGGACGCAGCTTGGTGAGCTCTGGCGAGTACGCCGCCGGGCCGACCGGTCCGTTGACGAGCGCCAGCAGGCTGGAGCCCGCGGCGGCGCCCAGGAAGGCGACCGCGAGGCCGATCCGCAGGGGGCGTTGGTTGCGGACGAGGAGGCCGGTTGCCCCACCCCGCCTCCTGGCGATCGCGCCCCGGAGTGCCCCGAGTTCGACCAGAGGCTCGTCGCTGAGCAACGCTCGGGCGGCGATCAGCATCGCGAGCGGCGAGGCGATGACGATCGACTTGGCCGCCTGATACGGCGTGCCGGCGAGGTGGGCGTAGAGAAACAGGACAGCCGCCGCCGCGAGCGCCGCGGGGACGGCCCGCTCGCCGCGGAGAAGCCACCAGGCGAGCCCGTAGGCGAGCGCCGCCAACCCGAGCGCCTCACCGAGGTAGAAGCCGATCGCCGGCATGGCGCCGTCCCCAGGATCGAGGCGAAAGTCACCGGAAGGCCAGATGCCGAGCGCCTCGAGCGGCGAGATCGGGTTGAAGAGATTGCCGAGCCCCGGGCCCGAGGGGTCGAATGTCTCGAAGCTCGCGAAGTCGATCATCCGGCCGATCTCAGGGGCAATGGCCACCACCACGGCCGCGATGGCGACGATGGTCGCGCTGGCCGCCCGCCGGGCAAGCGCCAGGGCAGTCCCGGGCGAGTCGCGCCGTGCGGCCAGCGCGAGCTCCAAAAGCGCCCAGAGGCCAGCGGCGCCCACCGGCCACAGGAGCCCCGGAAAGCTGTAGGAGTAGACGGCCCCGACCACCAAGGCGGCAAGCGGGACGGCGGCGAGCGCCTGACGCTGCCCGCCTCGGTGGACCAGCGTCCCCCTCGCCAGCTCGTGCAGGCCGATCGCGAAGCCCAGAACGAACAGCGCCTCCATGGTCTCCTTGAAGGCCCCCTGGATCAGATACGACGCCGCCAGGTAGGGGAGCCCGACCAGCAATGCGATACAGATCCGCCGCCAAGCGACCAGCCGTGCGAGCAGCGCCAGGGGCGCCAGCGCGGCGATCACCGGGATCGCCAGCGTGAGTCCGTTGAAGGCGTGCACCAGGCTCGCTCCGGTTCCCTTGGAAACCGCCGCCACCAAGGCATGCGGGCCCAGCGGGTAGCCCTGGTTGAGAAGCTTGCCCCCCGCGCCCTGGGCAAGCTGGTCGGCCGCGAACAGGTGCTGCGACATGTCCGGGTTGAGCCCCGTTCCCAGGATTCCGAAACGACGCTCGACCAGGAAAGGCACGGACGCGGCCAGGAGCACCGCCACAGCCACGGGAATTCCAACCGACGCCGTCGCCCCGAGCCCGGGGACCCGGCCGGTGAAGAACGGCCACCGAGCAAGCGGCCAGCGCCCCGATCGCGATCAGCGACGCGAGTCCCTCGCCGGGGAGCCGAACCGCGCCCCACGCGACCGCGGTGAGCACGCCGAGGCCGACCGCTGGCGCGAGCCAGGACCACTCGCGCCTGCCGCAGAGCGCGAACAGCGCCTGCCCGACGAGGCACGAGCCAGCAAGAATGATGAGGAGCGACCCGTACGTCGCCAGCATCGCGGGCGAGCATAGAGAGCGGAGGCGACCTCCCCGCGCTCAGCGCGGGAAGGGGACAGGGCTTATGGTGGAGCCCAAGCGGGAAACGGCGTTTGCGGCACGGGTACTGCGTCCAAGCGCGATCGGAATCGGTATCACTAGGAGGCAGATGGCATCGGGGCTCCCTCACCCTGACGGATTTCAGGTCGACCGCATCGTCGAACTCGATGATCTCGATCGGCTCGCGGGTGCCTGGGACCGCCTCGCAAGCAATTCCGGCAGTCCGATCGGGCAGTACATCTGGGCACGGGCCTGCGCCGAGGCCCTGGGCGATCGATACAGCCTCGACGTACTGGCCATCGGCCCGCGCGAGCGACCGTTCGCCATCGCGCCGCTGGCCAGGCGGCGACGCCCCATGGCGCCCCTGGAGCTGCTCGGCGTCCACGAGCTGCGGGAGCCGATGGACTTCCTGTACGAGGACGCCCGGGCGGCCGCCGCGCTGGTGCGGGTCCTCACCAGCCTGCCGGGCCCGTTGAGCCTGAAACGTGTCCCCGCCAGCTCGCTCGTTGTGGCGGCGATCGGAAACGCCGACCGAAAACGCGGGCTCGTGCTCAATCGCGACGCTGGCGCCTGCCCCTACATCCTCCTCGGGGAGCGCCAGAAGGACCCGGAGCAGCAGCTCACCGCCCGCCGACGGTCCGACCTTCGACGCGCCCAACGGAGAGCGGCGCGGCTCGGCGAGGTGAGCTACGAGATGCTGGCCCCCTCGCCCGCGGAGCTCCAACCGTTGCTCGAGGAGGCCATTGCCGTCGAGGCCGCCGGCTGGAAGGGGAGGGCACGCACCGCCCTCGCCCACGACGAGATGCGCAGGGCCTTTTTCCGACACTACGCGACGGCGGCCTGCTCGAAGGGCATTCTGCGGCTGTGCTTTCTGCGGATCGGCGGCCGGGCCGCGGCCGTGCAGCTTGCGGTGGAAACCGACAATCGATTCTGGCTGCTGAAGCTGGGCTACGACGAGGGGTTCAGCCGCTGTTCTCCGGGCTCCCTGCTGTTGATGGAGACGATCCGGCACGCAGCCATTCGGGGCTTGCGCTCGTACGAGTTTCTCGGCAGCGCGGAGTCGTGGATTCGACCTTGGACCAACACGGTGCGTCCCTGCGTTCGCCTGGACGCATACCCCTTCGAAAGATCGGGGGTGGGCTTGCTGGCGACCGATGCTGCGACGGCCGCCGGGCGGCGACTCAGGGACGTCGTCCGAAGCAGGTCGTGAGAGACCGGTCGAAGGCAGCGCTGAGGTCCTGCCTCGCGCCGCTACACCGGCGGGCCGCCTCCACCTATGTTGCCGGGTCGCAGATCAAGCGATGCCCTGCTCGCCTGTCAGACGTTGCAAGGACGGGGGCGAGCGAGCACCGTCGGGTTCTGGAACCAGCGCACAGACGAGCCCAGGCAGGTCTTGCTCACCTGCCTGGCGGCGGTCGAGGCCCTGTCGCGGAACGGCGTGGATGCCCACCTGTCGATCAAGGTACCGGCACTGGGATTCTCGCCCGTGCTGCTCGCGAGGCTCCTGGAACGGACCGGCTCCGCGGGCCTGCGCGTTCACTTCGACTCGCTCGCCTCCGAGTCCGCCGAGCGGACGCTGCCGCTGATCGCCGAGGCAGCACGGCGGCACGACGAGCTGGGGATCACCCTCCCAGCGCGATGGCGCCGCAGTCTGGGCGATGCGAATGCGGCGGTAGAGCTGGGGGTCGATGTTCGGGTGGTGAAGGGACAATGGCCCGACCCCGACGCACCGGATCAGGACCCGCAGGCGGGCTTTCTGGCGATCGTCGACGAGCTGGCGGGGCGTGCCCGCCGGGTCGCCGTGGCCACCCACGACGAGGCGCTCGCCCGCGAGGCGCTGCGGCGGCTGCGAGGCGCAGGTACCCTCTGCGAGCTCGAGTTGCTGTTCGGGCTGCCGGCAACGCCGGCCACCCGCGCCGCCGACGAGCTCTCGGTCCCGGTGCGGGTGTACGTGCCGTACGGCCACGCCACGCTTCCCTACAGAATCGGGGACGCTCGGCGAGATACCCGAATCCTGGCCTGGCTCGCACAGGATCTGCTGCGAGGCCGGCGCAAGGGCTGGAAGGAGCTCCCTTACCGGCTTGAGCCGGACGCGTTGCGACTAGGCTTGGCCGATGGTACGTCCGCGGCGCTTCCGAGCGGCACCCGGCACGCGCGGGCCTAGCCCGGGCGACAGGAACCGCTGGGGAGTGCCGCTGGGCCTCGGCGTCCTGGCTGCACTCGTCGCCGTAGACGTGATCCTGGACCCGGCGCCAGTCGTCACCGGGACCTTTCTCATGGCGCCCTTCGTCTGCGCGCTGTTCGGAAGTCCGCGGGGAACGGCGCTGGTTGCCGGCCTGGCGGTCTTGCTCGGGGCGGCGAGCCCCGTTTGGCATGCCGATGGTGGCGTCGCCTACGCGATTCGCCTGGCGGCGATCGCCGCCTCGGGGGCGTTCGCGGTGGCTGGCGCCCACGCGCGCGACAGGTGGAGCGGCAACGCCGGCCGCCTGCGACTACTCGATGCGATCAGCGAGTTCGCCGACGGCTCGCTGCCGCTCACCGAGACGTTGAGCCGAGTGACAGAGTTGATCGTCCCCGAGGCGGCCGACATGTGCATGATCGACGCTGTGCACGAGGGCCGAGTCGTAAGGACTGCGGTCCGCGCAAAGGGGGTGCCCAACGCCGCCGAGGTCGAGGACCGGCTCCGTCGCCGAGAGCATTCGCTACCGGAACGATTCGTGACCTCGGAGCCGGCCTGGACCCAGATCCCGCACTTCCGGCGTCGAATGGACGCCGAGGATCTGCGGAGGATGGCCCAGGGCCCCGAGGACCTCGAGTTCCTGCAATCGCTACGGCCGAGGTCGTCCATCGTCGCGGCCATGACCGCCCGCGGCCGAACGCTCGGCACGGTGACGCTCGTCACCGCCTGGTCCAAGCGGCACTACAGCGTCGACGACGTCAGCTTCGCTTCGCTGCTGGCCAGGCGCATCGGGCTTGTCCTCGACAACGCGGGCTTGTTCTCGGACCTCGAGAGCGTGGAACGGCGGCTCGACACGGTGATGTCGATGCTCGACGAGGGGGTCGCCGTTCACGCTGCCAGCGGCGACCTGGTCTATGCGAATCACGCAGCCGCCCGTTGGCTCGGGTTCACAAGCCCCAAAGAGGTCGTGGAAGCCGCCGAGCATGAGCTGATGGCCCGGGTGGAGATCTGGGCCGAGGACGGGACAAGCCTCGACCGCGATCGGGTCGCGCAGCGCCTTCGAGCCGGCCGCTTGCCGCAGCGCGAGCAGATCCGGCTGGCGCTCAAGGCCACCGGCGAGGAGCGCTGGGCCGTGGTCAGCTCGGAGCCGATCAACACCCCCGACGGAAGCCTGCTCTATGCGGTGACCACCATCAAGGACGTAACCGAGCTGAAACGCTCCGAGTTCGCCCAGCAGCTACTCGCGCGCGCCGGCGAGCTGCTCGGCGCCTCGATCGACTACCGGGACACGGTCCAGGCCGTGGCACGGGTGGCGGTCCCGCGGTTCGCCGACTGGTGCTCGGTGTACATCCCGGATCAGGGCGGGGTCTTGCAGCAGGTGGCCTTCGTGCACAGCTTCCCTGAAAGAGTGGCCTTGGCCCGGCAGCTCAGTGAGCGCCACCCGGTACGCATGGAGGACGGCCCGCGATTGATCCAGGGCGTCGGCCCGGGCTCCGCGCTGGCCGTCCCGATGGCGGCGGGGGCAAAGGTCGTCGGGGTGCTCGTCTTCGGCAACGATTCGAGCTCGCGCTCGTTCGACGAGAACGATCTGGAGATCGCCGTGGAGATCGCTCGCAGGGCGGGGATCGCGGTGGAGAACGCGCGCCTGGCCGGCGAGCGGGCCGAGGTCGCCCGAGTCCTCCAACGCGGCTTGCGGCCCACAGAGCTGCCCCCGATCCCCGGCTTCGAGGTGGCGACCATGTATCGCGCGGCCGGAGAGGTCAACGAAGTGGGCGGGGACTTCTACGAGGCGTTCGAGATCGAAGGGGGATGGATGCTCGCGATCGGGGACGTGGTGGGACGCGGCGCCGCGGCAGCATCGGTTACGGCTCTCGCTCGCTACACGATCCGCACGGCGGGCAAGTTGACGGGCGACCCCCGATCAGCCGCGCTGTTACTCGACGAGAGCCTCAAGCAGAGGGCGGACCTGTCGCTGTGCAGCGCAATCCTCCTGGTGCTTCCCAAGGGCGATGACGATCCCATGCAAGCGTCGCTGCTCGTCGCCGGGCACCCGTTGCCCTTGCTCGTTCGAGGGGGAACTGTGGATGCGGTCGGACAACCCGGGCCGCTGGTGGGCGCACCCGACCAGCCGCGCTGGGAGGTCACGCCGCTGGAGTTGTGGCAGGGCGATCAGCTCGTCCTCTACACCGACGGTGTCACCGAAGCCCGGGGACACAGCGATCGCTTCGGGGATCACCGCCTGCGCGCCAGACTGTCGGCTGTCAGCAATCCAACACAGACGGTGAGCAGGATCGAATCCGCGCTCGACGCGTTCGCGGTCGGACCACCCCAAGACGACGCCGCGATGCTGGTCCTGCTGCGGCCACGAACAGCGCTTCCAGAGCGCCCTAGTGGGTGGCACCCGCGGGCCGCGGCGTCAACCGGCAGCGACCGGGAGGGGTTTGGGCGACGCGGGGCAGGGTAGTGCCGTTAGAAGAACAACCACGCGCCTCACACCGGACCGCCGAATGGGCACCCTCACCACCCCCCGCATGGAGCAGGACACGAAGACGAACGGCGAGCCCGACCTTCGTCTGGCCCTCCCCAGCCGCGCCGAGAACGTCGCCTTGGTCCGTCGGGCGCTGAGCGGGGTCGTGGACGTCCTCCACCTCGGGGAAGCCCGCCTGCTCGACATCAACGCCGCCGTCAGTGAGGCGTGCAACAACGTCGTGGTCCATGCCTACGAGGGCGCGGAAGGACCGATGGACGTTCACCTGTGGATCCAACCGACCGAGCTCGAGGTGGTCGTCAGCGATCACGGTGTGGGCATCCGGCCGAACGTCCCCGAGCCGGACCTCGAGGTCCAGGGACTCGGGCTGTCGCTGATCCAGGCGCTGACCGACCGCGCCGAGTTCCTTGGCGGCATGGGCGAGGGTACAAGGGTTCGGATGAATTTCGCCGTCGACAACGGCTCCAAGGAGCTCTCCGATGGCGCCCGCCGGGACGACCCCGAGACTCCCCCACCCCCCGGCGAGCTCTCGATCGCCGTCACCTCCGGGCCCCTGGCGGCACCGGTGCTGGGCCGCGTGATCGCGATGCTGGCGGCCCGCGCGGAGTTCTCGCTGGAGGGCATCTCGGAGGCGGAGCTGGTCACCGACGCAGTGGCGGCACACGCGCCAAGGTCAATCGTTGGCAACAGGATCCAGCTGGGGATCGATCGGCCGGACGGTCAGCTCGTGGTTCGCGTCGGGCCCCTCGAGGAAGGAGGGGCCACGCGGGTCGTCCAGGCCTCGGCGCTGGCCGACCTGCCGCCTGTGCTCGAGCGGCTCACGCAGGACCGCAGGGTGGAGAGCGCCGGCGAAGCTGAGCTGCTCTGTCTCGTGCTGGATCCTCGCTGAGCGCCGCGGCCGTCAGGCGCCAACCGCGTCGGGGTCGTCCACGATCTCCAAGCGTTGATCGAGCTGGGTGACCGTCAGCAGGCGCGCGACGGCGTCTGGGCCGCGAACCACCGCAAAGCGCCGGCCCTCGGAGCGAGCGCGTTCATCAGCGGCGATCAAGGCTCGAAGCCCGGTCGAGTCGATGAACTCCACGCGACGCAGATCGAGCACCAGCGTGGCCGGCGAATCGGTCTCGACCGCGGTCAGCTGCTTCTCGAGTTCGTCGGCGCTCGCGATATCGAGTTCGCCAACGAGGACTACCCGGGTGTGCCCAGGACGCTGCTCCGTGGTTACGTCGAGTGGTGCCATCTTCAGAGGGACGCCACGATACACGGGCAGGGCGCCCAGTCAGCGCCGTGCAGAAATCAAGTGGGACGGACAGCATCCCTTCAATCGACGGCCCCCGCCTGCACCGCCGCGAGCAGCTTCCGGAGCGCCCGTCGCATGATCCGCGAGACCTGCATCTGCGAGACGCCGAGACGGCGACCGATCTCGTACTGGTTCAGGTCCTGCTCAAAGCGGAGCATCAAAACGCGTCGCTCGCGCTCGTCGAGCGGAGCATCATCGGCGGCGAGCTGAGCCTCCACCGCGTCATAGCCGGGCTCGGTCTCGCCAAGGGTCTCCAAGATCGTCGCGGATCCGAGGTCCTCTCTGCTTCTCGGCACCTCCAGCGACAGCGTGCGGCGGGCCTCGTCGGCCTGAAGGGCCTCGGACACCTCCTCGTCCTCCCAGTCCAGGCGCTCGGCGATCTGTGAGACCGTCGGAGTGTGGCCGAGGTCGTCGCTGAGCTCGGCGGCGGCCTCGCTGACCGCCATCGTCCGCTCCTGGAGACCTCTGGGCAGGCGCACCTCCCAGACGCGGTCGCGAAAGTGGCGCCGAAGCTCTCCCAGAATCGTGGGCGCCGCGTAGGCGATGAACGACGTCCCGCGCTCGAGGTCGAACCCGTCCAGCGCCTTGATGAGCCCCAGGCTGGCGACCTGGATCAGGTCCTCGGTGTCCTCGCTCGACCCTCGGTAGCGAAGCGCGAGCGATCGCGCCAGGGGCAGGAAGCGTCGAACCAACTCCTCCTTCAGCGCCGCGTCGCCCGTCTCCGCGTAGCGGCGGAGCAGATCGGTCTCGGTGCTCAACGCATCACTGACGTAGTCAAGGCATGGGCGCTGCTGGGCTCGAACCAGCGACCTCCAGCTTGTCGAGCTGGCGCTCTCCCTACTGAGCTAAGCGCCCGAGCAATTGAGTTTATCCCGAGGTTGCCGCCATCCGCTGCGGTCATAATCCCGTCCATGGGGCTGAAACGCCGTCTCGCCCCCTGGGTGGTGCGGCATCTATTCGAGCGAGGCGATTTCATCGAGACGGCCCCGGAGACGCGGCTCGATGACTACGGGCTGGACGATCCCGAGCGGGTTCGCTACGTCGCCACGAGCCGGTTGGTCGTGCCGCGGGTGCTGCGCCGGATCGAGGTGGGGCCAGACGACGTGTTCATCGACTTCGGCTCCGGAAAGGGGCGCGTTGTTTACCAGGCGGCGCGGTTCCCCTTCAAGCGGGTGATCGGGGTGGAGATAGCCGAGGAGCTGAACCGCGTTGCCCGCTACAACATTGACCACAACCGGGATCGCCTCGTCTGCGGGGACGTCGAGCTGGTGACCGAGGATGCCGTCAGCTACCAGGTCCCGGACGACGTTACGGTCGCCTACTTCTACCATCCCTTCGAGGGTCGGACCTTCGCCCGCGTGATCGACAACCTGGTCGCGTCCTTGGACCGAAACCCGCGCCAGCTCCGGATCATCTATGTGTACCCGATGAACGCCGCCTACGTTCTCGAAACCGACCGGTTCGAGCTGGAACGCAAGATGAAGGCTCCGCGCCCGGCGCTACGGCAGTGGCACGACGTGCTGATCTTCCGAAGCAAGGCACGTGCTGCCCGTTAGAGAGCCCTGATCGCGGCGATTGCGGCTGGCGGCCGAGCGGTCAGGCCACCGCCGGCGTACCCGGCGCCCGAGAGGGGGGCGTGGCCACAAGCCCCTTCGCATACATGGTCTCGAGAAAGACCTCGCGGGTGTCGGCCGAGGGCTCCCAGCCGACCTCCGCCTTGAGCTTCTCGTTCGAGACCGCCCAGGGATAACGGATGAAATTCAGATTGCCCGGCGGAGCCTCGACCCTCGGCGCGTGGAGCGCCCAGGCCATCGAATAGATGCGGCGTACCGCCTTCAGCGACATCTCCCGTGTCTTCAGCCCGATCATCTCGGCGGACTCCCCCCATCTCAGCGAGCCGTCCCCTGCGACGTTGAACGCGCCCCCGGCTTTGGCATCGAGCAGACCCGTGATCGCGCTCACGACGTCGTCCTCGTGGACGAGCTGAAACTCCTCGTCGACCCCGTCCATGACGGGCATGAAGGCCGACTTCTCCCAGCCTCGCGAGATGTAGTTGTCGACGTTCGGCCCGAACACGATGCAGGGCCTGACGATCGTCATCACCCGGTCCGGCTGCTCGAGCGCCCAGAGCTGGCAGAGTCGGTCCGCCTCGGCCTTGTGGCGCGCGTAGGAGAAGTCGGGCTGGCCGCGGACGGGCCAATCCTCGGCGATCGGCCTCGGGTTGTCGGGGAAGGCGCCGTACGCCGTCGCCGAGGAGGTGACGAGCACCTGCTGGGTCCCCGCCTCCGCGGCGGCCCGCAACACCGCCTCGGTGCCGTTGACATCGATGTCGTACATCCTCGCCTCGTCGCGGATCGGGTTGAGCAGGAAGGCAAGGTGGATAAGCGCGTCGGGCTCTGTGCGCTCGAGCAGGCCTCGAACCGCCGCCAGGTCGCGGACGTCGCCGGCAACGAAGGTGGCCTTGGAATGCGGCGCTGTGGGCGGGCGGACATCGAGGTTGACGATCTGCTCGACCTCGTCCCGAGCCGCGAGAATCTCGGTCAAACGGGAGCCGATATAGCCGGAACCACCGGTGATCAGGTACCGCACGGCGCGCGCATCCTATTGCTCCGGCGCGGTGGTGCGGCATCCTTTATCCACAGCGCATCAGCAGCAGCTGCAGCATTGGCCATTCGGGAACATCGCTGCAATTGAACGAGATGCCGACCTGCGGACCAAACCGGAGGTCTGGTGCAACTTGCGGCGAACTTTGGTGTTAAGTTAGATCAACAAGGACCGACGGGCCAGCGGCGGGGTTCGCTGGCGGCACGTCCTTCGGAAACCAAGGGCCCCTCCCGGGGCCCTTTTCCGTGGCCCCGGTTCGCCGGTCCCTCAAGCACGGGGCTCCACCCGCAGCGTGAGGCCGTCCACCCCTAACACGGTCACCGCCTGACCCGATTCGACCGGGGCGCTGGCGCGAGCTTTCCAGAGCTCGCCGCGCAGCCGTACGAGCCCGTCCGGAGCGCAAGGCTGAACCACCTCCGCCCGCATTCCCACCAGCGTCTCCGGTCCGACCCGCAGCCGGTAGCGGCGCAGGAATCTCCTCCAGAACAGGAGCTCGAGCACTTCCACCGCCACCGCGATGCCCAGGGCAACCACTCCCCACGGCGATGGCAGCAGGACGAGGCCGACTATCGCGAGCGCGAGCAGCATCAACCACCAGCACTGCTCGCCAGCCTCACCGGGACAAGGAGTCGGTCCGCGCCGCTGGATCGGTTCTGATCGACGACGGGCGCCGCATGAACCGGATCCGAAGCCTCAGGAACAGATACGCCCGTCCGCGCAGTCCGTCGGGCGTCGAGCTCTCCTCGATGTGCCACGTGCTTGGCCTCAGCCCGCTGAGGCGCGGGTTCGAGATGGAGAAGCTCCTTGTCGGCAATTCGCCATGGAGGCGGACGAGGGCCACGCGGAACAAGGGCAGCCACGCCTTCTTCCCACGCCACACCGAGACAGACAGCCTCAGTGTCTTGCCTCCAGTCGTCCAGCCCAGTTGTCGCTTGGCCATAGGGAGCGCTACAGGCCGGCCAAAGCTAACCGGTCTATCTTGCCGTTGCTCGTTCTGGGGAGCTCCTCGTGGATCACGATCCGCCGCGGCACCATGTGATCCTCGAGGCGCTCGGCACAGTGGGCGCGAAGCGCCACCTCCTCCAGCTCGACCCCGGCCTGCGGCGAAACGTGGGCGTGGACGGCGCGACCAAGCAGCCGGTCGGGGACT
Organism: uncultured Actinomycetes bacterium; assembly: GCA_963721215.1. Lineage (GTDB taxonomy): Bacteria > Actinomycetota > Thermoleophilia > Solirubrobacterales > 70-9 > AC-56. Next base: position 80,942 of record CAVRIF010000014.1, read on the forward strand.
CCGACCACCGCCGCCTCCTGGACGCCGGTCGCCACGTGCAGGACGTCCTCGACCTCGCGTGGAACGACCTTCTCCCCGCCTGACTTGATCAGGTCGTCCCTACGGCCGACGAAGTACAGGTAGCCCTCCTCGTCAGAGCGGAACAGATCGCCACTCGCCAACACGCGCTCCCACGGCCAGCGTCCCGGGCGCAGGCGCTCCGCCGTCGCCTCCGGGTCGCCCCAGTAACCCTGCATCACGTGCGAACCACGGATCATCAGCTCGCCGACCTCGCCAGGCTCCGCCACGTTGCCCTCCTCGTCCGCGACCCAGGCTTCCGTGCCGGGTATCGGGATGCCAACTGACGCGGGGCGGGCGTCGAGCTGGTCCGGGGGCAGATAGGTCGCGCGCTTGCATTCCGTCAGCCCGTACATCGAGTAGAGGCGGGCGTTCGGGAAGGTGCGGCGGATCGCCTCCACAGTAGGCCCAGGTAGCGCCGCGCCGGTGTTGGTCAAAAATCGCAGTGAGGGCAACTCGCGATCCGCGAGCCCACGCAACGACAGCAGCACCTGAAAGACGGTCGGGACGCCCGGCAGGCCGGTGATGTTCTTCGTCTCGAGCAGCTGTACAACCCGGCCCGGGAACGCAAAGTTCGGCTCCAGGATCAGCGTGGCCCCAATCCGCATGCACATCAGGAGCTGGTAGAGGCCGTAGTCGAATGACAACGGCAGCACGCAGAGGACGACGTCCGACTGCTGCATCTCCAGGTACTCGACGATCGAATCGGCGGCAAAGGTCATGTTGGCGTGCGTCAGCGTGACCCCCTTTGGGTCGCCGGTCGATCCCGACGTGTAGATCACCGCGGCGAGATCGACGCTGACCGGGCGCGTCGGCGCCTTCCCGTCGCCACCGGCCAGCGCCTCGACGTCCGTGACGACCGGGATCTCGCCAGCCGAAGCCACGGCCGCCCCCACCGTCTCGGCCCGGTCGTTGTCGGTGAGGACCACGGCAGCTCCCGAGTCGGACAGCACGTGCCCGAGCTTCTCGCGCTTGATCGTCGGGTTGAGCGGGGAGAAGGCGGCGCCAGCCCGCAGCACGCCATAAATCGCGATCGCCGCCTCTATTCCATTCGGAAGGACGATGGCGACGCGATCGCCCCGGCCCACGCCGAGCTCGTGCAGGCCGGACGCCAATCCGTCGACGATGTGGTCGAGCTCGCCGTACGACAGCGCCCGCTCAGCATCGACCAGCGCGGTCCGGTCCGGATCACGGTTGGCCGCGGCGCGGAGATCCTCGCCGAGGGGCCGGAGGCTCATGCTGCGGTTCGCTTGCGCTCGACGTAGCCGGCTATGGCATCGATCGAGCCAAAGTTCTCCTCGGTGATCTCGACGTCTTCGACGGCAACGCCATAGCGCGCCTGGACCTCTTCCACCAGCTCGACAAAGCCGAGCGAATCCACGATCCCCAGGGTCAGGAAGTCGTCGCCGTCCTTGAGCTCGACGCCCGGGTGCAGGTAGAGGAAGTTCTCCTCGATGTATGCACGCATGTCCCCCCGTACGTCGCTGGTGGTCTCTGTCATACAACCTCCTTGGTCGCTGATTTGACGGTGCGGTCGATGCGGATACGCGGTTGCTCGGGCTCCGCCGGATAGTGATTGACCCCCCTGCCGACGAACTCCTCATGCCACAGCTGGGTGGAAAGGATGCCGACCAGCGCCATCGACTCACGCATCCCGGTCGCTCGTCCGGCGCGACAGCGCTTCAGCAGACCACCCACCCGCGACTGGTCCCAGATCGCCGTCTCGGCCAGGGCCGCCGGGGACAAAAACTCCTCTACCCACTCCGGGGCCCCCGGCGCGAAGAAGGGATCGATCTCCGGGGCGCGGTACGGCTGCTTACCTCGCTCCGCGATCGAGGGTGGCAGCACTTCGGCCGCGAGCTCGCGGAGAGCTGCCTTTTCACGCATGCCCTCGAGCTTTGCCTCCGGCGGCAGACCGGCAGAGTGTGCGAAAACGCGATGATCGAGGAACGGGAAGCGGCCCTCGACCCCATGCGCCATGGCAACACGATCTCCCTGCGCTGACAAGAGATAGGGGTCGAGCAAGGTGGTGATCTCGAGCCAGGCGGCGCGCTCCAGCCGGCTCCAGCTCCCGAAGGCGGGCGGCAGCTCGGCTCGCAGGCGATCGAGTGACGCGCTCGTCCCGATCTCGGCTGCGACCTCCGGGCGGTAGAAGGCCTTCACCGTCGCTGTGGCCTCCGCACGGGTCCGGTGTGAGCCCAGTTCCTCGTCGTCGGCCCCGGTCTCCAGCAGAAACCGGCGCCAGGCCGGCCCGCGGCGGGCCACAGCGGGCCCGAGATACGAGTAGAGCTGCTCCAGCAGCTCGACGGCCCGATCCGGGTCGTGCTCATGGATCTCGCGTAACGCGACCTCCTTGAACAACTCATAGCCCCAAAAAAGCTCGTCCGCCCCCTCCCCCGTTGCGACCACGGTGATCGCCTGCTCGCGAACCTCCTTGGCAAGCAGGAACAACGGCACCGGCGCCGTGCGCACCAGCGGCATCTCGGCGTGCCGGACCACATCGGGGAACGCGGCCGCGATCTCGGCCGGCCCGGCGTCAACCACGTGGTGGCGCGTACCGATGGCGCGCGCCACCTCCTCCTGATGAGAACGCTCGTCGTAGCGGGGGTCCGAGAACGCGATCGAGAACGTGCGCAGATCGTGATCGGTCTCCGCCTGGGCCAGGGCGGTGATCAGGCTCGAGTCGAGGCCCCCTGACAGATAGGTACCCACCGGTACGTCGGCTCGCAGGCGCAGCCGCACGCTGTCGCGCAACAGCTCGTCCAGGTCGGCGTCGTGGCTACCGTCCTGTCCGTATTCCGGGGTCCACCATCTTCGTTCCTCCACGATCCGTCCCCGTTCCCAGACGACCAGCCCCCCCGGCAGCACCTGGCTGACGCCGCGAAAGGCGGTGCGCGGGGGTCGCGGGCCCCAGAGGGTGAATACCTCGTCGATGCCGGCCAGGTCGGGGGCCGCGGTCACTTCGCCCGAGGCGAACAGCGCCTTGGCCTCCGAGCCGAAGACCAGGCTGCCATCGTCCAGAAGCGTGTAGAAGAGCGGACGCACGCCGAAGCGATCGCGCACCAGCGTCAAACGGCGCTGCTGCGGCTGCCACCACGCGAACGCGAACTGCCCATTGAACCGATCGAGCGACGCGACGCCCTCGCGCTCCAGCAACCGCATCACCACCTCCGTGTCGCAGGTGGTCGTGAAGCTCTCTCCGCGTGCGCTCAGCTCAGCCCGCAGCTCCAGGTGGTTGTAAACCTCGCCGTTGTAGACCAGCAGGCTTCCTCCCGGGCCCGACTCGAAGGGCTGCCAGCCACGGGGGATGTCGAAAATGGCCAGCCGGGCCGAGACCAGCCCTGCCCCGGCATCGAGGGCGAGGCCGAAGCCGTCCGGGCCGCGGTGGCGGATGGCCCCGGCCATCCGCAACAGCGCGTCTTCGTCAACCGCTGCCGCGGCTTCCGGGCGGACGATGCCTGCCACGCCGCACATAGTCAGTCAGCGGGGTCGACGATGGTCGGAGGGGCATGCAGGTACTCGGTGGCCACCCGGCGGCGCTCGATCTCCCCGTATGCCGTTTCCACCTCTTCCGGCTTCAACCCGGCGCGAGCAGCAAGCTCGCCTGGCTCGACCTCCTCGGCCTGACCCCACATCAGCAGGTCCATGCGCTCATATGGGTGGCCGAAGTAGAACTCCTCTTGGGTCTGCGGCATGCTGAACGTCTCCGTGGTAGGCGCCCGGGTGGCGATCTCCTCAGGTAGCCCCAGCTCACGGGCCAGAAGGTAGACCTGGCCCTTGTAGAGCCGCGCGATCGGCTTTACGTCGGCGAGCCCGTCCCCTCCCTTGACGAAGAATCCCTGGTCGTACTCGAGCAGATTGGGGGTTCCGATCACCGCATAGCCAAGCCGGTCTGCCCAGGTGTACTCGATCAGCTTCCGAACCCGCTGTTTCATGTTCGTGGCCGAGATCAGCTCCCGGTACGCATCGGAGGGCATGCGTCGCTGCTCCTCGCTGCCGTCGGGGCGCTGGACGACCAGCGAGAAGACGATGACCCCCCCAGACGGAGGGGAGCGGACCAGCTTGTGCTGCCACGTGGGCTCGTAGTCGGGGAAAACACGACGGATAGCCTCGTCGCGGCGCCGGTAGCAACCGAGCGCCTCCAGCGCGCCCGTGATCGGCTCCTCCTCGGTCGGCGCACCCAGCGCGCGAGCCAGGTCCAGGCCCAAGTCGGAGGAGGCGCTGCCGATGTCGCGCTCCGGAAGCCTCAGGCAGAGCACGCGCTCGGGCCCAAGGGCGCGTACGCAGATACCCGCAACCACGCCTGAGTCCACTCCGCCCGAGACGGCCACGACGGCACCACGCCGACCCAGCTGACGAACTGCATCGCGCGTGCCCCGCACCAGGCGGTCAAGGCAATCGGCCGGGTCGAAGGGAATATCTCCTGGGGCAGCGGCATCGCTGTTGATCTTGGTCACGTCAATATCAGTGGCTGGGCGATGGCTCGCGCACAGACGCGGCTCGGGCCTGCTGTCGCTTTCCTGGTTGTAGTGTCGCTTCTCGCATGACTGACATTCGTCCACTCCAGAAGACCGATTTGCCGACGGTGGCCACGCTCCTGCGCGCCCATCTTCCGAACTGGAGACTGAACGAAAGCGTATTGAGCGGCGTCATGCTCGATTACCCGTGGGCCGACGAGGAGCTCCCGTCTCTGGTTGCTGTTGATGAGCGTGATGAGGTCATCGGCTTCATCGGCGTTCACGTTAGGCGGATGCGCCTCGATGGCGAACCGATCCGCGCCGCCTGTGCCACCCACGTGGTCGTGGCCCCCGACAGCCGCGCCGGCGCCGCTGGCTTCCATCTGTTGGGGCGCGTCCTCCGCGGCCCGCAGGAGCTGTCCTTTTCCGACAGCGCAACCGACGCGGTGATGCGCATCTGGCGAACCCTCGGAGGGTACGTGGACTACGCTCGCACCTGCGACTGGATGCTCGTCCTGCGACCTGCCCGGTGGCTCGGGGGCGTGGCCCAGGCTGCGGCGCGGCGGCAGCCGGTCGGGCGGGCGCTCGTACCCGTCGGCGCGCTGCCGTTCCAGGCCGTTGGCCGGCCATTGCTGCCGCGTGCGCAACCCGAGACCCCCGCCGATGTCGTCGGCGAACCTGCCACCACGGCCAGCATCGTCGAGCACCTGCCGGCGCTCACTCGCCGCATGCGGCTGGTGGCCGACTATGACGAGGAGCACCTCGACCACCTCTTCCGGCAGGTGGAGGCCTTTTGGGGACCCCTCGCGCGACGGCTCGTGCGCCGCGGCGAGCGGGTAGTCGGGTGGTACGCCTACGTGCCTCAACCGGGTGGCACAAGCCGGCTGCTGCACCTCGCGGCGGTTGAGCGCGAGGTCGACGCGGTTCTGGCAGAGCTGGTCGCTCACGCTAAGGCTCAGGGCGGCGCGGTTCTGACGGGACGAGGGGAGCCACACTTGATGGAGCCGCTGAGCCGCCGGTTCGCCGTGTTCGGGCTCGCGCGGCGGCCGATCCTCCACACGAACAATCCGGAGCTGGCGGCCCTACTGGCAACGGACGCGTCCCTGCTCACCAGGCTCGATGGTGAGGTGTTCTATACCTGACTAGCAGCCCAGCTGGCGAGCGATCACCATCTGTTGCACCTCGTCGGTGCCCTCGCCGATCGTGAGGATCTTCGCATCGCGGTAGTACCGGCACACCGGATACTCCTCGATGTACCCGTAGCCGCCGTGGATCTGGACAGCCTCCTCGGTTGCCCGCACCGCAAGCCGACCGCTGAGCAGCTTCGCTTGTGCGGCGGCAAGCGCGAACCTCTCTCCGCGATCTTTTTGCACTGCGGCTCTGTAGGTCAGCAGTCGGACAGCTTCGATTTGCGCCGAGATGTCCGCGATCTTCCCCTGGATGAGCTGGTACTTGGAGAGTGGCTTGCCCCAGGTCCGGCGCTCCTTTGCGTAGGTGATCGCCTCATCCAAGGCGCCCTGCGCGAGACCAACCCCCAGGGAAGCGACCCCGATCCGCCCGCCCTCGAGCGCGTGCATGAATTGTCTGAATCCCCCACCCCGCTTGCCTAGAAGGCTCGACTCCGGGACCCGGCAGTCCTGGAAGCTGAGCGGGCGTGTGTCCGAAGCGTTCCAGCCCATCTTGCGGTAGGGCTCGCCGACCTCGTAACCGGGCGTCCCATTGGGGACGATGATGTTGGAGATCTCGCGCCGTTCGTCCGCCTGATTGGTCACCGCGGTGATCGTCACGCAACCGGTGATGTCGGTGCCGGCGTTGGTGATGAACTGCTTGGCGCCGCTGACGACCCACTCGCCGTCTTCGAGCTTTGCGACGGTGCGCGTATTGCCGGCGTCGGAGCCGGCCTCGGGCTCCGTGAGCCCGAATGCCGCCAACTTGCGGCCACTACAGAGATCCGGGAGCCATCGGGACTTCTGCTCATCGGTCCCCCACAGGTGGATGGGCATCGTCCCGAGAGAGCTGTGGGCGGAGATCGTGATCGCAAGCGAGGCATCCACGCGCGCCAGTTCCTCGATCGCCATCGCGTAGGAAAGAGAGTCGGCCCCTCCGCCTCCGTACTCGTGCGGAAATGGGATCCCCATCAAGCCCAGCTCGCCCAGCTTCGCCACCAGCTCGTATGGGAAGCGCTTCTCGCGGTCCAGCTCGGCGGCAACCGGCGCGACCTCCTGGCGCGCAAACTCGCGCACCGTGTCGCGCAACATCCTCTGCTCATCGCTCAGCTCGAACTCCATCGGAGGCGGAGCTTACGGGCTAGCCTCCAATGGCGGCTGGGCCGCCCCGGCTGATACGCCGCAGGACGTCTACGACTACACCCTGAACGAGAACGGCACCCTGGTCCACTACGGCGACCGACCCCGCCGACTTCAAGCAGGACGTGCTGACGCGAAAAGCGGTCAATCTCGTCAACCGCCGGGCGCCGATGCCGCGGCCGTTCTTCCTCTGGCTCGACCTACACGGCGCCCCACTCCGGCCGCCCGGACCCGAACCCGAACCCGCTCTTCAACTGTGGCGACGCGGCGAAGCCGGCGCCCCGCCACGCCCACGTGTTCGACTCCGCAGCCGCTGCCGAAGCCGCCGAGCTTCAACGAAGCCGACGTCTCCGACAAGCCCGCCAAGATCCGAAACCAGCCGCGTTTGAGCGCGAATCAGATCACCGACACCCAGCGCAAGTACCGCTGCGAGCTGGAATCGCTGCTGTCGGTGGACGAGGGCGTCAAGAAGATCGTCGATGCGCTGAGCGCCAGGGGCGAGCTTGCAAACACGGTGATCATGTTCACCGCCGACAACGGCTTCTTCCACGGAGAGCACCGGATACCTGAGGAAAAGCTGCACATCTACGAGGAGTCGATCCGGGTGCCGCTGCAGATGCGCGGGCCTGGGATCCCGCGTGGGGTGACGGTCAGCGATCTCACGATCAACGCCGACTTGGCCCCGACGATCGTCGACGTGGCGAACGCGAGCCCCGGCCTGGCGATGGACGGTCGCTCGCTGATTCCGATCGTGCGAGATCCCGGTATCGCGCAGGGACGCGAGCTGCTGATCGAGGAGCCGAGCTTCAAGGCGATCCGGACCAAGCGCTACATGTACGCCCAGCACAGCACCGGCGAAGGAGCTCTACGACCTGAGTGACGACCCGTTCGAGCTTTGGAGTCGCCACAACGCCCCCGCCTACGCGTCGGTCCGGGCCCAGCTCGCGGCCCGTCTGCAAGAGCTGCGGAACTGCGCTGGTCCGAGCTGCCGCGCCCATCCCTAGCGCGATAGAGGAGCGGGACGTGCTCGACAAATTCGTACGATGAGGACGTGTCGGAGCTCTCGGAGCTGCTGCGCCTGACCGCGACGCGCGTCGCCGACTATCGAACGAGCGCCGGCGATCGCCCCGTGGCGCCGCCCGTCGACTTTGCCCGGCTGCGGGCAGCCCTCGGTGGTCCGCTGCCGGAGGAAGGGGCTGATCCCCACGCCGTCATCGAGCAGCTCGCCGACGGCGGCGGAGCCCGCGCTCGTGACAACGGTCGGCCCGAGGTACTTCGGTCTGGTCGTCGGCGGCGCCCTCGACGCCGCGACATGCGCCGACCTGCTCACGACCGGATGGGACCAAATTGCCTTCAATCCCACCGCCTCTCCGGTCGCTGCCGCCGTGGAGGAGGTGGTCGGCGAGTGGCTGAAGGAGGCCTTCGGCCTACCCGACGAGTCGTCTTTCGGCCTTGTCACAGGCGCGCAGGGCGCGAACACGGTTGGGCTCGCCGCGGCACGCCATCGGATTCTCGCCCAGGCCGGTTGGGACGTGGAGACGCGCGGCCTGATCGGGGCACCGGGGATCCGGATATTGGCGGGCGAGGAGCGTCACGCGACGATCGATCGCTCGCTGCGCCTGCTCGGCATCGGGGCCGAGGCCGTGGAGCCGATTGCCGCCGACCCAAACGGTGCGATCGATCCCGATGAACTGACCCGAGCCCTCGGCGCGGGCTCGGGGTCACCCACGATCGTGTGCCTCCAGGCTGGCAACGTGAACACCGGTGCTTGCGACGATCTCGCCGCGGGGTGCGACGCCGCGCACCGCCGGGGAGCATGGGTCCACGTCGACGGCGCCTTCGGGCTTTGGGCCGCGGTCAGCCCATCCAAGAGGAGCCTTGTGACCGGTATCGAGCAGGCAGACTCCTGGGGCGTAGACGGTCATAAATGGCTGAATGTCCCCTACGACGCGGGCTTTGTGTTCTGCGCCGACACTGCGGCTCATGCCGCATCGATGTCGTACACAGCCGCCTATTTGGTGGGCCAGGGAGAGGGGTCGATCCGTGCGCCCTCCGACTACGTCCCCGAATCGTCCCGCCGGGCCCGGGGCTTCACGACATGGGCCGCTCTGCGCGAGCTGGGGCGGGAAGGCCTCGCCGAGCTCGTCGATCGCTGCTGCGCGCTGGCCCACCGCTTCGGCGAGCAACTCGGCTCGATCGAAGAAGTCGAGATCGCCAACGACATCGTCCTCAATCAGGTTCTAGTGAGCTTCGGCTCCGACGAGCGCACCGATCGCCTGATCGCCGCCGTGCAGCGCGACGGAACCTGCTGGATGGGCGGTACCAGCTGGCGTGGGCGGCGGTTCATGCGGATCTCGGTCTCGAACTGGTCCACGACGGAGGCCGATGTCGACCGCTCCGTCGGGGCAATCCGCCGGCTCCTGGGGAAGGTCCGGGAACCTCACCCGCCCAGATAGCGGGCAAGCAGGAAATCGTCGTTTCCAGCGTTGGCGAGCTCGCCGCCACCGACTGCGACAATCTTGCCGTCGGGCTGGATCGCAACCGCGTTGGCCGACCCGCCTTCGCCGAAGCCGGTCCTTTGCCTGCCGTCACCGGAGAAGGTCGGGTCCAGAGCGCCGTTCGGGTTGTAGCGAGCCACCGCGAATTGATCAGCCGGCTCGCCCGTAATTGCCTTACCGACGGCGACGATCTTGCCGTCTCCCTGGAGCGCCACACCGCGAGCCACGGCGTCGCCCCCGAAGTTGGTCAACTGCTTGCCATCGCCGGAGAAGCTCGGGTCGAGGGAGCCGTTCGCGTTGTAGCGGGCGAGCGCGAAGGCAAAGAAGATGCCCTCGCCGGATTGGGAGCCTACGGCGACGACCTTGCCGTCCGGCTGGAGCGCCACCGCATTCGCATACTCCGCACCGCCGAAGTCTGTGACCTGCTTGCCATCCCCGGAAAAGTTCGGATCGAGGGAGCCGTTCGGGTTGTAACGGGCGAGGGCGAAGTCAGCGACACCGGCGAAGCCCACGGCGATGATCTTGCCGTCGCTTCGGACCGCCACCCCACGCGCACCGCAGCGGCAGCGGTTCGAGCCGGGGGCGGCGAATACCGTGACCTGGACGCCATCGCCGGAGAAGCTCGCGTCGAGTGACCCGTTCGGGTTGAAACGTGCGACCACGAACGCCCTGCTCTCCGGGCCGAAGCCCGCAGTGCCGGCCACGACGATCTTCCCGTTGGCCTGAAGCGCAACCGCTTTCGCCTCACCGGTGCCTGGGTTGGCCGTCTGCTTGCCGTCGCCTGAGAAGGTCGGGTCGAGCGATCCGTTGGGCATGTAACGGCCCACCGCGAGGCCGCCGCCTCCGGCGCGGCCCACCGCGACGATCTTGCCGTCGGCTTGGAGGACAACTCCATGTGCGCCGTCTTGGGCACCAAAATTGGTCGTCTGCCTGCCGTCGCCCGCGAACGTGGGGTCAAGTGTTCCGTTGGTGTTGTAGCGGGCGAGGGCGAAGGAAGCACCGGGACCGATGCCCATGGCCGTACCCACCGCGATGACCTTGCCGTCGGGCTGGCAACACGGTCGCAGCGGCGCTGCTCCTGGAGCCGATCTGGGTCCGCTGCTTGCCATCGGCCGAGAAGGTCATATCGAGATCCCCCGGAGCAGCTTTGGCCCCAACCGAGAAGACCAGGCTGACCACCAGAGCAGCGACGAGAGCGCAAATCCCGATCACCGCCGGCCTTGAGCTCGGAATCTGCGCCGTTGAGCTCTCCCTCTTCATGTTTCACCACTCTTCCCCTGGAAAGCCTCGGTCGAGGCTACCACTGACCAGCTCATGAGCAGACGGCTTCGGCAGGCTCCACGCCGGCTACTCCATGACTGGCGGGGAGCCGAGCGACACCGAAGCGATCTTTCGTCCGCTTGGACGCGGGCGAGGAGACAGCGGCGATCAGCCTTGACCGCGAGGTCTTCGAGAACGGGATCGCTCATGAGGACGGAGCAATCACGCTCCAGCTGGGCGGCGTGGAGTTCGTGATCGCCCGACGCGAGTGATGGATACTGCGCGGGCGATGCCTTGACGCGGCGCCCCTCGGTGTGGTAGGCCACGCCATCACACGGAAGCCGATCGTCTCTGCGGCAGCCAGCAAGGAGCGTCAACCCCGAGGCGTATGACTTCGTCTGGGAGACATCTGCTCACCCCTGTCCTAATCACACTGGGGGTCGCCGGAGTGCTGGGCATTGCGGGCTACGGAACTCCCCCGGCAACCCTCAGTCAAGCAGCAGCGGCGCAGGCCAGACCGAACATCCTGGTGATCGAGACCGACGACCAGACGGTCGAATCGATGCGCGTGATGGGCAACGTCAACTCGCTGATCGGCAACCAGGGGGCGACCTTCGAGAACAGCTTCGTCAATTTCTCGCAATGCTGCCCGTCGCGCGCCACCTTCCTCACCGGCCAGTACGCGCACAACCATGGCGTGCTCGGCAACACAGCCGCCGAACGGCGGCTTCGGCCGTTTCCAGGCCCTCCATGGGAACAACCACCTCGCCGTCTGGCTTCGCAGCGCCGGCTACTACACCGCCATGATCGGCAGGTACCTGAACGGCTATGAGAACCAACCCCGGGTCCCGCCCGGCTGGTCGGAGTGGCGCGCCGCGTCCTCGCAGGCGGTCTACAACTACACGCTGAACGAGAACGGCACCCTGGTCAAGTACGGGCCGGCTTCCGCCGCCTTCAAGCAGGACGTGCTCACGAATAAGGCGGTCGAGCTGGTCAACCGCCGAACGCCGTTTGCCCAGCCGTTCTTCCTCTGGCTCACCTACACGGCGCCCCACGCCGGAGGCCCGGAGCCGAACCCGAACCCGCCTGGCAACTGCCAGCAATCCGCCAAGCCGGCGCCGCGCCACGCCAATGCGTTCGACTCCGAGCCGCTGCCGAGGCCCCCGAACTTCAACGAGGCGGACGTCTCAGACAAGCCGGCCGTGATCCAGGACCGCCCGCTGTTGAACTCGAGTCAAATCTCGGATATCGAGCGCAAGTACCGCTGCCGGCTTGAGTCCCTCCTCTCGGTGGACGAGGGGGTCAAGAAGATCATCGACAGGCTGCGGGTGAAAGGCGAGCTGGCAGACACTCTGCTCGTATTCACCTCTGACAACGGCTACTTCCATGGCGAGCACCGGTTCCCCACAGACAAGGGCCGCATCTACGAGGAGTCGATCCGCGTGCCGCTCCTGATGCGCGGTCCGGGAATCCCGCAGGGGGTGGACGTCGACGACCTGGTGATAAACGCCGACCTTGCCCCGACGATCGTCGACCTCGCGAACGCGAACCCCGGCCTGGTGATGGACGGGCGGTCGCTGATCCCGGTGGCCCAGCAGCCGGGCATCGAGCAGGGACGTGAGCTCCTGATCGAGCAGCCCATGGGTCCGAGCTTTCATCACGGTGGCCTCCCTTCAAGGCGATTCGGACCGAGCGCTACATGTACGCCGAGCACAACACCGGCGAGAACGAGCTCTACGACCTGGATCGCGATCCGTTCGAACTCGACAGTCGCCACGCCCATCCCGGCCACGCATCGGTCAGGGCGCAGCTCGCGGCCCGCCTCCAACAGCTGCAGAACTGCGCGGGTTCCAGCTGCCGCATCCATCCGTAACTGGGCTTCGTCCTGATCGCGACCCAGCTCCCTGCCGCGCATCATGCCGCGCGATACTGCGGGCGATGTCGCAGGAGAACGTGGAGATCGTGCGGCGCGTCTACGAGTCGCAAGGCCCGGAGTTCCTGGAACTCCTCGATACCCACGTCGTCTGGATCAACTACGACTCCGCCTTCAACACCCGCCCATACGTTGGACACGAGGGAGTGCTCGAATGGGCAGGGAGCTCCGCGACACCTGGGGCGACTTTCGTATGGAGGCGGAGGAATTGATCGATGGAGGAGGCGACCAAGTGGTCGTAGTGAGCCGCTTCATCGGTACCGCGACTCAGAGCGGCGTTCCGATTGAACATCGGTTCGGCTCTCTCTTCACCCTGCTCAACGGAAAGGTCGTCAGGTGCCAAGGATTCAGGAGCCGTGCCGAAGCCCTCGAAGCCGCCGGGCTTTCGGAGTAGGCGATGTCGCAGGAGAACGTGGAGATCGTGCGGCGCGTGTACGACGCGCTCAACCGGAACGACTTGGACGCCGCGTTTCGTGACGCTCACCCAGACTTCGAGATCTCGTTCAAGCGTGGGCCCCTTGCCGGGACGCATCGGGGACGCGAAGCGCCCGAAGCGGCTTTTAGCGACATGCGTGCAGCATTTGATGCCTGGGTCATCGAGCCGTCGGAGCTCCTGGAAAGCGGGAATCAGGTCGTGGCCGTCGTCAAAAACCGCGTGAGGCCAAAGGGCACGGACGTCGAGTTCGAGACCCGAAACGGGCACCTGTGGACAATCCGCGACGGGACAATCCTGTCGCTGGAGGGTTTCCCGAACCCCGATGACGCCCTCGAAGCCGCCGGGCTGCGGGAGTAGGCGATGTCGCAGGAGAACGTCGAGCGTGTCAAGCAGGCTGTGGAGGCGATGAACGGCCGCAACATCGAGGCTGCACTCAAGTTCGCGCACCCCGATGTCGAGTGGCAGACGCTTGACGCATTTCCGGATGGCGGGACGTTTCGTGGCCCTGAAGGAGTCCTGTCGTTCTTTCAAACCTGGCTGGACACCTTCAAGGGCTTTCGGCTGCATCTCGAGAGATGCGAAGCGCTGGATGAGCATCGTGTCCTCGCCATGCTGCGAGTCAGTGGCGAGGGTGTCGAGAGCGGGGTCGAGGTCGAGTCGCCCTCGTTCTTTCAGCTGTTGGAGTACCGCGACGGCCTGCTGATTCGAGCTCGAATGTTCCAGACTGAGAGCGACGCCCTCGAAGCCGCCGGGCTGCGGGAGTAGCGCCAGAAAAAAGCGTTTTCCTTGCACCGGGCTAGTAGCGCCGTCCCGCGATCTCGCGGCGATGGAGGCAACCCTCCTCCCCCCTCGGCGCGCGAGATACTGCGCGGGCGATGTCGGAGGAGAAGGTGGAGATCGTGCGGCGGGTTTATGCGGCGTTCAACGAGCGGGACGCCGACGCAGCGGTAGAACTCGTGTCGCCCCGCTTCTCCTTCGAGTCGGAATTCGGCGCCCTCTCCGGGCGTCTCTACGAAGGTCGCGCCGGGTTTCGCAACTACTTCCGGGATATGGCTGACGTTTGGGCTTCCTTCCAGGTTGAGCTTGATGAGATTGAGGCGCTCGGTGAGGCTGTCATCGTCGCCTACCGAGAACGGGCCATCGGTCGTGGCAGCGGAATAGAGGTCGGGCCCACGGATACGAGCTGTGGCGGTTCGAGCATGGTCAGCTAGTGAGCAATCGGAATTACCCCAGCAAACAACGCGCTCTCAAAGCCGCCGGGCTTTCGGAGTAGGCGATGTCGCAGGAGAACGTGGAGATCGTCCGCTCGATCTACGCCGCCTGGGAGCGCGGCGACTACAGCTCGACCGAGTGGGCGCATCCCGAAATTGAATGGGGTTCGCCGCCGATGGGCCGTCGCCCAGGGCAGGGACAGGGTTGGCCGGGATGGCAGAGGACTGGCGCGAATACATAAGCGACTTTGAGGAGTTCCACCACGTGGTGGACGAATACCTCGAGCTCGACGACGAGCGGGTGCTTGTGCTCCAGCACTTCAGCGGGCGCGGCAGGACGAGCGGGTTGGATCTCGAGCAGGTGCCATCGCAGGGAGCAGCGGTCCTGTTTCACATTCGCGATGGCAAGGTGACGCGCCTCGTCGGCTACTTCGAGCGCGAGAGGGCACTCGAAGCCGCTGGGCTCAAGGAGTAGCCGATGTCGCAGGAGAACGTGGAGGTGGTGCGGCTGATCTTTGAGGCGTTCAACAGCCGCGACTGGGCGGCGTGGGAGTCGCATCATCACCCGGACTTCGAGTGGTCCGATCCGCCGGAGTTCCCCGGCGGCGGAACTCATCGTGGCGTGGCGGGTGTCCGCCGCTTCATGGATGGGGTGCTTGAAACTGGGGACGACTGGCACGTCGAGGTCGAGGACATAGAAAGCGTTGGCGAGGACCGCGTGCTGATGCGCGGTCGCTCCGTCCTCGTTGGTCACGCAAGCCGCATCCCGATGGAGGACCCCCTGTTTCAGCTCTTCGATCTCAAGCAGGGCCGCGTGCGCCGCGTCCAGACCTTCAGGTCGAGCGCGGAAGCCCTCGAAGCCACCGGGCTGCAGGAGAGTTCCTAAGGCAAGCAGGGTAGGTTTCCCAGCACCAGGAAAGCTACGTTCCGAGAGCCGGGACGAGAGGAGACGCTCATGGCAGTTGTGGTAGTCAACGACATCCCGCAGGGCAATCAGGACTTCTATGACCAGGTCAACCCCAAGGTGATGCCCGACGGTCGGCTTCCCGAGGGATGCCAAGTCCATATCGCTGGACCCTCGGGCGGCGGATGGCGCGTGATCACGGTTTGGGACTCCGAGGAGCAGTTCCAGCAGTTCCGGAACGAGAAGCTGATCCCGGCGATGAAGGAAGTCGGCGGTGACGACCTCGTAGCCCCAAGCATTCAGCCGGATCCAGTTCATAACCTCATCACCGCGTAGCCCGCGCCGAGCGGTCGCCGGGCTGCGGGACTAGGGCGCGGGCATGCGGCGTGCACGGGCGTTCGTCTTTAGAACGATCCGCGCCATGAAAGTCCTGGCTCGGGACAGTCGGATTCCCAAGCCGCTGCGGTGGATCGCAGGCATTGCACTCCTGCCGATCCCAGGGCCAGTCGATGAGGTCGTCCTGATCCTCATCGCGCCGATTCTGTGGGTCTTCTACCGCGAGCCGATGCGCGAGGCCTGGCTGCGGGAGTAGAGCGCTCACTTCACCCTTCCTCCGTCTTGTGGATGCGTACATGTCCCGCGGTGCGCACCTCAGCGGTTTCCCGCTCGTTGCGAAACGGTCGTATCCCACCCCGTTTCGCCTCTGCGGGCGCGGGTATCTAAATGACTGAGCCTCGACACCATCCCAGGCTTGAAGCGGGCCGTTGCCCTCCCAGGGCGGCCCGCTTTTTTCGTTTGCTCGGGCACAAACCCGGTACGCGTTTGAGGTAAGCGCCTGGACAGCCCAATCCTGCTTGGGCACCATTTCCGACGGGGGCGGCGGGTCCGCTTTCGGGACGGAGTGACGTACGCTCAAAGGCGGGACGCAAACCGTCGCCCCTGCCCCTACCTCTCCCGAAGCCACGGGAACAGCAGCCCAGCACCGTCCTCGAGCTCGACGCTGTCTCCCCATCGCTCATCTTTCTCCTTTCGTGATTTCCCACAGGCGCGCGCGGCGGGCTAATCGGCGGTGATAGGAACACGCGCCACCTACTCGCAACCGTCCCCTCCCTGCTAGGCATTTCGCCTGCTCTGTCGCGGACTAGGCCGGGGGTCCATGGCAATAGGAGTAGGCTGAATGTCAGCCGTCCGAGGGCGCTCTTCATTTCTCTCTTCCTTCCGGCAGGCGGGATCGATTTCGAGAGGAGTGAGGGAGAGATGGGCCCGATGGGCAACTCAGACAGAGTCCGTGAGGCCGCCGGACTGACCGTCCGCGTGGAGCAAGACGGCGAGGCGCTCGTGGTCAGCGCGTTCGGGGAGCTCGATCTCTCGAATGCCAAGACGCTCGAGGCCGCGCTACGGTCGGCGATTGCCGGCGATGCCTCTGGGGTGATCCTCGATCTCGGCGGAGTGAGCTTCCTGGACTCAGCGGGACTGCGAGTGGTGCTCTTGATGGCGAAGCAATCGCTCCGAAACGGCGGTCGGCTCCGCTTGCTGCGTGGGTCGGCCCCGGTCGAACGAGTCATCGAGGGGAGCGGTGTGCGGCATTTGCTGCCGCCCGACGCTTGAGATAACCGCCGCGAGATACTGCGCGGGCAATGTCGCAGGAGAACGTGGAGATCGTGCGCGCCTCGAACCAAGCCTGGAACGACGGCGACATGGACGCCTTCCGGGAGCTGCTTGATCCCCACGTCATCGTTCGGACCGTCGGAAACTGGCCAGAGCCCGGGCCGCACGTGGGACGGGACGCGGCCATGGCCTTCTACCGAGGCCTTCGTGCTGCCTTCGACGAGGATCGGCTTCGGGAGACCAGCGACTACCTGCACATCGGTGATCGCGTGGTCGTCAGGTTGGTCATGGACAGTGTCGGGCGCGGGCCTCCGGCGAATCTGGAGTCCACACTCGTCTTGAGCGTGCGGGAGGGCCAGATCCGCAGTGTCGAGTTCTTCTGGGATCACGCCCAAGCCCTCGAAGCCGCCGGGCTTTCGGAGTAGACGATGTCGCAGGAGAACGTGGAAGCTCTCAGGCGCGCATTTGATGCGAGCAACCGCCGAGACATCGAAAGGCTGCTCGCGGAAGTCCACCCTGACGTGGAGTGGCATCCGGCGATAGCTGCTGCGTTGCTGGGAGGGGGAAGCAACGACGTATCGTGGGCATGAGGGCGTTCGCGAGTGGTTTCGAGACCAAGAGGAGGCTTTCGACGAGGTCCGTCTCGATTACTCGGAGTTCCGCGACTTTGGCGAGCGAGTCGTTGGAATCGGGCGGCTCCACGCACGTGGCAAAGCGAGCGGGGCCGACACCGAGTCGCCCGTCGCCTGGGTGGTGGAGTTCAAGAACGGTAAGGCGATTCACGCGAAGGCATACCTGGAACCCAGCGACGCCCTCGAAGCCGCCGGGCTGCGGGAGTAGCGGCAGAAAAAGCGTTTTCCTTGCGCCGGGCTACCCGGCGCCGTCCTGCGCTCACGCATAGCCGCTTGATTCCCTCCCCCTTCCCCTAGGGGTCGGGTGGAATACGCGGGCGTCTACGTGCTGCGTCAGGCGCTCGTCGACCTCGCGGCGGTTTGCGACCTGTCGCCGAGGAACTGCCGACACCCACCGCGTAGTCGTCTCCGAGCGCTCCTGGCCCCTGGGGGTGGCTGATAAACGTGAACGCGGACCCGAGGTGCCATGGGTCCGCGTTCCGTTTCCTCCATATACCCACAAAGCAAAGGGGGGTCGTGGGTGCCTGACAGTTACCCGCTGCGTCGGCGGGCCAAACACCGCGAGTCACTTCAATTCGCTTGATTCCGGACGCTCAGGCGCCCCCCTTCGAGGTCCAAATCCGCATTGCAATGCGCTTTTCGAAGTCGTTTTTGCGGAGCGCGCTACCCGGCGGCTGAGGATGCTGGGCCTGTCTCAAATGACGGGTGCCCGCTGAGATATTCGGTTTTCCTTGAGCCGAGCTACCTCGGCGAGCCTGGACACACAATCCCGTCGCCGGGTCGCCCCCCTCCGGGAGAGTCGCGATAGGTTCCGCCCGAACGCAAACCGAGAGGAGGATCGATGCCCCAGGCATCCAAAGCGACCGCGTCGGAGACCGTGAACCTCGAACGAAGCCGGCAACGGCCAGCTTGAGCCGCCGGCCCAGATGGGCACGGAACGAGGAGCCCACCTGATGGGCGAATTTGGGGTCCTCTTCGAGCAACCGCCGCTCAATCTCGGCCAGGATTCGTTGCTGGCATCTCGGACAGCGGCATGTGAGGCTCCGGCCAGGATCGTACAGTGGTGGTCCTGCGAGTGTACCCGGGCACTATCCCCTCAACAACAGCATCCAGCCCCGGGTCTGAGGGGTTCAACCCTCAACCTGAGCCTATGGTTCCCGATCTCGGGGAGCCAGGGAGGCCAGGTCGATGGCGCCGTCGCCGAAACGGGCCCTGACCGCGTCGGCGGCCCGCACCGCCGCCTCCAGCCGGGCCGCTCCGGGCCCAGCCGCAGCTGCACCGGCGCGTCCGCCCGCTGCAGGTTGCTGACGGTGACGCCGGCCAGGCGGATCGGGGCCCGGCCGAGCTGGAGCCTGGCCAGCAGCTCGCCGGCGACCTGGTGCAGCTCGCTGTCGGTGTCGGTGGCCACGGCCAGGGTGCCGCGGGTGATGGTGCGGAAGTCGGCGAAGCGCAGCTTGAGGGTGACGGTGCGGCCGGCCAGGCCGGCCTCCCGCAGCCGCCGCCCGACCCGCACGCAGCAGCGCAGCACCTCGCGGGCCAGCTCCTCGGGATCGTCGATATCGACGGCGAAGGTCTCCTCGGCGCCGACCGACTTGGCCGCCTCGAAGGGCACCACCTCGCGGTCGTCCCTGGCCCAGGAGAGCTGGTGGAGCTGGGCCCCGGCGGCCGGGCCGAGGGCCTGCTCCAGGGTCGCCCGCGGGGTGGCGGCGACGTCGCCGACGGTGCGCAGGCCGTAGCGGGCCAGCACGTCGATGGTCGCCTGCCCGGCCCCCCAGAGGGCGTCGACCGGCAGCGGGTGCAGGAACTCGAGGGCCCGGTCGGGCGGGACCACCAGCAGGCCGTCCGGTTTGCCGCGGGTCGAGGCCAGCTTGGCCAGGAACTTGCTGCCGGCCACGCCCACGGTCAGGGCCAGGCCGGCCTCGGCGCGGACCCGGTCCCGGAGCAGCCTGGCCGCGGCCACGGCGTCGCCGAACAGCGCCCGGGCCCCGCGGACGTCCAGGAACGCCTCGTCCAGGGCGAGCGGCTCGACCAGTGGGGTGACCCCCTGGAAGATGGCCATCACGGTGGCCAAGGCGCGGCGGTAGGCGGCGAAGTCGGGCGGGACGGCCACCGCCTGCGGGCACAGGCGCCGGGCCCTGGCCATCGGCATGGCGTTGCGGCAGCCGAACGCCCTGGCCTCGTACGAGGCCAAGGTGACCACCCCGCGGCCGCCGGTCCCGCCGACCAGCAGCGGGCGGCCCCGCAGGGACGGGTCCTTCTGCACCTCGACGCTGGCGTAGAAGGCGTCCAGGTCGGCATGGAGGATGCCCAGCCCGTCGGCCTCGCCCGGGCCCAGCGGCCGGCCGCCGGCGATCACCTCACCGGTCGGCCGCACCTGGCTGCTCATCGTTCGGTCAGCCTACCCGGCGGCCGCGACGGTTTCGGGGCGCGCCAGAAGGTGCATCCGACTAGGATGCTGGCATCGAAGAAGCAGGCATGACGACCATCATCAGCCCCAGAGGAACCCCCAGCCAGGTGAACGAGGCCGACCAGCCCGTCCCGGCGTCCCCCCTGGACGCCGAGGACCTCTCGCGCCGGGTCGACCGGGCGCTGGCCGCCCTGCTCGACCAGGAGCTGTCGGCCCTCGGCTTCCTCGGCCAGGACAACGTCCCCGTGACCGACGCCTTGACCCGGTTCGCCCTCGAGGGCGGCAAGCGGCTGCGGCCCGCCTTCGCCTACTGGGGCTTCCGGGGCGGCGGCGGCCTCGACTCCGACGGAGGTGACGGGCGGCCGTGGCGGCCACTCGCGAGTTCGCTCCACGCCTACGCGCTCATGCACGACGACGTCATGGACGCCTCGGACACCCGCCGGGGCGGCCGGCCGTCCACCGCCGGTTCGCGACCCGCCACGCCGAGGGCGGCTGGGCCGGTGACGCGGAGGCCTTCGGGGCGGCGGCGGCGATCCTGCTGGGCGACCTGTGCCTGGCGTGGGTCCGACGAGCTTGCTGCGCTCATCAGGGCTGGCTTGGCGCCCTGATGCGGGCCGCGACGCGCGGTGTTCGACCTCAGCTGCGCACCGAGGTCATCGCCGGCCAGTACCTCGATGTGCACGCCCAGGCGCCGGCGACACGTCGCTGCGGCGCGGCCGTCGCGTCGCCCGGTACAAGTCGGCCAAGTACACCGTCGAGCGTCCGCTGCACCTGGGCGCCGCCATGGCCGGCGCGCGACCGGCGGGTCGCGGCCTACTCGCGGCTACGGGCTGCCGGTGGGCGAGGCGTTCCAGCTCCGCGACGACCTCCTCGGGGTGTTCGGCGACCCGGCGACCACCGGCAAGCCGGCCGGGGACGACCTGCGCGAGGGCAAGCGGACGTACCTGGTCATGCTGGCCCGCCAGCGCGCCCGACCGGGCCGGGCGGCAGCTGCTGGAGGGCGCC
>CAVRIF010000015.1:0-178611 GCA_963721215.1 uncultured Actinomycetes bacterium
CGGCTGGTCGGGCGTGGCGAGCGGACTCACGACGGAGGCGACCACGTTGACGACCCCGGCGCGGCGCTCCAGCTTTCCGCTTACCCGCGCGAACGAGGCGGTCCTCACGGCCAGGCGATGACGCGCATAGACGGGCGGCGGGACCACCACGTTGATCGTCCCCAGCTCGTCCTCGAGCAGCATGAAGACCACTCCACGGGCGGTCGCGGGCCGCTGGCGGGCAACCACCATCCCGGCGACCTCCACGGCCCCGCCGTTCGCGGTCCGCGCCAGGCCGGCGCTCGAGGACACCGCGTGTTCGAGGCTCGGTCGCAGCAGCGCCATCGGATGCTCGGCGATCGCGACCCCCGTCGACCCGTAGTCGGCGACCAGTCGCTCCCACGAGTCGAGCTCGCGCAGCGAGGGCGCCGCTGGGATGGGGAGGGGGAGGGTGAGCTGAACGGGCGCAAGTGCGGTTCCTCGCGCCGCCGCCAGACGCTGCCCGCCCTGCGCGACACCGAGCCGCCACAGATCCTCGCGTCGACGCAGAGCATCTCGCCCGCCGATCCTCTCGCACGCACCCGCCCACGCCAGCAGCTCGAGCCCGTCCCGGCCAACGCCGGATCGCGAGGCCAGGTCGGCGAGGCTCGTGTAGGGGCCGCCGCGCTCACGCTCTTCCGCCAGCGCTCGCGCCTCGTCGTCGCACAGGCCGGTTATGTAGCCCAGGCCGATGCGAACGGAGTTGGGGGGGTGGGACGCCTGGCGCAAGGCGCCGCCAGGCCCGACGTGGGGCTGGGCGATCTCCACAGTGCACTCGACCCCGCTGCGGTTCACATCCGGCGGCAGGACCTCCATCCCCCTCCTTTGCGCCTCGTGCAGCAGCGCGTCGGGCGGGTAGAAGCCCATCGGCTGCTCGTTCAAGAGCGAACAGAGGAACTCGGGGGCGTAGTGGACTCGCAGCCAGGTCGACTGGTAGGCGAGCAGGCCGAAAGCGACCGCGTGAGCCTTCGGGAACCCGAACCCGGAGAAGCCGCGGATCTGCTCGAAGACCCGCTCCGCCACCCCCGGCATCGCTCCGCGCTCTCTCGCCCCGGCGATGAACTGGTCGCGATAGGCGAGGATCGCCTCCTCGGAGCGCTTGCGGCTCATCGCCCGGCGCAGCCCCTCCGCCTCGCCGGCGGTGAATCCGGCGAGTGCCATCGCCACCTGGATCACCTGCTCCTGGAAGACGATCGTCCCCAGCGTGTCGCGAAGGATCGGCTCCAGCGAAGGGTGGTCGTAGGGAACTCGGAACGAGGGATCCTGCCGCAGCCGCTCGCGGCGCTCCAGGTAGGGATGCACGGCGCCGCCCTGGATCGGCCCCGGGCGCACCAGCGCCACCTGGACCGTGAGGTCGTCGAGGCTTCGCGGCTGCGTCCGCGGCAGCATCTGCATCTGCGCCCGGCTCTCGATCTGAAAGGCGCCGGTGGTGTCCGCCGCCCGGATCATCCGGTAGGTCTCCGGGTCGTCCATGGGGATCCGGGAGAGATCGATCCCCTCGCCGCGCGCGCGGGCGATCTCGTCGATCGTGCGCTCGACCGCCGACAGCATCCCCAGCCCCAGCAGGTCGATCTTCAAAAAACCCGCGTCGGCACACGAATCCTTGTCCCACTGGACTAACTGACGTCCCTCCATCGCCGCCGGCTGGACGGGGCAGATGTCCACCAGCGGCCTGGTGGAGATCACCATCCCTCCCGGGTGCTGAGAGGGATGGCGCGGGAGCCCCCACGCGTCGCGGGCCAGGCGGGCAAGCGCCCGCCAGCGCAGCGACGCGGCTCGCTTCGCGCCGATCGCCTCGGCCATGTCCGATTCCACCGAGTCGGGCGGTCGAACAGGTCGACCGTCCGTGCCACCCGCTCGACCTCTCCGGGCGGGAGGCCGAGGGCCTTGCCGAAGTCGCGGGTCGCGCCCCGCGACCGGTAGCAGGCGAACGCCGCCACCAGCGCCGAGCGCTCCTCGCCATAGCGCTGATGGATGCGGGGGATCAGCTTCTCGCGAATGTCGCGGGGGAAGTCGAGATCGATGTCAGGCGCTTCGATGATCTCCTCGTTCAAGAAGCGACCCAGGAACAGCCCGTTGCGCACCGGGTCGACGTGCGAGAGCCCGGTCAGGTAGCAGACGATCGAGCTGACGCTCGAGCCACGCCCGCGTCCCGGCGGTAACAGCGCCCGCGCTGAGTCCGGCCCCCGAACCTCGGCGGCCACCTCGCGGGCCAGCTCGAGGATGTCGAAGTGGAGCAGGAAGAACCCCGACAACCGCAGGGAGCGGATCACGCCCAGCTCCTCCTCCAGCCTCCGCCGCGCCTCACGGCGCTCGCGCCTGCCCGTGTACCGGTGATCGAGCCGGGCCCTGCAGATCTCGGCCAGAGTCCGATCGGCGTCGGGGTCCTCCGAGCCCGGATACCGATAGCCGAGGTCGCGGGTCAGGTCGAAGCCGAGCCGCTCGGCGATCCGCGCGCTCTCCGCGACCGCCCCGGGATACTCGCCGAAACGAGCGGCCATCGCCGCCGGCCGAGCGAGATATGCCGACGCGTTCCCGCGCCGCTCGGGCTCCGTTTCCTCGAGCGTCCCCTTCAGGCGCACGGCGACCAGCGTGTCCTGGAGTGCCGCCCGCGAAGGGTCGTGCAGATGGACGTCGCCGGTCGCCACGCATCGAACGCCCAGCCGCCCGGCAAGGCCTGCCAACCAGCGATTGCGGGCGCGGTCGTGGCGCCAGAACGGCCGCTGCAGCTCGACCCGGAAGCAATCCCGGCCGAAGGCGGCCACGAGTCGCCGCCCGAGCGCCTCGGCTGTGCGTGACTCACTCGGCAGGGGGCGCCCGCCGGCTCGCATGAACGGCCCCGAGAGCGCGCCGTCACGGGCGCACCCCGAGAGGCAGACGAGCCCCTCGGCCCGTTGCTCCACGGAGGTCAGCGGCAGGACGGGGGGGAGGCACTCTCGGTCCGACCGCGGACGCGTCCCGGCGTGAGCCTCGGTGATCAGTCGGCACAGATTCCGCCACCCCTCCTGACTCTCGACGAGAAGAGTGAGATGGAAAGGCATCAACCGGCGGCCTTCGTCCAGGCGGCCGCCGGGTTCGGGCACGGACGGGGCGGCAGGTCCACACTGGTCTTCCGGGACTTCGTCCCTAGCCCCAGCCGGAGTAACCGTCAACTCACAGCCCACGATCGGGCGGACACCGAACTCCTTGCACGCCTGCGCGAACTCCATCGCTCCCCAGACGCCGTCGTGGTCGGTCAGGGCGAGAGCCGGATAGCCCAGCTCCGCCGCCCTCCGCGCCAGCTCCTCCGGTGCCGACGCCCCATCCAGGAAGGAATAGGCGGAGTGGCAGTGCAGCTCGATGTAGCTCACGATCTCTGCTCGAACCAACGTCCAGCTTCCGCCGGCTCGCGGAAGACCACCACGTTGCGGCCGTCGCCAAGCACCAGCTCGAAGTAATGGCGACGAAGCGGCTCCGGCGTCCACCAGCGGTCCTCGACCAGCCATTCCTCCCGCACCGCTTCGACGGCGACCGACTCCACCGCGCTCGGGATCCCATCTAGCCCC
Organism: uncultured Actinomycetes bacterium; assembly: GCA_963721215.1. GTDB lineage: Bacteria > Actinomycetota > Thermoleophilia > Solirubrobacterales > 70-9 > AC-56. Next base: position 3,564 of record CAVRIF010000015.1, read on the forward strand.
GCCTCGACCTCGACCGGACGCGGCCAGTAGATCGGCTGCCGGTCGCTCACTCGCCCGTCTCCTGAAATGGCGTCAAAAGCGAGCGCCGCTCGGGCACACGCGACTCCGAGTCGACATCAAGCACTCGCAGCACCGCGTCCTTCCCGGCGACCGCCCGCACCTGACGAACCGCCTCGGCGAGTCGCCTCCGTCTGTTCCTTTGCGCGGATCCGCCCAGCGCCGCCTGGTCGCTCGCGGGCGGCCCCGTCTCGAGCGCCCGCAGGCTCAGCGTGGCGGCGGGCCCGGGAAGCTCCTCCAGCTTCGGGAGCAGCGCCAGGCGCAGGCGCACCGGGTCGGCGCTGGCTCGGCGCAGCGCCGCCGTGGAGCGCCAGCTCCCGCCCCCGGCCAGCCGCGCGCCGATCCGCAGGCGCCGCAAGCTCCGTCCATGGCGCTCCGGGCGGGCGAGCAGGCGATCGACGAGCAGGGCCAGCGCCCGCTCCAGCTGTGGGCCCGAGGTGGCCTCGGGCAGCTCGAGCAGCTCCACCAGTACCTCGTGCGCCCGGCGTGGGCGCAGGGGCTCGTCGGTGCCGCGAGCCATCCGCAGCGCCCTCAGGCCCGCTTCGCCGAAGCGGTCGGCGATCGCCGCGTCCGGAAGCGCCGCGAGCTGGCCCAGCGTGCCCACCCCGAGTCGCTCGAGCTTCTCCGGCAGATCCGCTCGCTCCCACTCGTCGGACAGACGATCTCGAAGCAGGCCCACCGGTAGGGGCGCGAGGAAGGCGCGCGCCATCGCCGCGGGGACAACCACCGGTGCCCTGCGCGGCCTCGCCTGGAGGGCGGCGGCGTAGGCACAGAGCCGGGTCTTGCCCGCACCGAGGCGGACGGATGGGCCGATCGCTTTCCGCGCCTGCCTCAGGACTCCCTCCACGCTTCCGCCCCAGAGCCCCCGCAACCCAGCGGCCTCGAAGAAGGCCTCGCCCGGTCGCCCCGGCTCGACCGCGGCGCCGATCGATTCCAGGCGCCGCAACACCTCTTCCCAGGCCGCCTCCGCGCGCTCCGGGTCGGGCGCCACCAGTGACAGCTCGGGGCAGCGGGCGAGCGCCTCGCCCAGTCGCATCCCGGCGCGCACGCCGAACGCTTCGGCGGGCCCGGAGGTCTCCCCGATCACCTGCGGTCCGCCGGGCTCGGGCGCCAGCGCCAGTGGTCTGGTGAGCAATGCTCGCCGCTCATCCAGGGTTGCCAAGAGAGCAAACCGGGGAATGAGGGCGCAGGCAATGGTGCGCGGCGCCGTTCGGCGCCGCGACAGGCTGGTGCCGTTTTCGTTATCCATACGAACACATGTTCGTATCAGATTCGTAGGATGTCAAGGGTCGATGATGGGAGGCGAGTGTGAGATCCGCGTCACCGATCCAGAGCGCGCATACTGGACCGGTGGCTCCACGCGCACTGCTGGCGGGCATCGCGCTCTCGCTCGGGCTCGTGGGGTGTGGGGGTGAAGGAGAGAGCTCGAACGGCGGCGTTTCGACCGTCGGCGCCCCGAAGATTGCCGGCAACGCGGACCCGGGAGACGTCCGCGTGATAGACGCATGGGTGACGGCGCTTCGCCGCGGCGACGTGGACTCCGCCGCCCGCTACTTTGCGATCCCGAGCGTGGCCCAGAACGGTCCCCTCCTGATTCGCATTCGCGACCTCGACGACGCCCGCCGCTTCAACGAGTCCCTCCCCTGTGGCGCTCTCCTGGTGCGTGCCGAGACTCAGGGCCAGTTCACGACCGCGACCTTCCGCCTCACCGAGCGCCCCGGCCCCGGTGTCTGCGGACCGGGCACCGGCGGTGCCGCGAAGACCTCGTTCGTGATCCGCGACGGCAAGATCGTCCAGTGGCGACGCGTCGGCACCGGTGGTGGGGAGGCGGCTCCTGGCCGCGCCGCCTGACCGCGCCCCATCGTGTCGGTCGATTGGCTGAAACATGCAGCCACTTTCGTGATAGGGATATGGTGCGAGAGGGCCAACAGGACGGGCCTCGGGAAATTCGAGAGAGGAGACTTCATGCGAAGGCTGTTTCCGGTCTTGGTCGCGCTGGCGGTTGCCGGTCTGTCACTGGGCTTGGCCGCTTGCGGCGACGATGACGACGGTGGTGGAGGCGGCGAGACCACGCTCGACCTGACGATCGGCGACTCGGTGCCGCTGACCGGCGCTCTGAGCCCGTACGGCCCGCCAGGGCAGAAGGCGGCTGATGTCGCGGTCGATCAGATCAACGCCGCCATCGACGATGTCGGCGCGGATCACACGGTCGAGATCATCCACGAGGACAACGAGACCCTGCCGACGCCGGCGGTCAACGTCGCCCGCCAGATGGTCGATCAGGGCGCCTCATGCATCGCGGGCGCGTGGGCCTCGGCGGACACGATTCCGACGGCTCGCTCCGTCTCGATCCGCGAGGGTGTCCTGCAGATCTCGCCCTCGTCCACGAGCGATGAGATCACGACCCTCGAGGACAACGGCCTGCTGAACCGGACCGCACCGCCGGACAAGTACCAGGGCCCCACGTTGGCCGACGCCATCGAGAAGGATCTTGGCGGGGCCGAGGGCAAGGTGGTCAACATCGGTGCTCGTAACGACTCCTACGGTGAAGGCCTCTCCGGCACGTTCAGCGAGGCTTGGGTGGCCAAGGGCGGCGAGATCGGAGAGTCGGTCCTCTACGACCCGGAGCAGCCGAGCTACGACTCGGAGGCTCGGCAGATCGTCGCCGGCAATCCGGACACGATCGTGATCATCGACTTCCCGGAGACGTTCGCGAACGTCGGCCCCGCCCTGCTGCGGACCGGGGACTACGATCCGGCGAACGCCTGGGGAACCGACGGTCTGACGATCGGCCCGGTGAAGCCGCCGGAGATCGTCGCCGGGATGCAGGCGACCGCTCCGGGGTCGCCCAACACCGGCGCGGTGCCGGAGGCCTTCGCGAAGGTGTTCGCGGACTCCGACCCGGCCGACGTGGAGCAGGCCATATTCGCGGCGCAGAACTTCGACGCCGTGATCCTCTGCTACCTGGCGGCCGTCGCTGCCGGTTCCACGGACGGCCAGGAGATGGCCGACCAGGTGCGCGACATCAGCGGCCCTCCAGGTGACAAGTACTCGTTCGAGGACCTCTCGGGAGCGATCGAGGCGCTGCAGAACGGCGACGACATCGACTACGAGGGGGCGGCCGGCGCGATCGACATGGATGAAGCCGGCGACCCGACCGCGGGTGTCTACGACATCAACGAGTTCCAATCGAACGGGGAGCTCGAGGAGATCGACGAGGTACCGGTACCGAAGATCTAGGGTAGCGACCGGTCGCACCGGGCCCTCGAGTGTGATCGACGATCTAGGCGACGGCCGGGGCACGAGGCCCCGGCCGTCGCATTTCACGTTCCTTCGTCTTCGATGATCTCGCCCGCTGCCGCCTCCGGCCGATCGACGCGAGCCGTGCCGCCGAGGTAGAGCTCGGCCACCTTCGGGTCCTCGAGCAGCTCGCGCCCCGGCCCCTCGAAGCGGTTCGCGCCGAGGTCGAGCACGTATCCACGATCCGACATCGTCAGCGCCCGACGGGCGTTCTGCTCCACCATGACGATCGTCACCCCGTCCCGGTTGATGTCCTCGATCTTCTCGAAGATCGCCTCCACGAATGCCGGCGCGAGGCCCGCCGAGGGCTCGTCGAGCAGGAGCACCCGAGGGTCGGGCATCAGCGCCCGGGCCATCGCCACCATCTGCCGCTCCCCGCCGCTCATCGTCCCCGCCGCCTGGCGGCGCCGCTCGCCGAGTCGCGGAAAGAGCTCGTACATCCGGTCGATCTGCGCGCCGGTCCGCTCCCGGTCCAAGGAGCCCATCTCGAGGTTCTCCTCCACGGTCAGGCTTGGGAACACGTTGTCGAGTTGCGGCACGTAGCTCAGTCCCAACCGCGTGATCGCGTGCGGCTTGTGACCCGCGATGTCCTCGCCGCGGAAGACGACGCGGCCACCGCGGGGACGTAGCAGACCGAAGATCGTCTTGATCAGGGTTGACTTGCCGGCGCCGTTGGGTCCGATCACCGTGGCTATCTCGCCCTCATGCACCTGGATCGAAACGCCGCTGAGGACGTCGACCTCAGAGACGTACCCGGCAACCACGTCCTCCGTGGCAAGCAGGACGCCGTTGTCCTTGGCGTCCGCCGTCATGTGTCCTCCTGGTGCTCGTCGGCCACGGCGCCGGTCCCGAGATAGGCATCGATCACGGCCTTGTCGCGGCGGACCTCATGTGGTTCCCCCTCGGCGATCACGCGGCCCTCGGCCATCACGATCACCCGGTCGGAGTGGTTCATGACGACCTCCATGTCGTGCTCGATGAACAGGAACGTGACCCCCTGCTCTGCCCGCAACCGCTGCATGTGGTCGAGCAGGCGTCGTCCCAAGGTTGGGTTGATGCCTGCCATCGGCTCGTCGAGGAGCAGGAACCGAGGTTCGGTCATCAGCGCCCTGGCCAGCTCCAGCAGCTTGCGCTGCCCACCCGAGAGGGTGCCCGCGTAGTCGCCCGCGAGCTGGTCCAGGTTGAAGATCTCGAGCAACTCCATCGCCTGCCCGCGCACCTCGGCCTCACGGCGTCGCACGGCTCCCGGGGTGAAAAACACGTTTCGCAGGCGCTCACCCGGCTGGTCGGGGGCGGCGAGCATCATGTTGTCGATCACGGGCATCCGGGCCAAAGCCTTGGTGATCTGAAACGTGCGCACCATGCCCAAGCGTGCGATCGCGTATGGCGGGCGTCCGAGGACGCGCTTTCCCTGAAACGCGGCCTGGCCTGTGTCGGGCCTGTAGAAGCCGGTGATGACGTTGAAGAAGGTGGTCTTGCCGGCGCCGTTCGGCCCGATCAGGGCGGTGATCGAGCCCTTCCGTGACCTGGAGTGTGGCCCCATCCACCGCCCGGATCCCGCCAAAGCGCTTGACCACGTCGCGCGCCTCGAAGATCGGCCCCCTGTTGCCACGCGCTTGCGCTGTCGTTGGTGTCGCCGGGTCCTCAGTCACCGAGCACCATCTCCTCGCGCTTGCCGAACATGCCCTGTGGCCGGAAGGCCATCAGCAGGATCAGCACGAGGCCAACGATTGCGAAGCGCAGCGCGACCTGATCGGACTCGTCTTGGAACACGTCGATATAGCGGGTTGCTTCGAGGAGGATCCAGAAGATCACCGAGCCAACCAGCACTCCCCAGTAGCTGGCAAGCCCGCCCAGCACGAGCACCCCGTAGGCGAAGAAGGTCACCAGGGGCTCGAAGTCGATCGGGTGGAGGGTTGCCAGGTTGAGAGCCAGGATCCAACCTGCGATCGCCGCGATCGCCGCGGAGATGACCAGCGACTGGAGCTTGTAGGCAACCGCGTTCTTTCCCAGCGCCCTGGCCGCGTCCTCGTCCTCGCGCACCGCGCGAAGCACCCTTCCCCAGGGGCTGCGCTGCACGAACAACAGGCCAAGCGTGACGATGAGCACCAGGGCCCAGCCGACGAGCAGCAGCGGGAAAAGGATCTCCGGGTCGCTCCAGCCGAGGTCCACCAACCAACCCTCGATCCTGTCGGAAACGTCGAGCCAGGCGTCGTCAAAGCAGACAGACTGGTCATCGCTGCAGAACAGGCCCTGGTTGCCTCCCGTCAGCTCGCGGGCGTTTTGCGCTATGAGGCGGATGATCTCGGCGAAGGCGATGGTCGCAATCGCCAGGTAGTCGGTTCGCAGGCGCAGTGACGGGAGGCCTACGATCAACCCGAACGCCATCGTGACGAGGATCGAGATGGGGAGCGAGAGCCAGAACGAGATGTCGGTGTCGATCGTGAGGATCGCCATCGTGTAGGCGCCCACGGCCATGAAGCCCGCCGCACCGAAGTTGACGATCCCGGTGAAGCCCACGTTGAGCTGGAGGCCGAGCGCGACCAGCGCGTACGTGGCCGCCAGAACGCCGACGCTGGTCCAGAAGTTGACGCTGGTCAGGAAGTCGAAGGTGATGGCGACGGGAAGCGCATCCATGGCAGTCAGATGTCTCTCGCCCGCCCGAAGATTCCCTGGGGCCTGACGATCAGCACGATGATCAGCGCCACGAACCCGATCGACACCTTCCAGCGCGCCTCGATGAACAGGGTGGACCACTCGATGATCAACCCCAGAACGAGCCCGCCGGCCAGGGCGCCGAAGGCGTCGCCGATCCCGCCCAAAATAACGGCGGCGAAGATCGGCAACAGCAGCTCGAAGCCCAGCTCGGGCCGTAGCTCGGTTGTCGACGCCGCCATCACGCCCGCCAGGCCGGCGAGGGCGCCGGAGAACAGCCAGGTGTAGAGGATCACCCGGGACGTGTCGATCCCGGATGTCTCGGCCAGCTCCAGATTGTCGGAAAGGGCGCGCATCCGCTTGCCCAGCAGCGTGTAGCGGAGTATCAGGCCGATCCCGACGATGACGACGATTCCGACCACCAGCACGACGAGCGAGGTGCGCCCGATTCGCAGGCCCAAGACCTCCACCGTCTCGATCACGTTCACATCGAGGAAGCGGATCTCGGTGGACCAGATGTACTGGAACAAGGCCCGAAGCAGGAAAGCGAGCCCGATCGACATCAGGAGAAGCTGGAGGAGCCCGGCGCTCCGCGCCCGCATGGGTCCCCACATCACCTTCTCGAAGAAGATGCCGAGCAACGCGGTGGTCGCCATCGCGAAGAAAATCCCGAGCACCAGCGGCATCCCCCAGGTGACGTTCACCACGTAGGCCATGTAGGCGCCGAAGGTGAGGAAATCCCCGTGCGCGAAGTTGACCAGCTTGAGAATCCCGTAGACCAGGGTGAGGCCAACCGCCCCGAGGGCGTAGATCGCCCCCAGCGAGAGGCCGGTGAGGCCGGTCTGGGCGACGTCGTGGAGCCCCTTGGCGACGACCATCGCGAGCACGGCGGCGGCGAGGATCGCCACCGCGACCATCGCCGGACGCCGGCGCGCCGTGTCCCGAATCCGGTGGGCGAACGACTCTTCGCCCGCGACTAGCGTTCCGGCCTCCATACCCCGCCGCATCGTATTTCCTTTTCGCGGCCGCTCGGGCCGCACGAGGTGCGCCGTCTACGACGCGGTGCCGAGCGAGGACGGCGCGCAACTATCCTGATCGGGCCATGGGAAGGACGATATTTGTCCGCGGCTGACGCCTGCACATGGTGTGGGCAGGCTGTCGACACCGACGACGGCTTTCGGGTCTACGAGCCGGCGGGCGAGCGTCGCGCGGCCTTCTGCCGGCTCGAGCACGTGGTTCCCTGGGCCATCCGAGGGGCTCACTGGGAGCCCGGCGTGATGACCGAGCCCGCCTCGATCGACCAGGGGCCGATCAGCTGCTCCCAGTGCGGCGACGCGCTCGGCGACGTCCATATCCTGCTCGTCCGTCACCGCGGCGAGCACCGGATCCCCGACCACTTCTGCGGCGTCGACCACCTGCTCGAGTGGGCTAAGGCCGGGGGTCGCTGGCAATGAGACTCGCTAACGCCGCGAACTAGCCTCCGCGGCGTAGTCGAGGATCAGGCGCGACGTCTCCGCGGGCTTCTCGACATTCGGCGAGTGGCCTGCGTCGGGAAGCACAGTGATGCGCGCCCCCGGGACGTCAGCGTAGGCTTGGGCCGCCGCCTCCGGGTCATCGTAGAGCTGGTCCTCTTGGCCGAAGATCACCAGCAGCGGCACCGCGGCGTTTCGGACCCGTTGGTCGAGGGGCAGCTCGTTCTCGTAGTCGTCCGCCTCGGCGGGCGAGCGGTCATACGAGGTATAGGTCATCGCCTTGTAGTCGTCGATGACCTGGTCCGAGAAGTCGCCGAGGTCGTAGCCGGGGGCGAAGGCCGACTCGTAGCCATCCTCGATTGCGAAGTCGGGGGCGGTACGCCGCAGCGCCTGTCCGAGCACCGGGGTGAAGGTCAGCCTGGCCGTGAACGGCAGGTCGCCGAAGCTGGGGTCCGGCGCATTGTCGATGGCGACCAGGCGGTCGACCAGCTCGCTCGACTCGCTGGCGAGCGCGGTCGCCGCGTCGAACCCCATGGAGTGGCCGACGACGACAGCGCCTTGGACACGGAGCTTGCCCAGGGCGAGGGCGACGAGGCGCCCTTGGTCCTCCATCGAGTAGCCGCTTTTCGGCTTCTCGGAGCCGCCGAAGCCGAGCAGGTCGATGCGGATCACGCGATGGCGCTTTGCCAGCAGGGGAACCATCCGGTCCCACCAGTGGAGCGAGCAGCCAAAGCAGTGCAGGAGCACGATCGGCGGCCTGGCGGCTTCGCGGCGGGCGGGCTTGCCGGCCGTCGGCCCCTGTTCGACCACCTGCAACGCACCGCCGGTGAGGTCCAGGATCCGCCCCCCGCTCACGGTCACCTCCGCGGCCTTTGTCTCCTGGTCCAGGGCGATCGTGTTCACGGCGAGCAGGATCGCCAGAGCGACCAGGGCGGCGAGCAGGACCTTCCAGCGGCGTTTCACGCAGGCGACTGGGGAGGCGGGGCGAGGCCGAGCTCATCGGCCCGCTGGGCCATCGCGTCGATCACGAGCTGGATGTGCTCGTTCTCATCGACACCGAGTTCCTCGATGCCGCGACGGATCTGGCCGCGGTCGACCTTCGCGGCAAACGAGGGCGTCTTGAGCTTCTTGCGCACCGACTTCGGCGTCATCCCCTCGATCCCGGTGGGGCGCACCAAGGCGCAGGCGGCGATGAAGCCGGACAGCTCGTCCACCCCGAACAGCGTCTTCGCGAGCGGCGTCTCGCGGGGCACCCCGAGGAACTCGGCGTGGCCGGCGACCGCGTCGATCACCTCCTTGGGATAGCTGCGGGCCTCGAGCTCCTTCAGCGCGTGGCGCGGATGGCCCGTCTCCAGGTCGGGGTAACGCTCGTAGTCGAGGTCGTGCACCAATCCGGTGATCCCCCACAGCTCCTCGTCCTCACCGCGGTCGCCGGCGTAGGCGCGCATCGCTGCCTCGACCCCCAGCACGTGCTTGCGCAGCGAGTCTGAGGAGATCCACTCGCAAACCAGGTTCCAGGCGTCCTCGCGCGTCGGTTCGGGCATGGGCCGTTGTTACCCTAGCCATCCGCCCATGGACAAGTTCGTCATACAGGGGGGCGGTCCGCTTTCGGGCGAGATCGTCGCCGCCGGGAACAAGAACGCGGCCCTGCCGGAGATCGCCGCCTGCCTGCTCACCGATGAGGAGGTGGTGCTGTCCAACGTGCCGCGGATCCGGGACACCGAGGCCCAGATTGCCCTGCTCGACGGGCTCGGGGCGAAGGTCCAGTGGAGCGGCGAGAACGAGATCAGCCTTCAGGCCGACACCGTCACCGACACCGCCGTGGACGAGGCCCTTGCCTCTCGGATCCGCGCTTCGTTTCTGCTCGCCGGCCCTCTCCTGGCCCGATTCGGCCAGGCCAGGATGCCTCCGCCCGGCGGGGACTTCATCGGCCGGCGGCGCCTCGACCCGCACCTCGACGCCTTCCGGGACATGGGCGCTCGGGTGGACGGCGAGCGCTGGATCGAGATCGATGCACCGAGCGAAGGATTGAAGCCGTGCGCGGTGTTCATGGACGAGCCCTCGGTGATGGGCACCGAGAACGCGCTGATGGCGGCCTCGCTGACCCCCGGGCCGACGACGATCGGCAACGCCGCCTGCGAGCCGCACGTCCAGGACCTCGCTCGCTTGCTGGTCAAGATGGGCGCGCAGATTGACGGCATCGGCTCCAACGTGATGACCGTGCACGGGCGCGACAAGCTGGGTGGGGCCGAGCATCGAGTCTGCGCCGACCACATCGAGGTCGCCAGCTTCATGGCCCTCGCAGCCGCGACGAAGGGAGAGCTTCGCATCCGTGATGCGGAGCCCGAGGACCTGATTGCGATCCGCCGCCAATTTCGCCGCCTGGGCCTCCAGTCCATGATCGAGGGGCGCGACGTCCTGGTGCCGCCGGAGCAGGCGCTGGAGGTCAAGACCGACCTCGGCGATGCGATCCCCAAGATCGAAGACGGCCCCTGGCCGGCCTTCCCCGCCGACCTCACCTCGATCGCGCTGGCGCTTGCCACGCAGGCTCGCGGCACGGTGCTGATCTTCGAGAAGATGTTCGAGAACCGCCTGTTCTTCGTGGACAAGCTGGTAGCGATGGGCGCTCGGATCACGCTCTGCGATCCCCACAGGGCGATCGTCAGCGGTCCGAGCCGGCTTCACGGCGAGCGGGTCGACAGCCCCGACATCCGTGCCGGCATGGCGATGCTCATCGCCGCGCTCGCCGCGGATGGCACCTCGGAGATCGGCAACGTCGCCCAGATCGACCGCGGGTACGAGCGCATCGACCTGCGGCTTAGAGACCTCGGCGCCCGGATCGAACGGGTTAGTGTCGAGCCGGTCCCTGTGTAGCGTCCGCTGCAAATCGTCGCATCTCGTTAGCACCAATCCGCGACTTCCTCGGGAATCACTCCGCCGAAAGCCTCGGACATCACTCCGCAGCCTCCTCGGCTTCGCCTCCGGGGGCTGCGGGTTCGGGCTCGGACGTGGCGGCAGGATCACTCGCTTCTACCGCGACTGCGTCGCTAGCCCATACCCTCCCCAACGATGACTCATCGCATTCCCCCAGGCACCCGGGACGTGCTTCCCGACGAGATGCGCGAGCTGCGTCGGCTCGAGGGCGCGTTGGCCGAGACCTTCGAGCGGTTCGGCTACGGCGAGGTGGCGACGCCGACGATCGAGTACCACGAGGTGTTCGCCCGCGGCGACGATCGCGGGGCGCCAGCCGCCTACCGCTTCTTCGACGAGGGCGGTGAGCTGCTGGCGATGCGCTCCGACATGACGATCCCGATCGCGCGTCTGGCGGCGTCACGGTTCGCGAACGCCGAGCCTCCATTCAAGTTCTTCTATATCGGCAACGCCTACCGAGCCGTCCGCCCCCAGCGAGGCCAGATGCGCGAGTTCGCCCAGGCCGGCGTAGAGCTGATCGGAGCCGAGGCTCCGGAGGGCACTGCCGAGGTAGTCGAGGTGCTGAGCGCAGCGCTGGATGCGGCCGGTCTGACGAGAGCGGTGATCGGCCTGGGTGACGCAGATCTCTACCGCCAGCTCCTGGACGAGCTGGGCGTGGCAGACGATCGCCGCGACCGCATCCTCGAAATGCTCGCGACGCACGATCTGGTCGGGCTCGAGGCGGAGGTCGACGAGCTCGAGATCGGCGACGGCGAACGCGAGACACTGCTGCGCCTTCCGAACCTCCGCGGCGGTCCCGAGGCGATGAGTCGTGCGCACGAGCTCGGTGGCATGGCGGTGCAGCGCGCCACCCAGCGCCTTACCTCGACCTACGAGGCCCTGGCCGCGCGGGGCGTGGCCGAGCGTGTCAGCCTGGACCTGGGCCTGCTCCGAGACCTCGGCTACTACACGGGCGCCATCCTCGAGGTCTACGACCCGGCGCTCGGGCACGTGCTGGGCGGCGGTGGGCGCTACGACGAGCTCATGGGGCGCTTCGGGCGACCGCTTCCGGCGGCTGGATTCGCGCTCTACCTGGAACGGCTGCACATAGCGCAGGCGGAGGAGCAGCGACTGGCGCAGGAGGCGAGCTCGTGAGGCTGGCCGGCATGGAAGCGACACGGGCGCGCCTTGGTGGGCCGCTGAAGCTGGCCGTGCCGAGGGGAGCGCTGTTCGCGGGAACCCTCGATCTCCTCGACCGGATCGGCATGGCAACCGAGGAGCTCCGCGGAGAATCGCGCTCGTTGGTGTTCGAAGCCGATGGGCTGGTGCTGGTCACGATGCGTCCGTCGGACGTTCCCACCTACGTCGAGGCCGGCGCTGCCGATCTCGGGATCACGGGCAAGGATGTGTTGCTGGAACAGCGGGACCGTGCCGTGTACGAGCTCCTCGACCTTCACTACGGGGCATGCCGGATGGTGCTCGCCGGCCCCAGGGGAGACGAGAGCCTCGGGGAAATGGAGCGCCGCCTGGGCGCGATCAGGATCGCAACCAAGTACCCGCGCACGGCCGCGCGGTACTTCGAGGAGATGGGTCGCCAGGCCGAGGTGATCGAGGTCAAGGGGTCGGTTGAGCTGGCGCCGATCGTCGGGCTCGCCGACGGAATCGTGGACCTCGTCAACACGGGAAGGACGCTGACCGAGAACGCGCTCGAGGTGCGCGAGGAGATCGCCCGCTGCACGGCCCGCTTGGTCGCCAACCGCGTGGCCCACAAGCTGCGCGCCGCGGAGGTGGACGCACTGGCCGAGACGGCTGCGAGAGGCGACCAGCCAGTGAGAGTCGAGCGCATGAGCTGGGACGGTGAGCACGCGCCGGCGTTCGCGGGCCGACTGCGAGCGCTGGCGCCGGCGCTCGGCGAGGTGACCGCCGAGGTCGAGCGAATCGTGGACAGGGTTCGAGGCGGTGGTGATGCCGGGCTGCGGGAGGTCGCCGAGGGCCTCAATGAAGCGGTTCCGGAGTCGTTCCGGGTCGACCCGGAGGCTGTGGCGGCGGCCCCCGGGCTGCTCGACCCCGAGGTCCGCGAGGCGATGCGAGTGGCGGGGCGGAACATCGAGGCGGTGGCGCGCGCCGAGCTGGAGAGCCGGACGCGCCCGACGACGGCCGAGCTGCCCGAGGGCCACAGGGTCGAGGTGCGCGAGGAGCCCGTCGCCGCCTCCGGCGTCTACTCGCCTGGCGGCAGGGCGGCCTATCCCTCGTCGGTGCTGATGTGCTGCGTTCCCGCCCGTGTGGCGGGGGTGGCGCGCATCTGCGTGGCCAGCCCGCCCGGCGCCGCGGGGCGACCCAACGCCGCCGTGCTGGCCGCCTGCGCGATCGCGGGCGTGGACGAGGTCTACGCCATCGGGGGAGCCCAGGCGATAGCGGCCCTGGCGTTCGGCACCGAGACCATCGATCCAGTGGACCTGATCGCCGGACCCGGGAATCGCTACGTAACCGAGGCCAAGCGCCTGGTCTGGGGGCAGGTCGGGATAGACGGGATCGCTGGGCCGAGCGAGCTGATGGTGGTCGCCGACGGCACCGCGAACCCGGATTGGATCGCGCTCGACCTCTGCGCGCAGGGCGAGCATGGCGCCGACAGCCCGCTGATCGTGGCCTCCCCGGACCCCGCGCTCCTGGACCGGATAGCGGATCTGGTTTCCGAGCTCACGCCGGAGCGGCCCAGCGTCGCCGAGGCGCCGCTGGCCCTGGTGGCCACCCACGGGCTCGAGGCGGCGCTGACGCTCGCGGACTCGGTGGCCCCCGAGCACCTCGAGCTCGCCTTCGAAGGAGCGGACGAAACCGCGGCCCGGGCGCGAGTCGCGGGCTGTGTGTTCGTGGGGGAGGGCGGCGCGGCGGCGTTCGGCGACTACGCGGCGGGCTCGAACCACGTCCTGCCCACTGGTGGCGCGGCGCGTTTCGGCGGCCCGCTGGGGCCCGGAGCCTTCCGGCGCCGGACCTCGGTCGTCACCATGCCCAGCGCGTCTGCGAGCGCTCTTGCCGCCCACGTGAGCGCGCTGGCGCGCGCCGAGGGCTTTCCCGTGCACGGCGAGTCGGCCATGGCTCGCGGTGGGGACTGATCCGCGAAGATGGTCAGTTTGCAGGTGATTTCAGAACTCCGATGAGCCGCACAGCCGACATTTCACGCAAGACCCACGAGACCGAGGTCAAGCTCGCTCTGGACCTCGACGGGGGAGACGTGTCGGCCTCGACCGGGGTCGGCTTCCTCGATCACATGCTCGAGTTGCTCGGCCGGCACGGGCGGCTCGGGCTGCGGGTGGAGGCAACCGGCGACCTGGAGACCGGTGCCCATCACACGGTCGAGGATGTCGGCATCGCACTCGGACAGGCGATCAACCGCGCGCTGGACGACCGCGCGGGGATCCGCCGCTACGGGTACACCGCGATCCCCATGGACGAGGCGCTGGGGATGTGCGCGATCGACGTATCCGGGCGGCCGCTGTGCCTGTTCGAGGCCGACTTGCCGCCGGTCTCGATCGCCGGATTCGACGCCGAGCTCGCGGAGGAGTTCTTCCGCGCCGTCGCCACCAACGCGAAGCTGACCCTGCACGTCGGGACGCGCTACGGCTCCAACGCCCACCACATGATCGAGGCATGCTTCAAGGCGTTCGCCAGGGCCCTGCGCCAAGCTGTCGAGATCGACCCACTCCAGAGCGGAGTCCCATCCACCAAGGGAACGCTCACCTAGTGCTCGAATGACCAAGCTCGCCATCCTCGATTACGGAATGGGCAATCTGCGCTCTGTGGAGAAGGCGCTCGAGCGGATAGGCGCCGAAGCCTCGATTACCAGCGATCCCCAGGTGGCGCGTGCCGCCGACGGCGTCATCCTGCCGGGCGTCGGGGCGTTCCCGGCGGCGATGCGCAGGGTGCGCGAGCTCGAGCTCGACTCGCTTGTTGCCGAGCGCTTGAGCTCCGGCACGCCGGTGCTGGGGATTTGCCTCGGCCTCCAGCTCCTGCTCGAGCGCTCGACCGAGCAGGGCGGGGAAGAGGGTCTCGGCCTGATCCCGGGTGAGGTGACGGAGCTCCGGGCGCCGGGGTTGAAGGTGCCCCACATCGGCTGGGAGCCGGTTCGCTGGGAGCGCTCCTCGGAGCTCACCGAGGGGCTCGCGACGGAGACGCCGTTCTACTTCGTGCACTCGTTCGGCGTTCGTCCGTCCGAGGGCGGGGACGTGCTCGGGACGGCGGAATGGGGAGAGCGCTTTGTCTGCGCGGTCGCCCACCCGCCGCTGTACGGGGTCCAGTTCCACCCCGAGAAGTCGAGCGCCGCCGGCCTGCGCCTGCTGGCGAACTTCACCGAGATCTGTGCCTCCGTCCCGGTTTGACGTGGTCCTTTATCCGGCGATCGACATTCGGGATGGGCACGCCGTTCGGCTGGAGCGGGGGGAGTACGCCAGCGAGACCGTCTACGACGCCGACCCCGTGGACGCCGCGCGCCGCTGGGTCGAGCAGGGGGCGAGCTTCCTGCACGTCGTGGATCTCGACGGGGCGCGCTTTGGCGAGCTCAAGAACCTCGAGCACGTGAGCAGGATCACAAGCGAGGTCGGGGCACCGATTCAGCTGGGGGGCGGGCTTCGCGACGCCTTGACCGTGGCCGAGGCGCTCGCGGCCGGAGTCGAGCGGGTGGTGCTGGGGACGGCAGCGCTTGCCCGCCCGGAGCTCGTCGAGGGGCTCGCCGCCGAACACGGAGAGCGGATCCTCGCCGGCGTCGACGCTCGCTCGGGCCGGGTCGCGATCGAGGGCTGGGAGCGTGAGACGGCAGCGACGCCCGAGGCGCTGGTCGCGGAGCTCGCCGGTCGTGGCGTCAGCCGCTTCGTCTACACGCCCGTGGAGGTGGACGGGACGATGCTGGGGCCCGGCATCGAGGGGCTGCGGGTCGTGGCGGGGGCGGCGGCTGACGCCGGCGCGGAGCTGATCTACTCAGGTGGGGTCGGCTCGCTTCTTCATCTTCGCGAGCTGGCCGGGTTGGGCCTGCACAGCCTCGCCGGGGTGATCGTCGGTCGCGCCCTGTACGAGGGGCAGTTCACGGTCGGCGAGGGGCAAGCCGCGCTCGAGGAGTAGGTTCCCGCCGTGCCCGGGACGATCAGCAAGCTCGTGACCCGCGGAAAGGCGATTCCGTGGCTAGCCCTGTACCAGACCGGCAAGTGGGTCTACAGTCACGGCAGGCGGGCATGGCAGAACCTCGAGCCAGGTGAGCGTCAGCGGTTGGGAGGACTGCTCCGCAAGTCCAAGGGCCGGCGCTCGAACCTGAGCGCCCGAGAGCGCGACGATCTCTTGTCGCTGGTCAGGAAGGCCGTCACCGGTAAGGCCTAGCTCGAATGGCGCTTTAGTCGCGCATACCGCGAGCTTTGCGCCAACCAAGCTGGGTGCCGCTCGGCAGTACCCTCGCAGGCGTGGCTTTGAAGCGCGTCATCCCATGCCTCGACGTGGATGCGGGACGAGTCGTCAAGGGGACCAACTTCGTCGGCCTTCGCGACGCCGGCGACCCGGTCGAGCTCGCCGCTCGCTACGACGCCGAGGGAGCCGACGAGCTGGTCTTCCTCGACATCACCGCCTCGCACGAGCGGCGAGAGACGATTGTCGATCTGGCTCGCCGGACCGCCGACAATGTGTTCATCCCGTTCGTGATCGGCGGCGGCATCCGCTCGGCGGACGACGCCCAGGCCGTGCTGGACGCCGGTGCCGACAAGGTCTCGGTCAACTCCGCGGCCCTGGCGCGGCCCGAGCTGATCGGCGAGCTGGCCGAAGTCTTCGGCGCGCAATGCGTGGTGATTGCAATCGATGCCAAGCAACGGGACGGCGACTGGGACGTCTACGTGAATGGCGGTCGCACCCTGGTCGAGGGTCGCGAGGCGGTCGACTGGGCGCGCGAGGCGACTGAGCGCGGGGCGGGGGAGGTGCTGTTGACGAGCATGGATCGCGACGGGACGACGGACGGCTACGACCTCGAGCTGACCCGTGCGGTGGCCGAGGCGGTCGCGGTGCCGGTGATCGCCTCCGGCGGGGCGGGGGAGCTTCGCCATCTGTCGGAGGGAATCATCGAGGGCGGTGCCGATGCTGTGCTGTGCGCCTCGATCTTCCACTACGGCAAGCACACCGTGGGAGAGGCCAAGACCCACCTCCGCGAGGCCGGGATCCCGGTCCGCGTGTAGCGGCCCCGGCCGCGGGCCCACCGGCGCGAGCTCCACGCCGCGACTAACCTTGCCCCCCGGCCATGGAGGACGTCGATGTTCACTACGCCCGCAGCGGCGATCTGCGGATCGCCTACGCCGCCTTCGGCGACGGCCCGGTCGACTTCGTCTTCGTCCCCGGCTTCGTCTCGCACCTCGAGAACTGGTGGGAAGCCAACGCGCTCGGCGCGCTTCTTCCGGCGCATCGCTTCGTTCAGCCGACTGATCATGTTCGACAAGCGCGGGACCGGGATGTCGGACCCGTTCACCGGCGTGCCCACGCTCGAGGAGCGCATCGACGACGTGCGGGCGGTGATGGATGCCGCCGATTCGACTTCTGCGTTCGTGTGTGGCCTGTCCGAGGGGGGCCCGATGAGCATCCTGTTCTCGGCCACATACCCCGACCGAACCCGCGGGCTGATCCTGATCGGGTCCAACGTACGGATGCTCGAGGCGCCGGACTGGCCTTACGGCTGGAGCCGGGAGCGGATCGAAGAGACTCTCGAGGAGATGAGCGAGCACTGGGGCCAGGGCGGCCTCATGAATCTCTTCCTGCCCGGCTTCGTCGATGACGAGCGTGCGAAGCGTCTCTGGGCGCGCTATCAGCGCATGGGCGGCAGCCCGGGCACGGCCCGGGCGCTGATGGAGGCCAACGTCCTGATCGACGTGCGTTCCGTGCTGCCGCACATCCAGGTTCCAACGCTCGTCATCCACCGCACCGACGAGCGTCTGGTGTCCGTGGGCAACGCCCGTTACGCCGCTGAGCACATCCCGGCGCCCGCTTGGTCGAGCAGCCTGGTGAAGATCACCTGCCATGGCTCGGTGACGCTGATGGGATTCTCGACGCGATCGAGGAGTTCGTGACCGGCAGTCGCCACCGTGTCGACGAGGATCGGGTCCTCGCTACCGTTCTGTTCACGGACATCGTCGATTCCACCCGCCGCGCCGCGGACGCTGGCGACCGTCGCTGGCGGGAGCTGCTCGACGCTCATGACCAGATCAGCGTCAGCGAGGTCGAGCGCTTTCGCGGCCGGCGGGTGAAGACCACCGGCGATGGCATGCTGGCGCTGTTCGACGGTCCGGCGCGCGGGGTGCGCTGCGCCGAAGCGGTCCGCGATGCCGTCGCCGAGCTCGGGATCGAGATCCGGGCCGGGCTCCACGTCGGGGAATGCGAGCTGCGGGACGACGACGTCGGCGGCGTCGCCGTGCACATCGGGGCCCGCGTGGCCGGGTCTCGCCAGAGCCAGGCGAGATCCTCGTCTCTCGGACGGTACGGGATCTCGTAGCGGGCTCAGGCCTGAGCTTCGCTGAGCGCGGCGAGCACGAGCTCAAGGGCGTCCCGGATCGCTGGCCCCTCTTTGCGGTGACTGCTTGAGAAAGCCGCGGCGCTGGCCACAGCCAGTTCCACCTACTTGCCGCCCTGGTCCTTGCGGGAGGGCCGTGCCTTGCCGCCGCCCTTTCGCTTGTGGTGGCTCGTGGGCTTGGGCTTGAAGGCGCGGATCGTCGAGTACCCGGTGAGGTAGATCTTCTCTCCGTCCGAGATCACCGGGTTGTATTCGCCTTGGTCGTACTCGAAGATCTTCTTGCCGGTCTTGACGTCGTAACCGGAGGTGCCGATGTTCGGGCCGATCATCGAGACGTAGACGGTCTCTCCGACCACGCTGGAGGATCCGAGGACCACCCCGCCGGTCGGGTGCTCCCAGCGCAGCTCACCGGTGCGGGCGTCGAGCGCGTAGAAGTGCTGGTCCTGCGAGCCGGCGTAGACGGTTGGGGGAGAGCGTGGCGTGTCCGCGACGGCGGGCGATGGGTATACCTCGGCGCCGGTCGAATGGCTCCAGGCCAGCTCGCCGGTATTTTGGACGAAGCTGTAGATGCGACCGTCCAGGCTGCCGAGGTAGACGCGGCCCCAAGCCACCGCCGGGGTCGAGTAGACCCCGCCGCCGCGCAGCAGCCCTCCGCCCTGCGTATGGGCCGTCCACCTCACCTGGCCGTTCGAGGCGTCGATCGCGTAAATCTCGCCCGCGTAATTGCCGGCGAACACCGTTCCGTCGCTGTACGCCAGGCCACCCTTCACGGGGCCGGCTGTTGAAACGGTCCATCTGGTCTTGCCAGTCTTCTCATCGAGGGCGAAGATTTCTCCCGACTCGCAGCCGAAGATCACCTTGCCGCCGTGGATCAGCGGTGAGGATTCGCTGCGGCCGGGCAGCGGGTGGCGCCACAGAACCTCGCTGCCGTGCGGGTTGGGGCGGATCGCCACCGCCTGGGGCGGCTCCAGGCTGACGGCAAACAGTCGACCGTGGGAGTAGGCGGGCGCCGACGCGTTCAGCGACCCGATCCTCCGCTTCCATTGAACGTGGCCCTTGTCGGTGCTGAGCGCGTAGAACATCCCATCCTTGTTCATGAAGTAGAGCCTGTCCTTGACCACGATCGGTTGGAACTCGAGCAGCTTGCCCGCCTGGAAGCTCCACAGCGAAGAGCCGAAGGGCGGATTAAGGTCCTTTGCCGGCAGGTAGCGGGTGCGCTGTAGGTCGTGCCCGTACAGTGGCCAGTCGACCGTCTTGATCGCTTCCGGCTTTTGCTTACGAAACGCGGCGTCCGGATTGGAGACGTCCTCCGGACGCTTCGTGTTCAGGTAGACGGCGATTGCCGCGCCAGCCACGACCAAGACGGCGCCGCCGGCCACGGCAAGTCGGCGCTGGACGCTCCAAGAGCGCCAGATGTCGAGCACGCGAGCCATCCGCAAAGGCCGTCATGGTAGGGAACCGGTCCGAAGCCCCCATAAACAGTCTCGATGCCGTCCTCCAACGTCAAGATCGAGCCCGAGCGCCTGGCGGAGCGCCTGGCGGCACTGCCCGGCATCGAGCGTCTGCGCGAGGCCGCGACCGGGATCGCCGCCTATCTCGTGGGCGGCGCCGTGCGGGACGTTCTGCTTGGCCGCGACAGGGCCGACATCGATGTCGCCGTCGAGGGCGAGGTTGCCGAGCTGGCGCGGCGGTTGGGTGGGGAGGTGCGGGCTCATGAGCGCTTCGACACCGCGGCCGTGCGAGACGACGGCCTCGAGATCGACCTGGCGGCAACGCGCAGCGAGACGTACCTTCACCCGGGGGCGCTCCCCGAGACCCGCCCCGCGCCGCTGGCCGCCGACCTCGCCCGCCGCGACTTCACGGTCAACGCGATGGCGGTGCCGCTGGCCGGCGATGCGGAGTTGATCGATCCCCATCGTGGCCTCGAGGACTTGCGGCGGGGCGAATTGCGCGTGCTGCACCCGGGGTCATTCGGGGACGATCCGACGCGCGCCCTGCGAGCCGCCCGGTACGCGGCGCGCTACGGATTCGCGCTGGAGCACACCACGGCGGACCTGATTCGGCACACCGATCTCTCCACCGTGTCGCGCGACCGCGTGGAGGCGGAGCTCAGAAGGCTCGCTGCGGAGCAGGAGGCGCCCCGGGCGTTCGAGCTGCTCGGCGAATGGGGGCTGCTCGAGCTCGAGCCCGGTGCCCTGGAGCTGGCAGCCGCAGTCGGCCAGCTGACCGCGACCGAGCCGTGGCTCCAGGTCGCTCCTCGGGCGGACGCGGTGCTTGCGGCTGCGCTGGGACGCGGAATCGCCGACGCGCGCCAGCTTGCCGCCGCCGAGCCGGCGCGCCCCTCCGAAGCCGTCGGGCGTGCCCGGGGAGGAAGCGGGGTCGAGCTTGTGCTGGCCAGGGCGCTGGGCGCCGAATGGCTTGATCGCTACATCGCCGAGTGGCGAGGCATCCGGCTGGAGATCGACGGGAGCGACCTGATCGCGGAGGGAGTCGCCGAGGGTCCCGCGGTCGGGTGTGGCCTGCGTGAGGCTCTCCGCGCGAAGCTCGACGGGGAGGTCCGTGGCAGAAGCGAAGAGCTTCGAGCAGCGCTTGCCGCGGCGCGCGAAAATGGCAGTTAGGAGGAGCTTGGCGGCGTTCCCGGTTCGCCAGCTTCGCCCCGATGACCGACCCCCTGTACGACGAGCCCAGGTACCTCACGGAGCTTCCGGACGACCTGAAGCTGAAGCGCGCCGAAGCGGCGCGCCGCCGGCGCTGGCGGCGCCGGCTCGCGCTGGCGGCCGTGGTCGCGGTAGTAGGAGCGGTCGGGGCCCTGGTGGCGACGAGCCTGGGAGGAGAGGAAGACCCGCAGCCGGTGCCGACGGCGGCTCCGCAGACGGCGCCACAGGCCGCCGCCCCCGAGAACACCGGGCCCACGTATCCGGTGGGCTGGAAGCCGCATCCGGGACCGGTCCCGGTTCTCGAGTATCACGCGATCGAGACGCCGGCCACTGGTGAGGCCTTTTCGGAGCTGTTCGTCGAGCCACGGGACTTTCGGGCCCAGATCGCGTGGCTCGACGACCAGGGATTCGAGGCGGTGACGCTGGACCAGGTGGAGGAGGCATGGTACGAACGCGGAAGGCTGCCGGTCAAGCCGATCGTGGTCAGCTTCGACGAGGGCTATCCCAGCCAGTACTCGAACGCCTTCGCGGTGTTGGAGAAGCGTGACTGGCCGGGCGTGCTGAATCTATTCGCGCGGGGCTCGGAGTTGCCTGACGCCGACGTCCAGAGGATGCTCGACGCCGGCTGGGAGCTGGCCTCGAAGGCGACCACCAACGTTGACCTGACAACCGTCGACTCGGCCACACTGGAACGCGAGGTGGCGGGCTCGCGGCGGACCCTGCGGCGACGCTTCGGTGTTCCGGTGGACAACTTCTGCTATCCGCTGGGCCGCTACGACACCTCGGTGATCTCAGCCGTGCACGGAGCGGGCTACGTGGGCGCCCAGACCGAGATCCCAGGGGTGGCCAACGCAGCTCAGCCCTACGTCATCGATCGGATCGAGATCCTGCTCCCCGACGGCCTCCCCGGCTTCATCTCGAAGCTCAAATCGGCCGGGGCGGCCTGAACGGCTGCCAGTTGCGCTGGCGCGAGCAAGACGGAGTCAGGTGGCTGGAAACCGACCTTCCCGGCGCGCGGGCGGCGTTCAGCACCCGCCTCGGCGGCGTCAGCCAGGGTTCCTTCAAGAGCCTCAACCTCGGGCGGTTGACCGGGGATCGGCCCGACGCGGTCCGCGAGAACCGCTACCGCCTGGCTGCCGCGGTCGCCATCGATCCAGAGCTCGTCTTGATCGGCCGGCAGGTACACGGCGCCCACGTGGCCCGGCACGATCAGCCAACGGAGCCGCGGGCGTTCGCGAATCCCGTCCCAGGCTTGCCGGAAGCCGACGGCCAGGCCACGGCCCGGGCTGACCTGGCGCCCCTCGTGTTCGTCGCCGACTGCCTGCCGGTGGCCCTCGCGGGACCGGGGGGCGTGGCGATGATCCACTGCGGCTGGCGCGGCCTGGCGGCGGGGATCGTTGAGCGGGGCGTTGAAGAGGTCCAGGCGCGAGCGGCGGCGGTGGGCCCCGGGATCGGCCCCTGCTGCTACGAGGTGGGCGACGAGGTGCGGGCCGCCTTCAAGCCACTGGGGCCGTGCGTCGCCGAGGGCCGGGTGCTCAACCTGCGCCAAGCGGCCCGGAGCTTGTTGGAGCGGGCCGGGGTGGACGCGGTGGAAGTCTCCGAGGAATGCACGAGCTGTCAGCCGAAGCTCTTCTTCTCGCACCGTCGCGACGGAAAACACACCGGCCGCCAAGCAGGGATCGTGTGGGCTAGCGACGCAGTCGCGGAATGATGTCGCGATGCCTGGCTTGATCAGGGGCCTCGAGGTGGAGAGGGTTCGCGCCAACCTCGAACGGGTTCGTGAGCGGGCGGGCCCGCAGGTGGAGATCCTGGCGGCGACCAAGTACGTGCCGCTCGACGAGATGGGCGTCCTGGCGGAGGCGGGAGTGACGCTCGTCGGCGAGAACCGGCTTCAGGACCTGGAGGCCAAGCGGGAGCGCTGGGGCGATGCGTTCGTGTGGGATTTCATCGGCAACCTTCAGAGCCGCAAGGTGAAGCGAATCCTGCCGCTGGTCAGGCTGATTCACTCGGTGGCCACCGATTCCGTCCTGACTCAGCTCGATCGGCACGCCCGGCCCGAAACGGAGATTCTGGTGGAAGTGAACGTCGCCGGCGAGGAGAGCAAGGGGGGCATCCCGCCCGCCGAGCTCGGCAGTTTCATCGACCGCTGCTCGGTGCGTGTGGCCGGGTTGATGACCATGCCGCCGTTCAGCACCGACCCCGAGGCGTCGCGCCCCGCGTTCGCGCGCCTTGCCGAGCTGGCCGCTGAGCACGACCTCGAGCGCCTCTCGATGGGCTCCAGCCAGGACTGGGAGGTCGCGATCGAGGAGGGAGCCACCATCCTGCGGCTGGGCACGGCCCTGTACGGGTAATGAAGGGGTCGGCAGGGGGGAGTCCCTCCGAGGCGCCGCCTCCGGCGCTGAGTCGTCACAATCCCTAGAGGAAACGTTCCCCCAGAAGCGAACGTACGCTGAGCGATGGCCTTCCGCGATACATGGCACCGTGCACTGGTTTATTTCGGCCTTGCCGAGGACCCCGAGTACCAGGAGCCCGACCTGTATGAGCCCGATACGGGGACCCAGGGCGAGTACTACGACGCTCCTGCCGGACGCTCCGGGACGGTCAGCCCGCTCCGCGAGCGACGTCGCGCGCCGGGATGAGATTGACGACATCTTCGCCGACGACGAGCCGGTGGGCGGTGGGCGCACGCGCACGCTTCGGCCGGTGGGCGGCAACGGAGGCGCCGACGTACGGGTCCACCTGGTGACGCCATACAGCTTCAACGACGCCCAGGAAGTCGCCGACAAGTTCAAGCAGGCCGTTCCGGTGATCCTCAACCTGCAGACCACCGAGGCTGAGCTGGCCAAGCGGCTGATCGACTTCACCTCCGGTCTCACCTACGCGCTCGAGGGCGGCATGCAGAAGATCGCCGAGAAGACCTTCCTGCTGACGCCCCGAAATGTGGAGGTCTCGGCCGAGGAGAAGGCTCGGTTGATCGAAAAGGGCTTCTTCAACCAGTCCTGACACTCCGCGGGCTACCGGCACAACGTTCCTAGCCCGGGCCACATACCCTTGGCCGCATGAGGATTGGGTTTGCGGGCGCCGGAAACATGGCCGCGGCGATGGCACGAGGCTGGGCCGCCGGCGATGGCGGCCCGGAGGCAATGTTGTTCTACGACCTGGAGGCGGACCGCGCCCGCACCCTTGCGGAAGAGGTGGGAGGCCAAGCGAGCCCAGGACTGCGGGAGCTTGCCGGCGACTCGGACGTGCTGGTGCTCGCCGTCAAGCCCGCCGCGCTCGACGAGGTCGCCGCCGAGCTCGGCGGCGACGTGCCGGCGGTGATCACGGTGCTCGCGGCGACACCGACCGAGCGGATCGCGGAGGCCTTTCCTGGGGTCCCGGCGCTTCGCGTGATGCCCAACCAGCCTGTCGAGGTCCGCCGGGGAACGCTCTGCTACGTGACGCCCGAAGCGATGCCGGACGAGCTGAAGGAGAGCCTCCTGGCCCTGCTGGGAATACTGGGCACGCTGGTCCCGCTCGAGGAGCGCCAGATGGACGCTGCGATGGCGGTCATGTCCAGCTCGCCGGCCTACATCGCGCTGGTGGCCGAGGCCCTGGCCCGGGGCGGGGAGCGCGAGGGCCTGGAGCCTGGGCTCGCCGGCGAGCTCGTCGCCGGGGCGCTGGCTGGCACCGCGGAGCTGCTTCGCAAGCGCGACCCGGCCACGATCCGCAGCGCTGTCGCGTCGCCGGGCGGGGCAACGGAGGCAGGGCTGGCCCACCTGGAAGGCATCATCGAGGATGCCTTCGTGAATGCCGTCAATGCTTCCCTGGAGAGGGTTAGATGATCTTGCCGCTGGCGGTCAACCGTGACACCGTCGCCGAGTATGCCCAGGCGCTGTTCCTCGTCTACCTGATCCTGATCTTCATCCGCGTGCTCCTGAGCTGGATCCCGCGCATGCCCTACAACCGCTACCTGCGCGCCGCGGTGGGCTTCGTCGAGGAGGTCACCGATCCCTACCTGAACGTCTTTCGGCGCTTTCTGCCGCCGGTCGGCGGGGGTGGTTTCGCGCTTGACCTGAGCCCGATCCTGGCGATCATCCTGCTGCTGATCATGCAGAGCGTGGTGGTGGGGCTGATTCGCGGTTGAGCTCGCCGCAGACGAGCGAGGCGATCGCCGTTTGGCGCCTGGCGCTTGCTGCCTGCGGTGCGGTCGTCCTCGTAGACCAGGTGACCAAGGCGATCGTCGTCTCCTCGCTGGCCGTCGGCCAGCGGGAGAGCCTCGTACTTGGCGTAGACCTCACTAACACCACCAACCGGGGGCTGGCGTTCGGGATCGGCCAGGGCCAGGGATTCGTGCTCATAGTGACCATCGTCGCCCTGGCGCTGGTGGTCGCCTGGTTCGCGGTCGATCCGCGGCGGCCAGGGCTGTCGCTCTCCGTAGGTCTGCTGGTAGGCGGCGCGCTCGGCAATCTGGCCGACCGGGTGCGCGCCGATGCTGTGACCGATTTCATCGACTTCCCGCTGTGGCCCGCCTTCAACCTCGCCGACGTGGCGATCACCCTGGGAGCCCTGGGGCTGGTGCTCTCGTCGGTCGGCGCAGCCGGGGAGGGCGATCCTTCGGACCGGTCGGCAAGATCCGGCTCGAGGTGAGCCTCCAGCCGAGCATCGTGCACGCCGACGAGTGGCTGGCGGTGATCGAGAAGCCCGCCGGTCTGGTCGTACATGCGGCTCACGGGCACCGCGGCCCGACCCTCGTGGACGTGCTGGGGGACCTGCTCGGGGGCGGCGAGGATCCTTGGCGACCCGGGATCGTGCATCGCCTCGACAAGGACACCTCTGGACTGATGGTCGTAGCGCGCGGCGACGAGGCCCACCGCAGGCTGGCGCAACAGATCGAGGCGCGGGAGGTGTGGCGCACCTACATGACGTTGGTCGAGGGCCATCCGCGTTCACGATCCGGCACGATCGACGCTCCCCTGGGACGCGACTTCCGGGCTCCTGAGCGCCGGGCAGTGGGGGGCCGCGCGCCGCGCGCGGCACGTACCCACTTCACCGTCGTCGAACTGCTGACGGCCGACGCCCTGGTCGAGGTTCGCCTGGAGACCGGTCGCACCCACCAGATTCGCGTCCACTTCGCCGCGATCGGCCACTCGGTGGCAGGGGATCCGCGCTACGGGCACGCTGGCCGCCATGGCCTCGCCCGCCAGTTCCTGCACAGCTCCGAGCTCGGCTTCCGTCACCCGTTCACCGATCGGCAGCTCGAGTTCTCCTCGGCTCTTCCGGACGACCTGGCGGGGGCCCTGGAGCGAGCCCGTGACCGCTGATCGCGCTAGTCGGCCGCCGACGGAGCCGTGGAGCGGGCGAGCAGGTCAGCGACGCTCCCCCAGCGGAAGTCCTCGAGCAGCGATCTGAAGCGATTCTCGGCCTGGCCAAGGCCGACGTAATGCCGAAACCTGTGCAGCGGCGGCAAGCCGCTCACGCGCGGCTGGTCCGGGTCGATCTCCCAAGGATGGATGTAGAAGACGTAGGGCTCGCCGGAGCGGAGTATTCGGGCCACACCGCGGCGGAACACGCCATAGGGCAGGAGCCGGAAGTAGCCGCCGCCTGCCCACGGCAACCCGCGCGAGCCCACCATGAGGCAGGACACGGTGACCTCGTGAAAGCCGGGCCGCAACTCCACCACCCGGTTGCCCGCCGCAACGCCGGACAAGCTGCCGTACCGGTCGTGTGCAAGGGTCGGGAAGGCCGAAGAGTCGTATGCGAAGCCCAGCTCTTGGAGAATCGGTATCGACCACTCCGCAATCGAGAAACTGGGCGCCCGGTAGCCTCGCACCGGGCTGCCGGTGAGATCCTCGAGCAGTCCCTTGCAGCGCCGTACGTCGTCCCGGAACTCGCCTTCGGACAGCTCATAGACGAGCTCGTGTCCGTAGCCGTGGCAGGCGACCTCATGACCCGCGGCGGCGATTCGCTCCACCATCCGTGGGCAGCGCTCCGCGACCCAGCCGAGCACGAAGAACGTGCAGCGCGCGCCGTGCTGGTCGAGCAGGTCGAGCATTCGGTCGGTGTTGCGCTCGACTCGGAGCTGGCGCCCATCCCAAGTCTCCGGTGGGACGGCCCGCTTGAGATTCTCGACCTGGAACCAGTCCTCGACGTCGATGGACATGGCCGCCGGAGCGGACCATTCATTCTTGTCGGAGATCTGTCCCATGGCTGCAAGAGGCAATCCGGCCCCAGGGCTAGAGCAGCGAGTGACCTAGCCTGCGAAGCTGCCGCGCGTCCTCGCGTCCAGGGAACGAGAAGTAGGAGGCGTGGGCCATGTCCACCTCCTGAGGCTTCGCCGTTCCGGCCTTGAGCTCCCGCAGGCCACGGATCAAGAGCCTTGCGCCCTCGCGCTTGCCTTCGATCATCAGCCGCGCGAGGCGGTCGTTGGCGTGGATTGGGTGTTCAACCGTTCCCAGCACCGCGCCCGCGTCGAGCTTCGGAGCCATCTCGTGCAGGGTGACCGTTACATGAGGCTCCGAATTCACCATCTGCCAGAACGTCGGCATCATGCCACGGTATTTCGGCAGCCGACCAGAATGGAGATTGAGGCAGCCGACGCGCGCGGATGCGAGTAGCTCCTCCTTGAAGATCTCAGGCGCGGCCACGGAGACGATCACGTCGGGATGCAGCCGCCGTACCCTGTCGACATAGCCAGGGTCGTTCACGGACGGCGTGTCGAGCACTGGCAGGGACTCCTTGCGGGCAAGTGCCTCGATCGAGCGGCGACGCAGCCTCGCGCCCGCGAATCGACCCAGCAGTCGCGTGAAGTCCGCGATGCCATAGAAGCGCAGCGTGCGCCGCGCCGTGGCAATCTTCGACTCGTCGAACGCGGGAGCGACCGTGATTCCCACTATCTCCAGCTCGTCGCGCGGGTACTCACGGAAGAAGACATCGAAGAAGTGGATGACGTAGAGCGGGTCATCCTCGGTGACGAACAGCACCCGCATCGGGTCTGCCTTCGCCTGTACGACCGGCGCTGGGCGAGTGGATCGCAATGTGGTCCCGGACACAGCTCCCAAATGTACGCACCTCGCCCTCCCTCTAGAATCCCCGCCGACCGGTAACTCGACCCCTGGGGGAAAGCTCGGGACCCTGCCCGGCGCGGGATGCGCCGGGTCCCCGCGGCTCCACCAGGCGAGCAAAGACGAATCTAGACAAGGGAGCCTCATGTCCGAGCCTGGAATCAAGGAGCTGCTGGAAGCAGGTCTCCACTTCGGCCACCAGACGCGCCGGTGGGATCCGCGCATGCGCCCATACATCTTCGGGGAGCGCGATGGGATCCACATCATCGATCTGCTGCAGACGGAGCATCTGCTGGCCGAGTCGCGGCGGTTCGCCGCTGAGGTAGCGAGCAAGGGCGGGAGCGTCCTGTTCGTCGGCACCAAGAAGCAGGCCCGCGACGCGATCCAGGAGTGGGCTGAGCGCTGCAACATGCCGTACGTCAACCAGCGATGGCTGGGGGGGCTGTTGACCAACTTCCACACGATGTCGGCTCGGATCGAGCGCCTGCACGAGCTGACCGGCCTGAAAGAGGACGGCCAGCTCGACCTGCTGCCCACCAAGGAGCGCATGGCGCGCGAGGCCGAACTCGAGAAGCTCGAGTACAACCTCGGTGGCGTGCGCGGGATGAAGCGCCCGCCGCAGGCGGCGGTGATCATCGACCTGAAGACCGAGGCAATCGCGGTGCGCGAGGCCGAGCGGCTGCGCATACCGATCATCGGCTTGGTGGACTCGAACGTCGACCCTGTACCGATCGCCTACCCCGTCCCGGGGAACGACGACTCGATTCGTTCCTGTGAGCTGGTGATCCGGACGATCGGCGAGGCCGTCTACGAGGCCGCGCAGGCTTGGCGCCAGGCCGAGGCCGAGCGCCAGGCTGAAGAGGAGCACCGCCGCCGTCTCCAGGAGGAAGAGCGGCAGCGCGCGGAGGCCGAGGAGCGCGCCCGCCAGGAGGCCGAGGAGGCGCTCGCCGCCGCTCAGGCGACCGGGGGGGAGGCTGAGGCGACGCCGAGGGGACCCGGAGAGGAAGCGAAGGCGTGAGCGACGCAACCGCCGTCTCCGCAGCGGATGTCAAGGAGCTCCGGGAGCGGACCGGGGCTCCGATCATGGATTGCAAGGCAGCCCTCGCCGAGGCGGGTGGCGACATGGAGAAGGCGATCGGGATTCTGCGGGTCAGGGGGCAGGCGTCGGCCGCGAAACGCAGCGGCCGGGCGACCAGCGAGGGCATCGTCGCCTCCTACATTCACGCGACCGGCAGGGTGGGCGTGCTGGTCGAGGTCCAGTGCGAAACGGACTTCGTTGCGCGCAGCGACGACTTCCAGGAGTTCGCTCGCGAGGTCGCGATCCACATCGCCGGCGCTCCCTCGCCGCCCGTCTACCTGTCGGCTGAGGAGATTCCCGACCAGGCGCGCGACGCGGAGCGCTCCGTGTTCGAGGCGAAGGCGCGCGAGGAGGGGAAGCCCAGCGACGTGGTCGCCAAGATCGTGGACGGGCAGCTGGCCAAGTGGGCGAAGGAAGTGGCGCTGCTGGAGCAGGAGCATGTCCGCTCCGACCGGTACGAGGGCAGGACGATCGAGGATCTACGCGCCGAGCTGGCGGCGAAGACGGGCGAGAACGTGCGGATCGCCCGCTTCGCGCGCTTCGAGGTCGGGGAGGAATAATGAGCGAGTCGACGTTCAAGCGCGTCCTCCTGAAGCTTTCCGGCGAGGCCCTCATGGGCCCGCTCGACTACGGGACCGACCCCGACCGGGTCGAGCAGATCGCCAGGCAGATTCACGAGGTCTCCGGCCGGGGGGTGGGGATGGCGCTGGTGGTCGGCGCGGGGAACATCTACCGGGGGCTCGAGGGGGCGGCGCGGGGCATGGACCGGGCGACCGCCGACTACATGGGAATGCTGGCCACGGTGCTGAACGCGCTCACTCTCCAGGATGCGCTGGAGAAGCAGGGCGCCCACACTCGGGTGCTGTCGGCGATCCAGGTCACCGAGGTGGCGGAGCCTTACATCCGCCGGCGCGCGATCCGACATCTCGAGAAGGGCCGGATCGTGATCTTCGCGGCGGGCACCGGCAATCCGTTCTTCACCACCGACACAGCGGCCGCGCTGCGCGCCTTGGAGATTCACGCTGAGGCGATCCTGATGGCAAAGCAGGGCGTCGAGGGTGTCTATGACGCTGACCCCTCGGAGGTCCCGGACGCCAAGTTCCTGCCTGAGATCACGCATCGCCAGGCGATCGAGCGGGGCCTGCGGGTGATGGACTCCACCGCGCTGTCGCTGTGCATGGACAACGCACTGCCGATCCACGTCTTCAACATGGCGGACGAGCGCAACATAGATAGGATCGTCCGCGGCGAGCGCGTCGGCACTTTGGTCTCGTCCGACGGCGCGGTGAGCTGGGCCGCAAGCAAGGAAGAGGTCTGAGAGCGAGCGATGAGCGAGTTCACCGACGAGTTGCTCGCCGACGCCAAGGAGCGGATGACCAAGTCGGTGGAGGCCTGCCGGCACGAGCTCGCCACCGTTCGCACCGGCCGTGCCTCCCCTCACCTGCTCGATCGCGTCGTGGTCGATTACTACGGCACCGAGACGCCGCTGCGCCAGCTCTCCCAAATCGCTGCCACCGACGCCCGGCTGCTAACGCTGACGCCATACGACAAGAACGCAATCAAGGCAATCGAGAAGGCGATCCTCGAGTCGGACCTGGGGCTCACCCCCTCCAACGACGGCAATGTCATCCGCCTCCAGATCCCGGAGCTGAACGAGGAGCGCCGCCGCGATCTGGTCAAGGTGGTGCACAACGTGGCCGAGGAGAGCCGGGTCGCGGTACGCAACATCCGGCGTGACGTCATGCACGACCTGCGCGAGCTGAAGAAGGAGGGCGAGGTCGGTGAGGACGACGAGCGCCGAGCCGAGGCCGAGCTCCAGAAGCGCACCGACGGCGCGGTCAGCGAAATCGAGGCGCTGCTGAAGGCCAAAGAAGAGGAAATCCTCGAGGTGTGAACGTGCCGGCGCCCGACGACGCGCGGGCAAGGTTCGTTGCCATCATCACGGACGGCAACGGCCGCTGGGCGCAAGGGCGTGGGCTGCAGCTGATCGAGGGTCACGAGGCGGGCGCCGACGTGGTCAAGGAACGGCTTCGCGACGCGGTCGAGTTCGGGGTGGAGGAGCTGACCGTGTTCTCGTTCTCGACCGAGAACTGGTCGCGCCCCCGAAGCGAGGTCGAGGGCCTGATGCGGATGTTTCGCGAGCGAATCGACCGTGAGACGCCGGAGCTGCACGAGGAGGGCGTGCGGATGCGGTTCGTCGGCCGCCGAGATGGGATCGACCCGGAGCTGGTCGAACGTATGGAATGGGCCGAGGCGCTGACGGCGGGCAACGATCGGATCAGGTTCTTCGTCGCCTTCAACTACGGCGGCAGGGCCGAGATCGTGGATGCCGCGGCCGCCTTCGAGGGCTCGACGGAAGAGGAGTTCCGCGACCGGCTGTACGCACCCGAGATGCACGACCCGGACCTCCTGATCCGCACCAGCGGCGAGCTGCGGATCTCCAACTACCTGCTGTGGCAATGCGCCTACTCGGAGCTGGTGTTCCGCGACGAGCTTTGGCCGGACTTCAGCCGCGAGGCGTTCAAGGAGTCCCTGGAGGAGTTCGAGGCGCGCAAGCGCCGGTTCGGGGCACGCCAGTGAAGCCCTGCCGTTAAGGTCGCGCCCCACGATGGACTTTCCGCCCCGGTCGCCGCGGCCGCCGACCGAGCGACCCGCCCCGAGGGAGGGGCTCCCGCGACGCCGCGGATTGCGGCGCCCTAGCCGCCCACCGGGCCCCGGAGCGCCGGAGCGAGCCCGGCGAAGGGGCCCCCGGAGGGAGACCATCGCCCGAATCGGGGTGGCGGTGCCATGGATCGTGGTGGCGCTCGTGGTGATCGCCGTTGGCGGCCTTCCATTCGCGCTCGCGATGATCGGTTTCGCCGTGATCGGCCTCGGCGAGCTGTTCCGGATGACCCGCCGGTATCGCCCGATGATCCCGGTCGCCGTCGTCGCCGTTGCGGCGATGGTGATCGCCGCCCTTTATGGCACCCAGTTCCAGCTTGTGCTGATCGGCGTGGCGACCTTCCCGCTCATGTTCGCCTTCGCCGTCGTGCGCGGCTCTCTGGACGGGGTAACCCGGTCGATGGCGATCACCGTGTTCGGGATCGCCTGGATCGGTCTCCCGTTCGCCCACGTGGTGCTCCTGCGCGAACTGCCCGTGCACGGTGGGGCGCTGGTGATCGACGTACTGGTCGGCACCTTCCTCACCGACACCGCCGCCTACGCTGGGGGACGCCTCTTTGGGCGCCACAGGCTGGCCCCCAACCTGTCCCCGAACAAGACCGTGGAAGGCCTCGTGTTCGGCTTCGTCGGCGGCACGATGGGATTCTGGTTTGCGGGGCTCTACCAGGACTGGCTGTCCGGGCTCGACGCCCTCGTGATGGGCATGTGCATCGCTGCCCTGGCGCCGGTCGGGGACCTGTTCGAGTCGATGGTCAAGCGTGACCTCGAGATCAAGGACACGGGCCGGGCCTTCGGGCCCCACGGCGGCCTCCTGGACCGGCTGGACGCCGTCCTGTTCACGATCGTCGCGGGTTACTACCTGGCGGTTGCGCTGGTGTACTGAGCACGCCGGCGTCGCTGAACGCCGTCGTGGCTACATCTGGTCACCCACTGCCATGCCCTGGACGGCTTCTTGTCGGTATCCGGCAATAAGCCGTCCATTGTCGGTCGTTGCTTGCGCGACCTCAACTCGCCAACGCGCGCGCGAACGAACGCCAGGTCGGCGCGCATGTCGTCGGCGCTGCCAGGCGTCTCGCAGATCACGGGGGCCTTGGCGGCACGGATCATCTCCCGCAGGGCCCCGGCTTCGATCTCGCCCTTGCCGAGGTTGGCGTGGCGGTCGGCCCCCGTGCCCGGCGGATCGCGTGAGTCGTTGGCGTGCAGGAGGTCGATCCGGCCCACGATCGCCAGCACCCGCTCGACCGCGTCGGAGAGCTCCTCGCCGGCCGCGTGGGCATGGCAGGTGTCGAAGCAGAAGCCCCTCGTAACGTCCGTCTTCGCATCCGAGACCACTTCCCACAGACGAGCCAGGGCGTCGAACCGCCGCGCCACCGCGTTGTCGCCCCCGGCGGTGTTCTCGATGTAGAGCGGAACTTCGCTCGCGAGCATGTCCAGGGTCCGCGCCCAGCGGCCGATCCCGGCCTCGATCCCGTCCTCGGCGTGTCCGGGATGGACGATCACTGCAGCGGCTCCCACCTCGGCGGCCGCCTCGCAGGTCTGCTGGAGGATCTTGCGCGATCCGTAGCGGACGTTGTTCTTCGGCGAGCAGACGTTGATCAGGTAGGGGGCGTGGACGTAGACGGGCAGGTCGGAGCGACGAAGCTCCTCGGCGTCCGTCCGCGGCGGAGGCTTCTTCCAGCCTTGCGGATCGGAGAGGAAGATCTGCACGCAGTCGGCGCCGAGCACCTCGGCGTCCCGAAGGGGGTCTTTCGGCGCCACGTGGGCACCGATGGCGAGCCTGGGGCGGCTCATCGGACGAGGATATCCGGGGCCTGGGCCGCGCTTAGGTGACCTAAACCGTCGCCCCTACACTGCGTCGGGATGAAGAAGCTCGTCATCCTCGGCGCCACTGGCTCGATCGGCGAGCAGGCGCTGGAAGTCGTCTCCGGGTCGGACGAGCTCACGGCCGTGGGGCTTGCGGCCGGCTCGAACTGGGAGCGCCTGGTGCGAGCAGGCGCGCGATTACGGGGTGCCCACCATCGCCCTCGCCGACCCAGGGGCGGCGCCTCAGGCCGGGCGGGCCTGGAAGGGCCGGGTGCTGGCATCCGACGAAGGGGTCCGCGAGCTCGTCGTGGCCTCCGGAGCCGACTTGGTACTGAATGGCATGGTCGGCTCGGCTGGCCTCGGCCCGACCATCGTCGCCCTCACGGAGGGCATCGACGTCGCCCTCGCCAACAAGGAGAGCCTGGTGGTTGGTGGGGAGCTGGTCACGGCCCTGGCCGAGGCAACCGACGCGCGGATCATCCCGGTCGACTCCGAGCACTCGGCGTTGTTCCAGCTGATCGGCGCCGAGCCGCCAGGCCACGTGGAGCGGCTGGTCCTCACGGCCTCGGGCGGTCCCTTCCGAGGTCGCACCGACCTATCCGGCGTGACGCCGGAGGAGGCGCTCGCGCACCCCACCTGGGAGATGGGCGGCAGGATCACGGTCGACTCGGCGACCCTGATGAACAAGGGCTTCGAGCTGATCGAGGCCCACCACCTATTCGGGCTCGGGTACGAGAGGATCGATGTGGCTGTCCATCCGCAGTCGATCGTGCACGGGCTCGTCCACTTGAACGATGGCGCGTCGCTGGCCCATCTCGGCCTTCCCGACATGCGGGTGCCGATCTCCTACGCGCTCCACTACCCGGAGCGCGCCGACGTCGACCTGCCGGCCCTCGATCTTGGCGCGGTGGGCGAGCTGACCTTCGAGGAACCAGACCTCGAGACGTTTCCGTGCCTGCGCCTGGCCCGCGAGGCAGGCGAGGCGGGGGGGACGGCGCCATGCGTTCTGAACGCCGCCGACGAGGTGGCGGTCGAGGCCTTCCTTGGAGGCAGGATCCCGTTCCCGATGATCGCGGAGGTGGTCCAGCGTACGCTCGAAGCGTTGCCGGCGGGGACGCCGGGCCATTTCGAGGACCTCTATGCGGCGGATTCCGAAGCTCGCGACCACGCCCAAGCCCTGGTCGACGGAGCCGGCGTGTCGCGATGAGTTACGCGCTCGCGGCGGCCGGCTTCGCGGTGCTGATCATCTTGCACGAGCTGGGGCACTTTGCCGCTGCCAAGTCCGTGGGGATGCGCGTGGAGCGCTTCTACCTCTTCTTTCCGCCGGCGATCGCCAAGTTTCGGCGCGGAGAGACGGAGTACGGGATCGGTGCCATCCCGCTTGGCGGCTTCGTGAAGATCAGCGGCATGAATCCGGACGAGGAGCTGCCCCCCGAGGTCGCGCACCGCGCCTACTACCGCCAGCCGGTCTGGAAGCGGATCGTGACGATTGCCGCAGGGCCGGCGATGAATCTGCTGATCGCCTTCGTGCTGCTGTTCGCGCTTGCCTTCGGCGCACAGCAGTTCAACGACACCGTCGGCGACATCGTCTCCGGCTCCCCGGCGGCCGCGCACCTTCAGACGGGCGACCGCATCCTTGCCGTTGACGGCAGGAGTTTCCCGGAGGCGTCCACGAACGAACGCCTGGCGCACTTCGCGCGGTTGGTCGCCCGCCATGAGTGCCCGGGCAAGCAGACCAATGGATGCCGGGCCAAGACCCCGGCGGAGCTGACGATCGAGCGGGACGGCCAGGTCCGAGCCCTGTCGATCAGGCCCGAGTACGACGCCGCGATCGAACGGACTCGGATCGGCTTCTCGTATGGCTCGCGGCCGCTCAACCCGGGCGTGGCGGAGGCGGCCGGCGACTCGGTGCGGTTCATGTGGGAGATCACCAGCCAGACGGTCGGGGTGATCGCTCGCATCTTCGACCCCGAGGAGCGCAAGCAGCTCTCCGGCGTGGTGGGGGGTTATGAGGTGACGCGCCAGGCGATCGGGTTCGGAGCGCGCGAGGCGCTGACCCTGATCGCGGTGATCAGCCTCTCACTTGCGGTCATCAACCTGTTCCCGTTCCTGCCCCTCGACGGTGGCCACATCTTCTGGAGCCTGGTGGAGAAGGTCCGCGGCCGCCCCGTCCCCTTCAGCGTCATGGAGCGCGCCGGTGCGATCGGGTTCCTGCTCGTGATGCTCCTGTTCGCGGTTGGGTTATCGAACGACATCGGCAGGCTCACCGGGGAGGGGTTCAACGTTCGCTGAGCGTCAGCGGCCGTCCAGACGCGGTGCCGCATGCGTTCGTCGCCAACTTCGGGATAGGCTTTAGGCGCGGATGGGGGTACAGACCGTCGCGAGGAGCACCCAGAGGCCTGCCGGGCTGGACGGGCGAACGGCGTGCGAGGCTTTCCAGCTGACCGCAGCCGCCCACCCCGACCGGCCCGCGATCCGCACCCGTGGCGACGAGTTCAGCTGCACTTGGGGCGAATACGCCGCGAGGGTGCAGGCGATCGCCGCCGGACTCGCAGCCCGCGGCGTGCGCCGCGGTGACTCGGTCGCCCTGATGCTCGCCAATAGGCCTGAGTTCCATTTCGCGGATGCCGCAGTCATGCATCTTGGAGCGACACCGTTCTCGATCTACAACACCTACACGGAGGAGCAGGTCGCGCACCTGGTGCGCGACTCCGCCAGCCAGGTGGTGATCACCGAGCAGTCGCACCTCGACAAGATCCTGGCGGTTCGCGGTGCGATCGAGGGCGTCAAGGAGGTTGTCCTGGTCGATGGTGAGCCGCCGGCCGGAACGATCTCGCTCGACCAGCTCGCTGAAGACGGTGGCGACGGCTTCGACTTCGAGGCCACGTGGCGAGCGGTACAGCCTCCCGACGTGCTGACGCTGATCTACACCTCCGGCACAACCGGCCCGCCGAAGGGGGTGCAGATCACCCACGCCAACATCTGCGAGACCGTTCGCTCCTACGACGAGCTGATCCAGTTCCCAGATGGCGGGCGGATCGTCTCCTACCTGCCGATGGCCCATGTCGCGGAGCGCAACGTTAGCCACTACCTGCCGATGCTCTGCGGGTTCACGATCACGTGCTGCCCCGACGCGCGTGAGGTGATGGCGTACCTGCCCGAGGTCCGCCCGACCTGGTTCTTTGCCGTGCCGCGAATCTGGGAGAAGCTGAAGGCTGGACTCGAGCAGACGCTCGCCGCGGCCCCGGAGCAGGAGCGTTCGGCCAGCCAGCGGGCGCTCCAGGCGGCGGTCGAGAAGGTTCGGCTGGAGCAGCGCGGGGAAGTGGTGCCGGACGAGCTCGCGGCGGGAGTGGCAAAGGCGGACGAACAGCTCTTCTCGAAGCTACGGAAGGGGTTGGGCCTCGACCAGGTGGAGGCATGCAACGTCGGAGCCGCCCCCACTCCGCCGGAGGTGATCGAGTTCTTCCACGCCCTCGGCATCCCGCTCTCGGAGTTGTGGGGGATGTCGGAGACGACCGGCGCCGGAACATGCAACCCCCCCGAGCGGATCAAGATCGGCACCATCGGGCCGCCCGCGCCGGGGGTGGAAATCAAGCTCGCCGAGGACGGCGAGATCATGATCAAGGGGCCGGTGGTGATGAAGGGCTACCGGAACCTGCCCGAGAAGACGGCCGAGACCTTCACCGATGACGGCTTCCTGCTCACGGGCGACATCGGCGAGATCGACGAGGACGGCTACCTGCGGATCGTCGATCGCAAGAAGGAGCTGATCATCACCGCTCGGGCAAGAACCTCTCGCCGGCCAACATCGAGGCGCGGCTGAAGCAGGTACCGCTGGTCAGCCAGGCGGTCGCGATCGGCGACGCTCGCAAGTACATCAGCGCCCTGCTGACGCTCGACGCCGAGGCCGCCACGCGCTGGGGGAAGGAGCGCGGCATGGACGCCGACCTGGCCACACTTGCCTCGAGCGAGGAACTGATTGGGGAAATTCAGCGCGGCGTGGACGTCGCGAACCAGGACCTGGCGCGGGTCGAGCAGGTGAAGCGCTTCGTGGTCCTTCCGGCCGACTGGGAGCCGGGGGGCGACGAGCTGACCCCGACCATGAAGCTGAAGCGCAAGCCGATCGCCGAGAAGTACGCGAGCCAGATCGAGGCGCTTTACGACGGCTGAGCACGGTGCACGGGCGGGCGCCGGACGCCTGCCGGGCCACCGCTACCCTTGTTGGTGATGGCCTCCAAGCGCCAGATCTGGGTCAAGGACGTGCCGATCGGGGGTGGAGCCCCGATTGCCGTGCAAACGATGACCAAGACCGAGACGGCGAACGTCGAAGCGACCATGCAGCAGATCCGCGAGGTCGCCGAAGCGGGCTCCGACCTGGTTCGCGTCGCCGTGCCGCGCGAGGTGGACGTCGAAGCGCTCAAGACGATCGTCAGCGAGTCCCCGATCCCGGTAATCGCCGATATTCACTTCAACTACACGCTGGCGCTGAAGGCGATCGACGCCGGCGCTCACTGCATCCGCCTCAACCCCGGCAACATCGGCGGGCCCGACAAGGTCGCGCAGGTCGCCGAGAAGGCGACCGCCGCTGGGGTGCCGATGCGGATCGGCGTCAACTCCGGCTCGCTGCCCAAGCACCTCCATGAGCTCGAGCGCTCCGATCCCGTGGAGGCCCTGGCCCAGGCGGCCGTCGAGTTCGTCGAGCTGATGGAGCGGCTGGAGTTCGAGAACTTCAAGGTGTCGATCAAGTCCACCAGCGTCCCTGACACGATCGCCGCCAACCGGCTGCTGGCCGCGAAGATCGAGTACCCGATCCACCTCGGGATCACCGAGGCGGGCACGAAGTGGTCGGGATCGCTGAAGTCGGCTGTCGGCCTCGGGACCCTCCTTGCCGACGGCGTCGGCGACACGATCCGGATCAGCCTCTCCACCTTCCACGCTGAGGAGGAGGTGAAGGTCGCCTGGGAGATCCTCAAGGCGCTCGGCCTGCGCGAGCGCGGCCCGGTGTTGATCGCGTGTCCCACCTGCGGCCGGCTGCAGTTCGACATGGACACGGTGGTGACCGAGATCGAGCAGCGGCTGGAGGGTTACACCGAGCCAATCGAAGTCGCGGTGCTCGGCTGCGCCGTGAACGGGATCGGCGAAGCGTCCCACGCCGACTTCGGGATCACCGGGGCCAAGAACGAAGGTCTGATCTTCGCTCACGGCAAGCCGCTGCGCAAGGTTCCGCAGGCCGAGCTCGTCGACGCCCTGTTCGAGGAGATCGACAAGTCTCTCGACCGCGGCAGCGTCGACGTCGACGCCTCCAAGGCGGCCGAGGGCGCGGCATGGCTCCAGAGGATCGAGGACGAGAACGCCGATGAGCTGACCCCTGAGCGGATCGCCCAGATGGAGGCGGCGGCCGCAAAGGAAGAGGGCAAGGACATCACCGGCGACCCGTTTCTGAAGCCAGTCCGCAAGCGCGCGGAGCTGGATGAGGAGGCCTCGCCGGTCTCCGGCCGCCGCTTCACCCGCGCATAGCGGCCGATCATCTAGGCTCGCCGTCCGTGAGCCGCCTCTCCAGCTACTTCCTGCCCACGCTCCGAGACGACCCCGCCGACGCCGAGGCGCTCTCCCACAGGCTGATGGTCCGGGCCGGCCTGATCCGCCAGCTTGGAGCCGGGCTGTGGACGTTCCTGCCGGCGGGCTATCGGGTGGTGAAGCGGGTCGAGCAGATCATCCGCGAGGAGATCGACGCGATTGGTGGACAGGAGATGCTGATGCCCGTCCTCCAGCCGGCGGACCTATGGCGGCGGACGGGCCGCTACGAGATCGACGAGCTGTTCAAGCTCAGGGACCGCAAGGAAGCGGAGCTGTTACTGGCGATGACCCACGAAGAGAACCTCACCTTCCATGTCGCCCGCGAGGTTCGCTCCTATCGCGAGCTACCGATGATCCTGTACCACCTACAGACCAAGGGGCGTGACGAAGCGCGGCCGCGCGCCGGCGTGCTGCGCACGCGGGAGTTCACGATGAAGGACTCATACAGCTTCGACCGGGACGCCGAGGGGCTCGACCGCAGCTATGAGCTCCATATCCAGGCCTACGATCGGATCTTCGACCGGTGCGGCCTCCGTTGGTACCGCGTCGAGGCTCGACGTCGGCATGATGGGTGGCTCCGGTGCCCACGAGTACCTGGCTCCGTGCGAGGCGGGGGAGAACGAGGTGGCGGTCGCGCCTGGGTACGCGGCGAACGTCGAGGTCGCCTCCGCGGAGCCGCAACCCGTGGAGCTGCCTCCGCCCCTGGACCAGCCCCGTGAAGTGCCGACGCCCGGGCTGACCACAGTCGAGGAGGTCGCCAACGCCCTTGGGGTCCCCGGCGGCGCCGCGCTCAAGGCGCTTCCCATGGTGGTCGAGGACCGCGGCTTCGTCCTCACGCTGGTCCGCGGCGATCATCGCCTCAACGAGATCAAGCTGCGGAACGCCCTTGGCTCGGACTTCCGACCCGCCCGCGCCGAGGAGATCGAGTCGCAGTTGGGGCCGCCCGGGTTCGTCGGCCCCGTAGGCGCCGGGGTTCCGGTGCTAAAGGACGCGGCGATTCAGGGCGAGGGGTATTTCGCGGGGGCCAACAAGCCGGACTCGCACCTGATCGGGGTCGTTCCCGGGCGCGACTTCTCCTTCGAGGAGCTGGACATCCGCTCCGTGGAGCCAGGGGATGTGGCACCCGGGGGACACCCGATCGAGATTGAGCCTGCGATCGAGGTGGGGCAGATCTTCAAGCTCGGTACGCGCTACTCGGAGCCGCTGGGCGCCAACTACCTCGACGAGCAGGGCAGCGAGCACCCGATCGTGATGGGAAGCTACGGGATCGGCCCGGCGCGCACAGTCGCCGCGGTGATCGAACAGGGCGCCGACGAGCGCGGGATCGTGTGGCCCCGGTCCATCGCCCCATGGGACATTCATCTGGTGGGACTCGGCAAGGACGGTGATGAGGTCAGCGAGGCGGTCGAGCGGCTCCACGGGGAGCTGCGGGAGTCCGGAGTCGAGATCGTCTACGACGACCGCGACGCCGGGCCCGGAGAGAAGCTCACTGACGCAGAGCTGCTCGGGTGCCCGCTGCGGATCACGGTTGGTCGCAAGGCGCTTGCCCAGGGAGAGGTCGAGGCACAGGCCCGCCGCAGCGGTGCCGAGGAGCGTTTGCCGATCGCCGACGCGGCCGCCCGCGCGCTCGAACTGCTCGATGGCCTCGACTGAGCACCCGCCTCGGTGACCACCAGGCGCCTTTTCGGTCTCGATCGCTCCGGCCCGACACCACGGGAGACGCGGCGCGGCCAGCCGCTGCGGCCGCTGACGATTCCCAACCTGGTCGGCTACGCCCGTCTGGCGGCGATTCCCGTGTTCCTCTACCTCGCGCTCAGCTCCAATGATGGACGGACCGCGGCGTCGTCGATCCTCTTCTTGGTGATCTCGGCCTCCGACTACCTGGACGGATTCCTTGCCCGTGCCACCGGTCAGTACAGCCGCATGGGGGCTCTGCTCGACCCGGTGGTCGACCGCCTCACGGTCCTGGCCGGGATCGTCGTCACCTGGAAGTTCGAGCTGCTGCCCCGCTGGGCGCTGGCGGTGCTCGCCGTCCGCGAGCTCGTCACCTTGGTGCTAGCTCAGCTCGCGCTGCGCCGCGGCATCGACCTGGAGATCAATTGGGTCGGACGGTGGTCCGTGTGGCTGACGATGGGCGGGATCTTCCTGGCGCTTGCTACCAATGCCTGGATCGGGCCGGCGATGTTCCTCGTCGGCCTCGTCGGCTCGCTCCTCGCCTCGGCTCTGTATCTGAAGACCGGGCTGTCACAAGCCCGCTCGGGCTAGGGACGAAATAACGGGCAAGTAGGGAGTAGCCATGACGGTGGGTGACATCCGGCCGCGCAGCGCGGCACGATCGCGGCCAGCGGCATCGCACCTCACTTTGCCGTGGACGACTTACTGTCGGATAACCGGCAGAAAGCCGTCCCTCTCGCCCGACAGATCCTTTGCACGCCCTCAACCTCAACTTGACCTTTGACTACGAGCCTATAATCGCCCGGAGAACCAACGAGAAAGAGGAGCGCATCAGTGGAGGAGACCTTTCCGGACGTCAGCTCGATGAGCGAGAAGGAGCTCAAGGAGCTGATCCACGAACTCACGGATGAGGAGCGCGAGCTTTCCTACCGGCGTCGGCTTCTGCACGGCAAGATCGACATCCTGCGCGCCGAGCTGGTGAACCGCCTCAGGGCACGGCGGGAGTCCGGCGACGTGATGATCACGGGCCAGGACGTGCAGCAGCTCACCGACATCCTGGCCGGCAAGGTCGCCGTGCCCCCTGAGGAGGAGGAGACCTAGGCGTGGCGCTGCACTGCCCCGAGTGCGGATTCGTCAATCCCGAGGGCGCCAACTACTGTCAGAAGTGTGGCGCTTATCTGGCGCGCCCCGAGGGCGACGACGCATCGACGATGGCCTACAAGGTGGGCGACACGGGGGAGTACGAGCCGGTCGACGTCACCGACGAGGTCGACAGAGCGGGGGCGGCCCTGGTCGTCCGTTCCGGCGGCGGGCGTGCCGGGGAGAGCTTCGCGGTCGACCAGGATCGGATGAGCATCGGGCGCACGCCCGACGCCGCGGTCTTCCTCGATGACGTCACCGTGTCGCGCAACCACGCCTTGATTGTGCGCCGCCGCGACGGTCTCTACATCGACGACCTGGGGTCGCTCAACGGCACCTATGTGAACCGGCGCCGGA
This sequence comes from uncultured Actinomycetes bacterium, assembly GCA_963721215.1. Classification (GTDB taxonomy): domain Bacteria; phylum Actinomycetota; class Thermoleophilia; order Solirubrobacterales; family 70-9; genus AC-56. The sequence continues at coordinate 45,470 of CAVRIF010000015.1, forward strand.
TCGAGTCGCATCAGCTCGAGGACGGCGACGAGATCCAGATCGGCAAGTACAAGCTCAGCTACCTGGAGCGTTGACAGTGGCGGTCGCGACCACCAGGGACGACGGGAACACCGGCCGCGCCAGTCGGGAACGGGCGGTCGGGGCGGGCAGCGGCTCGGCGTCGCGGCCCCGCAAGGCGTTGACCATCGGCGCCGTGGCGAAGATCCTGAGCCAGGAGTTCGATGACATCTCGATCTCCAAGATCCGCTACCTGGAGGATCAGAAGCTGCTCTCGCCTAGGCGCACGCAGGGTGGGTACCGCCTCTACAGCCAGACCGACGTGGAGCGCCTCCGGGCGATCCTGCGCATGCAGCGCGACGAGTTTCTGCCCTTGCGGGTGATTCGCCAGGAGTTGGCCACCGGCGACTTCACGGGGTCGCGCCGCGGGAGCGAGGCCGCCGCGACCAGGCGGGCGGCGTCCGTGGAGGCCCCCGTCTCGGTGCTCACGCCGGAGGAGCTGCTGGATCAAGCCGGGGTGCCGGACGGGCTCCTGCGCGAGCTTCAGGAGTTCGGCATCGTGCAGCCCGATCGCCGCGACGGAAGATCGGTCTACGACGAGACCGATGTCGAGATCGTCCGCGCCGCGGCTGAGCTGTCACGGTTTGGTGTCGCCGGCCGGAATCTCCGCGTTTTCGTCAGCTCGGCGGACCGGGAGGCGGCGTTGCTCCAGCAGCTCGTCGGCCCGGCATTGCGGTCGCGCAGTCAGGCCCGCCGTAAGGAGGCGATCGAGAACCTGGAGAGCCTGGCGGCGGTCTGCGGGCATCTCAAGCATCTCCTACTCGTGCGAGACCTCCGCCGCCTCAAGGGCTGAGGGCGCTGCAAAGCGTCGCCTGGCGGTGTCCCCACGATGCCACGGGTTTCACGAAAGCGGTTGATCGACGCGCCGCCTGAGCAGGTCTGGGCGCTGATCTCGGATCCGCATCACCTGCCACGCTGGTGGCCGCGGACGGTGCGCGTCGAGGACGTGCGCCAGGTTCAGGGTGGGCACCGCAGCCGATGGACGACCGTTCTCGGCACCGAGCGCGGTACCGGCGTGCGAGTGGACTACCGGTGCACCGGCTCCACCGTCGGAGAACGCTACGTGTGGAAGCAGGACGTCGAGGGGACCCCGTTTGCGAAGATCCTGCGCTCTGCGGCGCTCGAGATCCACCTCCAAAGGCAAGATGGGAGCACGGTGGTGACGCTGGCCGGCAGCGAACGGCTGCGGGGGCTCTCCAGGCTTGGCTCCCCGATGATGAGGCGGGCCATCGGGCGGCGACTCAACGAGGCACTGGACGGCATCGAGAACGCGTTGGTGGAGAGCGCGTGACCTGCGACTTCATCGCTAGCCCAGGTGACTAGCCACAGACCCGCCGGCAGCGGAGTCGAAGACGAGCATGCCGGCGGACCAATGAAGTGGTGGGGGTGGGGGACCCGGCGAAGCGGGTCGAGGTCGGCCCTGAGGCGGTCGCCATGCTGCGCTCCGAGCTGGGCGAAGCGGAGCCCGCGGAACGCGTGGAACTCGAGCAGGTGGTGGTACCCGCGCCGAAGCCGCTTCCCGCCGAGATCGCCGCTGCGGTGGGGCCGGGGGCGGTGCTGGACGCTCATGAGCACCGCGTACGGCGGGCTGCCGGCCGCGGCTACCCGGACCTGGTCCGGCTTCGTGCCGGGAGGCTCGAGGACGCGCCCGATGCAGTCGTGCTGCCCGGAAGCGTTGGTGAGCTGCAGCGCGTGCTCGAGATCTGCGCGCGCGAGGGTCTCGCCGTGGTGCCGTTCGGCGGCGGGACCAGTGTGGTCGGCGGGGTGGAGCCGCTGCGGGGAGGCTTCGAGCGGCTGATCTCGCTGGACCTTCGCAGGCTGCGCGAGGTCGCGCTCGATCGACGCTCGCTAACGGCGACGCTGGGTCCCGGGCTGCGCGGTCCGGAGGCTGAGGAGGCCCTGAACGCGCAAGGAATGACGCTCGGCCATTTCCCGCAGTCGTTCGAGTACGCGACGATCGGCGGCTTCGCTGCGACTCGCTCCGCCGGGCAGGCGTCCAGCGGCTATGGGCGTTTCGACGAGCTGGTCACGGCGATCGGCCTCACCGCGCCGGCAGGCGATCTTCGAACGCTCGAAATCCCCCACAGCGCCGCCGGGCCGGCGCTGCGCGAGCTGGTGGTCGGCTCCGAGGGAACGCTGGGGGTGATCGCGCGGGTGACCGCGAGGGTTCGGCCCCTTCCGGAGCGCCGGCTATACGAGGCGTGGATGGCGGCCGACTTCACCTCCGGCTCCGAGGTGGTGCGTTCGCTTGCCCAGGCCGACGTGCTCCCGGACGTAGTGCGGGTCTCCGACCAAGCGGAGACGCGAGTGTCGCTGGCGCTTTCGGGTACGGCCGGAGCGAAGCTCGCCCTGCTCTCGACCTATCTGCGGTTGCGCCGGCGGGCCGGAGGCTGCCTGATCGTGTGTGGCTGGGAGGGCGAACCGGAGACGGTCGAGCGGCGCCGGGCGCTGTCGGCGAGGGTGCTTCGCTCGGGTGGAGCCGCGGCCCTCGGCGGCGCGCCGGGCCGGGCCTGGGAGCGGGGGCGCTACCAGGCGCCCTACCTGCGCGATGAGCTGCTCGACCTCGGCTATCTGGTCGAGACGCTGGAGACCGCCCACACCTGGAGCCGCCTCGGGCATCTCTACGAGGAGGTCCGGGCGGCGATCGGCGGTGCGCTCGCCAGCCAGGGCACCCCCGGGATCGTTCTCTGCCATCTCTCGCACGCCTACCGGGACGGGGCCTCGCTCTACTACACCTTTGTCGCACGACGCCGGTCGGGCGCGGAGATCGAGCAGTGGCGGGTCGTCAAGACCGCGGCCTGCGAGGCGATCGTCGAAGCGGGGGGGACGATCACCCACCACCACGCGGTCGGCCGCGACCACGCCCCCTACATGCGCGCCGAGATCGGAGAGCTTGGGATCGACGTCCTTCGCGCCGCCAAAGAGCGCCTCGATCCCGCCGGGATCATGAACCCCGGCAAGCTGATTCCGGCGACCTAGCCCCCGGGGGTTGGGGGGGCGCGGCTATTGGCAAGGCTTCCAGGGGCTGGCGTCGAGCGAGAAGTCGCCAGCCTTCTTGATCGAGCTGGCCCCAAGGGCGGCCGCCCTGCTGCAGAACCGGCTGCGGGGAATCCGGTATTCGACCTGGAACACGGCCTTGCCCTCGCGTGTGAAGGCCGTGTAGCCAGGCGCGGGATTGCTCGCGCACTCGTGGTACTGGAAGCACTGCTCGTTGATCGCGTAGTCGAAATGGGGCTCGAGGCGTTCGAGCTGGCCGATGTCGTTCTTGAGGGCCACGGAGAGCCCGTGGCGGTGCGCGATCCTGGCCAGAGACTTGTTGAAGGCCAGCTGTGAACGCGGCCTGATCCGCCAGCCGGTCACCTTCTTCCCCTGCGCGTAGGCGTCGACGACGTCGTACTCGACCCCGTCGAAGCCTGCCCTGGCGCACTTCTCGGTCCGCGCCTCGACTCGCCGCAGGATGAAGTCGCGTTGGCCCCGGCCGTTCCGGACGTTGAGCCAGTACTCGTTCGCGAACCGGTCACTGAACGGCTTGCCGATCAGGCTGTGATGGTGGCGCCGGTCGAACCTGACGTACCTCTTGTAGTCAGGGCGAAACCGCTCCGCGGTGCCCGCCGACACGTAGCAGACCGCGTGCGCGCCACGGGCGTGGATCGCCTCCACCGCCGCCGTGTTGATCGTGTAGGAGTTACCCGACACCCGCCCGTCGACGTAGAGGTCGATGTCGAAGACCTCGGGGCGAACGCAGCGGCCGCCGGAGCGAGGCGCCTCGCAGATCCCGACGTTGATTCCACCGCTCGAGGCGAGGTCGCGGTTCGCGCTTTCGAGCTGGTACTGCCAGCGGGCGTCGGGCGGCGGTTGCCACAGTCCTTGTCCGTTCGTTCTCGCCGCCGCGCCACCCGTCCCGGCGAGCACCGCGAGCGTCGCGATGACGACCATCGCCTTCATGGTGGCAAGCACGGAACCCGTCATCGGTTAACCCTGGGCGGGTTCAGAGAAGCGCTATCCGACGTTGCCGCCGCCGCGCGCCCTGGGGATCGCGCCGCGGAGGATGCTCGTCCCGGGCGGTTTGAAAATGACATTCTGGTCCTCGATAGCAGTATTGATCGCCTTTGTGATCTCGGCGACAGGAGCAATCGAGACGTCAACGAACCGGACCCTTGCGACCAATGGGAGCACCGTTGGGGCGAACCCGACGCGATCGCTGTAGCTACCGTTCTGTGACAGGCACGGCTCGGGCACCGATGAGCTGCACTCCAGGACCAGGGTAGCTGGCAAGCCCTGATCAGGCGTGAGGAGGAGCCAGATCACATGAGCCTGCTTCTTCGGCGGGGGCTTCAGCCCGTCGAGCGTCACGTCCACGTACGGCTCCGAGGTGTCGCTCGCGAGGCCGAAGATCACCGTCCCGCTCGCACCCCCGCCGCTCTGTGGCCGCAGCCTGACGCGGGCCAACTCCTGGCCGGCGTTGGTGTTGTTGCTCGCCGTCGTCGCCGTTTCTGCACCGCCGTCCTCGCCGCCGAAGGCACCGATCGCCGCAAGGATGCCCGCGGCGATCAGGACGGCGGCGCTTGCGACGCCGACCACGAGCTGGGTCTGACGCCTGGACAGCGTTGTCCGCGGAACCGGCGACGCCGCGGCGTCAGCGACGCCGCTCTCGGGCGGCTCTTCCGCCGGTTGCGCTCGCCGCAGGCGATCAGGCACCGTGAGCCGGGAACCAGCGCTGCGCGTGCGGCTAGGGCGTGGGCGCCGCTCCTCGCCCGGAAGCCTCGGGAGCTCCGCATCGGGTGCGATCAGGCGGATCTTCTGCGTGATCTCCGTCGCCAGCTCGAGGTCATCCGGGTTGTCCTTCAGGTGGCGGACGGCGTCGGCTCTTCCGATCGGGTCGGCCTGGCCGAGCAGGTAGTCGGCGAGGCCGACCTGGCGGTCGGGGTCGGCCCCGGCCAGCTCGGTGAGCGTGGCGCGCGCCCGAGCCCGCACCTCGGACTCCTCGACCCCGAGCAAGGAGGCGAGGTCGCCATAGCTCTGCCCACGCTCGAGCAGGAGCTGGAGCATCGCCTGCTGGTCCGCCGAAAGGGCCACGTAGCAAAGCGTACGGAGTCGGGGTGCTCCGCGGCTCCCCTGCACGCGCCTGGACGAAAACGCCCTTGACCCGCTTTTTCCCGGTCAAAGGCCGTTTCGTCGAGCACCGCGGGTTCCGACAGCTAGGCTCCGGGCGTGGCCGAGAAGGCTCAAGAGTTGCCCGGACGCGACGGGCTCGGGGAGCTGATCGGCATCGAGTACCAAGAGACCGGGACCGAGGAGGTTCGCGCCCGCGCCGAGGTAACCGACGACGTCCGCCAGCCCGCGGGGCTCGTGCACGGTGGGGTCTACGCGGCCCTGGCCGAGAGCATCTGCTCAGCGGCCACCAGGCAGGCGGTCCACGGTGACGGGATGGTCGCGATCGGCCAATCGAACAGCGCCACCTACCTGCGCCCGATCACTGAGGGCCACGTGAACGCGGTTGCCCGCCTCCGGCGTCGAGGACGCACTACCTGGATCTGGGACGTCGAGATCAGCGACGATCAGGGCCGGACCTGCGCCCTGGTCCGAATGATCGTTGCCGTTCGTCCTACGCGATGAAGTCGCGATACCAGCGTGTGGACCTGCCGGGTAAGGCCAGCGGCCTAACCCGTCGGAAACGTAGGCGAAGCCGAGGCTTCCGCCGGAGTTATGTGAGCCCTAACCGCGGTATCGGTTCGTAATTGGGAGCCGGCGGTCCCGCCCGAATGCCTTCGGGGTGATCCTGATCCCGGGAGGCGCCTGGCGGCGCTTGTACTCGGAGCGGTCGACCATCGCGATCACCTCGTCGACGACTTCGGCGGGGAGCCCGTCGGAGACGATCTCGTCGCGGCTGCGGTCGTCCTCGACGTAGGCGGCGAGGATGCGGTCAAGCATCTGGTAGGGCGGCAGCGAGTCCTGGTCCAGCTGCCCGGGGCGAAGCTCGGCCGATGGCGCTCGCTCCAGCACGGACTCGGGCACCAGGGGGGTATCCGAGACGCCGTTTCGGTATCGGACCAGCTCGTAGACGAGCGTCTTGGGCACGTCCTTGATCACCGCGAAGCCACCCGCCATGTCGCCGTACAGCGTCGCGTACCCAACCGACATCTCGCTCTTGTTCCCAGTGGTAAGCACCAGCCAGCCGAACCTGTTCGAGAGGGCCATCACGAGGTTGCCACGGATTCGCGCCTGGATGTTCTCCGCCGCCAGCTCCGAACCCACACCATCACCCGACGTCGCGAGCAGCTGCTCGTAGGCGTGCATGGCGGCCTCGATCGGGATCTCGACCAAGTTGGCTCCCGCCGCCCGGACGATCGCCCGTGCGTCGCTTTGCGTCTCCTCGCTGGAGTGGGGGGAGGGCATGACGACGCCGCTGACGCGCTCCGGACCGAGCGCGTCCGCGGCGATCAGGGTGACGAGCGCCGAGTCGATCCCGCCCGAGACCGCCACCAGGACGCGCTCGAAGCCGTTCTTGCGCACGTAGTCGCTCAAGCCGAGCTTCAGCGCCTCGTAGACCTCCGCCACGGGCTCCAGCGGGTCAGCAAGCTGCGGCTGGACCGTGTCGCTGGGCGCCGGTGAGTCGAGGCGGGCGAGCACGGGGGCGGTCGCCCCCGTCGGTTGCGCTCGTACCTCCTCTGCTCGCTGTGAGCCGGTCGGACTCGGGGCGAGCTCGAGGTCGCAGAGGACGAGCTGCTCGACGAACTGGGCCGCGCGAGCCAGCGTTTCGCCCTGCCCAGAGACGACCACGCTGTGTCCGTCGAAGACCAGCTCGTCCTGGCCGCCGACCAGATTGCACACTGCGAACGCAGCCCCCGTTTCCCTGGCCCGGTCCTGCACCATCCGCTCCCGATGCGTCCCTCTGCCACGGTGGTACGGCGAGGCTGAAGGATTGACGATCAGGCTCGCGCCGGCGAGCGCCTCCGCTGAGGCGGGCGGCCCCGGGTACCAGACGTCCTCGCAGATCGTCAGCCCGACCCGCGCTCCCGCCACCTCCACCAGAGCGGGCGTGTCGCCCGGCTCGAAATAGCGGCGCTCGTCAAAGACGCCGTAGTTCGGAAGCAGGACCTTGCGGTAGACGGCGCGGACCTGTCCGTCCCCCAGCACGGCGACGGAGTTGTGGGTGGCCGCATCGCGCTCCGGGAAGCCGACCAGCGCGGCGATCGCCCCGACCCCGGAGGCGATCTCGTCGACAGCTCTGCGCGCGGCGTCCAGGAAGTGCGGCTTCAGCCATAGGTCCTCAGCCGGGTAGCCCGTGACCGTCTGCTCGGGGAACACAACCAGTTGCGCCCCAGCGTCCCGGGCCTTTGCGATCCAGGCGGAGATCAAGCTTGCGTTGCCCTGGATGTCTCCCACCGTGGGGTTGACCTGGGCGAGCGCGATGCGCAGCCTGACTGCGTCGTCGGCCATAGGCAGAGTATGCCCGCGCGCCTGGGAGTACCTAGGCCTGGCGCCGGCTGAGGCCGCCAACGATCACCGCCACGACCGTGACCAGGTAGATCTGTCCGATCAGCGCCTCGGTGATCGCCGCCGAGCGCCCCAGGTCGGTAGCCGCCGAGAGGTCGCCGTAGCCGACCGTAGTGAGGGTGGCGAAGCTGAAGTACAGGTAGTCGGAGACGTTGGCGTCGATCCCCGACGCGAAGAAGGGCTCCGACTGGGCATCGCCCACCAGGTCGTAGCCCTGCGCGAACAGCACCCCGATCAGCAGGTAGATGCAGAGGACACCGAACATCGTGTGCAGCGTCACCGCGCCTTCCGCGCGCACTCCCCGGATCACTCCCGTGGCGATCGCCAGCGGGGCGAGGGCGACGAGGAGCACGGTGACGATCCCGCCGGCGGTGCCGAGCTCGCCGAAGCCGACGAGGGCAGCGGCTGAGCCCAGCACCGCGAGGGCGACGACGAACGTCGCTAGCCGCGCGATCAGCGGCTGAGCCTGCGACGCATAGAGGGCGAAAACCAGAGTGCCCCCTTGGAGCGCGATCGTCACCAAGCGTGCCCAGGCCTGATCGGGAGCGGCAAGCTGGAAGCTGAGTGAGCAGAGGATCAGCAGCAGGACGAGCCCGTAGCGGTGCTCCCAGCGCGTGAACGCGGCGCCGATTCTCATCGAATGAGAGCATCGCCTCAGGGTCGGACGGGAGCGCTGGAGGTGATCAGTCGGTCTGCGCGCCGAACGCCGCGGGCGCTGGGGGAACCTAGATCTGGTGCTCGGCCGGAGCCTTGAAGCGACGCTGGCGGCGGCTGGGCTTACCCGACTCGCCAGCCTTAGCCGACAGAGCCGCCGCGGCCAGCTCGGCGATCGCGGACTCGAGATCGCCGGCGAGCCCATCGAGGTCCGGCATCGCGTCATAGTCGGCCGTGAGGCCGAAGTTGACGCGGCCGTTGTAGCTCATGAGCGCGAAGCAGACGCCCTGGTTCTTCGCCAGGGGCACCATCGGAAAGACGTCCTGAAGCTCCCGCCCAAGTAGGTACAGGGGGAACTGCGGCCCCGGGATGTTGGTGACCACCAGATTGAAGAAGCGCTGGCGAGACTGAAGCCTCGCCGCTTGGGCAGCGATCGTCGGCGGCGCGAAGTCGGTCACCTCGGTGAGCAGGCTGGCACCGACGGCCTGCTTCGACGACTTCAGGTCTCCCATGGTGGCGGTAACCGCACGCAGGCGCTCGATCGGATCCTCGCACCAGACGGGCAACGGCGCCATCATCGCCGAGACCCGGTTGCCGAGCGCCCCGTGCTCGTCCTCGGCGCGGACACTGATCGGCACCATCGCCCGCAGCGCCAGGTCCCTGGTCGAGTGGCCGCGCGCCCGCAGGTAGCGTCCCAGGGCCCCCGAAACGGCCGCCAGGACCACGTCGTTGACCGTGCCGCCCACCAGATTCTTGATCTGTTTCAGCTCCGAGAGGTCGGATCGCACGAAGGCGAAGCGCCGGTAGGGCCCGATCTCGACGTTGAATGGGGAAGCGGGGGCGGACATGCCGGTGCGGGCGATCGAGCCGGCCGCCCCGAGACTGTCGATCGCCGCGCCGGCGGCCTGACGCGGCGCGCGCAACAGCGCTCGGGCGCCGCGCGCGATCTCGGCTGGGCTGGTGGCGCGCTCGATCAACGCTTCGGCCAGCAGCTGTGCGCCTGAAGGCTCAGGCTCCGGAAGCCACGGCTCGGGCTCGGCCGCCGGCTCGGCGTCGCGGTCGAGGTCGAAGAGGACCGTTGTTATGTCAACTCCTGAAACTCCATCGACGAGGCAGTGGTGGGTCTTGGCCACGATCGCGAACCGATTCCCTTCCACGCCGTCGACCAGCCAGATCTCCCAGACCGGCTTGCTGCGGTCGAGGCGCTGCGAGAAGATCCGCGCGGCGAGCGTCCGCAACTGATCCTCGCTGCCCGGGGGAGGGAGGGCGGTGTGTCGGACGTGGTAGTCGAGATTGAGGTTGGGGTCGTCGACCCACACGGGGCGACCCTGGCCGAAGGGGACGAAGCGGAGCTTCTGCCGGAACCGCGGCACCAGGTGGAGCCGCGAGGCGATCTGGTCGCGGAACTCCTCGTACTCGGGGGTGGGGCCCTCGAACACGGTGGTCGAGGCGACGTGCATGTGGGCGGGGCCATCCTCCAGATGGAGGAAGGAGGTATCTAGTCCGCTGAGCCTGTCCCCGTGAGCCACGGCCGAATCTTCTCACGCGGTTGACAACGACGTGGGGTTCGAGAAAGGAATAGGGTCACATAACAAGGGCTGATCCACCGCTGGCCAGTTCTCGCGGCCGTCTTCGACTCAAGGTGGCTTCATTTGGGTGCCCCAGCGACAGAGACGCCGGACGATGGACCCCCGGGGGAGGCTTTCGGCAGTCCAAGGGGGGACACATACAGGAGGTTTGTCGTGAGGAGATCCCTCGACGCACTCAAGAGAAGGCGGCCGTCGGCCAGCATGGTTGTTGCCATGGTGGCCTTGTTTGTCGCTCTGGGAGGAGGCGCGTATGCCGCCACCCAGATCAACGGCAACCAGATCCAGGACGGCACCGTCAACTACACCAAGTTCACGCCCACGACCCAGAGCAGGGTGCACCATTCGGTAGGCGCCCGCTGGGGCGTCATCGCTCGCAACACGGTCGGGTCGGGTGTGGCTGACCTGCGAGCGGGCCCGTACGGTTCATTCGGGGTCACCGGTCCGAGCGCCAAGCCGCCGTCGGGCATTGGCAGCCTGGGCATCCAGGTGTCCGACAGCGCGACGTCCGGCTCCCCGCCCGCCGAGAAGGTGGCCTTCGGCAACGAGGTCGACTTCTTTGGCGATCCCGTGAGCGGACTGTCCCAGGCCGGGTTCCACGTCTTCCAGACGGGAGAGAACGCGGCCATCGATTCGCGCAACATGCCCAACATCTCGCTCGAGATCAACCCACGGACCGGCTCGAGCTTCAGCACGATGGTCTGGGTGCCCGATGCAGCTCCGGTTACCAACCGGTGGAGTGGCTTCATCAACGCCACGACGACCGGAGACTGGTACTTCACCGGCTCGGCCGGCACGGCGACTGGGTGTAACCAGACCACGATGTGCTCATTCGCCGGCGCGAAGAGCGCCCTAGCCGCCAACCAAGTTGGGGGCACGCCCGCCAGCATCTACACGGTCGCGATCACGAAGGGGCGCGACAACACGTGGGCCGGCGCCGTCGACAGCCTGCGCATCAACGGCACGGTCTACAACTTCGAGCCCTACGGGGTTCGGTAGGCCCATCCGAAAGGGAACACGCGCAGACTGGATCACGGACGACGCTGAATAGCTCGGGCTGACGGCCGCTCATCGGTTCTTCGTTGACGAGGACTCCGATGAGCGGCCGTCTTGCCTTGCCGGCCGCGCTACATTGGGGCAGTGAGCGGCGCCGAGGCCAAGAACCTCGAGGCGATCTCGCGGGCAATCGACCAGCACAACGCCAATTGCCCCTTCCCCGCCTCCGAGGTGCGGATGAACCCCTTCGAACTCGAGCGACTCGGGTGGGAGGAGATCCGTGGCCTGCCGATCGTCGGTGACGCCGGGATCGGGACGGGACGCTTCCGGATCGTCTGCTCGCGCGACTCCGAGGGCGGCGAGCTCGAGGAGGTCGAGGCGGTCGGAACGCCGGTCGAGGTCGGTGCCCCAGAGCCGAGGCAGGGCTGAGCGCCCTAGAGATTCAGGCCGAGGTCCTGCGTCAGCCGCTGCGCCTCGACGTTGAGCTGGAAGAACTCACCCGTCAGGATCAGGATCCCCATCGCGATCAGGATCCCGCCCGCAACGGCCATGATCGCCGTGTAGTGGCGCTTGACGGCCTCGAAGGTGGTTGTCAGCTGCGAGAAGGCCAGCGCGGTGACCAGGAAGGGAATGCCCAACCCAGCCGAGTAGACCGCGAGCAGGAAGGCGCCATGGGCGAGCGAGCTGGACAGCGAGGCCGCGCTGAGGATCGCGCCGAGGGTCGGGCCGAGGCACGGCGTCCATGCAATCGCGAACGCCATCCCGGCGAGCAGCGGGCCACCCTTGCCCGCCCGGGCCATGAGCGCGTGCGGGTGCCACTCGCGGTTCAGGCGCACGACGAACAGGCTGGCGACGAAGAAGACCCCCATCGCGACGATCACCGCTCCGGCGATCTTCTCCAGCGTGTCCCGGTGGTCCTGGAGTGCCTGCCCGATTCCGGTCGCGGTCAGGCCCAGGAGCACGAAGATGGTGGAGAAGCTGGCGACGAACACGAGGCTTGGAACCAGGATCCGACGCCACCCGGCGCGATCCAGCTCGCTGACGGAGACGCCGCTGACGGCCGAGAGGTAGCCGGGGACGAGCGGCAGGACGCAGGGCGACAGGAACGAGACCAGGCCCGCGCCGAGCGCCGCCAGGATGCCGACGCCCGATGCTGGATCGCCTTCCATCGCCCCGAACGCTAGCCCGAGCGGCCTAAGCGGGCCTAATCACGGCTCAGTTGAGCGCTGCCGCGAGCCGACGCCGGTGCTCGCGAGCCAGCGGGTGGTCGGCCCCAAGCTCCGTGAAGATCGCCACCATCACACGTCGCACCAGGTCGCGGCGCTCGGGGTCGTCGGTGTCTACGATCGCCTCCTGGAGGCTCTCGAGCGCGTGCTCCAGGTCTCCGGCGTCCCAGGCGGAGAAGCCGCGCGAGAGAGCCGAGGCTGCGGCACCGTCGGTGCCGATCTCGGCGGCGAGTCGCGCCCGCGCCGCGAGGCCGTCGGCCTCGAAGTCTCCCTGGACGCCCTCGAGCAGCTCGAGGGCCTCGGCGGCCTCGCCTCGCTCCAGCAGCAGGCGTGCCAGCTTGCGGGCTGCGACGGCGCTGCGCGGATCCAGCTCCAGCGCCCTCCGCAGTGACTCCTCGTCGTCCGCGGCGGCGAGCCTGTCGGCCGGCGAGGGCACAAGTCGAGCCACGAACTGTTCGATCTGTGCGGGGGGGATCGCGCCGGTGAACTCGTCGACGACCTGGCCGTCACGGAACGCCTTGACCGCCGGAATGCCGCGGATCCCGAAGCTGGCGGCGAGCGACTGATTTTGGTCCACGTCCACCTTGGCCAGCTCCAGCTCACCGTCGCGTTTCGCGACCGCCGCCTCGAGCGCTGGGCCGAGAACCCGGCACGGCCCGCACCACTCCGCCCAGAAGTCCACGGCTACGGGAACCTGGCGCGAGCGCTCGATCACACGGTCCTGAAAATCGCTCTCGTTGACGTCGAAGGTCACACTTCGAGCTTAGCTAGTGGCCCACCGCGTGCGGCCTCACGGGCACCGGGCCGCCGACGGCGGCAGAATGAGCGGTCATGGAGGGCGGTACTGACCACTCGCTGCGCGGCAAGCTGCTGATCGCCTCGCCGACGCTCGTCGACCCAAACTTCGCCCGCACGGTGGTCTTCATCACCGAGCACAACGACGAGGGCGCGATGGGAATCGTCCTCAACCGGCCCTCCGAGACCGCCGTGGAGTCGGTGGTGCCGGAGCTCGCGGAGATCGCCGGCGGCGAGCCGATCTACGTCGGTGGTCCCGTTCAGCCGGAGGCTCTCGTGCTGCTGGCGGAGTTCTCCGACCCGGAGGCTGCGGCTTGGATCGTCGTCGCCGACGTCGGCCTGGCGTCCGCCGACGTCGGCCTGGACGAGCTCGCGGACGCCGTCCGCCGGGGACGGGTTTACGCGGGTTATTCGGGCTGGGGGCCGGGCCAGCTCGAGGGGGAGGTGGAGACCGACTCGTGGATAGAGGAGCCTCCGCTGCCGGCCGAGCTCTTCCCGGAGGATCCAGGGACGCTGTGGAGCGACGTTTTGGCCCGAAAAGGGGGTCAGTACGCGCTGATCGCACGAATGCCGGCCGATCCGTCGCAGAACTAGGCCCTGGACGGTCAGTCGCGGATCCAGCGCTCGTTAACCGTCGTTATGTGAACCCGATCCCTGGATCGCCACCAGGAGCTTTCGAAGCCCCCCTCGCATGATCCGCGAGACCTGCATCTGCGAGACGCCGAGGCGGTGGCCGATCTCGTACTGGTTCAAGTCCTGCTCGAAGCGGAGCCTCAGAACGCGTCGCTCGCGCTTGTCAAGCGGAGCGTCATCGGCGGCGAGCTGAGCCTCCACCGCGTCATAACCGGGCTCGGTCTTGCCGACCGTTTCGACCATGGGCACAGACTCCTGGTCCTGCCGGCTTCGAGGCACGTCGAGCGACAGCGTACGGCGGGCCTCCTCCGCCTGGAGTGCCTCGGACACCTCCTCGTCCTCCCAGTCCAGGCGCTCGGCGATCTGAGAAACGGTGGGGGTCGCTCCGAGATCGTCGCTGAGCTCGCCGGCGGCCTCGCTGACAGCCATCGTGCGCTCCTGGAGCCCTCTGGGCAGGCGCATCTCCCAGACGCGGTCGCGAAAATGGCGCCGAAGCTCTCCCAGAATCGTGGGCGCCGCATAGGCTATGAACGACTGTCCGCGCTCGAGGTCGAACCCGTCCAGCGCCTTGACGAGCCCCAGGTTGGCGACCTGGATCAGGTCCTCCAGCTGCTCGCTCACTCCGCGGTAGCGAAGCGCGAGCGATCGCGCCAGGGGCAGGAAGCGCCGAACCAGCTCCTCCTTCAGCGCCGCGTCGCCCGTCTCCGCGTAGCGCCGGAGCAGATCGGCCTCCCTACTCGCGGGCCGGATGCCAGGCGCAGCTGCCGCGGTCGGCGCCGTCCCCTCCTGGGTGCCACTGAGCGACGGAATGCCGTACACCCCTTTCTCGAAAGCGGCTCGATATCTCCCGGCGACGGATCGCTCTTCGGGTCTCAGCCTTCCATGGCCACGACCCTCGCGCGGCCCTGTCGCACCCTCGAACAGGCCACTCAGGCTCCTCGTTGCCAGGCGGCCGACTTGTATCCTAGCGAACAGGTAGGGAACGCTCAGACGGCCCGGGAAGTCAGCGATCTGACAAGCCCAGGTCGAGCCAAGCCTCCTCATGAGCATGACCCCGGTTCCCTGTGCGACCGAGGCGCGCAGTTTTCTGGCGCACGGCGCGGGTAGTGGATCCCTAGTGCGCAGGGTGTCGACCACCAACCATCAGCCGACGAGCGACGGGGCCCGTATTGACCTGCTCGAGCAAGACGCGGAGCTTGCGCGTGCCCTCCCGCCGACGACGCACCAGAGCCAGGGATCGCCCTTTTCAGCGGGCGTGCTGAAGCTGAAGCGCGGCCCCTGGGAGCCGGATTCGCGCCAGCCCTCGGTCGACCACCTCGGCTTCCTGGTGCTCGACGGCCTGATCGGTCGCCGGGTCCTGGTGCCTGAGCGCGGCCGGAGCCTGGAGCTCCTCGGGCGGGGCGACCTGTTCCGGCCCTGGAAGCACGAGTCCGCGTCGTTCGAGCGACTGTCCTGGACGGTGATCGAGCCGGCGGCGATCGCAGTCCTCGATGAGCCGCTCGCAGCCCGGGCCAGGGAAGTGCCCCAGCTACTGGAGGCGCTCACCGATCGCGCCCTGCGGCGGTCGCGCCGCCTCGCGGTGAGCGCGGCGATCGCCAACACCGTGGGCGTCGAGGAGCGCCTGCTCCTGAGCCTTTGGCAGCTCACCGAGCTGTGGGGACGCAAAGCCCCTGAAGGCGCCGTGTTGCCGTTCCGACTCTCGCACCAGACGCTTGCCGACCTCGTCGGAGCCCAGCGCCCGACGGTCACGCTGGCGCTGCGGAACCTCGCGCAGCGGGATCAGCTTCGGCGCGGTGAATCGGGCCACTGGATCCTGGTCGGCGACCCCCCCTAGGCCTTCGTCACGTCGAGTGGCGTCCTGACCCGCGGACGCGGCTACTGGCGCTTCCAGCCGCCCCCGAACAGCCGTCCGAGGCGCCCAGAGCGCGGGTTCGGCCGGAAGGTGGCCGGAGCCCGCTTCGGCGGCGGCAGCGAGGCTGCCTCGGCTGAGGTGATCGCCAGCGTGACGCCCCGCTCGGCTGTCCGCGCCACCTCGGGGCCGTCAACGAACCGCAGCTCTCGTCCCGGAGCCTCGATCACGATCCCGTCGAGGATGTGCTCGCGGTAGTTGTCGACCACCTCGTCGACCTTTCCGACCTCCACCCCATCGGAGCCGTACACCGGCGTCCCGCGCTCGACCGCCGCGTAGTGGATCGCGCTGCCGTCGTCGATCATCGTCGGCGAAGGATACGGGGGATGGATAGTCGGGTTGCGTAGCCTGCGGTGGATGCCTCGGCCTCCCGGGTTCACATAACCATGGCGGGCTATTCCGGCACCCCACTGCCCCGCAAGCTGGGTATAGCCGAGGGCCACCGGGTCGGGTTTGCCGGTGCTCCGAACGACTTCCGGCGCGCGCTGGGGCCGCTGCCCGACGGGGTCGCGGTTCGCACCCGGGTCCGGGGGCCGCTGGACGTGATCGTCGCCTTCCACACCCGGCGCTCCGAGCTCGAGCGGCGCTTCCCGCGGCTGGTCGCGGCCCTGAAGCCGGATGGCGGGCTGTGGATCGCGTGGCCGAAGCGCTCCTCGGGTGTCGCCACGGACCTGACCGAGGACGTCGTGCGCGAGGTCGCGATCGCGAATGGCCTGGTCGACAACAAGGTGTGCGCGATCGATGACACCTGGTCCGGGCTGCGGCTGGTCTACCGCCTGCGGGATCGCCCGCATCCCTAGACGAGGCCAGCTCCCTACCCGAGCCGCTCCGCGACGCCCGGCTCGGCGCAAAAGGAGGCGATCTCCCGCGACAGCCTGCCACCCTGCCAGGCCAGCGGGGACTCGCCCTCGGACTCGCTGATCAGGCGCGCCTCGGGGAGGCTCTCCGCATAGGCGGCGGCCACGGCATAGGGGTGGTTCGGATCGGCTGCGTCGTGGCTCGCGACGACGAGGGTGGGCAGGTCGCAGAACTCGAGCTCCGAGATCGACTCGAAGGGCGCCGAGCGCGGCACCTCGCGCAGGGCACCCGCAACCGCGTCGGGATGGAGGTGCTCGAGCATCCGCTGGCGAGTGAAGCGAAGGATCGTGTCTCGCCAGGCCGGGTCCAATCCTCGATCGAAGGCGTCCATGAACCCGTCCACCCCACCCCGCTCCAGTCCCTCGGCGAGCCGGTCCCAACCGGCCAGCGCCTGCTCATCGACCACCCCCATGTAGGTGGGGCCGACCACCACCAGACCCGCAAGCCGGTCGCCGCGCGCGAGCGCGTAGGAGACAGCTGTGTGAGCCCCCATCGAGTGGCCGGCAAGCACCGCCGGCTGGTCCCCTACCTCGGCATCGAGAATCGCCTCCAGGTCGGCCGCCAGCTCGGCGAACGAGTAGCCACTGTCTCGCGGCGCGGGCTCGGACTGGCCGTGGCCACGAGCGTCATAGGAGACCTGGCGATACCCCCGGCGAGCGAGGGCCTTGGAACCGTGGACCACATAGCGGCGGGTGGCGGTGAGGCCGTGCAAGAGCACGATCGGCGGGCCGTCTCCGATCGACTCCCCCGCCAGCTGACAACCCTCCTGCTCAACCGCGAGCTCAGCTGGCTCGATGGCGCCCGTCATGATGGTGGGTCGCTCAGGCTGGCGTCTCGTCTCGCGCCCGCTGGAGAGATCGCTTCAGGTCCTCGACGTCCTGGTAGCGGAGCCCAAGCAGGGCGACCTGGCGGAAGCGCACGATTCCCTCGGGATCGACGATGAAGATCGAGCGGCGCACCATGCCGCCGGGGCCGAGGACGCCGTATGCGCGGATCATCTCCCGGTCGGGATCGGCGAGCAGCGGCACGGTGAGGCCGTACTTGGCGCGGAAGCGCTCGTGGGAGTCGAGCGTTTGCGGGGACACGCCGAGCACCTCGGCGTCGAGCTGTTCCAGCCGGTCGGCCGCGTCTCGATAGGAGCAGAACTGGCGCGTGCACACGGGGGTGAAGTCGCCCGGATAGAAGGCAAGCACGAGCCAGCGTCCTCGGAAGTCGGCCAGTCGCACGGTGCGGTCGCTCGTTCCGGGAAGCTCGAAATCCGGGGCCCTGTCGCCGACCTCGATCCGCACGCTGCTAGCCCTCACTGACAGTGATCGTGCGGATGACCACTGTGGCCAGTGGGGTGCCGCTGTCGCCACTTGCCGGGTCGCCGAGCTCCGAGATCCGATCGAGGACGTCCTCTCCCGAGCTCACCTCGCCGAGCAAGGCGTAATCGGGGGGAAGGCCGGCGTCGGCCGCGGTGACGACGTAGAACTGGCTTCCGGAGCGGCCCGGCGGCTCAAAAGCCGTCTTGGCCATCGCCACCGTCCCCTTTGTGTACTGCGTATCGTTCGGGGGCGGCTCGTCCACCGAGTAGCCGGGCCCGCCCCTACCCGTCCCCAGCGGGTCGCCGCCTTGGATCACGAAGCCGGGCACGATCCGGTGGATGGTTGTGTCGTCATAGAAACCCTGCCGGGCCAGGTAGGCGAACGAGCTCACCGTCTTCGGCGAGCTCCTGGCGTCCAGGGCGATCTCGAAGCTGCCGCAGCTCGTCTCCACGGTGGCGACCAGGCTCTGGCTCTTCCCCAGCGTTTGCCGCGGCCCCTTCAGCTTGATCCGCTTGGGGGGTGGCGCCTGCACTTCCTGGCAACCCTCGGGCAGGCTCGCAGAGGTCGTGTCCCCTTCACCGTCATTTCCACAGGCCGCGAGCAACAGCGCGGCGAGCGCCGTGAGGAGGGCTGCGGCGAACACTCGTGGCGGAGCCGGCATCGCCCGCCCAGGCTAGCGGGCCGTGCCCGTGCACCGAGCGGCACGGCAAGATGTCCACGGTGGATGTACCCACGGACTACCCTCGGACGGTCGCTTGAAAATGGCGATCTCGGAGCGACGACCGACGCCCCGGCGAATCCGCGTCGCCGGACGCGTGCTGAACCGGCTCATCGTGCGCGCGCCCTGGGCGTGGCCCGTGATTCGGGGCCCGATGCGACGCTTCTTCGATCGCTCCGCGGCCGGCTGGGACGGGCGCACTGGCGCGGGCTCGGTGGAGCACCTCGCGCCGCTGGCCGCGGCCCTCCTCCACGTGAAGCCCGCGCCCGAGCGTGCACTCGAGGTGGGCACCGGCACAGGCGCGGGGGCGCTGCTGTTGGCGCGTGAGTTCCCGCAGGCGAGCGTTCGTGGTGTCGACATCTCCGAGGAGATGATTCGCGCGGCGAGCGGCAAGGTCGGCCTCGATCCCTCTGGACGAGTGGCCTTCCGGGTCGCGGACGCCGCCGAACTACCGTTCGACGACGAGTCCTTCGACCTGATCGCGCATCTCAACATGCCTCCCTTCATCAGCGAGGTGGCCCGCGTCCTGCGCCCCCGGGGCCACGTCGTGGTCGCCTCGAGCTGGGGTGAGGCGACCCCCTTCTACACGCCGAAGGCGGTACTCGACTGGGCCTTCGCCAAGCGTGGGATCGAGCCCGCTGGCTACGGAGAGGCTGTCTCCGGCAATTACTGGATCGGGCGCAAGCCGCCCCGCGACTAGGGACTAGATTGCCGTCATGACCGGCACCGCACGCCATCTGGTCATCGTCAACCCCTCCGCCGGTGGTGGGCGAGCGCGCAAGGCGCTGCCCGAACTGGAGGCAGCCCTGCGGGCTCAGGGGCTGGACTACAGGCTGGTGCTGACCACCAGCGTCGAACACGGCTGTGAGGAGGCCCGCAGGGCCGCTGACGCCGGCGAGATCCCGGTGGTGATGAGCGGCGACGGGCTGATTGGCCAGCTTGGGGGTGTGCTGGCCGGCAGCGAAGTGCCGATGGGCGTCATCCCGGGTGGCCGCGGCAACGACCTGGCACGGGTCCTGGGGATCCCCACAGAGATACCCGGCGCCGTCGGCCTGCTCGCAGCCGCCCCGACACGGGCCATCGACGTCGGCGAGGTCAACGAGCGTCGCTTCCTCGGCATCGCCAGTTGCGGATTCGACTCCGAGGCCAACCGGATCGCCAACGAGGCTCGCTTCATAAAGGGAAACCTCGTGTACCTGTACGCGGCGCTGCGCGCTCTGGCCGCGTGGAAGCCGGCTCGCTTCGAAGTCACCCTGGACGGCGATCGTCGCTCCTTCACGGGCTACTCGGTGGCCGCCGCGAACAACAAGGCGTTCGGGGGCGGAATGTTCGTCGCTCCAAACGCGGAGCTGGACGACGGACTGCTGGACGTGGTCTGGGTAAGCCACGTGGCCAAGCTCCGCTTCCTGGCTAGCCTGCCGAAGGTGTTCAAGGGCCGCCATGTCGACAGCGATGAGGTAACGGTCCTGCGTGCCGCCGAGGTCACGATCAGCGCCGATCGCCCCTTCGCCGTGTACGCCGATGGCGATCACCTCGCCGATCTGCCGGCGACGATCCGGCTCCTTCCGCGGGCGCTGACCGTGATCGCGCCGCCCCGATGAGCGGCATGTTCGGCCCCAAGCGCGCGCTGGCCCGCGCAGCGGGCGCGCTGAGCCGTCGCAGCGGGCGTGGCGGAGGCACGACGCTGCCCGGCCGACTGCTGCTGCGCCTGGCGCCGGATGCGATCTCGCGGCTCGGCGCGGAGCTGCCGGGCGGGTCCGTGATCGTCAGCGCCACCAATGGCAAGACGACCACCGCCGGGATGTTGGCCGCGGCACTGCGGGCCGCGGGCCGCGTCCCCGTTCACAACCGCGCCGGCTCGAACATGACCTGGGGCGTGGCCACCGCGCTGCTCGAACAGGAGGGCGAGGAGGGCCTGTTCGAGGTCGACGAGGCCTGGCTGCCGCGGATCGCTGCCGACCTTGGGCCGCACCTGATCGTCCTCGGCAACCTGTTCCGCGATCAACTCGACCGCTACGGAGAGCTGGAGCATCTCGCCGACGAGTGGGCCGAGGTGGTCGCCGCCCTCGCTGGCCGGACGGGCTTCGCGCTCAATGCCGACGACCCGCTGATTGCCGACCTTGGCCGCGATCGCGACCTGGCCCGCCGTCCCGGCGTCACCTACTTCGGAATCGACGATCCCAGCCAGGCGCTGCCGGAGCTCCAGCACGCTTTCGACGCCAAGCACTGCCGCCGCTGCGGTACGCCGTACGTCTACGAGCGGGCCTTCGTCGGCCACCTCGGCCACTACTCCTGCCCGCGCTGCCACGCCGACCGACCGCAGGCGGACGTCGCCGCGACACGCATCGACCTGAGGGGAATGCGCGGCTCCCGTGTCACGGTGCGGGCACCCGAGGGGGGGCTCGAGTTGCGCCTGCCCCTCCCAGGCCTCTACAACGTCTACAACGCCCTGGCCGCGCTGACCGCCGCCGTGCGCCTTGGCGTTCCGCTCGAACAGGCGGGCAGCGCCCTGGAAACGATGGAGGCTGTGTTCGGACGCGTGGAGACGATCGACGTCGATGGCAAGGCGGTCTCGATCCTGCTGATCAAGAACCCCGCCGGCGCCAACGAGGTGCTGCGCACGCTGCTGCTCGAGGCCGACGCGAACGGCGACCGTCGCCGCCTCGACCTCTGGATCGCCCTCAACGACCGGATCGCCGACGGCCGTGATGTCTCGTGGGTCTGGGACGCGGACTTCGAGCTGCTGGCCGGCCAGATCCGCCGCGTGGCCTGCGCGGGCACCCGCGCCGCCGAGATGGCCGTGCGTCTGAAGTACGCGGGTCTCCCACCGGAGGCGATCACGGTCGAGGAGTCGATCGACCGGTCGCTCGACCGAGCCATCGCCGAGGCCGACGGCGCGCTGTTCGCACTGCCCACGTATACGGCCCTGCTCGAGCTGCGCAACCTGCTTGCGAAGCGAGGGCTGGCGAAAAGGTATTGGGCGTGAGCACGGCGGCCATCTGGCACGAGGTGGAATGCGGGGGCTACGCGGCTGACCTCCCGGTCTGGGAGGAACTCGTGGGCGAGGCCAGCGGTCCCGTCCTGGAGCTGGGCTGCGGAACGGGCCGCGTCGCCCTGCGCCTGGCGGCTTCCAGCCACGAGGTCTGGGGCGTGGATGCCGAAGCTTCCCTGCTCCAGGCGCTCCAGGCGGAAGCGGCCGCGCAGGGGCTTCGAGTGCACACTGTCTGTGCCGACATTCGCACCCTGGACGTCGGCCGCGAATTCGAGCTGATCCTGGCCCCGATGCAGATCCTCCAGATGCTCGGCTCGAAGCCAGCGCGCCGTGCGGCTCTGGAGCGGGCGGCGAGCCACCTGGCGCCGGGGGGCCGACTCGCAGCCGCGATCGTCGAGCCTCCGTCCGGCGTGGTGGACGGCCCGGCCGCTGCCCTTCCCGACGTCCGGGAAGCCGAGGGCTGGGTCTATTCGAGCCTTCCGGCCGCCTACCTCAGCACCAGCGGCGGGCTCCGGATCCGGCGGCACCGGCAGGCGGTGTCTCCCGACGGCTCGCTGAGCGAGGAGGAGCACACGGACTGCATCGACGCCCTGGACGCCGACGCCCTCGAGGCCGAGGCCGCGACGCTGGGCCTGCGCCAGGCGGGCCGGCTCGCCGTGCCGCCGGTGGACGGCTACCTCGGTTCCACGGTCATGATCCTGGAGCGGCCGTGATGGAGCTCCGCGCCGTCGCGCTGTATCCCGAGCAGATGAACATCTACGCTGACCGCGGCAACATCCTGTTCCTGCGGCGGCGGTGCGAGTGGCGGGGGATTGGCTTCTCGTACGTCGCCGCGGGGGCGGGCGAGCCGCTCGACCCGGCCGCCCACGACCTGATCTACATCGGCGGGGGCCAGGACCGCGACCAGCGAATGGTCGCCGCGGACATGGTGGCCACCAAGCGCGCAGGCCTCGCCGAGGCCGTCGACGACGGCGGGGTGCTGCTCGCCGTTTGCGGCGGCTATCAACTCCTCGGACACAGCTACCAGCTCGGCGACGAGCGGATCCCCGGCCTCGGTCTCGCCGACCTGGAGACGGTGCGCCAGCCCGGACCGAGGCTGATCGGAAACATCGAGATCGAGGTCGACCTCGGCCAGGGGCCCAGGGAGCTGGCCGGGTTCGAGAACCACGGCGGGCGGACCTACCTCGGTGACGGCGCTCAGCCGCTGGGCCGCGTGGTCCGCGGGCATGGCAACAACGGCACAGACGGACTCGAGGGAGTGCGGCGGGAGAACATGATTGGCACCTACCTGCACGGACCCCTGCTGCCCAAGAACGCCTGGCTCGCCGATCGCCTGATCCGGCTCGCTCTCGCCCGTCGCTACGGTGACGCGCCTGAGCTGGAGCCGCTCGACGACGCGCTCGAGGCCGCCGCCCACGAGGCCGCCCGGCGGGCCGCGCTGCGCGGCTGATCGTTCGCGGGTTCGCCCGGCACGCATATAGCCTCCGGGATACCGGTCGAAATCAACAAGGAAGGAGCCGG
This sequence comes from uncultured Actinomycetes bacterium, assembly GCA_963721215.1. GTDB lineage: Bacteria > Actinomycetota > Thermoleophilia > Solirubrobacterales > 70-9 > AC-56. The sequence continues at coordinate 68,219 of CAVRIF010000015.1, forward strand.
CGATGCCCAACGGCGACTATCCGGTCCAGTTCTCGGTCGACTACCCAGACCGCCCGCTCAACCGACTGACGACGGGCCTCCGCATCTTCACCGCGATCCCGATCCTGATCCTGGTCGCCGCGATCGGGGGTGGCGCCGCGAGCTGGGGCCGTGCCACGATCGCCGTGGGGGGCGCCGGCCTGCTCTTCCTACCGCCGCTGCTGATGATCCTCTTCCGGCGCAAGTACCCTCGCTGGTGGTTCGACTGGAACCAGGAGCTGCTGCGGTTCCACAACAGGATCACCGTCTACGTGGCGCTGATGGACGATCGCTACCCCTCCACCGACGAGCACCAGTCGGTCCGCCTGGACTTCCCTTACCCGGACGCTGAGCGGGATCTCAATCGCTGGCTGCCGCTAGTCAAGTGGTTCTTGGCGATTCCGCACTACATCGTGCTCGCGGTGCTCTGGCTGCTGGCGTTTTTCTGCGTGATCATCGCTTGGTTCGCCGTCCTGTTCACCGGCCGCTATCCACAGGGCCTGTTCGGGATCGTCGAGAGCGTGATCCGCTGGGGAAACCGGGTTGTGGCCTACGCCTTCGTCCTGGCGACCGACCGCTACCCGCCGTTCAGCTTCAACTGAACCACGCCGGGCAAGATGTGGCGCTTTACTCGCGCCTGGCGCGAGCTTCGCGCCAGCTCAGCGGCCGCTGGAGCCGAAGCCGCCCTCACCCCTGGCGGGGCCCTCTCCGGTCGCCATTGGCATGCTGGCGGGCAGCTCGACCAGATCGATCGCCGCGACCGGCTCAGCAGCGGCGATCCGCACCACCACGAGCTGCGCGATTCGGTCCCCAGGGTCGACCTGGAAGGGGGAGGCGGGGTCGGTATTCAGGAGGAGCACCCGGACCTCTCCCCTGTATCCCGAGTCGATCAGTCCCGGGGCATTGACCAGCGCGATCCCATGCTCGGCGGCCAAGCCGGAGCGTGGCAGCACCAGCCCCGCGTGGCCGGGAGGAATCTCGACCGCGATTCCGGTGCCGACGCTGGCTCGCTCCCCCGGCCCGATGGTCGCAGGCTCGACGGCATGCAGGTCGAGGCCCGCGTCGCCCATGTGGGCGCGGCTCGGGAGCCTGGCGCCTTTCCGCAGCAACCGGACGGCAAACTCCATGGTGCTCAGAGCGTAGAGGTACCTCTAGACGGTCCCGCTAGGGCCCATCCCAGGCCCGCATCCGTTTCGCGCAAAGTCCGCGAACCGGTGGGCAAGCGCGGCGGGGATCCGGGCCCTGACGACGACCCCCTCGGCGCGGTCCTCACGCTCGAGGTCGCCGGCGAGTTCGTGAAGCTCGGCGAGCACCCCTCCCTCGGAGTAGGGGAACAGCAGCTCGACCGGCCGCAGCGTCTCCTCGAAGGCACCCCGGATCCGATCCCGCAGCTCGTCGAGGCCCTGCCCGGTGGCGGCGGAGATCGCAATCGCCTTGGGCTCGCGGATGGTCAGCTCGTGCACCGCGGCAGCATCCAGGAGGTCGATCTTGTTGAAAGCCACGAGCCGCGGCGACTCCCCGGCACCGATCTCCTCGAGCGCCGAATCGACCGCGGCTATCGACTCGCGGCGCCACTCCTCGGGCTCTGACGCGTCCACCACGTGAATGATCAAATCGGCGAGCACGGTCTCCTCCAGCGTCGCCTTGAAGGCCTCCACCAGTTGGTGCGGGAGCTTGCGGATGAAGCCGACCGTGTCCGTCACAAGGTAGCGGCGGCCCTGGTGGCGGTAAGCGCGCGTGGTGGGGTCGAGCGTGTGGAAGAGTCTCTCGCCCACCCCCGCCCCCGCTCCGGTGAGCGCGTTCAAGAGCGTCGACTTGCCAGCGTTCGTGTAGCCGGCCAGGGCCACGGTTGGGAGCGCCGAGTCGCGGCGCCGTGCCCGCATCACCTGGCGGTTCTGCCCCAAGCGCTCGAGGCGGCGGCGCAGGGTCGCGATCCGGTCGCGGGCCAGGCGGCGGTCCGTCTCGATCTGGGTCTCCCCCGGCCCGCGGGTCCCGATCCCGCCGCCGAGCCGCTCGAGATGGGTCCACAGCCCCCGCATGCGCGCCAGGTTGTACTCGAGCTGTGCCAGCTCGACCTGAAGCTTCCCTTCGGCGCTGTGCGCGTGGTCGGCGAAGATGTCAAGGATCACTGCGGTGCGGTCGATCACCGGTACACCCAGTGCCGCCTCGAGATTTCGCTCCTGGCGTGGCACCAACTCGTCGTCGCAGGCGACAAGGTTGGCGTCGCTGCGGGCGATCTCGGCCTTCACCTCCGCCAGCTTGCCCCGTCCGAGGTAGCGGTCCGGGTCAGGGCGCGAGCGCACCTGGACCTGTTCTCCAGCGGTCGCCACTCCGGCGGTACGCAGCAGCTCCTTCAGCTCGGCCAGCGGATCGCCGTCGCTGGGCGAGGCGTCCAGGACTCCCACGGCCAGCGCACGCTGGCGCGCACGAGGGTTCTCGACCCCGGCTCCGCCCGCCCCGTATTGGGTTTGTGCCGTGCGGCCTTGGCGGGTCCTCTGCACTCATTCAAGTGTAGGCCGCTCGGCCCGCTCGCCGCCCGGATAGGCTTCGGCGCGGATGAGGGTCTTCGTCACCGGAGGAACCGGGTTCATCGGCGGCCGTGTGGTTCACGCGCTGCGCGAGCGGGGCGACGAGGTTCGGGCGCTGGTACGCAACGCCGAGAAGGGCCAGGCGCTCGCCGAACTGGGCTGCGAGATCGTCCCGGGCGCCCTGGGGGACAAGGACGCGATCGGAGCCGGGATGCAGGGTTGCGAGGCGGCGATCCACGGGGCGGCGGTCTACGAGGTCGGGATCCCCGAGTCGGAGCATCGGGCGATGTACGAGGCGAACGTGATCGGCACGGAGAACGTGCTGCGCGGGGCGCTGCAGGCGAGGCTCTCCAAGGTCGTGTACATCTCCACCGTTGGCGCCTTCGGGAACACCAGGGGGCAGGTCGTCGACGAGAGCTACGAGCACCCAGGGACGAACTTCACGTCCTACTACGAGGAGACGAAGCTCGAGGCGCACAGGCTCGCCAAGCGCCTGATCGCAGAGGAGGGGCTCCCGTGCGTGATCGTCCAGCCGGGGGGTGTCTACGGGCCGCAGGATCATTCCCCGATCGGCAAGCAGATGAACCAGTTCCTGGCGGGGCGGATGCCGCTGATCGCCTTCCCGGACCTGGGCTTCAACATGGTGCACGTCGACGACGTCGCCGCCGGCGTTCTGCTCGCCCTGGACAAGGGCATGCCAGGCGAGGCCTACGTGCTCGGCGGCCAGATCACGACCATGCGCGAGCTGATCCAGACCCTCGCCCAGGTGGCCGGTAAGAAGCCGCCCAAGCGCGCCTTGCCAACCCCGCTGATGAAGGTCATGACCCCGTTCGGGCCGCTCGTCGGCAAGATGATGGGGCAGGGCCCGAACCTCCGCGAGCTGATCAGCTCGGCCGACAACGTCACCTTCTGGGCCAAGCACGACAAGGCGATGGCCGAGCTGGGCTACTCGCCGCGCGGCCTCGAGCAGGGGCTTCGCGACACGCTGGAGGCCGAGGACAAGTTGCCTGCTGCGGCCTAGCCCCCAGCGTGCACCGCTGGGGGTTCGTTGGTGCGTTCGGCGGCTATGCCAGGATCGCCTCGGCCTCAGCCTCGACCTTCCAGCGCGGGTCGAGAAAACCCTGCACCACGACCATGGTCGAGACCGGCCGGGTCTGGCCGAAGATGGCGGCGTGGGCCCGCGCGACGGCCTCGCCGTCATCGGCGCTGGTCAGGAAGATCCTCGTGCGAACCACGTGCTTGGCCTCGGCACCGGCCTCACCAAGCGCCGCGAGGATGATCTCGAAGCAGCGCTTCGCCTGAATCTCCGGGTCAGGATCGCAGTGGCCGTCGGGCCAGATTGGCGCCGTTCCCGAGACAAGGACCCGGTCGCTAACGCGCAGGGCGCGCGAGATGCCGACCTTCGGCTCCCACGGGGAGCCGGACGAGATCCGCTGGCGCTCCGCCACACCCCGGGATGCTACGTGCGAACGGGCCGCTACGCCGGGGCGCTCGCGGCTCGACGCGGCGCGGGCATCAGCGCCACGGCCGCGATCACTGTGGCAAATGCGAGGCAGCGCGCCACCACAGCCAGCGGGCTGTCCCCCACCGGGTCACCGAAGACCAGTATGCCGCCCACGATCGAAGCGCAATTCGCGGCCACCGCAGTAAGCGCGATCACCGGGATCGCCTCGCCGGTCTGCAGCCCGCGGGCTAACCCGAAGAAGGCACCGATGCCGGCGACCAGCGCGACCAGTGTCCAGGGGCTGATGATGGTCAGGAGATCACCAGGCACGGTCCCGGTGAGCGCCTTGATCGAGACGTTGGCGACTCCGAGCAGCAAACCGGCGGCGACCCCCAGCAGTGGCCCGGTGGAGCGTCCCAGGGAGCCCGCGCTTCCGGAGAGCAAGAGCAACGCACCGACCCCCACGGCGCCGGCCTCGAAGGAGATCATCGCGGCGGTCGAATAGCTGGCGCTGTCCGCTCCAGCGTCCACCGAGGTCACGGCCAAGAGCGCCAGGCCAACCGCACACAGTCCGAGGCCGAGCCATTCGCGGGGCCCGACGCGAACGCCGAACCAGCGCTGGGCCAGCCAGGCGAGCAGCACCAGGCCGCCCGAGATGGTCGTCTCGACCATGGATATCGGTGCCACCGCCAGCGCTGCGACATGCAGGCCCCAGGCGCCGACGGCGATCCCAAACCCGATCGTCCACCATCGCGAGCGAAACAGCGCCGCTCCGCTCCGAAGCGGCTGGCTGAGCCGCACCTCGGGCGCGGCCATCGCGCCGCGATGCTTGCAGAGCATCGCCACGTTGGTGGCCAGGGCGCAGGCGAGCGCGAGCAGTGTGCCGAGTTGAACCATCGCTTGACTCCATCGACCGGTACCCCAGGCCGACTTGAGGAATCGCGACCGTATTGGACCTGACTAAAGGGAAGGTTGAGAGGCGGTTAAGCCAGGTGCTCGCGGATCCGCGTCATCGCTTCGGCGATCCGGTCGTCGGGCGTGGTCAGCGAGATGCGGAAGAACCCCTCACCGCTGGGTCCGTACATGGAGCCGGGTGAGACGACCACCGCGGCCTCCTCCAGCACCCGCTCCGCAAAGGAGGCGGAAGTGTGGCCGTCGGGGACCGGGGCCCAGACGTAGATCGTCGCCCTGGGAGGCTCGATCCGCACCCCGATCTCCCTCAAAGCGCCCACCACCAGGTCGCGGCGGCGCGCGTAGACCGCGTTCGTTTGCTCGATCGGCGCGCGCGGCCCGGTGAGCGCCGCTGCGCCCGCCAGCTGCACCGCCTCGAACAGGCCCGAGTCGACGTTCGTCTTCAGGCGCCAGTAAGAGGAGATCGCGTCAGCATTCCCGAGCACCGCCGCGCAGCGCCAACCGGTCATGTTGAAGCCCTTGGAGAGCGAAAAGACCTCGATCCCGACCTGCTTGGCGCCCGGCGTCGCCAGGAAGCTCGGCGCCACGTAGCCGTCATAGGTGGTCTCCGAATAGGAGTTGTCGTGGACGACCAGGATCTCGTTCTCGCCGGCGAGCTCGACGACGCGCTTGAAGAAGCCCTCGGGGACCACCGCACCGGTTGGGTTGTTGGGGTAGTTGAGGAACAACAGCCGAGCGCGAGCCAGCGCTTCACCCGGGATTGCGCCAAGGTCGGGTACGAAGCCGAGCTCTGGACGAAGCGGCATCAGCACTCCCTCCGCCCCAGCCAGCGCTGGGCCCGCGGTGTAGACGGGATAGCCCGGGTCGGCAGCGAGGGCGACGTCGCCTGGATCGAGGAAGGCGAAGCAGAGGTGGTAGATGCTCTCCTTGGCGCCGATCGCCGGCATGGCCTCCGAATCGGGATCGAGCTCGACCCCGAAGCGCTCCGCGTAAAAGGCCGCGCAGGCCTGGCGGAACTCCTGGCGGCCCCGATTGGTCGGATATTGGTGGTTGGCGGAATCCGCGACGGCGGTCCGCATCGCCTCGACGATGTGCGGGTACGTGGCGCGATCGGGGTCGCCGATTCCCAGGCTGATCACGTCCACGCCCGCATGGCGCTTGTCGGCGACACGCCGCTCCAGCTCGGCGAACATGTATGCGGGCACGGCCTCCAGGCGTCGCGACGGCGAGGGCAGAGAGCGCTTGGAGGGCCTCGAGGTTGCCACCGGAAGGCGAAGGGTAAGCGCCCGCGAGGCTACGCCCTCTCCAGGGCACGCACGAGCTCCGACGAGAGCTCGCCCCGGAACACTGGCTCCGCGCTCCCGGTCACCCACACCCCGAGGTCCTCCTCCACCTCGACCGTCAACTCTCCCCCGTCCATTCTCACCATGATCGGGCTGGCCGCGCCGCGGAGGACGGTCGCCACCGCCGCACCGCAGGCACCGGTGCCCGAAGAGAGCGTCTCCCCCACCCCACGCTCGAAGATACGCGCCTTGATGGCTGACCCTTCGACACGAATGAAGGAGACGTTGGTGCGATTCGGAAACAGCTCGCTGCGCTCGATCTCGGGGCCGAGGGCTGCCAGGTCGAGCTCTTCGAGCTCGTTGCCCGCCTCGATCACGCACTGCGGGTTGCCGATCGAGACGTGCTGGAAACGCCACTCGCCATTTCCCGCAAGAACCGTTCCCCGGCCGTCCGGACCGCCGGACGGAAAGTCCGGTGAGCTGACCGAGGCCTTGCCCATTGCCAGCGTCGCGGTGTTCGGCGAGCTGACCGTGGGACGGATCTCGCCCGCGGCGGTGAGGATCGAGAACTCCTCCTCGTCCGTCCAGCCCACACGCCGCAGATAGAGCGCCGCCTCCCGTGCCCCGTTGCCGGAGAGCTCGGCCTCCGAGCCGTCGGGGTTGAAGATCCGCAGCTCGGCCGCCTGGCTCGGGTCTTCGGCCCTCGAGAGCACCAGGAGACCGTCCGAGCCGACTCCGAAATGCGGCTCGCAGAGGCGCCGGACCCGTTCTGGAGTCAGTTCCCACGGCAGGGCGTCAGCCTCCACGATCACGTAGTCGTTGCCGAGCGCCTGCCACTTCTCGAACCACATCGTCGAGAAGCTATTCGATCGCTCAGCGTCGCCGGGAATCTCAGTTGCCAAGCCGGGCGACGATCTGCTCAGCGACACTGCCGTCGTCACGCCCGGTGCGATCGATGGGTTCGACGCCCGGCATCTTGCGCATCCACGTGAGCTGGCGGCGCGCATAGGCGCGATGCGCTCGCTTCACGGCCTCCAGATCGCCGGCGAGCAGCTCCTCGAAGCCCAGCGCCGCCCGGGCGGTGCGTGAGGCGCCAGCCTCCGCGGCCCGGTGTGCCTCCTCAGCCGCACCGGCGGCAACCATCTCCTCCACCCGCGCCTCGATGCGGTACCCAAGCTCCTCGCGGTCGATCGTCAGGCCGACGAGGACGGTAGGGCGACGGAGCTTTGCCGTCCAGAGCTGCTCCCTTCCCCGCGGCGGAGCAACGCCCGCCCGCTGCAGCTCAAGCGCGCGAGCGACCCGCTTGCGGTCCCTGGGATGGATCGTCGCGGCGACGTCGGGGTCGAGCTCACCACCATGAAGCCCCTCCGGCCCCCGTTCGGCGATCTCGCGCTCGACTTCGTCGCGCAGCTCGGCGGGGACGGGCGGTCGAAGGTCGAGATCCGCCAAAGCGGCGCGCAGGTATAGACCGGTCCCACCGACCACGATCGGACGCCGCCCCTCCGCGAGGAGCTGGTCGATCTCCGCATGCGCAAGGGTCGCGAACTGCCCAGCGCTGAACTCGCCACTCACCTCGACGAAGCCGACCAGCCGATGCTCGAGCCGCGAGCGCTCCTCAGGGGTCGCCGTGCCGGCGAGCGTCTCGAGCCCCCGGTAGACCTGGATCGCGTCGCAGGAGACGGCGACAGGGTCTTCGCCCCGTCCACGCAGAATCTCCGCGACCGCGACCGCGACCGCCGTTTTCCCTACCCCGGTCGGGCCGAAGATGGCCAGGACCTTCAGCAGGGCAAATCGCTTCGGGCCCGGCTGAGCATGCGCTCCCTCACCGGAGCCTGGCGCTCAGCAACTCGTGCCCGGACAGGGTGGTGGACGTCGCTTCGGTGATCTCGACTTCGACCAGCTCGCCAGGCTCGGCCGTGCCGTCGAAGTTGACAGTCTTGTTGTGGCCGGTGCGGCCTCGGAGCCTCGCCGGGTCGTTTCTGCTCGGCCCCTCGACCAGCACCTCCATCGTTCGCCCCACAAAGCGCTGGGCACGCTCCCGGGCGCGGCGCTGGACCACTTCGACCAGGCGTGCCATCCGGTCCCGCTTCACCGGATGGGAAACCTGGTCGGCCATGGTCGCCGCCTCGGTTCCTCGACGCGGGGAGAAAATGAACGTAAAGGCGCCGTCGTAGCCGACCCACTCCGTGACCTCCAGGGTCTCTGCGAAGTCGTCTGCCGTCTCCCCGGGAAAGCCGACGATGATGTCCGTGGTCAGGGCGCAGTCCGGGACCCGCTCGCGGATCTGGGCCACGCGGTCGAGGTACCGCTCGCGGTCATAGGTTCGGCGCATCACCTTCAGGATCCGGCTCGAGCCCGACTGGAGCGGCAGGTGGATGTGCTCGCAAAGCGCCGGCAGCTCGGCGTGGGCACGAATCACGTCCTCGCGGATGTCCTTTGGGTGGGGGCTCGTGTAGCGGATCCGCTGGATGCCCTCGATTGCGTCCACGCGGGCCAGCAGCTCGGCGAACGTGGTCCGTCCCTGCTTCGGCAGGTCGCGACCGTAGCTGTTCACGTTCTGGCCGAGCAGGGTCACCTCGCGAACCCCCTCGGCCGCCAGCGACTCGATCTCGGTGATCAGCTCCCCGGGAGGGCGGCTCACCTCGCGCCCGCGTGTCTGCGGCACGATGCAGTAGGCGCAGGCGCAGTTGCACCCGACGGAGATCTGGACCCAGGCCTGGAAGGCACGCGCCCGCTTCGCCGGCAGATGACCCGAGAAGTCCTCGAACTCGAAATAGCCCTGCGCGGTCAGTGAGTCCTGGGTCAGGAACTCGGCCAGCCGGTGGATCTGCCCGGGCCCGAACGCGACATCGACGAACGGGAACCGCTGGAAGACTTCGTCCTTGACCGACTGCGCCCAGCAGCCGCCGACCCCCACCACCCGCTCGGGATCCTCCGACTTCAGCCGCTTCGCCTCGCCCAGGTGGGCGATGAAGCGGTTGTCCGCCGATTCGCGGATAGAGCAGGTGTTGAAGAGGATCAGGTCGGCCGTCGAGCGCTCCGCGGCCTCCTGGTAGCCGAGCGACTCGAGCATCCCTTTCATCCGCTCGGAGTCGTGCTCGTTCATCTGGCAGCCGAAGGTGGTGACGTGGTATTGCATTGGCATATCGCGCTTTCCCTGCTGAAAACTGTAATGGCGATCTTGGAATGATTCGGCCCCGTTCGCGACGACGACCTGGAGGATTCCCTTGAGCGAGTTCGCAGTCGCCCACCTGGAGGAGATCGGCGAGATCAGCGACGGCCGTTGTCCGTGGCGTCCGGTGCGTCACCACTTCGGGATTACGTCGTTCGGCATCAATACGTGGACAGGTTGCGAGGCCGGCGATCGAATCATCAACGAGCACGACGAGGAGGGGGAGCACGAGGAGCTCTACTTCGTCCAGAGGGGCCAGGCCAGGTTCGAGCTCGAGGGCGAGCGCGTGGATGCGCCCGCTGGAACGTTCGTCTTTGCCCGTCCGGGTGTGAAGCGGACGGCGTTCGCGGAGGACCCCGGGACAACGATCCTCGCCGTGGGGGCGACGCCCGGGCAGGTGTATGAGCCGGAGGGTTCGGAGCTCTGGGCTCCATTCGACCGGCTCTACCGGGAAGCACGGTACGCCGAAGCCGCCGACCAGGCTCGGGAGGTGGCCGAGGCGCACCCGGAGTATCCCGCGCTGCTTTACAACCTTGCGTGCTGCGAGAGTCTCGCCGGCCGGAAGGCCGATGCGATCGAGCATCTGAGGCTTGCCATCGAGAGGTCGGGGAGAGTTCGGGAATACTTGGCGGAGGACTCAGATCTCGATCCTCTTCGCGAGGAGCCTGCGTTTCAGGCGCTGCTCGCTGGCTGAGCCCAAGCGCCCGACTACTCGACGGTGAGGGTGCCCTCCATGCCGGCCTCGCGATGGCCGGGCACGGTGCAGTAGAAGACGAAACTGCCCGGTTTAAGGTCGGCCGTGGCAGTGAGAGTCGCGTCGGTGGCGATCTCGCTCTCCCCGACTGTCTCGGAACCCACCTCGATAGCGACGCTGTGGTCGACCGGTGACGGGTTGTCGTATTCGATCGTCACGGTCCCCGCTTTAGCGGTCAGCTCGCTGGGCTCGAAGATGAGTGAGCCATCCGGCGGCGAACCCACGTTGACAGTGCTGCGGCCCGCAGGTGCGGGGGGAGGCTCGGTCTCCGATGGGGACTCGGTTGTCGTGGTAACGCCACCCGCCGCCACCTCCCCGCCGACCACCTCTTCAACGGCCTCCGCCTGCTCCGCTTCGTGCTTTCGCTGCTCCTCGCGCGCGTTGAGGACGGCGAAGGTGCTCGTGGCACCCACGAGCAGCACGAAGTAGGCAACCATCGCGCCGAGCACGATCCGGCTGGTGGGAAAGCTTTCGCTGCGTAGGCCGAGCGCCGAGAGCACCAGCGCCGAGAGCACCAGCGCGATCCCGAAGACGTAGAACAGGGTCTCCTCCATGCGGCTGCGATCCTAGTGCTTCAACTCGCGAATGAGGTCGCCCGGCTCTCCCGGATCACGGTGATCTTGATCTGGCCGGGGTACTGCATCTCCTTCTCGATCGCGACCGCGATCTCGTGCGAGATCAGCGCGGCCCGCTCGTCGTCGATCGTGCCCGGATCGACGATCACCCGGATCTCGCGGCCGGCTCGCATCGCATACACGCGCTCGACGCCGTCATAGCGAGAGGCGATCTCCTCGAGATCCCGCAGGCGCTCGACGTACTCCTCCAGTGAGTCGCCCCGAGCACCCGGACGCGCCCCTGAAAGCGCGTCGGCGGTCTGCACGATTACAGCCTCGATCGTCCGCGGCTCGACCTCGTTGTGATGGGCCTCCATCGCGTGTGCAACGGCCTCGGGCTCGCCATGTCGGCGAGCCAGGTTGGCGCCGACGGCCGCGTGCGGGCCCTCGACCTCGTGGGTCACCGCCTTGCCGATGTCGTGGAGCAGGGCGGCCCGGCGGGTGGTATCCACCGACGCGCCGAGCTCCGCGGCGATCAGCCCGGCCAGGTGCGAGCACTCGACCAGGTGCTCGAGCACGTTCTGCCCGTAGCTGGTGCGGAACTTGAGCTGGCCCAGGAGGCGGATCAGCTCCGGGTCGACACCGTGCACCCGGGCCTCGAGGGCCGCGCGCTCGCCTTCTTCAACGATCCGCTCCTCGATGTCGCCCCTGGCGTGCTCATAGGTCTCCTCGATCAGAGCCGGATTGATCCGCCCGTCGGCGATCAGCCGCTCCAGGGTGATCCGGGCGATCTCGCGGCGCACCCCGTCGAAGCTCGACAGGACCACGGCGGAGGGGGTCTCGTCGATGATCACATCGACGCCGCTGATCTTCTCCAGCGTCCGGATGTTGCGACCGTCACGGCCGATGATCCGGCCCTTCATCTCGTCGCTCGGCAGCTCGACCAGGCGCGTCGTGTTGTCGCCGGCGTGCCTGGCCGCGAGTCGCTGCATCGCGACCGAGAGGATGTTGCGGGCACGGCGCTCGGCCTCCCGCTTCGTTTCGGCCTCGATCTCCTGCAGCCTCACCCCGGCCTGGTGGCGGGCCTCCTGCTCGACATCTGCCAGCAGGAGCTGCTTCGCCTGCGAGGCGCTCAACCCCGATATCCGCTCCAGCTCGCGCCGCTGAACCTGCTTCGCGCGCTTCAACTCCTCCGACTGCTGGATCAGGTTGCGCTCGCGGTCCTCGAGCGCGCGGACGCGCCGCCCCAGATCACCGCGCTGAAGCTCCAGCGACTCGGTCTCGCGCAGGGCCCGCTCCTCCATCCGCGCGATCTCCGCCCGCCGCGCCGCGAGCTCATCCGGGACCGGATCGCGGGAGCCCTCGCGCGCCTCGCCGGGGTCCTGCCTGCTGGGCTCACTCCGTCTCCACCCTTGTAGCAGCGCGCGTATCTCCATTGCCACCTCTCCCTTCCGGGCCGGCTGATTTCGCTTATCTGGGCACCGCCCTTGCTCGACGGGCCCGCAACCGGCAACGCCGGAGACACTTATGTCCGCTATTGCGCCGGGGCGCCTAGGTCGGGCGCGAATCCTCCCGCTCTCGGGGGGTGCTGGAAGTCGTTTGCCTTCTCGGTATCAAGCCTGAAACAGCATCATTCGTGTCTACGGGCGACCGACGGTCGCATTCCTTGATCGTAGAGATGCGTTCGCCTTCTGGCAAGCCCTACCCGCACCGGCGAGCCGCCAGGCGGATCGCTTCATAGGCGACCTCGTACTCGTAGCCGCGCCGGGTCAAGTAGCCGAGCGCCCGGGCGCGATCGGCATCGGCATCCAGGGGCCGCCCACGCCGGGCGAGCAGGTCGCGTGCCCGTCCCACCTGTGAGCCATGCGAGTCGCCCTCCAGCGCCGTCTCGACTAGGGCGGCAGGGATTCCTCGGGCGGCGAGTGCCTCGCGGATCCGCTCGGCGCCCCAGCCCCGCAGCTCGCGCTTGTCCTCGGCGAACCGCCGAGCGAAGCGCTCGTCGTCGAGCTCGCCAACCTCCGCCAGTCGACCGATCGCCGCCTCGATCTCCTCGGGTCCGTAGCCGCGCTTCGCGAGCCATGCGGCGAGCTCGGCGGTGGGCCGCTCCCTGCGCCGTAGCGCCGCGAGCGCGGCTTCGAAGGCGTCTGGCGTCCGCTCAGCCACCGGGCCACGGCTGTGCCAGGGCTAAGCGGCCTTGCGCTCGGGTTCCTCGGCCTCCGCGGTGGCATCGGCGATCGGCGTCGCATCGGAGCCGGGCGGGGATGACTGCTCGCCTTGCGGCTTGTTGGTCGCCCCCTGCTGCTCGATGCCGAGGGCGTCTGCCAGCTTCGCCTCGATCTCGCGGGCGGTCTCCGGGTTCTCGGCCAGGTACTGCTTTGTGTTGTTGCGGCCCTGCCCGAGGCGCAATTCGCCATAGGAGAAGAACGAGCCGGACTTCTGCACCAGGTCGTGCTCGAGCGCCAGGTCGAGCAGGCAGCCCTCGTTGGAGATCCCGGCCCCGTACTCGATGTCGAACTCCGCTTGACGGAAGGGCGCGGCGACCTTGTTCTTGACCACCTTCACTCGCACCCGGTTGCCGACCGCCTCGGTGCCCTCCTTGAGGGTCTCGATGCGGCGGATGTCGAGGCGCTGCGAGGAGTAGAACTTCAGCGCCCGACCGCCCGGCTGGGTTTCGGGGCTCCCGAAGCTGACTCCGATCTTCTCGCGGATCTGATTCGTGAACACGCACACCGTGTTTGCCCGGCTGAGGTTCCCGGCCAGCTTCCGCAGCGCCTGCGACATCAGCCGTGCCTGCAGGCCGACCTGGGTCTCCCCCATCTGGCCCTCGAGCTCTACCCGCGGCGTCAGCGCGGCCACCGAGTCGATCGCGACCAGGTCTACCGCGCCGGAACGGACCAGGACGTCGACGATCTCGAGCGCCTGCTCGCCGTAGTCGGGCTGAGAGACGAGCAGCTCATCGACGTCGACGCCGATCCGCCTGGCGTAGATCGGGTCGATCGCGTGCTCGGTGTCGACGAAGGCGCAGACACCACCCAGCGCCTGGGCCTCGGCGATGAGGTGGTAGACGAGCGTCGTCTTGCCGGAGGACTCCGGCCCGAAGATCTCGACGATGCGCCCCCGCGGCACGCCGCCGACGCCGAGCGCGAGGTCGAGCGAAAGAGCCCCGGTGGGGATCGTCTCGACCGGAACGGCGCTCTCGTCGCCGAGGCGCATCACCGACCCCTGACCGAACTGGCGCTCGATCTGGGTCACCGCCGCCTGGAGGGCCGCGTCCTTGGCCTTCGCCTCCTTGGCGCCGGCGCCGTTCTTTGAGCCGCTCTCCGAACGCGAGGCCGTCTTCTTCTCGTCTGCCATCGTCATCACCTCTTCCCCGCCTCGGCGGGCGGCAAGTCAAGTTCAGCCAGGGACACGTACTCGGCGCCCGTCGGCCGCAGATTTGAACGGTAGAGAGTGATCCGGACGGCGCCGAAGGGCTCGCAGAGCGCCGCTGGCAGCGGCCCTAAAGGCGCCTCGACGCGCATCGGGCGGCCTCTCCGGCGTCCTCGCCGATCGGAGTCGGAGCGCTTGGAGGGCTTGATCCGGGCAACGGTCACGTGGGGCCAGAAGTCGCGATTCTCCGGCTTGTAGAAGCGCTCGGCGACGAGCGCGTCGGAGAGCTCGGCTTGGAGCTCGATCGCAGCCTCGCTCCGGGCATCGATCGCGAACAGGCGGGGGCGGTTCGACGGAACCGGCACGGACTCAGCGTCGAAGCGGATCCGGATTGGTCGCGGCTCCATCCCCTGGACGACTTCGGCGATCCGCTCGACGGCGCGCTCAGGGTGGTAGGCGAGGAAGCAGAGGGTCACGTGCAGGGCCTCGGCGGCTACCCGTCGCAGCGCCGCGTCGGTCAGCGCTTCGCGCTGCCAGGCGACCAGCCCCTCGCGCACCTGCTCCGGTAGGTCGAGCGCCACGAACAGCCGCGCCCGGGGCCTCTTCAGCCGCTCCTTGGTCATCTCACCTCCAACCTATGCCCTACTCCGTGGCCCGAGGCACGCGGTTCGCAAATAAATTGCAGCGCGATGAGCAACGAATTGCCTCCCCTCGAGGGCGTCGAGCACCGCTTCGTCGACGCGAACGGACTGCGAATCCACTTCGCCGAGACGGGTCCAAGCGACGCGGGGGAGCTGCCCGTCCTGCTGCTTCACGGCTGGCCCGAGAACTGGTACATGTGGCGGCGGGTGATCGCCGCCCTGCGGGGTGAGCGCCGGGTGCTCGCTCCCGACCTGCGGGGCTTCGGCTGGAGCGAGGCACCGGGATACGGCTACGACGGCGAAACCTTCGCCGCCGACCAGGTCGCGCTGCTCGACGCGCTCGGGATCGAGCGCGTCTGCGTCGCCGGCCACGACTGGGGCGGCTGGACCGCGATCCTGCTCGGCCTCGTCCACCCGGGTCGGGTCGAGCGCCTGGTGGCCTTGAACACCCCCCACCCGTGGCCCCGGATCACCCCGAGACTGCTCGCCGAGGGCTGGCGAAGCTGGTACACGTGGATGATCGCGACGCCCGGGCTGGGCACCCGCCTGCTACGGCAGGGCTGGATCACCAGGAACATCCTCTCGCGCGGCAACTTCGGCGACCCGTTCACAACCGAGGAGATCGACGCCTATGTGGACGGCTTCAGAGAGCACTCGCGTGCCTCCGCCATCAGTCACCTCTACCGCTACTACCAGCGCGCCTTTCGCCAGGGCATCACCGGCAGGTGGCGGGACCAGCGCCTCACCGTGCCGACCCGGATCGTCTTCGGAGAGCGCGACCGCTACGTGTCGCCGAAGCTGCTTCCGGGCTACGAGCCGTATGCCGACGACATGGAGGTGGAGCTGGTGCCCGACTCCGGCCACTTCATCGTCGAGGAGAAGCCCGACCTCGTGGTCGCCAGGCTGCGCTCGTTCTTCGGTTAGCTCGCGCTCGGCGCTGCTCTCAGGCCGGGATCAGGTCATTGGGGTTGAGGACGAACTTCTTCGCGGCCCCCGAGTCGAAGTCCTCGTAGCCCTGAGGCGCATCGTCGAGCGTGATCACGGTCGCGTTCACGGCCTTGGCGATCTGCGCCCGGTCGTTGAGGATCATCTGCATCAACCCGCGGTGGTAGCGCATCACCGGACACTGGCCGGTGGTGAAGCTGTGCGACTTCGCCCAGCCGAGTCCGATCCTGATCGACAGCGAGCCCTCCTTGGCGGCGTCGTCGACCGCCCCCGGATCGCCGGTCACGTAGAGGCCGGGAATGCCGAGCTTGCCGGCAGCTCGGGTGACCTCCATGATGCTGTTGAGCACCGTAGCTGGCGCCTCCTGCTCCGCGTCAGAGCCGTGGCCGCGGGCCTCGAAGCCGACGGCGTCGACGGCGGCGTCCACCTCCGGGACGCCGAGGATCTGCTCGATCTGATCCTTCGGCTCGCCCTTCGAGATGTCCACCGTCTCGCATCCGAACGAGCGCGCCTGCTCGAGGCGCTCGGGAATCCGATCGCCGACGATCACCACGGCGGCGCCGAGTAGATGAGCGGAGTACGCGGCCGCGAGACCGACCGGGCCGGCGCCCGCGATGTAGACCGTCGAGCCGGGGCCGACTCCAGCGGTGTAGACGCCGTGGAAGCCGGTCGGGAAGATGTCCGACAGCATCGTCAGGTCGAGGATCTTCTCCATCGCCTGGTCGCGGTCCGGGAACCTGAGCAGGTTCCAGTCGGCGTACGGAACCATCACGTACTGGGCCTGGCCGCCCACCCAGCCGCCCATGTCGACGTATCCGTACGCCGACCCCGGACGATCAGGGTTCGTGTTGAGGCAAACCCCCGTGTTGCCCTCCTTGCAGCTTCGACAGCGCCCACAGGCGATGTTGAAGGGCACCGAGCACAGGTCCCCGACCTTGATGAACTCAACGTCGGGCCCGGCCTCGATCACCTCACCGGTGATCTCGTGGCCGAGGATCAACCCGGCTGGGGCTGTGGTCCGTCCACGGACCATGTGCTGATCCGAGCCGCAGATGTTCGTCGAAACGATCCGCAGGATCGCCCCGTGCGGGGTTTTTCGCCCGACGTTGTCGGGATGCACGCCGGGCCCGTCCTTCAGCTCCAGCTCCGGGAAGTCGATGTCCTGAACCTCCACCTTCCGGGGCTCCATGTAGGCAACGCCTCTGTTGTCGGCCATGATCTTGCTCCTTGGCTTGTCCGCCGCTAGAAGGCCGCGACGCCGGCCTCGGCCACCTCTTGGTCCTGCTCCACGCTCCCGCCGCTGACGCCGATCGCACCCACCACCCGGTCTCCCGCCGTCAGCGGGATGCCGCCGGCGAAGACGATCAGCCGGCCCTGATTTGAGGCCTCGATGCCGTACAGCGCCTGGTTGGGCTGCGCGAGGGGCGCCAGGTCCTGCGTCGGCATGTCGAAGGCCCGCGCGGTGTACGCCTTGTTCTGGGCGATATCGATCGAGCCCAGCCAGGCGCCGTCCATGCGGGCGAATGCCGTCAGGTTGTTGCCTTCGTCGACCACCGCGATGTCCATCGGTACGCCGATCTCCTCGGCCTTTGCGCGCGCCGCCTCGACAATGGCCTGCGCGGCGCTAAGCGTCACACTCTCCGCCACTCTCTCCTCCTTCGCTCCGTTGCTCGAAACGAGTTCCGAGGCTCACAGTCAGAGCCTCGCATCTCAAGTCGATGATAGGCCGGACGGCACGCCGGCGGCGGCTTGCCGGGCTTGCCCGCCGGTGTCTCAGATATCGGACAGGAGCGCGGCCACGTCCTCGGCCAGGAGCTGTGGCTCCTCGAAGGCGGCGAAGTGGCCACCGCGCGGCATCTCGGTCCAGCGCCGCAGGTCCGCGAAGATCCTCTCCGCCCACTCACGCGGAGCCCTGACGATCTCGGCGGGGAAGTCGGCCGCCGCCGCCGGAACCTCGATTCGCTCCCCGGGGCCGAGGCGCCACCGATCACGGCGCTCGCCGAAATAGAGCCGCATCGACGAGGTGATCGTGCCCGTAGCCCAATACATGCTCAGGAAGTCACACAGCTGGTCCTTCGAGAATCGCTGCTCCACGTCGCCGTCGCAGTCGCTCCAGCGCCGGTACTTCTCCACCAGCCACGCGGCGAGCCCGGCGGGCGAGTCGTTGAAGGCGACCCCGACCGCGTCCGGGGCGGCCGAATGCAGAAACAGATGGAAGCCCTCACGGCGGCGCCAGCGCGTGCCGCCCTCGACGTAGGCCTGCTCCGCCGCGCTCAGCGGGGGCTCGGTGAGATCCCCGGGGACGGGGAGCACCGAGACGGCGTTGACGTGGACCGCCGCCACGGTGTCCGGTGAGTCGAAGGCCATCCGCGCCGAGATGTTCGCTCCCCAGTCGCCGCCCTGGACCGCGTAGCGCTCGTACCCCAGGCCTTCCTCCATCAGCGCCCGCAGCCGCTCGGAGACCCCGGCCACGTTCAGGGGCCGGCCCGGGTCGTCGGACCACGCGTAGCCCGGCAGCGACGGCACGACCACATCGTGCCCCGCCTCCACCAGCAGCGGGATCAGGTCGCAGAACTCGATTGGCCCGCCCGGCCAGCCGTGGATCAGCATCACTGGCAGCCCATCGCCGGTGCCTTGCTCCCAGATCAGGTGGAGGCCGTTCCAGCGCAGGTTCGAGAAGCCGTTCAGCCGTGACTCGAGCGCGCGCCAGTCGTACCGGTCCGCCCAGTATCCGCAGAGCTCGCGCAGGTAGGCGACGTCGACGCCGAGTTCCCATCCCACCTCGGCGGGCTGCTGCGGCCAGCGGGTTCGCCCGAGGCGCGATCGCAGGTCGTCGAGGACCTGCTCGGCGACGTGGACCTCGAACGGCTCCGGGGCCATTACAGCGGGGCCTCCCCGCCGCCCAGCAGGACTCGCAGCATGTGAAGCCCGACCAGCGCCGAGCGCTCGCGGATGTCCTGGCGGCCGCCCGGGATCACCGGGTCCCGGGCGAGGCTTCGCCCGTCGGCGAGTTTGGCGCAAAAGCAAACGTAGCCGACTGGCTTCTCCTTGGTGCCGCCCTCGGGGCCGGCGATCCCGGTGATCGAGACGGCGACATCGGCGCGGAACCGCGCCAGCGCTCCATCGGCCATCGCCTCTGCGACCTCTGGCGAGACGGCGCCGTGGCGTTCGATCAACTCGGGATCGACCCCCAACAGGTCCGACTTCGCCTGGTTCGAATAGGCGACGACGCTGCCGGCTACGTACTCCGAGGCGCCCGGCAGCCCCGTCAGGCGGGCCGCCAGCAGCCCCCCGCTGCACGACTCGGCAAGGCCGACCCGGCGCCCGCGCAGCAGCTCCGCCACCTGCTCGTCGATCGTGGTCCCATCCTCCGAGAACAGGTAACGGCCGTGACGCTCCTCGAACGCGGCGCGAACCGCTTCGGCCGCGGTGTCCGCCCCTTCGCGATGGCGGACGTCGATCTCCAGCTCGCCACCGCGCAGGCAGGTCGTGATCTCGAGCGCCGAAAGATCGTTGTGGCGTTCGACCTCACGCAAGGTCTTGGCGATTTCGGACTCGGGAATGCCGATCAGCCGCAGGGTGTAGCCCTGAAACGCGGTCGCACGGTCCAACACGGCGCGGGCCGGCTTTGCTTCGAGCGCCGCCGGCCACATGGTCTGAAGCTCCCGTGGCGGCCCTGGAAGGACGATCACGGTGGGTCCCCCGGTTGGGACCACGAGCCCAGGCGCCGTCCCGGCCGGGTCGATGGCGGTCGCGCCACTCGGGACCATCGCCTGCTTTCGGTTGGCCTCGCGAAGCGCCTCGGTATCGAAGCGCAGGCGGCGGGCGAACTGGGCGAGGATGCGTGCGATCTTCTCCTCCATCCCCTCGTCTAGGACCAGCTCCCGTCCCGCGAACCGGGCGACCACCTCAGCGGTCAGATCGTCGGCCGTCGGACCCAACCCGCCACTCGTGACGATCAGGTCCGCGCCCTCGGCGGCAAGGAACCGCAGCGCCGCCTCGAGGTCGTCGGTGCGGTCTCCGACACAGAGGATGTGGGCGACTTCCACGCCCAGCTCGCCGAGTCGCTCCGAGATCCACGGGCCGTTGCGGTCGCTTACTCGGCCCGTCAGGACCTCGGTGCCGGTGACGACGATCCCGGCCCGAACCGCGTCGGCGCTCAAGGGCAATCCGGTCCCTTGAAGCTCGTGGGTTGAACGCCGTCGGAGCTGATCTCGTAGCTCGCCCGCCCCCTAGACTGCACCAGCCGCGGCTTCCCGTCGAGCGTCAGGGTGATCGCCCCCCCGCTCGGAAGGTCGAGGCGGTAGTTGTCGGCCGGGGGCTGGAAGGGTCCCTCCTTGACGCCCGAGATCAGCGTCTGCGCGTCGATCAGGGCCCGGCCGTCGCCGGTCACCAGGCAGACCTCCATGGAGTCGCGCGTGATCAGCGCCACCCTGACCGGGCGTGAGGGGGGGTTGCCTTCGTTCGGACCGCCCCCGCTCCTCTGCTGGGCCTTGTCGTGCTTGCCTTTCTGGCCGTGCCGGTCCTTGCTGCCGCTGTCGTCCGACCCGGTCAACGCTAGGACCAGGAGCAGGGCAACGACGGCCGCGCCCAGGACGCCGATCGCGGACACGCTCACGGGCAAGCGGCGCCGCGGCTCCTCACCAGGTCGCCGGCGGCGCTCCAGCACCGGCTCGCTGAACAGATACGCGCGGTCGGCGTCGAGCGCCGCCTCCACCGTTCGCCGGTACTCGTCCACCAGGGCATCCCCGTCGAGGCCGAGGAATTGAGCGTAGGTGCGCAGGAAGCCCTTCGCGTAGGCGGGCCCGGGGAGAACGTCCCACTCCTCGTTCTCGAGCGCGCGCAGGTACTTGATGCGAATCTTGGTCTGCTGCTCGACGGTGCGGATGTCGATCTTGCGACGAGTGCGCGTCCGCTTCAGGACCTCGCCGATCGGCAGTCCCTCTCCTTCGTCCCTGATCGTCATGACGGGGCATATTCTCGCCGCCCGGGCGCCGACGCGCCGTCCGGACGGTCCACTAACGCTGTTACGCGCGCTCAGCCGCTGAGGGCTCCAGCTCGGCCCCCGCGTCGGGCTCGCGGTCGGGCTCGACGCTCTCGGGTGACCGAGCGCCGCCGTCGCCGCCGAGCCGCTCGAGCGTTCGCCCGAGCTCTCCCTCGGAGACGAGGACTTGACGAGGCTTCGAGCCCTCGTACCCGGAGATGATCCCGCGCCGCTCGAGCATGTCGATCAAACGGCCGGCGCGGGTGTAGCCGACGCGAAGCCGGCGCTGGATCATCGAGACGGACGCGGTCTGGCTTTGGACGACGATTCGCGCTGCCTCAGCGATCAGGTCGTCGTGATCCGGCGACAACTCGTCGTCGCGCTGATCACCGGTCTCCTCGCGCACTTCGAGCAGCGCCTCGTCGAACTCGGGCTCCCCCTGGCGCGCCCAATGAGAGACCAGGCGGGCGATTTCGGCTTCGGTCACGAACGCCCCCTGGAGCCGCTGTAGCCTCGAGGTCCCGACCGGCCGGAACAGCATGTCGCCCTGGCCAAGCAGGGTCTCGGCGCCGCCCTGGTCGAGGATCACGCGAGAGTCGACCTGCGAGGCGACCGAGAAGGCGATCCGGGCCGGGATGTTGACCTTGATCGTCCCGGTGATCACGTCGGTCGACGGACGCTGCGTCGCCAGCACCAGATGGATGCCGACAGCCCGCGACTTCTGCGCCAGCCGGATGATCGAGTCCTCGACCTCCGCGGGGGCGATCATCATCAGGTCCGCCAGCTCGTCGATCACGCAGAGGATGTACGGGAGGGGTGGCTCGCCCGTCTTCCGACGCGCCCGGTTGAGCTCGGCCAGGTTGCGTGCTCGGGCCTCGCCCATGACGCCGTAGCGGCTCTCCATCTCGCCGATCAGGTTGGCGAGCACGTTGGCAGCCATCCGCGGATTGGTGACCACCGGGGTCAGTAGGTGCGGGAGGCGTTCGTAGTGGTTCAGCTCGACCCGCTTCGGGTCGACCAGCACCAGGCGAGCCTCGTTCGGTGAGGCGTGCAGGAGGACCGAGCACAGCATCGCGTTGATGCAGCCCGACTTGCCCGACCCGGTGGTGCCGGCGACCAGCGCATGCGGCATCGGCGCCAGGTCGGCCCACACGGCTTGCCCGGACACGTCCTTGCCGAGCCATACGGCGAGTGGCGAGGAGCCCTTCGGAAGCCCGTCGTAGATGTCGCCCAGCCGAACCAGGCGCCGGCGCTGGTTTGGCACTTCCACGCCCACCGCCTTCTTGCCCGGAATCGGCGCCAGGATGCGGATGTCCGTGGAGGCGAGCGCGTAGGCCAGATCGTCGCGGAGCCGGGCCACCTTGGAGACCTTCGTACCCGGCGCGAGCTGAAGCTCGTAGCGGCTCACGTGAGGTCCGCTGACGACTCCGAGCAGCTTCGCCTCGACTCCGAAGTGGCGCAGCGCGTCCAGCAGCGCCTTGGCGACGGATTCGCGGTCGCGTATGTCCGGGCCGGGATCTCCCTTGCCCCGCTGGAGCAGCTTGGCGCCGGGAAGGGCGTAGTCGACCTCGTCGGACTCGGTGACCGCGCTCCGGCGGTTTCCCATTGGGGTGAGTTCGGCGTTCGTCGTTTGTCGTTCCTCGCCCTTCGCAGATTCATCCTCGCCTTCGGGTTCGTGCCCGAGCGACTCCTCGTGAGCGAACCGACCCTCGGGAGCGTCGACCTCATCCTCGGCCCACTCAGGCTGTTGATCGCGAGCTTCCTGGGCCTCGATCTCGCCCGCGTCCGGTTCGCCTTCGAGCGTTTCGGCGACGAGCGGCTCGGTCGGGCCGGCACGCGTGATCGCGATCTCGTCCGGGCGGGAATCGAAGCCCTCGAGGCCCTGGCGGCCAGTGCGCACCGTCTTCGCCAACTCGCGGGTCCCGGTGCCGGCGCTCCGCGCAAACCGCCCGGCGCGGGCCATGAGGCCGGCAACGGTGGTTCCCGTGAGCAGCAGCACGCCGCTGGCGAACATCAAGACGGCCAGGATCTGTGCCCCGAGGCGCTGGAAGAGCGTCGTCGCGGCCCAGTACAGAGCCTCGCCGACAGCACCTCCGTGGACGGTGAAGAAGCGCTGCTCGAAGTAGCCGTGGCGGGCGGGATGCTCGGGTCCCAGCCCGGCGGTCTGCGCCGCGAAGGCCAAGAGCAGCGAGGCGAGCACCAGGATTGCCCCCGCGTTCAAGGCTCCGGGGGCCGTGACGAACGGGCGCATCACCAACGCCAGACCCCACCCGGCGAGGGCCAGCGGTGCCACGTATGCGATCCGGCCCGCCGCCTGCTCCAGCGCCCGTTCCAGCCACTCGCCTACGGGCCCCCCGTCCCAACCCACGTAGAGAACGCAACCCAGGTATACGCCGGCAGCCACCAGCCCCAGTCCGATCACATCGAGGTGGCGCTGCTCCAGTCCGGCGATCAGCGAGCGAGCATCGCGAACCGCGAGGCGTCGCCGGTCGCGCGAAGGCGACCGGGGGGCGGGGCGCGAGCGCCGGTTGCCGGTAGGGCGGCGCCGTTGGCGACGGCGCCTTCGCGTCTTAAACATCTGCGAAGCGGTTTCGACACCGCGCGGTCGACCCCTGCGGATAAACCGGCTCTAAAGATCACCCGGATCTGGCGTTTCCAGGGCTAACCTGTTGCTGATGCTTGCCACCGACACGGTCACGGGTCGCGTCCTGGTCGTCGAGGACGACACAGCAATTGCCGACGTCCTGCGCCGAGTGCTGCGCCAGGAGGGCCACGAGGTGCAGTCGGCCGAGGACGGCGTCGAAGCGCTCGAGCTCGCCGAGAGCTTTGTTCCCGATCTCGTGATCCTCGATCTCGGGCTGCCGAAGCTGGATGGAGTGGAGGTCTGCCGTCGTCTGCGGGCCGAGAGCGATGCGCCGATCCTGATCCTCACCGCCCGTACCGATACGGACGATCGGGTCGAGGGCCTCGACTCCGGAGCGGACGACTATCTCGTGAAGCCGTTCGAGCGCAAGGAGCTCCTGGCCCGGATGCGGGCCCTGCTGCGGCGCCGGCCTCCGCGAGGCACCGCCTCGCTGGCGGTTGGCGACCTCCGCCTCAATCCGGACACCCGCGAGGTCTACCGCGGCAATCGCCCAGTCGAGCTCACGAACCGCGAGTTCGAGCTGCTCGAGCACCTGATGCGCAACGAGCGCCTGGTGGTCTCGCGGGAGCGTCTGCTCGAGGAGGTTTGGGGCTACGACCCGATGGCGATGACGAACACGATCGACGTCTTCATCTCGAACCTGCGTCGAAAGCTCGAAGCCGGCGGCGAGCCGCGGCTCCTGCACACGAAGCGGGGCGCCGGGTACGTCATCAAGGCGGCGCGGGATGAAGCGGCTTGAGCGCATTCTCGCGGCGCTGACCCCGAAGCGCTGGCCGGTCCGCTGGCGCCTGGCGGCCGTCTCGGCCACCCTGACGCTGATCATCCTGGTCATCTTCGCCGTGGTGGTGGGCCGGCTGACGTCGAACCGGCTTCAGAGCAGTTTCGACAACGAGCTTCGCGACAACTCCACCCGGCTCGCAGCCCAGGTCAACATCGCTCAGGACCCTTTCAACGGTCGTCCGGAATGCCACTTCGACACCCGCGAGATGGCGCTGGTCGAGAACGCCGAAATTCGCGTGGTCACCCCGGAGGCCATTGTCTGCGAGCCGCCTGGGACCCCCCGTCTCGGGCCACCCCAGCCGGGCACCATCTCTGACGTAGGCTCGCTGCGCGTCGCCACGACTCCGGCCTTTGCCTTTCGCGAGGTATACGTCCAGTACGCCCGCAGCACCGACAACCTGGAGGCGACGATCAACCGGCTTTGGCTCTTCCTAGGAGGTGGCGTGCTCGGCGGCACCCTGCTGGCGGCTCTGGCCGGGATCGCGATCGCGGGGCGCGCGATGCGGCCGGTTTCCACGCTCACGACGAGAGCGAGGGAGATCGCCTCGACGCGCGACCCGTCGCTGCAGATCCCCGAGCCGGAGACTGACGATGAGGTGGGAGAGCTGGCGCGTACCCTGGAGCAGATGCTTCGGCAACTCGACGCGGCCCGCTCGGAGACGGAGCAGATGATGCAGGCGCAGCGCGAGTTCGTAGCCGACGCCTCGCACGAGCTGCGCACCCCGCTGACCAGCATTCTCGCCAACCTTGAGTTGCTGCAGGAGCGCCTGGACGCGACGGGACGCGGCGGCGAGGAGGGCGAGATGATCCAGTCGGCGCTCCGCTCGTCGCGGCGCATGAGCCGCCTGGTCTCCGACCTGCTGTTGCTGGCCCGCGCCGACGCCGGCCGCACCGGTGCCCGGCGCGAGTGCGACCTCGCCGCTGTGGCCGCCGCGGCGCTCTCCGAAGTGCGCCCGGTCGCGAACGGACATCGCCTGACCCTGGCCGACGGCGGTCCTGTGCCGGTGGACGGGAACCCGGACGAGCTTCACCGGCTGGCCGTCAACCTGCTGGACAACGGCCTGCGGCACACCCCCGCCGGCACCGAGATCCGGGTGGCGGTCGAGCGCCGCAACGGCGACGCTGTGCTCGAGGTCTCGGACGACGGCCCTGGGATCCCGCCGGGCATGGAAGGGCAGGTGTTCTCCAGGTTCGTTCGCGGCGCTGGCCCCGCCGACGTCGCGGGCGACGGTGGCGCCGGCCTCGGCCTCGCGATCGTGAAGGCCGTCGCGATCTCCCACGGCGGCGATGTCGAGGCCGGCTCCTCCACCGCCGGTGGGGCGCGCTTCACGGTGCGGTTGCCCCTGCCGAAGTCTTAGTCGCTTTAGCCCGCCTCGCCAAGACCCTGGCTGGCTAGCGTGAGTTTTAGGAGTCGTTTACACGATCCCTATACTTTTATCTTGGACGAGACAACCCACCCGTCGGGGACACCCCCCGACACCACCTCGACGGGTGAACGTTGGCCAGTCTGAGCCAAGCGACCCGCCGGTGTTCCCCCTCCCTGACGCCGGCGGGTCTGTCTTTGGGGGCACCGTGGTTTCAACGGGCGCCGCTAGGGGCAAGCGTCGACGGAGATCCCGCGCTCGGTCTCCATCTCGGTGCAGATCTCGGCCTTGTTCGCGCCGCCGGTCGAGGCCTGGTCCGCGGCGATCAGCGCCTCCACGGCGTCGTCGAAATGCTCGTTGGCCGCGTAAAGGAACTGGGAGGAGAGCAGGATTCTGTCGAAGCTGACGCCGCCGACTTCGTCACGCAGGTCCCACAACGCGCTCGACCAGATCTCGCCCCCACAGTAGATGTCGAATTGACAGCTCCCCTGGGCATGGGACAGGGCGTGGTCGTTGTCCGCGCGCCTGCCGCACTTGCGGTGAAACGCCGGGACAAAGCGTCCCCAGGCGATGCCGTCCCAGTCGAAGATGCAGACGTCGTCCCTGTTCTTTGTCCCCGGTGACCGAGAGGACATCACGGCGGCCCAGTAGTCGCCGAAGCCCTCCCCGATTGCCCCTGCCTGGTTGCTGTACCCGAACCCTCGCCCGCCGACCTGGGCGTCCTGGATCGAGTGGCCGTACTCATGCAAGATCACGTCGGCGTCCTCCGCGTCGTCCACGGACCCACTGCCGTACTCGATCCTCCGGGTAGCGGGCGAGTAGAAGGAGTTGTCGCTCCTGAAGGCGTCGGCGATCGCGAGCTGGGTGCGCTTGTTGATTCCCCTCGCGCGCCCGATACCGAACCCGAGGCGCTGGATGTAGCGCTGGGCGCGATTGATGTGGAAGTAGGTCATCAGGGCCTCGAAGCTGTTCTTCGAGCGCTTGACCCCCCGCCACTCGAGCCCCCGCTTGCATACCTCTCTCTCCCTCGGGCCGAGCGTGGCGTGCACCCACTTTCCGCGCAGACAGCGCTGTCCGCGCCTGATGTCGTGAAGGGTTACGGGCCGGCGCAGCGAGGTCAAGAGGCGGGTGTTCCTGTCCCCCTTGTCCCGGTGCAACCCGGAGGAGCCATTGTTCTGTACCACCGGATTTGGGTGGTAGAGCTGCGCGTGTCCCCGCCTCGCGTG
Organism: uncultured Actinomycetes bacterium; assembly: GCA_963721215.1. GTDB lineage: Bacteria > Actinomycetota > Thermoleophilia > Solirubrobacterales > 70-9 > AC-56. The sequence continues at coordinate 94,837 of CAVRIF010000015.1, forward strand.
CTGGAGCAGGTTCCGGGTCCGCACCACACGGCCCGAGAGGGCGTCCACCAGGATCTCGAAGTCGGCCAGCGGCCGGGCGGAGGGGATGACTACCCGCCACACGAGCGTGCCGCCGACCCCCGGCTGAATCGCCAGGCCGGCCGACCTGGCTCCCCGCAGGCGCTTGACGCCCGCGCTGCGAGAGGCTGCCTCGATCGCCGGCCCCCTGCCGACTCGCGGCGAGGGCGGGCTCTCGATGCCAGGCTTGCTCGAGTCGGCCACCAAGTCGGGCGGCGCACCCCTCGGGTCACTGATCACCACCTGGCCGTTCAGGACCCGCACCCCCTTGACGCTCTGCTTGAACCGATACGCGGTCGCGCCCCCGGGCAGCGGGATGGCAGCGACTCGCTTCAGCTCGCCGGCGGGCGCTTTGGCGGCCCTCAGCATCGCGGCTGCCCTCGGGGCGGCCGCTGGAGCGCTTGCTGGGGCGGCCAGCGCCACGACCAGCCCGGCCGCAAGCGTGACCCGGGGAATCATGCGTGTTCCTCGCGCCGGACGTTCGCCCGCTTCAGGCTCATTGCTGGTCCCCCCGAGCATCGTGGCCAGCGTAACAACCGGGCCGGCTCAGACCTCAACGATCACCGGCAGCACCATCGGCCGGCGCCGCAGCCGGTCATAGACGAAGGTGGCGATGTCGTCGTGCAGGTCCTGCTGGAGGAGCGTCGCCTCGCGCTCCTCGTGCCTGGCGGCCTCGGCCAGCGAGTCCGCGACCACCCCGCGGAGCTCCTCGACCAGCCCGTCCGCCTCCTCGACGAACGGCACCCCCCGGAAGATGATCTCCGGCGGCGCCACCTGCGAGCCGTCGTTCGAGGAGACCGTGGCGACAACGATGAACACGCCGTCGGCCGACAGTGCCCGGCGGTCGCGAAGCGCGACATCGTCGGGATCGCCGATGTCGACGCCGTCGACGAAGATCATCCCGGCCGGGATCTCGGCACCGAGGCGTGCGCCGGACTCATCGAACTCGAGCGCCAGCCCGTTACGGCCCTTGAAGATTCGCTCCGGCTCGATCCCCACCGACTCGGCCAAGGCGGCGTGGAGGCGGAGGCGCTTGTGGTCGCCGTGAGCCGGCATCACGTAGCGCGGCCGGGTCAGGTTGAGCATCAGCTTCAGCTCCTCCTGCCATCCGTGGCCGGAGGCATGGATGGGCGCGTCGGCCGCGGTCACCACCTCGGCGCCGATCTCGAAGATCCGATCGATCGTCTCATTGACCGAGCGCTCGTTGCCGGGGATCGGCGTCGCCGAGAAGATCACCGTGTCGCCGGAATGCAGTTGGACGTCGGCGTGGTCGGCGTGCGCCATCCGCCGCAGTGCCGACAGGGGCTCCCCCTGGCTTCCGGTCGAGATCGCGACCACCTTCTCGTCCGGGAAGGACTCGATCTCGCGCGCCGGGATCAACATGCCCTCGGGAGCCCGGGCGATGCCGAGGTTGGAGGCGATGTTGAAGTTCTTGCGCATCGAGCGACCCACCAGGGCCACCCGTCGATCGAGCTCGGCCGCAGCGTCGATCACCTGCTGAACCCGATGCACGTTGGAGGCGAACGAGGTGACGATGATCCGGCCGCGGCAGTGGGAGAACAGGTCGAGCAGGGCGGGGCCGACGCTCGACTCCGACGGCGCCACCCCCGGCCGGTCGGCGTTGGTCGAGTCGCCGAAGAGGCACAGCACCCCCTCCCGGCCCAGCTCGGCAAGCCGCGAGACATCGGCGGGCCGCCCGTCCACGGGGGTCTGGTCGAACTTGTAGTCGCCGGTGATCAGCAGCGCACCGAGCTCCGTTCTCAGAACAACCGCGCGCGAGTCAGGAATCGAGTGCGACATGTGGACCAGCTCCAGCTCGAACGGGCCGACGGGCACCTTCTCCCCCGTGTCCAACACCTCGAGGGGCGCCTCGCGGAGCCGGTGCTCCTCGAGCTTCGACCGCACCAAGCCGATGGTCAGCGCACCGCCGTAGATCACCGGCGGCATCCCGACCTCCCGTAGGACGAAGGGCAGTGCGCCGACGTGATCCTCGTGACCATGGGTGAGGACGATTGCCTCGATTGCGTCGGCGTGCTCGCGAAGATAGGAGAAGTCGGGGAGTACCAGGTCGATTCCCAGCATCTCGGTGGTTGGGAACATCAGCCCGGTGTCGACCACGACGATCCGCCCGTCGCGTTCGACGACGGTCATGTTCTTGCCGATCTCGCCCAGCCCTCCGAGCGGCATGATGCGAAGCGGCGCCGTCACCGGGCGGTCCCCTCAGCCGGCGCCAGCTGCTGCCGCATCTACTCCCCCACGGGTGGTGCCGCGAGGTACCACTACAGCGTGCCGCCGGCGACCAGGAGGCCGTGCCGCTCCAGTGCCGTCCTGACCGCGACCCGCTCCTCGTGGCTGGCGGGAACCATGGGCAATCGCACGTGACCGGCGATGATGCCCAGCATCTCGAGCGCAGCCTTGACCGGGATCGGATTGCTGGTCACCGTGGTCGCCTCGTAGATCGTCTGAAGCTCAGCGTCGAGCTCGTGAGCACGGGCGCCATCGCCCCCGATCGCCGCCTCGTAGATGGCCCGCATCTCCGCGCCGACCAGGTGCGAGGAGACCAGAATCCCGCCGGTCCCCCCCAGCTCCAGGCAGCGAAGGAAGACCGCGTCATTGCCCGCCAGCACGTCGAGCCCATCGATCGGGCCGAGGTCGGCGTCGTTGGCCTGCTTGACCGCGGCCACGTTGGAGATCTCAGCCGCCAGCTCGGCGAGGAAGGTGGGTGGCAGGTTGATCACGCAGCGCGAGGGGATGTTGTAGAGGATCACGGGGGTTTCGCCAGCCGCCTCGGCGACCGCCCCGAAGTGAGCGCGGAGACCCGCTCGGTTGGGTTTGTTGTAGTAAGGGGTGACTGCCAGGATGGCGTCCGCGCCGCAGCGGCAGGCGGCCGCGGTCAGCTCCACGGAGTGGCGGGTGTCGTTGGAGCCGGTACCGCAGACGATGGTCGCAACGTCGCCGACTTCGTCCTTGACCGCCTCCAGCAGGCTCAGCTTCTCCGTGTCCGAGAGGGTCGGCGACTCACCCGTGGTGCCGGCGACCACGAGCCCGTGCGAGCCGTTCTCAATCAAGTGGCGCGCCAGCCTGCGCGCCGCGTCGAGGTCCAGCGCGCCATCCTCCGCGAACGGCGTCGCCATCGCCGTGATCACGCCGGAGATCGTGGCCATCCTCCCTAGTATCGCTCAACCGGCGGCGTCGAGCTGTGCAAATAGGGGCGGGACATAGCCGGCCCAGGGACGCGCCTGTTCGAGCTGGGCGGCAACGCGGATCAGGACGTCCTCGCATCCGCAGGGGGCAACGAGCTGGACGCCGATCGGCAGGCCGTCATCGCCCCAATGCAAGGGCAAGGAGATCCCCGGCTGTCCGGTGGCGTTGAGAATCGCGGTGAACGCCGCGGTCAGCGCGCCCCGTTCGATCGCCTGGATCGGCTCCGGTCCCGAGTCGTCGAAGGCGCCGAGCGGGGTCGGCGGCTCCCCCATGGTCGGGCGTCAACAGGAGATCGAAGCCGGACTCGAACCAGCCGGCGATCACACGGGCCGCCAGCTGGTGCTGCGCGACGGCGTCCAAGTATCGGGCTGAGCTTCGCCGCCGCCCCTCCTCCGCGAGCGCCCAGGTGAGCGGCTCGACGTCCTCCCTTCGCACCTGCCGGCCGACCACCACGCCGAGCTGGTCCAGGGCGCTCGCCTGACCGGCCATCCACCGGGTCAGGAAGGTGTCGAGGAGGTCCACCCCCTCCAGCCCACCTGGCCCGTCCTCCTCGACCGTGTGGCCGAGCGACTCGAGCAGCCTGCCGGCGTCGCGCGCCGCCTCAACCACCGCTCCCTCCGGGCTCACGTCCAGGAGGGGCTGAGTGGTCAGCCCGATGCGCAGCGCTCCGGGCTTGGCGCCGACCTCGTCGATGTACGGCCGCCGCGGAGGGGGTGCCACGTATGGATCACCAGGCGCCGGGCCGTGGACGGCGTCGAGGACCGCGGCGGTGTCGCGCACCGATCTCGAAACCACCAGCTCCTCGCTCAGTCCGGACATGAAATCGCCGGCGAGGGGCCCGGCGGTGGTCCGTCGCCGGGTCGGCTTCAGGCCGACCAGCCCACAGGCGCTCGCTGGGATGCGGATCGAGCCGCCGCCGTCGTTGGCGTGAGCCAGCGGCGCCATGCCCGATGCGACCGCGGCTGCGGACCCGCCGCTCGAGCCGCCCGGCGAGCGAGAGTGGTCCCAGGGGTTGCGGCGTGGCGCCATAGGCATCGGGCTCCGTGGTCGGCACGATGCCGAGCTCGGGGGTGTTGGTCTTGCCCACGGTGACGAAGCCTGCCTCGCGAAAGCGCTGCGCCAGGTAGGTGTCGAGAGGCGATCGGAACCCTGCCTCCTTGAGGAAGCGCATCCCCATGTGCAGCGGATCGCCGGCGAAGGCAGCGCCGAGATCCTTGAGCAGGAACGGGACGCCCCTGAAGGGGCCATCCGGAAGCTCGCCGAGAGCCGCCTCACGGGCCTGCTCGAACAGCGGGTGGATGACCGCGTTCAGCTCCCCGTTCGAAGCCTCGATCCGCTTGATCGCCGCGTCGACGAGCTCCACCGGGCTGGCTTCGCCGTCGCGGACCAGCGCCGCCTGGGCGGTGGCGTCGAGAAGCGCGAGCTCGTCGTTCATCGCCTGTGGGACCGTACGCGACCCGGGTCCATGGCGTCGCGGGTCATCGGGTCACGCAGGCGCGCCGGCAACAGCCGGGCGAGGCGCAGCTTCGCGTGCTCCCGGGCCGGGAAGTGGAGGCTCTCGCGCCGCCGAAGGGTTGCCATGTAGATCCGCTCCGCAGCGTCACGTGGAGCGATTCGGTACGTGTGTTTGAAGGCGTTGGCGCGGAGCATCGGCGTGTCCACGAAGCCGGGGAAGACCGCCGTGAAGGTGATCCCCTGGGGACCCAGCTCCGCCCGCGCGGACTCCGCGATCGCCGCCAGGGCCGCCTTGCTGCCGCTATACGGAGCCTCGTACGGCATCCCAACGAGCGCGGCGAGGCTCACGATGGCGGTCACGTGGCCGCCTCCGCGCTTCGCCATCACCGGGGCGAGACGCGAGAGCAGGACCAGGTTGGAGAGCGCGTTGACAGTGAAGTCCTCGCGCGCCTGGCGCCAGTCGAACTCAAGCAGCGACTGGGCCCGGTCGAGGCCGGCGCCGGCGATCATCAGGTCGATGTCCGGCTGCTCGGCGACCAGCTCGGCGGTCGCCACATCCACGGCCTCCAGGTCGGCGAGGTCGAGCTGGAGCGTGGCCACCTCCACCCCATCCCTCAGCTCGGCCGCCAAGCCCGACAAGCGATCCGCGTCGCGGTCGAGGAGCACGAGCGAGGTTGCGTCCTCGGCCAGCAGCCGGCAGAGCTCCGTCCCCAGCCCGCCCGCGGCGCCGGTGACGAGCGCCTTCGCGAAGCGCCGTTCGCCTCGCAGCCGCGCCGGGGTACGCCCGGCGAGGGGAGCGAGCCTGGGGGTTGTTCGCGGGCGGAATCCCATCCGCCCCTCGTACCAGGGTTCGACATGGAGCAGCTCGACGCTGAAGCCCTGGTCGTCGTTGAAGTAGACGACCGACCAGGCTCCCAGCCGCAGCGCAGGGCCGTTGGCCCGCAGCCCCGCTTCCACGCAGCGGGCATGGGCCGCCTCGAACTCGTCCCGCCGCCGAAACCCGAAGGCGATGTTGAGCAGGCCCTGGTCCGAGATCCGGTAACCCGACGGGTGCTGCCTTCCCGCCGGCTCCGTGTAGTGGACCAGCTCGACCAGCATGTCGTCCGCCCACAGGAGCAGCGATTCGCGCCGTGCCGCCTCCAGGTCCCAGAGCGCCTCGTGCTCGGAACCGTGGAGCTGGAGACCGTCGGCTGGCTCGAGACCCAGCGTTCCGGCGAAGAACTGCCGTGAGCGCTCCAGGTCCGGCACCGAAAGGGTCACGGCGCGCCCCACGGCGCCCGGCCCGGCCCGCGCGCGCTCGCGGCGCTCGGGGGCACGCGGGTCGTCCTCCATCAACTCGACCAGCACCCCATCGGGATCGCGGACGCAGGCGCGACGGGCGCCGGGCTCGCCGACCGGATCGCTCAGCGGCGGCGTGCCGCTTGCCGTGGCGCGCTCGAGCGTCGCGACGAGATCCGTGACCCAAAAAGACATCGTCGTGTAGCCGATGTCGCACGGTCGCCAGTCCCGCGGCAGCGAGCGGACCAGGGGGCTTCTGAACTCGAACAGCTCGATCTGGAACAGGTCCTGGCCGTCGACCAGCCACCAGCAGGTCGAGGCCGAGCGCGGGATGCCCTGCACCATCGAGGCCAGCGGGCCGGCGAACAGGTTGGTGCCGCCGGCGGGCTCCAGCCCGAGCACCTCCCGGTACCAGCGCTGTGACCGGCGCAGGTCGGTGACGCTGAGCGCAATCTGGGAGAGGCGCACTGGGCGGGCCCTACAGGAGGTTTTCCAAGCCCACCGTGACCGGATCGGGCAGCTCGGCGACCCTGCGAACGGCAAGCAGGACGCCGGGCATGAACGAGTGGCGGTCGGTCGAGTCGTGACGGATCGAGAGCGTCTGGCCCTCGCCCCCGAAGATCACCTCCTGATGGGCGACCAGGCCGGGAAGCCGCACCGAGTGGATCGGGTCGTGGACGTGCCCGCCGGCTTCGCGGACCAGCTCGGCCGTGCGCTTCGCGGTCCCCGAGGGGGCGTCCTGCTTGTCCTCGTGGTGGAGCTCGACGATCTCGCACTCGGGCATGTGGGGGGCGACCTGGCGCGCCATCTGCATCATCAGCACGGCTCCGATCGCGAAGTTGGGGGCGATGAACACCCGTGCGCTCCTCCCGTCGCGCACCGCTTCCTCGGCGGCGGCGCGCACCGATTCGAGCTCGAAGCCGGTGGTGCCGACCACGACATGGACGTCGGCGGCGAGACACTCGTGGACGTTCCCGGCAGCCGCCTCGGGCGTCGTGAAGTCGACCACCACGTTCGCTCCTCCCAGGACCTCTGAGAGCGGCACTTCGAGAGAGGGGTCCGCCCGTCCCGCCAGCTCCAAGCCGTCGGCGGCCTCCACCGCGTCGCAGACGGTGGAGCCCATCCGCCCCGCGGCCCCGGCGACCGCTACACGAATCATGGCACCACGGCAGTTGCCCCGGTCCACACGAACGGCGCCCTAACCCGCCGCCCCCGGAGTAGTCCGAGCCTTCGGCTCGGACCACCGATCGCCTTCGGCTCCCTGCGAGGAGGCGGCGGTTGATGTCAGCGCCTCGCTGACCGCGGCAGATGCCTGCCGGAAATGTTCCTCGTTGGGGCCGATGCAGGCGGTGGAGAGCCGCTCGGGGTCATAAAGCCCGGTGGCCAGCTCGGCGACGTCCTCGGCGCTGACCTGCTGGACCCGCTCCAGCATCTCGTCCAGGGAAAGCAGCGGGACGCCGAACAGGACCGCGCGAGCCAGGCGGGACATTCGTGCCCCGGTCGCCTCCAGCCCGAGCACCAGTCGGCCCTTGACGTGCTCCTTGGCGCGTTCCAGCTCCTCGGCGCTGACGCCGTGGTCGTGAAGCGTGCCCAGCTCGCGGCCGATGATCTCGCAGGCCTCGCGCACGTTCTCCTCCCGCGTGCCGACGTAAATCCCGACCATGCCGCCATCCACGTACTGCTCACTGTAGGAACCGACCGAGTACGCGAGGCCGCGCTTTTCGCGCACCTCGCGGAACAGCCGCGAGGAGGTCGAGCCGCCGACGATCGCATCCAGGATTCCCAGCGCGAAGCGCCGCTCATCCGAGCGCGAGATCCCCGGCCCCCCGAAGCAGATGTGGTACTGCTCGGTCTCCTTGACCTGGAACGCGAACCGGGGTGCGGCGTCGAATCCCCCCTGAGCAGGGACCCCGTTGTGCTCGCCCGCCGGCGCGCGCAGCAGGCGCTGGGCCAGCTCGACCACCTCCCCGTGGTCGAGGTGTCCCGCCGCGGCGATGACCAGATTCGGGCCGGTGTAATGGGCGTGGTGGTAGGACATGATCTCGGGAACCGGGATCGAGCCGATCACCTGCGCATCGCCGAGCACCCGGCGCCCCAGCGGGTGGTCGCCGTGGATGGCGGCAGCCAGCACGTCGTGGACCCGGTCTTGGGGCTCGTCCTCATACATTGCGATCTCCTCCAGCACGACCTCACGCTCCGAGTCGACCTCGCCCTCGGGCAGGGACGGGCGCAACAGCATCTCGGCGAGCAGGTCGAAGGCCTCCTCCGTGTGCTCATCCAGCAGACGTGCGTGCAGCTGAGTGGATTCCTTGCTGGTGGCGGCGTTGGCGGCTGCTCCCATGCCGTCGAAAAGCTCCGAGATCTCGATCGCCGAATGGCGCTCCGTGCCCTTGAACAGCAGGTGCTCAAGAAAGTGGGAGACGCCCTCCTGCCCCGCGGCCTCGTCGCGGGAGCCGGTCCGCACCCAGAACCCAAGCGCGACCGAGCGCACCGAGGGCACCACCTCGGTGATCACGCGCAGGCCATCAGGCAGCTCCGTGTGGGAGACACCCTCAGGGAGATTGGTTGAGACTAGGGACGAAGTCCCGGTAGACGCGCTTGGGCCTGCCGCCCCGCCGGCGCCCGACCCCGCCGAGACCCGAGGCGGAGCCGAGGATCTCGGCGGAGTTATGTCGGTCAACGCCTGCGTCCGCCGCCTCGACCGCGACCGCCGTCCAGGCGCTCACGGTCACGCCGGCCGCCGCCACCATTGCCCCCGCCCCGCGGTCCCGAATCGCCCGTCCCGACATTGCTCAACTCGCCGGGGGCCTTGCCCTCGACGGCGGGGTCGCTGGACAGCCGCAGGCCGATGCGTCCCCGCTCGCGATCCACCTCGACCACGGTCACATCGAGCTCGTCGCCCTGCTTGAGCACGTCCTCGACCGCGCCCACGCGCTCGCCCGGCTTCACGTTGGAGATGTGAAGCAGGCCATCGGTGCCCTTGGTCAGCTCGACGAACGCCCCGAAGGCGGTCGTCTTGACCACCTTGCCCGTGAACCGGTCGCCGACCTCGGCTTCCTTCGTCATCGCCTCGATGCGCGCAATGCACGCATCGACCAGGGCGCCGCTGGGCGCATAGACCTGCACCGTGCCGTCGTCCTCGACGTTGATGTCAGCCTCGAACTCCTCCGACAGGGCGCGGATCGTCTCGCCGCCCTTGCCGATCAGGGCGCCGATCTTCTCCGGATCGATCCTGACCTGCTCAATCCGGGGCGCGTGCTCCGAGAGCTGCTCGCGCGGCCCCGGGATCGTCTCCTTCATCGCCTCGAGAATGAACAGTCGTCCCCTGCGGGCCTGCTCGAGCGCATCGCGGAGGATGTCGAAGGTGACCCCGGAGATCTTGATGTCCATCTGCAGGGCGGTGATCCCATCGGAGGTACCGGCGACCTTGAAGTCCATGTCACCGAGGTGGTCCTCGACGCCGGCGATGTCCGTCAGCACCACGTGGCTATCGCCCTCCTTGATCAGGCCCATCGCGACCCCGGCCACGGGGCTCGACACCGGCACGCCGGCCGCCATCAGGGCCATTGACGAGGCGCACACCGAGCCCATCGACGAGGACCCGTTCGACTCCAGCGTGTCCGAGACAACCCGAACCACGTAGGGAAAGTCCTCGGCACTCGGAATCGTCGGCACCAGCGCTCGCTCGGCGAGCGCGCCGTGGCCGATGTCGCGGCGCTTCGGGCCGCGCATGAAGCCGGCCTCCCCGACCGAGAACGGCGGGAAGTTGTAGTGATGCCAGAAGGTCTTGGACTCGACCAGGCTGAGGTTGTCGATTCGCATGTCCATGCGGCTGGTGCCCAGGGCCACGCTGGAGAGGATCTGCGTCTCGCCGCGAGTGAACAGAGCCGAGCCGTGCACGCGCGGTGAAATGTCCACCTCGCACTCGATCGCCCGGATCTCGTCCTCGGCGCGCCCGTCGGGACGCTTCTTGGCGACGGCGATCCGGTGGCGGATGATCTCCTTCTCGAGCGAGTCGAAAGCCCGGGAGACCTCGGCGCGCTGCTCGCCGTCGGCGTCCCCGTCATCGGACGCGCTCGCGTACTGCTCGAGCACCTCCTCCTCGACGGCCCTTGCCGCGTCCTGGCGGGCGAGCTTCTCGGGGATCTGGGTCGCCTCGTCGAGTTTCGCCCCGTGCGACGAGCGGATGCGCTCGACGAGCTCCGGGTCGATCTTCGGCGCCTCCACCTCGACCTTCTCCTTCCCCGCCTTGCCCCGCAACTCCTCGATGGACGCGCAGATCTTCTTGATCTCCTCGTGCGCGATGTCGAGCGCATCGAGTACCTCGGCCTCGGTGACGCCGTTCGCCCCGCACTCGACCATCAGGATCGCCTCGCTGGAGCCTGAGACGACGAGGTCCATCTCCAACTCGTCCGCGGTCTCCTCCGCAGGGTTGAGGACGAAATCGCCGTGCAACTTGCCGATCCGCACCGCGCCGACGTGAGTCGAGACCGGGATCTGCGAGATGGCGACCGCCGCCGAGGCGCCGTTCATGGCCAGGATGTCATAGCTGTGCTCGTACTCGACCGACAGCGGCTGGCAGACGATCTGGGTGTCGTAGTGCCAGCCCTTGGGGAACAGCGGGCGCAGGGGCCGGTCGATCATCCGGGCTGTCAGGGTGGCCCTCTCGCCGGCCCTGCCCTCACGCCGGAAGAAGGAGCCGGGAATCTTTCCGGCCGCGTAGTGGCGCTCCTCGACGTCGACCGTCAACGGAAGGAAGTCGACGTCGCGCAGATTGCCGGCCGTCGCCGTGCACAGGACCATCGTGTCCCCGGAGCGCACCGTCACGGCTCCGCCCGCTTGGCGGGCGAGCTTGCCGGTCTCGAAGGAAATCTCCTCGCCGCCTACCTCCACCGAGACGCGGCTTACGTCAAACATGCTCATCTATGCCCTTTTCTCTCCGACCGCCCGGTTGGCGGCCAACCTTGATCAGAACTCTCGTTCTCTAACGGCGACGATGTTACAGATGCAGCTGGGAATGCCCACTGGGCTCAGCCCAGCGTGAGCAGCGATTCCCCGATGTCCTCACCGATGGACTGGCCGTCGACGAACGCCGCCGGCGTCCCCGTGACCCCAGCTCGGATCCCGCTTTCGAAGTCGCGACGAACACGCTCGGCGACTGGCTCGGAGCGGCGCTCGCGGTTGAAGCGCTCCAGGTCGAGGTCGAGGCTCTCCGCACGCTCCCATAGATGCGGGTCGTCGATCCTTCCCTGGTCGCGATAGATCGAGTCCACCAGCTCCCAGAAGCAGTGTTCGTCCTGAGCGGCGGCGGCCTCGGCTGCCGCGTGAAGGGCCGGCGCTCGTGGATGCTTGCTGGTCACCGGGAAGTGGCGAAAGACGAGTCCCAGCGGCAGCTCCGCGATCCTCGCCCAGGTGGCCGCGCAGGCGGGACAGGCAAGGTCCAGGTAGACGATCACCTCCGGCCCCTCGCCCCGCACGTGATCGTCCGGGGCCGACGGGCGGGCGGCGGTTGACTCGTGAGCTCGCGCACCTGGCAGGTATGGAAGCAATCGCCGGCGGCCTTCGCAGCGGCGCTTTATTCGCGGTTAGCGCGAGGAAGGCGCCTATTCCACCCTGGTCGCCCGGGGCTTGGCTCAGCCCGCCGACGCCAGGGCGTCGAAGATCAGGTTGGCGCCGGGGATCTCGAGCGGCGTGGGCGACTCGTGCACCCAGCTCACGACCCCGTCCGGGTCGACCAGCACCAGCGAGCGGTTGCCGTGGCCGGCGGCGTCCAGATACGCCCCGTAGCTGCGGATGACCGCCCCCTTGGGCTCGAAGTCCGAGAGCAGCGGGATCGTGATCCCGAGTTTGTCCCGGAAGGCCCGATGGGCCCATGAGGAGTCGACGCTGATCCCCACGAGGGTCGCCCCCTGCTCCTCGATCTGCGGCAGGACCTCCTGATAGACCGAGAGCTGGTCGGTGCAAACCGGGCTGAAGTCGAGGGGGTAGAAGACCAGCACGACCTTGCGGCCCCGGAAGTCGGCGAGGCTGACCTGTTTGCCTTGGTGGTTCGGCAGCGAGAAGTCAGGCGCCCTGCTGCCTGCGGCGATCAACGACGCAGGCCGAGGTCGGCCACGACCTTTCGGTAACGCTCCAGGTCCGCGCGCTCCAGATAGCGGAGCAGCCGCCGGCGCTTGCCGACCATCATCAGCAGCCCCCGGCGCGAGTGGTGGTCCTTGCTATGCGCGCGCAGGTGCTCGGTCAGGTGGTTGATGCGCTCCGTCAGCAGGGCAACCTGCACCTCGGCGGAGCCGGTATCGCCCGCCTCGCGACCGAACTTGCCGATCAGCTCCTGCTTCTGGTCCTTGGTCAATGGCATCAGGGCGGAGTGAAGCTAGCACAGAGCTCTCGGGCCGCCTCGACGTCGCGATGCATCTGGGCGATCAGCTCCTCAACGCCCGCGAATCGCCGTTCGCCGCGCAGTCGGCTGATGAACGCGATCCTCAGTGTCCGCCCGTAGAGGTCCCCGTCGAAGTCGATCAGAAACGCCTCGACGAGCAATCCGCGCCCGGTCTCGAAGGTCGGCCGGACACCCACGTTGACGGCCGCGGGCTGGCCGTCTGCGAACGCCGCGTAGACGCCGTGACCAGGGCAGACGAGGTCGTCCGAGGGCACGATGTTGGCGGTCGGAAAGCCGAGCGTACGCCCCCGTTCGTCCCCCTCGACCACGGTTCCCTCCAGCAGGAAAGGCGCGCCCAGGCACCGGGTCGCAGCTTCGACCTCGCCCGCGGCGACCAGCGAGCGCACCCGGGTGGACGAGACGATCTCGCCGTCGACCTCCACCAACGGGACGACCTGAGTTTCGAACTCGCCGCGTGAGGCGAGCATCTTCGGGTCCCCCTTCGCCTTGGCGCCGAACCGGAAGTTCTCCCCCACCGAAACGCTCCGCGCGCCCAACGTCTCGACCAGGATCCCGGAACAGAAGGCCTCGGCGTCGATCGAGGAGAACTCATCGTCGAACGGGATCACGATCAGCTCCTCAACCCCCAAACCCTCGATCACGTCGCGCTTGATCTCGAACGGCATGATCAGCTTCGGCGCCGCGTCGGGGTGAAGCACGCGGAGCGGGTGCGGCTCGAAGGTCAACACGGTGTCGGCTTCGTCGATCACCTTGCGGTGACCCACGTGGACGCCGTCGAAGACGCCGATTGCCATGCTGTCGCGATCGGCGTTCGGCGGCGGCAAGCTGCGTGACCTTGATCCTCATCGAAGCGCGGCCGGGAAGCCTTTCACGCGAGCACGACCTCCGGCCGTATGACGCTCTCGCGACGCCGGCCGACAGCCACGCAGGCATCCCGCGTGGGTGAGCCTGAGCGGACCGGCAGCCTCGCCGGCAGCCGGCAGCCAGACCCCGTTCGAGACCCGCTCCGCCTCGGCCCCATCCAGGATCCGCTCCGGCAGGAAGGCGAGTGCCGCCTCGACCGAGAGCGGCTCGCCGGTCGCGGCTTCGACTCGGAAGGGACCGATGGCGATCCGCCTCAGCCGCTCGCAGTAGGCGTCGCCGAGGGTCTCGAGCAGGGTGCGGACATAGGTGCCGGTCGAGCACTCGATCTCGAACTCGGCGGTCTCGCCCTCGCGCCGCAGGAGCTCGGCGCGGTACACCTCAACCTCGCGCTCAGGCGTTTCCACGCTCTCGCCGCGGTGGGCACGCCGGTAGAGGCGCTCGCCCTCCACCTTGACCGCCGAGGTCATCGGCACCCGCTGGCGGACCCGCCCGGTGGGCAGCTCAAGCTGCTCGGGCACCGCACCCGTGTGGCTCAGCTCCCCGTCGGGATCGCCGGTGGTCGAGCGCCAGCCGAGCCTCGCCGTCGCTCGATAAGTCTTTGGCAGCGGCAGGAGGTAGCGCTGGAGTCGGGTGGCTCGTCCCAGGAGCACGAGCAGCAGCCCGGTGGCGAAGGGATCCAGGGTTCCCGCATGGCCCGCCTTCTGGCCGCGCTCGCGGCGGATGTGCTCGACCACGTCGTGGGAGGTGTCGCCAGCCGGCTTGTCGACCAGCAGCACCGACGCCTCAGCGGCCACGTCCGTGGGCGGCAGTGCTAGAGCTGCGCCCTGACCTCGTCACAGAGGAACTTGACCAGCTCGAGGTACTCGAGGTCGGTCGAGAAGCCAGCGGCCCGCTCGGTGGCCCCCGCCGCCGTGCTTTCGCGCGATCGCGGAGACATCCACCCTGCCCATCGTCGAGCGCAGGCTCACCTTGCGCGCCGCGTTGCCGCCGTCGGTCTTGTCGCGGATCATCGCAGCCACCTCGGCACCCTCGAGCGCGCGCACGTGGTCGATGATCCCCTCGGTGAGCACGTCGCTGGCGCCGGTGTCGGCGTAGTCGGCGGCGGAGATGTAGGTGACAGCCAACTGGCAGTCCGAGAAGCGCTCGATCCGCTCGATGGCCCGCCCAACCAGGCGTAGCTTCTCGATCGGCACTCGCTCGTACAGGCGCCGGTAGGTGTCATGGACGTCCACCCCTGCCTCGATCAGCTCCGCCGCCATCCGGTGCGTGGCCGGCCCCGTGTTCTCGTACATGAACCGGCCCGTGTCCGTGACCAGCGCCACGTACAGGGCCCCGGCGATCTCTGGAGTGAGCTCAGCGCCCAGCACCTTGGCCAGCCCGAACAGGATCTCGGCTGTGCAGGACGCCTGCGTATCGACCAGGTTCAGCGTCCCGAAGCGCGTGTTGTCGTGGTGGTGGTCGATGTTGAGGATCTTGGCCTCGCCGCGGTGCAGAAAGCCGACGGGCATGCGGTCGATGTTCCCGCAGTCGAGGAAGACCAGGACCCGGTCGACGACATCCACCGGCGGCTCGTGGAAGACCTCTTCCAGGGGCAGGAAGCGGTACTCGACCGGCAGCGGGAACTCCTTCGCTGCCAGGAACATCACCGAGTCCTTGCCCATCTGAGTGAGGATGCGGTGCAAGGCGAGTAGCGAGCCGAGCGCGTCTCCGTCCGGGCCCTCGTGGGTCGTGAGCAGGAAACGATCTCCCGCTCGAAGCTCCTGGGCGACCTCCTCGAGCGACCCGTCCTTGCGCTCCGCCGTCGCGGCGACTGCCTCGCTCACTGGTCGAGCAGCCTGGAAACGCGGACGCCGCGCTCCGGCGTCTCGTCGTAGTGGAAGCTCAGCTTGGGAGTGCGCTTGATTCGCATCTCCCGCGCGATCCTAGCCTGGAGCACCCCGTGGGACGATGAAAGCCCTGCCAGCGCCGCCTCGCGCTCGGCCTCGCCGCCGAGCACGCTGACGTAGACGCGTGCCGAGCGCAGGTCCGGGCTGGTCTCCACCGAGGTCACCGTCACGAATCCGATCCGTGGGTCCTCGAGCTCCGTCCCGATCGCAGACCCGATCACCTCGCGCATGACCTCATTCACCCTCCTCATGCGCTCGGTGGGCATCGCCTAGCGACTATAGCTCAGGGCAAGCTGGCCATCCGGGCGATCTCAGTCGCGGATGTCGGCCATGCTGAGCAGATCGCGCTCGAACACGCACCCCCCGGGGCAACGCGCCTCCACGAAGCGCTCCAGGTTGTCGGCCCGCCTTCCGACGTCTCCCCCGCCGACCAAGGCGCAGACGAGGGTGGTCCGCTGCCAGGTATCGTGCCCGTCGACCTCCGCGACCGAGGCCCCGAATCTCTGCCGGAGCTGGGCTTTCAGCGAGTGCAGGACCTTCCGCTTGCCCTTCAGGTCGTGGGAGTCATCGAGGTGGAGTCGCACCTCGATCAGGCACACATACGCGCGCACTCGCCAAGGGTACGCCGCATGCGGCGGCGCGGTCGCTACTCGAGCGTCTGCTCAACCTGCTTGGTCTCGAACAGCTCCAGGACGTCGCCGACCTTGACGTCCTGGTAGCCCTCGAGCACGATCCCGCACTCGAGGCTCTCCTCGACCTCCTGCACGTTGTCCTTGAAGCGGCGCAGGGAGCCGATCCTTCCCGTCCAGACGACAGTGCCCTCGCGGACCAGGCGCACCTGGGCGGTGCGGGTGACCTTGCCGTCGGTGACCAGGCAGCCGGCGATCGTGCCGATGCGTGAGGCCCGGAACAGCTCCTTGATCTCGGCCTGGCCGAGCGCCTCCTCGACCTCCTCAGGCTCCAGCATGCCCTCCATCGCCGCGCGCAGGTCCTCAGTGACCTTGTAGATGACCGAGTAGGTGCGGACCTCGACCCCCTCGCGCTCGGCTGCCTTGCGGGCCTCGGCCAGCGGCCGGACGTTGAATCCGATGATGATCGCGTCGGAGGCCGCCGCAAGCATCACATCGGACTCGGTGATTCCCCCCGGCGCGGCGTGGATCACATCGACCACGATCTGCTCCTGCGGGACCTTGGCGATCTCGTCCTGAAGCGCCTCGAGCGAGCCCGAGACGTCCGCCTTGAGCACGATGTTGAGCTCCTGGAGCTCGCCCTCGGTGCCCTTCGAGAAGACCTCCTGCAGGCTGATCTTCCGGGCCTGCTGACGGGCGAGCGACTCGGCCTTGAGGCGCTGGCCGCGCTGCTGCGCAAGCTGCCGCGCCCGCCGCTCGTTCTCGGCCGCCTCGACCCGCTCGCCGGCCTCGCAGACGCCATCCAGCCCGAGGACCTCGACCGGATCGCCCGGGTGCGCCTCGTCCAGCCGGACGCCAGTGAAGTCGAGCATCGCCTTCACCTTGCCCCAGTTCGCGCCGGCGACCAGCGCATCACCGACGTGAAGGGTGCCCCGCTGAATCAACACCGTGGCGGTCGGGCCCCGGCCCGGGTCGAGGTGGGACTCGACCACGATGCCTGACGCCGGGGCGCTCGGGTTCGCCTTCAGCTCCTCCAGCTCGGCGGCCAGGACGATCATCTCGAGCAGGTTGTCGAGTCCCTCCTTGGTCTTCGCCGAGACGTCGCAGAAGATCGTCTCGCCGCCCCAGTCCTCGGGCGTAAGCCCCTGAGAGGCCAGCTCGTTGCGGACCCGGTCGGGCTGGGCGTCGGGCTTGTCGATCTTGTTGACCGCGATCAGGATCGGCACACCGGCCGCCCGAGCGTGGTCAATCGCCTCCACCGTCTGGGGCATCACGCCGTCGTCCGCAGCCACCACGATCACCGCCAGATCGGTGACCTTGGCGCCGCGGGCGCGCATCGCCGTGAAGGCCTCGTGTCCGGGAGTGTCGAGGAAGGTGACGAGCTTGCCGTTCTGGTGCACCTGGTAGGCACCGATGTGCTGGGTTATGCCGCCCGCCTCACCCGCGACCACCTCGGCCTCGCGGATCGCGTCCAGGAGCGAGGTCTTGCCGTGATCGACGTGACCCATGATCGTGACCACGGGTGGCCGTTCCGCGAGATCCTCCTTGGCATCCTCGTGAACGGGCTCCTCTGGCTCCTCCTCCGCGGCGCTGACGAGCTCGATCTTCTGGTCGAGCGCCGCCGCCAGGGCCATCACGGCCTCGTCCGAGAGGGTCTGGGTGAGCGTCGCCATCTCGCCCAGCTCCATCAGCTTCTTGATCACCTCGGCGCTTCCGAGGCTGAGGCTCTCCGCGACCTCGCGCACCGTCGCGCCAGAAGCGATCTTGGTGGCGTCCGGCTCGGGCGCCTCGCTCAGTGGCCTGACCGGCGGCTCCTCCAGCAGCGGTCGGCGTCGGCGTCCACCGCGGCGCCGGGGAGGCCGATGCGGCGGCGCCTGCGGCATGTGCTCGCGACGCGCCGCCTGGGAGTCGATTACGACCCGGCGGCGCTTGCGCCCGCTCGACCCCGCCGCAGAAGCGCTGTCGCCCGCCTCTCGGCGAACAGGCCGCCCCGGGCGGGACTCGTCGGAGGCCGGCTTTCCGTCAGCGTCACCCGGTGCCGGCTTCGCGGCCTTTGCTTTCGGCTTCGAGCCGTCCTCGGCGGCCGCCTTGGCCGGCTTCCCCGCGTCCTTTGCGCCGGCCGCCGCCAAGGCCTTCACGGCATCGTCCTCTTCCACACTCGAAGCGGCCACCTTCCCCTCGATGCCGGCCGCGTTCAGCGCCGCGAGCACTTCCTTGCTGGTCAGGCCCTCCTGCTTGGCGATCTCGTGAACGCGCTTCTTCAAGATTCCTCGGAACCCAATCCCTCGGAATCCTCGCCTTCGGCTTCGGATTCCTCGGGGGCTGGGGCCCCAACCGCCGCCGTTGCCTCGGCTGGCGCCTCCTCGGCGCGCTCGGCATCCTCGGGGCCCTCCGTAGCGGCATCTTCCGCCAGGGCCTCCTCCTCGGCCTCGGCCTCCTGTTGGACGTCTTCCTCGGCCTTGGCACCCTCCTCGGCCTGCTCCTGTTCCGGTTCCGCCCCCTCGGGCTCGGACTCCGCCTCGGCCTGCTCGAACTCAGCCGTGGCACGCTCGACCATGGGGCGAATCTCGCTCTCGTCGGCTTCGGAATCGGTCAGCCTCTCGATCTCCTGGTCTGAGAGCGGAGTGAGCACCGTCACCTGGTTGGTCTCGAAGCGCGCCAGCGCCTGGTGCTGCGGGAGGCCGCAGTAGCGCGAACCCGCCAGGGCCGCGTTCGGGCACCTTCGCCCGGCGGAGAGCACCGCGGCGCAGCGGCCGTCCGCCTCCTCGCCCTCCTCGTAGGTGAGCTCGTCCTCCTCCTGGCTGAACTCAGTCTCGGACTTGATGTCGACCTTCCAGCCGGTGAGCTTCGCCGCCAGCCTCGCATTCTGGCCCTCACGCCCGATCGCCAGCGAGAGCTGGTCGTCCGGCACGATCACCGTGGCCTCCTGCTTCTCGTCGTCGACCAGGACCTCCCGCACCCGCGCTGGCGACAGGGCCTTGGCCACGAAGCGGGCCGGCTCCTCGTTGTAGGGGATGATGTCGATCTTTTCGCCGCGCAGCTCGGAGACGACCATCCGCACACGCGAGCCCCTCGGCCCGACGCAGGCGCCGACGGGGTCGACGCCGTCGGCATGCGAGATCACGGCGATCTTCGACCGATAACCGGGCTCGCGGGCAACGCCAACGATCTCCACCAGGCTGTCGGCAATCTCCGGCACCTCGAGCTCGAACAGCTGCTTGATCAACTCGGAATTGCGCCGCGAAACCACGATTCCCGGCCCCTTGCCCTCGGCGTTGACCTCCGTGATCACCGCCTTCACCCGCATGCCGTGGTCATAGCGCTCGTTCCAGACCTGCTCCGAGCGCGGTAGGAGTGCCTCGACGCGCTCGCGCAGCTGGACCAGCGTGTAGCGGTTGTCGGACTGCTGGATGATCCCCGTGACCAGCTCACCGGTCCGGTCTTGGTACTCCTCGAACATCATGTGTCGCTCCGCCTCGCGGATGCGCTGCAGGATCACCTGCTTTGCCGTCTGGGCGGCGATCCGGCCGAAGTTCTCCGGGGTGACGTCGCGGGTCGTGATCTGGTCCTCGTAGGGAGCCAGCAACTCGGGGTCGAGCTCTGGCTCCTCGGGCTCGCGGAGCTCGCCGGTCTCCGGGTCGATGGTCTGCTCCTGCTCGTAGATCGCCTGCGCCATCAGCTTCTCCTCCAGCTCCGGCGGCAGGATCAACTCGAAGACGCGGAAATCCGCGGTGTCGCGGTCGAGGTCGACGCGGGCGTACTTGGCGGCGCCCGGCGTCTTCTTGTAGGCGGACAGGAGCGCGTCCTCGAGCGCCGCCATCAGCGTCTCGGCGTCAATCCCCTTCTCCTGCTCGAGGCCCCTGATCGCTTCGACGATCTCGCGGCTCATCGGGCTCCCTCAAGGTGGGTCGAGGGGTCGGGCACCAGGTTCGAGCGACGGATGCGCGACAGCGGGATCTCGACCTCGCCGGCGGGGGCGTCGAGACGGACCCGGCGCTCGTCGGCCGCCGTCAGCTTGCCGGTGAAGCTGCGCTGGCCCTCGATCGCCTCGCGGGTGCGAACCCTCACCCGCCGTCCCATGAAGCGGCGGAAGTGCTCGGGCTTGGTGAGCGGGCGATCAGCTCCGGGTGAGGAAACCTCGAGGGACCAGGCCTGGAGCAGATCGCGCAGCTGGTTCGTGACCTGCTCGCACAGAGCCAGGTCCACCCCATCCGGATGGTCGATGTAGAGGCGCAGGGTCTCCGCGGCCGGGCGTTCCAACGCGATCAGCTCGACCGCGGGATCGAACTCCCGAAGCCTCGACTCGATCTGCTCTTGAATCCTTTCCAAAGTCGTCCTTCTCGCTCCGTTCGTGCCTGCCCGGACCCTTCTCGATGCGGAAAAAAAGGCGGGCCCGTGCCCACCTCCAACCAGGGTTCGGGTGAAAAAGAGGTGATCTGAGTATAGCCTCGGGCTTGGGAGCCAGGCAAGCGTGGCGTGAGCTACGGGCGGCTCGTTGCCAACGCCTGGATCAGACCTCCAGCATCAGCGTCACGGGGCCGTCGTTGACGAGCTCCACGGCCATCCGGGCGCCGAACATGCCCCGCCTGGCGCCCAAACGCTCACAGAAGAGCTCGTACACCGACTCGGCCACCTCGGGCGGTGCTGCGCCCACGAAGCTGGGCCGGTTGCCCTTGCGAGTGTCCCCGTAGAGGGTGAACTGGCTGACGCACAGAACCTCACGGTCGGCGAGTGGCTCGTTCATGCGACCGTCCGCGTCGTCGAAGATCCGCAGCGCCCTCACCTTGTCGGCGAGCCTGCCCGCCTCGGCTTCCGTGTCCCCGGGCGCGACGCCCAGTAGCACCAGGAGCCCAGGCCCGATCGCCGAAACCTGGCGCCCCTCCACGGACACCGACGCCTGGCTGACGCGTTGGACCAGCGCCCTCATCGAAATCAGGGGGCGCTACCGGCTCCGAGCCAAACGCTGCCTGTAGATGCGGTAGTCGTCGCGCTCGGGGCGCAGGTTGGCCGCAATCGCGAGGTGCCGCCGCGCGCGGTCCCGCTGGCCGGTCAGGGTAAGCGCCCTGCCAAGGCAGAAATGGGCGAAGTCGTTGACCGGGTACCGCTCCAGCACCGCCTCGAACTCACGCGCCGCCTCCGGGTAGCGCCGGCTCCGGAAGTAGGCACGGCCGAGCGCCTCGCGAATCGAGCTCTTCTCCGGCGCCATCCGAGCGGCCTTCGAGAGCGGCACGGTGGCCTGCGCGAAGTCACCGGACTCGAGCAGCGCCATGCCCTTCTGATACAGGACGTAGAGAGAGTCACCCGCTGCTTCGGTCACGGTCCAAGTGTAGGGAGACCTACGCCCGTGATCCGGTGGCGCTGCGAATCACTTCCACCCGATCGAGGATCGCGGCGGCGACCTTGTCCTTGGGCGCCAGCGCGACCCGGCGCTCGCCGTCGCGCTCCACGATCACCACCTCGTTCAGCGCGGAGTCGAAGCCGATCTCGGCGCGAGAGACATCGTTGAAAACGATCGCGTCGAGCCCCTTGCGATCGAGCTTCACGCGGGCCCGTTCGATCGCCTCGGAGCCATGCTCGGCTGCGAAGCCGACGAGCGTCTGGTCGTCGCTGCGCAGCGAAGCGAGCTCGGCCAGCACGTCCTCGGTCTGCTCGAGGCGAAGCTCGAGGGGGCCGCCTCCCTCGCGGGAGATCTTCCCCGCCTCCGCCTGGGCGGGCCGGAAGTCGGCGACTGCGGCGGCCATCAACAGCACGTGGGCGCGGGGGAACTCCTCCCGCATCGCGGCCGCGAGCTCGTCCGTCGTCTCGACCTCGATTCGCCGCGCGCCAGCCGGCCCGGGGAGCGACACGTTGGCCGCAACCAAAGTCACGTCCGCCCCACGCCGCCTGGCCTGGTCGGCCAGTGCCAGCCCCATCCGCCCGCTCGAACGGTTGCCGATGAAGCGAACCGAGTCGATTGGCTCCCGGGTTCCGCCGGCGGTGACCAGCACCCGCAGTCCGTCCCAGGAGCCTCGCGCGGCGGGCAGGAGCGCCTCGACCTCGGCCAAAAGCCGGTCGGGCGATGGCAACCTGCCTGCGCCGTGCTCCCCGCGCGAGGCGAGCGCGCCCTCCTCGGGCTCGATCACCCGCACGCCGCGCTCCCGCAGCGTGGCCAGGTTCGCTTGGGTGGCGGCGTCCTTATACATACGGTCGTTCATCGCGGGAGCAATGATGCGTGGGGCGGGACAGGCGAGGAAAGAGGTGGTCAGCATCGAGTCGGCCATCCCGGCGGCGAGCTTGGCGATCGTGTTCGCAGAAGCAGGCGCGATCAGGTAGAGATCGGCATTCCCGGCCAGCTCGAGATGGCTGATCGGGTCGTGGTCGGGAGGCGGATCGCCTGGGAAGGCGCCTCGGACAGGATCGCGCTCGAACTCGTCGTCAAGGACCGGCGCGCCGACGATGCCCTCGAACGACGCTCGGCCCACGAACCGCTCCGCGGCCGGGGTCATCAACACGCGAACGCCGTGTCCCGCCAGCGTCGCGAGCCGCGCCAGCTCCAAAGCCTTGTAGGCGGCGATTCCCCCGCTTACGCCGAGGAGGATGCGGGCCATCTCGGCAACCTCATCCGCGCGGGTTAGGCGCGGTAGCGGTAGTTGAGCTTCCCCGCCGCCAGCTCCTCGAGCGCAATGGTCAGGTAGTTGCCCGAGGGCGTCTCGATCATCGGCGGCGTGTACTCCTCATAGCTGCCCTCGCCGAGAGCGCGGTAGTAGCTGTTCAGCTGGCGGGCCCGCTTCGCCGTGACCATCACGGCGGCATAGTGAGAGTCGGTTCGATCCAGCAGCTTGTCGACGCGTGGCCTGATCATCTCCCGGCCATTCTAGTGGTGTCTCGCACAACGCCCCAAAGGTGGTCGATTCCTTGCCTGATCGACGAGGAATGTGGCCGATTTGCGCGCCCAGGGGACGATTGCCTCGCCGGCTGGCCATCGCTTATGACTTTGAACGTCCTATGTACGTAAAAAGTCATAAGCGTCCTAACCCAGCGCCGCTGCGGACGAGACTGCGTTTGCCCAGCACATAGAGGGTCAAAGGCAGCTTCGTTCCATGGCCGCCTCGCCTTACCGAAATGGGCCTCGTGCCTGCCCCGAGGCGCACGCGGTTTCGTGCGTGATCGCCACAGAATCCGCGCGGGAGCCGGCCCCTCGCCCTCGCCGGCGATGTGCTCGCCCCTCCTCAGGGGTCTCGCTCGAGCTCCTCGCGGACGATCTCTTCCAGCCTCGCGGCCGCCGTCTCGATCTCGTTGTTGACCACCACGTGCTCGAACTCCTGTTGGGCTGCGAGCTCGAGCTCGGCCGTCCGCAGACGCTCGTCGATCGCCTCGCCAGAGTCCGTGCCGCGGCCCTCGAGCCGCTTGCGGAGCGCGGCGGGATCCGGAGGGGCGAGGAACACCTGAACGGATTCGGGCATCGCCGCTCGCACCTGTCGGGCGCCCTGCACCTCGATCTCCAGGACCACCGACCGGCCCCCGGCCAGCCGTCGCTCAACCTCCGAGCGCAGGGTTCCGTACCGGTTGCCGCTGTAGCTGGCGTGCTCGAGGAACTCTGCCTCGCGAGCATGCCGATCGAACTCCTCGCCGCTGAGGAAGTGGTAGTCGCGGCCGTCCACCTCACCCTCTCGCGGCCCCCTGGTGGTCGCCGAGACCGAGAGCTCCAGGCCGGGAACCCTGCGCAAAAGCTCGGCGATCAGCGTCCCCTTGCCGACGCCGGACGGGCCCGTGATCACGAACACCTTCGGCACGGCGCCAATCCTTACCGACGCATCGGCGTCCAATCCACCTCCGACTGCGTCAGGTTCCCGACCCGATTGCCCAAGCTCCGAAACGGGCGATATGCGGCCAGCACGCGCCTCGCGGCGCGATCTGCGACTTACCTCCGGAGCTGCGCGACCAGCTCGCCGCGCTGGCGGGCCGAGAGGCCGCCGATCGTCTTCGACGGTGAGATCCGGCACTGGGTGAGGATCTTGTTGGCCTTCACCCGGCCGTATTTGGGGACCGCCAGGATCATGTCGAAAGCCTTGGCGGAGAGCACGTAGTCGGGGGGATCCCGCAGCAGCACCTCGACCTTGACCTTGCCCGCCTTCAGGTCCCGCTTCAGCTGCGCTCGTCTGGAGCGGATCTCATTTGCCCTCCGGAGGGCCCGCATCCTCTGCTCGTGGGTCCTCTCGGGAACAGCGGCTGCGGTGTCGACGGAGGACGGGGCCATCGGGCGGCGGCGATCATATACCCGCTGCCGCGGCCCACACAAGGGGATGATGGCGATACTCGGAAAATTCAGTTCGACCTTAGGTTGAGGTCGACGCCAGCGTCCCGCCCCGCAACTCCGAGATCGCGCCAATCCCACCCGCCTCCAGCGCCGCGTCGAGCTCGGCTCGCACCCGGATCCCGGCCAGCGGATCGCGAAAGTTGGCGGTCCCGACGGCGACGGCGGTCGCCCCGGCGGCGAGGAAGGTCAGCGCATCCGCTCCCGACTCGATCCCACCCATGCCGACCACCGGGACCGAGACGGAGGCCGCGACCTCGCGCACCTGACCGAGGGCAAACGCCCGTATCGCCGGGCCCGACAACCCCCCGCTGCCCGCCCCCAAGCGGGCCTGGAGCGTCGCTGGGTCGATCGCGGCAGCCTCCAGGGTGTTGACCAGGGATACCGCATCGGCGCCGCCCTCCTCGGCCGCCTGCGCCACCCTCGCCGGCTCGGCGACGTTGGGGGTCAGCTTGACGATCAGCGGCTTCCCGGTCAGGGGACGCAGGCCTTGCAGCAGCGCCAGGGTCTCATCGGGCTGCTGTCCGATGATCAGCCCCGATTCGACGTTCGGGCAGGAGACGTTCAGCTCCAGGGCGGCGATCTTGTCCCGGCTGGCGACCCCCTCCACCAGGCGCGCGAACTCCGCGTGGCTCGTGCCCAAGACGGAGACCACGAGTGGCACCGGAAGCTCGGCCAAGAGCGGCAGGTCTTGATCGAGGAATCCGTCGAGCCCCTTGTTGGGGAGGCCGATGGAATTGATCATGCCCGAGGGGGTCTCGAAGATTCGCGGCGGCGGGTTCCCGGCCCGGGACTCGCAGGTAATCGTCTTCGAGACGAAGGCGGAGAACGGGAACTCGTCCAGAAGCGCGCTGCCGAAGGCGCGCTTGGCGGCGATCGCGTCGAAGGTCCCGGAGCCGTTCAGCACCGGGTGCTCGAGTTGAAGCCCGCAAAGCTCGACGCGCAGCTCCGCCATCAGTGGCCGGACCCCGGCACGAGGGCGGTCTGGATCCGGGTGGCGTCGACCACCGGGCCGTCCACGCAGAGCCGTATGTAGCCGCCGTCGACGAGCGGTGCGGCGCACCCAAAGCAGGCCCCGAAACCGCAGGCCATCGGCGCTTCCATGGCCAACTCGGCGGCGACGCCCGTCCGTCCGCACAGCACCCGCACGGCCTCCAGCATCGCCGGCGGCCCGCAGGCGTAGACGGCGCCGCTGCGCGCTTCGTCTCCCTCGAGCAACACCGACAGCAGGTCTGTGACGTAGCCGCGGTGGCCCGTGTGTCCATCCTCGCTCGCCAGGCGCAGCTCGGAGCAGTCGAACAGCTCCTCCACCCCGCCCGAGTGCTCGCGATCGCGAAACCCGAGCAGCGTCCGTATGGCGACGCCGCGCTCGCCGAGCTGCCGGCGCCAGATCGCCAGCGGCGCGATGCCGATGCCCCCGCCGACCAGGATCGCCCCGGCGGCCTCCGCGACCAGCTCACCCGGCGGGGTGAATGGCCGCCCCAGCGGTCCGGTCACCCACAGCCCGTTACCCGGGCGCAGCCCCGCCAGCCGCTCCGTCCCGGGTCCCACGGCCTCCACCAGGAAATCGAGCCGCCACGCACCGTCAGCCGGCCGCGCCTCGGCCACCGAGAAGGCCCGAGGCAAGTAGGGGCGTCCGTCGCGCTGGCCCCAGCCGTCGGCCGCGGCGAGCATGTAGAACTGCCCGGCGTCCGGCTCGGGGCCCGCACGATCGAGCGCCGAGAAGATCCGGTAGCCGCCCGACTCGCGGTTGTCCGTGACCTTGCACAGCCGCCGCCCCGGCGGCGCCTGACGGCGCCGATCCGGCGGCGTTGTCAGGCTCGGCTCAGACGGCCGTTCTCTGTCTCGAGCCTTGAGCCCTGTCATGAAGCTCCTGGAGCGATCGCGGCTGGGCGCCCTCCTCGCGCTGCGCGAGGATCGCCCTCGTGGCCGCCGAGGCCCCGGTCATCGTGGTCACGCAGGGCACGCCCTGGCGCACTGCCGCGGTGCGAATCTCGTAGCCGTCGCTGCGAGCGCCGCTGCCGGTCGGCGTGTTGATCACCAGGTCGACCTCGCGGTTGCGGATGAAGTCGACAACGTGGGGCGAGCCCTCGGCGATCTTGTTGATCGCCTTCACCGGGACGCCCATCCGTGAGATCGCCTGCGCCGTCCCCCGGGTGGCGATGATCCGGAAGCCCATGTCATGGAACCTGGCGGCGAGCTGGGTGGCGGCCGGCTTGTCCGTGTCGGTCACGGTGATGAACACGGTGCCGGAGCGCGGAAGGGCGATGCCGGCGGCCGACTGGGCCTTGCCGAAAGCAGTCGGAAAATCGGAGGCGATTCCCATCACTTCGCCGGTTGACTTCATCTCCGGGCCGAGCACCGAGTCGGCGCCAGCGAAGCGGGCGAACGGCAGCACGGCCTCCTTGACGCTGACGTGGTCGCCGGGTGTTTCGGGCAGCTCCTGGTCGGCGAGGGCTTCCCCCAGCATCAGTCGGCAGGCAATCTTGGCCAGCGGGGCGCCGATCGCCTTGGAGACGAACGGCACCGTGCGCGAGGCGCGCGGATTCGCCTCCAGCACGTAGAGCTGGCCGCCGGCGACCGCGTACTGGATGTTGATCAGCCCCACCACGCCCAGCTCCAGCGCGATCCGGCTGGTGGTTTCGCGGATGTCAGCCAGCATCTCCTCGCCGAGGCTCATCGGCGGAAGCACGCAGGCCGAATCCCCGGAATGGACGCCCGCCTCCTCGACGTGCTGCATGATCCCCGCCACCCGCACGTCGGTGCCGTCAGCGAGCGCGTCTACGTCCACCTCGATCGCGTCCTCGAGAAACCGGTCGAGCAGCAGCGGATGCTCCTGGTCGGCCTTCACGTTCTGCTCCAGATAGGCGGCCAGCCCCTGGGGCGTGTAACAGATCTCCATGGCCCGGCCCCCGAGCACGTAGGAAGGACGTACCAGCAGGGGGAAGCCGACCTCATCCGCGATCACCGCCGCCTCGTCAGCCGACAGCGCGGTGCCATACGGCGGGTGAGCGATGCCAAGCCGTCGCAGGAGCGCACCGAAGCGGCCGCGATCCTCCGCCAAGTCGATCGCGTCCACGGGCGTTCCCAGCAGGCGCGCGCCGGCCTTCTCCAGCGCCCGGGCGAGCTTCAGCGGCGTCTGGCCGCCGAACTGCACCACCACGCCCTCGGGGCGCTCCGCCTCGATCACCGCCAGCACGTCCTCGGCGGTCAGAGGCTCGAAATAGAGGCGATCGGACGTGTCGTAGTCGGTCGAGACCGTTTCGGGGTTGCAGTTGACCATCACCGCGTCGCGGCCGGACTCGCGCACGGTCATCGCCGCGTGCACGCAGCAATAGTCGAACTCGATCCCCTGGCCGATCCGGTTCGGCCCCGAGCCGAGGATGACCACGGAGGGGCGATCCCCTCGACGGACTTCACTGCCGGCCGGGTCTCCGGCTGGACGTTCGTAGGCGGAGTAGTAGTAGGGCGTGCGAGCCTCGAACTCCGCCGCGCAGGTGTCAACCGACTTGAAGGTGCGAACGCCCGAGCTGGTGCCGTCTCCGTCCGTCGCCAATGCCCTCAATTCCCGCAGGAACCAGGGGTCGATCGAGGTGCGCTCCCTGATCGTGTCGGGGTCGACGCCGCGCCGGAACGCCTCCAGGATCAGGTCGTAGCGGTCGTGGGCAGGGGTCACGAGGCGGTCGAGCAGCTCTGCGGTGTCCTCGGGTATCTGGGCCGCGGAGTCGAGCTCGCGCGAGCGCATCGCCTTCGCGAACGACTCGCGGAAGGTCCGGCCGATCGCCATTGCCTCCCCCACTGACTTCATGTGGGTCGACAGGCCCCCCTCGGCGCCCGGGAACTTCTCGAACGCGAACCGCGGCATCTTGGTCACTACGTAGTCGATCGTCGGCTCGAAGGAAGCGGGGGTCGCCTTGGTGATGTCGTTGGGGATCTCCTCGAGCGCGTAGCCGACCGCGAGCTTGGCGGCGATCTTCGCGATTGGGAAGCCGGTGGCCTTCGAGGCCAGCGCCGAGGAGCGCGAGACCCGGGGGTTCATCTCGATCACGACGACCTCGCCGCTGCGCGGCTCCACCGCGAATTGGATGTTCGAGCCGCCAGTCTCCACCCCGACGGCGCGGATCACGCGCAGGGCCTGGTCGCGCAGCTCCTGGTAGAGACGATCGGTGAGCGTCTGAGCTGGGGCAACCGTGACGCTGTCTCCGGTGTGGACCCCCATCGGGTCGATGTTCTCGATCGAGCAGATGACGACCACGTTGTCGTTGCGGTCGCGCATCAGCTCGAGTTCGAACTCGCCCCAGCCGAGGACCGACTCCTCGACCAACACCTGGTTGATCGGGCTGGCCGCGAGGCCCTCGGAGACCACCTGGCGCAGCTCGGTCTCGGTTCGCCCCACGCCTCCCCCCTCGCCCCCCAGCGTGTAGGCGGGCCGCACGATCACGGGCAGCTCGATGCGCCCGTCGGCCAGCGCCCGCTCCGCCTCTCCGACGCTGCGCACGATCTCGGACCACGGGACCCGGAGCCCAGCGCCCTCCATCGTTTCGCGGAAGACCTCGCGGTCCTCGGCGCGGCGGATCGCCTCGTAGTCGGCTCCGATCAGCTCCACCCCGCAGCGATCGAGCACCTTCGCCTCGTGGAGGGTCGAGGCCAGGTTGAGCGCCGTCTGCCCACCTAGCGTGGGCAGCAACGCGTCGGGCCGCTCCCGCTCGATGATCCGTTCTACCGAGTCCGGGGTCAGCGGCTCGATATAGGTGCGGTGGGCGAACTCGGGGTCGGTCATGATCGTGGCCGGGTTGGAGTTGACGAGGACGACCTCGTAGCCGTCGGCGAGCAACGCCTTGCACGCCTGGGCGCCGGAGTAGTCGAACTCCGCGGCCTGGCCGATGACGATCGGCCCCGAGCCGATCAGCAGGATCTTCGAGATGTCGTCCCGCCTAGGCATTGGCGTGTTCGTGGCTCACGATGCCAGCTCCAGGAAGCGGTCGAACAGGTAGCGGGCGTCGTGGGGGCCGGGCCCGGCCTCCGGGTGGTACTGGACCGTCGCCCCGGGCACGTCGCGAAGCACCAGCCCCTCGACTGTCCGGTCGTACAGGTTCAGGTGGGAGAGCTCGGCGTCGCCGAAGTCTGTCTCCCAGCGAATCGGCTCGTCACCCTCGATCCGCGGCTCTCCGTTCGGCCCCTGGACCGCGAAGCCGTGGTTCTGCGCGGTGATCTCGATCCGCCCCGTGGCCAGGTCCTTGACGGGGTGGTTGGCACCTCGGTGACCGAAGGGCAGCTTGAAGGTCTCGAGGCCCACGGCGCGACAGAGGAGCTGGTGGCCCAGGCAGATGCCGAACAAGGGCCGCTTGCCGACCAGCTCGCGGACCGTCTTGACCACGTAGTCGAGCGCCGCCGGGTCGCCCGGGCCGTTGGCGAGAAAAACGAGGTCGGGATCCTCCGCCAAGACCTCGTCTGCGCTGACCGAGCAGGGGAGCAAAGTCAACCGGCAATTTCGCTTGCGAAGCTGCCGAACTATTGAGAGCTTGATCCCGGTGTCGATGCCGACCACGTGCGGGCCCTCAGCCTCGGAGGCGGACTCGCCCAATCGGACAGGCTCGGCGGGGGTCACCTCGCGGGCCAGGTCGGCGCCATCCATGGGCGGCTCCGCCTCGACCCGTCCCCGGGCCTCGGCCTCAGCCAGCTCTCCGGGGAAGATCCCGCCACGCATCGCTCCACGCTCGCGGATATGGCGCACGAGCGCCCGCGTGTCCACGCCGCTGATGGCAGGTACTCCGCAGTCCCGCAGCCAGTCGAGCCACCCGCCCTCGGCCTCGGGTGAGTCCTCGGCGTTCTTGCCCTCGCGCATGATCACCCCGCGCGCCTGGGCGCGATCTGACTCCATCGCCGCCTGCGCGACGCCGTAGTTGCCGATCAGCGGATAGGTGAAGGTGATGATCTGCCCCGCATATGAGGGGTCGGTGACGGACTCCTGGTAACCGGTCATCGCGGTGTTGAAGACCACCTCCCCGGTGACCCACTCGGGGCCCTCACAAAGCTCGCCGTCGAAGCGCGCCCCGTCCTCGAGCAGCACGTAGCCACTCATGAGGGATTGGGTGCATAGTCGAGGACCACCTTCTGCACCTGCTTGAACTCGTCGGTCCCGGCGCGCCCAACGAGCTCGAACAGCGCCGTCTCGACACTGGTGATGACCGCCCCGGCCCGCTCGGCCTTGGTCAGGCCGATCTCGCGGTTCTGGTCGAAGCGCGACCCCACAGCGTCGCTGGCCACGTGCACCTCCACCCCGTCGTCGAGCAGGTCGAGCGCCGTCTGGCTGACGCAGACGTGCGCTTCGATCCCGCAGACCAGCGCCTGGTCTCGACCGGCGAGGTCGAACCCCTCGGCCTCGGGGGCCGAGAAGCAGACCTTCTCGATCGGCGTCAGCCCGTCCGGCAGCTCGCCGGCGATCTCGGGCACGGTACTGCCAAGGCCCTTCGGATACTGCTCCGTGACCACGATCGGGATCCCAACCGCCTTCGCCCCCTTGACCAGGGCGGAGGTCGCCCGCGCGATCTGATCGAAGCTCGGCACCGCCTTCCGAAACCCCTCCTGGACGTCGATCACCACCAGAGCGGCCCGCTGCGGGTCGAGCTTTGGCGCGCTCACGCGACCCCCATCGCGAAGCTGCGCTGGCGGTAGGCGACCCGGCCGGCGACCACGGTCATCAGCACCCGCCCGCGCAGGTCGCGACCTGTGAAGCAGGAGTTGTGGGAGCGGCTCTCCCAGCCCTCGACGCCCGCCTCCCACTCGGCCTCCGGGTCGAACAGCACCAGGTTCGCCTCGCTTCCGGGAACCAGGCTGGGAAGCTCGAGCCCGAACGGGGCCGCGCCGGCGCTCATCCGGTCGACCAAGATGGCTAGCTCGAGCACCCCCGGTAGGACCAGCGCCGTGTGCAGGACGGAGAACGCCGTCTCGAGTCCGGTCACCCCCATCGCAGCTTCCTCGAACGGGACCTCCTTCTCGTCCACCGAATGCGGTGCGTGGTCGGTGGCGACGCAATCGATGGCCCCCGAGCGCAGGCCGTCGATCAGCGCCTGGCGGTCGTCTTCCGAGCGAAGCGGCGGGTTCATCTTGAAACGCGCATCGAGGGTCCGGACGGCCTCGTCGGTCAGCGTCAGGTGATGCGGCGTCACCTCGCAGCTGAGCTCGACTCCCGCCCGCTTCGCCGCCGTCACGGCGTCCACCGACTCGCGCGCCGACAGATGCTGAACGTGAACGTGTGCGTCCTCGTAGGCGGCCAGCGCGGCGTCACGGGCGATCATCGTCGACTCGGCGATCGAGGGGATGCCGGCCAGGCCGAGGGCGGCCGAGACCGGTCCCTCGTGCATCGCGCCGCCAAGCTGCGGCTGGTGCGGGCCGGCAGGCTGGGAGAGGTCGGGGTCCTCCTCGTGAAGCGCGATCGGGGCTCCGACCAGACGCTGGTACTGAAACGCGCGTCGCAGCACGCGCGCGTTGGAGATCGGCAGGCCATCGTCAGAGAACCCGGCGGCCCCGGCGTCGCGCAACTCGGCCATCTCGGTCAGCTCTTCACCGGCCATGTCCCGTGTGACGCAGGCAAGGAATCCCGCCGGGACGCAGGCTTCGTCGGCCGCACGCTCGCGGAGGGCACGAACGTCAGCGGCGGTCTGCACCGGAGGCTGGGTATTCGCCATCGCGAGGATCCCGCAGTAGCCGCCCGCCGCCGCGGCGCGCGTGCCGGTCTCGATGTCCTCCTCATCCTCGTCGCCCGGGGTCCGGAGATGGACGTGAGGGTCGAAGAAGGCCGGAAAGACGGCTTTGCCCTCGGCCTCGATCAGCTCGACGTCGTCGGCGCCCAACGCTCCCGGCTCGGCGCTTCCCGGGTCCGCAAGCTCGGCGATTTCGCCCCCTCGCACGACCAGGTCGTAGGTGCCGTCGATGCCCGCTCGAGGGTCGAGCACCGAGGCCCGCCGCAGCACCAAGTCGCCCCCGGCACCGCCGTTTCCGCCGCGCCAATCCAACGACGCGATCGATCTCGATTCGCTCACGCGGGCTCCTTGATCGGCGTCGGCCGGGGCAGCTCGGTCGGGTCGCTGGCGCGGGCGCCGCCCGAGGGCGGCCGTCCACCCGCCAGCAGCTCGTAGAGGATCGCCATCCGCACCACCAGCCCGCTCTCGACCTGCTCGGCGATCAGGGAGTTGGGACCGTCGATCACCTCGGGCGACAGCTCGACGCCGCGGTTCACGGGACCCGGGTGCATGAGCAGCTGGCGTGGGCCGAGGCGGCGCGAGTCGATCTGATAGTGGGCGGCGTACTCGCGAATCGAGGGCACGAAGGATTCGCGCATCCGCTCCCGCTGCATGCGCAGCGCATAGACGACGTCGGCCTCACCGAGGTCGTCGAGGCTGTACGAGACCCGGCAGCCGAGCGCCTCTTCGAACCCGCGCGGGATCAGCGTCGGCGGGCCGCAGACCGTTACCTCGGCCCCCATGGCGCCGAAGGCGAGCACGCCGGAGCGGGCCACCCGGCTGTGCAGCACGTCGCCGACGATCCAGATCCGCTTCCCCTCCAACGAGCCGAGCCGCTGCCGCAGTGTGTAGACGTCGAGGAGCGCTTGGCTGGGATGCTCGTGCTTGCCGTCCCCGGCGTTGATCACCGCGGCCTCGCTCCAGCGAGCGACGAGCTCGGCGGCGCCAGCGTGAGGTGAGCGGATCACGATCGCCTCGGGCCCGTAGGCTCCGAGCGTGGCGATCGTGTCCTTCAGCGACTCGCCCTTGTCGATCGAGGAGCCGACAGCCTTCACCGTGACCACGTCGGCCGAGAGTCGCTTCGCTGCCAGCTCGAACGAGGAGCTGGTGCGGGTGCTCGACTCGTAGAAGAGGTTGATGATCGTGCGCCCGCGCAGCGTCGGCACCTTCTTGATGTCGCGGCGCCCAACCTCGGCGAACCCCTCCGCCCGGTCGGTGATCCGCTCGATGTCCGGGCGCTCCAGGTCGGCGATCGCCAGCAGGTCCCTCATCTCCGCGCCTCCACGGTGGTGGCGATCGTCACCTCGTCGACCTCGTCCAGCTCCTCGACCTGGACGTACACCCGCTCCTCTCGAGAGGTCGGCAGGTTCTTGCCGACATAGTCGGGGCGAATCGGGAGCTCGCGGTGGCCACGGTCGACGAGCACGGCGAGCTGCACGCGCTCGGGACGCCCGTAGTCGAACAGGGCGCCGATCGCCGCCCGCACGGTCCGCCCGGTGAACAGGACGTCGTCCACGAGCACCACGGTGCGGCCGTCGAGGTCGAAGTCGAGGTGCGAGGCATGGACAACCGGCCCGGCGCCAGGCTGGCGGGCGTTGACGTCGTCGCGGTAAAACGAGATGTCGAGGTCGCCGAACGGCACCTCCGATCCGGTCAGCTCGCCGACCAGCGCATGCAGCCTCTGGCCGAGGACGGCGCCGCGGGTGTGGATGCCGACCAGCGCGAGACGATCGGAACCCGGGTTCTTCTCGACGATCTCGTGGGCGATCCGCACCAAGGTGCGGCGCAGCTCATCACGGTCGAGGACGACCTTGTCCTTGCTCACACTCGCCCCTTCCTGGCCTCTCTGGACCGGGTTAAAGGAACCGACGCAGCGAGACTAGCAGCCGTACCCCCGGAACCACCACAGCCGCCCTGGGTGAGAGGATCGCACCGATGCGGAACGGCAAGTCGGAGCCATGAGCAGCCAGGACGCCCGCGACGCAATCGACGTCCATCGCGCGGCCGGCCGGCGGTTTGCGGCCGGGGGCACGACGAGCTTTGTGCGCGAGCAGGGACGAGGGGCGCCCGTCGTGCTCCTGCACGGCGTCCCCTCGAGCTCCTTCCTCTATCGCAAAGTGATCCCAGTGCTCGCCCAGCAGGGGCTCCGCGGCGTGGCTTTTGACTTCCCGGGCCTAGGCCTCGCGGATCGGCCCGACGACTTCGACTATTCGTGGTCCGGGCTCGCTCGCTGGACCGGGCAGGCAATCGACGCCCTCGGAATCGAGCGTTGCCACCTGGTCGTGCACGACATCGGCGGCCCGATCGGGTTCGAGTGGGCAATCCACAACCCCGACCGTGTTCACTCGCTGACCGCCCTGGACATGATGCTGGAGCTGGTGGGCTTCCGGCGGCCTTGGTCCATGCGCCCCTTCGCGGTCCCGGTGCTGGGTCAGATCTCGCTGCGCACGCTCTCTCGCTTCGCCTTTTCGGAGATCTTCTACCTACAGGGCGTCGCCGACCGGCGTGCCGTGCCGCGTCACGAGATCTACGCCCACTACGAGCTCCTCAAGCGCGCAGACGGAGGGCGCGCCTTCCTGCGGATCATGCGGGGCTTCGAGCTCACCGAGGAGAAGCAGCGCTTTCTTTGGGAGGGCCTGGCCGAGCGGCCCTACCCGGCTCGGATCGTGTGGGGCCAGCGCGACCGTGCGCTGGGACTTGAGCAGATGCGGGTCGTGCAGAAGGTGCTGGGAGTCGACGATCCGATCCTGCTTCCGGCCAAGCACTTCCTCCAGGAGGACCAGCCTGTCGCCCTCGGCCTGGCGATCGCCGATCTGGCCGCCCCGCTGGGCTAGGTTCTGGCGGGCGCCGTCGCCCGCGCGCCGTTCTCCACCAGCCGCGGCTCGCCGCGCTCGGGGAACGGGATCTCGACCAGGTCGAAGTCGCGCGGTGCCTCGGTGGCCGAGCAGGACTCGCGCGCCTGGGCGAGGACGTCGCGGACGTCGTAACGCGAGGAGACGTGAACCAGCGTCAGGAGCTTGACGCCCGCCTCCCGCGCCAGCTCCGCCGCCTGCCGGGCGGTCGAGTGGCCGGTCTCGACCGCTCGCTCGAGCTCATCGTCGGCGAAGCTCCCATCGTGCACGAGCAGCTCCGCCTGGTGGGCGGCCACCCGGGTCATCTCGCACGGCGCGGTGTCCCCGGTGATCACCACCTTGCGGCCGCGGCGTGGCTGCGCCCATGACCTGCTCGGGCCGAACCTGGCCGTCTGCCCCCGGCACCGCCTCCCCGGCCTGGAGCTGTCCGAACGCGGGGCCGGGCTCCACCCCCAGGCTCGCCGCCAGCTCGGGGTCGAAGCGCCCCGGCCGCTGATCCTCGACCAGCGCGTAGCCGTGCGCGCGGACCTGGTGCTCGACCTGGAAGCAGCGCACCTCGTAGCCGTCGTGGCGAATCGCCTCTCCCTGGTCGAGCTCAACCAGCTCGACCTCGTAGGAGACCCTGCCGACGATCCGGTGCAGGGCCTCGAACAGGGCGGCAAGCCCGGGCGGACCGACAATCCGCAGCGGGCGCTCGCGACCCTGAAGGTCATAGGTCTTCAAAAGGCCCGGGAGCCCCAGATAGTGATCGGCGTGGTAGTGGGTGACGTAGATCTCGTCCACCTGCACCAGGCCGGTGGATCGCTGCATCTGGCGCTGCGACCCTTCGCCGCAGTCGAACAGCAGCCGCTCGCCGCCTACGCGCGCCAGGAGGCAGGCCGTGGCTCGCCGCGCGGTGGGCACGGAGCCGCCGGTGCCGAGGAATACGACCGAGAGGTCCATGCCCCTACGGTATCCGCGCTCTCAGCTGACGAGCGGGCCGGAAGCTGCGTGGCGGGACGGGAGGCGATCATGCGCCGGACGCCGCCTCCCGCCCCTCAGCTGGATGAGCCCCCTTCCCGCGGTCGACCCGCGGAAATGGAGCATCCCGACATCCAGGCCACGCACTGCGCAGCACGGGCAGCAGGGGGAGTCGCCGCCGAAGCGGGGCCGCCACGCGCCACGCAGGTCTCGAAAGTCATCTCGCGGAAGCAGCGGAGTGTGGACAGGGAAAGGGCGCTCATAACGAATGCAGGGGAGAGCGGCCTCGCGCGCGACCTCCCACCTGTCAGCAACCTTACTCCTGCGAAGGCCCCGGCGCAAACCGATCTTCGTCCAGCACAAGTAGACGCCCCCAATCGCCCCCAATCGTGCGTACCGCTGCCGTCGTGGGCAGGGCTAGACTGACCCTCGGCGCCCGTAGCTCAGTTGGATAGAGCGCGTGCCTCCGGAGCACGAGGTCACAGGTTCGAGTCCTGTCGGGCGCGCTCGCCGCCTTGGGCCGTCAGCCCGCTTCCGCAGGCGCCGGAGCCCGGGCCTCGGGGTGCGCCCGGTACCAGTCGATCGTCCGATGCAATCCCTGTTCGAGGTCTACCTCGGGCTCCCAGCCCACCAGCCGGCGGATCTTCGCGGGATCGACGTACTGGCGGTCGATCTCCCCGGCCGGGTTCCCCGTGCCGCGGATATCCGGCGCGACGCCCGTTCCCGCCAGTCTCGCGATCAGCTCCACGACCTCGCCCACCGGATGCGGGCGGCCGCCACCCGCGTTGAAGGCCTCGCCGCGAACCTCGTCGCGGTCGAGGGCGTCGGCGATCGCCACGTAGGCACGGGTAGCGTCCTCGACGTAGAGGAAGTCGCGCTCGGGCGAGCCGTCGGAGCGAAGCACCGGCGGGCGGCCGTCGAGCGCCGCGCTGACCGCCTCCGGGATCAGGCGCGAGAAGTTCGTGTCTGCGCCCCCGTAGATGTTGGCGAACCGGGTCACGGCAACCGGTAACCCGTAGGCATGCCAGTAGCTGCGCGAAATCAGATCGGCGGCAGCCTTGCTGGACTCGTACGGCGCCATCGGTCGCAGGGCGAAGTTCTCGCGGTAGGGCAGCTCGTCGTGGGCGCCGTACGCCTTGTCGGAGGAGGCGACGACGACCCGCTCGACCCCGTGATCGCGGCAGGCCTCCAGCACGGTCCAGGTGCCGCGAACATTGGTTTCGAAGGTCGAGGCCGGGGAGGCGGCGGCGGTGCCGACGATCGTCTCCGCGGCCAGATGGAAGACCGCGCTCACCTGCTGACCGGCCAGCGTGCGCCGCAGGAGCTCCGCGTCGAGAAGGTCCCCCTCTACCTGGACGACCTGGTCCTCGATCCCGAGCAGCCGCAGCGCCGACGGTCGTCCCCCAC
Organism: uncultured Actinomycetes bacterium; assembly: GCA_963721215.1. GTDB lineage: Bacteria > Actinomycetota > Thermoleophilia > Solirubrobacterales > 70-9 > AC-56. Next base: position 131,864 of record CAVRIF010000015.1, read on the forward strand.
GTACGGGCCGGTCCAGCGAGATCACCCCCTGTCCGCGTCCAAGCAACTCCCGGCAGAGCCAGGCGCCGACGAATCCGAGTCCGCCGGTGACCAGCGCCGAGCTAGCGGGCACCAGCCCCGGTGGCGGCATCCCGCTCCCAAACGGCCCACGGCGCCTCCCCCCTGCCCCACAGGTCGTTGAGCATCACGGCGTCCTTGTAGGCATCCATGCACTCCCAAAAGCCGGTGTGCCGGAAAGCGTGAAGCTGCCCGGCGGCTGCCAATTGGCGGAGCGGCGCCTGCTCGAGCACGCTGTCGGTGGCAAGGTAGTCGAGAAAGCCCGGGTTGAAGCAGAAGAACCCGCCGTTGACCCAGTGCTCCAGGCGCGGCTTCTCCTCGAACCCCAGAACGCGATCGTCCGCGTCCAGCTCGGCGACCCCGAACTGGGTCCGAGGCCTGACCACCGTCACCGTGCCGACCTCGCCGTGGCCGCGGTGGAAGGCCAGTAGCGCCTCGAGGTCCAAGTCGGCCACCCCGTCCGCGTAGGTGGCGCAGAACGGCTGCCCGGCCAGGCGTTCGCGCACCAGTGCGATCCGTCCTCCGGTGGGGGTGTCCAGCCCCGTATCGACGCAGTCGATCTCAACCGGCTCCGGCCACTCCGTCGTGATCGCGAACTCCTCGATCATCTCTCCGAGGTAGCCCGTGAGAAGCATGAAGCGGCGCAGGCCCTGGGCGGCATAGATCCGAATCACGTGCCACAGGATCGGCCTGTCGCCGATCTCCACGAGCGCCTTGGGAATCGCGTGCGTGTGCTCCTGTAGGCGCGTGCCGCGTCCGCCACAGAGGATGACCACCGGCCCCATGCCTTCCACGGCCCGCAGGGTATGGGATCGCCGGATGCCCGAGCCGGCGGAGCCTGGGCTCAGCCGCCGGCGACGGCGGGCAGGATCGTCACCTCGTCACCGTCGGAGAGCTCCGTTTCCAGTCCCTCCTGGAAGCGGATGTCCTCGCCCGAGACGTAGACGTTCACGAACCTGCGCAGGCCTCCGTCCTCGGTGATCCGCTCGCGAAGCTCGGTGTGCTGATCGAAGACGGCGTCGAGGGCCTCGCCGACGGTGCCCCCGTCGACCTCGATCTCGCTCTCGCCCTCGGTCACGCCCCGGAGCTGCGTGGGAATCTTCACGGTGACCGCCATCGGCCGAGAACCTTAGCGAGTGGCGACCGGCTCCAACTCGGCCTCGAAGGCTTCCAGCACGGGTTCGATCTCGAGCATCTGAAAGCCCTCCCGGGTCGCGTCGAGCGTCTTGAGGCCCTCGCCGGTGATGTAGACGACGACACGCTCGGAGGGATCGATGTCGCCGCGCTCGGCGAGCTTGGCCAGCACGGCCACCGTCACGCCGCCGGCGGTCTCGGTGAAGATGCCGGTCGTCTCGGCCAGCAGGCGGATGCCGTCGCGGATCTCGTCGTCGGAGACCGAGTCGACCGTGCCGCCCGTTTGCCGGGCCAGGTCGAGGGCGTAGACACCGTCGGCGGGGTCGCCGATCGCGAGGCTCTTGGCGATCGTCTCCGGTCGCTGCGGCTTGCAGGCCTCCCAGCCCTCGGCAAACGCGGTGGCGACGGGACTACAGCCCGCAGCCTGGGCGCCGTTGAAGGCCGGCAGCTCGCCTTCGCACCAGTCCGAGCTCCAGCCATTGAGCGAACCCCTTGGCGATCTTCGTGAACAGCGAGCCGGAGGCGACCGGGCAGACAACCCGGTCGGGCAGTGACCAGCCGAGCTGCTCGACGGTCTCGTAGGCCAGCGTCTTCGAGCCCTCGGAGTAGTACGGCCGCAGATTGACGTTGACGAACGCCCACGGCCGCGTCTCGCAGAGCTGGGTGCAGAGCCGGTTGACGTCGTCGTAGGTGCCACGGACGCCGACCAAGCGCGTCCCGTAGACCCCGGTGGCAAGCAGCTTCTGCTCCTCCAGGTCGGCGGGCACGAACACGTAGGAGTGCAGGCCGGCCGCCGCGGCATGAGCCGCGACGGCGTTGGCGAGATTGCCGGTGGAAGCGCAGGCGACGGTCTCGAAGCCGAGCTCGCGCGCCTTCGCCACGGCGACCGCGACGACGCGATCCTTGAACGAGTGGGTCGGGTTGGCGGCGTCGTTCTTGATCCACAGCTCGCCCAGGCCGAGGCGCTCGGCAAGCCGATCGGCGCGGACCAGGGGCGTCAGCCCCGGCTCCAGTGGATCGCGTGGACGCTCCGCGAAGGGCAGGAAGTCCGCGTAGCGCCAGATGCCTCGCGAGCCGGCCTGGATCTTGCGACGGGCCTCGCCGGCGTCGAGACCGGAGAAGTCGTAGGCGACCTCGAGCGGACCGAAGCAGTGCTCGCAGACATATAGGGCCTCGAGCGGGTAGCGCGTTTCGCACTCCTTGCAGATCAGTGCCTCGAGCGCCATCGCCTCCAGCCTCTCTTTCTGTCCCGTTGTTTCCTTGTCACCTACTGAAAAGACCTCTGCCGGGCTGGTGAGCAGAGGTCCTGTTGGGACTTCCACTCACATCTCCCAGGCTCTCTACCTGCTGGAGTTGGCACCTACCCCTTCGCGTTAGCTCGGGGGGGTTGCCGGGGTTTCAACGGGCCAGTCCCTCCACCCCTCTTGATGTGGCGGTTATGTGGCGGCGCACTATACCAACCGGCTCGGAGCCGGGGCCGACTGTACCCTTAGCTTTCGACGAGATGAACGAGCCACCGAGCGAGATGTCAAGCGATGCCGAACCTCCCGAAGCCGAGGCTACGAAGGTTGGCCCGGGCCGGCCAGCTCGTCACGCCTGCGCCTGAACCCAAAGAGCGCAAGCCGAACGTCGAGACGATCACCGCCGAGGGCCTGCGGTGGGTCAACATCGACAGCCCGTCGCCGCTCGAATGCGCCTGGCTGGAGGAGCAGTTCGGGTTCCACCCCCTCGACCTCGAGGACGTCCTGTCGCGCAATCAGCGCCCGAAGATCGACGAATACCCGGATTATCTGTTCATCGTCCTGCACTTCCCGGTCTTCGATCGTGCGGTCGGGCGTTTGAACGCGGGCGAGCTAGACATCTTCGTCGGCCAGAACTACCTGGTCACGATTCCCAATCAGCCGCTACAGCCGGTGCAGTACCTGTTCGAGCGCTGCCGGCAGAAGGAGGAGCTGCGCGAGCAGCACTTCTCCAAGGGCTCCGGATACCTGCTCTACCGGATCGTCGATGACAGCTTCGACTACTGCTTCCCGATGCTGCGCAAGATCGGCAACAAGCTGGACGCCATCGAGGACGAGATCTTCTCGGGTCGCTCCGAGGAGGTGGTACGCGACATCTCCAACGTGAAGCAGGAGATCATCAACTTCCGCAAGGTGGTCCGACCCCAGCGGACGGTGCTGCGCGACCTCGAGAACGCGAAGCAGCCCTTCCTGGCGCCCACCGAGGGCGAGCTCGAGGTCTACTTCGATGACATCGTCGATGCCCACGAACGCATCTGGGACATGCTCGAGAACTACAAGGAGGTCGTCGAGGCGCTCGAGGACACCAACGAGTCGGTGATCTCACACCGTGTCAACGACATCCTGCGCTTCCTGACCGCGATCAGCGTGATCGTGCTGCCGCTGACGCTGATCGCCAGCATCTGGGGGATGAACGTCGGCGTTCCGGGCGAGGGCGACACCGAGGACTTCTTGGTGGTCGTCGGCGCCATGTTTGTCCTGCTGGTCGGGATGGTCGCGTACTTCCGCCGCCGCGGCTGGCTGTAGCAAGCATCCGAGCCGGCGGGCTATCGAGGCCTGAATTCCCTGCAAGCGCTTTATAGTGACCGTGGAAGACCGGTTCACTCCTGAGCCGTTGCTCAGGACCTGATTGCGGCTTCGTCACGACGAAAGGGACGCATTGGGCGTACTGGATCGGAAGCGTGAGGCGGGCGGGCTGGACATCGAGCTGGAGCCAGAAGGCGACGCAGTTCTCGTTCGAGCATGGGGCGAGCTCGACCTTGCCTCTGCGAAGGTGTTCGAGGCGGAGCTCCGGCAGGCGATCAGAGCGAGCTCCTTCGGCGTCATCCTCGACCTCGGCGGCGTCACCTTCATCGACTCAGTCGGCCTGCGTGTCCTGATTTCGGCGGCCATGCTGTCCGATACGAGCGGGCGCGAGCTCCGCATGCTCCGCACATCTGACCAGGTGAGATATCTGATCGAAACCAGCGGCGTGGAAGACCTGCTGCCGCTGGCCGACTGACGTCTCCGTCGCGGGCGATGTCGCAGGAGAACGTCGAGCTGGCCCACCTTGCGAGTGACGCCTTCAACCGACGGGACCTAGACGCCTTCCTCGCGCTCGCCGACCCCGACGTGGAGGCCCACTCCCGCATCGTTGAGTTGGAGGGCGGCGGCCCCTTCCGCGGCCACGACGGTATCCGGAGTTGGTGGAAAAAGCTTCTCGCCGTAGTACCCGATCTCACCCACGAGGTCGAGGAGGTACAAGACGTGGGAGACGTGACCGTGGCGCGAGTGCGCCAGCGCGGCCGTGGGGCAGAGAGCGAGGCGCCCATGGAGCAGACCCAGTGGATAGTCACCAAGTGGCGGGACAAGAAGGCCGTCTGGTGGCGCGTCTTGCTCAGCGAGGCAGACGCCCTCGAAGCTGCCGGGCGGCGGGAGTAGGCCATGTCGCAGCAGAACGTCGAACGGGCGCGGGAGGCGTATGACGCCCTCGGTTTGGCCGTTCGGAAGGGTGACCTCGACGCCTTTTTCCGCGAGTACGCCCACCCAGAGATCGAATGGGTGCCGCTGGAAGGTGCACCTGACGCCGCCGTTGCCCGCGGCCACGGGCCCGTCAAGGCCCGCATGCTGGCGATGCTCGACGTGATGGAGAAGCCTCAGATCGAAGCTGAGGAGATCATCGATGCTGGGGAGAAGGTCGTTATCGCGATCCGCATGTCAGGACGCGGGAGAGGCAGCGGGATCGATGTGGAGGCGAACTGGTTTCACGTCGTGACGGCCCGAGACGACAAGGCAGTGCGCATTGAGTGGTACGCCGGCCGGGATGAAGCCCTCGAAGCCGCCGGGCTGCGGGAGTAGCGCGCTCCTTCAGTCCCGTGGGCCCTGTATCCGGTACTGCGTTGAGGTACGCGGACTGGACAGGGCGACCTTCGCTCGGCACGATGCCCCTGGGCGGGGGCGACGACCCCCCATCGGGATGGATTCGCTTGCGGGAGGAGAGTCCAACGGGAGACGTCGCCCCCACCTTCAACCGGCGAGACGTCGCCCCCCTCCTTCGTTTGGTCCCCAAGGACGTGGGTACCCGGAGGATGCGAGCCCCGGACCCCCCCCTTTCTTGTTCGGGAGCTCAAGCGGGTCGTCGCCCTCCCTGACGGCCCGCTTCGTTTGAGGTTCAGGTTCCGCTTGCTTACGCCATCCGCCCAGGTCCGGCCCGGCTGGGGGGTTCTGCTGGCGGCTTGGCTTCGTGCCTGACGCATACGATGCGTGGTGTGGCCAACTACCGGATCTGGGCGCCGTGGCGCCTTCCCTACGTGAAGGACGCCTCGAAGGACACGGAGTCGGAGTGCATCTTCTGCACCAAGCCGGCCGAAGACGATGACGAGACGAACCTGATCGTCCATCGCGGCGAGCGCTGCTTCGTGATCCTCAACCTGTTCCCGTACACGAATGGCCACCTGATGGTCGCCCCGTTCGAGCACTTGTCGACGCTTCAGGAGCTGGACGCCGACACAGTCGCCGAGGTCATGGCACTGGCGCAGCGGGCGATGGTCGCGCTCGACCGCCAGTACAACCCACACGGCTACAACGTGGGCGTCAACCAGGGACGCGTAGCGGGCGCCGGATACGAGGGCCACATCCACCTGCACGTCGTACCTCGGTGGTCCGGAGACACCAACTACATGCCCGTGCTCGCCGATACGAGGGTGATGCCGCAGTCGCTGGAGCAAAGCTACGAGGCCCTAAACGGCGCGTTTTGACCCCCGGCGATGCGGTCGTGGCCACCGGCCCACCCGGGATCTAACGAAGCGCGCCGGGCGCCTTTCGAATCTGTGTGTCAGCCGGCCTCAGTCGCTGGCACACTCATCGAGCCCATATGCCTTGGCCAGCTGGTTGGACTTCGCGAACGGACTCTGCCCTGCGCCAAACAGAATCGTCGGATCATCCTCGACCCGGTCGAGCGATTGCTGCGCCTCGTCGAGAATCGCCGTCACCTCGTCCTCGTCTTCCGAGGGAGGGTTCAGGTCACGAACGTCGTCGATTTGACGTTGGACGTTTGGGATCAGCGTGTCCTCAGCAAAGTTCGTGGCTTCCGCCTCGCTTGGTGGCCGGTGGCGGGGAAAGGCCTTGTTCGCGGCACTGTCGATTTCCGCGTTGCCCTTCTCGCAGATTGCGTTGGCCTGTGTTGTGAACTCGGACTTCGTCAACTCGTCATCATCCCCGCCGCATCCCGCGACGACGACTCCCACGGCAAGCACGATGATCGCCGCCAACCACCCGAACCTCCGCTGCGCATCGAAACCTCCTGGATCGCCGATCGGACCGGCGCACCCTAGCGGTGGCCGGGGACGGCCGCCGGGCGTCCGTCGAGTCAGCGGGCGCCTGCCACTGGAGACACCGGATTCGTTCTGCGGGCACCCGATGCCGGGCTCCGAGGATGAGGCGGCGGACCTGCTCGACGCGGACCTGGACGTGATGCAGGCGCCCACCGGCGCAACGGCTGGCGCACTGGCGGCCAGGCCGCTGGGAACGGTGCTCACTGGCACATCGCTGGCACACGCGGCTGCTCTGGCGCCCTGCCGGGCAGTCGCACAACCCGTCAAGGCTGGAGGTAGCGGCTGAGGCTGTGCCGATTGGCTCGGCCGGACTGTGCTAGGGCGCCCGGGTGAAGCGCGCGACGGCGCCGCTGAAATCCGAGGTGACGTAGACGCTCTTCCCATCCGGGCTGACTGCCACCGAGACCGGGATCTCGAGCGCATGGCCGTCGGCGCAGGTGCCCCCCGTCCCCGTCTCGCTCACGCAGCCGGCGATCCCGCTGGGCTGGCTGAGCGCCCCGGTGGTCGTGTTGCGGTTGACGCGCGCCACGGCGTCGAACTCGGAGGCGACGTAGACGCTCTTGCCGTCGGCGCTCACCGCCACCGAGCGCGCTCCGATTAGCGCGTGGCCGTCGGCGCAGGATCCTGCCCCCGTCTCGCTGATGCACCCGGCGGCCCCCGCGGGCTGGCTGATCGCCCCGGTGGTCGTGTTGCGATTAATGCGCACCACGGCGTCGATGTTGAACGAGGCGACGTAGACGCTCTTCCCATCGGGGGCGACTGCCACCGAGACCGGGGTGTTGAGCGCGTGGCCGTCGGCGCAGGACCCCGCCCCCGTCTCGCTGATACACCCGGCGGCCCCCGCGGGCTGGCTGATCGCCCCGGTGGTCGTGTTGCGGTTGAGGCGTACGACGGCTTTGCTGGCGTTAGTGGTGGCGGCGTAGACGCTCTTCCCATCGGGGGCGACCGCCACCGAGTGCGGGCGGTCGAGCCCATGGCCGTCGGCGCAGGGCCCCGCCCCCGTCTCGCTGATGCACCCGGCGGCCCCCGCGGGCTGGCTGAGCGCCCCGGTGGTCGTGTTGCGGTTGAGGCGCGCCACGGCGTCGCTGACTGCGGAGGCGACGTAGACGCTCTTCCCATCGGGGGCGACCGCCACCGAGAACGGGTGGTCGAGCCCATGGCCGTCGGCGCACGGCCCCTGCGACCTCTCGCTGATGCACCCGGCGGTCCCCGCGGGCTGGCTGATCGCCCCGGTGGTCGCGTTGCGGTTGAGGCGCGCCACGGTGCTGTAGGGGAACACGCCGGCGACGTAGACGCTCTTCCCGTCTGCGCTGACCGCCACCGACTTGGCGCCGTAGAGCCCATGGCCGTCGGCGCACGGCCCCGCCCCCGTCTCGCTGATGCACCCGGCGGCCCCCGCGGGCTGGGTGATCGCCCCGGTGGCCGTGTTGCGGTTGAGGCGCACCACGGCGCCGTCGGTGCTTGCGGCGGTGACGTAGACGCTCTTCCCATCCGGGCTGACCGCCACTGAGCTGGGGTAATTGAGCGCGTGGCCGTCCGCGCAGGGCCCAGACCCAGTCTCGCTGATGCAGCCGGCGGCGCCGGCGGGCTGGGTGAGGTCGCCGGTCGCGGCCAGCGCGGCCGCAGTGATGAGCAGCAGCACCAAGAGTGCACCCCCGACCGCTGAGAGCAGACCTCCCCGGATCGGCTTCACGGAGTCAGTGTCGCACGACTGGCGGTTGAGGACGAACTGACTGGCACATCTAACTGACACATCGTCGGCCAGTAGGGTAATTCCGTGCCCACAAAGCCTGTGAAGCCCGTACCTGCCGACATCTTTAAGGCCTATGACATCCGCGGGCTGTACGGCGAGGAGATGGACGGCGACACCGCCTGGCTCGTCGGCCGCGCCTTCGCCCGAGTGCTCGCAGGCCTGCGGGGCAAGGAGCCTGCGGAGCTGCGGGTGGGGCTGGGCCGCGACATGCGAATCGAGGCTCCGGAGATGGCCCGGCGAGTGCGCGACGGGCTGGTCGCGGAGGGCTGCGCGGTCCTCGATGCAGGCATGATCGCCACCGAGATGCTCTATGAGCTGGTGGGCGCCCGCGAACTCGATGGCGGCGCCATGGTCACCGCGTCACACAACCCAAAGGCGTATACCGGCATCAAGCTCGTCCGCGAGGGAGCGCTGGCCCTGTCCGGCGACGCGGGCATCGGCGACGTGCGCGCCGCGATCGAGGCCGGGCTGCCGGAGCCGCCCGCCGGCGGGACGGTCGAGGCCGTGGACGTCTACGACGACTTCCATCGCCGGGCGCTCGGCTTCATCCAGCCAGACCGTGTCAAGCCCCTGCGCGTGGTGGTCGATGGCGGCAACGGGATGGCGGGGCCGATGGTCGGCCCCCTGCTCGAGCGCCTCGGCCTCGATCTGGTGAACACCTACTGGGTCCCCGACGGAGAGTTTCCCGGTCACGAGCCGAACCCGCTGCTAGCCGAGAACCGCCGCTTCATCGTCGACAAGGTTCTCGAGGAGGGCGCAGACCTGGGGATCGCCTGGGACGGCGACGCCGACCGCTGCTTCTTCATCGACGACCGGGGCCACTTCGTGGACGGCGACTTCCTGACCGCGCTCCTTGCCCGGCAGATGCTGAGCTCGAGCCGGGCGCGACGATCCTCTATGACGTTCGCGCCAGCCGCGCTGTCCCCGACACGGTGGGCGAGCTGGGCGGCACCTCGTTCGTGAACCGGGTCGGGCACGCGTTCTTCAAGATCGCCATGCGCGAGCGCACCGCAGCCTTTGGCGGCGAGGTCTCCGGCCACTACTACTTCCGCGACTTCTGGTGCGCGGATTCGGGCACCATCCCGGCGCTCCTCGTCCTCCAGCTGCTCTCGGTCGAGGATCGGCCGCTGTCCGAGCTGGTGGGCACCTTCCGCGAGCGCTACTTCATCTCCGGCGAGATCAACTCCGAGGTTGCCGATCAGGAGGCCAAGATGCACGAGCTGGCCGAGCGCTACGCCGATGGCGAGGTCTCCTGGCTGGACGGCGTCTCCATCGAGTACCCGGAATGGCACTTCAACGTGCGGCCCTCGAACACGGAGCCCCTCGTGCGGCTCAACCTCGAGTCGCTTGTCTCGCCCGAGGACATGGAGCTGAAGCGGGATCAGGTCCTGGCCCAGATCCGGTCGTGACGCCGGAGGAGGCGCTCGAACGCGCGGCCGAAGCCGGGATTCATCGGCTCCAGATCCCCACCCCGTTCGCGGTCGGGCGCGTCAACTGTTACTTGATCGAGGACAAGCCGCTGACGCTGGTCGACACCGGGCCGAACTCGGGCAAGTCGTTGGACGATCTCGAGCGCCAGCTCTCGGCGTTGGGGCGCTCGCTGGAGGAGATCGAGCTCGTGGTCCTCACGCATCAACACATCGACCACCTGGGACTGGTCGAGATCATCGCCATGCGCTCCGGAGCCGAGGTGGCGGCGATCGATGTGGTCGTCCCGTTCATCGAGAACTTTGGGGACGACGTCGAGCTCGACGACCAGTTCGCGGCCTCGCTGATGCTCAGCCACGGAATTCCCGAGGACGTGGTCACGGCGCTGCGCTCCGTATCCCGCAGCTTTCGGGCCTGGGGTGCGCAGGCCAACGTCACCCAGCCGCTGCACGACGCGGAGGAACTGCGTCTCCGCGATCGCACCCTCGAGGTCCAGCACCGCCCTGGCCACAGCCCCTCCGACACCCTCTTCTGGGACGCCGAGCGGCGAATCCTGCTGTGTGCCGACCACCTGATCGCCCACATCTCCTCGAACCCGCTGATCTCTCGTCCGCTCGACGGCTCGGACGAGCGCCCACGGGCGCTGATGACCTACCTCGACTCGCTGCGCCGGACCAGGGAGCTACCTGCGCAGATCGTGCTCCCGGGGCACGGCGAGCCGATCGTGGACCATCGCGCGCTGATCGACGAGCGCTTCGCGCTTCACCGCCGCCGAGCGGAAAAGATCTTCAACCTGATCGCCGAGCGCCCTCGCACTTCCTACGAGATCGCCCAGGAGCTATGGGGGAACGTCGCCGTGACCCAGGCGTTCCTGACCCTCTCGGAGGTGGTCGGCCACGTCGACCTGCTGATCGAGGAGGGGCGGGTCCAGGAGGCTCCCGACGGGGACCTGATTCGCTTCCGGGCGGTTGAGTAACGTGCCGGCGGAGGAAGGCTCGAGCGTGCCAGCCGACCCCACCACAATCGATGCTCCCCCGCGCACCGAGGCGTCCGCGAACGGTGCCGGATCGGTAGAGCGCATTCGCAAGAAGCGGATGCTGATCATCGTCAACCCCTACGCGACGACCGTCTCCGATCGGCTCAAGAACCTGGTCGTCTACGCGCTCCAGGGCCGCTACGACGTCGAGGCGGTGTCGACCGAGGCGCAGCACCACGCGATCGAGATCGGCCGCGAGGCCCGAGAGGGCGGCTACGACATCGTCGTCGCCTTCGGCGGGGACGGGACGCTGAACGAAGTCGCCAACGGCCTCGCCGGAACCGACGTCCCGGTTTCGGTGTTGCCCGGGGGCTCCACCAACGTCGTGTGCCGCACGCTGGGCATTCCCAACGACGTCGTCGACGCTACCGAGCACCTGCTCGGCCTCAGCGACGACTTCCGGCCCCGCAAGGTGGACCTCGGGCTCGCCAACGGCCGCCATTTCGTGTTCGCCTGTGGGGCTGGCCTCGACGCGACTGCCGCCAAACGGGTGGACTCCAGCCCGCGGCTGAAGGCCAGGGGCGGACGCTGGTTCTATACCTGGGCGGCGATCTCGGGCTTCTACGGACACTACCTGCGGAACCCGATCCGCATGCGCCTCGCGGTGGGCAGAGACTCAGCGGAGGGGGTGACGGCGATCGCCCAGAACTCCGATCCGTTCACGTACTTCGGCAGCCAGCCGCTCCGTGTCTGCGAAGGCGCGGAGCTTGACAACGGCACACTGTCTGTCGCTCTGCTCGTCCGCGCAGCTCAGCGCGACATGCCAACGATCGCGGCGCGCGTACTGCTGGACAGGCTTCGCGCGCCAGGACACCGGCAGATCAAGCACTACGAGGGCGTCACCGAGGGGCGGATCGAATCGGTCTCCCGCGACGCTCAGGGCAGCATCCGCCCTTTCCCCGTCCAGGTGGACGGGGACTACATCGGCGATCACGGCGAGCTCGAACTCGGCATCGAACCCGGCGCGCTGACGATCGTTGCCTGACTCGCGGTCGTTGACGGAGGGCTGCCGCTTCTGCGCGATCGTGGCCGGCGACGAGGCCGGGCACGTCGTCTTCGAAGACCAGAGCTCGTTCGCCTTCCTCGACCACCGGCCGTTGTTCCCGGGTCATTCGCTTCTGGTCCCCCGTGACCATCGCGAGACGATCTGGGACCTGCCTGACGACCTCATTACTGCACTGTTCACGAATGCTCGAGTGCTGTCTTCCGCCATCCGCAGCGCGATGGGCGCCCAAGGCGCATTCATCGCCCTGAACAACGTGGTCAGTCAAAGCGTCCCCCACGTCCACGTCCACCTGGTTCCACGGAACCGCAAGGACGGGCTGCGGGGCTTCTTTTGGCCGCGCCGCAAGTACGAGAGCGAGGAGCACGCGCTCCAGACCGCCGAGGCGATCCGCGCGGCGGTGCGAGACCAGTCCGGCTAGTCAGCGCGAGGCGGGCGGTTGCTCGCCACATAGCCGAGGTTATGGGCGACCAGACCTAGGCCGTCGATGGCGCGAAACAGAGCCGCTTCGAGGCGGCCCCGGACCACGAGCGAGGCGATATCGCGCAGCGTGCCGCGGAGTCCCTCGACGAGCGGCCAGCGCGGCGCGGAGCCGGGGTAGCGCTCGTTCAGCCAGCGAGCGCCCGCCCCGTAGCGTGCGAGCATGCGCATGAAGCCGGGCAGGCTGTCGCGATGCCGGTGCGCCACGACCGCGGCCGGTCGATGCTCAACCGCCCATCCTGCGATCCCCAGGCGCCGCGACAGATCGATGTCGCCACCCGACCGGATTCCTTCCTCGAAGCCGCCAACCGCCTCGAACGCGGAGCGCCGAACGAGCACGTTCCCGGTCGGCGTCGCGTCGTGGCCGAGCAGACCGTGGTCCACTCTGAAGAAGTGTCGCGACCTTGCGTACCGGGGAAGGAGGCCGCGCTGAGTCCAGTCGCCGACGATCAGGCCGGAGATCGCCCCGCAGTCGCCCGACACCGGTTGGGCGAAGTAGGCGTCCAGGAGCCCGGGGGCCGGATCGCAGTCGGCGTCCATGAACAGGAGCCAGTCGTTGGCGGCCACCTGCGCCCCCGCGTTGCGGGCGTGGTAGGAGGAGCGCTCGGCCGTTGCCCGAGCGACCCGCACCGGCCTGTCAGCAACGCCCCTGAGCACGCCGCCGATGGTGTTGTCGGCAACGATCAGCTCGTCGCCCGTCCCCAGACGAAGCCGGGCGAGCCCCGCGAGCAGGCGCATCGCCTCCTCGCGCTGCCCGAGGAACGGCACCACGACGCTGACGGGAGGCCTTGTGACCCCGTTAGCCAGTCGGCGTCACGCGGTATGCGTCGAACACCGAGTCCACGTTGCGGAGCCGCCCGATGCACTGGCGCAGCTGGTCACCGTCGCCGACCTCGACCACGAACCGGTTCTTGACCATCGGGTGCTTGGTCGTGCAGACGGCGTCGATGATGTTTACCCCCGCCTCGGCCAAGGTCCGCGAGAGGTCCTCCAGCAGGCGGGTCCGGTCCCAGGCGTCGACTTGGAGCTCGACCCGGTACGAAGCCGCGTTGTCGCCCTCCCAGGCAACATCGGTGAACCGCTCCGGCGACTTGCGCAAGGCGACCAGGTTCTTGCAGTCGGAGCGGTGGATGGTGATCCCGCGGCCGAGCGAGACGTAGCCGACGATCGCGTCGCCCGGCACCGGACGGCAGCACTTCGCGAGGCGAACCATCACGTCCTCGACGCCCTTCACGTTGATCCCGTAGTCAGAGGCCTCCTGGGTGCGCCGCTGGCGCTCGTCGCGGCCCTCGAGCACGCCCGCGAGGCGCGCTTCGGTTTCGTCGCCCGCCACCGCCTCGCCCTGCTTGAGGCGTTGGAAGACCTTGTTGGCGACGGTCTTCGGCGAGATCTTCCCCTGCCCGACCGCGATGTAGAAGTCGTCGGCCTTGCGGAACCCCATCTCGCGGGTGACGTCGGCGAGCAGTGGCGAGGCGGCAATCCGCTGCGGTGGCAGTCCGCGCTTGCGAATCGCGTCCTGGAGTTGCTCCCTGCCGCTGCGTTCGGCGTCCTCACGGCTCTCGCGCTTCAGGAAGGCGCGGATCTTGTTGCGCGCCCGGCTGGTCCGAACGACCGACAGCCAGTCGCGCGAGGGACCCCGCTCCTGCTTCGCGGTCAGGATCTCGACGATGTCGCCGGACTTGAGCTGGTAATGCAGCGGGACGATCTTCCCGTTCACCTTGGCGCCCACGCAGCGGTGGCCGACGTCGGTGTGAACGGCGTAAGCGAAGTCGAGCGGGGTCGAGCCCGCTGAGAGGTTCTTGACCTCGCCCTTGGGCGTGAACACGAATACCTCGTCCTCGAACAGGTCCACCTTCAGCGACTCGAGGAACTCGGTGGGATCCTGGTCGCCCTCGACCTCGAGCAGCTGCCGTAGCCAGGTCATCTTCTGCTTCTCGGGGTCGCCCTTCGGGTGCGCGCCCTCCTTGTAGAGGACGTGGGCGGCGATCCCGTATTCGGCGGTCTCGTGCATCTCCGGAGTGCGGATCTGGATCTCCAGCGGCCGCCCCTCGGGGCCGATCACCGTCGTATGGAGCGCCTGGTAGAGGTTCATCTTCGGGGTTGCGATCACGTCCTTGAACCGCCCCGGCAACGGCTTCCAGATCGAATGGATGATCCCGATCGCGCCGTAGCAATCCTTGACCGAGCCCACCAGCACCCGCATCGCGGTGAGGTCGTAGATCTCGTTGAACTCGCGCCCCTTCTTGGTCATCTTCGAGTAGATCGAGTAGAAGTGCTTGGCGCGCCCTGAGATCTCGGCCTCGATGCCGACGTTCTTCAGCTCGCGCTTCAAGAACCGGCCGGCGTCGTCGACATAGCGCTCACGCTCGGCGCGCTGCTGGGAGACGAGCTTCTTGATCTCGTCGTACTTGCGCGGGTGCAGGCGCTGAAAGGCGAGGTCCTCGAGCTCCCACTTGATCGCGTGGATCCCCAGCCGGTGGGCAAGCGGGGCATAGATCTCGAGCGTCTCGCGCGCCTTCTCGATCTGCTTCTGCTTCGGCAGCCCCGACAGGGTCCGCATGTTGTGTAGGCGGTCGGCGAGCTTGATCAGGATGACCCGGAGATCCGTGGCCATCGCGACCATCATCTTTCGGTAGTTCTCGGCCTGGCTCTCGTCGCGGCTTTGGAAGGTGATCCCGGTTAGCTTGGTGACCCCGTCGACGAGCTGGGCGACGGAGTCGCCGAACAGCTCCTGCACCTGATCCAGGCTGGCGCTTGTGTCCTCCACCGTGTCGTGCAACAGCGCCGCACAAAGCGTCTGGGTGTCGAGGCGGAGGCCGGCGCAGATCTTCGCCACCTCGACGGGGTGAGTGATGAAGTCCTCCCCGGTGCGCCGCCGCTGGTCCGCGTGGCGCTCGCAGGCGAACGCGAAGGCACGCTCGATTGCTTCGGCGTCGATCTGTCGTGATCCCTCGACGCTGTGCTCCTCGATGACGGCCAGGAGGTGACCGAGCAGGGCGCGCTCGTCATCAGCAAGCTCTTGCGCACGATCGGTGAGCGGCGCCACGGGCCCGCCGTCGCCGCGGTTGGCGCCGACCCGTGTATGGCCCTGGCGATCCGCAGGGGCCCCGTCACCGCCGAGCTGCCGCCTGTCCAGCTTCGACGCTGAGGTCGCGGCTTCGGGCTTCTCTAGCTCGGTTGTCTTTGCCTGCTTAGGAATCGCCTGCCCTCCTCGTGGCGGTCGCGGTAGGCGACGAACACCTGGAGTTGCTCGAGATCCGTCGCCTCCGAGGATACGACGCGGAGAGCAGGTGTGGTGCCGGATGGCTGCCAGCGAACGGCGCCCGCCTCCTCGAGCACGCGCAGGCGGCGGCCGGCGACCTCCGGGGAGCTGGGATGGCGCCCGCCGCCCTGGAGGGCCTCGCGGAGATCCGGATCGGGATCGCCGAGGGCCCGATAGAGCGACACAAGCGCCGGGCGCAGGGGCCATTCCGCTTCGTGGACGCGCAGCGCCAACTCGACCTCGGCGTCCCCCCACGCCAAGTGGAGGAAGCCACATGGCTGCGCACCGGCGGCGCTTCCGCCCGCCGACACAAGCTGCTCGAGGTGTGGGTAGGGAGGCGGGTCGATCAGCACCAGATGCTCGAACGGGGCTGCCATCGATGGCGCGCGCGCCAGGGCCGCCCAGTCGGCCAGGACCACGCCGCAGCCCGCCTCGCATAGCTCGCGGATGGCGGCGCGGCCAGCGTCGTCGGCCAGCCGCCCCGAGGCGATCGCCACTCGCCCACCGCCGAACCGCGCCGGTGCCGCGGCGCGCTCGACCAGCTCGCGACGGCGAAGCGCATCCGCGCAAACCGCCAACACCGAGCTGCCGCTGGAGGCCAGCGCCGCAAGCGCGGCCACCGGAGAGCCCCCGCGCCGGTCCACCAATCGGCGGCGATCAGCCGCGCGGGCGGCATCCACGACCGGTGGTGGCGGCCAATCGTCCAACGGGGTTTCGCGCTCTACGTCCAGCCGCCGCCACCATTCCTGGTCGGTTGGATACGGCCGCTCGTTCTCCTCCCCGGCGAAATCTTCCGGATAAAGCTCCCCCAGCACCACGCGAGGCTCCACCATCCCGTTCCACTCGTTCAGCTCGAGCTTCAGGGAGACATCGACCGGGTCGGCAAGCTCGGGCGCTCCCAGCCCACCATTGACTCCGAACGCGACCCCGAGGGCGCTGCGGGAGCCGCTCTCGAGCCGGAAACGAGCGTGCTTATCCCCTTCGCCCATCGGCCGCACCTCGCACACCCGCGCCGAGGGCACCAGCAGGCGCACGCCGGGGTTGCCGTTCCCGAATGGCGCCAGCTGCTCGAGCTGCTCGGCCACCTCATGGCCGAGGCTCTCTCCCCCAACCACGGCATCGATGACCTCGGTCAGCACGAGGTCGCGGTCGCCAAGCGCCGCGCGAGCCTGGGCGACGAACGCGGTACGGAAGTCCTCCACGCGACCGGCCTCGATCTCGAGGCCGGCCGCCGCACGGTGCCCCCCGTAGCGCAGCAGGTGCTCGCCGCATGCATCCAGCGCGGCCAGCAGGTCAAAGCCCGGAACGCTTCGCCCCGAGCCCCTGCCCCTGCCATCGCCGTCGATCCCGATCAGGACCGCCGGTGCCCAATGGCGCTCGGCCAGACGGGAGGCGACGATCCCAACCACCCCCGGGTGCCAGTCCTCGCCCGCGAGGACCAGGGCAGGGGCGGAGGCGAGCTGGGCCGGGAGCGCCGCCCGCGCCCGCTCCGCAGAGCTCAGCACCAGCCGCTCGGCGTCACGGCGCTCGCGGTTGACGCGGTCGAGCTCGAGCGCGATCGAGTCCGCCCTGTGATCGTCGGCGGTGAGCATCAGCTCGACACCGGCGTCAGCGCGGTACAGACGGCCGGCTGCGTTGATCCGCGGGCCGAGGCGAAAGGCGAGGTCCCCTTCGTCTAGGCGCTCGGGCCGAATCCCGGCGGCGGCGCACAAGGCGCGGAGCCCCGGGCGCCGGGCTTGGCGCGCCGCTCGAAGTCCGGCCCGGACGAGAGTCCGGTTCTCGCCGCGGAGGGGTACGAGGTCTGCGACCGTCGCCAGGGCCACCAAGTCGAGATCATCAGCAGCGCGTTCGTGACCCAGAAGCGCTGCGGAGAGTTTGTGGGCGACCCCGGTCGCGCACAGCTCCCCGCACGGATAGCTCGACAGGCGAGGGTGTAGCAGCGGGCAGTCCGGAAGCCGCTCGCCAGGCTCATGGTGATCGGTGACGATCACCTCCATCCCGGCGGCGTGCGCGGCCGCGATCTCGTCGGCGCAGGTGATCCCGCAGTCGACCGTCAGCAGCAAACCCGTTCCGCGGGCGGCCAGCGTCTCCACCCCACCGAGGGTCAGTCCATAGCCGTCGCCCATCCGATCGGGTATGTACCAGTCGCAGCTCGCCCCCAGCTCGCGCAGTGCCCGGACCAGGATCGCGGTAGCGCAGACCCCGTCGCAGTCGTAGTCGCCATGGACCGTGATTGTGCGCCCCCGGGCGATCGCGCTCCTGATCCGCTCGGTCACCTCCTCCATGGAGTCGAACTCGAACGGATCGTGCGCTTCGGTGGCCTCGAGGAAGGCGCGCGCCTCGTGGACCGTTCGGTAGCCGCGACGAACCAGGGTCACCGCCACGGGCTCGGCAAGCGCCAGCCCCTCCATCAGGGCCCTGGCCTCAGCGTAGGAATACGGCTCGAGCCGGAAGGCTCGGCCGGGGGCCTCGGAATCGGACGCGCTGGTGGGCACCTCGGCCAGGCTAAGAACGGGCGGGGACGGAACTCATAACTCCGGCGGAAGCCTCGGCTTCGCCTGCGTTTCCGGGCTAGGGTCCCAGCCTTACCCGGCAGGTCCACACGCCACTGCCGCGACTTCGTCGCTAGCCCGGGCCAGCTCCACCTTGAGCCGCGACTTCGTCGCTAGCCCGAACCGGCCTACTCGGGCGCTAGCCCTTCAGTTTCCTCCCTGCTGACGCCGAGGGCATAGATCGCCGCCAGGCCGATCAGGGTCCCGGGGATCGCGACCAGCACGGTGCCGATGTCGGTCTGGCCGATGCTCGACCCGGAGGCGATCTGGGCAATCCCCCCCGTGACCATGGCGCCCCCGACCGCGCCCAACAGCGCCCCGACGATCCCGCCCCAGAAGCGGTCGGGCACAAACACCGTGAAGTGCCAGATCGCGAGCCCGACGGTGAACCAGACGACCGCCGCCATCAGCGATGCCTTCCGTGCTTTCGCCGCCGCCGCTGTTGGCGGCGCTTGCGCGGGGGCTCGGGAGGGGCCGGATGGGTCGCCTCGCCCGGCGTGCCGGCGACCAACGGCTCGGGTTCCGGGGGCTCGTCCGTCGCGGGGGCGCCATCCCCGGCCCGGGCAGAGGATTGCGAGCCGGCCTCCACCGGCTCCGGCTCCGCCGGCTCAGGCTCAAGCGGCTGGGCCACAGCCGCCCGTGAGGGCACCGTCTCGGCGCGCGAGGGCGCCGCCGCGGCCGGCGCCGGCTCCCCGTCGGGGCCGACCTTGGCGACCACGTTGTCCTCGGGGAAGGTGGGAACCCGGCCCATCTCCTCGATCAGGTGGCCGCGCCGCGCCCGGTAGGCAGGCTCGCGCTCCTTCCAATGGGTGAGCACCGGGGTGGCGATGAAGATCGACGAGTAGGTCCCGGACAGCACGCCCACGCCCATCGCGAAGGCGAAGTCCTTCAGCGTCGCGCCGCCAAAGATGAACAGCACGGTGATCAGGAAGACGGTCGACAACCCGGTGATCAGGGACCGGGTGAGCACCTCGCTCATCGACTTGTTGGCGATCTGGGAGAAGGCGGCACGGGGCATCCGCGGCACGTTCTCGCGAATACGGTCGAAGACGATCACCGTGTCGTACATCGAGTACCCAAGAATGGTCAGGAAGGCGGCCACGGTGCCGCTCGTCACCTCCCTGCCCGTGAGGGAGTAGACGCCTCCGGTGATCAGGATGTCGTGGGTGAGGGCGATGATCACCGGGATCGCGTACTTGGCCTCGAAGCGGATCGCCACGTAGGCCGAGATCACGAGCAGGGAGAAGACGATCGCGATCACCGCGCTGCGAGCCACCTGGGCACCGAAGGTCGGCCCCACGCTCTGGCTGTTGAAGCCGTCGCTTCCGCCGCGCACCCCGAAGCCCTGCTCCAGCGCCTCCTTCACGGACGTGTTGACCTCGTCCACCGGGATCTTGCCCTGGATCTCGATCACGTTCGGGCCCAGCTTCGGGTTCTCGACGGTCTGGATTTCGGCGCTTGACGCGTTGGTGACGTTGGCGTCGCTCAGGGCCGTGCGGACATCGTCGACGCTCGCCTCCTGCTGGAGGCTCGCGGTGACCTTGGCCCCCGACGTGAAGTCGATCCCGAGGTTGAGCTGCTTGGTGGCGAAGGCAATGGCGCCGATCGCCAGGATCACCCCGGAGATCGAGAAGAACCAGCGGCTGGCGCCGGAGAAGTCGAAGCGCCAGCGGACCCGTTGCCGCCCGGCGCCCAGCGCCCGCGGCGAGTGCAGGATCCGCGAGCGGCCGAGCGAGCCGAGGATCGCCTGCGTGAACAGGACCGCGGTCAGCAGCGAGACGATAGTGCCGACACCGAGGGTGAACGCGAACCCTTTGACGCCTGCCGTAGCGAGCACGAAGAGGATGAACGCCGTGAACAGCGTGATCACGTTCGCGTCGATAATCGTCGCGATTCCCTTGCGGTAGCCCTGGCCGATCGCCGACAGCATCGAGCGCCCGGCGCGCGCCTCCTCCTTGATCCGCTCGAAGATGACGATGTTGGCGTCGGCCGCCACCCCGATCGTCAGGATCAGCCCGGCGATCCCGGGCAGGGTGAGCGTGATCGGGATCAGCTTGACCAGGGCGAAGAAGATCACCCCGTACATGGCCAGTCCCACCGTCGCGATCACTCCCAGCATGCGGTAGTAGGCGACCAGGAAGCAGACGACCAGGATCAGGCCGACGATGCCGGCCCGTAGTCCCTGGTCGAGCGCCTGCTGCCCGAGGGTGGCCGAGACCGTGCTCTGGCTCTCGAGTTGAAGGTTGATCGGCAGCGCGCCGATGCGCAGGAACTCGGCCAGGTCCTGCGCCGAGCCGATCGTGAAGTTGCCTGAAATCTGCGCCCCGGTTCGTCCGTCGATCCCGTCCGGGTTCTCGAAGAAGTTGATGATCGGCTGGGTGACGACCTGGCCGTCCAAAACCACCGAGAAGTGCTGCGAGTACTGGTCGGCAGCCGTGCCGGCCGCGCCGGGCGGTGCAGTCGCCGCGCCTCGCTGGGCGATCTTCCGGGTGACCTCCTGGAACGCGGCCTGGCCGGAATCGGTGAAGTCGAAGGTGACGTTGGGCTGGTTGGTGGTCGGATCGAAGTTCTGCTCGGGGTTCTTGATGTTGTCGCCGGACAGCGCCGGGCGGTCCTTGAACACGAAGTGGGGTGTGGCCGAGACCTCGCTGGGGGTCTGCGACAGGGTCGGGTCGTCGGACGGCGCCTGGACGACGACTGTGCCCTGAGGCACGGCGATGATCTGCGTGCCGGGCGGCTGCTTCTCGTTTCGGAATTGCAGGAACAGGTCATTCGGGTCGGCCGCCGGGCCGGCCAGGAGTTGGTGGGAGTCGCGCTCGAACAGGTAGTAGGCCGGCCCCTTGGTCGTGCACTGGTCCTGGAAGCACTCGGGCTCTCGCTTCGAGGCGAACTGGACGGCGTCGTAGAGGTTGGGGAAGCTGTAGATGTTGGGGTTGGGGTCCGGCTCGGCCGCCGGGTCCTTCGGCACTCCCTTCCGGGGCGGGGGCACGACGTTTGCCTCGAAGTCGTAGAAGTAGAGCTGCGACGTGGTCCCGATCTGCTCGATCGCCTGCTCAGCGTTCTGGACGTCCGGCAGCCCCACCTGGATCCCCTGCTGACCCAGGCGCGAGATCTCCGGCTCCGAGACGCCGAGCTTGTCGGCGCGCTCGCGGATGATCTCGATCGCGCGGTCGATGTCCTCCGGTGTGATGTTGGGGGTGCGCGCCGTCTCCTCGGCCTGGTAGATGAGCTGGGTGCCGCCGCGCAGGTCGAGGCCGAGCACGGTCGGCTTGGACGCGATGACGATCGCCGACGCGGCCGTCAGGCCGATGACGGCCAGGAGGATCAGGAGACTGCGGCGCCGCCTACCCATCGGCGTCGCTCACCGGGGAGTCAGGACCAGCAGCAGCCCGCCGTCGTCGTCGTAGGCAGGGAAGACATCGGCGACCGCCTCGGCTGGCAGGTCACCCTCGGCGTTCACCTGGACGCGCTTGCCGAGCGAGCGCACGCCCCACTCCAGCGTGGTCTCGATCGGGTCGGTGGTGCCGTCCTTGTCCGTGTCGGCCACCTGGCCTCCGTCACCCTCGTCCATCCACTGAAGCCCGAGCACATCCTTGACCTGGCGGCCGATCACGTGCTCGTCCTTGAGTCCGGTCAGCTCGAAACCGCCCTTGCCCACGTCGAGCAGCCGCCCATCCTGGTCGCAGACGAAGAACGCCGCCTCGGGAGCGGGGTAGTAGTCGTCCAGCAACTCGAACAGATCGCTCCCCCCGCACCGCGAACAGGCCTTGGGACGATTCGACATCCCGGCGGTCCGCTCACTGGACAACTCGCGGTTGCCGCAGTTCGGGCAGATGAAGAAGGGCACGTCGAGAGGGTAGTAAACGGCCGCGTCGCGGTCAGGCAGGCTCGACGAGGGACGGTCAGAAGAGGCTCGCGGCCCCGTCCGGCACCGGCAGGCCCAGGTGCTCGAAGCCGCGCGGCGTGATCACCCGCCCTCGCGGGGTCCGCTTGAGCAGGCCCTGCTGGAGGAGGTACGGCTCGTAGACGTCCTCGATCGTGTCCTGCTCCTCGTCCACCGCGGCGGCCAGAGTCGAGAGGCCCACCGGCCCACCGGAGAACTTGGCGGCGATCGCCTCCAGGATGGCGCGGTCGTGACGGTCGAGTCCCGCCGTGTCCACCTCCAGCAGGCCGAGCGCCTCGTGCGCAACCTCGCCGGTGACGACGCCCGCGCCGCGCACCTCGGCGAAGTCCCGGACCCGCTTCAGGAGCCGGTTGGCGACCCGCGGGGTGCCGCGGGAGCGCTCCGCGATCGCTCGTTCGCCCTCGGGCTCGATCTCGACGCCGAGGATGCCGCCGGAGCGGCGCACGATCCGCGCCAGGTCGCTGGGGTCGTAGTGCTCGAGTCTGTGGCAAACCCCGAAACGGTCACGAAGCGGCGTCGTCAGCAGCCCGGTACGGGTGGTAGCGCCGACCAGGGTGAACGGCGGCAGGTCGAGGGTCACCGTGCGGGCGCCCGCGCCCTGGCCGAGCACCACGGGAAGCCGCCGCTCCTCCATGGCCGGGTAGAGCGTTTCCTCGATCGCGCGGCTGAGGCGGTGCACCTCGTCGATGAAGAAGACCGAGCCGGGCTCCAGCGCGGTGAGGAAAGCCGCGATGTCGGCCTTGCGCTCAAGTGCCGGTCCGGCGGTCTGGACCAGGGGCGCGCCGAGCTCGGCCGCGACGATGTTGGCGAGCGAAGTCTTGCCCAGCCCGGGCGGACCGGCGAGCAGCACGTGATCCAGCGGCTCGCCGCGGCGCCTGGCGGCCTCTATGAACACCTCCAGCTGGGCCGTCACCTGCACCTGATTGACGAAGTCGCCGAGCCGCTGGGGGCGCAACGAGCGGTCGAGGTCCTCCTCGTCGCCCGCCAGGCGGGCGTCGGCGAGCCGCTCCTCCGCGGTGCCCTGAGCCGCAGCCGCGGAGGTGTCCTCCTGAGCCTGCTCGATCCCGGGGTCGCGCGAAATACTCATGTCCTCGCTCCATCGGCAGCGCTTCGAAGCGCGGCGCCGATCAGCTCCTCGGCGCTGTCACCCTCCGCGCCGTCGAGCAACCGCTCCGCCTCGGTCAAGGTGTAGCCCAGGTGCATGAGCCCGTCGCGGGCGAGGCCGCGTTGATCGCCGTCGGTCACCGCGTGCCCGGCCGGAATGCCCTCGGTTAGCTCCCCAGCCACCTTTTCGCGCAGCTCCACGATCAGCCGCTCCGCGGTTCGCTTGCCCACTCCGGGCGCCGCCTGGAAGCGCTTCCCATCCCCGGCGGCGATCGCCCGCAAGAGCTCTCGCGGCGTGCCTCCCGAGAGGATCGCGATCGCCACCTTAGGACCGATCCCCGAGACGGAGGTGAGGTGGAGGAATAAATCGCGCTCCTCCTCGCTCCCGAACCCGTACAGCGACAGCGAGTCGTCACGGGCCACCAGGTGGGCATGCAGAGTTGCCTGCTTGCCCCGGGCGGGGACCGATTTGAGAGTCTCGGCGGAGACCGCGAGGCGATAGCCGACGCCGCCCGACTCGATCACCACGTGGTCCGGACGGCGAACCAACACTTCGCCGCGCACCGAGGCGATCATCCGACCGGAACCTCCGGCTTCCTGATCTTGAGCGCGTGTGCGGAGCGGGCATGGCCCGCGTGGCAGATCGCCACGGCCAGCGCGTCGGAGGCATGGTCCGACTCCGGCGGCTGCGACAGGCCGAGCAGCGCCCCGACCATGCGCTGAACTTGCTCCTTCGCTGCCGCGCCGCTGCCGCAGACCGCCATCTTGACCGCCTGCGGCGTGTAGCCGAAGCACGGCACGCTCCGCTGGCCGGCAGCCAGGAGCGCCACGCCACGCGCCTGGCCAACGGCGATGGCTGAGCGCACGTTCTTGCCGAAGTAGACGTCCTCCAGCGCAAGCGCAACCGGCTGGTGCTTCCCCAGAAGCTCGGCGACGGCCTCGTGGATCCGCGCCAGGCGAGCCTCGGCCGGCTCATCCGGGGCCGCCTCGATGACGCCCCCATCGAGCGCGCTCATCCTGCCGCCCGCAACGCGCACGACCCCGAAGCCCGTGCTCGCCAGACCAGGGTCGATGCCCATGACGACGATCATTCGTACTGATTCTGAGTCGGCGCCCGGATGCCTTCCGCCGGGCACCCGTGCGTGCGCCC
Source organism: uncultured Actinomycetes bacterium (assembly GCA_963721215.1). Taxonomy (GTDB): domain Bacteria; phylum Actinomycetota; class Thermoleophilia; order Solirubrobacterales; family 70-9; genus AC-56. The sequence continues at coordinate 156,059 of CAVRIF010000015.1, forward strand.
TCAGGCAGCAGCCTGCTCGAGGACCTCCGCGGGGATGTCGAAGTTCGCGTGTACAGCCTCGACGTCGTCCTGGTCGTCGAGGGCGTCCATCAGCTTCACCAGCGCCGAGGCGTCGCGTGTCTCCACCTCGACCACGCTCTTCGGCTCCATGCTCAGCTCTGCCGACTCGATCTGCACTCCGGCCGACTCGAGCGCCTCTCGGACTGCCGCCAGGTCCTCGGCGGCGCAGACAACCTTCAGGGAGTCGCCGTCCTCACTTACGTCCATGGCGCCCGCGTCGATTGCCGCGATCAGATCGTCCTCCGAGTAGCGGCTCGCGCCCACCAGCACAACGCCCCGCTTCTCGAACACCCAGGCCACCGAGCCGGGCTCACCGAGGCCGCCGCCGTGCTTGTCGAAGGCGTGACGAATGTCGGCGCTGGTCCGGTTCCGGTTGTCGGTGAGCGCCTCGACCAGAATCGCCGCGCCGCCGGGGCCGTAGCCTTCGTAGACGACCCGCTCGATCGCCTCAGCGCCGCCGGCACCACCGGTGGCGCGATCGATCGCCCGCTGGATGTTCTCCTTGGGCATCGAGTAGTCGCGCGCCTTTTGAACCGCTGCCGCCAGGGCGAAGTTCCCTTCCGGGTCTCCCCCGCCCTCGCGCGCGGCTATCGTGATCGCGCGAGCGAGTTTCGTGAACAGCTGGCCACGCCGGGCGTCGGTGACCGCCTTGCGGTGCTTGATCTGGGCCCACTTCGAGTGGCCGGACATGGCCCGAATACTAGGAACCGGCCGCCGGCCCTGCCAGGCGGCCGGTCCCCCCCGGCCCGGCCGCCATCCACCCCCAAAACTGCGGCGGCCGGGCCCCGGCCCGGCCGCCAATGGCATCGGCATCCCATTGATCCGACACCAAGCCCTGGCCCTGAAGCCTTGATTGGTGTCGTGCCCCCCAAAACAGTGTGGGAACCGGAAAGTTGCGGAGTTCCTGGGTATCCGGATTCAGACCAGGAAGCGCCCGTTCTCCTGGAACGCCTCGCCGTCGACCTCGATTCGCCCCCCACGCCGCAGGTCACAGACCAGGTCCGTGTGAACGGCGCTTTCGTTCTGGCCGCCGCACTCCGGGTAGCTGGCCCCGACTGCCATGTGCACGGTGCCGCCGATCTTCTCGTCAAGTAGGACGTTGCGAGTACCCCGGTCGATCCCGTAGTTGGTGCCGATGCCCAGCTCGCCCAGCCGGCGGGCGCCGGCGTCGGTATCCAGCAGGCTCAGCAGGTATTCCTCGCCGTGCTCAGCGCCGGCGTCCACGACCTTTCCGGACTCGAACCGAAGCCGCACCCCTGCCACCTCGCGCCCACCGACCATCGCCGGCAGGTGGAAGCTGACCTCGCCCTCGACCGAGTCCTCCACGGGCGCCGTGAAGAACTCGCCATCCGGCATGTTGCGTTTGCCGTCGGCCGGGATGAACACCCGTCCGGCGATTCCCAGCTTGAGGTCGGTGCCGGGCGCAACCACGCGCACCTCCTCGTGGCCCTGGGCCCAGTCGGCGAGGCGCTTGCACTCCTCGGAGGCACGCTGCCAGGCGCTCAGCGGGTCGGGATCAGTGGCCAGGCACGCTCCGTAGTAGAAGTCCTCGAACTCCGCCAGGCTCATCTCGGCGTCGGCGGCGTAGCCATTGGTCGGGAAAAGCGTGTAGACCCACCGGTGCGTCCCCTCGGCGTCGCGGCGCAAGGTCTTCTCCATCAGGTGGCGAGTCGCCTTACGGCGCTTCGATTGGCGCTCCGGGGGGACACTTGACAACTCCCGAGTGTTGGTATCGGCACCGATCCCAATCCGGCAGTCGGACTGGTCGGCCGCCCATTCGGCCAGGGGCGAGACCCACTCCAGCTGGGCGTCCGAGGCGTGCTTGAAGAAGGTCGCGGTCTGCCCATCGACCGAGATCGCGACCACCGGGTGCCCGCCTGCCCGGAGGACTTCCTCGTAGACAGCGGCGATCAGGGGCTCGCCGGCGATGGGCCCTTCGATCAGACACGTCTCGCCCTCCTTCACCTCGGTCGCGTAACGAACCAGGATTCGGGCCAGGTGGTCGACGCGAGGGTCCTTCATGACTTGTCGCTGGTCGCTGGTCGCTGGTCCCCGATGGCTCGGTGACGGGACGAGGTGGCAAGCGCCATCAGCAGCGCGTGCAGGCGCGAGTCGTCGGTGAGCTCCGGATGGAACGCTGAAAGCACGATCTGGCCTTGGCGAACCACCACGGGGTGGCCGTCGACGCTGGCCAGCACCTCGACCTCGGGGCCGTGGTCTTCGATCCACGGCGCCCTGATGAACACCGCCCGCATCGGGTCGGGTCCCAGCCCGCCCACCTCGAGCTCGAGCTCGAAGCTGGCGATCTGGCGGCCGAAGGCGTTGCGGCGAGCCGTTACGTCAACCAGCCCCAGGTGGCCGCGATCGCAGATGATCATTCCCGCACAGGTCCCCAGGATGGGACGGCCAGCGCCAGCGTGGGCGCGAATCGCCGACTCGAGCCCGTCGCGCTCGATCGCCCTCGCGATCGTGGTGCTCTCGCCGCCGGGAATCACCAGCCCGTCGAGATCGCTGAGCTGCTCGGCAGTCCGCACCAGGGCCGGATCCGCGCCCAGCGAGCGCAGCATCGCCGCGTGAGCCGCAAAGTCGCCCTGGCTGGCCAGCACGCCAATCCGGAGCGGCTCCGCTCCCCTGCGCTGGGGCAGCAGGGGGTCGCCGTGAGCCACTGCTACACCCCGCGCTGCTGAAGCAGCTCTCCCTGGGCGGCGAGCTGGGCAATGTCATCGCCGCGCATCGGCTCGCCAAGCTCCATGGAGGCCGCTGCGACCCGCTCCGGGTCGTTGAAATGGGTGGTCGCCTCGACGATCGCTTCCGCCCGTCGCTCCGGATCCTCTGACTTGAAGATCCCCGAGCCGACGAAGGCGCCCTGGGCGCCGAGCTGCATGACCAACGCCGCGTCCGCCGGCGTCGCGATGCCACCAGCGCAGAACAGCGGCACCTGAAGCCAGCCGCTCTCGGCCACTTCCTCGACGATTTCGAAGGGCGCGCCCAGCTCCTTGGCCTGGGCGGAGAGCTGCTCGCGGCCAAGCGTGCCCAGGTGCTTGATGCCGCCGACGATCCCCCGCAGGTGCCTAACCGCCTCAACGATGTTTCCTGTCCCGGCCTCGCCCTTGGAGCGGACCATCGCCGCACCCTCGCCGATCCGGCGCAGCGCCTCGCCCAGGTTGGTGGCGCCGCATACGAACGGAACCTCGAACGCGTGCTTGTCGATGTGGTGCGCCTCGTCGGCCGGGGTCAGCACCTCGGACTCGTCGACGTAGTCGACCTCCAGCGACTGAAGCACCTGCGCCTCTGCGAAGTGGCCGATGCGCGCCTTGGCCATCACCGGGATCGTCACGGCCTCCTGAATCTCCTTGATCACCCTGGGGCTGGCCATGCGCGCGACGCCGCCGGTGGCGCGGATGTCAGCCGGAACACGCTCCAGCGCCATCACCGCAACCGCGCCTGCCTCTTCGGCGATCCGAGCCTGCTCGGCGGTGGTCACGTCCATGATCACCCCGCCCTTGAGCATCTCGGCGAGGCCGCGCTTGACGCGGAATGTGGCTCGTTCAGCCATCTCACCCCAAGGATAAGGGAGGTCCCACTCCGCAATAAGGGAGGCCCATCCATAGGGCGGCGCGGCGCGCAGCTGATCGCCCTTGGCGCTCGGCGCGGCGCGCGCTGATCGCCCTTGGCGCTTTTGTTACCCACGTGAGCAACAAAGGCGCCAACCCTTGTGCCGCGGGGAGCTACTTCAACTTAAATGCGCGGATACGGTCCTTGAATGCCGCCTTGTCGCGCGAGTAGACGCCGTGGGCGAGCGCCTGGATGACTCCCAACAGGGCAGCGTTGGAACGCGTGAACGAGGGGCTGTTCGAGGAGTAATAGAGGGTCAGCTCGGCGTGCTCGCCGACCTCGGACAGCGTGGCGTCGCTGATCGAAAGCGTGCGGGCGCGGCGGTGCCGGGCGAGCTTCATGGCCCTGACCACCAGCGGGTGGGCGCGACCGGCGGAGAAGGCGATCACCAGCGTGTCCTCGTCGACCCGGCCGAGCCGCGTGATCGAGTCCTGCCGCGGGCTGGCGACCACCTCCGCGCGGATGTCGAGCAGCGCCAGGAGGTGGCGCAGGTAGCTGGCGAAGAAGGCCATCTGGTCGACACCGACGATCATCACCCGGTGCGCCGAGCCGAGCGCCGACACGCAGGCCTCGACCTGCTCGCGGGTGAGGTTGCGAGCCGTGTCCTCGACGTTCGTGTGGTCGGCGGCCAGCGAGGACTCGAACTCGGAGTGGTCGAAGTCGAACAGCTGACCCGCGCCGTTCTGCTCCTCGGCACGGTTGCGGTACTCCTCGATCGCCGCCTGCTGAAGCTCGGGATAGCCCTCGAACCCGAGCGCCTGCGAGAAGCGGACCACGGTCGAGGATGAGGTGCTGGCGCGGCGGGCCAGCTCCTCCGCGGTCTGGAACGCGGCCTCGTCGAGATGGTCGACGATGTAGCGGGCGACGTCCTTCTGAGAGCGCGAGAACTCGTCGAAGCGTTCGGTGATGTAGGTGGAGAGCGTCTTGGAGCTCGGCCGCGTCTGGCGGCCGTTGCGCGGCGCACGCGACTGTGCGCCGCGAGTACGGGGCTGAGCCGGGCGGGACTTCGTGGCCGTCTTGCTCACGGCGGCATGATTCGCCCCGCCGGGGGTTTTCCCTCCTACCCGGCGGCGCGCGCCAGCGACACGTCGGCGGGCGATGTGGTTGGATCGCGTCCGTGGATGCCGAGCGCGCCCTGCGCCTCACCAACCGCAACATGATCGCCTTCGACCTCGTGCTCGGGTCGGCGGCGATCCTGGCACCGGCTGCCACGCTGACGAGTGCTCGGGCACGACGAGCCCTCACCGGACGCCAAGCACCTCTTCCGCCGCTGCGGCCCGATCTGGCTCACCTTCGCCGCGGCTCACGCGGTCGCCGAGCGCCGCGGCGACTCCGCAGGACTGGTGGGCCCTGGCCTGGCTGCGGGGCACGGAGCTTGCAACCGACGCGCTCTGGTCGCGCTCGCCGGCGTTCTCCCGGCCGGGGGCGCGGGCGGGAATGTGGGTGGCGGGCGCCGGCAATCTGGCGATGACGATCGGCTTCGGATGGCTGGCGCGGCGCGAGCCAGGCAGGAGCCGGTGGCGAAACCGGCTGCGGCGTGGCTAGCTAGCCTCCTGTGCCGGCGCTCTGCACCACGCTGCACTGGCTGAAGCCCACTTCCCGGGCGAGCTTCAGGCGGCGCACCTGACCGGCGGCGCTTTCGGCCTGGGCGTCGGCGTAGGCGGGTGCGTTCCTGTCCTGCGCCGCCTCCTGCCCCCGCTTGAGCACGGCGATCCCCTGCTCGCGCGCCTCCAGGTAGCGGTCGAGCGCGGGGTCGACCTCCGGCGGGGCGTCGAGGGCGCCGATCTGGCTCAGCTCGTTCTCCGAGATCTCGATCAGGTTCTGTGTCAGCGCGACGGCCCCCTCAGCGCTGTTCGGCGGGGTCTTCTGCAGCTCGGCGAACTGCTGGTGCGCCCGCTCGCAGACCTCATCTCCCTTGGCGATGAATTCAGTCCTCGTCAGCGAGCTCTCCTCGTCCTCGAACGGCCCGAGGTCGAGCAGGGCGCCGAGCGCCACGATCACGGCCACGAGCCCGAGCGCCCCCAGAGCCACCACCGCTGGACCTCGAAGCGTGGAGTGCCCGCCCTTAGGCTGCATCCGCGGCAGCGTAGCGACCAATAACGGTCCGGATCCACACCGGGACGGGATACCTGAGAGCAAGTAGACGCGCTAAAGGGATTGCGGCGGGCGCCGATGAAGGGGCTGAAGAGGCCTGCTTGGGTTTTTGGGATAGGCGGCCTTACACAAGAACGCCGCTCGCTTCACGGGCGGCGTCCTTGTGTGCCCGTGCCATTTCCGCTGCCTGGCCCGCTGCCTAGGCGGGTGGGATATTGAGCCCGTGAGATCCTTGACTAAGGGCGACGGAATCTTTCGGACCCTAGGCCGACGCCCTCGAAGCCGCCGGGCTGCGGGAGTAGGGCGCTCACTTCTACGCTTGGCGGATGGACCAACTGGTGCAAGTCATCGGCGCGTTGCTGATTCTCGCCGCCTTCATAGGGGGCCAGCGCGGCACGCTCTCGCCGCACTCCCTCGTCTATCTCGCACTGAACCTCGTCGGCTCGCTGACGCTTACTGCCGTGGCAGCGGTTGAGTGGGACCTGGGCTTTCTCCTCCTTGAGGCGGTTTGGGCCCTCGTGTCACTCTGGGGTCTCCTTGCGCTCGCGCGCGGGAAGACGCCCACAACGGCGCATTAGTTCATTGGCGTCAGTCAGCTGGCGCTAGTCAGCCCACCAGTCGCGCTGGCCCTCGACGTCGTCGCGCCGGGCCTCCCCGAGACTGGGCGCGCCGATAACGATGATCTCGAGGCCTTCCGGCCCGGCCTCGTAGCCTCGCCACGTACCCGGGGGGACGCGCACCGCATCCCACTCCTTGAGCTCGACGATCTCGTCGTCGAGCTTCATCCGCCCGCTCCCGCGCACGACCACGTACACCTCCTCCTGCGTCTCGTGCGTGTGGCCGTAGGGAAAGCGATAGCCAGGCGGGACGCGCTGCAAGCTCAGACCGGACTGTTCGAGCTCAAGTGCATCGGTCGCCAAGCGGAACTCGAGGTCCGGCGCGCCGTCGAATCTTGACCCGAGGTCCTCGAGGTCCTCCTTAAGGTTCCTGAGCGTGAACGGCACGGGAACAAGCCTACTCAGGGGCTTCGGGACAAACGATTTCTGCAGCGGTCAAGACTGGCCGTCAGGTTGGCAAGCGCTCATCGCCTACTGCCTGTGAACGAATACTTCTCGCGGCGATCCACATCGACTGTCTCGCGAGCTCCGATGCGGGTCCATCCCCACGCAGAGCGAATAAGCTTGTCCAACCCAACGAGGAGGGCTCATGCGCAGTATCCGCCGCCACCTGACCTACTCGAACGTGATGGTCACTCTCCTCGCGTTCATGGTTCTGGGCGGGGGCAGCGCTGTCGCGCTGAGCGGCGTGAACACCGTCCAGTCGGACGACCTCGGCCCCGGTGCCCAGGTGAAGGCGCCCGACGTGGCGGCCAACGCGATCAATGGGTCGGACGTCGTGGACGACTCGCTGGGCGGCGCGGACATCAGCGAGGAGAGCCTGTCGGGAAGAACCCGGAAGCTGATCTACAACGCTACCGCCTCCTCTGCAGCGCCGAATACGACTATCGCCAGCCTCGATCCCTACACGATCAAGGGCGAATGCGCGTACTTCCCGGAGGTCCCCGGGGTCCAGGTCGCGCTGTTCGTAAATGGCCCGGCGGGCACAGCGGACTTGATGGTTACTGAAGTAGTTGATGATGCCTCTGGTGCGCACGACACCGGCTCCCGTCGGGTGCCGATTCCGGCCTCCACGGACAAGCTGATCTTCGCCACTTTTGTTACGCAAGATCACTTCTCGCGGATAGCCGGGACGGTGATGCTCCGCTCGGGGGCGAACCTGATCCAGGTGGACGTCAACGCCGTGGCGGACGCCCGTTCCCCACGACGCTGCTACCTCTACGGGACCGCCACTAAGGCGTTGGACTAGGCGGCTCACGCCCTCGGCCTCCTCACCTCGACGGCCGAGAGAGGCGAGTCGAGTTCCCTCCCCTTCCCGTAGCGCGAGATACTGCGCGGGCGATGTCGCAGGAGAACGTGGAGATCGTGCGCCGCTGGTGGGAGGGATTCAACGAGAACGGCATGCCTCCCCTCGCGCTGTGCGACGAGGCGATCGAAATCCGAAACCCGCCGGACTTCCCGGTTCGAGGCTCGTTTCACGGCCACCAGGGAGTCCGCGACTGGCGTGATCAGGTATTCGAGGCGTTGGACAATGTCTCGGTCGAGCCCGAGGAGATCATCGATGTAACCGGCGACGGCGAAACCGTGGTCATGCTCCTCCGAGCCCGAGCGACTGCCCACCATACGAGGATCGAAGTTGACTTTCCGTGGGCCGCGATCTGGACGATCCGGGACGCAAAGCTCCTGCTCGCGCAGGGATACCTGAGCAGGCGTGAAGCCCTCGAAGCCGCCGGGCTTTCGGAGTAGGCGACCCTGGGCGTTTAGTCGGATAGGGTCGGGCCTACCCGACCGAGGAGGTTCACCATGAGCATCGTTATTCGTTTTCCGCCCTCCGGCATGACGCGCCAGCAGTACGACGCCGTTCGCAACGGACTTACCGAATCCGGTGACTGGCCGGCGGACGGTTGCCAGCTGCATGTCCTCTTTGGCGAGGAGAACGACCTCCGTGTGAGCGAGGTCTGGGAGTCCCGCGAGAAGTTCGAGGCGTTCGGCGAGAAGCTCGGCCCCAGGATCGAGGAAGCGGGAATCCAATTGTCGGGCGAACCAGAGGTCTTCGAGGCGCGTATCTTCGAGACGTTCTAGCCGTCGGGGCTCGGCGGGCGATGTCGGAGGAGAACGTGGAGATCGTGCGGCGCTTCGTCGACGCCTGGAACCGCCGGGACGAGGCCGAGCTTGAGGCGCTCTGCGACCCCGAGGTGGAGTTCGTCAACTCCCCGACTGCGGTCGAGCCGGGAACGAGGCGCGGGATCAACGAGGCCCGTGCCGCCGCCCGGATGCAGTGGGAGTTCCTGCGCGATGGCCGTCAGGAGATCGACCGAATCTACGATCGCGGGGAGGAGATCATCGTCTTGGGGCGTCTTTCTCGTCTGATGCCGGAGGGCGACACCCGGATCGAGGACCGAGCCGTTATTTCGTGGACGATCCGCGATGGCAAAATCGTTCGGACGGAGATACTCGGCTTCGGCAAGGCCGAGGTTGAGAAGGCACTCGAAGCCGCCGGGCTGCGGGAGTAGGGCGCTCATTTCACACGCCCCTGGGCACCTTGTGATGCGTAGACATGGCGGCGTGCCCACAATCGCGGTCAGACAGCGAGGTTCAGTCCGGGTGCCTCCTTACCGGGGTAGGACTTTCAAGGCCAAATGCAGGGCCCAGTCCCGGTCCATGCGGCAGAGCGTCGCTTCGAATCGGTCGACGCTTGCTGGGCGCTCCAGGTAGAAGTAAGCCTTCGCTCCGGAAGCCTCGATGGTCTTGAAGGGGAGCCGCCCAGTCTTGCTCTCGAGCTGATGCAGAAGGTCCCCTCCGCGCTGGGTGAGCGGGGTCAACTCGACGATGGCGTGCATCTGTGCTCATCCTAGGAACCGGGTCACCTAGATGCGCCAGTTCACCAATTCTTTGGCTCCTTGAGTCCACCCCCGGCGTGGGATGTCCCCGCCCAGGGCAGGCCCGGAGCCGATCGCGTCGCTCAGCGAGGCAATGGAGGTCCAGCCGTCAGGGGATCTGAAGCCTGTGCTCGCAGGCCCTCGCACGGTTGCGGCCGGATCCGCCCGCGCAGATGTCCCTTCTCCGTCCACCCCTGAGGTGATCGTCGCCGCTGGCCCCGTTCAGGACGTCCCTGCCGCCGCCCCGGACTTTCCCGGACCGGCTGGCGGCATGGCTGTCGCCGAACAGGTCATCGTTGCCCCACAGACCGTGAACGCGGTCGTCACCATTACCGATAGCGACCCCCGTCTTCGTGTAGCTGTCACCGACGATGGTGTCGGACCTGTGGTCGCCGTTCAGGGCGTCGTCGCCATCACGACCCACGGCCCTGCCGCGGGGCGAGTAGCTGTCGCCGACCACGAGGTCGCGGCCCTTCTCGGCACAGATGTGGTCGTTCCTTCCGCCGCGCGCCGTGCCGGAGCCCATCACCTCGCTGTCGCCGATGATCCTGTCGCGGTTCGGTCCGCCTCCTCCGGGGCCGTGCTTAACGGGGCACACCTCGTCGTGGCGGGCGCCGGTGGCATCGCCTCGTGCGAAGTTGTCGCCGACGATGTGATCCCTGCCTTCCCCACCCGAGATGCTGTCCCGGCCCACCCGACGCTTCGCGTCGCCGAACGGGTTGAACTGATCTCCGACGAGGAGGTCGTTTCCCTCATCGCCCTCGAGGTAATCGCTGCCGCGGCCGCCGATCAGCTTCTCGCTGGAGTCAGCGCCGAGGATCTTGTCGCGCCCGGCGCCCCCGCAGACGATGTCGCCGCCGCGCCGACCGTCGATGACGTCGTTGCCCCCCTTGGCAGCGATCACGTCCTTGTGATCCGTGCCCTTGATGCGGTTGTCCTTCGCCGAGCCGACGATCGTCGCGCGGTGCCCGAGGCAGCGCGCCGCTTCGGCCGGCTCGGCGGCAGCCGTGAGCCCGCCCAGCAATACCAGGAAGGAGACGAGGGCGATGACCATTGCTGGAGATGGGCGAAGCGAGGAATGCATCGGGACCTCCCGTGGGGACGAAGGCGAAGGCTGAGCACGTCGGCGAGTCCGTTAGGGGAAGTCGCCGAGTCCGGCCACCGCCGGAAGGCCGACCCTCGCACTCGAAAGAGCTCGTGTCAACCCCGCAGCCAGAATCAGGTAATGGGTCAGGCCAAAGCGGTTTTCGAGGCGCGCGGACTTCGCCTTCACGTTCGCCGCGGTCGTTTAGCTCTCACCTCCGGCGGCGCTCCTGTTCGAGCACGCCGATCCGTTTCGTCATCGGCTACCTCCTGCGCCTCGTGGTGGTTGTCCATCCCGCCTGAGGTTGAGGCCGCCTTCGGCGTCGCCGCGCCACCAGTGGCCGCGCAAAACACGCTGGTCGTCGGTTCGAGCGCCACCTATCCGCCGTTCGCCTACGAAACGCCGGCCAAGCAGATCGTCGGCTTCGACGTCGACGTCATCCAGGCGGTGGCCGCACAAGAGCGGCCTGACCGTGCGGCTCGTGAACACGCCGTTCACCGGCGTCTTCGCCGTCCCTCAACAACGGCGACATCGACCTCATCATCTCGGGCGTGACGATCAACGATCGGCGGCGGCAGTCCTACGACTTCACCGCGCCGTACTTCGAGGCGCGCCAGCTCATCGCGGTGCCTGCGACGAGCACCGTGCACGACGCTGCAGGATCTGCCGGCAAGAAGGTCGGCGTCGTCACCGGCAGCACCGGCGACGACGTCGCGTCGCGCGCCTTCGGCAAGACCAGCCCGAACATCCGCCGCTTCGACACGACGCCGCTCATCATCGCCGAGCTGGTGGCCGGCGGCGTCGACGCCGCCATCGGCGACAACGGCGTGATCGCCTACCGCGTGCAGGAGCACAAGAGCCTGAAGACGGTCGAGCGACCCGGCGTTCCCGAAGGAGTACTTCGGCATCGTCGTGAAGCAGGGCAATGCGGCGCTGCGCGACCAGCTCAACGCCGGCCTGGCCGGCGATCATCGCCGACGGCAGCTACGCGCGCATCTACCGCACGTGGTTCAAGGCCGACCCGCCGGTGCTGCCGAAGCCGTAGGCCGCTCGCCGCCGATGGAACCCGTGCTCTGGTTCGGCTGGTTCCGCGCCGACATCATCGCCGAGTACGCCGAGCTGTTCTGGCGGGCTGCAGATGACCGTGGGCATCACGGTGATCTGCATCGTGCAGGGCTCGCTGCTCGGGCCTGCTGGTCGGCATGGCCCGGCTCGCCGACGCGCGGCACGCCCCGGCCCGCCAGCTGTGCCGGTTCCTGCTGCGCTGGCCGGCCACGGTCTACGTGAGCTTCTTCCGGGGCACGCCGCTCTTCGTGCAGATCCTGCTGATGCACTTCGCCGTGCTGCCGCTGCTCATCAACCCGGTCGACGGCTGCTGCATGTCCGGCGATGCCGCTCGCACCATCACGGCAGGACTACGGCGCGCTGCGTGTCGGGGGTGCTCGCGCTCACGCTGAACGCCGGCGCCTACATCTCCGAGGTGTTCCGCGCCGGCATCCAGTCGATCGACCGCGGCCAGGTCGGAGGCGGCGCGGTCGCTCGGCCTGTCGTTCCCGCGCACGATGTACCACGTCGTGCTGCCGCAGGCGTTCCGCCGCATGCTGCCGCCGCTCGGCAACAACGCCATCGCGCTGCTCAAGGACTCGTCGCTGGTGTCGGCCATCGGCCTGTCGGAACTGGCCTATGCCGCGCGCACCGTGGCCGGGCGCGTATTCGCGCTACTGGGAGCCGTACCTCACGATCTCGGTGATCTACTGGATGTTGACGCTGGCGCTCACCCTGGCCTGGTGCGGCGGCTGGAGGATCGGTATGGGCGAGGCGATACGCGTTGAGGCGCTGACCAAGCGCTTCGGCCGGCTCGAGGTGCTGCGCGGCATCGACTGCGCTCGTGCGCGGAGTCGGAGGTGGTGTGCGTGATCGGGCCGTCGGGCTCGGGCAAGAGCACGCTGCTGCGCTGCCTGAACGGCCTCGAAGAGGCCACCGGGCGGCCGGGTGCTGGTGCACGGCGTGCCGGTGCACGACCCGGGCACCGACCTGGATGCGCTGCGCACCGAGATCGGCATGGTGTTCCAGCGCTTCAACCTGTTTCCGCACAAGACCGTGCTCGAGAACATCACGCTGGCGCCGTCGAAAGTGCGCGGCGCCACCAGCTCGCGAGGCGCGCGACCGCGCCGACGCGCTGCTGGCCAAGGTGGGCGTGCTCGACAAGCGCGACGTCTAGCCCAATCAGCTGTCGGGCGGCCAGCAGCAGCGCGTGGCGATCGCCCGGGCGCTGGCGATGCAGCCGCGCATCATGCTGTTCGACGAGCCCACCTCGTCGCTCGACCCCGAGATGGTCGGCGAGGTGCTGGCGGTGATGCAGACGCTGGCCGAGGAGGGCATGACGATGGTGGTCGTCACCCACGAGATGGGCTTCGCCCGCCGGGTGGCCAGCCGCGTGCTGTTCCTCGACGAGGGCCAGCTGGTCGAAGAGGGGCCGCCCGGCGGATCTCTTCGACCGTCCGCGCGAAGCACGCACGCGGCGGTTCCTGAGCAAGGTGCTATGACGACGACGCGAGAATGGATCGGCGGGCGGGTGGCAACGGCCGTCGCGGTAGCGGCGTTCGCCGCCGGTTGTGGCGCGGCCGCGCCGCCGACGCCGCCCGCGGTGGCCGTGCCGGTCTCGGGTGCCACGCCGGTGACGTCGACGGCGGATCCCGAGGTGGGCGCCACCGTCGATCAGGTGCTGGCCACCGCCCTGCACCCGGGCCTGACCTGGGGCGCGATTCCCGATGTCGTTCCGGCGCTGAAGCCCCACTATGACGCCGAGGCCGATCGGCTGCTGTGGTTCGATGGCGACCGCCCCGGGCCGCTCATCGACGTCACGCTCGGCACACTGGCCGCTGCCGCCGACTACGGTCTGGCGGCTGGCGACTACGACGCGGCGGCGCTCGCCGAACAGTGGCAGACGCTGAAGGCCGGCGCGGGCTCCGGCCCTGAGCGCGCCCACTTCGACCTGGGCCTCAGCGTTGCCGCGGCGCGGATGCTCAAGGCGGTGCACGTTGGCCGCGTCGATCCGGCGACCATGCTGTGGGGCTACGACATCAGCGCCAAGCAGCTGGACCTGCCCAAGGCGGTCGCCGACGCGCGCCAGGGGCGGGGCTTGGCCGACGCCCTCGAGGCGCTGCAGCCGCCCTTTCCGCACTACCGGCGGGCCCGGCGCATGGCCGCCGTCTACCGCGGCCTGGCCAAGGCCGGCGAACCGCCGACGGTGCCCGAACTCGCCGGCGGGGTCCGCAAGATCGACGCCGGCGCGGCGTGGGCCGGCGTGCCGCCCCTGGCCGCACGGCTGCAGCGGTTCGGCAATCTGGCGGCCGCTGCCGAGATTCCAGAGGCCGACCCGCCGACCTACAGCGGCGCCGTCGTCGAAGCGGTGAAGCGCTTCCAGCGCCGCCATGGCTTGGAGACCGACGGCGTCATCGGCCCCGGCACCATCCGCGCGCTGAACGTCTCGCTGGCCAATCGCATCCGCCAGATCGAGCTGTCGATGGAGCGAATGCGCTGGCTGCCGACACTGAGCGACAAGCCCAACGTCTTCGTCAACGTCGCGCTGTTCCGGATGTGGGCCACCGACCCGACGACCGGCGAGGAGCCGCTGCGGATGAACGTCGTGGTCGGCGACGCGCTCGACCATCGCACGCCGATCTTCGTCGAGCAGATGGAGTACGTGATCTTCCGGCCGTACTGGAACCCGCCGCGCAGCATCCTGGTGAAGGAGATCATCCCGCGGGCACAGCGCGAGCCGGGCTATCTGGCCAGCCAGCAGATGGAGATCGTGGCCAGCGGCGCCGACGACGCGCCGGAACTGCCGGCGACCCCGGAGAACCTCGCCAAGGTGGCGTCGGGCCGGCTGTTCCTGCGCCAGAAGCCCGGCCCGCGCAATTCGCTCGGCCTCGCCAAGTTCATCTTTCCGAACTCCGATGACGTCTACATGCACGGCACGCCGGCTCGCGCCGCCTTTGCGCGCGCGCGGCGCGACGTCAGCCACGGCTGTATCCGGCTGGAAGATGCCGGGCGCTTCGCCGAATGGGTGCTGCGCGATCAGCCGGAGTGGACTCGTGAACGGATCGAGACGGCGATGCAGGGCGAACGGCCGACCCGGGTCAACCTCCAGGAGAAGCTCACCGTGGTGCTGTTCTATGCCACGGTGCACGTGAACTCCGAAGACGAGGCGTTCTTCGTCGACGACATCTACGGCCACGATAAGGCGCTGGACGCGGCCCTGGCGCAGGGCTACCCGTATCCGGTCCACAGCGGCACGTGAGTCACAGTCCGAGGCCTTCCAATGACCAGTTCACAAGTCTCGACCGCCCCCAAGGTGTTCATTTGTTCGGCGTCGCTGCGCAAAGCGTCGCTGAACCGCAAGCTGGCGGCGCTGGCGGCGCGCGTCGCCGGCGCGACCGGCGCCATCGTGGATCTGGCGTCGATGGATGAGTTCGTCGTGCCAGTCTACGACGGCGATTTCGAGGCGGCCGAAGGCATCCCCGAGGGCGCGGCGGCCTTCCATCGTCGGCTCACCGCCAGCGACGCCTTCATCATCGCCTCGCCCGAGTACAACGGCTCGATGCCGGGCGGGTTCAAGAACCTGATCGACTGGACGTCGCGATTCCGGCCGCAGCCCTTCGACGGGCGGCACGGCCTGCTGATGTCGGCGTCGCCGTCGCTGGCCGGAGGCAACCGCGGCTTATGGGCGCTTCGGGTGCCATTCGAGCACCTCGGGACGCGGGTTTACCCGGACATGTTCTCGTTATCGCTGGCGCACAAGGCCTTTGCCGGCGACGAGCTGGGGGACGCGGCGCTGCGATCGCGTTTCGACACCACGGTGCAGGCGTTCCTGTCGCTTGCCGAAGCGGCCGCGCATTATCCGTGCATGAAGCGCGCGTGGGTCGAGTTCCTGGGCGAGCCGCCCGGGCAGGGCGTCGATCGGGTCGACGCGGCCTAGGCGGCCCGCCCGTCGGGCAAGCCGCCGACACGTCACGTTCAGCCGGCCAGCGTTTGGGCGACTTCTTCGAGCCGGTCGTAGCTGATGGCGGCGCCGCGTTCCATGCCGGTCGACACCACCATGTCGCGCACCTCCTGCGACGGGTAGGCGCAGTTGACGGTCAGTCGCGTCTTGCCGGCCTCCTCGGTGAGCACGCTCGTGACCACCGACACCACGTCGGGGAACGGCGCGAAGATCTCGGTGTAGACCAGCCGCTCGGGCGGCGTCACTTCGCGCACCTCGCCGTAGAAGTCTGGCGACTGACCTTTGGGGCCGGCGCCGACGAAGCGCCACTTTCCGCCCGGCCGCAAGTCCATCTCGCAGACCGGCACCGAGTAGCCGTCGTCGAGGATGCCCCACCACTTCTTGATGTGCTCGGGCTTGGTCATCGCTTCGAAGACGAGATGACGAGGCGCGTCGAACAGCCGGGTCATCGCGATCTCGGTGTCCGACGGGGTGCTTACCTGGAACGTGTGGCTATTTGCGCCGCGGCTGACGGGCATCGGTGTTCTCCTGGTCCTTGTGGGTGAGTTCGTCGAGATAGCTGCCGAGGCGGTCGAGCCGCCCCTCCCAGATGTCGCGGTAGCGATCGGCCCACTCGGCCACGTCCTTGATTGGCGCCGCCTGCAGGCGGCACGGCCGCCACTGCGCGGCGCGGCTCTTGGCGATGAGGCCGGCGAGTTCGAGCACCCGCAAGTGCTTGGAGACGGCCGGCAGGCTCATGGCGAACGGCGCGGCCAGCTCCGACACGGTGCACTCGCCCGCGGCCAGCCGCGCCAGAATGGCCCGGCGGGTCGGGTCGGCGAGGGCGGCAAACGTCGTGCTCAGGGCGTCGGCGGGCATTTGTATAAAACCATAAAGTTAATTAACTGATTCGTTTATTACACAGCCCGCGAAACCTGTCAACGGCCAAAATCAGCGCGTGTTTAGGCTTGACAGATTCCTACATGGGAATATGATTGCGTCATGGCCCGCGCCGCCACGACCACCGACAGCTTCAACGCCATCGCCGAACCGCGCCGGCGCGACATCCTCGCGCTGCTGGCCGCTGCCGAGCGGCCCGTGGGCGAAATCGCCGTCACGCTGCAGATGGCGCAGCCATCGGTGTCCAAGCACCTGCGGGTCCTGCTCGATGTCGGCCTCGTCGACGTGCGCCGCGACGGACGCCAGGCGTTCTATCGCACCAACGCCGAGGGCCTCCGCCCGGTGCATGCCTGGGCGGCGAGCTTCGAGCAGTACTGGCGGCAACAGCTCGCACGCGTGAAGGAACGCGCCGAGCGTCACTAGCCCGTCGTCCGGGCAACACGGAGGAGTACTCATGCCTGCAGTCGCACCCGCACTCGAAGGTCTGTCGCTCGACATCACCCAGGAGATCCACGTCCGTTCGTCGCTCGAAGCCACCTTCCAGGCGTTGCTCGACGAGATGGGCCCGGCCAACCAGGGACACAACGGCACGCCGATGCCGATGACGCTGGAAGCGCGGCCCGGCGGCCGGTGGTTCCGCGACCTCGGCGATGGCAACGGCCATCTCTGGGGGCACGTCCAGGCGATCAAGCAGCCGACGCTGCTCGAGATCAGCGGACCGCTCATGATGTCGTTCGCCGTCGCCAACAACATCCAGTACCGGCTCACGCCCAAGGACGGCGGCACCGTGCTGACGCTGCGGCACACCGCCCTTGGCCTGTTCCCGGACGGCTATCGCGACGCCTTGTCGCAAGGCTTCCCGCTGGTCCTGAACCGCGTCAAAGCGCGCGCCGAAGCCCCGGCACAGTAGGAGCCATCGACATGAGTCAGGTCGCAGCGATGCTTCAGGAACTCGACCAGGAAGCGCACACCACCCGGCGTCTGCTCGAGCGCGTGCCCGGTGATCGGCTGGAGTGGAAGCCGCATCCCAAGGCGCGCACGCTCGGGCAGCTGGCGCTGCACGTGGCGGCGGTGCCCGGTCTCGTCGCCAGTTTCGCCTGCCAGCCGCCGCCGGTGCAGATGCCGACCTTCGACGGTGATCCGTCGCCGGCGTCGGCGGCCGAGCTGCTCACCGCCCTGCACGACAGCATCAGCACGGCCAAGGCGAAGGTTGGCGCCTTGGACGATGCGGCGCTCGCCGCGCCGTGGCGGCTGATGGCCGGCGACCGTGAACTGGTCGCGGCGCCGCTCGGCGGCTTCCTGCGCTCGGTGATGCTGAACCACTGGTATCACCATCGTGGTCAGCTGTCGGCGTATCTGCGCGAACTCGACGTGCCGATTCCGGCGATCTACGGGCCGAGCGCCGACGAGAATCCCTTCGGGTAAGTCGTCGGGTCGGCTGGAACAATCCGCAGCCGAGATTGCCAGAGGAAGGCGTCCCAAGTGCCGACGCGCGCGGCTGAAATGGGCGGAGGCGGCCCATTCGCGGCACCGTAACCCGTGATGGAACAGTGTCAACGGCAAACGCACGGCGGCGGCGATCTTGCGCGTCGAATCGGTGCAGATGCGGGAGTAATATGCCGGGCGATGGCGAACGTCCGCGCGGGCGCGTGGCCGCCGATGGGGCGTCGAGCCGCGCTGCGTGCTGCGGCCGTGGTGGCCCTGGCGGCCTGGTCCGGGCGCGTTGGCGCCCTCACGCAAGCGCCAGCCGGCCGCGCCGTCACCCGCGGGCGCCTTCGCCAGTCGGTGAGCCGGTGGTGCTACAAGGGCGATTCCGCTGCCGGAGCTGTGCCGGGCCGTGGCGGCGATGGGGCGTGCCGGCCATCGACCTGCTCGAGCCCGACGGACTGGCCGGTGGTCCGCGAGCACGGACTCGTCTGCTCGATGGGGTACGGCGGGCGGCGGCACCATCCGCGATGGATTCAACAACCCGGCCAATCACGACGCCATCGTCGCCGACCTCGACGCGGCGCTGCCCAAGGCCGCGGCGCTCGGCGTGCCCAACGTGATCACGATGTTCGGCAACCGCAAGGGCCGCGCCGACGCCGAGGCGATCGCCAACTGCGTCGCCGGGCTGAACCGGTTGAAGGGCGCCGGCCGAGCAGCACGGCGTCACCATCTGCGTCGAGCTGCTCAACAGCAAGGTCGACCACAAGGACTACAGGGCGACCGCACCGCCTTCGGCGTCGAGGTGGTGTCGGCGGTGGATTCACCGCGGGTGAAGCTGCTCTACGACATCTACCACATGCAGATCATGGAAGGCGACGTCATCCGCACCATCCGCCAACACCACGCGCACATCGCCCACTTCCACACCGGCGGCGTGCCGGGCCGTCACGAGCTCGACGACACGCAGGAGCTGAACTGGGCGACGGTCTGCCAGGCCATCGTCGACACCGGCTTCACTGGCTACCTGGCGCACGAGTTCGTGCCGGTGCGCGACCCGCTGACGTCGCTGCGCGAAGCGGTGGTGCTGTGCGACGTGTGATCGACCGCGGCGTCAGGCCGTGACCGGGCGTGCGGCGTGACCGGCGGCCCGCCACTGAAGCGTGGCGAACACCTCGACGGCCAGTGCGGCAGCGATCACCAGCACACGCGCGAGCGGCGAGAGGCTGCCCCAGCCGAGTAGCAGCACCGCGGCGCTGCCCACCACCCACAGCACGTCGCCGGCGGTGAAAGCGAGCAGCGTCGTGCGGTCGACGTGTGGCCGGGCGGCTGCGGCGAAGAGCGCCCCGGCATAGGCCAACAGGCCGACGGCGATGACGTCGAGCCACCCCGACGCGGCCAGGCCGAAGTGCGCCGGCAGCCAGCCGCGGGTGGCGAGCACGCCGAGCGCGCAGGCCAGGGTGGAGACGGCGTTCACTTGCAGGATGCGATTCGCGGTCATGGGGTGCCTCCGTTCCGATGACCGCAGCATCGCGCCCGGCACGCAGGCGCCGCAATTACCTGGGATGTAATCGGGCCGGAGCGGCGGCCGGCGTAGCATCGAAGGCATGGCAGCGACCCTGACGAGCCCCGACACGCCGACCGTGAGTGTGGTGGGCCAGCTCCTGCGCGGCTGGCGTGCGGCCCGCGGCATGAGTCAACTCGACCTGGCGATGCACGCCGGCTTCTCGCCGCGTCACGTGAGCTTCATCGAAACCGGACGCAGCCAACCGAGTCGGCAGGCGCTGCTGGCGCTGGCCGAATCGCTCGATGTGCCCCTGCGCGAACGCAACCGGCTGTTCGAAGCCGCCGGCTACGCCCACGTCTACCGCCAGACCCAGCTGGCCGCCGACGAGATGGGCCACATTCGCGGCGTCCTGCAGTTCATCCTCGACCGCCACGCCCCCTACGCCGCAGTGGTGCTCGACCGCTATTCGAATTGCCTCATGGGCAACCACGCGTCGGCGAAGCTGCTGGCGGCCATGGCCAATCCATCGCTGCTCACCCCGCCCGCCAACCTGCTGCGCGTGGCCTTCCACCCACTCGGCGCCCGTCGCGTCATCGCCAACTGGGATGAAGTGTCCCGGCACCTGCTGTCGCGTGCGGAACGCGAGCTCGATCACACCTCCGAGGACGCGACGGCCGCGGCCCTGCTCGCCGAGTTGCGCGATTACGCCGGACCGGCGGTGGCCGCCCGGCCGTCGGCGCCGCTGGTGGCGGCCGACCTGCTGCTCCCGATCCACGTGCGGACCGAGGCATTCGAGCTGCGCCTGTTCAGCACAATCATGACCTTGGGGACACCGCAGGACGTCACGCTGCAGGAGCTGCGCATCGAGACGTTCTTTCCGGCCGACGCTGCCTCCGAGGCCACTTGGCGGCAGCTGACTGCTGAGCCCAAGGGATAATCACCGGATGTCGCGACTGCGGGTCAACGGCTTCTCGGTGTCTCTTGATGGCTATGGCGCCGGTCCGGCGCAGGATGTGACCAATCCGCTCGGCGTTGGTGGTTTCGGGTTGCACGAGTGGATCGTGCAGACGCGGACGTTCCACCAGATGTCCGGCAGCACCGCTGGTGCGACCGGCGTCGACGATGACTTCGCCGCCCGCGGGTTCGTCAACCTCGGCGCCTGGATCATGGGCCGCAACATGTTCGGCCCGATTCGCGGTTCGTGGCCGAACCACGACTGGACCGGCTGGTGGGGCGACGACCCGCCGTACCACGTGCCGGTGTTCGTGCTCACCCATCATCCGCGCGCCGCCGGTGACGATGAAGGGCGGCACGACCTTCCACTTCGTGGCCGGCGAGCACGGCAGACGTGCTGGCCCGGCGCAGCAGGTCGCCGGTGGCAAGGACGTGCGGCTCGGTGGCGGCGTGGCGACGCTGCGCGCCTACCTGAGAGCCGGATTGGTCGACGAGATGCATCTGGCGATTTCGCCAGTGCTGCTCGGACAGGGCGAGCACTTGTGGACGGGACTCGATTTGGCGTTGGGCTACACCTGCACCGAGCGCCTGACGACCGAGAAGGCCACGCACGTGGTCCTCACGCCACGCCGGCCGCCGTACAGATAGAGACCGCGCTCGCCCGGGCTGCGGTAGTCTGCAAGAAAGACCTAAGTCGGCAATGCGACGCCCCCGCGTCGCGAGCGACGAGGTGCGGGAAGGTGACATGGCCTTCCGACATCGGCACTGCAGCGGCGAGCTGCCCGCGCCGTCGCCGGGGTTGTAGGACAGGAGGTCACATGCCGGAGAAGAAGACGCTCAAGGAAGCGCGCACCTCCGGAAGCAGCGGGTCGGCGCCTACGCACTGATCCGGCGGGACTCGCCGAGCGCGGTCGGCGAGGGCGACGTTCTGCTTGTGCAGTTCTCCCAGCGTGGCTTCCACACGGGTCCTGGAGCCTGCCGGGTGGCGGAGTGGAGCACGGCGAGTCGCCGCGGCCGGCACTGGAGCGAAGGTGCGGGAGGAGTGCGGGGTGGCTTGCGCGGTGGGAGAGCTGTTGGCCGTCCACGACGAGGCATTCAGCGGCACCGCGCCCTCGGGTCGCTTCGAGGACTACCACGCGGTGCTGCTGGTCTTCGCCGCTACCGTCGAACCCGACGCCGACCCCGGGTGGCCGAGGTCGGTGGCGCCACCGAGGCCGCAGCGTGGGTGCCGGTGGCCGACGTGAGGGCCGGGACCCTGCCGGTACTCGACGTCGTACGCCGCGCGCTCGACGCAGAGGGCAGGATGGGCACCGATCCGGCGTGAGGAGCCGACCATCACGAGACCGCCCCTTCCGAGACTGTCTTCACCTACGGAGCCCCGGCGCTGAAGTTCGGCCCGGTGGTGCACGCCGAGATCGGCTATGACCTGCTGCAGATGGGGGCCAGGCGGGTGCTGCTGGTCACCGACCCGGGGGTGGCCGCGACCGGGCACCCCGCCCGGATCGCCGACCAGATGGTCAGCCGGGGGCTCGTGGTGACGACGTACGACGGCGTCCACGTCGAGCCCACCGACGAGTCCATGGGTGCGGCGGTCGACTTCGCCCGCGATCCGGGCCCTTCGATGCGATCGTGGCCGTGGGCGGGGATCCGCGATCGACACCGCCAAGGCCGTCAATCTGCTCGTCACCAATCCCGGCGAGCTGATGGACTACATCAACGCGCCGGTCGGCGCCGCCTCGGCCCCGGTCAATCCGCTGCTGCCCCTGGTCGCGTTCCGACCACGACCGGCACCGGCAGCGAGAGCACCACCATCTGCGTCCTCGACGTCCTCTCGGCTGCAAGATCAAGACCGGCATCGGCCACCCCGGCTGCGCCCCACGCTGGCCGTCGTTGACCCCACGCTGACCTTGACCCAGCCGGCGATGGTGACCGCGGCGGCCGGAATGGACATCCTCTGCCACGCGCTCGAGAGCTACACGGCGCGCTGGTACGCCGGCTTCGACGCCAAGCAGCCGGAGCAGCGGGTGCCCTACTGCGGGGCCAACCCGATCGCTGACATGTGGTCTGAGCGGGCGATGTCGCTGCTCGCGGGTGCCTTCCGGAACGCCGTGAAGGACGGCTCGGACCCGGAGGCGCGAGAGCAGATGGCGCTGGCCGCCACCTTCGCCGGCCTCGGGTTCGGCAACGCCGGGGTACACATCCCGCACGCCAACGCGTACCCGATCGCCGGGCGGGTGCGCGACTACCGGCCGCCGGGCTATCCCGACGACGAAGCGATCGTCCCGCACGGAATGGCGGTCGCCCTGACGGCTCCGGAGGCCTTCCGGTTCACGTTCAAGGCGGCCCCGGAGCGGCACCTGCATGCCGCGCGGCTGCTCGACCCGTCCTGCAGCGCGGACGGGCCGGACGCGCTGCCCGGCGTACTGCTCACCCT
>CAVRIF010000016.1:0-91680 GCA_963721215.1 uncultured Actinomycetes bacterium
AGCCCGGCGGCTTCGAGGGCTTCGGCCTCGTTCTGGAAGTTGCGCATCCAGATGGTCTTACCCCCCCGCCACTCAGTGACCACCCACGAGGTCTGTCCAGTGGCCACCTCACTTGCAATGCCCTGACCGCTCATCCGCACCCGCGCGACCGTCACGTCTCCGAGGTCTCGCACCTCCTCGACCTCCGATTTGAAATCGGGCCAGACGCCGAACAGGTTCTCCCACCAGCTCCGCACACCGTCGTGGCCACGGTAGGAGCCGCCGCCGTCGACCTCCACGAGGCGCGGGATGAACTCCACGTCGGGGTCGGTGAGAGCGAGGACCCCATCAATGTCGTGCCGATTGATAGCGGCAGTTATTCGATGGACCTTCTCCACGTTCTCCTGCGACATCGCCTACTCCGAAAGCCCGGCGGCTTCGAGGGCTTCCGAGCGATCCCCGAAGTCCCGCTGCCAGACCACCAAGCCCCTGCGCAGCTTGGCGACCTGGAACAGCTTTGTGCTGACGGGCACGCCGCTGCCCGATCCATGCCCCTTAACCAACGTCGTGGTGAGAATCCCGTCTCCCAAGTCGAGGACCTCCTCGGGAAAAGCCCAGATGTCGTCGAATGCCTCGGCCATTGCTCGCCAGACCGCCAGGTAGCCGTCCTGGCCGTAGAGGACCGTGTCATCCATGTCGAGAGGCATCCGGTCTACTGCGAAGCGATATTCCAGCTCGGGATCAACCCCCAGCACCAGCAGGTCGAAGTCACGCCGATTGAAAGCCGCGCATGCTCGGCTGACGAGGCGGGTCATCGGGAACCGCCGCAAGCGAGATCGGGTCGGCAATCGCATCCAGGCGTCGGTGAAGCGCCGATAGAGGCCAGGAAAGCGCACGAACAGACGCTCTTCCAGAATCCGGCGCTGACTCGTCCTCTCATTCGGAAGCGAGACCGGATACGGGCCTCCGCGCACGACGTTCTCCTGCGACATCGCCTACTCCTTGAGTCCGGCGGCTTCCAGGGCTTCGCCCAGCTTCGGGAAGGTGGGTCTACGCCTGGTGCAACCCCCACAAGTTCTCAGATCAGATCGGGGCCTGGATCAAGAGGCACCACCCCGATTGGCGGGCGTGGGAGACGCCGGATTGAGCGCGCTACTCCCGCAGCCCGGCGGCTTCGAGGGATGTCTCAGTACCACCTGCCCCGAGCGAAGCCTCCGAAGGCGATCAGCCCAATCAGCACGATGATCAGCCCGATTACGAGGCTCCAGAACAGGGCCACCACGATCCCGATGATGACGAGGATGCCTCCGAGGGAGATACCACCAATGCCACCGCCGCGACGTTCCGGTGTAGCCATTCTTGCCTCCGGTCTAGGACTTCTTGGCCGCTGCGTTGGCCGTCTCGGTCACGTCCTGAACGCCGTTCGCGACTCGGCTCACCCGCTGGCCGATTTGATCGGCGCGCTTTGCCGAGTCCCCTATCGCCTCGGTGATCTTCTTGGCGTCCACTTTGAGTCCGTTGCGTTTTGGCAGCGGTATCCCGAGCACCTTGCGGCGGCGTCGCGAGCGCGCGGTCAGCACGGCGGCCCCGGCCACACCGGCCAGCGCCGCGCCACCGGTAAGCAGCGGCGTCTTCGCCTTCTTCGCGAAGGTCGCGACTCCGTGGGCAGCGGTCTGGGTGCCGGACGTGACCGCTTCTTTGACGGCCTCGGCCCCGCCGCTCCCATTCGATGAGGGCCGGGAACGGTTTGCACTCCGAGTGCGGCTAGCGTTGGACCGGCTTTGCGACGTCTTACTTGAGCGAGCCCGGGACTTCGAAGATGCCCGCGGTCGCGATGCGCTTGCTTTCGTCTGGGCCATGGTGGGCCTCCTTGGTCGGATTCCTTTACCGACATTCGGTTACCCACCGAGTGCAGAGGTAATCGAGGCGAGCGCTCCTCGCAGCAGGCGGCTTCGGCCCTGCTACTGATGCTGGCTTCCAGGGCTTGAGGAGGCGGGACGACGGAGAGCGTCGAAGACGAGCTCGAGCGGATTCTCGGCACACTTCAAGACAGGAGACACCCATGGAAGCTGCAACCAAGCCCGGTGCCGTGCGCACCGAAGGTGACGCGCGCACCTATTCGGTCGGACGCATTCGTCGCCTGGCGACCGAGACCAAGCAGGCCTTCAAGACGACCGAGTTTTGGGCCATGGTCGGGGTCGTTGTCGCGATTCTGGTCAGTGCCGCCGCAATCAATGGCGGCGACACCGGTGGGACCGACGAGTTCATCGCCCGTCAGGCATGGCTCTACGTCGCCATCGTCGCCGGCGCGTACCTGATCAGCCGCGGACTCGCCAAGTCCGGCTCGAGCGAGCCGTACACCGAGGACCGGGATAAGCACAGCAACGGACACTGACCCGAACCTCGTTCGCACTTGCGCCGCCTCCGGGCGGCGTCGTGCGTTCTGGGCGGCATTCCACCCTCGGGGTCGCAGACGTTGAGAAGGGCTTCGGCGTCCTGTCGTTGTAGGCCTCGATCCCGCCCTGGAAGGCCTTGACGTTCTCCTGCGACATCGCCTACTCCCGCAGCCCGGCGGCTTCGAGGGCCTCGTCCATCGTGTCGTATTGGTGAACCCGCGCGATTCGACCGTCTCGCACCTCGTAGAGGATCGTGAGCTCGAGCTCGACCCGCGCGCCGCTTCCGCTCCCGACGCCCCACTGCCGGCTCGGAACGAGAACGCACTCGCCGGCGTCGACGTAGTCGAGGTTCTCGACGTGATACTCGCTGAAGGGCTCCAGCCACGTCCGCAGGTACTCGACCACGCCGTCCAGTCCACGGTAGCTGTCGCTGACGTCGAGTCCGAGCGGTATCGCCAGCGTTGTGAGCTCGATGTCCGGCGAGTAGGCCCGCCCGAGCGCCTCGCGGATCACCTCGGCGCTCCAGTCGATCGCAGCCAGGTTGACGCCATCGAACGGCTCGAACGTCGATCGCACGATCTCCACGTTCTCCTGCGACATCGCCTACTCCCGCCGCGCCGCAGCTTCGAGGGCCTCCGAGCGATCGGAGAAGTCCTTCTGCCAGAACACCAGGCCCCGTCGCAGCCTGAAGAGCTGGAAGGTCGGGATGTTCACCGGGACGCCGCTGCCCGTTCCATGTCCCCTGTACTGAATCGTGGCGAGAAGCTGGTCTCCCAGGTCGAGGAGCTCCTCGGGTTCCGCGTGAAAGTCCTCGAACGCGTCGATCATCTCTCGCCAGACCTCTTCGTAGCCGTCATGCCCGTGGCGAACCGCGTCCATGCCTGGAGGCCGCTGGTCAGGCGCGGGGCGATACTCGATGCCGGGGTCAAAGCCCAGAAGCAGAACGTCGAAGTCGCGACGATTGACGGCCCCCAGCCCGCGCCCGATGTTGCGGGTGAGGATGAGCCGCCGAAGCCGAGACTCCGGCGGCAGCCGCATCACGCGTTCGGCGATCAGGTGGTAAAGGGCGGGAAAGCGCACGTACAGGCGCTCGTCCAGGGTCCGGCGGTTAGCCGCTTTCTCACTGGGCAGCGAGACGCGATACCGAACTCCGCGCACGACGTTCTCCTCCGACATCGCCCGCGCAGTATCTCGCGCTGGCGGGGGAGAGGGTCGCCTGACGCGCCGTGAGATCGCAGGACGGCCCGGGTAGCTCGGCGCAAAGAACACCGAAAATCTCAGCGGGCAACGCGTCTTTTGAGACAGGCAGGCATTCTCAGCCCGCGTGTAGCGCGGCTCGCAAAAACGCCATGAGCAGGCCCTCGGCAACGGCAGGTCGTTTTCCTGCTCTAAGTGGGGGTAACCGCGACTTGGACGACCGGTTGATGAGGCAGCCCGGTCGTCCGCTACTTCTTGCTCTGAGCAGGGTAGATTGCCGGTTACGGGCGGTCGGTCAGAAGGGACTCCCGGGACGCCGACCGTCCCTTTTACTGCCGCGTGCTTTGGGGGGCGAAGGGCTACCCGGACTGCCGTTTTGCTCGGTTTTGCTTCTGATAACGAGCCACGATCAACGGCGTGAAAACGGCCTGATCGATGACGAAGAGGATCAGCAGGATGAGCCCCGGAACGACGGCCACTGTAAACAGGAGCACCACGCCAGCAGGCACGAAGAGCGTCCAGAACCAGAAGTAGAGACGCATGCCAAGCGGTAGCTCGCGTATCCACCGCCACATGTCTCCGATGCTACCCCGACAAGCTTCGACGGGTGACGATCAGCAAGCACCCTTCGCTCGGTTCTGCGGCGAGCTCCTGACCACCGACACCGGCAGCCCGCTGGTCCGCAGGACGGGGCGCAGCTGTTCTTCGGTGACTCGGCGATGACTAGCATCAGTTGTCGTGGCGACGGAAATCACGATCACCCCGCTGAGCGACAAGGGCCAAAGCCTGATGGACGTGCTCGAAGCAAAGATCGACCAACGCCCGTACAGGGTCGACCCGGATACGCGATCTCGTACCTACCAGTTGGAGAGCGATTCGGCGGATATCGCATTAGAGGAAACGCTGGACGGCATCGAGCCGAACTGGCGCGAGCACCTGACGCGAACCGAATAGCGCTACTCCCGCAGCCCGGCAGCTTCGAGGGTCGGTCTCAGAAAATGCGGCCCGAGGCCGACGCGACGACTCCGGCCAGGACCAACCCACCGGCGAGAACGAAAAGGAAGGTGGCGGTCCCGACCCAGGAGACGACGAGTAGCGCCAGCATCAATACCCCGACCACCAGAAGTGGGAAGCCGATCGACACGGCGACGCTCACCTGTTTGATTCCTCCGAAGCCTGTCGAACTTTTCTGCGGAGTCAGCTTGGCGGGTCGCTTGCCCATCGTCCCCCCTTTGCGCATTTCCTGCATGGATCATCCTGCTCGGAGCGCGGTTGGGGCCGGAGCCAAGAGGCTTCAAGGGCGTCGGCTTCAGTGTGCGCAGTATCTCGCGACGGTCAGTCGATGGTCTACGCCCTAATGGTCTTTGTTTCGGGGCTATCCCAGTGGGGAGTGGGCCCTACTCCCGCAGCCCGGCGGCTTCGAGGGCTTCGGCTCGGTCGGTGTAGACCTCAAGCCGAGCCAACTTGCCATCTCGCACGGTCCACACAAAAGCGAACCGTTGGTCAACCTCCATGCCGCTTCCCCTGGCCGTGCCACGGTTGCGAGCCACGACGAACACCCTGTCGCCCGCGTCCCTGTACTCCTCGGGCTCGACGCGGTAGTCCTCATAGATCTCGAACATGCTCTTCAGTGCTCCACCGATCGCCGCCCCACGATGCGATCCTGGCTCCACGGCCTCCGCGTGCTGCTGCCATTCAAAGTCCGGGCCCAGCAGACCCACCCCGACGCTGAAATCACCGCGCGACCAACCTTCATAGATCTTCCGAACCATCTCCACGTTCTCCTGCGACATCGCCTACTCCGAAAGCCCGGCGGCTTCGAGGGCCTCGGCGCGGTTCCAGTAGCTGTCGTAGCGCACGATCTTGCCGTCGCGCAGTGTGAACAGGTCTCCGAGTTCGTGTTCGATGGGCACACCGCTCTGCTTGCCACGCGCAGTTTGCCGCGAGAGCACCAGCACTCGGTCCCCGCTGAGGTCGATGATGCGCTCGGCTTCGATGCGCAGATCCGAGAGCGGCTGGAGGTACTCGCGGAATACGGTCGAGAACTCATCGAGACCGAGCCAGCGCCCCTCCATGTCCGGGGTCTGTGCACCGATGCGCGAATGCTCGACATCGGGGTCGAAGAAGTCCGCCGGATAGTCGCCAGCGGCCCAATGCTCGTAGAGCCTGCGGAGTATTTCGACGTTCTCCTGCGACATCGCCCGCGCAGTATCTCGCGCCGACGGGGAGGGTGGCGAGTCCGAGGCGCGAGCGTCAGCTGACGTCGAGGATCTCGAGCCGCTTGGGGCCGCGTGGTGTGGTGAGGGTCACCTGCCCCCCCGCGCGGGCGCCGAGAAGCGCCTTTGCGACTGGGCTCTCAACCGAGACCTTGCCCTCCGCGACCGTCGCCTCCAGCGGGTGAACAAGGGTTACCTCCGTGACCTCGCCGTTCCCACAGTCGCGAAAGCTAATGCGCGATCCGACCCCGATCGAATCACCGCTCGGCCCCTCTTGCGTTTTCGCCATCGCCAGGTGATGCTCGAGCACCCGTATACGGGCCTCGTTTAGGCCCTGCGCTTCGCGAGCGGCGTGGTATTCAGCGTTCTCGGACAGATCCCCGAACTCGCGCGCCACCTTGATCTCGGCGACAATCTTGGGGCGCCGCACCTCACGAAGGTGCTGAAGCTCGGCCTCGGCCTTCGCCTTGCCTTCGGGACTGATCGAATGCTCTGCGCCTCCCATGCCCGGCACGGTACCTGTGACGCCGGTCGGGGGTCCGCAGGTCACGCAACCCACATTCCCTGCTCACCTGCCCAGGAGAACATTTCTTTGGGCAAGTCTCCTCGGCTCGAGCACGACTACGGGTATCTCGCGACCTGCGATGGCGCGAAAGGCATCCGCCGCCGGCAAGAGCTCCAGCCAACGTCGCCAGAGCTCAGCAGCTTCGTTCTCCTGCGACATCGCCCGTACAGTGTTTCGCCTAACGGGGGCTTGCGGTGAACCTCATGGCCCGAATGCGGGTACTCCGGAGGTCAGGCCCAGAGCTACCCACAGGAGGGGAAACGATGAACGGACGGCACATGAGGATCCTCGGCGCGGTGGGGTCCATCGTGGCCCTCGGGGCGGTGGCACTGATAGCGCTGCCGGCCTCCGGGTCAGCACCTGCAGGACACGCCTTTTTCGCCAAGCTGAGCGGCGAGCACGAGATCCCAGACGCCGACCTCGACGGCTACGGAACCTTCAGCGGGTCGTTTAGCGGCGTCAAGCTGTGCTTCGGCGTGCAGGTGGTCAAGATCGCCAACCCGACCGCTGCGCACATCCATCAAGGGGGGCCGGCCACCGCCAATGGGCCGATCAAGGTCTCCTTGAACTTCCCAACCTCGGGCCTCGCGGGAGCCTCGTCGCAGTGCAAGAACGTGCCGGTGGCGATCGCCAACGCGATCAAGGCCAACCCGGGTGCCTACTACGTCAACGTCCACAACGGCGCCTTTCCCGGTGGCGCGATACGCGGCCAGCTCTTCCAGGCGACCGTGGCTCAGGACAAGTAGAACCTAAGGAGAGCTAATCGAGCGGGGGCCGCGCCTGGCTAGGGCCGGGCGCGGCAGCTCGAGCCCGTCGTCCGTCTGCCCACTCACCTCCTCGGGACGGGTAGCCGAGGGCGTTGGACGCACCACCGGTTAGATTCCCGTCGAAGGACCCGACGGACGAAGGGGATCCGGGCGAGTGGAAGCGGTTTCAGGCCGGGGGGTCGGAACCCCCTCGGATCGCGTCAGGACGACTGCCAGCATCGCGCTTGCGATCGTCGGGGCGCTGCTCGTAGTCGCCGGCGCCCTGCTGCTCTACGCCCGCTCGGAGATCATCGACGAGCAGGCGTTCGCCGACAACTCGGCTGAGGCGCTCGAGGACGATCGGGTCCGCTCGGTGGTCGCGACCGAGATCGTCGTTCAGCTCGTCGAGCAGGGTTCGGCCGACCTCGTCGCCGGCCGGCCGCTCCTGGAGTCGGTCGTCGACACCGTGATCGAGACCCAGCCGTTCCGGGAGATCTTCCGCGAGGCGGCGCGCCAGTCGAACCGGCTGCTATTCGTGCGCGACCGCGGCAACGTCGCCTTCAACCTCTCGGACGCGGTCGAGATCGTGCGCTTCGGGCTCCGCTCGGTCTCGCCCAAGCTCGCCGACCAGCTACCGCGCGAGCTCGACCTGGCTCTCCTGAAGCTCAAGCAGCGGGAGTTCGCGCGCCAGACCCTCGACGCCGCCGACACCGTGCGGGTGCTGGGGATCGTCGCGCCGATCGTCGCGGTACTCGCGCTCGTGCTCTCGATAGTGGTCGCGCCCGACCGCCGCGTCGGCGTGCTCAGGGCGGCGCTCGCCGTGGCGGCGGCGGGGACGACGCTCGCGATCGCTCTGCTCGTACTTCGCGAGCGAACTCTGGCCGGCGTGGTCGGCGAGGACGAGCTCACCGACGAGGAGGTCCGCGGCGCCGTCGCCGGGATCCTCGATGCGTTCGTCGGCGGGCTCTTCGTCTGGGCGTTGGTTTTGGCGCTGACCGGACTCGTGGTTGCCGGCGCGGCGGCGGTCCTCGACCCGGAGCGAACGGAGGACCCCGCGACGAGGCTCCGCCGCCGGTTGACCGAGCGCCCCCAGACGACCGCTGGCCGGGCCCTGCGGGCGGTGATCACCATCGCAGCCGGGTTCCTGGTCGCGCTCGAGCCCGACTTCGCGCTCGCCGTCCTTGGCCTCCTGGCCGGTGCTTATCTCGTCTACGTCGGCACCGGCGAGCTTCTCCTTCTGCTCCAGCCGCGCGGCGCGCCTGCCGAGCAGGAGCGGGTCCGAAAGCGGGCGTTCGCCCGCACCGGGATCGTCGCCGCGGTCGCGGTCGGCGCGGTGGTGCTCGCGGTCGTCGTAGTGACATCCGGCGACGAGGGCCCGGGCGAAGCGACCGGGAGCACGACGGGAGGCTGCAACGGCTCGCCCGGGCTTTGCGACCTGCGGTTGAACGAGGTCGTCTTCGCTGGCACCCACAACTCGTTCTCGGCCGCCGACAGCGGGGGGTGGTCCATCGCCAATCAGCGCCGGACGATCGAGCGCCAGCTCCAAGACGGCATCCGGCTGTTCTTGATCGATCCCCACTGGGGGGTCGAAGACGACCGGGGTCGAGTCCGAACCGACTTCCAGTCCGAGGGTCGCGAACGAAACAGGGTCGCCAAGGGGCTTCCGCCTGGGGTCCTGGCCGCAGCCGAACGGCTCGCCGGTGGCCTCGGCGTGCGCGAGGAGACCGGCGGCGAGCGCGCCATCTGGCTCTGCCATACGGTCTGCGAGCTGGGTGCGACCGCGATGTCAGACGCGCTCGCCGACTTCCGCGACTTCCTCGAGCGCAACCCGGGCGAGGTCCTGGTCCTCTTCATCGAGCCCTACGTGCCCCCCGCCGAGATCGAGAAGGCGTTCGTGGACGCCGGGGTGGACCGCTACCTCGCCGAGCTCGACCGGGGTACGCCGCTGCCCACGCTCGGCGAGCTGGTGCGAACCGACCGCCGCCTGATCGTCTTTACCGAGCGGGACGCCGACGGCACCGTCCCCTGGTACCTCGACGGGTTCTCGTTCGTGCAGGACACTCCGCTGGGGGCGACCAGGGTCGAGGATCTGAGCTGTGACCTCAACCGTGGCGACGTCAACAGCCCGATGCTGATGCTGAACCACTGGGCCGACGTGTTCCCGCCCCGGCGGGAGGCGAACGCCGAGTTCCACTCCAAGCCGAAGGTCGTCGACCGCGCCCACGAGTGCGCTCGCGAGCGTGGACTCCCGGTGAGCCTGATCGCGACTGACCATTACGACGACGGGAAGTTCATCGAGGCGGTCGAGAAGCTCAACCGTGAGCGGATCCGGGCCCAACGGCAAAAAGGGACTTGAGCCGGCGAGGACACGACCGAGGCGGAGCACGATCGAGATCAAGAGGCGCGGCTAAAGCGGCCGATCGCGCAACGCGAGGTACAGGCCCACCACGGCCAACGCGTAGATCAGCGAAGTGAGCAGGTCCGCGACCGTGGCGGCCAGCCAGTCCGCGAGGAACCCGTTGCCGAGGATTCCGATCGATCCCGACTGGACCACGCTCGTGAGCAGGTCGCCGACCACCAGGACGGGCAGAATCAGGGCCAGGACGCGAACGGTATGGCCCCGGATGAGGACGGCGCTGCGCCGAAACCCGTCGATCACCCCTAATCGCTCGACCTCGATCACCGGGCCGACGAGCGCGAACCGCGCCATCGCGATCAGCCCGGGAACGATCAGCAGGAAGAGCCCCACTGCGACAGCGAGCACCCACAGCAGGTCGGCGAGGATGAGGCGCCCGTACGGAAGCGTGCGCGCGATCTCGCCGAGAGAGCGCCGCTGCCCCTCACGGGCGCCGAGCACGACGGCCGCGACGACGCCGGCGTACAGGACCTCGCCCACCAGTGATGCCCCCGCATGGCCGAGCGCTGCGGTCACGGCGGCGGCGATCCGCCCCGCCTCGACTTTTTCCCTGAACTCCTGGAGCGACTCCTGGAGCCTTTCGTCGAGAACCTCAATCAGTCCGAGCGGGATGAAGATCACAAGCCCGGCGCCGAGGAGCAGCGGCCACTGCGCGCGGGCGACCCGCGCCATCCCGACGACCACCCGGGTGAGCTTCAGCGGTGCCGCGCGGTTGGTGCCCTCGATCGCGCCATCCTAAGTCACCCGGATCGGGCGATAAGCAGCCTTTACCCGTCCGGCAGCCCGGCGGCTTCGAGGGCTTCGGCACGTTCCCGAAAGCACTCGATCCGGATCACCTTGCCGCCGCGGAAGGACCAGAGCATGAAGTAACGAAACTCGGTGGGGACGCCGCTGGTGCTTCCGACGCCGCTCTGAAGCACGCCCGCAAACACGGTGTCTCCCGCCGCCACGAGCTCCTCCGCCTCAATGGTGAAGCGCGTCCAGGGCTCCAGCAAACCCCGCGTGTACCCCGCGACCGCATCTGCGCCGAGATATGTCCCGGCGTCGGCGAACCTCGGGCCCAGCACCAAGACGACGTGCGGATCGAGCAGAGCCACGCTGACGCGGAAGTCGCCGTCGCCCCACCGCTCCAAGACCGCCCGAACCGTTTCGACGTTCTGCCGCGACATCGTCGCCCAGTATCTCGCGGGCAACCGGTTCGTGATCGTTGGCGGCATCGCGAGGTTTCGCGGTGCCCGAGGGATGCGACCCTACCAGTCCGGGACTACCCGGAAGCTCCGCGCATGAAGGGGTGGACCCGGCAGAAGTAGGTGTAGGTGCCCGGGTCGAGGTTGCTCGGCGTGTTCCAGCGGTCGCGGCCGACGGCCGGCTCGCCGAAGTCCGCGCGTAGTTGAAGCCGAGCTGGCCCGGAGTCGAACGTACCGGGCCCGTTGGCGATCGGGTAGGCGATCCCGGTGAGCGGTTACACGGCGCCTTACAGCAGGTGAGCGTGTGGAAGACGTTCTCGGTCGTGCCGGCGTCGCGGTTGAGGAACGTGAGGCTCTCCCCGGGCTGGATCGTCGGCGGGTTGTCGGCTACCCGACGCGTACAGGTCGCCCTGCTGGTACGCGTACCGGTCGATCTCGATCGGCTCCCGTGAAGGGCAGGGGGCACCGGGCAGCCGCCGGGGGTCGGGCAGCCCCGGGGCGGTGCCGCCGTGGTTTCGTTCTCGGCCAGATGCCCGTGGGTCAGGACGCCCTCTGCTGCGGGATCCGCGTCGCTCAACGCGTCCATCGCCGCCGACATCGGCCCCGTCGTAGACGGCCACGGGCATGATCCCCATCACCTCATACCAGTCCGCGCTTGCTACGTCGTAGGTCGCGTCCACGCTCAATCGTGTCGCCCGCCTGCAGCTTGACGCGCCAGTTCGGTGGCGTGGCCCGCATCGAGACATCCCACGACACCGCGCCGGCCGGCTCGTAGTAGTGGGCATCGGAGCGGAAGAGCCTCTTGTAAGTGCTACCACGGCGAACTCGGAGACCGGTGCTCAGGCCGCCCGGATGGAGGTGCCGAGCGGTGTTGATCAGGGTCACCGGGTGGTCGGGCGTCCACGTCTGCGACCGACCGATGAAGTTGCGCTGGGCGCCGGTCGCCTGGTCGGGGAACGTGTAGCGGCCGTCTCGCCCATCCTCCTCAAGGCGTCGTACACCGGGTAGATCGGGCTCGAGACCCCGACTCGAGGACTGGGCCCGGAGACGTCCATCCACCTGGTGCGCACCCTGCGGATGCAATCTTTGCCGGGAGCGATGGGAGGCGTGCAATCCACGGCCGTGTTCGGCACGAAGTCGATCCTCCACGCGATGTAGACGGTCGCTGGCGAGCCGACGAGGTCGTGGAGCATGTCGTTGAGCAGCCAGGTGTCTGAGGGGTCCGACCGCCAGCCGAATCCCCTCGGCGCCTGGATGATCGTCTTCTCCTCCCCGGCCGCGAACTGCGGACCCCAGTTCACGACCCACACCGCGTGGTGGAGGTGGACCACGTCCACGCGAGGGACGGTCCCGTTCGGGTAGACGAGTTCGGGGTCGAATCGCGTGATGTACCCGGGCACATTCGGGAACAGGTTCGTCCCGTTCAGCCGGATGATGTTCTGGCCCGGCTGCACGACCACACGTTGGCAGTAGGTCAGGTGCTGAACGCCGTCGTACTGCACATGCGGAATCGCGCCGGGCTTGTTCTGGATCGGCGGACAAGTCGCGGCATTCGCCTCCGGCGACGCCACCAACAGCGCCCCGACCACGCACAGAAGCCCGGCCACCAGGCTTCGAACTGCGGGAACCGGCGATTCGCTGCGTAGGGAGGGAGCGGGGCAAGCGGAAGCGGGAGGCCTCCGCTGATCACGCGTCCATGCGACACCCGCCATGGCAAGCACGGTACCACGCTCCGGGGGCCCGGGCCCGTACCGATTAGTCCAACGTCTTCGGCTCCAGACGGACGGTCTGGACGTCCGCGAGCTCGCCCAAGTCGGCTCGCGGTAACTTTGCCGAGCTGATGCCGAAGCAATCTGCTGGCGCCGCGCGAGCTGGGTTGGCGAGCGGGGAGGAGCTGGCCTACGAGAGCAATAGCGGGCACTGGGTGCTCGCCGTCGCCGTCCTGGGCTCGGGCATGGCCTTCCTCGACGGCACGGTCGTCAACGTGGCCCTGCCCGAGATCGGCCGCGACCTGGACGCCTCGACCAGCTCCCTGCAGTGGATCCTCAACGGCTACCTGCTGACGCTCGCCTCGCTGATCCTGCTCGGCGGATCGCTCGGGCGACCGCTACGGGCGCCGGCGCATCTTCGTCATCGGAACCGGCCTGTTCACCGCGGCCTCGCTGCTGTGCGCGGTCGCACCGAACGCCGGAGCTGCTCGTCGTCGCCAGGCTCCTTGCAGGGGGTCGGCGGTGCGCTGCTGACTCCCGGCAGCCTGGCGATGATCGAGGCCAGCTTCCGCCCCGCCGACCGGGCCCGGGCGATCGGCGCCTGGTCGGGGCTGGGCGGCGTCGCGACCGCGCTCGGACCGCTGCTCGGCGGCTATCTGGTCGACGCCGTGTCGTGGCGCGCGATCTTCCTGATCAACCTGCCGCTCGGCATCTTCGTGATGGCGATGGCCGCCCGCCACGTCCCCGAGACCCGCGATCCGACCGCCAGCGGCCGCCTCGACTTTCGCCGGCGCAATTCTGGCCGGACTCGGTCTGGCGGGAACCACCTACGCCCTGATCGAGGCGCCCGGGCAAGGGCGCGTCGCCGCTGATCCTGTTGGCCGGGATCGGGGGCGTGGTCGCCCTCGTCGCCTTCCTGGTGGCCGAGCGCCGAAGCCCGAACCCGATGATGCCGCTCGAGATCTTCGCCTCGCGCCAGTTCAGCGCCGCCAACCTGGTCACCTTCGTCGTCTACGCCGCGCTT
The DNA here is from genome assembly GCA_963721215.1 of uncultured Actinomycetes bacterium. Lineage (GTDB taxonomy): Bacteria > Actinomycetota > Thermoleophilia > Solirubrobacterales > 70-9 > AC-56. The sequence continues at coordinate 13,436 of CAVRIF010000016.1, forward strand.
GGCGGCGTCTTCTTCCTGCTCGTCGCCTTCCTGCAGATCTCGCTCGGCTACTCGCCGATCGCCGCCGGCGCCGCGTCGCTGCCGGTGACCGTCGCTGATGCTGCTGCTCTCGGCCCGCTCGGGCGCCCTCGCCCAGCGCATCGGCGCGAGGATCCCGCTCACCGTCGGGCCCGCTCGTGATCGCCGCGGGACTGCTGCTGATGACCCGGATCGACCCCGGCGACAGCTACGTCTCGAGCGTGCTGCCGGCGGTGATCGTCTTCGGGCTCGGGCTGACCCTGGTCGTGGCGCCGGTGACGGCGACCGTGCTGGCCGCCGCCGACGCGCGCCATGCCGGCATCGCCTCGGGGATCAACAACGCGGTCTCGCGGGTCGCCGGCCTGCTCGCCGTCGCCGTCCTGCCGCTGATCGCCGGGCTCACCGGCGACAGCTTCTACGACCCGGCGGCGATGGCCGACGGCTTTCGCGATCGCGATGATCGCCTGCGCCGGGCTCGCCGCGCTCGGCGGGCGTCCTGGCCTGGCTGACGATCTCGAGCGACGTGCTCGAGGCGGTGCCGGCTGCCGAGCGGGGATACCCCCGGCGCGAGCGGCGACCGACTACTCCTGCGCCGTCGCCGGCACCCCGCTGCGGCCGGCGCGGGAGGCAACGTTGTACACCTGTCGGAAACGGCAGGTTGCCACGCGCCAGGGTGCGGGTTGGAGCGGGGGGCGACAACTCAGCGCTCGGATCGGGCTCAGCTGAGCACGTAGCCCACGACGAAGCCGAGCGCGGTGGCAATCGCAACCGTCGTGCTGACCTTGGCGAAGGCATACGGGATCACCGCGATCGAGATGACCGCCAGCACGGCGCGGCGACCGCCTGTGCCGTGCCCACCAGCTCGTCGCTGGCGTCGGCCAGGACCGTGCCGCCGAGCACGGTCGCGAAGGCCAGCGCCAGCCCGATCGCGCCCAGCAGGATGAGCGCGACTCGCTTGCTGCGTCCGGCGGCGAGGATGGGCTGCGCAGCTCCGAGTACGATTCGACGACGTTCCCGATCAGGATCCCTGCCAGGAGCGCCACCCCCACCTCTCCCTCGGCGATCGTCAGCCCAAGCGCGATCGACTCCGGAACTCCGTCGACGAAGATCCCCATTGCGATCCCTTCGCCGCGGGCAAGCTCACCGCTGTCCTCGGGGATCTCCATCGATCTTCCAGCCGCCGCCGCGTGGCCCGAGCGCCGCACCATCTCCGTGTTCTCGTTGCGGGCCAGCGATCTGTCGGCTGCGACATAGACGAGGGTGCCGGCAAACAGACCCGCGGCCGTCAGCGCGGTGCCGGCCCTGGCGTCCGCCTCGGGTACCAGCTCCAGCGCGATCGCGGCCAGCAGGACGCCGCCGCCAAACGCGGTCACGATGGCCGCCACTCTGGACGGCAGGTGCAGGATCACGGCGGCGATCGCCCCAGCCAGCAGGCTCGCTCCGATCACGAGCCCCCAGACCATGGAAGCTCCGAGGTCCCCCACGGCTGTGGGACGTTACCCGGATCTGACCTGGCTGTTGAAGGACGCGAGCTGAACTCCGGCAGACCCCTCTTGATAGCGGCCTGCGGGGCGTCGCTTGCGCGAGGCATTGAGCTAAGGTCACTCGATCCCATCTCCGTCAGAGGGGAGTTACAGATGCTTGCCATCACCGAGGATGCCGCGACCGCCATCGACAGCATCGTCGCCTCTTCCGGACTGCCGGAGGGAGCGGGCCTCCGGATCACGCAGGAATCGAATACGGAGAGCGGCCAGGAGGAGCGAACCGATCTCCGCCTGTCGCTCGTCGAGTCCGCCGAAGAGGGCGACGAGGTGCTCGAGGACATCCGAATCTTTCTCGAGCCGCAGGCCGCCGACTTCCTGGACAACAAGCTCCTGGACGCCGACGTCGAGGGCGACGAGGTTCGCTTCAGCCTCGACATCCAGGCCGAGTCGATCGACTGAAACTGCGCCGCCGCTGCCGCCCTATCCGGTGACGCTAGCGGCACGCGCCCGCATCGGTTAGGTTCCCTGCCGCAACCCGACCGGAGGGGACATTGGACGAGAGCCTGCTGAAGAAGATCCCGCTGTTCGCCGACGTGCCCGACGACGACCTGCGCAAGGTCGCGACCTTCGCCACCACCCAGGAGTTCACCGACGGAGCGACAGTGGTCAAGGAGGGGGGTTACTCGAACCACTTCTACGCCATCCAAGAGGGGACGGTCAAGATCGAACGGGGAGGCGAGCATCTCGCCGACCTCGGCCCGGGGGACGTGTTCGGCGAGCAGGGGCTGCTCGAGGGACAGGAGCGCTCCGCCAGCGTCGTCGCGACCTCGCCGCTCAGGGTGATCAAGATCGAGCACTGGGAGCTCTCCCGGATGCGAAAAGCGATGCCCCAGGTGGTCGAGGAGCTCCAGCGTCGAGCCCAAGAGCGCCAGTAGACTCCTTGCCGAAATACGGTCGGTGGTCAAGGGAAGTCCGGTGCGAATCCGGCGCGGTCCCGCCACTGTGACCGGGTAATACGACGCCGCACGACGCGGCCGCCCCGAAAGCGAGGGCGGCGTCAGCCACTGGGGGCGCCACAGCGTTCCCGGGAAGGCGCGGCGTGGATCCCGGAAGCCAGGAGACCTGTCCACGGCCAGCCCAATCAACCCTCGAGGAAGGGGTGGCTCAATGGTCATACCTCGTTTCCGGCTCGGCGGCTCGGCCGTCGTGCTTCGTCATCTCGTTGCTCTTGCCCGGCGCCGCGCTTGCGGCCACGACGGGAGTCGACCTGCGGGTCGTGAACTCGGCCGGCAAGACGCTGACCGAGCAGCGCCAGTACACCGGCACGGTGCGGATCAAGGCTGATCCTCAGGCGAACTGCTTCGGCCAGGGCACCGGAGGCAGTGGCGATCGCGTCCGAGTGAAGCGCGCCACGGCTCTCGGCGCCGTTCGCGACGCGCTCGCCTGGGATCGCGATCCTTCGACCGCTGTCGGTGACCGATGCCTTTCTGGACGACGGCTTCGGCCTCGGCATTTGCGGCATCGGTGGCTTCGAGTCCCAGGGCTCGAGCTTCTGGTACCTGAAGCGTGAACCACGTGGGCTCCCAGGTCGTCGGGCAGCCAGCTCAGGGTGCATGCCGGTGAACGATGTGCTCTGGTACCTGGCTCCGAGCTTTCCGCCGCCGCCCGAGCTTCGGCTCAAGGCGCCGGCGCGCGCCCAGCCCGATGTCCCGTACCAGGTGACCGTCTACTCGTACGCCGACGACGGCACTCGCAGCGCCGCGGCCGGCGCCACGGTGACCGGAGCCGCAGCACCGACCGGTGCGGGCGGGCACACGATGGTGACCAGCACCGAGGCGGGCATCGACAGGCTGCGCGCGACCCGTGGACAGGACATCCCGTCGAACCGGGTGAGCGGTCTGCGTCCGCGCGAGTCTCCCTCGACTGCCCGCAGGCGCATGGCAAGCGGATCATCGGTAGTCGGCGCCGCGACGAGATCAAGGGCACGCGCGGCTGGGACGCGATCAAGGCCCGTGGCGGCGATGACCGGGTGAGATCCGCCGGTTCCGCCGGGGGCGGCCGCGACCGCGTCAACTGTGGCGGCGGCCGCGACAAGGTGGTCGTCAGGCGCGGCGATCACAACGATCGGATCGCCCGCCAGCTGCGAGCGGGTGGTCAAGCGGTGACCAACGGCCGACGGCCGGGCCGCGGCGGCGCTCGCCTGCGCCGCCGCGGCCGCCGGTTGCGGCTTTGGGCCGCGGGCCGTCGTCCGAGGGGGCGGCGACCCTGACCGTCACCCGGGACTACGGCTCGAGGACGCTCGTGGACGAGGCGGAGAACGACCCACCGTCGTCGGAGACGGTGATCCGCTTCCTCGATCGCGAGGCCGAGCTCGACGACGCGCTACGGCGGCGGCTTCGTGCAGTCGATCGACGGGCTCGCCGGCGACCGAGACCGGCGGGCGGCGCTACGACTGGTTCTTCTACGTCAATGGGGTCGAGTCCGCGATTGGCTCGGCCGAGGTGCATGTTCGCGGCGGCGACCGGATCTGGTGGGACTACCGCGACTGGACCGACGCGATGCGAGTGCCGGCGGTGGTCGGATCGTGGCCCGAGCCCTTCGCGCAGGCCTCGACCGAGGGCGACCGCCAGCCGGTGCGAGTCGAGTGCCTCGCCGGCGGCAGCGCTTGCGAGGCCGCCGCCAACCGTCTCGCCGACGCCGGGGTCGAGTCAACCGTCGAGCGTGGGGCGAGAAGAACGCCACGCAGCACCGGGGCACTCCGAATTCTGGTTGGCCCGTGGCGCGAGGTGCGCGACGACCGCACGGTGGACGCGTTGCGCGGTGGCCCAGCCGCGAACGGGGTGTTCGCGACCTTCAAAGGCCCAATCGACGGTGTTTTCCATCTGATTGCCCTCGACCCGGCGGGAACGCCGGCCAGGGATCTCGGCTCGGATGCGGGGCTGGTGGCCGCACTGCAAGGCGGCGACGGGACGCCGGCCTGGATCGTCACCGGGTCGGGCATGCCGGCGGTGCGCCGGGCGGCTGGCTCTCTCGACGCCACGACACTGCGAGACCGTTACGCCGTCGCCGCGCCAGCCCGGGAGCCGCCGGTGGCGCTGCCACTCCAGCCCGGGGAAGCCGGATGAGACCGGCTCTCTCCTATGTACCGCGACGCACCCCGCTCCACGACGCAAGCGCGGGGGCGGCCAGCATCTATCTCGGGCTCGTTCGTGGTGGTCGCCTTTGCCTATTCGAACCCGGTCGTGCTCGCCGGGGCGGGCGCCGGCATCGCCGTCGCGGGTCTGGCCAGCGGGGCAGGGCGGGCGCTGCGCGCCTCGGTCCGCTGGGGCGTGACGCTGGGGATCTTCATCGTCGCGGTCAACGGCCTGGTCGCCCAGCGCGGCGAGACGGTGCTCGTCCATGGGCTGTGGCTGCCACTCCTCGGTTCCACGGAGATCAGCGCCGAGGCGCTTGCGGAGGGCGGCGTGCTGGCAATGCGCATCTTGGTGGTGCTGATGGCGTTCGCGGTTCACACCGCCTGCGTCGATCCCGATCGCACGCTCCGCCTGCTGCGACCCCTGGCGCGCCGTTCGGCGCTGACCGCGACCCTGATCGCCCGCCTGGTGCCGCTTGCGGCGGCCGACTACCTCCGCCTCGGCGAGGCCGCCGCGCTCCGAGGCCCGGCCGCGGCGCCGGTGGGACGCGCCGCACTGGCGCGCCGTCTCGTCGCCGGTTCGCTGGATCGCGCCGTTGACGTCGCCGCCACCCTCGAGCTCCGTGGTTACGCGCATGGAGCGCCAGGCTCGGCGCGGGGCGGTCGTCGCTCGCGTCGCGACGGCCTCTTCCGAACCGCGGGCCTCGTGATCGCGGTGGGCGGGATCGCGGCCCGGGTCGCGGGGCTTGGAGGCTTCGACCCGTATCCGACCGTGAGCATTGACACCGGCTGGCCCACCCTGGTCCTTGCCGCCTGCATCCCGCTCGCGGCAGCGCTCCCGCTGCTGGGGGCGACCGGAAGGCGAAGTCGCCCGGCGGCGTCGCCGAGGCGTGGTCGTGGCTGAGCCACTGGTCCGGATCGAGTCGCTGGCGTATCGCTACCCGGACGGCAACGCCGAGTGCCTTCGCGACCTCGACCTCGAGATCGAGTCGGGTCAGCTGATCGTCCTCGCCGGCCGTTCGGGGTCGGGGAAGACCACGCTCCTGCGCGCCTGCTGCGGGCTCGTGCCCCACTACTACGGCGGCGAGGTGAGCGGCGAGATCGAGGTCGGCGGCCTGGACGTCCGCGACCACGGGCCCGCCGAGCTGGGTGGCACGGTCGGCCTGGTTGCCCAGGACCCGGAGACACAGGTCGTCTCCACCACGGTGCGCGGCGAGCTGGCGTTGCCGCTCGAGATCCGGGGCGATCCCCCGGCCGTCCGGGCTCGGGCGGTGGAGGAGGCGGCGCTGGCGCTGGCGATTCCGCACCTGCTGGATCGCCCCGCGGACACGCTCTCGGGGGGAGAGCTCCAGCGTGTTGCCCTGGCGGCAGCCCTGGTCGGCCGGCCGCGCCTGGTGCTGCTGGACGAGCCGACCTCCCAGCTCGACCCGGTGGCCGGGGACGAGCTGATCGGGTTGTTGCGACGGCTGAACGAGGAATGGGGGCTTGCGGTCGTCTGCGCCGAGCACCGCCTCGAGCGCTGCCTGGCGGCCGCCGACCGCGTGCTCGCCCTCGTGGAGGGCCGGGTCGCCTTCGACGGCGAACCCGGGGACTTCCTTCGCTGGGCGCTTGCCAGCGACGGCGCGCTGGCCACGCCCGCGGCGCGGCTGTTCGACCTGGCCGGCCTTCGCCCTCCGCCGACGTCGGTGAAGGCGCGCCCGGGAGCAGCTTGCCGCGCAGGTCCGAGGGTGGCCGGCTGGGGCTAGGGACGAAGTCCCGGTCGCTACGGAGGTGCCTGCCGGGTCAGGTTGGAGCCCTAGCCCGGCGGCGGCGCAGCCGGAGGCGAGCCGCCGACGGAGTGGTTCGGTCCTCGAAATCGCTGACCTCTGGGTGGAGCTCGACGATGGCCGCGGGCCCCGCGATGTCCTGCGCGGGTTGAACCTGTTGGTCGAAGCGGGCGAGCGGGTCGCGCTGATGGGCCGCAACGGCGCCGGCAAGACCACCCTCCTGCGCGCCGCCGCGGGATTGGTTGAGCCAGCCGGAGGACGGATCTCGGCGCCGCGTGACTGCGCGCTTCTCGCCCAGAGCCCAGGCGATTTGCTTGTCCGCGAGCGAGTCGCCGACGAGCTGCCCGGCGAAGCGGGCCGCCAGGCACTTGCCACGGTTGGGCTGGGGTGGGCGGTGGAGGTCGATCCGCGCGATCTCTCCGGCGGCGAGCGCCAGCGCCTGGCGCTGGCCCTGGTGATGGCGGGTCGGGCGGCGGAGGGACGGCTCCCAGGGCTGGTCGGCCTCGACGAGCCGACTCGGGGGATGGATCGAGCGCGCAAGGAGGAGCTCGCCGGCTGGGCCAGCGAGCTTTCGCAACGGGGCGCGAGCGTCGTTGTCGCTACGCACGACGTCGAGTTCGCGTCGGTGTTCGCGGAGCGCGTCGTGCTGCTCGGCGACGGCGAGCTGATCGCCGACGGCCCGGTCGAGGAGATCCTCTCCGGCGGCTGGTACTTCGCCACCGAGGTGGCCCGCATCCTCGGCGCCACCGGGCGCAATCTCTCCGGAGCAGGGTGCCGAGCTCCTTCGGCAGCGCATGGTCTGGGCGAGCGACGAAGTCGCGGTGCACGCGTGTGGACCTGCCGCCCCGCTTGAGCCCAAACCCGCCGGAAACGTAGCCGAAGGCGAGGCTTCCGGCGGAGTTATTCAGCCGGAGGCGAGCCGCCGCCGGAGTGATTCTCCGTGAGCTGGCAGGTGACCGCGTACGCGCTGCTCGCCCTTGTGCTGGCCGGCGGCATCGCCTGGTACGAGCGCTCCCGCCCGCCGGCGCGAATGGTGGCGCTGGTGGCGGCGCTCGCGGCGCTCGCGGTGGCCGGCCGGCTCGTGTTCGCGCCGATCCCCAACGTCGTCGCGACCACCGACATCGTGCTGATCACCGGCTACGCGGTGGGGCCGGCGCCCGGGTTCGCGGTAGGCGCGCTGGCCGCCGCTGTATCCAATCTCTGGCTGGGCCAGGGGCCATGGACACCCTGGCAGATGGCGGGGTGGGGCCTGGTCGGGCTGGGTGGCGCGGTGCTCGCTGTGGTCACCGGCCGCCGCATGGGGCGTGGCGGGCTTGCCGTCGCCTGCGGGCTCGCGGGCCTTGCATATGGCGCGCTCCTCGATTTCTCGGTGATGGTCACGTACGGCGGCGAGCAGTCGCTCGACCGCTATTTGGCGCTCTCCGGGCGAGGGATCCCGTTCAACGTCGCCCACGCGGTCGGCAATGTTGCCCTGGCGCTGGCCGCCGGGCCGGCGCTGGTCCGGATGATCTCGCGCTATCGGAGCAGGTTCGAGTTCACCTGGCGCGATGCGCAGGCGCCGCCCGGCCGCAGAGGAATGCCTCGCGGCGCGCGGGCCTCGGCGCACGGTCTGCTCTTGCCGCTTGCCCTCATCGGCGTCGTGGGGTGCCTGGCCGTCCCGGTCCAGGCCCGGGCCGGGGGCGCCGCCTCCGCCACGCGCTGGCTCGAACGGGCCCAGAACCCGGATGGTGGCTTCGGCCCCTCCCCGAACGCCGCGTCAAGTGCCGCGATCACGGGCTGGGTCGCGCTGGGCCTGGAGGGCGCGGGCCGCAACCCGCTGGATGTTCGCCGTGGCGGACGCTCTGCGATCGGCTATCTGCGTTCCCAGGCGGCAGGCCTTCGCTCGACCGGAGACCTGGAGCGCACCATCCTCGCGCTCGAGGGCGCGGGCGTCAACCCGCGCAGGTTCGGGGGCCGCAACCTGGTGGCCGAGTTGCGCAGGCGACGCTCGCGGAACGGCTCGTTTGAAGGCCAGGTCAATCTGACGGCGTTCGCGGTCCTTGCCCTGCGCGCCGCGGGTGCTCCCGGCTCCGCATTGGCTCGCTCGGCCGCCTGGCTTCGCGAGGCCGAGAACGGCGACGGCGGCTGGGGTTTCCAACAGCAGATGGCCAGCGACCCCGACAGCACCGGCGCTGCACTCCAGGCGCTCGCAGCTGCCGGGGGCCGGGGCCGGATAACCGCACGCGGGGCCTCCTACCTGCGACAAGCCCAGCGTGGCGACGGCGGTTTCGCGCTGGCGCAGGGAGGACCCACCAACTCGCAATCGACCGCCTGGGCGATCCAAGGCCTGCTCGCCGCCGGGTCAAACCCCGCCGCCGTCCGCACGAACGGACGCAGCCCATTCGACTACCTCGCTCACCGCCAAGCCGGCGATGGCCACTACCGCTACTCGGCGTCGAGCGACCAGACGCCGGTCTGGGTCACAGGTCAGGCGCTTCTCGCAGTCAAGCGCGAGGCGTTCCCGCTGGGGGCCGTGCCCCGCTCGCCTAGCGGTGGCCGATCCGGGAACGGAGCCGGCGCAGACGCCGGTGAAAGCAGCTCGAGACCCAGCAAGGCCGGGGGAACAGCGAAAGCGGGCCAGGGGGGTGGCCCAGCCCCGGGCAATCCAGGGGACGCGGCACGGCCCTGGAACGCCGTGGGGGGGGAACTCGCCTCCGGCCAGCCGGCGGGCGCACCCGCGGCCGCGTCCGCCGCGGCTGATGACGACGGCGCGCTTGGCACCCCGGCCTACGTCGGCGCCGGCTTCGTCCTGTTGACCGCCGCGCTTGTGGGCGGATTCTTCTGGTACCGCCGCGGCCTTCCTGGGTAGCACCGCTACCGTTCCGGCGATGGACGTCGCGGACGCCATACGCACCCGGCGGACCCACAAGGCCTTCCGGCCGGACCCCGTGCCGAGGGAGGTCCTGGGCGAACTGTTCGACCTTGCCCGCTGGGCGCCGAACCACAACCTGACCAACCCGTGGCGCTTCCGCGTCCTCGGGCCGCGGGCGCTGGAGCGCCTCAAGCAGGCCGCCGGCGCCGAGGCGGCGTCGAAGCTCGACCGCGCGCCGACGCTGGTCGTCTGCTCGTGCGCCCTGGGCGGCGATCCGGTGCAGGACGAGGAGGACCTGCACGCGACCGCCTGCGCCGCCTACATCGTGCTGCTGGCCGCGCATGCGCGCGGGCTGGCTGGCTACTGGCGGACTCCGGAGGTCCTGCGCACCGAGGCCGGGCGTGCCGCCGTCGGGCTGCCCTCCGACGAGCGCTTCGTCAGCCTGATTCACGTCGGCGAGCCGATCCAGGAGAAGGATGCCCCCGAGCGCGCCTCCGTTGCCGACACCGTCGTCTACCTCGACTAGCTCATAGCGATGCTCTCTCGCTCAGACGCACTCGAGGCACTCAGCGGAGAGCCCTTCGACCTGGTCGTGATCGGCGGCGGGATCACCGGTGCGGGGGTGGCGCTGGACGCCGCCTCGCGTGGCTACTCGGTGGCGCTGGTCGAGCGCGACGACTACGCCTCCGGCACCTCGAGCCGCTCCTCGAAGATGGTCCACGGCGGGCTTCGCTACCTGCGGAACTTCGACCTTGGCCTGGTCCGGGAGGCGCTCCTGGAGCGCCAGCTGATGGTGGAGCTCGCGCCGCATCTCGTCTATCCCGTCCCGTTCCTGGTCCCCACTCTTGGCGAGGGGCGCCGCGACTGGCGGATCGGGATCGGGCTGAACATGTACGACGTGATGGCGACCACTCGCGTCGGCCAGGGGAGGCGCGAGCGCCAGGCCCGCGAGCGCGCGTCCAGGCAGCGCGCCGAGCAAGCCGATAGCGACTACTGGGCGCCCGACCGCCACCGGACGATCCCCGGTGACGAGGCCGCCGAGTTGATCCCGGCGCTTGCCCCGTGCGACCCCAAGGAGGCATATCTGTTCTACGACTGCCAGACGGACGACGTACGGCTGGTGCTGACCGTCCTGGGCGAGGCGGAGCGCTTCGGCGCCGTGTTCTCCAACGGCGCGGAGGTGATCGAGCTGATCTCCGACGACGGCAGGGCCGCCGGGGTCGTCTGCACGGACGCCGACAGCGGCGAGCGCATCGAGGTCAGGGCCGCCAATGTGGTCAACGCGACCGGGGTCTGGGCGGACCGCATCCGACCGGAGGAGATCCTCGCCGAAGAGGAGGTCCCACGGATCGCGCCGAGCCGCGGCACCCACGTCACGGTCTCCACCGAGAAGCTTCCCCTCACCGAGGCGGCGTGCATCGTGCCGGCCGGCCAGGAGCGCACGATCTTCGCGCTTCCCTGGTATGGGCGGGCGCTGATCGGCACCACCGACCGCGACTACGACGGTGACATCGCGCACGTCCAGCCGTCCGGCGAGGACATCGAGTACCTGCTCGACGCGGTCAACTCGTTCTTCGGGGTGGAGCTGGCGCTGGGGGACGTCAGCGGCGCATACGCGGGCGTGCGACCGCTGATCTCGACCGGCGATCCCCGCAAGTCGGTGGACATCTCCCGCAAGGCGGAGCTCTACGAGACGTCCTCGGGGCTGTTGACGATCACGGGCGGCAAACTGACCACCTGGCGACGGATGGCTAAACAGGTCGTCGACCGGATGGTCGAGCGCGAGGGGCGCGAGGCGCCCTGCCGCACCGCCGAGATCCCGCTGGGCATGCCGGCGAGTGAGGGAGACCTGCAACCGGCCGCCGGCCTGTCTCAGGATGACCTGCCCGACGGCTCCCTCGAGCTGCTCGCCTTCCGCTACGGGCACGCGGCGCGCAACGTGCTGAAGCTCGCCGGTGAGCGACCCGAGCTGGCCTGGCCGATCGTTCCCGGGCAGCCGGACCTGCTGGCCGAAGCCGTAATCGCCGCGCGGCTCGAGCAGGCGCGCTCGGTTGCCGATGTGCTGCTGCGCCGGACCAGGCTCGGGCTGGTCGCAGCGCCGCAGCTCCGCGACGCCGAATCCGTGCGTCCGGTGGCCGAGGCCATCGGCGGCGAACTGGGATGGAGCTCCGACCGCACCAGCGCCGAGGCCGAGGCCTGGGTCGCCGTTGCGGAAAGTGAGGGGATCGATCCGGGAAACCCCGTAAGCTCGACCAAGTGAGGCTTTTCATCGACACCGGGAGTGTTGCCGAGGTCGAGGAGATCGCCGGCTGGGGGGTCCTCGCCGGCGCTACCACCAATCCCTCGCTGCTGGCCAAGGAGGAGGGCGACCCGGGCGAGATCATCCGGCGGATCTGCGATTTGGTCGGTGGTCCGGTCTCGGCCGAGGTGGTCTCTACCGACCCCGCCGGGATGATCACCGAGGGCCGCGCGCTCCGCGAGCTGCACGAGCACGTAACCGTCAAGGTGCCCTTCTGCGAGCAGGGCCTCGAAGCCACCCACGCGCTGACCGCCGACGGGATCCCGGTCAACATGACCCTGGTCTTCTCGGCCAACCAGGCGCTGCTGGCGGCCGGCGCCGGCGCGACCTACGTCTCGTGCTTCATGGGTCGCCTCGACGACATCTCGGTCGACTCCGGCCAGGTCGTCGGGGAGATCGTCGAGTGCTTCCGGGTCGGCGGGGTCACCTCGCAGATCATCGCGGCGTCCGTGCGCCACCCGGAGCATGTGATTGCCGCCGCTCGGCTGGGGTGCGAGATCGCCACGATTCCCGCCAAGGTGCTGCGCCAGATGCTGGAGCATCCGCTGACCACGGCCGGCGCGGAGCGCTTCCGCAAGGACTGGGAGTCGCGCCCCGAGTTCGCCGAGTGGCTCCAAGCCCTAGTCTCCGAGCGCCCCAAAGCGACACGCACGTAGTCCGGCCTGGACTAGCGACAAGGTCGCGGTAGCTACGTGTGGACCTGCCGGGTCAGGCCGGCGCCCTAACCCGGCGACGTCCGAGCGAGCCAGCGGAGGTGTTCGGGCGAGGAGTCATTCGGGATATTCTGCCGCCGCAATGCCCGAAAAGCTCGCAGAGCTCCACTTGGCCGACCTTCACGAGCTGGCGGCGGAGCTCAGGGTGCCGCGCTTCCGGCTGCTGCGCCGCGCGCAGCTTGTCGACGAGATCAAGACCCGCCTCGGAGCCGGAGAACCCGCCGGGCCGGAGCCCGAGGTTCGACCCAAGCCCGAGCCCGAGGTTGAACCCCTCTCCGCGAAGGAGCCGGTGCGCGAGTCTGGGCCGGAGCCGGTGCGCGAGTCTGGGCCGGAGCGGGACCAGGACCGCAAGCGCGAGCCACTCGAGGAGGTGGCGACCGAGGAGGTGACCGGCGCGCTCGAGATCACGCCGCAGCGCTACGGGTTCCTGCGCTTGCAGGGGCTCGAGTCGCATCCCGACGACGTCTACATCTCCGCTTCCCAGGTCCGCCGCTGCGAACTGCGCCCCGGCGATCAGGTCTCCGGGCCGGCACGCGCGCCGCGCCGGGGGGAGCGCCACCGCGCCCTTGTCCACGTCGATCGTGTCGACGGAGGCGAGCCGCTGGCCGATCGCCCCGAGTTCGAGCGGCTCACGCCGATCCTGCCGAAGCGCCGCTTGGCGCTCGACCACGATCCCTCCGACATCCTCACCCGAGCGGTCGATCTGCTGACGCCGCTGGCGCTCGGGCAGCGGGTGCTCGTCATGTCGGCCCCCCGATCGGGCCGAACGACGCTCCTGCGCGGCCTCGCCAGGGCCGTCGACACGGCTGAGGGCCCCGAACTGGTCGTGCTGCTGATCGACGAGCGGCCCGAGGAGGCGACCGCGTGGCGCCAGGCGCTGCCGGAGGCCGAGCTCGCAACCGCGACCGCCGAGCTGGCGCCCGCCGAGCAGGTGCGGCTTGCCGAGCTCGCGCTCGAGCGGGCGCGGCGGCGCGCCGAGGCGGGCGCGGACGTCGTGCTGATCGTGGACTCGCTCTCGCGGCTCGCGGTCGCCGCCGGGAATGGCGCCGAGGTCAAGCGCCTGTTCGGCTCCGCACGCGATCTCGCGGAAGAGGGTTCGGGGTCGGTGACAGTGGTCGCGACGGTGGTCGAAGGCGCGGAGGACGACGGCGCCGCCGAACGCGCGGTGATCACGACAGAGAGCTCGCTCATCCGGCTGGATCCCGAGCTGGCCGCCGCCGGCGTGTTCCCCGCGCTCCGGGCCGGCGAGTGCCGGGTCTCCAACGAGGAGGAGCTTCGCGAGCCCGAGGAGCTGGCGGCGGTGCGGCGACTCCGCTTGCTGCTCGCCGACCTGTCCCCGGTGGAGGCGGCAAACCTGGTTCGCGAGCGGATCGAGGGCTCGCGAAGCAACGCCGAGCTGCTGGCGGCGCTCAGCGGCGGAGCTGGTTAGAGCGAGGGAGCCTCAGCGCCTGTACGCGAGGCGAGCCCAGGAGGGCTCGCGGGAGAGCTCGATCGGCTCGGCGTCGCGCTCCGGCTGAACGTATCCGAAGGTGCTGGCCCCGGGGTCGAACACGATGTCGAGCTCACCTTCCTTGACCCGCTGGTCGAGCCAGGCGCCGCGGAACACGAGCCGGCGGATCCAGTGCACGAGGCTGCGGCTCGCGGGACCGACCAGCTCGGTCCAGTGCTCGTTGATGTGCTCCCCGAGCAACGAGGTGGGCTCGCCGATCTCGCCGTTCACCGCGAGCTCGAGCAGGTCCTGAAGCTCCTCGGCACCCAGTCCCACCTCGACGAAGTCGAGCTTCACCGCCGCCTGCTCGACCCGCTCGGCAAAGTCCTGTTCGTTGAACGAGAACCGCAACTCGCCGTACTCGAGGACGTAGTCCGACCCCGAGTCGTAGTTGCCTCTGCGAGTTGCCTTCTCCAATTCTTCCTCTTCTCGGACCCCGCTCGACCGATGTCCGCCGCGGTCCGGACGACTCGAATCTTCGCCCATGCCGGCTGCCCTTGTGTGGGCGGGGCCTTGCCTGAACGGCCGTTTGCACGGCGGCAATAAGCGCAGGGCCCCGCGCCGGTGAATCGGGGGCGTGACAAAAGGTCCCGGGGTTGTACGCGTCGTGATGAGGAAAAGCGACGGCCGTCCGCGCCGCTTCCGTGGCCAGCCCCGAGCTGAGGTGAATGGGCACCGGGTCCCCGTGGCTCTCTCTCGCCGCTCACGGCTTCTCGGGCTGGCGCTGCTCGACCGCCGTGCCGCCGGCGCAGGACTGCTGCTCCCCGGGTGCCGGAGCGTCCACACCTTCGGCATGCGCTTCGCGCTCGACCTTGTCTTCCTCGACGTCGAGCTGCGTGAGCTCTCGCTGCGTTATGCGGTGCCGCCGGGCAGGGTCGCATTCGAGCGCCGCGCCCGCGCAGTGCTCGAATTGCCGGCGGCCGCGCCCGCGCCGCGCGGAGGAGCGTAGTGCTGCCGCACGCCCAGCCGACTGCCACGGTGGTCGTCTGCGAGGACGACCAGCCGACCCTGGACCTGCTGTGCGATCAGCTCGAGGCGGATCGCTTCCGCGCCCTGCCGGCGCCTTCGGCCTCGGACGCGCTTCGCCTCTGCCATTACAAGCAGCCCGACCTGTTGCTGCTCGACCTCCGCCTGCCCGACGCCTCGGGACTTGACGTCTTGCGGGAGATCCGCGCCTCTGAGGGTGCGGTCGGCCGGTACGACCCGGCGCTCCCGGTGATCGTCCTCAGCGGTCTCGGGACCGACACCGACCGGGTGCGCGGCTTCAGCGAGGGCGCGGACGATTACGTCGTCAAGCCCTTCCGCTACGAGGAGGTTGCGGCGCGGATCGACGCGGTTCTGCGCCGTCGAGACTCGAGGCGGGAGGGACCTCGGCGGGTGGGGGAGATCTTCATCGATACCTCGCGCCGCCAGGTGAGGATCGGCGATCGCCCGATCAAGCTCGCCAACAAGGAGTTCTCGCTGCTCTGCGCGCTGGCGGCCGACCCGGCGCGCGTGTTCACCAAGGAGGAGCTGCTTCGGGACGTCTGGGGGTTCCGCTCAATGGGCCGCACGCGCACACTCGACTCACACGCCAGCAGGCTGCGGCGCAAGCTCGATCCCGAAAGCGGGCGCTTCGTGATCAACGTCTGGGGCGTGGGCTATCGGCTGATCGACGGTTGAGCCGCTGGAGGGTGGGGTGGTGTCGATGAGAGCGCTAGCCGAGCTCGGCTTAGCCGGCTGGCCCCTCGGTGTCTCGCTCGCCGCCATCCTGGTCGGCGACCGAGTGCGAAGGGCTCGGCGACGTGTGGCGCTCAACCGTGCCCTGCACGAGTTGCGCCGCCCGCTGCAGACGCTGGCCCTCGCGCCGTCGTTACCCGGCAAGACACCGGCTCCAGCCGCGGCGGAGCTGGCGCTCGTGGCGCTCGACGATCTCGACCACCAGATCAACGGATCTGCGTGCACCCTGTCCCGCCGCCCGGTGTGCTGCCGGGCGCTGGTCGAGTCGGCCGTCGAGCGCTGGCGCGGTCCCGCCGCGGATGCCCGCCGATCGGTGGAGCTGCGCTGGCGCGCGGGGACGGTGATGATGATGGCCGACCCTCACCGCGTCTCCCAGGCTCTGGACAACCTGCTCGTCAACGCGATCGAGTACGGCGGCCTCCGAATACGCGTGGAGGCGTCGATGGGTGACCGCCGCGTACGGATCTCGGTCTCGAACCTGGCGCTGCGCCTGCGCGCCCGTCCACGCCGCGACCCTCGCCGCGGCCACGGCCTTCGGGTGGTGGCCTCCATCGCCGCGGCTCACGGCGGCCGCTTTCTCGTTCAGCAGCCGGATGGCGCCTGGGTGGCGGTCCTGGAGCTGCCGCTCGCCCCACCGCCGATTTCGGGGACTGGGGATGAGCATGGCGCCGGCCGTCTGGCTGCATGAGTCGGCGTGCCCGGGCGATCGCGTTCGGTTGCGCCGCCCTTGCCTGCGCGGGCCTGGCGGCCGCCGTCGCCGGCGGCTACCGGGCCGACCTCGAGAGCCAGCTGGGTCCGCTTCGGCCGGTGGTCGTCACGCGCGCGAGGCTTCCAGCGCGGCAGGCGCTTCGGGCGGCACAGGCATCGAGGTTGCTGGAGGTTCGGCGGATCCCAGAGCGGTTCGCGCCGCCGGGCGCGCTGACGTCAGCCGAACAGGCGGTCGGGCACGCGCCGGCGGTCGTCGTGCCGGCCGGCGCCTATCTGCTCGCCAGCCAGCTCAGGGCGCCGGGCGGGCGCCAGCCACGCCACCACCCGCGGCTCGGCTCGGGCCGCCAGCCCGTCGAGATCGTGGTCAGCGGGGCCGAGGCGCTTGCGGCCGTTGGCGGCGATCCACTGGGCAGCCGCGTCGACGTCATCGTCACCACCGAGCCCGGGCCCGGTGGCGTGAGCGGCCGCACCTACGTCGCCGCCGAGGGCGTGGAGCTGCTGGCGCTGGACCAGTCGGGCGACCCCGGCGCCGGTCTCCCCGCCCCGGCTTCGGGGACCTGGACGGCCACCCTGGCGCTGAGGCGACCCCAGGCCCTGCGCCTGATCCAGGCCGAGAACTTCGCCCGCCAGGTGCGGCTGATCCCCCGCTAGCCGCCCGCGACGGCACTCTCGAACGCCCGGCGAGCGTCGTCGCCGAAGACGGCGAACACGACTCGCTCAAGGTCGCTCCCCTCGCCCAGATGCCGCCGGACCTCCTCGACCTCGATCCGTGCCGCCTCCTCCACCGGGAAGCCACCGACACCGGTGCCGAAGGCGACCAGGGCCAGCGATTTGGCGCCCAGCTCGTCCGCCTTTGCGAGCGTGCTGGCGGTGGCGGCGCGGATGATCTCGGCCGAGGTTGGTCCGCCGAGGCGCATGGTGGCGGCGTGGATCACCCATTTCGCCGGCATCTCGCCCGCGCTCGTCGCCACCGCGTCGCCCAGACCGATCGGGGCCAGCTCGTCGCTTTCGTCCTGCACGACCCGTCCACCGGCGCGAACGATCGCTCCCGCGACGCCGCCTCCGTGCTTGAGGTCGGTGTTCGCAGCGTTCGCGATCGCGTCCACCTTGAGCTTCGTGATGTCGGCCTGCTGCACCTCGATCTCCGCCATCGCGTCCCGGCGCCGAGTCTAGATGCCCGGGGTGCCGGTCGGGGGCGCGGCGCATTGCGCCGGGGTTGGAGCGGGCGTGGGTGCGGCCGACCGCAACGCGGAAGCGCTGGCCGCCGATTTGCGGCGGCGGCTGGTGGAGCGCCGCCGAGCCGAGGCGGCGGCTGGACGGCCGCGCGGCCACGACCTCGAGGGAGCGGTGGCGGAGCTGGTCGACGAGCATGCCGCGGTGCTCTCGGAGGGGCGGCGCGCCCGGATCCGCGAGCTGATCCTGCGAGACACGGTGGGCCTTGGCCCACTGGAGCCGCTGCTCGCCGACCCGGCGGTCACCGAGCTGATGGTGAACGGCGCCGACGCCGTCTACGTGGAGCGTGGCGGCCGGATCGAGCCGACCGAGGTCAGGTTCGCATCGGAGGGGGCGCTTCGCGACGCGATCGAGCGGATCCTCGCACCGCTCGGCCGCCGTGTCGACGAGCTGAGTCCGATGGTCGACGCGCGGCTGGCCGACGGCTCCCGGGTCAACGTGGTGATCCCGCCCCTGTCGGTGGACGGACCGGCGCTCTCGATCCGCCGCTTCAGCGCCGCCCGCCCCGGTCCCGACGAGCTGGTCGCCTCGGGCACCCTGACCGCCGAGCTTCGCGACCTGCTCGCCACCGCGGTTCGTGCCCGGCGCAGCATCCTGGTCTCGGGCGGGACCGGAGCCGGAAAGACGACCCTGCTCAACGCGCTGTCGGCATACATCGGCCCAGGCGAGCGGGTGATCACGATCGAGGACGCGGCAGAGCTCCGGCTCCGCCAGGACCACGTGGTGCGCTTGGAGAGCCGGCCACCCAGCGTCGAGGGGCGCGGCGAGGTGACGATTCGCGACCTGCTTCGCAACGCGCTGCGCATGCGGCCGGACCGGATCGTGATCGGCGAAGTGCGCGGCAGCGAGGCGCTCGACCTGTTGACGGCGCTCAACACGGGGCACGACGGGGCGCTGTCGACACTCCACGCGAATTCGCCCCCCGATGCGCTGCGCCGGCTCGAGACACTCGCGCTGATGGCCGGCGTGGGGCTGCCGCACGAGGCGATCCGTCGGCAGGTGAGACGCGGCATCGAGCTGGTCGTCCACCTCGCCCGGTCACCAGAGGGCGACCGCCGTGTGGTCGAGGTGGGGGAGGTGGTCCGAGCGGTCGGAGGCGTCGGCGTCAGGGAGCTTTGGCATCGGTGACCGCAATGCCGATCGTGCTCGCCGCCGTGGCGGGTGGGATGGCCGCGGTGGCCGTCAGGGAGGCGGTCTTCGCCAGCCCCGCCTTGGGGCGCTGGCTGGCCGAGGCGATCGAGCCGTTGCGACGCGCGGGGCGGGAGGGCTACGCCCCAACGGAGGCCGAACGGCGCCGGCTCGCTGCCCTGGGAAGCGGAGCGCTGCTCGTTGGCGCTCTATTCGTGGCGGGACCCGGACCGTCGGCTCTCGGTGCGGTGGCCGGCCCCAGCGCCGCCGCGTGGGCGGTGGCGCGCCGCCGGGCGCGCTACCGGCGCGCCGTCGAGCGCGGCCTGCCGCAAGTCGCGGTCGCGGTCGCGGACGCGCTCGCCGGCGGCCGCTCGGTCCGCGCGGCTCTGGCGTCCGCGGGCAGCTCGATGGAGGGACCGCCGGCCGCCGAGCTGGCGCGGCTGCGCGCCGACCTCGAGCTTGGAGCGTCCACCGCGGAGGGGCTCACGGCCTTAAGCGCCCGCCTGCGGTCGGAGCGCGTCAGCTCGTTCACGGCGGCGCTTGTCTCGCAGCAGCTCGGCGGCGGCGACCTCGCCGGCCTCCTGCGGCGGTTCGCCGCCTCGGCGGCGGAGCGCGACCGAGTCGCCGCCGACGCGCGCTCGGCCACCGTGCAGGCCCGCTTCACCGGCCTGCTGGTCGTCGCGATGCCGGCGGGAGCGGCGCTGTTCGCCGAGCTGATCGAGCCCGGTTTCGTGGGAGGCCTGCTCTCGAACGGGACCTCGGCCGCCCTGCTGGCTGCGGCGGCGGCTTTCCAGGTTGGCGGCCTCGCTTCGATTCGGCGACTCAGCCGAACTGAGGACGGATGAGCTCAGTGCTGATCGCCGCTGCCGTCCTGCTCGGCGCTGCGGCGCTCTGGGAGCTGGCGGGGAGCAGGGGAGAGGAAGTCGGTCGTTCGATGCGGAGCGTCGCCGCGACCCTGAGCGGTGGGCGGGTGCGGACGCTGGCCGGCGCCGCACTGTGGCTTCGGATCCCGCAGCGCCTTCGCCGCGCCGGCCAGGCAGAGCGGATCCCGGTAGCAGCCGTGCTGGCCGGGAAGGCGAGCGGGGTCGCGGTGGGCGCGCTGCTTGCCGTCGTCGCCTCCCCAGGGTTGCCCACCCGGCTGGCGGTCCTGCTCACCCTCGCGCTGCCGGCGGCGGGCTTCGTGGCGCCGGAGGCGCTGCTGGAGAGGGCCGCGCGGCGCCGCCGGGCGCGGATCGGCGTGGCGCTGCCCGACGCCCTGGACCTGCTTGCGGTCGGCACTGCAGCCGGGCGCAGCCCGGCCACGGTGCTGGGCGAGATCGCAAGCAGCGCGAACGGGCCGCTGGCTTCAGAGCTGGCGGTCGCGGTGGCCGAGATCCAGTGCGGGGTGCCGCAGCGCGAGGCGATCGCCGCGGTTCGCGAACGCGTACCCGGCGCCGAGCTCGGGGCCTTGGCGTCGGCGCTGGAGCGCTCTCAGCGCTACGGCTCGCCCCTCGCCGAGCAGCTCCACGAGCAGGCGGCATCGCTTCGCCGGCAGGCCCGGCGACGGATCGAGGAGAACGCGGCGCGCGCGGCGCCGAAGATCCAGCTCGTCGTTGCGCTGGTCCTGGTCCCGTCGGTGCTGCTGATGATCCTGGCCGCCCTGGTCGCTCATTCGGACGCCCTGCTCGGCGGGGTCTAGCGCCCAGCGGGCCCTGCAGGGGGCGCCGCGCTGCAACGCGGCTTGCAGATCGACGATTCGCGAAGCGGCTCCGGGGGCGGTCGCGCCGACCTGAGAAACGGCTTCAACAAGCCGATTCCGCTGGATCTGGAGTGCGGGTAGCAGTTCCGTCCGACGGATCGTGTCCCATGTGCGACCAGATCTGTGTTGCAAAGTGGGAGCTAGTGGGTTAGCGTGGCGATCCGATCTTACTCAGGGACCGGGGTGGCGAGGCTCCTCCCACCTCGCCACTCCGGTCCAACCACTCAGGCGGCGCGGCCGCACGGACTCGATCATCCACGCAGAAGAGGACCCCACGGTTGGCATTTCGCGGTCAGTACGAGCACAACCTCGACTCCAAGGACCGTCTCACCATCCCGGCGCGCTTCCGGGCGGCGCTGGCCGATGGAGTGGTTCTCTCAGCGGGCCTCGACCCCTGCGTCGAGGTCTACCCGACCGGCGAGTTCGTGCGCTTCGAGCAGCACGTCCTCGCCCAGCTCAACCCGCTGAGCCGACACGGACGGATGATGAGGCGACGCTTCCACGGCCGCTCCCACGACGAGGCCCTTGACTCGGCTGGACGCATCCGGATTCCCAAGCACCTCACCGAGCACGCCGAGCTCGAGGACGGCCCCTGCGTGGTGATCGGCGTCGCCGACCACCTCGAGATCTGGAACACGAAACGCTGGTCCGACCACGACGCCGAGATCGATGCCACCGCGGCCGAGATCGCGGAGGAGCTGGCCCAAGGCGGGCCGGGGGCGCCGCGAGGGGCCGGCTGAGATTCGGGGCCCTGGTTCGGAGATGGCCACACTGACTTACATGCCCACCGAGCACGTCCCAGTCCTGGCCTCCGAGCTGATTGCGCTCCTGGATCCTCGCCCGGGTGAGACAGCGGTCGATTGCACCTTCGGGGGCGGCGGGCACGCCCGGCTCGTCGCCGAGCGACTGGGAGCCGGCGGCACGCTCGTCGGCATCGACCGCGATCCCGCCGCGCAGGAGCGGTTCGAGGAGGTCGCGGACGAGCTGGAGTGCGAGACGCGCTTCGTGCGAGCCGACTTCGCGGACGCCCTCGCCGAGCTGAGCGCCGAGGGCCTCCGCGCCGACCTCGTCTACATGGATCTCGGCATCTCGTCATTCCAACTCGAGGCCGCGGAGCGGGGCTTCTCCTATACCTACGACGCGCCGCTTGACATGCGCATGGATCCGGGCGGGCACCTCTCGGCGGCAGAGGTCGTCAACGAGTGGCCGCAGGATCGGCTCGCCGGGGTCATCCGTGAGCACGGGGAGGAGCGCCACGCTCGGGCGATCGCGCGCGAGGTCGTCCGCCGCCGGCCCTTGGAGACCACCGCCGACCTGGTCGAGGCGATTCGCGCCGCCGTTCCACCGGCCTACCGCTTCGGCCGCGGGCACCCGGCGAAGCGGACGTTCCAGGCGATCCGGATCGCGGTCAACGAGGAGCTGGACTCGCTCGACCGCGCGCTGCCCGTGGCCTGGGATCTGTTGCGCGAGGACGGTCGCATTGCGTTGATCTCGTTTCATTCGCTCGAGGACCGGCGCAGCAAGCGCTTTCTCGTCGATCGGGCCCGAGGCTGCGTCTGTCCGCCGGAGCTCCCGGTCTGCCAATGCGGGCGCCAGCCGGAGGCCGAGCTGCTGACCCGGCGGGCGCTGGCTGCCACCCCAGAGGAGATCGAGCGCAATCCTCGGTCGCACTCGGCGCGCCTGCGCGTTGCGCGGAAGCTCCACAGGGGCACGGCAGGCGACGACGAAATGAAGGGGACCTGATGGCCGCCGCCTCCACTCAAACGGCCCGGCGCACCGCTGCCGCGCCCGCGCGAACCGCGCGCCCGAGCACTCGCCGGGTATCGCGGAGCCGCGGCTCGGCGACCTTGCGGAGCCGGGGCTCCGCGGGGCGGGCGACGCGGCCACGCTCGGCGCCGCGCTCTGCCATGCCGGCCCGGCTTGTCCCGCTGGCGGTGGGACGGACTGCGGTCGCCGTCTCGGGGCTGGCGGACTCCGGCGTCGTCCACCGGCTGACCCGGGGCAGGCTGTGGATCGGCGCCCTCACCACGCTCCTGGTCGGGATTGTCTCCTTGAACGTGCTCGCGCTGAGCCTCAACGCATCCTCCAGCAAGGTCGGCAGGCAGGCAGACGCGCTGAACCGGGAGATCTCGGCACTGCGCGCCGAGATCGCCACCAACGGCGCCTCCAATCAGCGCATCCAGGCGGTGGCGGCGAAGCTGGGCCTGATCGTTCCCGAGCCGGGCGCCGTCGGCTACCTGCGCCCCAGCCGCGACGACGCCGCAGTGGCGGCCAAGCGCCTCGCCTCGGGGGAGCTGACGGCCCAGGCCTCATACGAGGTGCCGCTGCCGCTGGCGCCGGTGACCGTGCCGACGACGACCCCTACCTCACCTCCGGCGACCGGCGAGGCCACGGCCACCGAGCCGACCCAGACGGCACCCGCCGCCAACGCCACCTCCACGCAGACGACCACGCCGCAGGTCGCGCCGGCCAGCGGGCAGCAGGCAGGCGCGGTCGGGTCTGGTGGCGCGGGCGGAGTGGCGGCGCCTTGAGCGTGAGGCCGCCGGGCCGAGGTCGATGAGCGATGATCGAGCGGCGCGTCGGCCTGCTGTTCGCATGCTTTCTGCTGTTGCTCTTGATCGCGTTCGGGCGGGCGGCCTGGGTGCAGGGGGTTCAGGGCGGAGGGCTGAGCGCCGACGCGCAGAGCCAGCAGACCCAGACGGTGACGATCCCGGGCCGGCGCGGGCGGATCCTCGATCGCACGGGCAGGGAGCTGGCAGTCTCGGAGGACGCCGCGGACGTGATCGCGACTCCCTACCAGGTCGAGGACCCGGCGAAGGCCGCCCGCCGCCTGGCGCCCCTGCTGGGCGTCCCCGAGGAGGAGGTTCTTCGCGCCCTGGCCGATCGGTCCTCGGGCTTCGCCTACCTGGCTCGCCAGGTGGGCCTGCCGGTCGCCGACCACGTACGCAAGCTGAAGCTGGCCGGGATCGCCACCGTGCCGTCGAGCCGGCGGGTCTATCCGGAGGGTGAACTCGCGGCACCCGTGGTCGGGACCGTGGGAATCGATGCCCAGGGCCTCACCGGGCTCGAGGCCGCCGACGACGATCTGCTCGGCGGGGCGAACGGGGAGCGCCAGGTGGTCTTCGACGGGCTCGGCAAGGAGATAGAGCGCGACACGGTCAGCGGTGCCCAGCAGGGCGAGGACCTGCGGCTGACGATCGACGCCGGGATTCAGGCACGGACCGAGGAGGTCCTCGCCGATGTGGCCCAGGCCTACCAACCGCGGAGAGCGACGGCGATCGTCATGGACCCTCGCAACGCCCAGGTCCTGGCGATGGCCGACTGGCCCAGCTTCGATCCCACCGATCCGTCCTCGGCCTCGTCGGAGGACTTGCGGAGCATGGCCACCGGCTTCACCTACGAGCCGGGCTCGACCTTCAAGGCGTTCACGGTCGCCGGCGCCCTTTCGGAACGCCTGGTCACGCCGGACACGATGTTCTACCTGCCGATCGAGATCCAAGTGGCCGATCGAAAGATTTCCGACGCCGAGGAGCGAGGCCCGGAGAGCCGTACCGTCGCCCAGATCCTGGCCCAGTCGTCGAACGTCGGCGCGGTGAGGATCGGCCTCGAGCTCGGCGAGGAGCGCTTCTACCGCTGGGTGCGGCGATTCGGCTTCGGCGATCCGACCGGGATCGATTTCCCCGGCGAGGAGCGTGGCATCGTCCCGACTCTGTCCGAGTTCTCGGGCTCCACGATCGGCAACCTCCCGATAGGACAGGGCCTTTCCGTGACGCCGATGCAGATGGTCGCCGCCTACGCGGCGATCGCCAATGGCGGAATCCTGCGCCCGCCACGGCTGATCCTCGAAGAGGGGGACGCGCCCGTCGCGGCACCTGACGGCCACCGGGTGATCAGCGAGCAGACTGCGGGGCAGCTGACGCAGATGCTCGAGGGCGTGCTGGCGCCCGGCGGGACCGCATCCGAGGTCAGCGTTCCCGGCTACACCCTGGCCGGGAAGACGGGAACCGCGGAGATAGCGATCGATGGCGGTTACTCAGATTCACAGTTCGTCGCCTCGTTCGTGGGCTTCGCTCCCGCCCACAATCCCGAGCTGCTGGTCGCCGTGGTGGTCGACAAGCCGCGGGGCAGCTACTACGGCGGCGAGGTCGCGGCCCCCGCGTTCGGCGAGATCGCCAGGTTCGCCCTGCCCTACCTCCAGATCCCGCCGGACCAGCAGCCCTAGAATCGCCGCGATGAAGCTCCGCGAGCTGCTCGCCGGCACCGAGGTCGCCGAGATCGCCGGCGACGCGGAGGCGGAGATAGCGGGCCTTGCATACGACAGTCGCACGGTCGAGCCGGGCTCGCTCTTCTTCTGCGTGCCTGGGCAGCGCTCTGACGGCCACCGGTTCGCGGACGGCGCGGTCGAGCGCGGCGCCACCGCGCTCGTCGTCGAGCGGCTTCTCGACGTTGGTGTGCCCCAGGTGCGCGTCGCCGACGCCCGCGCCGCGATGGCCTCGATCGCGGTTCACTTCTGGGATGACCCGACGACGCGGCTGCGCGTCGCGGGTGTCACCGGGACCAACGGGAAGACGACCACCGCCTTCCTGATCCGCCACGTCATGGAGTCGCAGGGGACTCGAACCGGGCTCCTGGGCACCGTGAAACGGATCGTCGGTGGAGTCGAGGAGGAGGTGGAGCGCACCACGCCTGAGGCCATCGACCTCCAGCGGACGTTCCGGCACATGCTCGAGGGGGGCGACACGGCGTGCGCGATGGAGGTCTCGTCGCATGCCCTGGCACTGGAGCGCACCGCCGGCGTCCGCTTCGCGGTCGCCGTCTTCACCAACCTGACCCAGGACCACCTCGACTTCCACGCGGACATGGACGAGTATTTCGCGGCCAAGCGTGCCCTGTTCCTTTCCTCGCCGGGCACCGTCGCGCCCGTCTCGGGGAAAAGAAGGCCGCTCCCGAAGACCGCAGTCGTCAACGTCGACGATACGTATGGGAAACGCCTCGCGACCGAGCTACGGGAAGCGGGCGAGCCTACCTTGCTCACCTTCTCTGCGAGCGGGGCGGAGGGCGCGGACTTCCGGGCCGCGGACGTCTCCTTCGACGCCACGGGGTCCCGCTTCCGCTGTCTGGGGCCGGGCGGGGAGGTCGAGGCGCGGATGCCGTTGCCCGGCCACTTCAACGTCGAGAACGCGCTGGCCGCGATCGGTGCCTGCCACGCGCTCGGCACGCCGGTCGACGCGGCTGCCGCCGCGCTGGGGACCGCCGGCCGGGTTCCGGGGCGCTTCGAGCCGGTCGACGAAGGGCAACCGTTCGCGGTCCTGGTCGACTACGCCCACACCCCGGACTCGCTGGAGAACGCGCTGGCGGCGGCGCGCAAGCTGACCGGAGGACGCTTGATTGCGGTCTTCGGGTGTGGCGGCGATCGCGATCGTGAGAAACGCCCCCTGATGGGGGACATCGCGGCCCGGCTCTCGGACACCTGCGTGGTGACCTCGGACAACCCGCGCTCGGAGGAGCCACAGGCCATCATCGCCGAGATCCTGGCCGGAATGACCGACTCCGAGGACGCTCAGATTGAAGTGGAGCCAGATCGCCGGGCCGCGATCGCTCTGGCTTTCGAAGCCGCGGGCGCGGGCGACACGGTAGTGATCGCGGGTAAGGGGCACGAGCAGGGACAGGAGCTTACGGGCGGGCGGAAGATCCCCTTCGACGACCGCGAGGTGGCAAGGGAGGAGCTGCGCAAGCTGGGGGCGCGGGCGGCGTGAGGGGCCCTGCCCACGGCCGCGACCACCAGTGATCGAGCTCGCCCCAGACCGGATTGCGGCGGCGGTGGGAGCCGAGGTGACGCTGGCCGGCAGGGGCGGGCGGCCCGAGCGTGCGGTGGTCGACTCGCGCGAGCTGCGGCCCGGTGACCTGTTCTTCGGTCTGCGGGGCGAGCACGCGGACGGGGGGGAGTTCGCCAACCGGGCGCTGGAGGCCGGGGCTTGGGGCGTCGTGGTGGAGCCGGATCGTGCGCGCTCGCTGGCGCGCGACGACGTCGGGCGCCGGGTGGGGGAGAGTGATGGCTGGGTGCTGGCCACGCCCGATCCGCTGGCCGGGCTCCAGACGCTCGCTCGTTCGTGGAGGCGCGAGCTCGGATGCCCGGTGGTCGGAATCACGGGGTCGGTGGGCAAGACGTCGGTCAAGGACATCTGCCACGCGATCCTGCCGCTGCGCGTTCATGCCAGCCCGGAGAACTACAACACCGAGATCGGCCTGCCGCTGGCCGTGCTCGGCGCTCCTCCCGAGACGCAGGCACTGGTACTCGAGATGGCGATGCGCGGCCGCGGGCAGATCGCCCAGCTGTGTGAGATTGCGGAGCCGGACGTCGCGGCGATCACCAATATCGGCCCCGTTCACCTGGAGCTGCTCGGTGCCCTGGAGGCGATCGCCGAGGCCAAGGCCGAGATCCTCGCCGGGCTCGGGGAGCGCGATCGCGCCGTGGTCCCTGCCGACGCGGAGGCGCTCGAGCCCCACCTGCACGACCGCCTGGTGACGATCACTTTCGGCGCCGGTGGCGATGTTTTTGCGCTTCGGTCGAGCGGCGACGGGCGCTCCACCGAGGCGACCATCGGGACCCCCACCGGCCAGCAGCGCTTCCAGTTCCCGTTCGGGGAGGCGCACAACCTGGCCAACGCTCTGGCGGCGATCGCGATCGGCGAAGCGCTCGAGGTGCCGCTGGACGAGATGGCAGCGCGGGCGCCGGAGATAGCCTTCTCGCGCCTTCGCGGCGAGCTGGTCGAGCTGGCCGACGGAATCGTCGTCGTGAACGACTGCTACAACGCCAACCCGATCTCGATGCGCGCGGCGCTCGATCACCTGGCCTCGCTCCCGGCCCTCGGCCGCCACGTGGCCGTGCTCGGCGAAATGGCGGAGCTGGGCCCGAACGCACCCGACTATCACCGGGAGGTCGGGTCGCACGCCCGCCAGCTCGGCGTGACGCCGATCGTCGGGGTTGGCGAGCTGGCCCGCGACTACGCCCCCGACGCCTGGGCTGCCGATGCCGAGGCGGCAGTGCCCCTGGCCGAGGCGATGCTCCGGCCAGGCGATGCGCTACTGGTCAAGGGCTCGCGCTCCGTCGGCCTGGAGCTCGTCACCGACGAGCTGCTCGCGCGACATGCGACAACCGGCGGCTCCGAGTCCGGCATGGATGCCACGTTGGACGAGGAGCCGCCGGCATGTTGACGGCCGCCCTCGCGAACGAGGTCGCGTCGTCCGCGATCGATCGCGGCCAGATCCTGATCGCCGGGATGGCGGCGATGCTGATCACGATCTTCCTCGGCCCCAGATTCATCGAGTTCCTGCGGGCCAGGGAGTTCGGCCAGCAGATCCGCGAGGAGGGTCCCTCGGAGCATCAAACCAAGGCCGGGACCCCGACCATGGGCGGGTTGATCGTGTTCGTGGCGATCGCCGTCCCCTACCTGGTGCTCTCGCCGCGTGACACCCAGAGCCTGGCCGTGTTCGGCGTCGCGCTCGGCGCCGCCAGCCTCGGTTTCGCGGACGACTTCATCAAGGTGACCAAGCGCCGCTCCCTCGGCCTGTCGGCTCGCTGGAAGCTGCTCGCCCAGATCGCTCTCGCGGTGGCGCTGTGGTGGGTGGCCAGCGAGGAAGTGGGGCTGGACCCGAGCCTCCAGATGCGGATCTCCGACGCTGAGATCTACCTCGGGCCGGTGCTCTATGTGATGGTCGTGTTCCTGGTCATCGCCGGCGCCTCCAATGCCGTCAACCTCACGGACGGGCTCGACGGGCTGGCGGCGGGCTCGTGCGCGATCGTGCTGCTCGCCTACACGGCGATCACGATCACGAGCGGCCAGGAGGGTCTGGCGCTGCTCTCGGCCTGCCTGGTGGGCGCCTCGGTCGGCTTTCTTTGGTTCAACTCCTTTCCTGCGGCGATCTTCATGGGCGACACCGGCTCGCTGGGGCTGGGAGCGGCGATCGGGGCCCTGGCTGTGATGACGCAGACGGAGCTGCTGCTGATCATCCTCGGCGGGATCTTCGTGATGGAGGCGCTCTCGGTGGCGATTCAGGTGTTCAGCTTCAAGATGTTCCGCCGCCGGGTGCTGCTGATGGCACCGGTCCACCACCACTTCGAGATGCTGGCCTGGTCGGAGACCAAGATCATGCTCCGTTTCTGGATCGTCGCCGCCGTCTGTGCGGGCATCGGCTACACGCTGTACCAGAACTCGATCGGTTGAAGCCCCGCCCGCCCCTGCCCGACGGCCCATACCTCGTGGTCGGCCTGGCCCGATCGGGCCAGGCGGCGGCGAGGACGCTGGCCGGGCGTGGGGAGGAGGTCGCGGGCTGCGACTCGGGCGCCCCCGCGGGGGCCACGGGACTCACCGAGGCGGGCGTCGCGGTTCACCTGGGCTCGAACGGCGTGGAGCTTCTGGGGGGCGTGCGCTGCGTCGTCAAGAGCCCCGGGGTGCCGGGCCAAGCTACGGTGATCGCGCGGGCGCGCGAGCTGGGCATTGCCGTTGTCGGCGAGCTGGAGCTCGCCTGGCGCCTGCTGCCGAACCCGTTCGTCGCCGTGACCGGGACGAACGGCAAGACGACCGTGACGGAGCTCCTCGGCCACGTCTGGCGGATTGCCGGCGAGCCGGTGGCGGTGGCGGGAAACGTTGGCACGCCGCTCGCCTCCCTCGTTGGCCAGGCGCCCCCCGAGGCGACGGTCATCTGCGAGTGCTCGAGCTTCCAGCTCGAGGATTCCGTCGCCTTCGCGCCCGAGTGTGCCGTCTTTCTGAACCTCGCTCCCGACCACCTCGACCGCCACCCCGACGCCCGTGAGTACCTGGCGGCCAAGCTGCGGGTCTTCGCCAATCAGGGAAACGACGACGTCGCCGTGTTCAACGCATCCGAGCCGGCGTTGCGCGGTCTCGACCTGGGTGGCTGCGCGCGGCGGGTGGCCTTCTGCCGATCCTCGAACCCGGAGTGCGAGGTGTCTCTGAGCGACGGCGTGATCTTCGCCGGCGAGGAGCCGCTCCTGGAGACGCGTGAACTGGGCTTGATCGGCGCCCACAACGCCGACAACGCGATGGCCGCTGCCGCGGCGGCCCTGGCGATGGGCTTGGACCGCGACGCCGTCGACGAGGGCCTTCGCACCTTCACCGGCGTGCCACACCGGCTCGAGCGGGTTGCCGATCGGCGCGGCGTGCTGTACGTCAACGACTCCAAGGCCACCAACGTCGCCGCCGCGGCGGCTGGGCTGCGCTCGTTCGACGGCGGGGTACGAGCGATTTTGGGCGGCTCGCTGAAGGACGGGGACTTCACGGAGCTGGTGGCGGCGGTGCGAGAGCGCTGCGTCGCCTGCTATCTGATCGGCGTCGCCGCCGAGTCGCTCGGGCAGGACCTGGAGCCAGCCGGCGACGCCGGGGTGAAGCTGCGTCGCTGCGAGGGGCTAGCAGACGCGGTCCGTGCGGCAGCGTCCGAAGCGCAAGCCGGGGAGGTCGTCCTGCTTTCCCCGGCCTGCGCGAGCTTCGACGCCTATCGCGACTTCGCCGAGCGTGGCGAGCACTTCCGCTCGCTGGTCGAGGCGCTCCCCGCCCAGGGTTGACCCGGAAGGTTCGTGCCTGCTTGGCGCGAACAGAACCAGGAGATGACAGCCCTCTCGCTCAGCCGGCTGGGCCCAAGGTCGCGCAGGCGTGCCGGCGCGCAGCCGATCGAGTACAACCTGCTGCTCACCGCCACCTTGTGCCTGCTTGCCTTCGGCGTTGTGATGGTGTTCAGCGCCAGCTCCACGACGTCGCTATTGGGGCAGAGCGGAGACAGCGCCTATTACCTGAAGCGGACCCTGCTGTTCGGAGCCGGTGGCCTGCTGGTGATGCGCGTGATGTCGCTGCGTGGGATGCGCCTTCTGCGGCCGCTGACACCGCTGCTCGTAGCCGCCTCATTCCTCGGTTTGGTGGCCGTGCTGATCCCGGGGGTGGGCATGTCGGTGAACGGCGCCCAGCGCTGGATCGGCGCCGGCCTGTTCCAGGTTCAGCCGTCGGAGTTCGCCAAGCTGGCGCTAGTCCTCTACGGCGCCCACCTACTGGCCGCACGGCCGCGCATGACCCGCGGCATCCGCACCCTGATCCCCTACCTGGCGGTTGTCGGCCTTGCCTGCACGCTGATGGTCGCCGAGCCCGATCTCGGCACGGCAATCGTCCTTTGCCTGGCCACCGGCGCCCTGCTGGTCGCTGCCGGCGTGAAGATGCGCCAGCTGGCGCTGCTCGGCGCCGCGGTCGGCGTGGTGGTGCTGCTCGCGATCGTGCTCGAGCCCTACAGGATGCAGCGGCTCACGGGCTTCCTCGATCCCAACGGCGACCCGGGCGGCGCCGGCTTCCAGGCGATCCAGGCGAAGATCGCGCTGGGCTCGGGCGGGATCTTCGGGGTCGGCCTCGGGCAGAGCCTTCAGAAGGCCTTCTACCTCCCCGAGGCCCACACGGACATGATCGCGGCCGTGGTCGGCGAGGAGCTCGGGCTGGCAGGGATAGCGGTGCTGGTGGGGCTGTTCGGGCTGTTCGGCTACGCAGGGCTTCGAACCGCGCAACGGGCGCGGGACCGCTACGGCAAGCTGCTGGCCGCCGGCCTCACCTCGCTGATCCTGGTCCAGGGCATCGTCAACCTGTTCGCGGTGCTCGGGCTCGCGCCGCTCACCGGGGTGCCGCTGCCGTTCGTCTCCTACGGCAACTCCAGCCTGCTCGTGATGCTGGCGGCCACCGGGCTACTGCTGAACGTGGCCCGCGGGGGCCAGGCTGCCGCGCCCGCCCGGCGCGGGGGAGGCACTGCGAAACTGCGGGTGGTCGAGGGCGGCCGGGCTCGCACGCGGAGCGCGGCCAGGTCAGCAAGAGCAACGGGAAGGAGCGTGTCGGGCGGTGCGAAGAGTCGTCATAGCCGCGGGGGGAACCGCGGGGCACGTAGTGCCGGCTCTCGCCGTCGCCGACGCGCTTCGGGATAAGGGCGCCGACGTCTCATTCCTCGGAACGCGTGAGCGGCTCGAGGCCAAGCTGGTCCCGGCCTCCGGGTACGAGATCGACTTCCTGCGGGTCCGCGGCCTGGACCGCGGCGCTCCTTTGAAAGCAGCAGCGGCGGCGGCCCGCGCCGCGGCCGCTGTGCCGGCGGCGCGAAGGGCACTGCGGCGCCGCCGCGCGGAGGTGGTGATGGGGGGTGGGGGATACGTGGCCGGGCCCGCCGGGCTCGCGGCGCTGTCCGTTCGCCTGCCCCTGGTGCTGACCGAGGCCGACCGCCGCCTGGGGCTCGCCAACCGCCTGCTGGCCCGCCGCGCGAGCCGCGTCTGCCTGGCGTTTCCGATCCCAGGCCGGGATCACGGCCGCTACCTGGTCACCGGCCGGCCGGCGCCTGCGGCGATCTTCGCCGCGGATCGCGGCCGGGCGCGCGGCCGCTTTCAGATCGCCGCTGGCGACCGCTGCCTGCTCGTCTTCGGCGGCAGCCAGGGCGCCCGCTCGCTCAACCTCTGCGCGCTCGATGCCTTCGCCGGCGACGGGCCCGCCGCTCCGCGCGACTATCACGTGATCCAGATCACCGGCCACCGCGACTACTCGCTGGCCCGGCAGCGCCTGGATGCCGCCGACGGGGTTGAGCGATACACGTTGCTCGAGTACGAGCCGACCCTCGCCGACCCGCTGGCCGCCTGCGACCTCGTGCTCGCCCGCGCGGGCGGTTCGGTGTTCGAGCTGGCGGCCGCGGGCAGGCCGGCGATCCTGGTCCCGTACCCGCACGCGACCGCGCGACATCAGGACGCCAACGCGGCCTGGATGTCCGATGCCGGCGCGGCCATGGTGATCGACGACTCCCGGCTCGATGCGGGGACCCTGACGCGAACCGTGGGGGATCTGTTCGCCGATCCCGAGCGCCTGGAGCGGATGTCCTCTGCCTCGCGGGCCCTCGCCCGGCCGGACGCCGCCCAGCGAATTGCCGAGCAGGTGCTGAAGGCCGCGAACGGCGGACGACGAGCGATGAACGACGATCCATGACCTGGAGCCGCCGCAAGCTGCACTTCATCGCCATCGGCGGCGCCGGGATGAGCGGCCTGGCGCTCGTCTGCCACCGGCTCGGGGCCCGGGTCAGTGGCTCGGATCGTGCTGGCAGCTCCTACCTCGAGCGCCTCCGAGCGGCGGGCCTCGAGCCTCGGGTGGGTCACGACGCCGACGCCGTCCCGCCGGACTCCGAGGTGGTGGTCTCGACCGCCATCGGAGAGGACAATCCCGAGCTCGCGCGGGCCCGCCAGCGCGGCCAGCCGGTTATCCATCGGGGTGAGCTGCTCGCCGAGCTGTGCGCCGAAAAGCGCCTGCTGGCGATCGCCGGGACCCACGGCAAGACCACGACTGCCGGGATGGTCGTCCACGTCCTGCGCGCGCAGGACGCCGACCCGGCCTTCTTCCTCGGAGGCGAGCTGCCGGGGGCCGGCGAGGATGGGGGCCCCGGGAACGCCGGGTGGGGGACCGGCGAGTGGGTCGTTGCCGAGGCAGACGAGTCGGACGCGAGCTTCCTGCGCCTCCGCCCCGAGGTGGCGGTGGTGACGAACCTCGAGCTCGACCACCACTCGAACTGGTCCTCGCGCGCCCAGCTGCTGGAGGCCTTCGGGCGGTTCTGCGAGCCGGCGCGGGCCCTGGCGCTGCCCGGCGACGGAAGCCTGACAGGGCTGGCCGGTGGGCAGCGGGTTGAAACCTTCGGCGAGGATCACCCTGGCCCACCGCTCGACCTGAAGGTCCCGGGCCGCCACAATCTGCTCGACGCGCGCGCCGCCCTGGCTGCGCTCGAGTTGGCCGGCTTCGAGCTCGCGCCGGCTGCGGACGCGCTTGCTGACTTTCCCGGGATCCTGCGCCGTCTGGAGCTCAAGGGAGATCGGAACGGGGCCCTCATCTACGACGACTACGCCCACCACCCGACCGAGGTGGCCGCGGCGCTCCAAGCGCTTCGCGAGCTCGGCCCGCGCCGGCTCATAGCTGTCTTCCAGCCCCATCTGTACTCGCGCACCAAGGCGCTTGCCGACCGCTTCGGCCTGGCCCTGGCGACCGCCGATGAGGTCGGCGTCCTCGACGTCTATCCGGCCCGCGAGCAGCCGGTGGGACCGCTGGCCGGCGTCAGCGGCCTCGCCGTCGCCCGGGCGGCCGCCGAGCGCGCCTCGGGCCGCCCGGTCTGGTGGCTCATCGACGCCCAGCGCGCCGAGCGCGCCCTGGCGCCGCGACTGCGCAAGGGCGACCTGCTGGTGACGATCGGCGCCGGTGACATCTACGAGCTCGCCGATGCCCTCGTCCGGGCTAGCGACGAAGTAGCCGGATGATGCTTCCGGAGGGCGTGGAGCGCGACTATCCCCTGGCCCGGCTGACCACCGTGCGCGCGGGTGGGCCGGCCGACCTCTTCGCGCGCCCGGATGACGAGCAAGAGCTCGCGGAGCTTCTCCGCTGGGCGGAGTCGGAGGGGGTCGCGGTCGGAGTGGTCGGCTCGGGCTCCAATCTCCTGGTCTCGGACGATGGCTTTCGCGGCCTGGTCCTGAAGCTGGATGGTCTCCTTGCCGCGATCGAGCGCCAGGGCACCCGCGTGGTCTGCGGCGGCGGCGTTCGGCTGCCGTCGGCCGCCGCTCAGGCGGCCCGGTGGGGGCTCTCCGGGCTCGAGTTCGGGATCAACATCCCTGGGACGGTCGGCGGCGCGGTGAAGATGAACGCCAACGCCTACGGCGGCGAGCTGGGGCGGGTGCTGGAGTGGGTGAACGTCTGCACCGCCGGAGGCGTCGAGCGCCGCCAGCCGAGCCAGCTCGGATTCGCCTACAGGCGCTCGAACCTGGGGCCTGCCGAGGTCGTCTCCCAGGCGTCCTTCAGGCTCAGCGAGGGTGAGGTTGCGGAGATCAAGGGCACGCTGGCCGGGATGCGCGGCAAGCGGCTCGAGGCGCAACCGTCCGGGATCAAGACCTTCGGCTCGACCTTCAAGAACCCCGTCGACGACCCCCGCACCGGGGGGCGGACCGCCGGCCAACTGCTCGAAGCTGCCGGCTGTCGCGGGCTGCGGGTCGGCGGCGCCCGCTTCTCCGACAAGCACGCCAACTTCGTCGAGAACGTCGGCGGCGCCACCACGGCCGACATCGTCTCGCTGATGGCCGAGGGCCGCCGTCGCGTTCACGAGCGCTTCGGGATCTCGCTGGAGCCGGAGGTCCAGGTGCTGGGCGAGGTCGAGTGGCCCGAGGCCTGGCACCTGACCGAGTAGCCCGATCCAGGCGGGTCGGGGCAGGAGGCGCCCCCCGTGAGCGCGAATCACCCTCCTGTGAGGACCACCGCCGCCACCGCCGCCGGAAAGCGGCGCGCCAGCACGCGCACGGTCCGAGCCAAAGCCGCTGTCCGCCCGGCGAAGCGTCGCGCGCCGTCGCGGCCCTCACGCCCCTCCTCGAAACGCCCCTCTTCGAAGCGCCGCGCGCGGCGGTCCGTGGTCCGACCCGGGTCCCTGGTGGCGCTCGTGCGCTCCACGTCCGTGCGCCGGCGGGCGCTGCTGCTGGCCCTGGCCTCGGCCGCCCTGATGCTGGCCTACTTTGGCTGGTTCCGTGACTCCTCGCTGGTCGCGGTCCGTGACGTCGAAGTCGAAGGGGTGAGCGGCACCGACGGCGAGCGGATCGTCTCGGAGCTCACCGACGCCGCTCAGGGGATGACCACCCTCCATGTCCAGACCGACCGCCTCCATGACGCGGTCCGGGGGTTTCCCGCGGTCGCATCGGTCAGCGCGGACCCGAACTTCCCCCACGGGATCACGATCCATGTGAACGAGCACCAGCCGAAGCTGATCGTCCGGGCCGGCGACCGCCAGGTGCCGGTCGCGGCCGACGGCTCGTTGCTCCCCGGGGTTCAGGCGGCGGAGCGAGAGCTGCCGGAGCTGCGCCTGGACGAGTTGCCGACATCGGGCCGCCTCGAGGGCGACCCGCTCAGCGAAGCCCTGGTGATCGGCGCCGCGCCGGCGCCGCTACTGCCCCTCATCGCCGGCGCCTCCGTGTCCGACGACTACGGGATCGTGGTGGAGATGCCGGACGAAATCATGCTGCGCTTCGGAACCCCCGATCGCGCCGGCCAAAAATGGGCGGCGATCGGCGCGATCCTCGCCGACCAGCAGCTCACGAGCCTCTCCTACGTCGACGTCCGGGTGCCCGATCGCCCTGCGGTTGGGGGAGGGTCGACGGCCACTACGACGACCGCCACGGCCACCGTCCCGTGACCGAGTCTAGACCCCAGGTTGAGGTATGCTGTAAATCGTAAACTCTCAGCCTAGGGTTGAGACTTTTCGTTGCACGATTCCGTGCCGGTAACGTATCCCTGCGTTGACAGGGACCGCCGGATGGACTACCTTCGCCTTTGGCTTGAGGCTGGAGGCGGTCTGAAACTCTCAAGCATCGCTTTAGCCTCGGAACGCAAAGACGAAGGTCAGGACAGTCGAGAGTCAATGGTCGAGTCCTCTTATCTCGCGGTTATCAAGGTCGTTGGCGCGGGCGGCGGCGGCACCAACGCGGTCAGCCGCATGGTCGACGCCGGCCTCAAGGGCGTCGAGTTCATCGCCCTCAACACCGACGTCCAGGCGCTGCAGGCGTGCGAGGCCGACATCAAGCTCTCGATCGGCCACGAACTCACCAAGGGGTTGGGCGCCGGCGCGAACCCGGAGATCGGCGGCGGCGCCGCGGCCGAGAGCCGCGACGACATCAAGGAGGCGCTGAAGGGCGCCGACATGGTCTTCGTCACCGCCGGCGAGGGCGGCGGCACGGGCACAGGCGCCGCGCCGGTGATCGCGGAGATCGCCAAGGAGGAGATCGGAGCGCTCACGGTCGGCGTCGTCACCAAGCCGTTCGAGTTCGAGGGCGGCCGCCGAATGCAGCAGGCCCTCGATGGGATCGACAAGCTGCGCGCCAAGGTCGACACGCTGATCATCGTCCCGAACGAGAAGCTGCTTCAGGTGGTGGAGCGTCAGACCTCGGTCAGCGAGGCGTTCCAGATGGCCGACGACATCCTCCGCCAGGGCGTGCAGGGGATCACCGACCTGATCACCACTCCCGGCCAGATCAACCTCGACTTCGCCGACGTTCGCGCGGTGATGTCAGAGGCGGGCTCGGCGATGATGGGCGTCGGTTCCGCCTCGGGCGAGAGCCGGGCCACCGAGGCGGCGAAGGCAGCCGTCTCATCCCCGCTGATGGAAGAGTCGATCGAAGGCGCCACGGGGATGCTGCTCAACTTCACCGGCAGCGAGGACCTCAACCTGTTCGAGGTCCACGAGGCCGCCGACATCGTCGTCGCCACCGCGGACAAGGGCGCCAACATCATCTTCGGCACAGTGATCGACCCGACGATGGCCGACGAGGTCAGGGTCACGGTGATCGCCACCGGCTTCGAGGGCTTCGAGACCCTCGCCCGCCGTCCGATCCAGGTGCGCGACCGCGCCCGCCGGCGCGGCGTCAGCGCGCTCGGCGACCGCGAGCGGCGCGAGCTCGAGGTCTCCGAGGACGAGATCGACGTCCCGCCCTTCCTGAAGGGCCGTTAGAGACATCACGCGACTTCGTCGCTAGCCCTGGCCGCTATAGCCTGGCGGCGTGCCGACCGCGGCGCTCAAACGCACCCCCTTGTATGAGGCCCACGTGGCGGCGGGCGCCAAGCTGGTTCCCTTCGCGGGCTTCCAGATGCCGGTCCAATACGAGGGCGTCCGGGTCGAGCACCTTGCGGTGCGCTCCGCCAGCGGCGTCTTCGACGTGTCGCACATGGGCGAGGTCGAGACCTCCGGACCGCAGGCCGGGGCGCTCCTTCAACGCCTCCTCTCCAACGATGTCTCGAGGCTCGAGGTGGGCGGCGCCCAGTACTCGGTGCTCTGCCGTCCAGACGGCGGCGTCCTCGACGACCTGTTCACCTACCGCCTTGCGGACGACCGCTACCTGACGGTCACCAACGCCGCCAACCACGAGCGCGACCTCGCTTGGTTCGAGGAGCACGCCACCGACTTCGACGCCTCGGTCAGCGACGCGATCGACGACTACGCGATGCTCGCCGTTCAGGGGCCCGCGGCGCGCCGGATCGTCGCCGAGCTGGCCGACGGCGAGCTGCCGCCGCGCATGCACACGGCGACGCTGGGCGTGGCCGGCGGGGAGACCCTGGTCTGCGGGACCGGCTACACGGGTGAGGACGGCGTCGAGCTGCTGCTGGCGCCGGAGCGCGCCGCGGAGGTGTGGGCCGCGCTGACCGCAGGGGGCGCCAGCCCGGCCGGGCTGGCGGCACGCGACACCCTTCGACTAGAGGTCTGCTTCCACCTCTACGGCAACGACATGGACGAGCAGCGCAACCCGATCGAGGCCGGGCTGGGCTGGTGCTGCAAGGAGGAAACGGGCTTCATCGGCGCCGAGGCAGTCGCCGCCGCCCGCGCGTCCGGCACCCAGGACCGGCTCGCGCCATTCGTGCTCACCGGGCCCGGCATTCCCCGCCAGGGAAACGCAGTCGTCTCCGGCGGCCAGCAGGTGGGCGTGGTGACCAGCGGGACGCTCTCTCCCTCGCTCGAGGTGGGAATCGGCATGGCGTACGTCCCTGTCGATCTCGCCGAGCCCGGAACCGAGATCGGGATCGACGTCCGAGGCAAGCATCGCGCGGCCCGCATAGAGTCGAAGCCCCTGTACCGAAAGGAGCCCTGAGTTGGCAGAGGAGAGCTACCCCGACGATCTGCGCTACCACCAAGAGCACGATTGGGCCCGGATCGAGGACGGCGAGGCGACCTTCGGCGTCACCTGGTACGCGCAGGACACGCTCGGTGAGGTGGTCTTCTACGAGCCGCCCGAGGTCGGCTCGCAGGCGTCCAAGGACGAGGCGTACGCCGAGGTTGAGTCGGTGAAGGCGGTCTCGGATGTCTACGCGCCCCTCTCCGGCGAGATCGTCGCCGTCAACGAGGCGGTGGCCGAGAAGCCCGAGCTGATCAACGAAGATCCCTACGGCGACGGCTGGCTGGCGCGCGTGAAGCTCTCCGACCCCTCGGAGGCCGATCAGCTCATGGACGCGGCCGCCTACCGGGCGATGCTGGCCGAAGAGGACGGCTGAGGCGCCTACTCGCGACGCCGCGGGGCCGGCGCCACGCCCCCGGCTAGCATCCAAACTGGAGTGATGCCGGCCTGACCCGCTACACGTCAGCCACCGACGCCGACCGCCGGGCGATGCTCGATGCGATCGGTGTGGGCTCGATCGACGAGCTGTTCGCCGAGATCCCCACCGAGCTGCGGCTGGATCGCGCCCTCGACCTGCCGCCGGGGCTCTCGGAGACCGAGTGTTTCGACCACCTCGCGGGGCTGGCACAGCGAAACGCCGACGCCGAGTCCGAGGTCTGTTTCCTAGGCGCCGGGATGTACGACCACTACGTGCCGGCGATCGTCGACGCGATCACCCAGCGCTCGGAGTTCCTCACCCCCTACACGCCTTACCAACCGGAGGTCTCGCAGGGGGGCCTGCAGGTGATGTTCGAGTTCCAGACCGCGATCTCCGAGCTGTGCGGGCTGCCCGTGGCCAACGCCTCGCTTTACGAGGGCCCCTCGTCGGTCGCCTCTGCCGCGTACCTGGCGATCGGCGCGACGGGGCGCCGGCGCCTCGTCGTTTCGCGGGGCCTTCATCCCCACAGCCGCGAGACCCTGGCCACCTATGCGCGCGGTTTGGGTGCCGAGGTTGTCGAGGTGGGTCTGGAGGGCGGACTCACCGATGCGGCCGAGCTGGGCTCCGCGCTGGATGAGGACACGGCCGCCCTGTTCGTGCAGAACCCGAACTTCCTGGGCGCCGTGGAGGACCTCGAGCCACTGGCCGCGGCCGCGAAGCGCGCGGGCGCGGTGACGGTCGCGGCTGTCGACGCGCTGACCCTGGGCCTGCTGCGGCCGCCCGGGGAATGCGGCGTGGACATCGCCGTCGGCGAGGGTCAGCCGCTCGGAGGCAGGCTTGACTTCGGCGGCCCCTCGTTCGGCTTCTTCTGTGGCACCCAGGAGCACCTGCGCCGGATGCCGGGCCGGATCGCGGGCGAGACGGTGGACGCCGACGGGCGGCGAGGCTTCGTGCTGGCCCTACAGACGCGCGAGCAGCACATCCGCCGCGAGAAGGCGACCCACAACATCTGCACGTCGCAGGCCCTCAACGCCCTCGGCGGAGTGATCTACCTGGCTTGGCTCGGCAGGCACGGGGTGGTCGAGCTGGGCGAGCTGCTGGCCCAGCGGACGGCGTACGCTCGCGAGCGGCTGGCACGGCTCGACGGGGTCGCGCTCCTGCACGAGGCGCCCGTGGTGCGCGAGTTCGCGGTGCGACTCGACGCGCCCGTGGCCGCGGTGCTGGACAGGGTCAGCGAGGAGGGGATCGCAGCGGGGTACCCGCTTGGCCGCGAGTACCCGGAGTACGGCGATGGCCTGCTCGTCGCGATCACGGAACGCAGGTCGAGGGCAGACATCGATCGCCTCGCCGATGCGCTCGAGCAGGCCATCGCGGAAACCCGCGGAATGGACGGCTTACTACCGGATAGCGGCAAGAAACCGTCCAGGACGGAGGAGGTGACCGCATGACAACGGGCTCCGCTCCCTCGCCGCCGTCAAACGCCGACACCCCGACCGCTCAGCAAAGGGAACCCGCCACCACGATCTTCGAGCGCTCGAGGGCCGGGCGCCGCGCGGCTACCCTGCCGTCGCTCGACGTCCCAGAGCGCCCACTCGACGAGCTGATCCCGCCGAAGCTGCGGCGGGGGCGCCCCCCGGCGCTTCCCGAGGTCTCCGAGCCGGAGATCGTCCGCCACTACAACCGCCTCTCGCGCCGCAACTTCGACCTGGATACGGGGCCCTATCCGCTCGGCTCCTGCACCATGAAGCACAACCCGCGGCTCAACGAGCGGGTCGCCGCGCTGCCCGGCCACGCGCGCCTGCACCCGGCGCAGGACGCGAAGCGCGCCCAGGGGGCGCTGGAGCTGATGTGGCGCTTGGAGCGCGCCCTAGCCGAGATCTGCGGGCTGGAGAATGTCAGCCTCCAGCCTTCGGCGGGCTCCCACGGGGAGCTGGCGGGGCTGCTCCTCACCCGTGCCTACCACGCCGACCGCGGCGAGCAGCGCGGCAAGGTGCTGACCCCGGACACCGCCCACGGCACCAACCCCGCCTCGGTGACCATGGCGGGCTACGAGGTGGTCAAGGTGGCCACCGACGAGCGGGGCGGCGTCGACCTCGACGACCTGCGCTCCAAGGTCGACGAGCAGGTTGCCTGCCTGATGCTCACCAATCCGAACACGCTCGGCCTGTTCGACGAGAACATCGCCGAGATCACCCGCATGGTTCGGGATGCCGGTGGCACGCTGTACTACGACGGCGCCAACCTGAACGCGATCATGGGCCACACCCGGCCCGGCGACATGGGGTTCGACATCGTCCACGTCAACCTCCACAAGTCGTTCTCCCAGCCGCACGGGGGCGGCGGCCCCGGGGCGGGGCCGATCGCGGTCTCGGACCGGATCGAACCCTACCTGCCCGTCCCACGCCTGGTACGCGTAGAGGGCGGGGATGGCGCCACCCCCGCCTTCGAACTCGATTACCAGCGGCCGAAGTCGATCGGCCGGCTGCGCGGCTTCGCGGGCAACTTCGGCGTCTTCGTCCGCTCCTATGCGTATATCCGGAGCCTCGGCGGCGACGGCCTGGCCGAGGCGTCGGAGACCGCGGTGCTGAACTCCAACTACCTGCTCGCCCGCCTTCGTCAGGGCCGCGCCGGGAAGTACCTGCCGGTCGGCTTCGACCGCCGTTGCATGCATGAGTTCGTCCTCTCGGGGGCGGCGGCCAAGCGCGAGCTCGGGGTCAAGACGCTCGACGTCGCCAAGCGGCTACTCGACTTCGGCTTTCATCCGCCGACCATCTACTTCCCGCTGCTGGTCGACGAGGCGCTGATGTTCGAGCCCACCGAGACCGAGACCAAGGAGGGCCTGGACGCGCTCGCTGACGCGGTCGAGGAGATCCTGGCCGAGGCCGAGCGCGACCCCGAGATTGCCCGCAGCGCGCCCTACACGACCCCGGTTCGCCGCCTCGACGAGGCGACCGCAAGCCGCCGGCCGGTGGTGCGTCAACCGGTCAGCTGAGCTTCTCGGGAAGTTCCTGCTCGAGTTCGAGTACCGGTGCGAACAGATCGCCGTGGGCGTCGATTCGCTCCAGCGCCGCGGGGGCCTCGAAGCGAACCGACTCTGGATCACCGTCGTCAGCGAGCGCCTCGACCTCCTCCCAACGCAAAGGGGTGGACGCCCACGGCTGCTCCCGGCAGCGCAGCGAGTAGACGGCCACGGTCGTCTTGGCGCGGTCGTTCTGGCTCCAGTCGACGAACACCTTGCCCTTGCGCAGCTTCTTCGTCATCCGCGAGACCACGAGGTCCGGCTCCGCCCGCTCCAGTGTCTGAGCGACGGCGTGGGCGAACGGCTTGGTCCGCTCGTACGTGACCGCGGTGTTGAGCGGCACGTAGACCTGGAGGCCCTTCGAGCCTGAGGTCTTCGCGAACGACTCGAGGCCGAGGTTCGAGAACAGCTCGCGCACGCGCAGCGCGACCCGCGAGCACTCAACGATCGTCGCCGGCGCACCGGGGTCGAGGTCGAAGGCGATCACGGTCGGCGTCTCGGGATTCTCGGCGAGCGACAGCGACGGATGGAGCTCGAGGGCGGCGAGCTGAGCTAG
The DNA here is from genome assembly GCA_963721215.1 of uncultured Actinomycetes bacterium. Classification (GTDB taxonomy): domain Bacteria; phylum Actinomycetota; class Thermoleophilia; order Solirubrobacterales; family 70-9; genus AC-56. The sequence goes on from CAVRIF010000016.1 coordinate 55,397, forward strand.
CCAGACCAGCGTCGGACGGTCATCGCAGACGATGAAGTCGAGCACGCCGGCGGTCCCCATCTCGATCGGCGCCGTGCGCACCCAGTCGGGAGTGTGGGAGGGCGCGCGCTTCTCGTAGAACCGCTGTGACTCGGTGCCATCGGGAAAGCGCACCCGCGTCAATGCTCGCCCGGCGAGATGGGGGAGGATCGTCTCCGCCACCCGCGCGTAGTAGTCGATCGCCTCGCCCTTGGAGAAGCCGGCCTTCGGCCACAGCACCTTGTCGAGGTTGGTGAGCTCGAGCCGGTGCCCGTCTACGTCTACTTCGCGGCTTTTGCCCTGCTTCGCGATCTCGATCCGGCCTTGGAGCTCTTGGAGCCGGAGCGGCTCTTGGCGGCGGTCGTCCGCTTGCGCCGCTTGGTGCCGTCGCGCTTCGATCCGGCCGCCAGCGGCTCACCCTGGATCGCGGCGAGGCTTTCCTCGAGAGCTGCCATCAGGTCGGGCGCCTTGGTGGGCTTGGGCTCCTCGGACACGGCCTCCACGACCGCCTCGCCCCGCGCCTTGCGCTCGATCAGCGCCACCAGCTCCTCGCGGTACTCGTCGCGGTATTGGTCGGCGTCGAAGTCCGTGCTCAGCGACTCGATCAGCTGCTGGGCCATCTCGAGCTCGCGCTTGGACAGCTTGCGGCCGTCCTCGGGGATGACGTCGCCGAGCTCCTCCGGCGAGACCACCTCGTCGGCGAAGCGCATCGTCGCCATCGTCAGCACCTTGCCCATGGGGCGAATCGCGGCCAGGTTCTCGCGGTTTCGAAGCACGAACCGCGCCACCGCGACCTTCTTCGCGTCAGACATCGCCTTGACCAGCAGGGCGTAGGCCTTCTCAGCCCCCTTGTCCGGCCCGAGGTAGTACGGGTGGTCGAAGTAGATCGGGTCGATCTCGTCGAGATCGACGAAGTCCTGGATCTCGATCGCCCGCGTCTTCTTGGGGTCGAGCTCCTCGAGTTCCTCGCGGGTGATCACCACGTACTGCTCAGGCGCGATCTCATAGCCCTTGACGATCTCCTCGTAGGGGACCTCCTTGCCGTCGGACTCGGCGACGCGCTTGTGCCGGATCCGTGAGCTGTCGCTCGCCCGCAGCTCGCGGAAGCTCACCGACTTGCGCGATACCGCGCTGTACAGCTTCACGGGCACGTTCAGAAGCCCGAAGCTGATCGATCCGCTCCAAATCGCCCTAGCCATAGTTCGCAACCAAAAGACCGTCGGTAGTGATGAAAGTCATCGCTGTTCCAGTTTCCCAACTTAGCGCCACTTCCTGGTTACCCGCCGTGGCGCGGCACGAATCTTGCGCGCTGTGGGTACCTATGCGGTGGTACGTTGTTTCGGCGCCAAAAGATCGGAGGGAGCCGCTTAGAAGCGGCGGAGATGTTGGCGGAGGTACTCGGAGACCTAAGACGGAAACCGTCGGGCCGCAAAGCGGTCGGGTTGCTCGCCGCAATCACAGGAGCGGTGCTACTGGCAGTGCTGGCTGTGGTACCGGACGCCCGGGCCGCGCCGGGAGACCTCGATCCCTCCTTTTCCCGTAACGGCAAGGTGTTGATCGACTTCGCGGGTGGCGACGACGGAGCGTCGGCGGTGGCGGCCCAGCCGGATGGGAAGGTCGTCGCCGCCGGCTTTGCCTCCCTGCCGGTCGGCGGTCGCGCTTTTGCCCTGGTCCGCTTCGACGTCGACGGCGTGCGTGACCCCTCATTCGGCGGGGACGGAATCGTCGCGACTCGCTTCGGAGATGGCTCTGCGGCCGCCCGAGCGATCGCAATCGAGCCCGACGGCGACATCGTCGTGGCTGGCGCGTCGAGTCAACCCGAGACCGGGTGGGACTTCACCCTGGCGCGGTACGAGCCGGACGGCAGCCTCGATCCCTCGTTCGGCCAGAACGGCCGGGTGACGACCGACCTCGGCGCCTCCGAGGGCGCGAACGCGCTGGTCCTGCAGCCTGATGGCAAGCTCGTGGTCGCCGGTGAGTCGGGGGGCGATTTCGCCCTCGCCCGCTACAACACGGACGGCAGCCTGGACACGAGCTTTTCGGGTGACGGCAAGGTCACCACGGACTTCGCCGGCTGGGGCGATGTCGCGTATGCCGTCGCCCTGCAGGGCGACGGCCGGATCGTTGCCGCCGGCTCTGCCATCGCCGAGCATGAGGTTTACGAAGACACTCCGTTCTTCGCCCTGGCGCGGTACCAGGCCGACGGCACGCCGGACTCCACCTTCTCGGGCGACGGCATCGTGATCACGGATATCGCCGATCCCTACGGGAACGCACGTGCGCACGCCGTCGCGTTGCAGCAGGACGGCAAGATCGTCCTCGGCGGGGCGACCGGCATCGGGGGGATCTTCTCCGCCCTGGTTATCGCCCGATACAACCCGAACGGCTCGCCGGATCAAAGCTTTGCAACGGCGTATGAAGACAATGCGGGCGCCCGGGCGTTGGCAATCCAGGCGAGCGGGAGGATCGTCGCGGCGGGGTGGACCTGGTTCAGCGAGTCCCTTGACTTCGTGGTCACCCGGTGGGACTCGAACGGGGCCTGGGATTCCCGGTTTGGCGGCCCACGCGATCCAACGTCAAACTCAAATCCCCCCGGCGCAGTCGCCGATTTCGGGCTTTTCAACGCTGACCAGGCGCGCGCCCTGGCGATCCAACCGGACGGCAAAATCGTGGTGGCGGGGCGGTCGGAGCCCGGTTACGACCACTCAGGCGATTTCGAAAACGACGAGCCAGGCGATTTCGCCCTTGCCCGCTATCGCGTGGACAGCCTGGATCCACCGGATGCGGACGCCGACGGAGTGACCAACGACCGGGATCTCTGTGATCGCATCGCCGCCTCCCTGCCCGACGGGTGTCCGCATTACACCCGAACGGTCACTATCCGCTACTCCAACCGGGACAAGGCCTTCAGGGGTCGGATCTCATCCGACCAGCCCGGGCGCGACCGGTACGTCCCGGTAACGGTCTTCAGGAACCGGCCTGGGGAGGACGTCCAGGTTGGCCGTCCCAGCTCCGGGCCCGTCTACTGGGTGCGCTCCCCGCGGCGCCCGGGGTGGTACTACGCCAAGGTGGAGAGGACGTTGGAGTGGGACTTCGGGGTTTGTGAAGGAGCTCGCTCTCATCTGCTGCGGGTGAGAAAGCGATCGGGGGCTGATGAGAAGGGCGCCAGGTGCTCTTGGGGGAAGGGGGAGCTGCTCGCTCGCCGCGACCCTCGGGCTTGTTGGCTGCTTCTTGCTCGGGGCGACCTCGGCTGCGGCGGCCCCGGGTGACCTCGATCCGAGCTTCAGCAGCGACGGCAAGCTCGTGGCCTGTGAGGACTTCACCTTGCGGGAACCCGGCTTCTCGGACGTGGTGCTCCAGGGCGACGGCAAGATCGTCGCCGCCGGAGACTGCGGCCTCGTTCGTTTCAATCCCGACGGCACCACGGACGATTCCTTCGATCCTCCCTACACCTACCCCCGGTCCTTCGCGGCCGTGGCGCTGCAACCTGATGGCAAGCTCGTCGTCGCCGGCCATCAGTACCGCTACCTGAAGACGACCGGCAGCGACTTCGTCGTTGCCCGTTACAACCCGGATGGCAGCCCCGACGGCACCTTCTCCGGTGACGGCCTGGTGACGATGGACTTCGGCGGCCACGACGATGAAGCCAAGGCCATCGTGGTCCAACCGGATGACAAGATCGTCGTGGCCGGGTACTCCGTCGAGCTGGACACCGACGACGTGCCCTCCAGGGACTTCGCCGTTGCCCGCTACAACCCGGACGGCACCCTGGACGCCACCTTCTCGGGGGACGGAAAGCGGACCACCAACTTCGCCGACGACACCGCGCACGACATCGCACTCCAACCAGACGGAAGGATCGTCGTGGGCGGTTCCGCCTCAGGTGACTTTGCCCTGGTCCGCTACGACCAGGATGGGCATCTCGACCCCGCCTTCTCCGGGGACGGGAGAGTGACGGTCGGGCTCGCGGATGCACAAGGCACCGGTGCCCGCGGGCTCGTGATCCAGCCAAGTGGGAGGATCGTCGCCGCAGGAGGAACGTCGGGCGCCTTCGCGCTTGCCAGGTTCGGCCCGAATGGATCGCTGGATTCGAGCTTCGACGGCGACGGAGTCGTCACCACGAACTTCGGCGAGGGCGATGATTCTCCGCATAGAGCTGCCGCGTCGGATGTCGTGTTCCGGTCCGGCCGGCTCCTCGCGGCCGGCTACGCGAATGACGACTTCGCCTTGGCGCGCTACGAGCTCGACGGTGACCTCGACCCTGGGTTCTCGGGCGACGGCATCCTGATCACCGACATGGGCCACGAATACGCCCGTGCGAGCAGCATCGCCGTTCAGCCGGACGGGAGGATCGTGGTGGGTGGATCCGCGTACTCCTACATCCTCGATTACACGGCGAGCTACGGGGTTCTGGCTCGGTATCTGTCGAGCGGTCCCGCCGACGCCGACGCCGACGGCGTGCTCGACTCAGACGACCTCTGTCCCCAGGTCTTCGCTCCACAACACAGCGATGGCTGCTTCCGATTCCGGCGAACCATCTCGCTCGAGCTGGAGACGTACCGCAAGCACCGCTACTTCTCCGGCTCGCTCTCGTCGGCCTGCGCGAGTGATACCCGCGTGAGGGTGTTCAAGATCAAGCGCGGCGGCCGAAGGGTGAAGGTGGCCAGCGGCACCCCCGACTACGACCCGGACCTCACCCAGTGGTCTTACTCGATTCCCACGAACCGCACCCGCGGCCGCTATTACGCGAAGCTGAGGCGGGAGCTACCACCGGGCGGCTGGTGCCGTCGCGGCCAGGTCCCCCGTTCTGAGACTGCGTCGACGATAGCTCGTGCGCTCGCGCGCGGGGCTCGACCTCGGCGTGATAATCAGCGAGATGCTGTTCGAGCTCGAGCGGGTGACGATCGAGCGGGACTCCAAAGTCGTGCTGCAGGACGTCACGGGCGTCGCTGCCGAAGGGGGCGAGCTGCGTCGCCGGGCCTTCCGGAAGCGGCGAGAATCCCACCCTGCTTCGGCTGCTGAACCGGCTGGCCGACCCGGTGTCCGGGGCGGTTCGGTACGAGGGAGCCGACGTGCGCGAGCGCGATCCGCTCGAGCTCCGGCGCGAAGAGGTCTGCCTGGTGCCGCAGCTCCCGGCGCTGCTCGAGGGGACGGTGGAGGAGTACGTTCGCTTCGCCGCCGGCTTGGCAGGGAGCGAACCGAGGTAGGGCGCGAGTTGCTGGACCTCGCCGGGCTCGACGCCTCGTTCGCATCGCGCGACTCGGGCAAGCTCTCGGTCGGGGAGCAGCAGCGGGTGATGCTCGCCCGGTGCGCTGGCTCTCGAGCCGCGCGTTCTGCTCCTCGACGAGCCGAACCTCGGCCCTCGACGAGGACGCGCGCGGGGCGGTCGAGGCGACCCTCCTGCACCTGCGCGAGCGGGTGAAGGTCTCCACCGTTCTCGTCGACCCACGACCTCAACCAGGCGCGCAGGATGGCCGACTGGGTGGTGCGGCTTGACGAGGGGCGGGTCGTCGTCGAAGGCCCGGTGAAGGAGCAGCCGCGGTCTGAGCAAATAGCCGGTCGCAATCCTTCCGTCCGCTGGGGGGTGCACGACGATGGCAGTGGGGGCGACTTGGACGCACCGCGGCGGATAATCGCGGCGTGACCAGCCCTCGATCAGGTCGGTTTGGGCGACGTCGCCGCGACCTTGGTGCTGGTCGCCGTCGCAGTGGCGGTGTCGTACTGGCGCCGCGCCGATCTCGAGGAGGACATCGGGATCGCGGTGGTGCGCGTCCGTTCATCCAGCTGACCGCGATCGGCTACGTGATCAATTTCATCTTCGACGAGGACAGCCTCTGGTTCGTGGTCGCGCTGATCGCCGTGATGGTCGTGTTCGGCGCCCTCCAGGCCGGAGCGCGGGCGAAGCAGGCGCCGGACGCCATGGGCACCCGGCTGCTGGCGCTGGCGCTGGCCGCCGCGGCCACCCTGGGCCTCGTCATCGCCCTCGGCGTCGTCGAGCCCGAGCCTCGCTACCTGGTGCCGGTGGGGGGCATGGTGGTCGGCAACTCGATGATCGCGGCGGCGGTCGCCCTGACCGGCTCGGCGACGAGGTCACCCGGCACGCCCGCGAGATCGAGGCGACCTGGGTGCTGCGCGACCTCTACCAGGCGCGGCGCTGATCGTCCGCCGCAGCCTGGCGTTTCGGGATGATTCCGCCTGGGTCGACTCGACCAATACGATGGTCTATCTTCTTCCTGGGACTCGACGACGGGATGCCGCCCTGCCCGCGCCGATCTCATCGACGCCGTCCGTCTCCAAGCTCATCCTCCTCGGACCTGCTGGGGCAGCGTCGCCCTCGCCGCGGGTGATCGCGATCACGCTGGCCTGCACCGGGACTTCTTCACCCCGGCGCACCAGCTCCGCGAGCAGCCGGAACCGCGACGCTGGCATCCGGGGCCGGTTGAGGTGCCTCTATAGTCCGCGCCCGCGATGCGGAGAGGCGCATCTTCAGCGGCATCCAGCCGACCGGTCGCAAGCACCTCGGCAACTACATCGGGGCGATCCGCCAGTACGTCGAGGGACTCGAACGCGGCGAGGCGATCTACTACATCGTCGACCTGCATGCGATCACGGTGCCGCAGGACCCCGTCGAGCTTCGCGAGCGCCTTTACGACACCACCGCGATCCTGATCGCCGCGGGCCTGGAGCCGGAGCCTGCCACCTCTTTCGCCAGTCCGACGTGTAGGAGCACACGGCTCTGCCTGGCTGCTGGGCAAGCGGTGACCGCCTGGGCCAACCTCAACCGCATGCACCAGTTACAAGGAGAAGGCCGAGCAGCAGCGCGGAGCTCGTCTCGCCGGGGCTGTTCTTCTATCCGGTGCCAGGCGGCGGATGTGCTCGGCCTACGCGGTCCACCGGGTGCCGGTGGGCGACGACCAGCGCCAGCACATCGAGCGATGCGGGATATCGCGGAGCGGTTCAACGCGCGATTCGGCGAGATCCTGGTCGTTCCGAGGGCCGGTACCCCGAGGTTGGGGCGCGGACGAGGAACCTTCAGGACCCGGAGCACCCGGATGTCCAGACCCACTGACGGCTCCGAGCAGGGGACCGTTGTACCCCCTCGACGAGGCCGACGCGGTCGCAAGAAGGTCCGCAGGCCGGTCACCGACTCGGGCACGGAGGTCAACCGGGGCCCCGAGAAGGCCGGGATCGGGAACCTGATCGAGGTCCTCTCGGCGGTTCGGCGGCGTCACCCCGAACAGGTGGAAGACGAGTTCGGGATCGGGCTACGGCGACTTCAAGGCGGCGGTGTCGCAGGCGCTGGTCGATTACCTGGCGCCGGTCCGGGAGCGCTACGCCGAGCTGCGCCCGGACGAGGCGGGAATCGAGGCGACCCTGGCGGCGGGGGCCGAGAAGGCCCGGGCGATCGCCTCCGAGACCCTCGCCGACGTCCGAGAAGCAATGGGGATCGGGCCAGATCAACCGGCGGCTCCTCGGCTTCGCCTCCGGGGCCGCCGGGCTAGGGCGCCAACGGAGTGGACCCGGGCAACTCGTATCTACCGGGACTTCGTCCCTAGCCCCGACCGACTCACGGACTACCCTTGCCGCTGTGAGAGCCGCAGAGCTCGACCTCGACTTGGACGTTTTCGCGGGCCCTTTCGACCTCCTGATGGCGGTCGTGCTGCGCGAGGAGGTGAGCCTGGCCGAGGTCTCGCTGGGCGAGATCGTCGTCGCCTACCTCGAGCACCTGGAGAGCGCCGGCGAGCTCGACCTCGACGCGGCCACCGAGTTCTTGGTCCTGATCGCCTCGCTGCTGGAGCTGAAGTCGCGGCTGCTGCTGCCGGCGGCCGAGGAGGAGCTGCCGGAGCTTGGCCCGCAGGAGGCGGCCGACGAGCTCCTGGCGCGAATGCTGGAGTACCGCCGCTACCGCGACGCGGCCGCCCATCTGTCCGGCTTGTTCGCCGATGGGCGCCGCTACCTGTACCGGTCCGCGCCGTTGCCCCCGGAGCTGCGGCGCGCCTCGCTGGACGCCGCCACCCAGGTGTACGAGTCGGTCCGTCTTGCGGAGGCGATCGGCGACCTGCTGCGGACGCCGCCCGCGCCCGACACCAGCCACATCCGTCCCACCGTCTCGCTCGAGCGTCGGCTGGCCCTGCTTCGCGAGTTGCTTGCGCGCCGGGGGCGCTTCGACTTCGACGAGGCGTTCGCCGACGAGGATCGGCTGACTCAGGCGGTCACCTTGTTCGCGCTGCTCGAGATGCACAAGCGAGGCGAGGCGACATGGACGCAAAAGAAGCTCTTCGGGCCAATCGAGGTGACAACATCGACTTCGTCGCTAGCCCATGACGCCTGAGCTCGAGCGGACGATCGAGGCGCTCTTGTTCCTGTCCCCGGAGCCGGTGTCCGCCGCCGAGCTCGTCGAGGCCTGCGACGCCAGCGAGGCCCAGGTGGACCGGGCGCTCGATGCCCTGGAGGGGGCGCTGGCCGAGGGCACGCGCGGCGTCGTCCTGCGCCGCGTGGCCGGCGGCTACACGCTCGCCGCCGACCCGATCGCCGAGGAAGCGGCCCGGCGGCTCTTGTCGAGGCCGCGCACGCCGCCGCTGACCCAGGCGCAGGCCGAGGTGCTGGCGATCGTCTCCTACCTCCAGCCGGTCTCACGCCCGGAGATCGCCCGCATCCGCGGGGTCTCCTCCGAGTCTGCGGTGGCGACGCTCACCGAGCGGGGGCTGATCGAGGAGTCGGGGCGCTCCCGCTTCGGCGCGGTCGTCTACCGGACGACGCCGCTGTTCGAACGGCTCTTCGGCCTCAGCGGGCTGGACCAGCTTCCCGACCCATCCAGCTTCGATCCGGCGCCCGAGGACGAGCGTGAGCTGCGGGAGCGGTTGCTAAAGGCCGGCGAGCAGCGGACGAGCTGACTGCCGAGGGGCGGTGCGTCTCGCGAAGTACCTGGCCCATTGCGGCGTCGCCTCGAGGCGCCGTGCCGAGGAGCTCATCGCCGCCGGTCGAGTTCGAGTGGGCGGACGGACGGTCACCGACCCCGCCCGCGACGTCGACGAGTCGAGCGCCGTGGAGGCGGACGGACGGCCCGTCGCCCCCGAGCCGCGCGAGGTCTGGATGGTCAACAAGCCGGCCGGAATTACTTCGACGGCGCGGGAGCCGGGCAGGCGCCGGGCGGTGGTCGAGCTGGTGGAGTCGACCCGCCGCCTGTATCCGGTGGGCAGGCTGGACGCCGACTCGACCGGGCTGATCCTGGTCACCAACGACGGCGAGCTCGCCAACCGGCTGACGCACCCGCGATACGGGGTGAAGCGGCGCTACAGGGTGAGGTTGCGCCGGGCGGCGAGCGATGCCCAGCTCCGCCGCCTGCGGCGGGGCGTGGAGCTCGAGGACGGGATGACGGCGCCGGCCGGGGTACGCCGAGTGTCGCCGCGGGTGCTCGAACTGACGATCATGGAGGGACGCAACCGCCAGGTACGGCGAATGGTCGAGACGGTCGGCAACGAGGTCCTCGGGCTGGCCCGGATCCGGTTCGGCTCCATCGACCTGGGCGAGCTGCCCGAGGGGAAGGCGCGGCAGCTCCATCCTCCCGAGGTACGGCGCCTCTGGAAAGATGCTCGCGCTGATGAGTGATGAACAACGCCTCTGGGCCGTCCGGGGCGCGGTCAAGGCCGAGAGCAACGACGTCGAGGCCATCGTCAGCGCCACCGAGGCGTTGATGCGCGAGCTGATGTCGCGGAACGGGCTCGAGCCGGAGCAGATCGTGAGCTGCCTGTTCACGACCACCGACGACCTGAACGCCGAATTTCCCGCGGTCGCTGCTCGCCGCCTGGGGCTCGAGGCGGTGCCGCTCCTCTGCACGCGCGAGCTCGACGTCCCGGGCGCCATGCGCAGCGTGATCCGCGTCCTCGTGCACTACTACGGGCCCAGCGACCATGCTCCGGCGCATACCTATCTCGGCAAGGCGCAGGAGCTCCGGTCGGATCTCCACGCCGCTCAGTAACCACTCCGGCGGCAGCCTCGCCTTCGGCTACGTTGCCGCCGGGCTTGGGCGCCGACCTGACCCGGCAGGTCCACACTGCGGGTTGCCCGGGTCCACCCGGTTGGCGCCCTAACCCGCAGCCCCCGGAGGCGAAGCCGAGGAGGCTGCGGAGTGATGTCAGGCACAATGGCAGCTCGAATGGCGGTTACCTTCGCCCAGAAGCTCGCCCGCCTGCCTCACTACGAGGCGGGGATGCACGAGGACGCCGCGCGGCAGGCGTTCGGCGCGGAGGACGTCGTCAAGCTGGCCTCCAACGAGTCTCCCTGGGGCCCCCATCCGGCAGTGATCGAGGCCCTCGCCAGGGCCGCCAACGGACTCAACCGCTATCCGGACCAGCACGCGCGCCGTCTGCGCCGCCGGATCGCCGAGCGCTTCGACACCGATCCGGCGCGGGTTGCCGTCGGCAACGGCTCCTGCGAGATCCTGCTTGCTGCCGCGGAGGCGCTGTGTGAGCCCGGCGACGAGATCCTCTTCGCCTGGCCGGCGTTCTCGATCTACCCGCACCTGGCGGCGCTCTCCGGTGCCCGCGAGATCCGCGTTCCCCTCACGGAGGGCTACGTCCACGACCTCGAGGCGATGCTCGCCGAGATCACCGCCGCCACCCAGCTCGTCTGCGTCTGCAACCCGAACAACCCCACCGGCACCCACATCCCGGCGGCGCAGATCGGCGACTTCTGCCAACGGGTGCCCGACCACGTCACCGTGGCGCTCGACGAGGCCTACGTCGAGTTCCAGACCAACGACGATCCCGACGCCACGCGTCGACCTTGTGGCGGACCTCCCCAATGTGGTTGCCCTGCGGACGTTCAGCAAGGTGCACGGGCTCGCCGGCCTGCGCTGCGGGTACGCGCTCTGCTCGGCCAAGTTCCGCGCCGCGGTCGACGCCGTGCGCCAGCCGTTCAGCGTCAACGAGCTGGCCCAGGCGGCCGCCGCCGAGGCGATCCTGCACGCTGACGACGTCGCCGAGCGCGTCGAGAAAACGATCGTCGAGCGAATCTTCGTAGAGGAGGCGTTGCGCGAGCTCGGCCTCGATCCCCCGGGCTCCGATGCCAACTTCTCCTGGATCCCGCTCATTGGCAACGACGAGGCCGAGGTGATCCGATGCCTGGGCGAGGCCGGGATCGTGGTCCGCGGGGGCGAGGGCCTCGGCGGTCCCGGCCACATCCGCGTCACCTACGGCACTCGCGCCGAGAACCAGCGTTTCCTCGACGCCCTGGCGGCGGCGGTCTGAGGCCGGAATTTGCGGAATCCGCGCGGCCGTGCTACAAACCTGGATCAATGAACCGCGCGAGCAGGCTGGCTTTCTCGTTTGCCCCGCAGGGGCTGCGTCGGCGTGCCTGGTTCATCTATTCGCGATTTAGCTAGGCGTCCGGCACGGCCGATTTCGGCCCGCCTAGCAGGAGAGCTCCGCCGGACGCCGTAGCTGCGCCCCTACGCGGGACGTGAACCGATTCACAAACCACACCGAATGAGACTCTGAAAGGCTTACAAGACGATGATGATCGTGATGAAAGAGGGAGCGACCGAGGAGCAGATCCACGCGGTCGTCGACCGAGTTGAGTCGGTGGGCTGTTCGGCCCACATCTCGAAGGGCGAGCTGCTTGACCGTGATCGGGGCGATCGGCGACCGCGACAGGGTTGCGGGACTGGGGCTCGAGGGGGCGCCGGGGGTCGATCACCTGGTGCCGATCCTGAAGCCGTACAAGCTCGCCTCGGCCCAGTTCCGCAAGGGCGAGCGGACCGTGATCGACGTCGACGGACGCAAGGTCGGAGGCGATCACTTCGCGCTGATCGCCGGGCCCTGCACGGTGGAGAGCCGCGACCAGACCCTCGAGGTGGCTCGGGCGGTTGCCGAGCACGGGGGTTCGATGCTCCGCGGGGGCGCCTATAAGCCACGCACGTCGCCGTACTCCTTCCAGGGGCTTGGCGCCGAGGGCCTGCGCCTGCTCCAGGAGGCGAAGGAGCAGACGGGGCTGCCGATCGTCACCGAGCTGATGGACGTCCGCGACGTCGCCGACGTGGTCGAGGTGGCGGACGTGATCCAGATCGGCGCTCGCAGCATGCAGAACTACTCGCTGCTGTCGGAGGCCGGGCGCACCGGCCATCCGGTGCTGTTGAAGCGCGGCCTCTCCTCGACCCTCGAGGAGCTGCTGATGGCGGCCGAGTACGTTCTCAAGGAAGGCAACGAGAACGTCATGCTCTGCGAGCGCGGCATCCGGACCTTCGAGACGACCTACCGGTTCACGCTCGACCTGCTGGCGATTCCGGCGCTGCGTGAGCTCAGCCACCTGCCGGTGATCGTGGACCCCAGCCATGCGGCGGGGCGGCGCGACTGGGTGCAGCCCATGTCGCTTGCCGCGGCCGCGGCCGGCGCCGACGGGGTCATCGTCGAGGTCCACAACGAGCCCGAGGAGGCAATCTGCGACGGTCCGCAGGCGATCGCCACCGAGCGCTTTGCCGACTACGCCGAGCAGCTCCGGGTGGTCACCGAGATCGCCGGCAAGGAGCTCTCCAGGGTCTGAGGGTGGAGAGGGCCCAGCCACACGATGAGAATCGCCGTCCTCGGCGTCGGCCTGATCGGCGGCTCGATCGGGCTGGCAGCGAAGCGGCGGCTGGGCGCGAAGGTAAGCGGCTTCGATCCTGACGCGGACGCCCGCGAGCGGGCGCTGGAGCGTGACACGGTCGACGAGGTGACCGACACGATCGCCGAGGCGGTCGCCGATGCCGAGGTGGTCTTCTGCGCTGCGCCCGTCGGAGTTCTTCCGGGACTGGTCTCCGAGGCGCTCTCAGCAAGTGGCGAGCAGACGGCGGTCACCGACGTCGGCTCCACCAAGGGGGCGCTGGTGGAACGGGTGCGAGGGCCGCTCGAGGAGCGCTTCATCGGCGGGCACCCGCTGGCCGGCGCCGAGACCGCCGGGGTCGAGAACGCGCGCGCGGACCTGTTCGAGGGGGCGCGCTGGTACCTGACGCCCACCGAGCGCTCCAGCGGCCTCCTGTACGACCGGCTCCAGCGCGCGGTCGCCGACCTCGGCGCCCGTCCCCAGGCGATCGACGCCGACGCCCACGACCGGCTGATGGCGACCGTCAGCCACCTTCCGCACGTGATCGCCAACGTGCTCGTTCAGCAGGCGGCTGCGGCGGCGGCCGAGGAGTCCGAGCGCCTGCCCGAGGTTGGTCCGAGCTTTCGCGACACCACCCGGGTCGCGGGGGCGAACCCTCCGGTGTGGGGTGACATCTTCGCCACCAACCGCGAGGCGGTGGCGCGCGAGGTCGATGAGGCCTCCGACCGGCTGCGCGAGGCGGCCGAGCTGATCCGGTCGGGCGACGCGGCGCGGGTCGACGCCTGGCACGGCGCCGCCCGCGACCACCGCCGCCGCCTGCTGGAGGCCGGACCGGGTGGGCGGCGACCTCTACGAGCTGCGACTCGGCGTCGAGAACCAGCCGGGCACCGTCGCCGAGATCGCGCTGGCGCTCGGCCGCGCCGGGGTCAACATCGAGGACATGGCGCTCTACCCGGCGCCCGACATGCGCACCGGCGCGGTCTCGCTCTGGGTCGCCGGCGAAACCGAGGCCGAGCGGGCGGCCGAGATCGTGCGAAAGCTTGGCCACAACGTGTCCGTCGCCCGGTGACGCGGTTCGCCCCCTCCGGGCCGCTCCGCGGCACCTTGCTGCCCCCGCCCGACAAGTCGATCAGCCACCGCGCCGCGCTGATCGGGGCGATGGGGGAGGGGGCGACCGCGATCGAGAGCTGCCTCGACGCAGCGGATACGCGGGCCACCCTGAGCGCGATTCGGACGATCGGCGCCGAGGTGGAGGAGCTTGGTCCGTCGAGCGAGGCCGGCGGCAGCGATCTGCGGGTGCGCGGGATCGGGCTGCGTGGCCCGGGGGAGCGAGTCGCCGAAGGCGCCGAGCCGATCGCGCTCGACGTCATGAACGCCGGCACCCTGCTTCGCATCCTGCCCGGCTGGCTTGCCGGGCAGGGCAGGGGCGCGTGGACCCTGGATGGAGACGAGTCGATCCGGCGCCGTCCCGTGGACCGGGTTGCCGAGCCCCTGCGGATGATGGGGGCCAAGGTCGAGTGCCGCGACGGCCGCCTGCCGCCGCTTCGCGTCGAGGGCTCGGCGCTGCACGGCGTCTCGTACCGAGCTTCCGGTGGCCAGCGCCCAGGTCAAGTCGTGCGTGCTGATCGCTGGCCTGCTGGCCGACGGCGAGACCCAGGTGGTCGAGCCCGCCGCCACTCGCGACCACACGGAGCGCATGCTGGCCGCGGCCGGAGCCGCCGTCGAGGTCACGGAGCTGCGGGCCACGGCGGCGGTGCACAGCGGCCCGGTCCGCCGGATCGCCGTGCGCCCCGCCGAGCGGCTGGCGCCGGAGCGGATCTCGGTGCCCGGCGACTTCTCATCGGCCGCCTTTCCCCTCGTCGCCGCGGCGCTCGTGCCGCGAAAGCCAGGTCCGGCTGCGAGCAGGTCGGCCTCAACCCGACCCGGATCGGCCTGCTGGGGACGCTGAACCGGATGGGCGCGGCGGTGGAGGTCGAGGAGGACCTCTCGCGCGGCGGCCCTGAGCCTCGGGGGGCGATCGTCGCCCGCCACGGCCCGCTGGCCGCCACTCGCGTCCACGGCGACGAGGTGCCGCTGGCGATCGACGAGCTGCCGCTGGTGGCGCTCGTGGGCTGCTTCGCCGAGGGCAGGACCGTGGTTATCCGGGGCAGCGGAACTGCGCCACAAGGAGTCGGACCGGATCGCGACTGTGGTCGAGGGGCTGCGCGCGGTCGGCGCGGATATCGAGGCGCTCGAGGACGGATTCGCGGTGCGCGGTACCGGCGGCCTTCGCGGCGGGACCGTCTGGACGCTCGCGGCGACCATCGGATGGCGATGCTGGGCGCGGTGGCCGGGCTCGCCTCGCGCGACGGCGTCGAGGTCGTCGGCGCTGGAGCGGCCGCGGTCAGCTACCCGCGCTTCGAGGCGGACCTGGCGTCGCTGCTTGGCCCTCCTAGCCGTCCTAGCGGAGGCTTGGGTGCCCCTCGCCTGGCCAGGGGGAGAGCAGCAGCAGGAGGCGGGCCTCCTCGGTCGCCCGGACCTCGCGCCGCTCGTTCGGATCGAACTCGGCCAGCAGTCCCGGCCCGCCGCTGGCGGCGTCGCCGCCGGGCCCGTCGATCTCGATCCTGCCCGAGACGACCAGCAGCCACGCCCGCTCGTGGACCTGGTGCTCGGAGAGCTGCTCACCGGCCGGGAGGTGGATGACGATCGCGCGCCCCTCGGCCTCGGAGTCGAGGACGGCCGGACTGGAAGGTTGGACGTCCAGCGTCGAGATGTCCCAGCTCCGCATCGGCTCAACTCTATCCTCACGCGCATGGTCATCGCCATCGACGGCCCGGCCGGCGCGGGCAAGTCGACGGTCGCCCGCGCCGTCGCCCGCGCCCTCGGGCTCACCTACCTCGATTCCGGAGCGATGTATCGCTGCGTCGCCCTGGCCGCCCTGCGCGCCGGCGCCGGCCTCGACGACGGGGTCGGGTTCGGCCGCCTGGTCCCTGGCATCGAGGTCGCGCTCGCCGGCGGACGCGTCTCGCTCGACGGCGAGGACGTGACCGAGGCCATCCGCACCCCCGAGGTGTCGGCCGCGGCCTCGCGGGTGTCGGTGCACCCCGAGGTCCGGCAGGCGATGGTCGAGCGCCAGCGGACCCTGATCGCGGCCGGCGACTACGTGGCCGAGGGCCGCGACATCGGCACCGTGGTCAGCCCGGACGCGACGCTCAAGGTCTTCCTCACGGCGAGCGACGCCGAGCGAGCCCGCCGACGCGCCGCCGAGACCGGCGAGCCGCTTGCCGACGTACGGGCGGCACAGGCGACCCGTGACGCCCGCGACCGCGGGCGCAGCACGGCGCCCTGCGCGCCGCCGACGACGCGGTCCAGATGGACACCACCGGGCTGAGCGTCGACGAGGTCGCGGCTCGGATCGCGGATCTCGCCGCCCAGAAGGGAATCGGGCGATCGTGACCAGCGACCGTCTTCCCCAGATCGCCGTGGTCGGCTTCCCCAACGTGGGCAAGTCGACGCTCGCCAACCGGCTTGCGGGGGGCCGCGACGCGGTCGTCCACCGCGATGCCGGGGTGACCCGGGATCGCAAGGCGCTCGACTGCGAGTGGAACGGCCGCCGCTTTCGCCTCGTCGACACCGGCGGTGTCGATCTCGCGGCCGAGGACTCGCTGTCCGTGGCCGTCCAGCGGCAGGCGCGGGAGGCGATCGCCGACGCCGACGCGGTGGCGCTGGTCGTGGACGCACGCGCCGGCCTGCGCCAGGGCGACGCCGAGGTCGCCGAGATCCTCCGCCGCGGCAAGGTTCCCGTGATCGTCGTCGCCAACAAGATCGACGAGCCCGGCGACGCCTACCTGGCGGCCGAGTTCCACCGGCTCGGCCTCGGGCGACCCGCATCCCGTCTCGGCCACCCACGGCCACGGAACCGGCGATTCTCGACCGGCTCGCGGAAATGGCCGAAGGTGGTTTGGCCCGGGCTAGCGACGAAGTCGCGGTAGATACGGAGGTGCCTGCCGGGTCAGGTGGAGCCCTAGCGCGCGACTCCGAGCGAGCCAGGGACGGTGTCGAGCGAGGAGTCGCCGGTTGATATTCATGTCGCCATTATTGGGAGGCCCAATGTCGGCAAGTCCTCGCTGGTGAACGCGTTCCTCGGCACCGAGCGGGTGGTCGTGTCCGAGATCGCCGGGACGACCCGCGACGCGATCGACACGGAGCTCGACTTCGACGGCCGCCGGTTGATCCTGGTCGACACGGCCGGACTGCGACGCAGAACCAAGGTCGCCGGCACGGTCGCCTACTACGCGCAGCTCCGCTCCGAGCGAGCGGCAGAGCGCGCCGACGTGGCGTTGGTGGTCTGCGACGCCTCCGAGGGCGTCACCTCCGAGGACCTGCGCGTCGCCGAGCTGGCGATGCGGTCCGGCTGCGCCACGCTGGTGGCCCTGAACAAGTGGGACGTCGGCGAGACCGACCTGGATGATGCGACGGCGAGGCTGGAGAAGCGCCTCCGGCTTCGCCCGCCGGTCATCACCTGCTCGGCTCTCACCGGCCGCAACCTGCCGAAGCTGCTCGAGTGCTCGGTCGAGCTCGCCGATCGTCGCGCCTCGCGCATCCCGACCCCGGAGCTGAACCGCTTCGTCCAGGACCTCCTTGCCAGCCGGCCGCCGCCCGCCAAGCGGGGGCGGCGCTTGCGCCTGTATTACGCGGCGCAGGTGGAGCGCCGACCGCCCCGCTTCGCGATCCAGGTCAACGACCGCCGTCTGATCACCCGCGCGTGGGCGTTCCACCTCGAGAACCGCCTTCGCGAGGCCTACCGGCTTCAGGGCGTTCCCCTGGTGATCGACTTCGTCCCCCGCTCGGGACGCTCGCGAAGAATCCGATCTGGGCTAGCGACGAAGTCGCGGTAGGTCCTTCGCCCGTGCGCCGGCTTCCTCGCCCTCGACTGCCGCGGCCGAACTGGTCTCGCCTGCGGTGGCCGGGCCGCCCTCACCTGCGGCGACCTGACTGGCTGCATCTGCGGCGACCTGACTGGCTACGCCGTCGGCGGCCAAGCTGGCCGCTCATGCGCCCTTCGCGCTTGGCGTCGGTGAGGGAGCGACTGAAGGACGCCGGCTACGTGGTCGAGGACGCAGCCTTCGAGGCCGGGCGTGTGGCCGGGCGGGTTCCGGCGGCGATCGGACGGGGGTCTCGGGAGTTCTGGCTCGACCTTGAGTTCCACACCCGGCTGCGCCTCGCCGTGGCGCTGGGCGCCGTGGCGGCCCTCGCGCTGGTCTGGCTGGTCGCCGTTCCGGCGCTGCCTTGCCAGGCGCCGGGTGGGGACACGTGCCCTCCCGCCGATGACGCGATCCAGCTCGTTCCCGAGGACGCGCTGGCCTACGTGCACCTGAACGTCGACCGCGACACCGAGCAGTACGAGGACGCCGCCAAGGTCTCCGAGCGCGTTCCCGGAATCACCAAACAGGTGACCGCGCTCTTGCTGTCGCGGCTGCCTGGGCCGGATGGCGCCGCGCCCGACTTCGAGCGCGACATCCAGCCCTGGTTCGGCGGCGAGGCGGCACTCGCGGTCGTGCCCGCTGGCGGCGGCGCCGTGGGCGAGGAGGTCCAGCTGCTCGAGGCAAGCGACGAAAGCGGGGCGCGGGAGTTTGCCGATTCGATCGCGGCTGGAACGCCCCGCTCGACGACCTACCGCGAGGTCGAGGTGCGCGTCGATCGGCGCGGGCTGGCGACCGCACTGGTCGGCGGCTTTCTCGCGATCGGCACTCGGAGCGGCGTGCGGGAAGCGATCGACGCCGACAGCGGAGAGGAGGGAACGGGCTCTCTGGCGGGCGATCCGAGTGCGAGCGCGGCACGAGACGCCCTCCCCGACAAGCGCCTCGCGGACGCCTATATCTCCCCCGGCGGCATCGCGGGGCTCGTCGCCGACCCGCGCGGGTCGCTGGCCACCTTCGCCGCGTTGATCAATCCGGGCGCCAGCCAGGGAGCTGCGGTGGCCCTGGTGGCAGGTGACGAGGGGCTCGATATCGACCTCAACTCCCAGCTCGATCCCCGTCGCGCCAAGGCTCACCCTGGCTTCTTCTCGGCCTTTCCTTCCTTCGAGCCCCAGCTCGCCGGTGCATTGCCCCCGGAGTCCCTCGGCTACGTTGGCATCGGCCGGCCTGGGACGACCCTCATGTCCCTGCTCGAGCAGGCCAGCGCCACCGAGCCGGGGCTGGCGGCGGCGGTCGGCGACCTGGTCAAGCAGGTGAGGAAGCTGGGCAAGATCAGATCTCCAGAAAGACCTCCTGCCCTCGCTGGGCGGCGAAGCGGCCATCGCGTTGCAGCCGGCCGCCGATGAGGGAGGCGGCGGCGGCGGGGACGCCGCGACCGGGGCGCTGCCCGGCTTGCAGATCCCGTTCCTCGAGTTCATCGCCGCCGACGTCGACTCCGACCGGGCCAGCCAGGCGCTGGCCCGCCTTCAGGGTCCAATCACCCAGGCGCTCAATCCCTCCAAGGAGCTTCCGGCTCCCGTGGTTCGCGAGCGCGAGGTCGGCGGGCTGACTGCGTACAGCGTAAGCGTCTCGCCCAGCGTCGACCTCACCTACGCGATCGAGGGCTCGACCCTGGTGGTCGCGACCGACCCCGCTGCGGTGGAGCAGCTTGCAGCGGGCGAGGGTGGCCTCTCCTCAGAGGAGCTCTTCGATCGCGCCACCGACGGATTCCCCGGCGAGCTCGCCATGCTCGGCTATCTGAACCTCGGGGGCCTGATCGCCCTCGCCGAAAGCGCCGGGCTCGGCGAGGACCCCGCCTATGCGACCTTCGCGTCCGATATCCAAAGGCTTCAGGCCCTCGGTGTCGCGATCCAGTCGAGTCCGGAAGAGCTCTCCACTGAGGCTCGCCTGATCGTCGGCGAGGGCGCCGACCTGCCGCAGGAGGCCGAGGCTCCGGAAGGCGTGACGCCAACCGGCTAGCCACGACCGTCGGCCTCACCGTTCGCTACAGTCGCGCCTGCGAGCGCGGAGCAATTGAGCTGATGCCGATCGAGAAACTCTCAGGGGACGAGTTCCTATTCACCTCCGAGTCGGTCACCGAGGGCCACCCGGACAAGATCTGCGACCAGATCTCCGACGGCGTCCTCGACGGGGTGCTGACCGACGATCCGCAGGGGCGGGTCGCCTGCGAGTGCTTGGTCAACACCGGCCTCGTGGTGGTGGCCGGCGAGATCAGCACGGACACCTACGTCGACATTCCGCGCATTGCTCGGGCGACGCTGCGGCGAATCGGCTACGACCGGGCCAAGTACGGGTTCGACGCGGATACCTGCTCGGTGATCACCGCGATCGACGAGCAGTCGCCCGACATCGCCCAGGGTGTGGAGACCGCATACGAGGCGCGCACCGACCCCAACGACGAGGACGAGCTGGATCGGATCGGCGCCGGCGACCAGGGGATGATGTTCGGCTACGCGGCGCGGGAGACACGGGCCCTGATGCCGATGCCGATCCAGATCGCGCACACGCTCGCCCATCGCCTGACCGAGGTTCGCAAGGCGGACGTGATCCCCTATCTGCGCCCCGACGGCAAGACCCAGGTGACCGTTCGCTACGAGAACGATCGCCCCGTGGAGGTCGTGAAGCTGCTGATCTCGGCCCAGCACAAGCCCGACATCGACGGCGAGACGCTGATCAAGCCCGACCTGTGGGAGCACGTCGTCGAGCCGGTCCTGCACGAGGAGTACAAGGAGCTGTTCACGGACAAGGAGCTGTATGAGGCCTTCATGGTCAACCCGACCGGGAAGTTCGAGATCGGCGGCCCGCAGGGCGACTGCGGCCTCACTGGCCGCAAGGTGATCGTCGACACGTACGGCGGCGCCGCGCGCCACGGTGGTGGCTGCTTCTCGGGCAAGGACCCCTCCAAGGTGGACCGCTCCGGCGCCTACGCAGCCCGCCACGTGGCCAAGAACGTCGTCGCCGCCGGGCTCGCCGATCGGTGCGAGGTCCAGGTCGCGTACGCGATCGGCGTCGCCCACCCCGTATCGCTGATGGTCGAGACCTTCGGCACCGGCAAGCTTTCCGACTCCGAGCTGAACAGGGTGGTGGGCGATGAGTTCGACCTGCGCCCCGGCGCCATCGTCCGCGACCTCGATCTGCGGCGGCCGATCTTCCAGAAGACCGCGGCCTACGGCCACTTCGGCCGCACCGACCACGACTTCACGTGGGAACGCACCGACCGAGTCGAGTCGCTCCGCGCCGCGGCGGGCCTGGGGGGCACCGAGGCCGAGGCCGGCGCGACCGCGGACGTCTCCTAGTCCGTCCTGCTCCTAGTCGAGCCTGGTCGGAGCGGTCGGCTCGTCCCCGAGACCCGAGCCCGGGGTTGCGTGCGTGGCACGGTCCACCCGCTCGACCACCTCGTCAGGGTTTGCGACGCCGGCGAAGATGAAGTTGTAGTCGTCGCCGGCGGCGGTGTCGAAGTCGACGTCACCGACCTGAAGCATGCGCTGAATCAGCGACTGGTTGTAGTTGACGTTCTGCACGCGCTCCAGCCGAGTCTCCTGAATCTCGCGGGCGATGATTCCCCGCTTGATGTGAAGGCGGCGGGTGGTGATCGTGTAGTGGGTCGTGATCCGCTTGATGAACCCGGCCAGGACGACGACGGCAACCCCGATCACGGCTACCAGCGTGACGAGGCCGGCGTCGGTCTCGTCGCCGGAGATCTGGGTGAAGATCCCGACCGCGAAGGCAGCGAGCAAGACCAGCAACAACCCCTTGATGTAGAAGGCGATGATCGAGCGCCACGACGGATGCCCCTCGAACATCACCTGCTCCCCGGGTGCCAGCCTCGGCGCCACGCCGCAAGCATAGGCCAGTGCCGCGTCCACCAATGAACGTGCCGTCCATTGGTTGACGGGGCACCAAGCGGCGTCCGCCGCCACGCCTAGCTTCTGCAGCCGTATGGCGATCGCGAAGGTCGAGCCGCTGACCACCGCTCGGGCGCTACGGGGCCCGTTCGACTACCGGCTGCCCGAGCGACTGGGCGAGATCGGCGTCGGCAGCGTCCTCCTGGTGCCGTTCGGCCGCCGGCGGGTGATCGGAGTCGTGGTCGCCCTCGCCGAGTCGAGCGAGCTGCCGCCGGAGCGGCTCGCGGAGCCGATCGAGGCGCTGGCCGCGGGGGCGCCGCGCGAGCTCGTCCAGCTCGGGCTCTGGGTCGCCCGCCAGTACTGCTCGACCCCGGCTCGCGGGCTGGAGCTGGTGCTGCCGCCCAACGTCAGCCGCGCGGGGCGAGGCACGGGACCGAGGCTGGAGACGCTTGCCGCCGCCACCGAGGCCGGCCGGGCTGCGCTGGGCGATGGGACTCGCCTGGGGCGACGCCAGCGCCCCGCGCTGGAGAGGCTGGCCGAGCCGGCCGCGGTCGGCGTCGAGCTCCCGGCACGGCAGCTCGAGACGGAGGATGGGATCGACCGGCAGACGCTGGGGCGCCTCGAAGCCCGGGGGCTGGTCAGGCTGCGCGCCGAGCAGCGCTTTCGCCGGCCCCAGGTGGTGGCGATCGGCGCCAGATCGACCAGGCCGCCGCTGTCGTCCGAACAGAGCGCGGCGCTCGAGGTGATCGTCGCCGCCATGGACGGCGACAGTGACGCCAGTCGCGAGTACCTGCTCCACGGGGTCACGGGCTCGGGCAAGACCGAGGTCTACCTGGCCGCCACGGAGGCGGCGCTCGAGCGGGGGAGGGGCGCGATTGTGCTCGTCCCCGAGATTGCGCTGACGCCCCAGGCGATCTCGCGGTTTGCGGCGCGCTTCGGCGACCGCGTCGCGCTGCTTCACTCGCGGCTGACGGCCGGCGAGCGGCGCGACGAGTGGCAGCGCCTGCACTCGGGCGAAGCGCGGATCTGCGTCGGCCCGCGCTCGGCGGTCTTCGCCCCGGTGGGCGACGTCGGCCTGATGGTGATCGACGAGGAGCACGACTCCTCCTACAAACAGGAGGGCGATCCCCGCTACGACGCGCGCGAGGTGGCCCGCCACCGGGCCGCGGAGGCAGGGGCCACGCTCGTCGCCGGAAGCGCCACGCCCCGGCCCGAGAGCTGGCTTGAGCTCCCGCGGCTGGAGTTGCCGCACCGGGCCGACGGCCGCGAGCTGCCGCCGGTCGAGGTCGTCGATCTGCGGGAAAGCTCGCCCCGGTCAGGCCCGCTTCACCCGCGCGCCATCGAAGCGCTCGCCGAGGTTCGCGAGGCGGGCGCCAAGGCGATCGTGCTCCTCAACCGGCGTGGCTGGTCGCCGTTCCTCTGCTGCCGAGCCTGCGGCTACGCCTTCCAGTGTCCCCACTGCGAGGTTTCGCTCGTCCTCCACAAGCGCGAGGAGCGCCTTCGGTGTCATCACTGCGGCGAGGCCGCGCCGATTCCCGAGTCGTGCCCCGAGTGCGGCTCGGTCACCCTTGCCCAGCACGGTGCTGGGACCGAGCGCCTTGCCACCCTGCTCGAACACGCGGTGACCCCGCTGCCCGTGTTCCGCCTCGACTCCGACAGCGCCGCATATGCCGGCGCCCATGTCGAGATCCTGCGCCGCTTCGAGGAGGCCGAGTCGGGCGTCCTGGTCGGCACCCAGATGGTCGCCAAGGGACACGACTTTCCCGATGTGGTGCTGAGCGTTGTCCTGGATGCCGACGCGACGCTTCGCTTCCCCGACTTCCGCGCCGAGGAGCGGACATTCGCGCTGGTCGCGCAGCTGGCCGGGCGCAGCGGGCGCGGCGAGCGTGGCGGCCGGGTGCTGGTCCAGACCCTGGCGCCGGAGGCCGCAGCGATCCGCCACGCCGCTGCACATGACGCCGAGGGGTTCCTCGCCGGCGAGCTCGAGCGGCGCCGAGCGCTCCGCTATCCGCCCTTCTCGAGCCTGGTTCGGATCGAGTTGACGTCGGCCGAGGCCGGCCGTGCCCAGGCGGCCTCGGAACGGGCTCGCCAGGCGCTTGAGGGTGTCCTGCCGGCAGGAACCGAGCTCCTGGGGCCGGCGCCCCGCTTTCGGCTGAGGGGTCGCCACCGTCGTCAGCTTCTGCTGAAGGCGGAGCATCGGGCGGGGGCGGTGAACGCGGTACGTGCCGCGGTGGAGGGCCTGGCCGCGAGCCGCGAGCTGCGCGGCGTCTCGGTGAGCGTCGACGTGGGCCCACAGTGACCGAACGCTCCGAGAGGCACTACTAGACTCGCTCCGATGAGCGATTCACCAGACTCCGCCGCAGTCCGGGAGGAGGAACCGCTGAGCCCCCAGGGCCCCGGTGACGACGCGGTTGCCGAGCTCGATCCCGCCGCGCGCGAGCGCCGGGCGGCGGCGCTTGCCCAGGTCCGGACCTTCGGGGACCCGGTGCTGAAGTCGCCGGCCACGAAGGTGGCGAGCTTCGGCCCCGAGCTCGAGCGTGAGGCCGAGCAGATGGTCTCGATCATGCGCGATGCCCTCGGAGTCGGGCTGGCGGCGACCCAGCTCGGAATCATGCACCGCTTGGTGGTCGTGCAGGCGGGGCTCGACGCTACCCCCACCGCGATCGTCAACCCGGATCTGGAATGGCTCTCCGACGAGCTGGCGATCGCCGTAGAGGGCTGCCTCAGCCTGCCCGGAATCACGGTCGATGTCGAGCGTCCGCTGCATGCACGGGTGCGAGGCCACGATGTCCGCGGTGAGTCGCTGCTGGTGGAGGCCTCCGGCCTGGAGGCCCGCGTCCTCCAGCACGAGATCGACCACCTGGACGGGGTGCTGATTCTCGACCGAACGGAGCGCGAGCAGCGAAAGGGCGCGTTGCGGGCGCTGCGGGAGGGAACCGCGTACAGCCCCCCGTCAGCCGACACCGAGTGAGAACGGTCTATCTGGGGACCTCCGCGTTCGCTGTCCCGGTGCTGCGCCGCGTCGCCGCATCGCAGCATCCGCCGGTGCTCGTCGTTACGCCTCCCGACCGGCCCCGGGGGCGGGGAAGGAAGTTGGCTCCCCCGCCCGCTGCTGCGGCCGCCCGCGAGCTCGGCATCGAGCTTCACCAAACGGGCCACGTGAGCGAGGCGGGAACTGTGGACCGGATCCGCGCGTGCGGCGCCGAGCTGGGGGTGGTTTGCGCGTTCGGGCAGCTGATCCGCGAGCCGCTGCTGTCCGAGCTGGAAATGCTGAACGTGCATCCCTCGCTGGTGCCCCGGTGGCGAGGCGCCGCCCCGATTGAGCGCGCGATCATGGCGGGCGACGCCGAGACCGGGATGACGATCATGCGGGTGGAGGCGGGGCTGGACTCCGGTCCCGTGGCGCTCGCCGAGCGGACGCCGATCGAGCTCGCCGACGACTACGGCGCGCTTTCAGCCCGCCTCGCCGAGCTCGGCGGCGACCTGATCCTGCGGGCGCTGGACCTGCGTGCCGCCGGAAGGCTCGAGTTCACGGAGCAGGACGACTCGCTGGCCACCTACGCCGAGAAGATCGCCCCCTCGGAGCGCCGCCTCGACCCGGCCCAACCGGCGGCCCGGCTCGAGCGCACGGTGCGCGCGCTCAACCCACATATCGGCGCCTACCTGGAGCTGGACGGCGGCGGCCGGCTGGGCGTCCGGGCGGCTTCGGCCCAGGACGGCGAGCTGCCGCCCGGCAGGCTCGCTGCCGACGGAGGCGCGCTGCGCCTCGGCTGCGGCGAGGGCGTCCTGCGGCTGGATGTCGTGCAGCCGGCTGGGAAGCGCCCGATGCCCGCCGACGCCTACCTGCGCGGCCACCCGCCGCCGGTTCTGGGTTGACCGTCGCTCCCGCGCGGCGAGTCGCGTTCGAGGTCGTCCGCCGCGCCTTCGAGCACGAGGCGTGGGCGGACCGCGCCCTTCGCTCCGCCTCCCAACGTCACGGGGTCGAGGGACGCGAGCGGGCTCAGGCCCAGCGGCTCGCCTACGGCGCGGTCCAAAGGCGCGGCACCTGCGACCACCTGATCGAGCGACTGGCCGACCGGCCCGTCTCCAAGCTCGACGCCCCCGCTCTCGCCGCGCTCCGGCTGGGGCTCTTCGAGCTGCTGTTCGCTGACGCGACCCCGGATCACGCCGCCGTCGATCAGGCGGTTGAGCTGGCCAAGGGGAGCGGTGGGGGGCGGAGGCGGGCAGCGGCGGGCTTGGTGAACGCCGTGCTGCGCCGCGCCGCCCGCCAGCGAGAGGAGCTGCTCGGCTCCCTCGATGACGCCACGCCTCCCGATGCCGCGCTGGCGCACTCCTACCCGGAGTGGCTGGCGCGGATGTGGTGGGAGGAGCTCGGCGCCGGAGGAACGCGTTCGCTGATGGCGGCCATGAACTCGCCAGCCGAGACCGCGGTTCGGGTCAACACGATCAAGGCGGAGCCCGCACGGGCCCTCGCCGAGCTGGAGGCCGCGAACGAGGCGGTTGAGCGACCGCAGGGCGGCGAGCCGCTGGCGCCGGCCGAGGCGCTGGTCTTTCACGGGCCGCTGGGTGAGGCCGCCCGCCGGGGGCTGGCCGCCGGGGACCTCGTGGCGCAGTCGCGCGGCTCCCAGGCGGTGGTGGCGCTGCTCGACCCGAGACCCGGCGAGCGCGTGCTCGACCTGTGTGCCGCCCCGGGGATCAAGACCACCGCGATCGCAGCGCGAATGCGAAACGACGGCGAGATCGTCGCCGTCGAGCTCGACCCCGGGCGGGCCCGCGCCCTGCGGGAGCTAGTCGAGCGGCTGGGCGCCGTGTGCGTCCGCGTGGTCGAGGCGGATGCTGCAAGCGCCGACCTCGAAGGCGGCTACGATCGCATCCTCGTGGATCCCCCCTGCTCCGATCTCGGCACGCTCGCTTCCAGGCCCGACGCGCGGTGGCGCAAGTCACCCGAGTTGATCGAGCGTCTGGCCCGCATACAAAAGGCGATCCTGGCCCGTGCTGCCACCGCCCTGCGTCCCGGCGGCCGGCTGGTCTACGCGACCTGCACGATCTCCGCGCGCGAGAACGAGCAGCCGGTCGCGGCCCTGCTCGAACGCGATCGTGCCCTGAGCGCAGACGACCTCGGCACCCTCTACCCGGAGCTCGCCTCCGGTCAGGTGCCCCGCTTCCTCCAGACGAGGCCCGACCGCGACGGTACCGACGGGTTCTTCATCTCCCGGCTGCGCCGCGACACCGCCGAGCCTGGCTCGGCGGGGGAGCGCTGAGCTCGTGGCCTTGGAGGGGGGAGGGATAGCGCTTCAACGCCCCATCTGTCCCGGCTGCGGCGAGCCCTGGCTTCGCCCCACCCAGCTACCGGGACGCTACCGCTGTGTGTACTGCATGCAGCGGTACGAGCTGGTCTCGCAGTGCCCGAACTGCGGTGAGCACCAGACGATCGTCCGCATGAGCACCTCCGAGGACATGCTCTGCCAGCATTGCGGCAACTCGATGCTGAGGTCGATCTGATGGAGGCTGCGACCGACAGGTCCCCAGCAGCCTCGCCCCGAGAGCTGTTCGCTGGCAGGCGGGTCGCGCCGTCGATCCTCTCCGCTGACTTCTCCCGGCTCGGCACTCAGGTCGACGAGGTGATGGCCGCCGGTGCGCGGCTGATCCACGTCGACGTGATGGACGGCCACTTCGTCCCGCCGATCACGATCGGGCCCCTGGTCGCGGGCGCGATAGCCGACCGAGTCCACGAGGGTGGCGGCGCCCTCGACGTTCACCTGATGATCGAGCGCCCGGCCGACCAGGTGGCCGAGTTCGCGCGGGCTGGCGCCGACTGCATCAGCTTCCACTTCGAGGCCGACGCTCACGCCCATCGAACCCTCGGGGCCATCCGCGAGGCGGGTTGCCTGGCCGGCCTGGCCCTCAACCCTGGGACGCCTGCTGGGTCGGTTACGGAGTTGACCGGGGCCGCCGACCTGATCCTCTGCATGTCGGTCAACCCTGGCTGGGGCGGGCAGCCCTTTATCGCCTCGGCGCCCGACAAGGTTTCGAGGCTGCGCGGCCTGGCGCCAGCCGCGGTGATCGAGGTGGACGGAGGCCTGGACGCGCAGACCGTGGGTGGCGTCGCCGAGGCAGGGGCCAGCCTGTTCGTTGCCGGGTCAGCCGTGTTCGGCGACCCGGACCCGGCGGAGGCGTACCGGCGGATCGCCGCAGCGGCAAACGCCGAATCGGGCTAGCGACGAAGTCGCGGTAGATGCGGAGGTGCCTGCCGGGTCAGGTAGGAGCCCTAACCCGGCGACTCCGAGCGAGCCAGGGATGGTGTCAAGCGAGGAGTCGCCGGTTGATGTCAGCCGGCTTCGTCGGCGGCCGCCAGTTGCGCCTCGAGCTCTTGCGGTGAGCCGGGCTCGACGACATCCTCCGGGCGAGCCCGCGGGCGGCGGTAGAGGAGGTAGAGGAGCGCGAGGAGTAGCGCCGCCGCGCCGGCGAATCCAACCTCGACGCGACGGAACTCGTCCAGCACCGGCAACAGGTTCCAGCCGACGAAGGCGAGTGCGCACCCGACCCAGCAGGCGGCGGCGCGGCGGACCTGCCCCTGCGCCAAGGCCGCCTGGTTCAGGGTCACCGCGGCGAGATAGAAGCCCATACCGGCGGTGACGATCAGAAGTCCCAGGCGGTCGTAGTCGAAGTTCTTGCCGAAGGCGAGCTGCATCAACTCGGGACCTGCAATCAACACGACCAGCGCGACCACGGCCGCGAAGACGGCTACGGCGCCGATCGTCAGCCGGATCGAGAGCCGGAACGCCTCCGCATCGTGCGAGTCGGCGCTGGAGCGCAATCGCGTCAGGTGCGGGAGGAGGCTGGTGGCCACCGCCTGGAAGAGGACCAGCGGGGCACGGGCGACCATCAGCACGTTGAAGATGAAACCCGCCGCCGCGGCTCCCTCCGAGGCCCTGACCAACAGGGGCCCGGCGTTCAGGAGCGTCTGCTCCGAGACCATGATCAGGAGCACCGCGGCGGCGAAGCCGCCTCCCGCGGCGAGTGTGAAGTCGGGCTGGCCCGAAGCTCGCGGCGGCGCCGCACCGCTACGGGCCGCGGCTCGATGCGCAAAGGCGAGCGGGACGACCGTGAGGCTGACCAGCGGCGCGGCGACGATCCCCATGGCCACCGCGGTTTGTCCGTCGGCGATGCCGATGGCGACCGCGAGTGCAAACGAGACGCGGGCCGTGGACTCGGCCAGCAGGAGGAGGGCGTAGAGGGTGAAACGCCGGCTGCCGGCCAGAAAGCCGCGCGCGAAGAAGCTCGCGCCGAACGCGAGCACGGCGGCGACCAGGATCCAGTACAGGGTCTCGTCGCCCGACAGAAGCTGGTCCTGGAGAGGGCCCCGCAGGGCGAGCGCGCAGATGGCGAAGGCGGCCGCGAGGCCCAGTTGGATCATCGCCGCGACCCGCAGCGGCCGGCCGATCGGCTGCTCGGTGGCCTGGCGTTCGGCGATCGTGCGCGAGAGCAGCTGCTCGACGGGCCGGAATAGGGTCGAGATGGTGATGAAGACCGCGGACCACAGCACGACCACCTCGCCGTAGTCGACCGGGCTCAGGTTGTGCGAGGCGAGCGAGAAGTAGACGTACGTGAGAAGGCCCGCCGAGCCGACCCCGATCGACAGCAATCCGGCCGCGCGGCCGAAGCGTCTCGCCTCCGCCTCCGCTACTTCGCGCGCCATCGGTGGGGCACCTTATGTGCAGTGATCGCGGGGCGGGCGGACGAGGGGCGTACAATCCCTCATTGACTGACCAGTCAATCAGGCCGCGCAAGGCGCGGGCCGGGCCCGAGCACGCGGCGGCCTACGATCAGGCAGATGCCCAACGTGGTCACAGACCAGGACCGGCTTCACCTCCAAAGGGCGCTGGAGCTGGCTGAGCGCGGTCGTGGCCGGGTCAGCCCGAACCCGCTCGTCGGCGCGGTGCTGGTGCGCGACGGCGAGCCGATCGGCGAGGGCTTCCACGCCCAGCTTGGCGGTCCCCATGCTGAGGTCGCGGTTCTGGACGACTGCCGCGCCCGGGGCCACGATCCCTCGGGAGCGACGCTGTACTTGACCCTCGAGCCCTGCGCCCACCACGGGCGCCAGCCGCCTTGCACCGGCGCCATTCTCGCGGCGGGGGTGGCGCGCGTCGTGATCGCCTCCGAGGACCCGAGCGAGAAGGCGAATGGCCGCGGCCCGGGGATCCTTCGCGACGAGGGCGTGGAGGTCGAACTCGCGAACGGCCCGGAGGCAGCCGCCGCACGGCTCCTGAATCAGGCATTTCGAAAGCACGCCCGCACCGGCCGTCCGCTCGTCGTCCTGAAGTCGGCCCTCAGCCTCGACGGGCGCGTGGCGACCGCGGGTGGCGACTCCAGGTGGATCTCCGGCGAGGCCAGTCGCGCGCTGGTTCACCGCTGGCGGGCGGAGTGCGACGCCGTCTGCGTCGGGATCGGGACCGCGCTGGCCGACGATCCGCTGCTCACGGCAAGGCCTTCCGCTGACGACGTCGATGCTCGCCAGCCCACCCGGGTCGTCTTCGATTCCGAGGCGCGGCTGCCCTCGGACTCCCGGCTGGTGGGCTCGATCGGCGAAGCGCCGCTGGTCGTGATCGTCTCCCCGGCCGCCGCGGGCGGGCGAGCCGAGGCGCTCCGGAAGGCCGGGGCCGAGCTGATCGTTTGCGACGGCGATCCGCCGACGCGCGTCGCCGCGGCGCTCACCGAGCTCGGGCGGCGCGAGATCACCGCCGTGCTGCTCGAGGGGGGCCCCACCCTGGCCGGGTCCTTCCTCGACGCCGGCGAGGTCGACGAGCTGCGGCTGTTCATCGCCCCGATCGTGCTGGGCGGCGCCGGCGCAAGGCCACTGGCCGGAGGCCAGGGTGCCGCCGTGGTTGCAGACGCCACGCCTGCCCTGGCCATGGACATCGAGCGCTCGGGCGAGGACCTCCTGGTTCATGCCCGCCTGCGGGAGTGGTGAAGGATGTTCACGGGCATCATCCGCGAGGTCGGGACCGTCGAGGAGCTTCGGCGAAGCGAGCAGGGGGCTCGGCTGCGCGTCAGCGCCGGGCTCGCTGCGGAGCTGGCCGCGGGTGACTCGGTCTCGGTGGGTGGCGCCTGCCTGACCGTGGCCTCTATGTCGGACGGCGCCTTCGAGGCCGAGGTCGCAAACCAGACGCTTTCGGTGACCAGCCTGGGTGGGCTCGTTCGCGGCGCCTCAGTCAACCTGGAGCCACCCCTGCGAGCTGGGGATCCCCTGGGCGGTCACCTCGTCCAGGGACACGTGGACGGGACCGCGGAGGTGAGGACGGTGCAGGCTGACGGTTTCGCCCGCCGTCTGCGGCTCGCGGCGCCGCCCGAGCTCGACCGCTTCATCGTCGAGCACGGCTCGGTGACCGTGGACGGTGTCAGCCTCACGGTGGCCGCCCTGGCCGACGATGGCTTCGAGGTCTCGCTGATCCCCGAGACCCTGGAGCGGACCACGCTCGGAGAGCTGGCCGAGGGCGGGCAGGTCAACCTCGAGGTCGACGTGATCGCGCGCTACGTGGAGCGGCTCATGCAAGGCTTTGGGATCGAGAAAGGGACACGACATGGCTGAAAACCGCAGTGCCACGGACCCCGCCACCACCGAACGCCCAACGGAAGAGGCGGGCGCATTCTCTTCCATCGAGGAGGCGATCGAAGAGATCCGGAGCGGCCGGATGGTGGTCGTCTGCGACGACGAGAATCGCGAGAACGAGGGCGACCTCACGCTCGCCGCCCAGTTCGCCACCCCCGAGGCGATCAACTTCATGGCCACCCACGGACGGGGGCTCATTTGCCTGGCATTGACGCCGGAGCGCTGCGACGAGCTGGAGCTCGACCTGATGGCGGCCAAGAACGAGTCGGCGTTTCGTACAAACTTCACAGTCTCGATCGAGGCCGCGGAGGGGGTGACCACGGGGATCTCCGCCCACGACCGTGCCCATACGATCCAGGTCGCAATCGACCCCAACACGAAGCCCGATGGGATCGTCCAGCCTGGGCACGTGTTTCCGCTCAAGGCCAAGGAGGGCGGGGTGCTGGAGCGGGCCGGCCAGACCGAGGCGGCCGTCGACCTGGCCCGCCTCGCGGGCCTGATCCCGTCCGGCGTGATCTGCGAGATCATGAACGAGGACGGGACGATGGCCCGGGTGTCCGACCTGGCCCCGTACTGTCGGCGCCACGGGCTGAAGATGGTCACGGTCGCCGACCTGATCGCATACCGGCGGCGAACGGAGAGGCTGGTCGAGCGGGTTGTCTCGACGCGCCTACCCACAGCATTCGGCGATTTCGCCGCAGTTGGCTACCGCTCGCTGGTCGACGACAAACATCACCTGGCGATGGTCAAGGGCGACGTCCGGGGCAAGGAGGAGGTGCTGGTGCGCGTCCATTCCGAGTGCCTGACCGGCGACGTCTTCCACTCGCTGCGCTGTGACTGCGGCGAGCAGCTCGAGGCGGCGCTGGCGATGATCGAGCACGAGGGCATCGGCGTCCTGCTGTACCTCTCCCAGGAGGGGCGGGGGATCGGCCTCCTGAACAAGCTTCGCGCCTACAGGCTCCAGGAGGACGGTCTGGACACAGTCGACGCCAATCTGAAGCTCGGGCTCCCCGCCGACCTGCGTGACTACGGAATCGGGGCGCAGATCCTCGTCGACCTGGGCCTGACCAGCATCCGCATCCTCACCAACAACCCGAAAAAGATCCACGGCCTGGAGGGATACGGGCTTTCGGTGGCCGACCAGGTCCCGATCCAGGCGGTGCCGAACCGGCACAACGAGGAGTACCTGCGAACCAAGCGCGAGCGCCTTGGGCACACTCTCCACCACCAGGGCCTGCCGCTCGATGAGGAGATGATCCACGAGGAGCATCGAAATGAGATCGAGCGCGAGGCGCTGGGGGCTAAGGAGTCCGAGCCCCAGGATGGCTAGTCCCGCCTTTTCGGATGAGGAACGTGAGCGGTTGGGTCGGCGTGAGTTCGCCGTCTGCGTGGGGACCTTCTACGAGGAGCTCGCGGAGCGGCTCGTCAACGGTGCGGTCGAGGGCTTCTCCGCGGGCGGCGTCAGCGCGGCATCCGTGCACACCTTCGAAACTCCCGGTGCTTTCGAGTTGCCGCTGGCAGCGAAATGGTGCGCGGAGTCGGGCCGGTTCGCTGGCGTGGCCTGCCTGGGCGCAGTGATCCGCGGCGAGACCGACCACTACGACCATGTCTGCTCGGAGGCGGCACGCGGGATTCAGCAGGTTCAACTCGAGACCGGGGTTCCCTGCGCTTTCGGCGTCATCACCTGCGAGTCGATGGAGCAGGCGCTGGCCCGCTCCGGCGGAGACAAGCGCGACCAGGGCAGAAACGCCGCCCTCGCCGTAACCCGGATGGCGCTGATCCGGGAAGCCCTCGCCTGAACCGACCAGGTCCCCGCTACCATCCACCGTCGCCATGGCCAAGGTCTGCTTCAGCTGCGGCAAGGGTCCGGCGTTCGGGAACTCCCGCAGCCACTCGATGGTCGCCACCCGGCGCCGCTTCAACCCGAACCTCCAGAAGGTCCGGATCCAGGACCGGGGCAGAACCCGCCGGGTCTACGTCTGCACGCGCTGCCTGAAGTCGAACAAAATCACTAAGGCAGCCTGAACCTAGACTAGACTCGCCCGGGCTAGCGACGAAGTCGCGGTAGAAGCGAGTCGATGCCCCACTACGAACGCGCCCGAGCCCGGCGGCAGCGGAGCCGAAGGCGAGCAGCCGCCGGTTGATGATGGCCGACACCTCCATTGAGCGGTTTCGCCGGGTCGTCGAAGCCGCCTATGCGCACCTCGAGCAGCGTCGCCAGGAGGTCAACGACCTGAACGTGTTCCCGGTCGCCGACGGCGACACGGGGGACAACATGGCGCTGACCATGCGTGCCGTGATGAGTGAGCTGGACCGGCTCGATGGGCAGCCGTTCGACACGGGCGCTCGCGAGGAGATCGTCCACGCCGTCGCCAGAGCGGCGCTGATGGGCGCGCGCGGGAACTCGGGGGTGATCCTGAGCCAGATCGTCCGTGGCGCCGCCGAGGAGCTGGCCAGCCGCCCGGGGGAGCTGGTCGACCCGGTGCTGGTGGCGGCGGCGTTCGCCAGCGCGGCCGACGCCGCCTACGAATCGGTGCGTGACCCGGCTGAGGGAACGATGTTGACGGTGATCCGCGAGATGGCGCACGCGGCCTCGCAGCACCTGGCGCACATGGACCGCCAGCGCCTCTCCTTCCAGGCGGGCGACGAGGAGCAGGACGAGCTGCTGGCCGAGGTGCTCGCGGTGGCGGCCGTGGCCGGGGAGGAGGCGGTCGAGCGCACCCCCGAGCAGCTAGATGTGCTGGCCCAGGCCGGCGTGGTCGACGCTGGGGCGCACGGGCTGGTGGTCATCCTGGCGGGGATCGTCGCAGGGCTCCGCGGCGAAGTGGACGCGATCCCGGAGGTCGCCCATCACGAGCCACCGAGGCAGACGCGCCCGCATCACTTCGACAGCCGCTTTCGCTACTGCACGAACTTCATCGTCACCGGACGGGGGCTCGACTCCCGCTCCTTCGTCAGGCGCCTGGAGGGGATCGGCGACTCGGTGCTGGTGGTCGGTGACGAGGAGACGCTGAAGGTGCACCTGCACACCGATGAGCCCGAGGTCGCCGTGGCCGTATTCGAGGAAGCCGGCGACGTGCAGCGTCTCGACGTCGGCGATATGCGCGAGCAGATAGAGGCACGTGAGCGCCGCCTTGTCCCGGCGCGCACCGGGGTCGTCGCCGTGGCTGCGGGTGACGGGCTGAAGGCGCTGTTCGAGGCGCTCGGCGCGCATGTGGTCGACGGCGGCGCAACCCTCAATCCCTCCACCTACGAGATCCTGGCTCAGATCCACGAGGCGTCCGCGGACGAGGTGCTGGTGCTCCCCAACTCGCCGAACGTGATCCTGGCTGCGCAGGAGGCGGCAAAACTGTCCGAGAAGCCGGCTCGCGTGGTGGGCTCGCTCTCCCAGCAGGCGGCGCTGGTGGCGCTGGTCGAGCTCGATCCGGAACGCGACGCGGCCGGCAACGCGGAGCGGCTGGAGTCCGCGCTGGAGGAGATCCACTGGGGCGCGGTGGCGCCGGCCGCGCGGGCGGACGCGCAGGGCCGGTTTGTGCGGGGCGATGCCGTCGGGTTCGTGGGCGAGGAGGTGGTGGCCTGGGGAGGGGCTGGCTCGACGCTGTCGGCGACGATCGAGCGCCTCGCCGAGGGGGTCGAGATCGTCACCGTGATCGAGGGGAAGCGTGCGCCGATCCCGCTCGATCAGCTGCCGCTGGCAGGCACCGAGGGGGTCGAATTGGAGCTCCACCGAGGCGGCCAGCCGCACTACTGGTGGCTCATTGCTGCGCAATGAGTAATCGATCCGCCGAAAGCATCGGGAAACCACTCCGCCGAAAGCCTCGGCTGCGCCTACGTTTTCGGCGGGTTCGGGCCCAGGCGTGGCGGCAGGCGCTCTCCGCATCTACCGCGACTTCGTCGCTAGCCCGAGCCGATGAGCGCGTTGTTGGATGAAGTCTTGGAGGCTCACGGCGGGCTCGAGCGCTGGCGGGCGGCGCGGGCGATCAGGGCTCGCGTGCGTTCGGGAGGCCTCCTGTTGCGTACGCGGATTCCCGGGAATCGGTTCGCCGACTACCAGCTCACGGTCGAGGTTCACGAGCCCCGGGCGGTGATGGACCCGTTTCCGACGACGGGGCAGCGCGGCATCTTCGAGGGCGGGCGGGCGCGGATAGAGACCGAGGACGGCGACCTGGTGGCCTCCCGAGACGATCCGCGACCCGAGTTCTTCGGCCGTGCGGGGCTGCGCCGCAACCTGCGCTGGGACGCCCTCGACTCCACCTACTTCGCGGGCTACGCGATGTGGAACTACCTGACCACGCCGCTCCTGCTGACCCGGGAGGGCGTCGAGGTGAGCGAGGGTGATGCCTGGGACGAGGAGGGCGAGAGCTGGCGGCGCCTGGAGGTGGGCTTCCCCGAGGGCCTCGACACGCACTCGAGCCGCCAGACCTGCTACTTCGACGCGCAGGGCCGCCTTCGCCGCCACGACTACGTCCCCGAGGTCGTCGGGCGATGGGCCAGGGCGGCGCATTACTGCGCCGATCACGCGCAGGCGGGCGGACTCGTGTTCCCGACCCGCCGCTGGGTCCGTCCGATCCGCCCGGGCAACCGCTCGCTCCCCTTCCCGACGATGGTCTGGTTGGAGATCTCCGAGCTTCACGTCGAGGGTGAGCGGGTAGGCTGACAACGTGGCCGGATCGAAGCCCGTCCTCTGGCAGATCAGGCTCTCGCACTACAGCGAGAAGGTCCGCTGGGCGCTCGACTACAAGGGGGTGGAATACGAGGGCAAGGCACCCCCAGCCGGGGCCCACATGCTGGTCGCCCTGGCGCTGACCAGGGGCAGACACAAGACGTTCCCGGTGCTCCAGCTGGAAGGGCATAACATCGGCGACTCGACGGCGATCATCGCTGCGTTGGAGGAGCGCTACCCGGAACCTCCGCTCTACCCCGAGGACCGTGAGGAACAGCGCCGGGCATTGGGGCTCGAGGACTGGTTCGACGAGGAGCTGGGCCCCCAGATCCGGCTGCTCTTCTGGCACGAGGCGACCCGCGACCCCGAGCAGATGGCGGAAGCGGTGGCGCCGGACATTCCGCGGCCCCTCCGCCGCCTGCGGGGCGCCGGCGTCGCGACCGCCCGCTACGCGACGGCCTTCGTCGGCGTGCGCTTCGGCGTCAAGTCATCCGAGGCCGCCGAGCTGGCGCGGGGCCAGGTGCTTGCGGCGCTCGACCGTCTGGAGGCCGAGCTCGACGGCAACGAGTACCTGGTCGGCGATCGCTTCAGCGTTGCCGACCTGACCGCGG